>CAWBVG010000010.1:0-100595 GCA_963792175.1 uncultured Acidobacteriota bacterium
CGTGACCCGATTGCTCTCGGCCGCGACCATGCGGACGGACGAGGCCCAGGGCCGATATCCGTCAAGCTCGAGGCGTATGGCGTGGTCGCCGGCCGCCACGGATGGCACCATCAGCGGCGTAGTCCCGACCGGTTTGCCATCGAGGAACACCCTCGCGCCAGTCGGCCGCGAGTCGACTGCCAGCGCCCCGGCCGAGCGGCCAGTCGTCGGCGTGCCCGCGGGCGGCGCTGGCGCCGCCGCGGCGCTTCGGGATGGCGGCGGTGCCGGCGTTCGCACCATCGCGACGTTCACCGACTGAGAGGGCCGCGACGACGAGAGGACGACCCGCCGGTCCTGAGCAGCATACCCGTCCCGGGTGACGCGGACCTGATGCGGGCCGTGTGAAAGGTCACGAACCGTTGCCGGCGTCTTGCCGTAATCGCGTCCGTCGACCGAGACCGCCGCACCGTCGGGCGTGGAGCGAATCAACAGACGTCCGGATGCGGCGGCCGACGGCGCGGCGGCGGCGGTCGCCGCGGCGGGCGTCGTGTCCGGTTTTCGCCCCGTGGAAGCCGTCGGGGCCGGGGCGGGCCGAACCGGCCCGCTACTGTCTTTTGCCGGCGTTGGTGTCGCCGCCGGCGCTTCGGCGCGCCCCAGACCGCGCGCCGTGTCCGCATCCTTCTTCGGCGCGTCGGCGACGGCGTTTTCGGTGAACTCGCGACCGGCGGACGAGGCCGCCTGGCTGCGATCGTGGCTGCCGACGCCGTACCCGCCCGCGAAACCCATCGCAAGGCCGACGGTCAGCGCGAGCACCAGCGGCCACACGGCCGAGCGCGCGCGATCGAGCGGTGTCAGCGCGGCCGGGTCGTGTCCCGTGATCAAGCCGACCGGACCGGCCACCGGCACCTCTTCGACAGACAGGTCACGTTCACGGGCGACCGGCTCGAGGTCCACGTCCTCGTACCGCTCGACCGACGGTTCAATCGCCGCGTCGTCCTCGAAGATGGAAAGCGCCTTGTCTTCGGAAACGGCGTCTTCAGCAGCATTCTCAGAAACAGACAGCGGTAATCGCGGTTCATGTTCCATGCGCGACCCTCGTGTGGCTGGTTGCGCAACCGCGACGGGCGCGCTGTCGGCGCTGACTCCAGGAAACGCCCGAGTCAGGGCCTCAGCGAATTCGCGAGCGGTCGCGAACCGTTCTTCCGGATCCTCCGCGAGGGCACGGCCGAACGCGGCACGCAGCGCGGCCGGGTCGCCGCCCTCGAGTGGTGTGAGCGCGTCCCCCGCATCGGCGCCGAGGGCGGACACGCGGCGGGCCCAGAGCAATTCGTGCAGCAGCGCCGCCAGGCTGAACACGTCCGCGCGCCGATCCCAGAACGCCCCAGCCATCCGCTCCGGGGCCGTATACGGACGCCGGACCGGAGCCGTGACGCCGACCTGCTCGAGCGCCCGCGCGACGCCGACGCCGGTCAGCCGCGTGTCGTCGGCCGAGAGCAGCACGTCGCGGGGATGCAGCGCGCCGTGAACGATGTTGACCGATGCGGCGCAGTCGAGTGCGTCCGCGAGTTGGACCGCCACGCGCAGCGCGTCGGCTGGCGGCGCTGCGCCATGCTCCCGGACGGTGAGGTCGAGCGATTCAGCGCCGATGTAATCCTGGACGAGGTAGGCGGCGACGTCCGCGATGCCGGTGGCCCGCGGCGCCGACAAGGTCGGATGGGTCAGCTCGGCGGCGATCAGACGTTCGAACGCCCCGACGAGCCGGTGGACCTGCTCAGGCGGCAGATCGAGTTTGAAGAGCTTGATCGCGACGAGCCGCTCGCGTTCCGGATCGGTACGCCCGGAACACCGGTCCAAGAGTCCCTGCACCGATCTGATGAAGAACACGAAACGGTCCGAACGCATCTGGAGGCGCTGTGGCGGCAGCTTCCGTGTTCAGTGATGAACTCCTCGCGAGGAAGGCGAGGAAATGGTAACACGAAATTGACGCAACCGACGCGTGCCTGTCGGCGTCTTAGTGCTGTTGGATCAATCGAATAGCGACGCGGTTTGCTTGACAGTCCGAGCAAGCGTTTGAGACAGTAGGCGTTCTGGTGCAAGTCAACTCCGCGGAGACTTCCACGCCGGAGTCAGACCCGAAGTCCCGGTCTGACCCCGATACTTCCGTGCGCATGCCGGTCGACGTTCGCCGGTTTCCGTGGATCAGGCGCCTGGCCGCCGACTACGCGTACGACTTTCGATCGGTCGCGCCGTTTTTTTCCGGCGATCCATCCGATCGCGCCGCCTGGGCGGAGGCGATCGCGCGAACACAGTCCCACGATCGCCGGCGCGCGGAGATTGCAACGATCCTGAGAGCTCAGCAGGAGCGGCGACAAGCCCCGCCGCGCGCACGCGAGGCGGCGCGCCTCCTCGCCGACCGAAACACCGTGGCCGTCGTCACCGGCCAGCAGGCGGGACTCTTCGGCGGGCCGCTGTTCACCCTGCTCAAGGCCATCACCGCGCTGAAACTGGCGGAACAAGTCGCGCGCGACCATCAGGTGCCAGCGGTCGCCGTCTTCTGGATCGACGCGGAGGACCACGACTGGGAGGAAGTGCGATCGTGTTCGGTGTTCGACAGCGAGTTGACGCCGCGCACGCTGTCGCTGCCTCCGCGCCCCGGCGCCGACCCGGTCCCGGTCTCGACCGTCCGACTCGATGACAGCATTCACAAAGCGCTCGCGGATCTGAGCGCGGTTCTTCCGGCCACTGAATTCAAGGAATCGCTGCTGACGGCGCTGCGGCGCGCCTACGCGCCGGGCACCGGGATGGCCGAGGCGTTCGGCCGCTGGCTCGAAGAGGTTCTGGGTCCGCGCGGGCTCGTGGTCTACGATTCGTCCGATCCGGCATCGAAGCCGCTCGTCAGCCAGGTCTTTGCGCGCGAGCTGTCGATGCCGGGGCAAACGGTCAAGCTGGCCGCTCTGGCTGGTTCCGATCTCACGGCGCGCGGCTACCACGCGCAGGTGCACGCGCAGGACGATACCCTCGCCCTCTTCCACCTCGACGGCGCTGATAAAGGGCGACGCTCCATCCGCCAGCAGGACGGCCACTTCGTGGTTGGCGATCAGCAGTTTGCGGCGCCGGCGCTCGTCTCGCAGGCCACCGAGCGCCCGGACGGCTTCAGCCCCAACGTGCTGCTGCGCCCGATCGTGCAGGACACGTTGTTTCCGACGATCTGTTACGTCGCGGGGCCGAACGAGCTGGCGTACCTCGGCCAGCTTCGCGGTGTCTACCAGCATTTCGGCGTGCCGATGCCGCTGTTCTACCCGCGGGCGACCGCGACGCTGCTCGATTCCGCGGCGCTGCGATTCCTGACGAAGTACAAGCTGCCCCTCGAGGCGCTGCAGGCGCAGGACGAGGCGGCGCTGAACGAGCTGCTCAAGACCCAGATTCCGCCGGCGGTCGAAGAATCGTTTACCTCCGCGTCGTCCGCGATCGAGACGCAGATGACGCATCTGATGCAGGCGATCCCGGCGCTCGATCCGACGCTCGAAGGCGCCGCGCGATCGACGCTCGAACGGATGCAGCGCGACCTCCAGACGCTGCACAACAAGATGATTCAGGCAGCCAAGCGGCGCGACGAAACGCTGCGCCGCCAGTTCATCCACGCTCGCGCCCTCGCCTTCCCCGGGGGCCACGCACAGGAACGGACGATCGGCTTCGTGTCGTTCCTGAACCAGTACGGCCCGGCGCTGGTCGACCGGCTGGACGAGGAGCTGCCCCTCGACCTGGGGCGTCACTGGGTTGTCACTATCTGAAAAAGTCGGGGCTAGGGGCTAGAGGCTAGGGACTGGGGGCTAGCCGTCTGTGACCGATACCCTGCCTGGAGATCCATCTCGGTGAAAGGTGCCCGATCGAAGCCGAGCCGTTCAAAGGCGGCGGTGGTGCGTATCCGCGTCGCGGCGATCTGGCGCAAACGCTGGGTGCGCGTCGGAGCGGCCATCGCGGCGGTGCCGACCGTCATCCTGTGCTTCGTCGCGACCTACTATGCCGTCACATTCGGCCGTCTGATCGACGCGCGCCTTCATGGTGAGCGCGACACGACGCTGCCGCAGGTCTTCGCGCGTCCTCTCGAGCTGCGCCGCGGCCAGGCGCTCACCGACCAGGGGCTGATCGACCGGCTGAACGATCTCGGGTACGCGCACCGCGAGCACATCGAGAAGCCCGGCGAGTTCGCCGTGGGCGCCGGCGAGGTCAGCATCATGCCGCGCTCGCCGAGCTTCAAGGGGCAGATCGTCCGCGTCCTGTTCGAGCGTCCGCCGGCGCCGGGCCGTGCGGCGCCCAAGAAACCGCCGGCACGGCCGCGGATCGCCGATCACGTCCTGCAGCTCGAGCTGGGATCGAAAATCACGGAACGGCTGATCCTCGACGCGCCGGTGTTGACGTCGCTCGGCCAGGGGGAGCGTGAAAAGCGGCGTGCCGTCGCGCTCTCCGTGATTCCCGATCGCATGCGCCAGGCGGTGCTCGCGATCGAGGACCGCCGCTTCTTCGAGCATCCCGGCGTCGATCCCATCGGGATTGTCGGTGCCGTGATCTCGAACATTCGCGGCAAGCGCGGCTACACCGCGGGCGGCAGCACCATCACGCAGCAGGTGGCGCGCAACGTGTTTCTTCCCAAGATGTTTCCGGAGATGACGCTCCAGGCCGCGCGGGAGAAGTCGTGGCGCCGCAAGCTGCTCGAGATGTGGGTGTCGCTCATCATCACGGCACGCGCCTCGAAGGACGAGATCTTCGAGATGTACCTGAACGACATGACGCTCGGCCAACGCGGATCGTTCGGGATCGTCGGCGTCGCGGAGGCCTCGCGGCTGTTCTTCGGAAAGGACGTCAGCAACGTCTCGCTGGCCGAGGCTGCGACAATCGCCGGCGTCTTCCAGTCGCCGTCGGCGCTGTCGCCGTTCAACAACCCGGCGCGCTGCAAGGATCGCCGCAACGTCGTGCTCGGCGCGATGGCTGACTCCGGCTACATCAGCGCCGACGTCGCGACCCGCACCCAGCACGAACCGCTCACCATCGTCCCGCGCGCCCTCGAAGCAGAGGCGCCGTACTTTGTCGACTTCGTCGGTCAGATGCTCAGCGAGCAATACCCCGGCCTGACCACGACGACCGATCAGCCGGTCGAGGTGTACACCACGCTGGATCTTCACCTCCAGCGCGTGGCGCAAGACGCCGTGCGCAACGGCCTGATCGGGGTCGACAACCAGCTGGCGAAGCGGAAGCGCGGCAAGGCCGAGGCCGCGCTCATCGCGGTCGATCCGAGGAGCGGCGAGATCCTGGCGTTCGTCGGCGGCCGCTCGTACAACCAGTCGCAATACGATCGCGCCGTGCTGTCGCGGCGCCAGCCGGGGTCGGTCTTCAAGCCGTTCGTGTTCCTCGCGGCGTTCGAGCAGGCGCTCGCGCTGGAACGTCATGACATCACGCCGGCCTCCATCACGCTCGACGAACAGGAAACGTTCGAGTTCGACGACCAGGTGTGGACGCCGGAGAATTACGAGCACACCTACGACGGGCCGATCACCTACCGCCACGCCCTCGCGCACTCGCGGAATCTGGGCACCATCCACGTCGCGCAGCAGGCCGGCTACGACCGGGTGGCCGCGCTGTGGAAGAGCCTGGGCGTCGGCAATCCGCCCAAAGCGTATCCGTCGATCGCGCTCGGCGTCTTCGAAGCGACACCGCTGGAGATTGCGACGGCGTACACGCTGTTCCCGAACGGCGGCTGGATCCGGCCGCTGAAGGAGATTCTGCAGATCACGCGCGGCGGCAAGGACATCACCCGGAAGGACGCCCCGCCGCAAAAGGCCATCGCGAAGCCGCAGACGACCTATCTCGTCACCAACATGATGCGCAGTGTGCTGAACGAGGGAACGGCGGCATCGGCGCGGTCCGCCGGCTTCACGCTCGACGCCGCGGGAAAGACCGGCACGACCAACGACCTGCGCGACGCCTGGTTCGTCGGCTTCACACCGGAGCTGCTCACCGTCGTGTGGGTGGGGTTCGACGACAACCAGCCCGTCGGCCTGAGCGGCGCCAGGGCGGCGCTGCCCATCTGGACCCAGTTCATGAAAGCCGCGCTCGCCGGACGGGCCAGCGTGCCGTTCGACGTCCCCGAAGGGCTCGCCTTCACGAACATCGACGCCGAGACCGGAAAAATCGCCACGCCGTACTGTCCCAAGGTGATCAACGAGGCATTCATCGCCGGCACCGAACCGAATCAGGTCTGCGACGTCCATCGCTGAGGCAGCGAAGGGCTCGGAGTAGGTCGACAGGTCAGGAAGGTGCGAGCCTAGGTCCCGACCTCGGCCCACTTGCCACCCGCCCTGCCAGCCCACCCGACCCCTCTATAATCATTCCGTGAACCGCGAAGTCTTTGCCGCCGTCGCGGCCGCCCTCGACCGCGGCGAGCCGGCGGCGCTCGTCACGATCGTCTCGACCACCGGCTCCACGCCGCAGCGCGTCGGCGCCAAGATGCTCGTGTTCGCCGACGGCCGGATCGTCGGGACCATCGGCGGCGGCTGTTACGAGAACGACGCCTTCGGCAAGGCGCGCGAGGCGATCCTGAGCCGCCGGCCCGAGATGGTGCACTACGAGCTGTCCGACGACTTCGCGCAGGAGACCGGACTCGTCTGCGGCGGGCAGATGGACGTCTACATCGAGCCGATCGAACCGTCGCCGGAGCTCTACATCGTCGGCGCCGGGCACGTCGGCTTCCATCTGGCGCGGCTGGCGGGCGAGGTCGGCTTCAGGGTCCACGTCGCCGACGACCGCGAGAAGTTTGCGAACGTCGAGCGCTTCCCGACCGCCGTCGAGGTCGTCGTCGACGACATCCCCGCCTGGATCGCGCGCGCGAAGCTTCCGTCGCACGCCTATGTCGTCATCGTGACGCGCGGCCATACCAACGACCTCGAGGCGCTGCGGGCGCTGGCGCCGCGCGATCTCCGCTATCTCGGCCTGATCGGAAGCCGCGCGAAAGTGGCGCGCATCTACGAGGCGCTCGTCGAGGATCAGATGCCGCCCGATCTCTTGACACGCGTCCACGCGCCGATCGGCCTCGACATCGGCGCCGTCACGCCGCAGGAGATCGCGGTCAGCATCCTCGCGGAGCTGATCGCAGTGAAGCACGGCAAGGAACATCCCACCTCGATGAGATGGACGCCGCCCGCAGTCGTAGGGGCGGACCAGCGTGTCCGCCCGGGGGCCGACACATAGGTCGGCCCCTACATGTCACTCCTGTTACGCGCGGGCATCATCCTGACGATGAACGACCGGTTCGACGTCGTCGAGGGCGACGTCTCGATCAAGGACGGACGCATCGCGGCCGTCGGCCCGAACATCGCTGAACCCCACGATCGTGTCGTCGAGGCTCGCGGCGGCTACATCCTGCCTGGCTTCATCCAGACACACATCCACCTGTGCCAGACGCTCTTCCGTGGATTCGCCGACGACCTGCCGCTGATGGAGTGGCTCCGGACGCGCGTGTGGCCGATGGAGGCGGCGCACTCCCCCGCCACACTCCGCGCGGCAACCCGCCTGGCGACGACCGAGCTGCTGGCAAGCGGCACCACGGCCGTGCTCACGATGGAAACGGTCCACGACACCGACGTGGTGTTCGAAAGCGTCGCCGAAAGCGGCCTGCGCGCGACGATTGGCAAGTGCATGATGGACTTCGACGCGCAGGTGCCGCAGCGGCTGCAGGAGGAGACGCTCCGCTCCATCGACGAGAGCGTCGCGATTCGCAAGCGCTGGCACGGCGCCGAGGGCGGGCGCCTGCAGGCCGCCTTCGCGCCGCGGTTCGCCGTTTCATGCTCGCGCGAGCTGCTCGAGGCGGTCGCGGCACTTTCGGAGCAGCATCAGGCGCTCGTTCACACCCACGCCTCGGAATCGCGCGATGAAATCGCGATCGTGAAGGAGCGCTCGGGTTCGCGTACGAACATCGAATACCTGTCGGCGGTGCGCCTCGCCTCGCCTCACTTGTGCGCCGCGCATTGCGTCTGGGTGGACGAGGCCGATCAGCAGCTGCTGGCCGAGCACGACATCAAGGTCATGCATTGCCCGGGATCGAATCTGAAGCTTGGGTCGGGCATTTCACCAGTACCGGAGATGCGGGCTCGCGGGATTACCGTGTCGCTTGGCGCCGACGGCGCGGCGTGCAACAACCGCCTCGACATGTTCGAGGAGATGCGCCTGGCTGCCGTGCTTCAAGCGATGCGCCGGCAGCCCGGGATCCTTCCTGCCCGCGACGTGCTGTGGATGGCGACGCGGGCCGGCGCCCGCACGCTCGGGCTCGAGGGCGACATCGGCTCACTCGAGGTCGGCAAGAAGGCGGATGTGATTGTGGTCGATCGCGATCGGCCGCATATCGCGCCAGGACCTGATCCATACTCCACGCTTGTGTACGCCGCCAGAGGCAGCGATGTTCGGACAACCATCGTCGACGGCGAGTTGCTGGTCGACGACTTCATGCCCGTCAAGGTCGATCGAGACGAGGTGGTCATGACAGCGCGGGCAGCCGGCCGCGATCTCGCGACCCGGGCCGGCATATGAGGCGACGGACGAAGGAGCGGCTCAAGAAACGGCTGGCCATCGTTTTCGCGCTCGCCCTCCTGGTGGCGCTGGCGTTCTTTCTGCCGTACTTATGGGGTCTGTATTCCGGCGATGACGTTCCAGCAGAAGGGATGGGGCGTCCGCTCGCGGCGGTGACCGGGGTGCCTAAACACTCTGGAATTGCCACTTAGGGCGAACGAGGTTGGGCTACGGCCGCGACCCCTGTATAATGGGCTTAGCAGTCCCAAGACTAGAGTGCTAATGGAAGGTCCTGATCGCTCCCGTCGCGTTCTGGCGGCGCTTGTGCGTGAATACATCACCTCAGGCGAGCCGGTCGCTTCGTCACTGCTCGTGACGGCGGCCGGGCTGGGTGTGTCGTCGGCGACCGTCCGAAACATCCTGGCGCGGCTCGAGGAAGAGGGCTACGTCCAGCAGCCGCACACCTCGGCGGGACGCATCCCGACGGACCGCGGGTACCGGTTCTACGTGGATCTTCTGCTCGAGACCAAGCGGCCGACTCGGGCGGCGGACGCCGTCGAGGCCCGTCTCCGACGCGACAGCCCCGATCGCCTGCTCGATTCGGTCCTGCCGCAGGTGTCGCATGTGCTCTCGCAATCGTCGCGCAGCGTCGGGTTCGCGATCCGGCCCGCGCACGAGGCGGCCGTGTTCGACCGCGTCGAGTTCGTCCCGCTCGGTGGCGGACGCATCCTCGTCGTCATCGTCGCCAGCGGCGGGCACGTGATTCAGAAAGTCATCGACGTCGGCGAGCCGCTCGGGGCCGACGAGCTGCGCCAGGCGGCGAATTACCTCAACGAGGAGTTTTCGGGACTTCCGCTTCATCGGGCGCGCGAAGCGGTCCTCGAGCGAATCAACGAAGAACAGCTGCTCTTCGACGCCCTGCGAGCGCGTGCCATGCGGCTGGCGTCGTCGACGTTTTCCGATTTGCCCGACGATCGTCTGATTTATTTCGAGGGCACCTCATCGCTGCTCGACGATGCGACCGGCCTGACCGTCAACACGCTGCAGGCGCTCCTGCAGATGATCGACGAGAAACAGAAGCTCCTCCAGCTGCTGAACGAATACATCGACGGTCCGGGGCTGACGGTCGTCATCGGCGCCGAGCACCTGGACCCCAGCCTGCGTCCGTTCAGCCTCGTCCTGTCGACCTACGACGATGGCGGCGCCGGCATTGGAACCGTCGGCGTGCTCGGGCCGACGCGCATGCGCTACTCCCGCGCGATTGCCGTCGTCGAAGGCGCGGCGCAGGCGGTCTCGCGCGTGTTGAAAGATCCGAATTAGATGGGCTTCAGCGGAGCCATCAGCTGTCAGCGATCGGCTGTCAGCTTTTCCAGCTGTAACCTGACCGCGAGCGGCTGAAGTCTTTCGCTGATAGCTGATAGCCTTGTTCCTATGGCCGAAGATCCAGTGACCGATCCGGTGGAGGCGCCGCCAGACGCCGCCGAACTGCAGCGCGAACGCGACGACTATCGCGATCGGTGGATGCGCAAGAGCGCCGAATTCGACAACTACCGCAAGCGCATCGAGCGCGAGCGCCGCGAGCAGTCCGACCAGGCGGTCGTCGATCTCCTGCAGGAGCTGCTGCTCGTGGTGGACGACTTCGACCGCGCACTGACCGTGGACAGCGGCGACGGCGACCCCGCGTACCGCAAGGGCGTCGAGCTGATTCACGGCAAGCTCCACGACCTCCTCGGCAAATACGGCGTGAAGCCGATCGACGCGCTCGGCGCCGACTTCGATCCCAACGTGCACCAGGCGGTGGTGCACGAGGCGAGTCCCGATCATCGCGAAGGCGAGGTGATCGGCGAGCTGCGCAAGGGATACATGCTCAACGATCGGCTGTTGCGGCCCGCGATGGTGAAGGTGGCGAAGGCGTGAGCAAGCGCGACTACTACGAAGTGCTCGGCGTGGCGAGGACCGCCACCGAGGTGGAAATCAAGAGCGCGTATCGCAAGCTCGCGATGAAGTTCCATCCCGACAAGAACCCGGGCGACCACACGGCCGAAGACAAGTTCAAGGAAGCTGCCGAAGCCTACGCCATCCTGGCCGAGCCCGAGAAGCGCGCGATGTACGACCGCTTCGGCCACGCCGGTGTGACGTCGGCCCCGGGAGGGTTCGACCCCAGTGTCTTCACCGGCTTCGAGGACATTCTCGGCAACCTCGGCGACATCTTCGGTTTCGGCGATCTCTTTGGCGGCGGCCGGCGGCGTAGCGGTCCGCAGCGCGGCGGACACCTGCGCTACGACCTCGAGATTCTCATTCGAGGAATCGGCGCGCGGCGTCGAGACCACGATTCAGATTCCCCGCCAGGAGAGCTGCGACACCTGTCACGGCACCGGGGCGGCTCCGGGTTCCAACCCGACGACCTGTCCGCAGTGCCGAGGTCAGGGGCAGGTCAGGACTCAGCAAGGGTTCTTCACCGTCGCGCGCACCTGCCCGCAGTGCCGCGGAGCGGGACGGATCATCACGAAGCCCTGCATCACCTGCCGCGGCGCAGGGCGCGTGGCGCGCGAGCGCAAGATCAAGGTGAAGATTCCGCCGGGCATCGCGACGGGACAGCAACTCCGCGTGCAGGGTGAGGGCGAAGGCGGATCCGCCGGCGGTCCTCCCGGCGACCTTTTCGTCGCGGTTCAAGTCCAGGAGCACGAGTTCTTCCGGCGCGACGGCGTCAATCTCTTCTGCGAGATTCCGGTCAACTTCACGACGCTGGCGCTTGGCGGCGAGATCCACGTGCGGACGCTCGATGGCAAGGAAACCGTCAAGATTCCCGAGGGCACCCAAACCGGCACGACGCTACGGCTGCGAGGCAAGGGGATGCCCGACGTCTCGGGACGCGGGCGCGGCGACCTGTTCGCGACCGTCCAGGTGCTGACACCGAGAAAACTGTCGCGCGAACAGCGACACCTGCTCAACGAGCTCGCGAATGTGCTGCCGGCCGAGGAATTCGAACCGCGCGCACGCGAAGATCAGCAGGACGAGCGCAATCTGTTCGATCGCGTCAAGGACATGTTCGGATAAACGAATCGGGTAATTGGGGAATTGGGGAATTGGGTAATTGGGTAGTCTGGCGAGTTGAAAGCGTACCCCGCCCTGGAGATTCGCGCGGCTGATCCAGATCGTCTGTACGCCGCGATCGACGATTTCTCTCCCACCGCGGTCGAAGAACGCACGGACTCGATTCGCGTGTTCTTCTCGACGGCGTCGGCCCGCGACACCGCCCAATCCTCGCTGGCTCCGGAATTCCAAGTCGCCGCCATCGACGTCCCGGACGAAGACTGGGCTCGCCGGTCGCAAGCCGATTTACAGCCCGTCACCGTCGGGCGTCTGACGATCTCTCCGCGTGTGACGGCTAGCCCCCCGCCTCCGCTCCACCAAGGGCCGCCGAGCTTCCGCCTCCGCGCTGGCGCTTCGGCGGGACAAGTCGGCGAGGCAGGCTGCCTGACCAGGCTAGCCCCCAGCCCCTAGCCCCTAGCCCCGACGTCATCTTTATTACACCCTCCATGGGTTTTGGCACCGGGCACCACGCCACCACCCGGCTATGCCTGGCGGCGCTGCAGACGCTCGACCTGTCGCAGCTGTCGGTGCTCGACGTCGGCACGGGCTCCGGCGTGCTGGCCATTGCCGCTGACCGGCTCGGCGCGGCGCGCGCGCTCGGCATCGATCACGACCCCGATGCCGTGCAGGCCGCGCGCGAGAACCTCGCCCTCAACCCGGCCACCCGCGACGTGTCCTTCGCGGTCGCCGACCTGCGCACGACCCCGCTTCCACGCGCGGGCGTCGTCACCGCGAACCTGACCGGTGCGCTCCTCATCGAAACCGCCAACGATCTGCTCGCAGCGGTGGACGCCGGCGGGACGCTGATTGTCAGCGGACTCCTGGCAGCCGAGCGGGACGACGTGGTCCGAGCGATGACAGGTCCGGCGTCCGCCTCCGCCGCTTCGCGGCTTCGGCCGGACGAGAAAGGCGGACACGACGTTCCGCACGCGCGAATCGTGTGGGAAGGCGAGGAGGATGGCTGGGTAGGCCTGGCTATGACAAAATCGTGACAGTCAACCGATTGACGCCCCTTCAGGTCTAATAAAGCGACATGCTTCGCGCCTTCTCGATTCACGCGCTCGTGGTCGCCGTCGTGGTCACGGTGGGCGCGCAGCCCGGTCAGTCGCAGGGTCAGGGTCAGCGACCGCAGCAGCCGGCGCGCGACACGCCCGCGCAGCCGTCGACACCGGCGCCCAGCGGCAAGATCAGCGGCCGCGTCGTGGCCGCCGACAACGGGCGGCCGATCAAGCGCGCACGTGTCTTCGTCAACGCCGCCGAACTGCCGGGCGGCCGGGGCATGCTGACCGACGACTCCGGCACCTACGAAATCACCGACCTGCCGGCGGGGCGCTACACGCTCAACGTGTCGAAGTCGGGATTCGTTTCGCTGTCCTACGGACAGCGCCGGCCGCTGCAGGCCGGCACGCCGTTGCAGCTCCTCGACGGTCAGCAGCTGAAAAGCGTGGACTTCAGCCTGCCGCGCGGCGGCGTCATCTCGGGGCGGGTTGTCGACGAGGACGGCGAGGCGGTACCGGGCGCGACGGTGCGCGTGATGCGCTATCAGTACCAGCAGGGCGACCGGCGTCTCACCCAGGCCGGCACGGCCCAGACGGACGATCGCGGCCAATACCGGGTGTGGGGATTGATGCCCGGCGACTACTACGTCAACGCGCTGACACGGATTCCCGGGTTCGGTGGCCAGATGGGACCGGGCGGCCGCGGCGGTCCGGGCGGGCCGGCCGGCCGCGCCGGCGGGCCCGGCGGACGAGGCGCCGCGATAGCGGCGCTCGCCGGCGGCAATGTCCCACAGTTTTTTGCGGGCGGCGGCGACGACCAGGAACAGATGAATTACGCGCCCACCTACTATCCCGGCGTCACGGCTGTCGAGCAGGCGCGACCGATCACGCTCGGCGTCAGCCAGGAGGCGCTCGAGATCAGCTTCAACATGCAGCTGGTGCGGACGTCGCGCCTCAGCGGTCACGTCACCAATCCGGACGGCACGGCGACGACCGCGGGCAACGTCAACCTGATGCCTGACGGATCCGGGCGCGGCGGGCAGATCGGCCAGAACTACGGCGGGCGCATTCAGTGGGATGGCGCCTTCTCGATCGCCAATGTCCCGCCGGGCCGCTACATCCTCCGCGCGAGAAGCGGCGACAGCGAGACGCCGCAATTCGCGATGCAGCCGATCACGCTCGACGGCAGCGATATCGACGGCCTCGCCGTGATGCTGTCCGGCGGCGCGACGTTGACCGGCACGGTCGTCTTCAACCCCGGCCAGAGCCCGGCGCCGGACGCCACGCAGGTGCGGATCACGGCGCCGTCTACCGATCTGTCCGCGTTCGGCCCGCAGCCAAACGCGCGGGTGGACAAGGATGGCCGTTTCACGCTGAGCGGCGTCGCGGCCGGCACGCATCTCGTCCGATCCAACGGCAACCTGCGGGGCTGGACGCTCAAGTCCGTGACCGTCGCCGGCCGCGACGTCACCGACACGCCGATCGACGTGCGTAGCGGACAGACGCTGTCGAACGTCACGATCGTGTTCACCGACAAGATCAACGAGATCAGCGGCACGATCACGACGACCACCGGCGTGCCGATGCCGGACTACACGGTGCTCGCCTTCCCGACGGACCCGTCGCTGTGGCGTCCGCAGGCACGGCAAATCGCCACGACGCGGCCGGATCAAACCGGGAAGTACCGCTTACGAGGGCTCCCGCCTGGCGAGTATTACGTGACGACGGTCGATCCCGCGGAGCAGGGCGAATGGTTCGAACCGGCCTATCTCGACGAGCACCGCGCCGGCGCCTCGCGTCTTACCCTCGGGGACGGGGACGTGAAGACGCAGGACTTTAAAGTTAAAAGTTAAAAGTCAAAAGTGAAAAGTTGAAATACAGCGAGTGCCCTTTCACTCTGTATTTTGGTTTTCACTCTTTCACTTTTCACTTTTACTTTAACTTTTACCTTTTAACTTTTAACTTTTAACTTTCTTACAAAGTCGCCCCAGAGGAACTGCAGCACGCTGACCGCCGCGACCGGCACGGCGTCCGCGCGCAGCGTCCGGTGACCCATCGTGACGAGGCGCACACCGCGCCCCTGCGCCGCAGCCCGTTCTTCGGCGGTCCAACCGCCTTCGGGACCGATCATCACGACGGCGTCAGCGGGCGCCGGCCGGCCGTGTAAAGCCGCGAGCGATTCAACGTCCTCCGAGGTCCCGCCAGTGCCCGGTTCGACGAGCATGAGCCTGAGCGCCGCCGGCGGATCGTCGAGGTACGCCTCGAGCGTCAGCGGCGTGCGCACGTCCGGCACCACCGCGCGGCGCGACTGTTTGGTCGACGCGAGCGCGACGCGCCGCCATCGCTCGACGCGCGTGTCGCGCACGCGCGCGACCGTCATCTCCGTCCGCTTCGTGACGAGCGGCTGCACGGCGACGACTCCCAGCATCACGGCGTCGCGGATCACCTCGTCCATCTTGTCGCCCTTGAGGACCGCCTGGCCGAGCGTGATGGCGACGGCGGCTTCGGCCGCCGGCTCCGCGCGCGACACGAGCTGCACCCGCACGTCGCGGCGCACGGCGCTGGCGACCCGCGCGAGAAACTCGTGGCCTCGGCCGTCGAACACCGAGACGGTGTCGCCGACGGCCAGCCGCAGGACTCGTGTCAGGTGCTCCGCTTCTTCTCGCGGCAACGCAACGGTCTCGTCCCCCGGGTCGAGCGCCGGCGCAAAAAACCGATGCACGCGGCCATTATAGGAGGAGAGATCGCGAAGATTGGCTGCCGGGACCACGAAGATCGCAATCAGACCGGCGTTCGGCGCGTCGCGAGGTTCGTGGTCCTGACGCGGCTCGCTGCTATACTCCCGCGCAGATGTTCTTCCGCGGCCAGATCGTCGGCAAATACAAAATCCTCCAGACGATCGGCAGCGGCGGCTTTGGAACGGTTTACCTCGCGGAAGACACCTGGATCGACAAGAAGGTCGCGCTCAAGGTCCCGCACAAACAGGGCGTCGATTTCGGCGAGCTGCTGCGTGAGCCGCGGCTGCTCGCCACCCTCAACCACCCGAACATCGTCACGATTCTGACCGCCGAAAAGCAGGAGAACGTCTTCTTCATCGTGATGGAGTTCGTTCCCGGCGAGACGCTCGAGGCGATTATCGCGCGCGATGGCGCGCTCGATCTGTCGCGCGCGCTCGACTACACCTGTCAGATCTCCAACGCGGTGGACCACGCGCACAAGCAGGGCGTGCTGCATCGCGATCTGCGTCCGTCGAACGTGCTCGTCGCCGACAGCGGCCTGCTGAAGGTCGCCGACTTCGGGACGTCACGATTCCTCGAGATCGCGGCGCACGGCACCACCGTCATCGGCAGCCCGCCCTACATGGCGCCCGAACAGTTCGAAGGCAAATCGGTCTTCGCGTCGGACATCTACTCCCTCGGCGTGTCGATGTACCAGATGCTCACCGGCGACTTGCCGTACGACACGCCTTCGCCGTCCGATCTCGATCGCCTGATGTCCGGCGAGCTGCTGACGCCGCCGCGGCTGAAGAACCCGAAGATCCCGAAATCGATCAACGACATCATCCTCAAGGCGATGGCGCCCGAGATCCACGCCCGCTATCAGCGCGCCGGCGAGCTGCTCGACGATGTGCTGGCGGCCCGGGGAAGCGCGCCGCGGCGAACGCCGCGCGCGCCGGCGCCGGCGGAAAGCCCCGCCGAAGATCTCGCGCAGGACATTCACACGCGGCTGAAGGCGCGCGAGACGCCGCAACCGCGCTTCTGCTGGCACTGCCGCAAGCCCCTGCACGCCCGCTCGGATCGCTGCCCGTTCTGCGGCGAAGCGCAGTAACACCACTCAGAATTGGCGACTGGGGGAATTGGCGAATTGGTGCATACCGCCAGCCGAGCGGCGTGCGAATTCACCAAATTACCCCGCCAATTCACCAAATCACCAAATCACCAAATGCTAGAATCACTTAAGGGAGTTGAATGATGGCGTTTCCGGGCACGGGCAAGATCTGGATGAACGGCCGGCTCGTCGAATGGAAGGACGCGACGATTCACATCGCGTCGCATGTCATCCACTACGGCAGCGGCGTCTTCGAGGGCGCCCGGTGCTACGCGACGCCGCGCGGTTCCGCGTGTTTTCGCCTCGATGCCCACATGCGGCGGCTGCAGCACTCCATGAAGATTTACCGCATGGAGTATGCGCTCGACCTGTCCGGCTGGCAGCAGGCCGTGCTCGACACGATCCGCGCGAACCAGATGAAAGCCTGCTACATCCGGCCGATCGTCTATCGCGGCTACGAGGCGCTCGGCGTCAATCCGTTCCCCTGCCCGGTCGACGCCGCGATTCTGTTGTGGGACTGGGGCGCCTACCTCGGTCAGGAAGCGCTCGAGGAAGGCTGCGACGTGAAGATCAGCTCGTGGGCACGGATGGCGCCGAACACGCTGCCGGCCACCGCGAAGAGCTCGGCCAACTACGCGAACTCCGGCTTGAGCAAGATGGAAGCGATCACCGACGGATACACCGAAGCGATCGCGCTCGACGTCTACGGCAACATCAGCGAAGGCAGCGGGCAGAACATCTTTCTCGTCCGGGACCAGACGATTCACACGCCGCCGATCGCCTCCTCGATTCTCGGCGGGATCACGCGCGACTCGGTGATGACGCTGGCCCGCGACCTCGGCTTCTCGGTCCAGGAAACGGTCCTGCCGCGCGAATCGCTGTATGTCGCCGACGAGGTGTTCGTGGTCGGGACGGCGGCCGAGGTGACGCCCATCCGGTCGGTCGACAAGATCGTCATCGGCGGCGGGCGCCGGGGTCCCATGACCGAGGCCTTGCAGCGCGCGTTCTTCGACGTCATCAACGGCAAGGTACCGGATGTGCACGGCTGGCTGACGTACGTCTACCCGGAAGAAGCTTCGCTGCGATCGGCCGATAAGAAAGTCGAATCGGGCCTGAGTGCGCGGGGCTGACGCCCCGCGCCGGTCGGGGCTCGGGGCTAGCCGCACGGGTCGGCCCCAGCTAGCCCCCAGCCCCTAGCCCCTTCAGAGCACTATTCACATATATGCACGTAAACGACCTCCTGAAAATCGCGGTCGACAATGGGGCGTCCGATCTGCACCTGAAGGTCGGCAGCTTCCCCATGATGCGGGTGCGGGGCGTCCTGCAGCCGGCAACCGAGGAGAAGAAGCTCGACCACGAGGACGTCGTCGCCATGAGCGCGGCGGTGATGTCCACGGCGCAGCGGCAGAAATTCAAGGAGAGCCAGGAAGTCGACCTCGCGTACAGCGTTCCTGGCCTCGGACGGTTCCGCTGCAATATCTTCCAGCAGCGCGGCACGGTGGGATTGGTGCTGCGCGTCATCCCGATGCAGATTCGCTCGGCGGCGGAGCTGGGGCTGCCGCCAGTGCTGACGACGATTGCCGAGGAAGAGCGCGGGCTCGTCCTGGTGACGGGCACCACCGGTAGTGGTAAAAGCACGACGCTGGCCGCCCTGATCGACCACATCAACCAGACGCGCGCGGCCCACGTGATGACCGTCGAGGACCCGATCGAGTTCCTCCACCGCGACAGCAAATCGATGGTCAACCAGCGCGAAGTGTCGGTCGACACGCGATCGTTCGCGCAGGCGCTTCGCAGCGCGCTGCGGCAGGATCCGGACGTGATCCTCGTCGGCGAGATGCGCGACTTCGAAACGATCGAGACCGGCCTGCTGGCGGCGGAGACCGGCCACCTCGTCTTCTCCACGCTCCACACGCTCGACGCCACGGAAACCGTCAACCGAATCATCGCCGTCTTCCCGCCCCACCAGCAGAAGCAGATCCGGCTGCAGCTGGCCAGCGTGCTCAAGGCCGTGATCTCGCAGCGGCTCCTGCCGAGGGCAGACGGCCGCGGCCGCGCGCCGGCGGTCGAGGTGCTGATCAGCACCGCCTTCATCCGCGATTGCATCGTCGACAAGGACAAGACGCACCTGATCGCGGGCGCGATCGCCGCGGGCACGTCGCAATACGGGATGCAGACGTTCGACCAGTCGATCTTCGGCCTGTTCGAGCAGGGGCTCGTCAGCTACGAGGAAGCGCTGCGCTGGGCGACCAACGTGAACGAGTTCAAGCTGAGGGTCCAGGGGATCGGCACCACCTCAGACATGAGCCGCGACCAGATGGCCAACACCGTGACCGGCGCACCAGAAATCACCCGCTTCGGCAGCTGACAATCAGCATCGACGGAAGTCGGGGCTAGGGGCTAGGGGCTAGCTGCCTCGGGTGGCGGGGCCCAAGGCTGTCTCAACACGCCTCGCTATAATCCGCGTACCCTTGACACGATGTCTGCTTACGTCGACGGCTTGAAGATGCTGGCTCGGCGAGAGCTGTCCGAGCAGCAGGTCCGGCAGCGGCTCGCCCGCAAAGGCCACCCACCCGACGCCATCGACGATGCGGTGACGCGGCTGCGCGCCGAACGCGCGCTCGACGATGCGCGGGTGGCCGAGGCGATCGCGCGAACGGAAACCAGCCTCCGCCGGCGTGGCCGGATTCGGGTGCAGCTGCAGATCCAGAAGGCGGGCATCGACAAGTCGACGGCGAAGCGGGCGATTGACGAGGTCTTCGAATCGATCGACGACGGCGCGCTGATGGAAGCCGCGCTGAACAAGCGGCTGCGCGGGCGCGGCACGATTGAGGACGACAAGGAATTCCAGCGGTTGTACCGCTACCTCGCCGGACAGGGCTTCGAATCAGACAAGATCATGCACGCGTTGACCGCTCGCCGCCGGAAGAAGCGCGATGATTAATTTCACAACCTCATCCTCGGACCGACTGAGTAGCTCGGGGCTCGCCTGCCTCAGCCGGAGTTGATCACCGCTTGGCGCGCAGACGACCCGGTCCATCTCTGGAGCCGCGCCGCTGTTGACCTTCGAATCATGAGCTGTGGACATCATTGGGTCCGAGGTGCCAGAGGCGCACCTGATGCTTCGCCGAAGAGCGGACGACGCACGAGACCTGCCCGTCCTCCGACGCCACGAACACGACGCTACCGGGATGCTGGGCGGCATAGCTGAAACCTGCGCGGTGGCGAGTACCGCGACTCCCGAGAATCGGCGATTCGGCCGTGAAGACCCTCGCCATCCACCGCATGGATGACTGCGGTCGGCGAGCCGACGGGCAGAATCACTCCGAAGGCGATGAGCGCGAGGTGGCGGTTCAGCATGACCGCACCGTCGATGCCGGTCAGCGCCCCGACCTCTTCGACCACGCGTTCAACTTCCGTGAGCAACGCATTGTGGAGGAGGCGGCCGAACGGCGGAGTCCCCGGCCCCGTCGTTCCCGCATCGGCTGACTGGTGTGTCTTCTGCGCGGTTGGCCCGCCCTGCGGATCGACCTCCGGTCTCGCCCTGATGCGCCTGACCAGCCGGAAGAGCGGGGCCAGTGCAGAATCGAGCGTCATCCGGTATGTCGCCGACGCGGCGACTTCGGGTTCCTCCTCCTGGCTGATGATCACGATGCCGCCGTGGCCGTGTGCGGCCATCTCGCGCACGATTGAACGAACGGCATCCAGGTAGTCGGAGATCGCGTCGCCGTCCAGGCCGGCGGCCTGTGCCGTCGTCTCGAGCGCGCGACGGATGGGACCGGCCGAAAACACGAGTTCCTCGCCGCCCGTCAGGATCGTGCCGCGCTCGTAGCCGAGCAGAAGATCCCGGCCGCGACGGATCGACAAGGACCCGGGACTTGACGTGATGATCTTGACGAAGGCGTTCGAGTCGGTGTTCACGCCTTCGCGCGCGAGCCCCGTGATGGCCAGGCTTCCATCCTTGAGGACGCGGACCGCTGAGAACATCCGGCGGTCTACTCCAGCGACGGCGAGCTTCACGAGCTCGCGGATCTCAAAGGGGCGAGGCGAGCGGAACTGCATGACTTTCCAGTCGTAGAGCAGCGCTTCTCCAGACTCGGTTCCCTCCGGCATGATGAAATCTGACTGGCTCTTGCCGAGGAACGCAACGCCGATCGGATTGCGTTCGCCCTCGTAGGTCTCGAGCCCGGCAAAGAAGATCGTCGTCAACAGCTGCACGATGATCTCGTCGGCCACTTTCTCGAAGCATCTGTCCGAAGCCAATCGTTCGCGCAGCACGCGAACCAACGCGGGCGGGAAGACGAGCTCTGTGTTCTCTGGCGGGGTGGCTCGACGATCGGGGTGCATGACTACACCTCCTCAATTCCGACCGCGCAGCGACGAGGATCCCTCGTCTGAAGTCGAGCACTCAGATCATGTGCCCGGGGCCGCGCTCTAGTGGCCCCTGGCGGTGCCGCAACGGCTCGAGGATCGGTGCGCCACCTGAATTTGCGCCGATATCGCAGGAACCGCTCAGTATTTGCGCTGACGAGTCGTCACTGTCAATTGTCAGGAGTGACTACCCACTGTCTGGTCAGTGCGGACCAGCCATGCCGGTGACCATCGTCGCCGACGGCCAGGGCCTCGCGACCGGTGTTCTACAATGAACAGATGACCTCGAACGAGATCCGGTCGTCTTTCCTGGAGTACTTCAGGAAGAACGGCCACCGTGTCGTCCCCAGCTCGCCGCTCGTCCCGGCCGACGATCCCACGCTGCTCTTCACGAACGCCGGCATGAACCAGTTCAAGGACCTGTTCCTGGGTCGCGAGAAACGGGACTATACGCGTGCCACCACGTCGCAGAAGGTGATGCGCGTCAGCGGCAAGCACAACGATCTCGACAATGTCGGGCCGTCATTCCGTCACCACACCTTCTTCGAGATGCTCGGCAACTTCTCCTTCGGCGATTACTTCAAGAAGGACGCGCTGCCGTTCGCCTGGACGCTGCTGACCGACGTCTGGAAGATGCCGGCCGACCGCCTCGTGGTGTCGATCTTCAAGGGCGAGGCCGGCATTCCCCGCGACGAAGAAGCCTACGAGGTCTGGCGATCGCTCGGCGTGCCGGCGGATCGCATCATGGAGCTCGGCCTCGACGACAACTTCTGGCAGATGGGCGACACCGGGCCGTGCGGCCGCTGCTCGGAGATCTATTTCGTGCGCGGCAGCGGCACCGACCCGGAAATCGAGATCTGGAACAACGTGTTCATGGAGTTCGAGCGGAGCGCGGACGGCAGGTTGACGCCGCTGCCGGCGCCGTCGATCGATACCGGCATGGGCCTCGAGCGGGTCACCTCCGTGCTGCAGAACAAGCAGTCGAACTACGACACCGACGTGTTCATGCCGCTGCTCGTGGAAATCGGCAAGCAGGCCGGTCACCTCTACACCGGGACGATGAGCGCGCCGGACGTATCGCTGCGCGTCGTCGCGGACCACATCAGGGCGACGACATTCCTGATTGCGGACGGTGTCATCCCGTCGAACGAGTGGCGCGGCTACGTGCTGCGGAAAATCATGCGGCGCGCGATGCGCCACGGCAAACACCTCGGCTTCACCGAGCCGTTCCTGCACGGCCTGGTCGCGGTCATCGACCGCGAGATGGGCGACGCGTATCCCGAGGTCCGGCGCGATCGGGGGATGATCGAGAAGACGATCCTGGCGGAAGAACATCGATTCGAGGCGGTGCTCACCGAGGGACTGCCGCGCCTCGAGAGCGAGATCGCAAAGGCGCTCGCCACGCCTCAGCGCATCCTGCCCGGGGAGGCCGCGTTCAGGCTGTACGACACCTTCGGCGTGCCGTACGACTTCATCGAGGACACGGCGGCGACGCAGGATGTGAAGGTCGACAAGGCCGGATTCGATCAGGCGATGGAGGGCCAGCGCGGCAAGGCGCGCGCCGGCAGCGCCTTCGGCAGCGGAAAGAAGGAAGAGGAATTCGCCGTCGACGAGGAGCAGCTCAAAGGCGCCGGAGATCGTTTCGAAGGCTACACGATGACGTCGCTGGGTGGCGTCCCGGTCATCGCGCTCTTCGACGAGCGGCGCCAGCCGGTCGACGCGTTGTCAGCGGGTCAGAAGGGCTACGTCGCGCTCCAAAGGACGCCGTTCTACCTCGAGGCCGGCGGGCAGGTCTCCGATTCGGGCCGAATCTTCAACGAAGCGAGCGGCGCCTCGGCGACGGTCGAAGGGCTGGCGCGGATCCGGCCGGGTCTGCCGCGTGTCCACCGTGTCCGCGTCGACGCCGGCCGCCTGCAGCTTCGCGACGTCGTGACAGCGGAGGTCGACGCCGAGGTGCGCGATTCCACGCGAAGGAATCACACGGCCACGCATCTGCTGCATGCGGCCCTGCGCACGGTGCTCGGCACGCACGTCAAACAGGCGGGTTCGCTGGTTGCGCCGGACCGACTGCGCTTCGACTTCGTGCACTTTCAGCCGGTCACGCGCGAGGAACTGGATCGCATCGAGCGGATCGTCAACGAGCAGATCTCCCGTAACACCACGGTCACGACCGAGGTGCGATCGACGCAGGAAGCGATCGCCGCCGGGGCGATGGCGCTGTTCGGCGAGAAGTACGGCGACCAGGTGCGCGTCGTCAGCGTTCCCGGCTTCAGCCTCGAGTTGTGCGGCGGCACGCACGTGCGCGCCACCGGTGACATCGGCTTCTTCGCGATCGTGGCGGAGGCCGGGGTCGCGGCCGGCGTGCGGCGCATCGAGGCCGTCACCGGCGCCGGAGCGCTGGCGTGGGCGCAGCACCAGCGTGCCGCGCTGACCGGAATCGTCGACGCCCTGCAGGTGCGCGAGGACCTCGCCGTCGAAGCCATCGGCAAGCTCCAGAGCGAGAACAAGCGCCTGGCCCGCGAAGCCACACAGCTGAAGACGAAGCTGGCCATGGGCGGCGGTGCAGGCGTCGGAGGGCGACGGCATCGTCGAGGTCAACGGGGTCAAGCTCGCGCGCCGGAAGGTGGCCGATCTCGACAAGGACGCGCTGCGCGGCCTGGCCGATTCGCTGAAAGCGAAGGTCAAGAGCGGCGTCGTCGTCATCGCGTCGACGAGCGACGGCCGAGTGCAAATCGTCGTCGCGGTCACGGCGGATCTGACCGGACGCGTCAAGGCGGGACAGATCGTGAAAGAAATCGCGCCGATCGTCGGTGGCGGCGGCGGCGGCCGACCCGACTTCGCTGAAGCGGGCGGCAAGCAGCCGGAGAACATCGACCAGATGCTCGCGGCTGCGGAAGGCGTGATCGCGACGCTTCTTGCCAAGTAGGTCGCGTACCACGCGACCTGCCGACCTTCGCGCGATGCGCTTCGGTGGGCAAGCCCGACCTACCCTTACCCATCCGGTCTACCCGACCTTCCGACAACCCTTTCCGGCGTTCTTCCATCTAAATTACCTGCACTGAGCGTCACTCGCTGGCGATGGTGGCGCATCGCGATGACGTCGATCGCCGTATGCCGCATCGACCAACTTCGTCACAAGGCCGGCGCCAGACCGGCCGCGCGCGAGCCGTGCCAGGGAGATCGCATCATGCAGACGTTCATGCAGGATCTGATGTACGGATTGCGCATGATGCGACGCGCACCCGGCTTCACCGCGGCCGCCGTGCTGACGCTCGGCCTTGGCATCGGCATCAACGCCGCCACCTTCAGCATCGTCGACATCCTCTCGATCAAACCGCTCAACTACCGCGATCCGTCGCGTGTGGCCTTTATCCTCGTCACCAACGCCGCCGGCCACCAGCGCGGCATGAACATGACGTTGGCCGACGCCATGGAGATCGGGCGGCAGATGACGACGCTCGAGCGCGTGGCTGCGTATCAGTACTGGAGCGCCAATCTCACTGGCGGCGCGATGCCCGAGCGGATTCAGGCCTACCGGGTCACGGCCGACACCTTTGCGCTCCTGGGAGTCGAAGCCGCCGTCGGCCGCGCGCTGATCGAGGCTGATGGGCTGCCCGATGCAGCGGACGCGATCGTTCTGAGCGACGGATTGTGGCGCCGGCGGTTCGGCGCCGATCCGGCCGTCATTGGCACGACCGTGATGGTCGATGGCGCCGCCCACGTCGTGCTTGGCGTCATGCCGCCGCGATTCGAGTTTCCGGTGTTCAACTTCAAGGGCGAGGCGTGGAGCGCGATCAAGGGGACGCGAGAGGGACTCGCCCGGCGGGCGGGATCGCCGTCGATGGTCGCGATCGCCCGCCTGAAGGACGGGACCACTTATCGGGCCGCGCAAGCGGAGATCGGCACCGTCATGCATCGCCTCGAGGCCGATTATCCCGACACCAATCGAGGGCTCGGCGCGGAACTGGTCGAGATGCGGCGCCTTGGCGAGGTCTTCCAGCCGGCTCCGCTGTCGATGATTGCCCTGGGCGCGGTGGCGGTCGTGCTGTTGCTGGCGTGCGCCAACGTCGCGAATCTGCTGCTGGCTCGTGCCGTCGCGCGCGAGCGCGAACTGGCGGTGCGCGCGGCGTTGGGTGCCGGCCGCGCGAGACTCGTGCGACAGCTGCTGACGGAGAGTGCGCTGCTCGCCGCCGCCGGTTCGGCGCTCGGGTTGGGTGCCGCGTTCGTGGGACTTCGCCTGTTGCGAGGCTCGCTTCCTGAGCTGCTCCTCGTGACGCAGCCGAATGTCCTGGACCTCGGCATCGATCGGTTGACGCTGCTCTTCACGCTCGCCGTGGCCAGCCTGAGCGCACTGCTGTTCGGCGGCGTGCCGGCCTGGAGAGGCGGCTCGGGCCCAGACGACGGAGCCGCTCAAATCGGGCGGTCACGGCAGCGCGGGATCTCCGCACCGCCGCCTGCGCGCGACGCTGATGATCGGCGAAGTCGCGCTGTCGCTCGTCCTGCTGGTGGCGGCCGGCCTGCTCGTTCGGACGTACGGCCAGCTGCAGAAGGTGGACCCGGGGTTCGTTCCCGACCACGTGCTCACGTTGACAGTCAGCCTGCCCGAGTACCGCTACCAGGATCCGGTGGCGCAGCGGCGGTTCTTCGCGGAAGCGATCGACGCGGTCGCGGCGGTCCCGGGAGTTGCGGCCGCCGGGTTCGTCAACGTGCTGCCGTTCAGTACCTACAACCGCGGCACCCGATACGTCGCCGATGGCGCAACGCCACCAGAGCCGGGCCGCGAGCCGGCAGCCGACTATCGCATCATCACCGACCGATACTTTGCCGCGCTGGGGATTCCGATTCTCGAAGGGCGGCCGTTCGACTCACGGGATCGCGATTCGACGGACCGCGTGGCCGTCATCAATCGAACGCTTGCACACCGCGCGTTCGCTGATGCCTCGCCCATCGGACGACGTCTTCGCATCGGCCGTTCGACATCTCGATCGCCGTGGCTGACCGTCGTAGGCGTCGTCGGCGATGTGCGCCACTCGGAGATCGCCGGCCTGCCGGAACCGGAGTTGTATGTGCCCGTGTCGCAGGCGTCCACCGAGATGATGATGCTGGCGGCCAGGACGATCGGCGATCCGGAACAGGCCGCCGGCGCCATCCAGCGGGCCATCGCCGCGGTCGATCCGCTCCAGCCCGTCTATCACGTGAAACCGATGCGCCGGCTCGTCGACGAAGCGATGCTGCCGCAGGCCAGCGCGATGTCGATGATGGCGATTTTCGCGGTGCTGGCGTTTCTGCTGGCGACGATAGGCGTCTACGGCGTCGTCTCCTATATCGTGAGCCAGCAGACGCGCGAATTCGGCGTCCGGCTTGCGCTGGGCGCGTCGCCGGCCGACCTGATGGCGCTGGTCCTGCGTCGCAGCCTGATGATGCTGTCGGCCGGGACAGCCATCGGCGCTCTTGCCGCGATCGGCGTCTCGCGGTTGCTTGGCGGCATCCTCTACGGCGTCACCGCGACCGACTGGCCAACCTACGCCGCGGTGACTGGGGCACTGCTCGTCGTCGGGACGCTCGCGTGCTACCTGCCGGCGCGCCGAGCCACGCGTCTCGATCCGGCGGTGGTGCTTCGCGCGGATTGACGAATCGACCTCGTCACACCTACCTGTAACTGCACACAACTGCAGCTCCTGAACAGAACTGCATCAGCCGATAAGGTATTCTGGTGACCTTACTGGCCATGCTCTGCCGTTCTCTCGGAGGCCCGCGAAGCGTGTGTCTTGCGCTGGTGATCGCCGCGGTTGTCTCGGCGGCGCCCGCCTCGGCGCAGATCTATACCTGGCGCGATGCGAACGGGCATCTGGTCCTTTCCAACGTCCGGACCGAGTCCGGCGCGCCTGCGGTGACCAAAACCTACGCGGTCCCGAGGGCCGAGACCGTCAGGGCGACTCGTTACGTCGCCGTCGACCGGGGATGGCAGTACGAAAACCTCATCTCCGAACACGCGCGGCTCAACGGCGTGAGAAGCGATCTGGTCCGAGCGGTCATGCAGGTGGAGTCGGCGTTCAATCCCAACGCGATCTCTCCCAAGGGCGCGATGGGGCTGATGCAGCTGATGCCAGCGACGATGCGGCAGTACGGCGTTCGGAATGCGTTCAACCCGGCCGAGAACGTCCGCGCCGGGGTGGCGTACCTGCGCGATCTCCTGGACCGCTACTCGAACAACGAAGAGCTTGCGCTGGCGGCGTATAACGCGGGACCAGGTGCGGTGGACAAGCACGGTCAGGCCGTCCCCCCGTACCGCGAAACGCGGAACTACGTCGCGAAAATCAGCAAGATGACGGGAACCGCCGGCCGCGTCGAACCGCGGCCGAACAAGATCTACAAGGTGACGCAGGTGATCGACGGCCGCGAGGTCGTTCTCTACACCGACAAGAAACCCGCGAACCCCTAATCCCTCAGTCATCCCTAATCGCTAGTCCCTAGTCCCTAACCCTAATCCCTAATCCCTAATCCCTACTCCGTCCTTTCTACAGAGAGCACATCCAGCCGCTCGTAAAGCGGTCCCAACGCCTCGGTCGCAACCAGCACCTCGATACCCAGGACCACCGCACAGGCGATCGCGCCCGGAATCAGCGCCAGCGGTCCAACGATCACCCTGAACGCAAACCAGACGATGGCGCCTGCGAGCGCCCCTGGCAGCGTCATGATGGCGAGCAACAGCCACGTCCCGCCCAGCATGATGATCCGCTGGCCCATCGCGTCGAGCCCGCGCGCCCGTTGGCTGCCAAGCGGCACCCACGCCGGAAACATCAGCGCCACGCCGTTGTGAATGGTCAGCTGCGCGAACACCAGCGCCGGAGCCACGAGTGCCGCCGCTCCGGCAGCGCCGAGCCGCACGCCGATCGGCACGCGCGAAAAATTCGCGGACGACAGGACGAGCGCGATCCCGATCAGGATCCACGCGAGCACCGTCAGCAGCCCGCCCGGCCAGGCGATCTCGCCGCGGACGACTGCCGACGCCCTGACCGGCCAGGTCTTGAGCAGCTCGAGGTGCTTGAGGTCCTGACGAAGGTCGACGCGCAGAATCTGCGGCGCCATCAGGACGGTGAACCCGGCGCCCGCCAGCGCGAAGACGCCGACGATCGCCGGCAGACCGCTCGCACGGCCGAACGCCATGGAGCCGACGGTGAGGGCGACAGGAATGGCCGCCAGCCTGAGGAAGCTCCGCATGTCGACCACGCGCAACGTCTGCATCGCCGCTTTCCAGGCGAATGCGACTTCGGCCCGTCCCGGATGGTGCGAGATTCCAACCGGTCGCCCGCGCGCGATATTTGACGGCCCGCTGGTCCGAGCTGCTGCGCTTTCCGCGCCGCGACTTCCTCGGCAGCGTCCTGGAACGTCGCGTCGCTCGCCAGCACCCAGGCGACGCACACTGCCATCGACGAGGGCCGCCTCGAGCATCGCGACGAGGTACTCGCCCGGCCAAGGCGCGAACAGCGGGGCCGCGAGCGCCACGAACGGCCACAACACGATCCGCGGAAGGCCGTGCGAGACGACCGTGCCGATCCGGACGATCGCGTCCCGTGCGCCGTCGGGAGGCGCGGCGCGGAAGGCTCGCAGCAGGGCGATCGCGACAATCGCGCATGCCGAACCGAGGACCGTCAACGGCAGCCACGCCACCCGCCGCGCCCGGGCATCACTGGATGTCAGGCGCGTTCGCGCCAGCGAGACGCCGGTCGCGTAAATCTTCGCCGTCGAAAGAATCAGCCAGGTCGCGATGGAGATCCGCAATCGTGCGTAACCGGAGAACGACTGCACCATCAGGGCGGGAATGATCGAGCCGAGCAGAATGCCGATCTGCGATCGCATCATGCGATGCACGAGCAGGCTGCGCCGCGACACCGGGGCCGGAAAGAGAAACTGGACCTCGGCTTGCGAGAAGTCCAGCAGGCCGCTGTCGAACGGCAGGAGCCACCCGAGCGCGGTCGCCGCCAGCAGCGCGAGCCCGACCGCCGCGGGCGCACCCGAGCGGAGCGCCTCGAGCGTCGCCGCGGAAGGCCCTCCGCCCGGGCCCGCTCGACGCCCTCGCCTGCCCATCCGTGCGAACACGCTGAAGTACAGATAGGCGGCGCCGACAATCGCGCCAATCAAATACCGCGGTTCGCGGAGCCGGCGCAGCCGCGCGCGGACGCGATTCCTCGCGCTGCAGCCGATGATGTACAGGCTCGCGCCCAGCATCCTCACGGCTGGCCGCTGGGAATGTCGTGCCCGGTGACGCGCAGGAAAATCTGCTCGAGGCTCGATCCCGCCTGCGCCAGCTCGGCGCGCGCGCGGAGCTCGTCAAAGGTGCCGTCGGCGACCTTCCTGCCGCGGTCCATGATCATGACCCGCGTACACACCTCTTCGACCAGGTGCAGCAGATGCGACGACAGCAGGATCGCCGCGCCCTCGCGGGCACGCGAGGTGATCGTCTCGCGCATCCGGCGAATGCCGAGAGGATCGAGGCCGGTCAGCGGCTCGTCGAACAGCAGCGTTGTCGCGCTGCGGACGAGGCCGCAGGCGATCACGACTTTCTGCCGCATGCCGCGGGACAGCTCGGCCGGCAGCGAGTCCTCCTTGCCCGTCAGCTCGAGCTCGCCGAGCAGCGCGCGCGACCGCCGCTCGAAGTCTTCGACCGCATAGAGCCGCGCGACCAGGCGGAGATGCTCGGCGACCGTGAGGTACTCGAACAGATGCGGCTCGTCGGGCATGAAGGCCAGCCGCCGCTTGGCCTCAATCGGCTCGGCGACGAGATCGTGCCCGTCGATGCGGACGTGCCCACTGGTTGGCCTCAGGATCCCGGCGAGCGCGCGTAGCGTCGTGGTCTTGCCCGCGCCATTGGGGCCGATGAGCCCAACGATCTCGCCTGCCGACACCTGAAACGAGAGGTCGTCGACCGCCGGGACGGTCCCCGTGGCCGTCGTGTAGGTGCGGCCGAAGTGCTCGACGGAGATCGCCATTGTGCTAGGATTAGGGGTTCCGGAGGTTATTGATTACGTGGCTACGCACGCATCCGCGCTCAAGGCGCATCGTCAGAGTCTAAAGAACCGCGAGCAGAACCGCCAGTTCCGCGCGCGTCTGCGCAACGCGCTCCGCAACGTCCGCGCCGCGGTCGACGGCAACGATCTGGCCGGCGCGAAGACCGCCCTCAAGCAGACCGTGTCGCTGATCGATCGGATGGCCAGCAAGGGCGTCATCCACAAGAACGCCGCGGGCCGTTACAAGTCGCGCCTCAGCCGGCGTCTCGCCGCCCGCGGCTGATTCGTCAGTTACCAACGCCGCAGCGTTCGCTTCCCGGCACACAGCTCCACCACGAGCCGCTCCAGCAGAATGCGCGGCTCGCCGGCAGACCGTTTGAGGTCCAGGTCCGTCCGAAACAGCGCGTCAACCGCCGGCCGGACCTGGGCGGGCGCCATCCCTGGAAACTTCGCGCGCACGACCCATCCCAGCTGACCGAGCACTTTCTCGGCCGGGGCGCCGGTGTCGAGCAGCAGCGCAAGCTGGCGCAGGGCCTCGCCGGCCTGGCCGCCTTCAATGGCGTTGGTCATCGCCCAGTCGTCCTGCAGGGCTGCCGGGCCGGTCACCTCGCGGACATCGTCAGCGCTAATCGTTTTCTGCCCGAGGGCGTAGAGCAGGAGCCGTTCGACGTCGGCGCGCAGGCGCTTGACGTCGATGCCGGCGCGCTGCGCAACCAGGCGTGCCGCAGTCGGGTCGATTTCGGCGCCCGCGGCGGCGACGCGCGCACGGACCCACCGCTCGGCGTCGGCGAGGTCCTGAAGAACACCACACTCGACGATGGTCGCGTGCTTCTGCAGGAGTTTGTACATCCGGCCGCGTTTGTCGACCGTCGCGGCCACGAGCACGACGACCGTCTGCGGTTCGGGCTGTTTGATGAAGGCCTCGAGCTGGTCGAGCGCGCGATTCGCCGCTTCGCTCTCGCGCTTGGGCATCAGCAGCATTTCGGCTTGGAGGACGGTGACGACGCGCCGCGGCGCCATCATCGGCAGCGTGCGGGCCGCCGCAATCAGCGAGCCGACACCATCTGCCAGCCGATCCCCGGTCGTCAACTCGCCCGCGTGCACGCGCTCGACGTTGAAGGCGTGAAGGCCCTCGTCGACGAGATCGGCGAACCGCGCGGCGAGCGCCGACTTCTCGATCTCGTCCTCGCCCTGCACGAGATAGATCGGATCGGGAGTGCCGGACTCGATCTGCTTGATCACTGCGGACGGCGTCAGATTGGCCATGGAAGCTGCAGCCTTCAGGGCTGCTAAAAAGCCTCCAGGATGGAGCTGACGATGGTTCGCGCGAACGCCGTGCTCATGCGCTCCATGGCCGTGGTGTCCTGCTGGAAGAAGGCGGCCGGGTCGAGCACGGACGTGCCACCCGTCGCGTCGTACTCCTCCCTGAACGTGACGCCGGCGTTTTCCCAGAGCACCTTGTTCGTCCTCATGTCCTTCAGCTCGATGCGGGCGGTCATGATGATCGAGTAGCGCGTGGCCAGCTGCTGCGTGTTGATAGCTCGACGGCACGATCGCGACGTTCGCCACCTCGCCCGTGAGCAGCGCATCGACGCCCGTGCTCTCCGGCAGCGTCTGATACTTTCCTCGCCCGATGAACTCGGCGCGCACCTTTTCGGTGAGCATCGTCTCCAGGTTGAACACCGTTGTCCGGTTGAGGAAGGTCGGGATGCCGATCGTCCGGATGTAGTCGGGCAAAAACGAGCCGCGCCCGGCCAACGCATAGCCGCAGCCGACGATGACAAAGGAACAAGGGCAAAGCACGCAGAGAGCGCAAAGTATCGATCTTGGCCTCTGCGTCATCGTGCTCGCGATCTCTGCGGTTATGAGACAACGACACTGACGAGTGGTCCTTTGGCCACGACGACCTTACGAATGGTCTTGCCACTAGTGTGCGCCTGGACCGCCGAATCGGCCAGCGCGAGCTCGCGCAGCTGATCCTCGGACGCGTCAGCCGGCGCCGTGATGCGCGCGCGGAGTTTGCCGTTCACCTGCACCGGCACGACGACTTCCGCGGCCTTCGCGACCGCGGCATCGAACGTCGGCCACTTCGCGGCGGCCAGCGTGTCGGGGTGGCCCAACATCTGCCAGAGCTCCTCGGCCATGTGCGGCGCGAATGGCGAAATCATGACGACCAGCGCGTCGATCGCCTCCCGGAGCGCGGCGATGGTTTGCGGCCGCTCGGTCCGCCCGGCGGGCGCGTCGCCGCGTGTCGGCACTCCGTGAGCGGTGCCCTCGCTGAAATCATACAGCTCGTTGACCAGCTCCATCAGCGACGACACCGACGTGTTCAGGTGCATCCGGTCTTCGATGTCCGACGTCACGCGGCGAATCGTGTCGTGCGTCTTGCGGCGCAGCTGCCGCTCGGCGTCCGAGCACTCGGCGGCATTGCAGTTGGGCATCCCTTCCCCGCCGATCGTCTCGGCCCAGTGATCGACCAGCCGCCACACCCGCGCCAGGAACCTGAAGCTGCCCTCCAGCCCGGCATCGCTCCACTCGACTTCCTTTTCCGGCGGCGCCACGAACATGACGTACAGGCGCAGCGCATCGGCGCCGTACTTCTGCAGCATGTCGTCCGGATCGACGACGTTGCCTTTCGACTTCGACATCACGGCGCCGTTCTTCAGCACCATGCCTTGAGTCAGCAGGCGCGTGAACGGCTCGTCGAAATTGACCAGCCCCTCGTCTCGCAGGACGCGTGTGAAGAACCGCGAATACAACAGGTGGAGAATCGCGTGCTCGACGCCGCCGCTGTAGAAATCGACCGGCATCCAGTAGGCGGCGGTCGCAGGGTCGAACGGCAGCGAGGCGTTGTGAGGATCGCAGAACCGGAGGAAGTACCACGACGAGTCGACGAACGTGTCCATCGTGTCGGTCTCGCGCCGGGCGGGACCGCCACATCTGGGACATTTCACGTTCACCCACTCCGGAACCTGCGCCAGCGGCGAATCGCCGCGACCCGAGAACGTCGTCACTCTTGGGCAGCTCGACCGGCAGATCGGCGTACGGCACCGGAACGACGCCGTCCTTCTCGCAATGGATCACCGGAATCGGCGTGCCCCAGTAGCGCTGGCGCGAGATGCCCCAGTCCTTCAGCCGGTACTGAATCTCCCGTTTGCCGATCCCTCGCTGCTCCGCGTCCGCAATCATCTTCGTAATGACGGCAGGCGCTTCCTGACCATCCCACGGACCGGAGTCGACCAGGGTGCCGTAGTTCGTCGTCGCCGTCGTCAGCGCGTCAGCGGTCGCCGGCGTTTCGCCCGAGCGGACGACGATGCGGACCGGCAGCTGATACTTGCGGGCAAACTCGAAGTCGCGCTCGTCGTGGGCCGGCACCGCCATGATCGCGCCGGTGCCGTATTCCGCCAGGACGAAGTTCGCCACCCAGATCGGCACGTCCTTGCCGGTAAACGGATTGACCGCCGTGCGGCCGGTGTCGAATCCTTCCTTCTCGATCGTGCCGTCGCGCCTGGCCTCGCGATCCAGGGCGCGGAACTTCGCCACCCTGCCGCGGAAGGCTTGCGGATCCGGGCTCTCGCTCGCGAATCGGTCCACGAGCGGGTGTTCCGGGGCCAGCAGGACGAAGGTCGCGCCATAGATGGTGTCGATGCGCGTGGTGAAGACCTCGATGCGCGCGTCGCTGCCGGTGACCGGGAACGTGACGCGGGCGCCCTCGGATCGGCCGATCCAGTTGCGCTGCATCACGACGACCTTCTCGGGCCACTCCGTCAGCGTCTCGAGGCCGGCCAGCAGTTCGTCCGCGTACTGGGTGATCCGGAAGAACCACTGTTCCAGCTCCCGCGGCACGACCGTCGTCCCGCACCGCCAGCAGGCGCCGTCGATGACCTGCTCGTTGGCCAGGACGGTGTTGTCGACGGGACACCAGTTGACGGTCGAGCGCCGGCGGTATGCCAGCCCGCGCTCGAGCATCTTCAGGAAGATCCACTGGTTGAACTTGTAGTAATCGGGCAGACACGTCGCGATCTCGCGCTGCCAGGCGTAGCTGATGCCCAGACGCTGCAACTGCCCTTTCATGTGGGCGATGTTGGCGAGCGTGGAGGTCTCCGGATGGGTGCCCGTCTTGATCGCCGCGTTCTCGGCCGGCAGCCCGAACGCGTCCCATCCAAACGGATGCAGCACATTGAAACCGCGCATCCGCTTCATGCGCGCCATCACGTCGCCGATGATGTAGTTGCGGACGTGTCCGACGTGCGCGTGCCCCGAGGGGTACGCAAACATCTCCAGGCAATAGAACTTGGGCCGGCTGCCGTCGACGTCCACCTCGAACGCCTTCGCTGCCGCCCAATGCTGTTGCCACTTCTTGTCGAGTTGCTGGGGTTTGAACTCCGTCATTGATCGCAATCTGTATTCTATCCTGCCCGTTCGAAGAGGTTAGAATGGCCGCCGAAAGGCGGTGGTCGATGGTGAGGAACAGCCGTGCGGGACTCGGGCTGATCGTCGGACTGGCGCTGGCGACGGCCGCTCCTTCGGCGCAGGACGCCGCGACGGTCATCGGCGGCGCGTCGAAAGCGCTCGGCGTCGACACGCTCAAGACGGTGCAGTATTCGGCAACCGGCTTCGATTTCGCGCTCGGCCAGGCGCCGAATCCGAGCTCGCCGTGGCCGAAGTTCATCAACAAGAGCTATACGCGCGCCGTCGACTTCGAGAAAGGTATGTCGAAGGTCGACCGGGTCCGCGTCCAGGGCGAGAACCCGCCGCATGGCGGGGGGCAGCAGCCGATCGTCGGTGAGCAGCCGCAGAGCCAGATCATCGTGGTCAACGCATCCACTCCCTGGGCGCAGGAGCTCGAGATCGTGATGCTGCCGCACGGCTTCCTTCGCGCCGCGGCGGCGAACCACGCGACCGTCGAGCCGAAAACGATGGGTGGCAAGAAGTACCAAGTGGTCTCGTTTGTCGGGAAGAACAAGGCCAAGGTCAACGGATATCTCAACGCGCAGAATCTCGTGGAGCGGGTCGAGACCTGGATCGACAACGCGTTCCTCGGCGACATGCCGTTCGAGGCGATCTATGCCGACTACAAGGACGTCGGCGGAGCGCAGTTCCCGATGCACATCGTCCAGAAGCAGGGCGGGTATCCGATCTTCGACTTGACGCTTGCGGACGTGAAGGCCAATGCCGCGGTGAACATCCAGCCGGCGGCTCAGGGCGGCGGCGCCCCGCCGGCCGCGGCACCGGCGGCCACCGCGGCGGCGTCAGAGAAGATCGGCGACGGCATGTATCTGATTACGGGCGGCTATGCGGCGATCGTGGTCGACTTCAAGGACCACATCACGATCGTCGAATCCGGGCAGAGCGAGGCGCGTGGCCTGGCGATCATCGCCGAAGCGAAACGGCTGATTCCGAACAAGCCAATCACGTACGTCGTCAACACGCACTGCCACATCGACCACTCGAGCGGCCTGCGGGCGGCCGTCGCCGAAGGCGCGACGATCCTCACCCACCAGTTGAACAAGGCCTATCTCGAGAAGACGCTCAGCGTGCCGCACACGCTCAACCCGGATGAAGCGCAGAAAAACGGCAGGAAGCCAGTGGTGGAGGCGTCGTCGGCGAGAAGAAGGTGCTGACCGACGGCACGCGCACGATCGAGCTGCATCACCTCCAGAAGTTCGGCCACCACGACGGCATGCTCGTCGTCTATCTGCCGAAGGAGAAGATCCTGCTCGAGGCCGACGGCTACAATCCCCAGCCGGCGACGGCAACGCCGCCAAGCCCGCCGAGCCCGTTCACCGTCAGCCTGGCCGACAACATTGCGCGGCTGAAGCTCGACGTGCAGCGGATCGTGCCCGTGCATCTGCCCGCCGACAACCGTGTCGTGACGATGGCGGAGCTGGCGAAGTGGATCGGACGTGCCGCGCCGACGCACTGAGCGACAACGGGGACATGGGGACATGGGGACTGGGGACTCTGCAGTCCCCTAGTCCCCTAGTCCCCTAGTCCCCGCTGTTTCTCAGAACACGAACCTTGCGCCCATCATCGCCTGACGCGGGAAGCCGCCGCCGCCGCGCAGGTTCGTCAGCACCAGGAAGGTCGCGGGCAGCCGCCGGTCTCGAGTTGGCCGGTCACCGGGTTGTCGAAGTTCGCGCGGTTGGTGATGTTGTAGATGTCCAGGAAGAGCTCGAGCGCCTTCGTCGTGTTGATCTTTCGCCGCCAGCCGGCGCGAACGTCGATCTGGAAATAGTCGGGACCGATCGCGCCGTTGCGCCCGCCCTTGTACTCCACGTTCTTCATCGAGTCCGTCGCGGTGCCGCTGTAGGTGCCGGCCGGCACCGGATCGACCAGCTCGCCGTTCCGATCGGCGTCGATGCTGCTGTCGTAGATCGTGAACGGCGCGCCGCTCATGTAGCGGGCGGTGCTCGACAACGTTGACGCCGCCGGTCTTCGGGATTTCGGTCTGGCGCGCCGAGCGACAGAATGTGCCGGCGGTCGACGTTGCTCGGCCCGTCGCACGTGTCGAGGTTGAGGTTGGTCACGGCCTGATACGGTGTTCTTGTCGGCCTGGTCGTTGCCGGTGCCCGTCGGCTTTCGACAGCGAGTACGAGATCCGGCCCGACCAGTTGTTGGCGTAGCGCTTTTCGAGCGACAGGTTCAGCGCGTTGTAGTCGGCTTCGCCCGTGTTCTCGATCACCCAGACCTGCTGGCAGTACGGCTCGCCGAGCACGCCGAACGCATCAGACCGCGTGAGCGCGCCGGTGCGGCTCGTGTCGACGCGCAGCGCCGGGTTGAGGTTGCGCGCCAGGAACATGTCCTTGTTCACCGCGCGGACGTAGTCGGCGTGCAGCGCGAGCGACGACGTGAGCTCGCGAACGTAGCCGAACGTGAACTGATGCGCGTACGGCAGCTTGCGATCCGGCGAGTCGAAGATCACGACGCCGTCGTTCTTCACCGGCACGCCGGGCGGGTACGCCTGGTTGAGCAGCGTGCGGTTGACGAACGGGCCGTTGACCAGGTACGGGTCGGTCGGGAACCGTCCGGCGCTCGGGCCCGGGTCGGCGCTGTTGGTCGGGAAGTTGACGACTGATCGACGTCGTGAACTTGCCGAACTCCAGCGTGTCGTCGAGCGCGCCGAGAATCGTCCGGTTGTAGAAGATCCCGTAGCCGCCGCGGATGACCGACTTGCCCGCCTCGTCCAGCGAGTGCGTGAAGCCGATCCTCGGCCCGAAGTTGTTCTTGTCGACGGGCGACGTCTTGTCGAGGTCCTTGAACAGCGGGTTGTCGGTCTCGTCGAGCGGGATGATCTCGAGGTCGTAGCGAAGCCCGAGGCTCAGCGTCGTGCTGCGGGCTCACGCGCCACTTGTCCTGCGCGAACAACTCGTAGGTGTGGTTGTTGATGAACTCGTTGAACGGTCCCGGTGCGGATCGTGAACCGTTCGGGATAGGTCCTGCGGGTTGGCCGGGTCGAACGGCAGGTCCGATGTTGAACGTGAACGTGCCGTTCGAGTTGACCTGCGACACGCGCCGGAGCTCGGTGTAGTTGTAGCGGAACGCCGAACTTCATGTCGTGGTCGCCCTTCTTGCCGGGGAGGAACCACGAGTAGTCGTCCTCGATCTGGTAGTTGGAATCCCACGGGCCCTGCGACTCGGTGCTGGCCTGACGCGAGGAAGCTCGTGTGATTCAGCTGCGGCGGGCAGAGCGCCTGGTTGCCGACGTCCTCCTCTCCGAACACGAAGCCTGCCTGGTCGCCGGTCCGGACCCTGGGCGCGGAAGCACGCGTTGCCGTGCCACCAGTGCTCCCACGTCCGCGCGACGCGGACGGTGTTGACGCGCGAGTTGCCGAGCACGCTCGTCAGCGTGCCGACCGCCGTCTGATCCAGGTCGGTCTCGTCCTGAAGCGATTCCAGCGTCTGGCGCGTCGCCGACGGTGTACCACTGCGGCGCCCACTCGCGCAGCCAGCGGACCGCCCAGGTGTGGTTCGGGTTGATCTGGTGGTCGAAGCGGATCAGCGTGTTCCAGTCGGTGCGATCCTCGGCGATCGAGAAGTTGAGGTCGGGCCGCGTCTGGAAGGGCGCGCGTCCGGTTCGGGTTGTCGACCTGCCGCTCGAGGCTGAAGAAGAAGTGCGCCTTGTTCTTGACGATCGGCCCGCCGAGCACGCCGCCCCAATCGCGTCTGACCGCCGTCGGCTTCACGAGATTCCTGGTTCTGACGAAATAGTCGGCGGCCGTCAGCTTGTTGCTGGCGCCCTTCCGCGAACACCACGCCCTTGAACTGGTTCGTGCCCGGCCTTGGTGACCGCGTTGACGACCGCGCCGCTGGCGCGGCCGAACTCCGCGTCATACATGCTGGTCAGCACCTGGAATTCCTGGATCGCTTCGAGCGGCGTGCGCACCTGCGCGCCGGAGCTGGTGCCGAGCGCGTCGTCGCCGTTGTAGCCGCCGTCCACGGCGACGTTGTTGTCCTGCGTGGACTGGCCCGCGGCGACGATGGTGTCGTTGCCCATCTGGTTGGACGGCGAGAACTGCACGCCCGGCAGCAGCGCGACGGTCGCAGAAGTAGTTGCGGTTCATCGCCGGCAGCTCGCTCAGCTCGTGCGGTGCCGATGTTGCCGCCGACTTTCACGCTCGTCGTGTCGACGAGCGGCGACTCGGCCGCCGACGCGTGACGGTTTCCTCGAGCGCGCCGAGCGCCAGCGTCACGTCGATCGTCAGCGTCTTGCCGACCGCGAGCACCAGGCCGCCGCGCTCGAAGGTGCGGAAGCTGGCGAGCTTCGCGGAGATCCGGTAGCGCCCGGGCGTGAGCTGCGACGCGAAGTAGCTGCCGTCCGCGCCGCTCGTCACCTCGCGAATAGAGGCCGGTCTCCTCGTTGGTGACGACGATGTTGACGCCGGGCAAGGACGCCGCCCTGATCGTCGAGCGACGCGGCCGCCGATTTCCGACGTGCCTTGCTGCGCGAGCGCGGGTGTGGCGAGGGCGAAAAGGAAGGAGAGGACCGAACCAACCAGGCGAGTTCGCATCTGCGGCCTCCATGTATGAACGAGTAGGAGAGCGTCGCGCGCGCGAAATAAAGAAACCGGCAGGACGGATTAAACAACTCGTAAGGCGATGGCGCAACCGGATTTGCGCAGTAAATCGGCTCGGCGCTTACGAGTTTCTTACGGATTCGGACCGCCGTAGGTGTCGGCGTTCAGACTGACCGGATGAGCTTAGGATTTTTTCGCGGCGCAGTCGGGAAGGAGTCTCGGAAACGACCGCGCCGTTGACAAGGGACTCGGGGACTGGGGACTGTGGCAGTAGTCCCCAGGTCCCCACGTCCCCAACTCGCTACAGAGACGGCTCTATTGTGTGGTGGGCTTCTTGGCAGCTAACTCCGCTTTCAGAACCTCCACGGCCTTCTCGATTTGCGCGTCGCGACCTTTGACGAAGTCCGCCGGTGTGTTGTCGACGTGCACATCGGGCGGCACGCCGTAGTTCTCCATGTTCTGACTCGTCACCGTCCACACGCCGCTGGCCGGCGTTCGAATCGCGGACCCGTCGAGCAGCGTGTACGAGCCGGTGCCGATGACCGCGCCCATCGTCGGCACGCCGACCACCTTGCCGAGACCGAGCGCCTTGAAGCCGGCCGGAAACATCTCCGCGTCCGATGCCGACCGCTCGTTCTGCAGCACGACCATCGGACCGTAGAAGTTCTGCGGCCGCGGCTGCTGGAACCCCGCGTCGCGGCCGACGGTGTACTGATACTGGCGTCCGGCGAGGATGCCGAGCAATTCCTGATCGATCCCGCCGCCGCCGTTGAAGCGCTGATCGATCACCAGCGCTTTCTTCGTGCGGTTGGCCGCGAGGTCCAGCTGGAACTGGCGCAGCGACGGCGCGTCCATCGCCCGGATGTGGAGATAGCCGATCTCGCCGTTGCTGGCTTTCGTCACCATGTCGCGGCGGCTGTCGACCCACCGGGCGTACTGCAGATCCGCAAAGGGCTGACCCGCGACTGGAGCGATCGTCACTTCCCAGGCCCCATCCTTCGACGGCTTGTCGTTGACGAGGAAGTGGAACTTGTTGCCCGACGCCAGCGTGAGGTACCGCCAGTAGTTCTCGGATGTCTTCAACTCGTGATCGTCAATCGCCACGATGAAATTGCCGGTCCTGATCTTCAGATAGTCGTGGTCGGCGGGCCCGTTCTTGTAGATGTGGCCGACCTTGTAGTAACCGGCTGGATCGCCCACGAAATCGAACCCCGGATAGCGCGTTTGCGTGTCGGCGCGCATCGGATTCGGGCCGCCGCTGACGCCGGTGTGCGACGCGTTCAGGTGGCCGATCATCATCATCATGATCGTGTGCAGTTCGTCCTCGTCGACGAGGTTGTCGAGCAGCGGCTCGTACATCTCGCGGACCGCGTTCCAGTTGGCGCCGTGCATCTTGGCGTCGTAGAAACGGTTCTTCATGATCCGCCAGCCCTCGTTGAACACCTGCGCGCGAAGGGCCTTGCGATCGATTTCGACGTTGGCGGTGTAGGTCACCTGGCGCGCGGTCTGCGCTGGCGTCGCGGTGTTCGCCGGCGTGTCCGACGCCGCCTCCGGAGCAGCGCCGCGTCCACGTCCGCCCGCGCCACGGCCGCCGGCTCCTGCCCCGCCGCCCGTGCCCGCCTGAAGCGTGATCGGCGCGGCAAAGAGGCGCTCGGCCGACCGGAAGTACAACGTGCGCCCGTCGCGGGCGAACACGAAACCCGGACCTCCGCCGAACGGACCGCCTCCGCCGCCGCCGCGGCCGCCACGACCCGCCGCGTCGTTCGGCGGCGCCGCCGGCACGCGTGTCAGCTGGCCGCTCTCCACGTTGATGATGTAGTTGCCACCGGCTCCGTCAGCTGCGGCGCCACGGCCGCCGCCGGTTGACACCGCCAGCGCGACCGACGCGCCCTCCGGCGCGGGCGTAAGTCCCGCGATCGCCGTGCCCGGCACGGTCAGCCGATGCGCGCGGCGCGCGAGCCCGCTCCAGTCGATGCGGACGTCCGGCACCGCCGGCGCGCCGCCGCCGCCACGGCCGGCATTCTGCCGGGCGGCCGCTTCCGCCGCCAGTCCCTGCGCTTCGTTGTCGATGTCGCGGTTCATCGGATCGCGATCCTGGTCCCGCAGCGACAGCGCCCACAACTCCATCGTCGTGCCGATGCCGCCCTGGGTTGCGATGCCGTTGCTGAATCCTTCCGCGGAGGTGAAGACGATGTAGCGGCCGTCGGCCGTCCAGACGGCATTCGTCTCCGAATACATCAACGCGTCTTCCGAAATGTGCCGCTCTTCGCCGCCGCCGATCGGCGCGATGTAGGCGTGCGATCGAACGGTGCGATCCTGCTTGGTGAAGCTCACCCACTTGCTGTCAGGCGAGACGGCGATGGACCCGAGGCGGCCGACGTCGGTCGACGTCACGGTCGCGGTCTTGCCGTCGGCGACGGTGTAGTTGTACAGCGTCTTGTCCGCGGCCGTGAACAGCAGCGTCTTGGCGTCCGGCGACCACACCAGCGAGCCCTTCTCGTTGTCGAGGTTCGTGATCTTCTTCGGGCTCTTTCCTTCCGGATCGCTGATCCAGACTTCGTCGCGCCCGGATCGATCGGAGACGAACGCGATGGACTTGCCGTCCGGCGACCACTTCGGCGCCTGGTTGCGAGACGCCATCGGGTCCGGCGCCACGCGCGTGATGTCGCCCCGGTCGGTCGCAATCGTCAGGATCTGGCCGCGCGCCGAGATGACCGCACGGCGTCCCGACGGCGAGATGTCGAACGCGTCGACCTCGTTCCTGACCGTCTCGACGTCGTGCTCGTTGTCTTTTTCGTCGGCGTCGATCTCGACCTTGATCTCGCTCGTCTTGCCGGAGGCCACGTCCAGCTTCCAGATTCCGAAGAGCTCCTCGTAGACGATCACTTTTCCGTCGCTCGACATCGAGGGCCAGAACAGGTTGCCGTCCACATGTCGCGTGACCTGCACGGGCGGCCCGCCATTCGCCGGAATCTTGTAGATGTTGTTCGCGCTCTTGCGGACGTCGGGGCTGCCCGGCGCGACGCTCTTGTCGTTCGGCAGCGGATCCGCCACGTAGTAGATGGCGCCGTCAGCGCCCCACATCGGCCAGTAGCGGTTGTAGCGCTCGTCGGGCAACAGCTGCCGGTAGGTCTTCGCATTCAAGTCGGCAATCCACAGATCGGCCGCGTAGCTTCCGCGATAGTGCTGGCGCGTCCACACCGCGGGATGGCGGTTGAACACGAGCGACTTGCCGTCTGGCGAGAAGTTGCCCCAGTAGCCCCAATCGACGGGCAGCGGCTGCTCGGGGCCGCCGGCGACCGGCACTTGATGCAGCGTCGCCACGTTCGGAAACGCGCCGTCTCCGTGCGCGGCGCGGAAGAGGACGTGTTGCGAATCGCGAGTCCACCCGACCACGTCGTCGTTACCGGAGTGGAACGTCAGGCGCCGCGGCGCGCCGCCGGTCGCGGCGATCACGAACACGTCGTTGTTGCCGTAGCGGTTCGACGAAAAGGCGATCCAGCGGCCGTCCGGCGAAAAGCGCGGATAGACCTCGTGACCGCGGTTGTCCGTCAGACGATGGGGATCGCCGCCATCCTCGTTCGCGGTCCAGATGTCGCCGAGATAGCTGAACGCGATCTTGCCGGCGTGATAGTCCGGGTGTCTCGCCAGCTTGATGGGCGCTGACATCCGAGGCACGGCGCCGAACGCCAGAATCAGCAGGCCGGTGACCAACGCGGCGAACGACGCTCTTCGGACCATCGCAGCACCCCCTCTACGGCTGCGGGATCCTATCACCGGTGTCCGGGCAGGCTCACTATTCCAGCAACAGCGGCTCGCCGCGCTCTTCGCGCCGGCACCAGATGCGGTCGCGCATGATCAGCCGCGCGCACGCATTCCACCGCAGCAGCGCATCGTCGTTGCCGGCCGGGCGAATGCGCTTCGGCCTGCTCGTACCAGACTCATCGCCTCGCGCAGCCACTCGTAGGCCTGCGGGCCGCAGCCGGGCGTGCCGTGCCGGAGCAGCGCCTTGGCCCGCCGCTCGTGGACGATGCCGGTGTAGTAGGCGCGCTCGTAGTCGTCGCGCAGCCGCGCGACGGTCGTCCACGCTTCGGCGACGCGTCGACGGGTCGTCGTCGAACTGTCGGTCAGCGCGAGCAGCAGCGTGATGAGCGCCTCCTGGTTGTCGGGCTCGACCTCGAGCGCGTCCAGGCAGATGCTCTCGGCCTCGCCCGGCTCGTTCAGCAGCCGGTAGCGCTCGGCTTTCGCGAGCGCGCGGGCGACGGCTTCCGGCGAGAGCGTCTTCAGCTCGAACTCCATGGCGACCTCCACTCGTGCCGCGCTCCAGCGAGCCGGAACATCCGGAACAGCTTGGCGACCGGATCGTAGAGCTGATCGATCACGCGCTCCTTCAGCGGGATGATCGCGTTGTCGGTGATGGTGATGCTCTCGGGGCAGACCTTGGTGCAGCACTTCGTGATGTTGCAGTAGCCGACGCCGTGCGCGCTGCTTCAGATCGCGGGCGCGGTTCTCGGTGTCGAGCGGGTGCATCTCGAGCGCCGCGGCGTAGACCAGGTGGCGCGGGCCGACGAACTCGTCGAACATCTGGTGCTCGCGCAGCACGTGGCAGACGTCCTGGCACAGGAAGCACTCGATGCACTTCCGGAACTCCTGCACGCGCTCGACGTCCACCTGCGCCATCCGCCAGGTGCCGTCGGCGGCGTCGGGCGGCCTCGGCTTGAAGCGCTTGATGCTCTTCTTCGCCTCGTAGTTCCACGAGACGTCGGTCACCAGGTCCCTGATCGAGCGGAAACGCGCGCATCGGCTCGATCGTGACCGGCTGCGCAGATCGAGCTGGTTGAGCCGCGTCATGCACATCAGGCGCGGGTTGCCGTTCACTTCGGCCGAGCACGATCCGCACTTGCCCGCCTTGCAGTTCCAGCGGACGGCGAGATCGTTGGCCTGCTCGGCCTGGATCTGGTGCACGGCGTCGAGCACGACCATGCCCTCGGAGACCTCGGTCGTGTAGTCCTGGAACGCGCCGCCCTGCGCGTCGCCGCGCCAGATTCGGAACGTCGCGCTGTCGCTCGCCATCACTTCATCTCCTCGATGATCTGCTTCAGCTCGTCGGGCATCTCCGGAATCGGCGCGCGCGACACTTCCATCCGTGCCGTCGCGGCCCTTTGCGGACGACGAAGTTGAACGTGCCGAAGCCGCGTCCTTGTCCGGGATAGTCGTCGCGGAAGTGGCCGCCGCGGCTCTCGCGCCGCTCGAGCGCCGACCGCGTGATCGCCTCCGAGACCGTCAGCAGGTTGTGCAGATCGAGCGCGGCGTGCCAGCCGGGGTTGTACTCGCGATGGCCGCCGACGCCGACGCGGCTCGCCCGCTCGCGCAGCGGCCCGAGGCCGTCGAGCGCGCGCTGCATCTCGGCCTCGTTCCTCACGATGCCCGACGAGGTCCTGCATCATCTCCTGCAGCGCGTACTGCACCTGGTACGGGCCCTCGCCCTGCGGTGCCGCGCTCGAACGGCTCGAGCGCCGCGGCGCGCCGCCTCGTCGACCTGCCGCGCGTCGATCGGCGCCGCGCTTCTGCGTCTTCGCGAACTTCGCCGCGTACTCGCCGGCGCGCTTGCCGAAGACGAGGATGTCGGAGAGCGAGTTGCCGCCGAGGCGGTTCGCGCCGTTGATGCCGGCCGCGCACTCGCCCGCGGCGAACAGGCCGGGCACGGTCGACATCTGCGTGTCGGCGTCGACCCGCACGCCGCCCATGATGTAGTGCGTCGTCGGCCCGACTTCCATCGGCTCCTCGGTGATGTCGATGTCGGCCAGCTGCTTGAACTGGTGGTACATGCTCGGCAGCTTCTTCTTGATGTGCTCGGCGCCGTTCGGGCATCCGCGCCTTGATCCACGCGATGTCGAGGAAGACGCCGCCGTGCGGGCTGCCGCGGCCGGCCTTGACCTCGCGCACGATGCAGCGGCTGACGTGGTCGCGCGTCAGCAGCTCCGGCGGCCGCCGCGCGGCCTTGTCGCCCTGCGTGTAGCGCCAGCCTTCTTCTTCGTTGTCGGCGGTCTGCGCCCGATAGTTCTCGGGGATGTCGTCGAACATGAACCGGCGGCCCTCGCTGTTCTTGAGGACGCCGCCCTCGCCGCGCACCCCTTCGGTGACGAGGATGCCGCGCACGCTCGGCGGCCAGATCATGCCGGTCGGATGGAACTGCACGAACTCCATGTCCATCAGCTCGGCGCCGGCGTCGTAGGCGAGCGTGTGGCCGTCGCCGGTGTATTCCCAGCTGTTGCTGGTGATCTTGTAGGCGCGGCCGATGCCGCCGGTCGCCAGCACGACCGCCTTGGCGCGGAACAGCTTGAAGCGGCCGCGCTCGCGCTCGTAGCCGAACGCGCCGACGACGCGGTCGCCGTCCTTGAGCAGCGTGACGATCGTGCACTCCATGTGCACGTCGATGCCCTGGTGGATGCCGTGATCCTGCAGCGTGCGGATCATCTCGAGGCCGGTGCGGTCGCCGACGTGCGCCAGCCGCGGATAGCGGTGGCCGCCGAAGTTGCGCTGGAGGATGCGGCCGTCCTTCGTCCGATCGAACACCGCGCCCCACGCCTCGAGCTCGCGCACGCGGTCGGGCGCTTCCTTCGCGTGCAGCTCCGCCATGCGCCAGTTGTTCACGTACTGGCCGCCGCGCATCGTGTCGGCGAAATGGACCTTCCAGTTGTCGCGGTCGTCGACGTTGGCGAGCGCGGCCGCGATGCCGCCCTCGGCCATCACGGTGTGCGCCTTGCCGAGCAGCGACTTGCAGACGAGGCCGACCGAGACGCCGGCCGCCGAGGCCTCGATCGCCGCGCGCAGCCCCGCGCCGCCCGCGCCGATGACGAGCACGTCGTGTTCGTGGGTCTGGTATTCGGGCATCAACAGATCCGGAAGTCCGTCCACACGCCCATCGAGCAGAGCCGGACGTACAGGTCGCTGAAGCCGACCGTGAACAGGCTGCACCACGCCCACAGCATGTGCCGCCGGTTGAGGCAGCTCACGCACGAATACGCGCGCACGCCCAGCGGCGCGCGCGACAGCTCGTCGACGCAGCCGCCGGCGACGTGGCGCATCGAATGGCAGCCGAACAGGTAGCCGCTGAGGAGCACGACGTTGGTCGCCAGCACGAGCGTGCCGACGCCGATGCCGAACGCGCCGCGCCGGTCGCCGGATCGGCGAACCACAGCGCCTTCCACACGTCGAACGCCAGGATCAGCAGGACGCCGACCGAGAGGAAGAGCATGTAGCGATGGACGTTCTGCAGGATGAGCGGAAACGAGTTCTCGCCCCAGTAGCTCGAGCGCGGCTCGCCGACGGTGCAGGACGGCGGATCGGCCCAGAACGCCTTGTAGTAGGCGCCGCGGTAGTAGTAGCAGGTCAGCCGGAAGAACGCCGGGATCGGCAGGATCAGCAGCGCCGGCGAAAACGGCAGCCACGCCGGCCACGCCGCCGGCTTGGGGCCGAACCAGCTGTGCGGCGAGAGCCGAAGATTTCCGGGGAGTAGAACGGCGAGAGGTACGGTCCGAAGGTGTAGTGCTCGCCCTGGAACGCCGCCCACGTCGCGTAGACGAGGAAGGTCGACAGCCCCAGGAACACGAGCAGCGGCTGGACCCACCAGATGTCGCGTCGCGAGGTTTCGCCAAACCGGCGCACCGTCACCCGGACAGGTGCAGTCAATGTGGCCATGCGACTGACCCCCGAACTCGGACTGTATCTTGAGCGCCATACGATACCCTAATCCCGATCGTCAATTGAATCGATGCCTCGGTTTTCCCGACCGTTCGAGTTCCATCGCGGGAATGAGCTCCTTGGATGCGCCAACTCAAGTGACGACCGAAACTAGAAACGCCAGAACGGAGACAGCGCGCGTGTCGCGGCCTCCACCGCCGCCCGCCCGCGATCGGAGGCCACCCCCGATCGCGGCCAGCGCGCGGGCTGCGGCGATCCGTTGAGCGTTTCGGCGACGGCGTCGAGCGACGCGGCGAGCGCCTGAAGGTCGTAGCCGCCTTCGGTGACCAGCGCCATGCGGCCCTGGCCATGCCGCTCGGCCACCGCGCGCAACTCGGCGGTCATCGCCGCGAACGCATCGGTCGAGAGGCGCATGCCCGCGAGCGGATCGCGCTCGTGAGCGTCGAAACCCGCCGACACGATGACCAGATCGGGCTTGAATTGCCGAGCACCGGCAGGATGACCGCGCGAACGCCGCTGATAGTCCTCGTCGACCGCGCCGACCTCGAGCGGCAGGTTCACCGTGAACCCGCGCCGGCGCCGCGACCGACTTCGCCCGCCGCGCCGGTGCCCGGATAGTACGGAAACTGGTGGGTCGAGACGTAGAGCACGTGCGGGTCGTCTTCGAAGATGTGCTGCGTGCCGTTGCCATGATGACGTCGTAGTCGACGATGGCGACCCTCGCGGCGCCGTTGGCGCGCGCGTGCGCGGCCGCGACGGCGACGTTGTTGAACAGACAGAATCCCATCGCGCGATCGCGCTCGGCGTGATGGCCGGGCGGACGCACCAGCGCGAGCGCGCTGCGCTGTGGGGCCGCTCATACGAGGTCGACGGCTTGCACGGCGGCGCCGGCCGCCAGCAGCGCAATCTCGTGGGACTCCGGCGATGTGTAGGTGTCGGGGTCGAGCTTGACGGCGCGGCCGGCCGTTTCCGAGATGCGGCGCAGGTAGCTCGCCATCGTGAACCCGCAGCAGTTGCTCGCGCGTGGCGGCCGACGGAGGGACCACGTCGACGCCTCGCGACTCCACCGGCCGGCCACGACATCCATGACCTCGGCCCGCTCCGGCCGTTCCGGGTGACCCGGCGGCGTCTGGTGTTCCGCAAAGCGTTCGGTGTGAATCAGGGTCAGCGACATCGGCATCAGTCTAACGGTCAGCTCTCGGCTTCTAGCTTTCGGCTATCAGCTGTCAGCCGTATACTGGCGCCATGAAAACACGAACGTCCCGTCTGAGCTCCTTGCCTCGGCTGTTCCGCGGTGTTTCTCGGCAGGCGTCTGGCTGCAACCGGCCGCCTCGCAGGCCCCGAGCAGGAAACGCACGCGCAGCGCGCGTGAGCGCTTCCGTCAGATGTCCGCGAACTTCGAGGAAAGACCGGCCTGGCGACAGCCATTCAAGGGGATCACAGCGAATGGGCAGATCGAGACGGGCCTGTTCGCCATCCGATCGACCGGCGTGTCGACCGAGCCGGTACGCAAAGCCGCCGAAGCGTTGCTCGCGTCGATCTCCAGGCGCAGCGCGCCAAGACGACGTTCGCGGTGGACGATCCGAATGGCGCAAGTGGATGAACCAGGACTTCTACATCCGCCAGGGCGTCAGCTTCCAGGAGATGAACGACGCGCAGCGCGAAGCTGGGATTCGCGCTGCTGCGCGCCGCGCTCAGCGCGAAGGGCTCAAGCAGACGCGCGACATCATGCGCCTGAACCACACGCTCGGCGAGCTGACACAACGATTTCGATTTCGCTACGGCGAATGGCGCTACCACATCACCGTCATGGGCAAGCCGTCCGCGACCGAGCCGTGGGGCTGGCAGCTCGACGGCCACCACCTCATCATCAACTACTTCGTCCTGGGCGATCAGGTGGTGATGACGCCGTTCTTCGCCGGCTCCGAGCCGGTGATCGCGCCGATCGGGCAAGTTCAAGGGCACGACCGTGCTGCAGGACGAGCAGAACGCGGGCCTCGCGATGATGCAGGCGCTCGACGAGGCGCAGCGCAAGAAGGCGATCCTCGAGGTGTCGAAGACCGGCAACAACAACCTGACCGAAGCGTTCAAGGACAACGTCGTGCTCGACTACGCCGGGCTCCGCGCCGACGCGCTATCGGCCGAGGCGCAGCGGAAGCAGCTGCTGGACCTGGTCGCGCTCTACGTCGGCAACATGGACGACGGCCACGCGCGCGTGAAGATGGACGAGGTGCGGCAGCATCTCGACCAGACCTGGTTCGCCTGGATCGGCGACACCGACGACAGGCAGCGTCTTCTACTACCGCATCCACAGCCCGGTGATCCTGATCGAGTTCGATCACCAGGCAGCCGGCCAACCTGCGGCAGTTCGCGGACGATCCGAACGCGCCCGAACCCGCAGCACATCCACATCGTCGTGCGCACGCCGAACGGCAACGACTACGGCAAGGATCTGCTGCGCCAGCACTACCTGCAGCATCCACACGCGACGCCGGACAGTAGGTCTAGCAGCTCGGCCTCTCGATAAGCCGCTGCTATGTCGAAAACTGACGATGCGACGTCGTCGGCGAGATCCGCCTCGGATCCGGCCACTGTCCAAAGGAGGCCGAGCAAAATGCCCGCTGTGAAAGGACACACCCGTGGCTAGTGCTGCGAGAAGTCACGGGACCTGTACGTGAAGGGATTGGACTCATCGAATCGCTACTCGACCAAGGAAAGTGATAGTCCCCCAACCAGCGAACGGTGTCAGACTCGTCGCCATCGCATGCCGTGCCTGCATCGTTACGACAACAACGAGAGTCCATCGTGCAGACAAGCTGAACCGCTCAGTGCGAGCGTTCCCGCTACCACTCGTCCTTAGTGGGTAGCCGCCAATAGCCAGGCGATGGACTCATCAGTGAATACCGCAATCGCCCGCCCGTCAATAGCCGGCAGTTGCGGATTGCGGCGGCCGCATGTCACATGCGCCTGAGGCAGTTGCCAATGCTTGAACCAGATCGACGCTGTGACAGCGATCGGTCACCGTGCCGTTGCCACAGTTGGAGTAGCGATTGGAATTGTCGAAGCACGGCCCCGCGGCGTCTGTCGCGCCCTGGCCGTTCATGCCATTGCAGACGTAGGCGTCCACGGGTGGGATTCCCGCCGCGAAGATGCGCGCCACCGTTCGTGAGGCAACCGTGCTGATCTTCCGCCGGAGTAACCGACTGAACGTCGCAACTGGGCCGGTCGCTCCCGTATGTACCGTTTGTCCCAGCGGGGCCAGCGTCACCCTTGTCGCCCTTTTGGCCCAGGAGGGCCTGGCGTCGGCGAGTGGGCAGCAACGTGACGCTGAGATTGTTGTTGCCGGACACGATTGTGGTAACCGTACGCGTGTCAGGGTTCCAGCCTGAACCGGCAAGTCTGCACGGTGACAGATGTGATCGCCCTCAGCCACGCTGACGTTCATCGGCGTGATCTTGCCAGTATTGACGCCATCGACGACGACTTGAGCGCCCGGAAGGGAAGGACGAGACCTTGAGCGTCGCGGCCTCGGCAGCAGCGGTCACAGCCAAAAGAAGGCCCAGAGGCAGATTGAAATCGGCAGCATCGTGCGCAAGAGTCTTCTGCATGTGACTTGACCTCGTCCTCGTATCTGTTGTTTCTAACCTACGCGAAGCCCGCGGTCGACGACCGCGCGGGTGACGGTCGGGTCGATCGAGGACACCGGCGACTCGCCGCCACCCAGGAATCCCCCGAAGTAGCGCCGTGAAAATCTTCTCGGCCGTCCGCGTCGCGAGTGCCTGCGTCGTCAGCGTCGGATTCGGGCCGCCGAGTCCGTTCGCCAGCGCCGAGTTGTCGGCGACGAACAGGCGCTTCACCCACCGCGCTTCGGCGTTGGCGTCGAGCACGGAATCCTCGGCGCTCGTCCCATCCGCATCGTGCAGTGGCTGTGAATGACGAACGGCGGCTTGTTGATGCGATAGACCTTCGTCGCGCCGAGCGCGCGCAGCAGCTCGACGGCCTTGCCGACCAGGAACTCGCGGTTGGCGATGCGTGCGCGCCGATCGGTTGCGGTGATGGATCTCGATCCGCGGCACCGGCCCGTGCTCGTCGGGCGGGAAGGTCTGCGACAGCGTCACGCCGTTCTGCATCTCGACGTCGTCGTCGGTGAAGACGTCGATGTTCAGCAGGCGATCGATGTTCGCCATCGCCTCCTTGAGATCCGTGCCGACCAGGCGGCCGACTGTCGGCGCCGTGCGCGCCGCCGGCAGGCCGTTGTCGTAGAAGCCGGGAATGCCGGCGATCGCTGAACGCGCTCAGGCCGCGTGCAGCCGGGCGTCTCGCCGACCGGCTCGAGCATGCCGACGCCGGGATAGTCGATGCGGCCGCCAGGCAGCCCGGGCCGCGCGACGAGCCGGTATCGAACGGCATCAGCCGATACCGCGTCGACGAAGTGATCGGTCAGCCCGCGTCCCACCCAGCCGTTCGGATTCGGCAGGCCGCTGTTCAACCACAGCCGCGGCGTCTCGACCGTGCCGCACGAGAGCACGATCGACGCGCGCCTCCTCGGTGAAGATCTCGCCGGTCGCTCCCACGCGCCACGTCACGCCGCGCGCGGCGCCGTGCCGTCGGTGTCGATGCGCGTCGCGAACGCGTCGGCGACCAGCGTGACCGGCCTTGCCGGTCTCGACCAGGCGTCGGCGGTCAGCGCCATCGGGATGTAGCTGACCGACGTCGATCGCTTGGCCTTCAGATTGATCGGGCGCGCCAGCGGCTCGAAGCACCCTGCGAGCAATGGCCGCAGAACGTGCAGCCCTGCGCCGCGGGGAAATTGCAGCTGCGCGGATCGTCGGTCCGGCCGGCCGTCCCGCGCGGCTGCAGAATCGCGTTCTGCTGCGGCCGGAACGCCGCGCGGGTGATGTCCTTCGTGGTTCGAGCGGCAGGCCGAGCGCTGCGCGCCCTCGAAGAAGAACTGCTCCTTTAGCCCATCGGCGCCGTCTCGACCGGCAGCGTCGCCTCGACCCATTCGTAGTACGGCATCAGCTCGCGATAGCCGAACGGAAACAGATGTCGCGAGTCGTAGCGGTCGCGGTCGGCGCCCGTCGTAGTCGCTGAACACGCCGGGCGCGGCGCGCGGCGAGTTGCCCTGGTAGTGGTTCGTCGTCCCGCCGACGCCCGAGAGCTGAACGAACAGCGTGCTCTGGGCGAGCTCGCGCACCCACGGCGGCTTCGCGCGATCGGCCGGCCCGAAGCGGAAATAGCCGCTCGACGGATTGTTGCGTCGCTCTCGAAATGGGTCCAGTCTGCTCCGGGATCGGCGAACGCGGGCCCGCTTCGAGCAGCAGCACGTCGAGCCCGCGCGCGGCGAGCTCCTTCGCGACGACCGCGCCGCCGCCGCCCGCTCCGACGACGATGACGTCGCGCATGACTGTCCCCTCTCGTGTTCGCCGGATCACCGCTGGTTGCGCTGCACGCCCGGGAAATATCCGAGAAATTCGTCCCGGCCGTCGGCGACGCCCTGGTAGTTGGACAGAGCGTCCAGCCGAGCGGCTCGCCGGTCAGCGATCGTGTCGCCGGATCAAAGGCGCCCGCCTCCGAGTAGCAGAAGAAGGCGACAAACGGCGGCAGCATACCGCCGAGCAGCTTCTAGCGCGCGTTGCGTCCATGATCTGAAAGACCGCCGCCTTCTCGGCAAAGGACAGGTTGGCGAACGGCGAGGCGAACGGTGCCGTCGCCGCGGATTGACGCTCTGCGCGAGGCCGTTCAGCGATGGCGGCGACCAGCGCCGAGAACTCGGCACAAACGGCGTCGACCGTCGAGCGTCGCAATCAGCACGTCGATCGACGCCGGCATCGACGCCGCCCGCCTCCGCTGTGCTGACACCCTGCGCCAGCGACTAAGCGTCGGAGCCCGGCACCACGAACGCCAGCAGTCCGTTGAACGTGTCGTGGACGAGATCGGGGCGCGGCCTGCGCGCCGTCGAGCCAGCCGCGACCCCTGACGAATCCGGTGCGCGTGTACGACAGCACCGGCAAGGCCGGCTGTCAGAAAGTGACCCAGAAATCCGCGCCGTGACCTCCGCGTCCTTTCCTCCGTCATGCGACCTCCGCAAGGCTGCTGTTGGAGCCATACGCGTCGGGGCGACGAAAATGGGCTCAACGCGTTGACGCGCTCGCTGTGCTGTGGTGTACTGCCCGGCCTCTCGAAGGCTCTGATCTCGTTCGTTTGCCTGGAGTTATACGCGCGGCGGAGGTACGGTGTCCGAGCGGGGCGGCGCGGAAATCACGGGGCTACTGCGTCAATGGCAGGAGGGCAGTCAGGAGGCGTTCGATCGCCTGGTGCCCCTTGTCTACGACGAGCTTCGCGCTGTCGCGTCGCGTCATCTCGCCCACGAAATCGCGGCCCGACCGCCTGCAGACGACGGCCGTGGTGAACGAGGCGTATATGAAGCTGTTCGGCCAGCGGCAGGTCGACTGGCAGAACCGCGGGCACTTCTTCGCGATTGCGGCAAAACTGATGCGCCGCATCGTCGTCGATCACGCCCGCCGCGGCCGCCGCGAAAAACGCGGCGGCGGCGGTGTCGTCATCCCGCTGAGACGACACGGTCCAGGCACCCGAGAACCCGATCGATGTCGTGGACGCTCTCGATCTCGATCGGGCGCTTCAGAAACTGGAACAGTTGGACCCGGCTCAGGGTCGCGTGGTGGAGCTGCGATTCTTTGGCGGGCTGACGGTCGAGGAAACCGCGGCCGCACTCGGGATTTCGCCGGCGACCGTGAAGCGGGAATGGGCGATTGCGAAGGGCTGGCTGTATCGCGAGTTGACCGGCGAGCCATCTGCTGGCTAGCAGCATGACGCCCGAGGACTGGCAGCGGATTAAGGCGGTTTCGGCAGCGGCGTTCGAACGTCCAGAGCCGGAGCGTCCGCGGAATGTCGCCGCCGCGTGCGGCGGCAATGCCGACTTCGAGCGAGAGGTCAACTCGCTGCTCGCCTCGATGGCGCAGGCCTCGAGTCTCTTTGAGGGCCGCGTTTTCGCGCTTCCAGAGGCTGCCGCCGAAATCCTGTCGCGGACCACGCAGTTCACGGCCACAATGATCCGCGCCGCAATCGACCGCGCGTCAACGCGACGCTTCCAGAACGGCGAGTTCGTGAACGGGCGGTACCGCGTCGAAAGCCTGGCGGGCGAAGGCGGCATGGGATCGGTGTATCGCGTGTCCGATACCGCGACCGGGCGGACGCTCGCGCTCAAGGCTATCGGCGGCCGAATCCGCTCGGTCACGCTCTTCAAGATCGAGTTCCGGACGCTGGTTGAGCTCTCCCACCCCCATTTGGCGCACAGTTACGACTTCGAACCGATCGCCGGATCCGACGACTACTTCTTCACGATGGATTTCGTCGACGGCATCAACATCTACGAGGCGGCCAAGGGTTTGCCGTGGCCGCGCGTGCTCGACCTGGTCGTGCAGCTGTGTCGCGCGCTGGCTTACGTCCACAACCGCGGCGTGGTTCATCGTGACATCAAGCCGAACAACGTGCTGGTGGCGCCGGACGGCGTCGTCAAGCTCCTCGACTTCGGGCTCGCCGGTACTGGCGACGAAATGCTCGCGGCCATGGGGACGCCGTCGTATCTCGCGCCGGAGATCCAGGATGCTCATCGCGGCGATCATCGCAGCGACTTGTACGGCCTCGGCGTACTCTACGTATCAGCTGCTGACGGTTCGACTACCTTTCACCGGCGTCGACGTCACTGATCTGCTGCGCCAGCACGCCTACGCGCCCATCGTCTGGCCCGACGGACTGGATTTGCCAGCGTGGTTGAAGAACATCGTCACGCAGCTCTGCGCGAAGCAGCCCGCCGACCGGTTCCGTGGTGCCGTAACCAGGTGATCGAATCGATCAATCGGCTTGGCGGACTGCGGCACCCGGTCGACACGGTCGCGACACGCGAAAGCTACGTCGTATCCGGCCGGTTCGTCGGACGCCAGCACGAACTGGACACGGTGTCCGCGTTCGTGAACGGGCGGCTGACCGGACGTGTTTCAGAGGCTGACCCGATGGCGTTCGTCGCCGGCGCCAGCGGCGTCGGCAAGTCGCGTTTGCTGCGTGAACTCCGCCACAAGGTGCAGCTCGATCGTCAGCGTTTCATCGAAGGACATTGCTTCGAAGGTGCATTGGCGGAGTACGCCCCGCTGGCCGAAGCGCTCTCGCAGCTGGTGCCACTCGCCGAATCGTGCGGCGGCGGCTCGATCGTCGACCGCTACGTCGGCGAGCTCGTGAAGATCGCGCCGGCGCTTGGACAGCACCGGACGCCATTCCGCCGCCGCCGGCGCTGACCACGGCCGAAGCGGAGCGCGCACGACTGTACGACGCCGCGGCCGGCTTCTTTCAAGAGATCAGTGGCCAACTGCCGTTCGTGCTTTGCATCGACGATGCGCAATGGGCGTCGCGTGGCACGATCGACATCCTCAGCTATCTGCGGCGCTCGATCGCGACAGGCCGAACAGCGAGGCGATCGCGTTCGCCTGGCGTTGCTCCTCACATATCGCGATGAGGAAATCGCGGGCCGACCGATCGAATCGCTGCTCGCCGATTGGCGCGAACGACGACGCCCGTGGTTCGCCTGGCGCCGTTGACGCCGCAGGCGATGGAGCGCCTGCTGGTTTCGATGTTCGGGCTGGACAGCATCTCCGCCTGCCTTCATCTCGCGGGTGCTGGACGTTGCGGCGGGCAGCCCGTTTTTTCTCGAAGAGGTGATGCGCGGCCTCGTGGAGAACGGATCCGTATTCGTCGAGCACGGCGCCTGGCACACGGCTTCTTCGCTCGGCGAACTCGAAGATCCCGCCGACGGTGGTCGCGGCGTTACGGCGCCGCCTCGCGATGATCCCGAGCGAAGAGCCGCTCGAACTCCTCCGCCTGCTGGCGGCCTACAAGAAACCGATGTCGACGGCGTTGCTGGCCGCAGTTGCGCAGAGGCCGATCGAGCGGATTGACGAGGCGCTCGACGAGTTGTCGCGCCGCCGGATGGTCACAGCAGTGGACGCGGCGGAACGACTGTTTCGCACCACGCACGATGCTCTGCGCACGACGGTCTACGAAGACATCGGAGCCGAGACGTCAGGCCGGTTCACTCTGAGAATCGCACGCGGTCTCGAGCGAGTCGCACGATCGCCGGGCAATCCAGGCTTTCCGAGCTGGCCCACCATTATCGGGCGGGTGGTGAACGCGACAACGCCTTGAAGTATGCGCTGCTGGCCGGTCAATCAGCGGTGAAGGTCTATGCGAACGACGAGGCGATGGAGCATCTCGAGCATGCGCTGGAGTTGCTGTCACCTCAGGCCGTGGTCCAGCGCCGCCAGACCCTCGAGCAGCTGGCCGACGCCTGTTTCCTGGCTGGCCGGTATGAGCGGACCAAGACGCTGTTGGCCGAGCTCGATCGAAACGCGGTCGGGATGATCGACAAGGTGCGCATCCAGCGGAAGCGCGCCGAAGTCGTCGGTTACAGCGCCGGTACGCCCGGCGAAGCCGTGGACTTTCTGTGGACCGCGGCCCAACAGCTGGGAGCCACACGACCGTCGTCCCGGGCGACCTACCTCGCGGGCACGGCCCAGCGCGCTTGGAAGGCACTTCGCCCAGCGGTGGCTCCCCGTCGCACCGCGCGCCGCCGCCGAGGCCGAGCGGCGCCGCCTCGCCGAACTGGCGACCATGTACCTACGGATTGGTTACTTCAGTTTCTTCAGCGATCCGCTGCTGCTGTTCCTGCCCGTGCTACGTGCCGCCAACATTGTCGACCGAATCCCGGACAGCCGCGAGGACTCGCAGGTGTATTCGATGGCGGGAGTCGCGCTGGCTGGTCTCGGCCTGAAACAGCGTGCGCTTCGAATACGGGCAGCACGCCATTCAACAGGCGACGCGCTGCGGTTCGCCGTGGCAGGTGGCCAACGCCGAAAGCTTTCACGCGATCGTCCTGGTGGAAACCGGGCACTGGGCGCACGCTTTCGATCACGCCGTGCGCGCCCGGACTGCCTTCGCGGCGTGCGGCGACCATTTCCAGCTCGCTGTAAGCGCCTACCACATGATTGAGGTGTTGCACGCCAATGTGGCGACCTGGCGGCGGCGGCCGCGCGCGGGCGTGAAGAGGTCGCGGTCTTCGAACGGCTGGACCTGCAGATGATTGGGAAAGGCTTGTACACGGTGCTTCGGCCGTGTACTGGCGAAAAGCGGGCCACGAAGACGGTCATCGCGGTCGGGACGGCAGATGCTGGAGCTCGCGGAACGGGGGGCCGACAAACTCAGCACGGTGTTCGCGGAGATGGGGCTCGCCGACTCGCTGCTCCAGTTTGGGCGCTTCGACGAAGCCATCGATCACCTCGAACGCGGCCTTGCCATTCGCGATCGCGATCGATTCAACACCTACGTCGTGGCACAGAGCAGCGCGCTGTTGGTTCAGGCATATGCCGCCAAAATCCGGGCGACCAGATCACCCTTCACAGGTTCGATGCGGCGGTCATTCGAGCGGCGCGTGAAACAGGCGGTGAGCGCCGGCCGTCGCTTCTCGCCGATGCGGAGCTCGGCATATCTCTCACGCGGCCTTGCCTGCCACTTTGCGGGCCGGCCCGCAGAAGCGACCCGCTGCTTCGAAGAAGCGGCAAGGCAGGCCTCTGCATTGGGCGCGAAGCTGTGGGAGGCCGATGCTCATTTCGAGCACGGCCTCGCGCTTCTGGAGAGCGAGGGTTCGAGAAGCCTACGAGCCTGCGGAGAGCTGACGCGGGCGCGGGCCCTCTACGAGACATGCGGCGCGAAGCCGCGCGAGCGCAGCGCGGCCGGCGCGCTTTCACAACTGCGCTAGAGCCATTCGTTCATGCCTTCCCGGTCCGCTGCCGTTTCCGATACGCAGCAGACGCCCCGAGACCGAAGGCGATCAGGCCGGCCGTCGCCGGCTCAGGCACTTGATCGACGACTGTCACAGCATCGGTGATCGACGGATTCAGCCGTCGCCAGTCGGATCCGAGAAACGCGTCGGATGCAGCGACCCAAGTGAACCGTGCAGTGCGACCGTCACCGAGCCGCCCTCGAATGCACGAACACTGCCCAACGGTTCCAGTGTCAGAGGATGGAGGACCGGGGTGCCGTCGCCATTCCGGAGAACGATGTAATCCGCGTTCTGCGCGGGTGTGCCCGTGTTCGACGTGAGGTCCAAGTGCAGAATGCCGGAAAACACATGATCGACGCTCGCGATCCGCGCGTTGATGGTGACGAAGTCGGCGTCGCCTGTCCACAGGCCATTGGCGAACGTCAGTGTTCCGAGATCCAGTTCATCATCCGGGTCGCCGTCCATGAAACCGCTCGGCCGGTACGTCAGTGGAAGGGATGGCGGTTTGGGCCGTTGACATCTGATGCGTGATGCGAGATGATCCTGTACGATGCGGACCACCCTCGATCTCGATGACGATGTCCTGCTCGCGGCGAAGGAGCTCGCGAACGCCCGCGGGACGACCGCCGGCAAGGTCGTGTCCGACCTCGTCCGGCAGGCGCTCTCGCCAAAGCGCGTGGCTCGTCTGAGAAATGGAGTCCCGGTCCTTTCGAGCAGACCGGCCGGCGCGCCGCGGCCGACCATGAAGCAGGTGAACGACCTTCGAGACGACCCGTGAGCCTGGTGACGCTACTGGACGTCAACCTGCTGGTCGCCCTCTTCGATCCTGATCACATCCACCACGATCTCGCGCACGATTGGTTCGAGGACCATCATCAAGACGGCTGGGCGACGTGTCCGGTCACCGAGAACGGGTTCGTTCGGGTCCTGGCCAATCCTGCCTACGGCGCAACCGTCACGAGGCCACATGAGCTCGTCGAGCGCCTCGCCCAATTCTGTTCGACAAAACATCACGTCTTCTGGGCAGATGCGGTGTCTCTCTCCGACCAGCGGATCTTCAACCCCTCGATGATTCGCGGTCATCGGCAGGTCACGGATATCTATCTTCTTGGCCTGGCCAGGAAGATGGGCGGCTGTCTCGCGACGTTCGATCGCACGATTCCGCTCGCCGCCGTGGCGGGAGCCACGCGGTCGACGCTCGCGTCGTTTCGGCGACTTAGAGCGGTGCCGAGACCAGGAGGTCAAGAAGCCGGACACTAGTAGGTGTGGACAACAGCTGCAGCGCGCGGGTTTCGAGCATCTTCAGACGCTCCTCGAGCATCAGCCGCGCCCGCTCGAGCGCTGCCTCATCCGCATCGGCGGCGACCTGGAACGGCTCGCCCATCGCGATCGCCACTGTGGAGAACGGCTTGGGGATTTGGGTGCGGTCCCAGCTGTTGAGCGTCCAGTGGCGACTGGCTTCGAGATGAAACGGCAACACGGGATTGCCGGTCGCCTTCGCCAGCCACACCGCGCCAGGCTGCGCGACGCGCGCGGGGCCGCGCGGGCCGTCGAGCGTGAAGCCCGCGGGCTTCCCCGCCGCCAGGTCGCGCGTCAGCTGCAGCAGCGCCTTGCGTCCACCGCGCGACGTCGAGCCGCGCGCCGTGCCGTAGCCGAAGCGCTCGATGATGCCGGCGATCCACTCGCCGTCGAAATTCTCGCTGGTGATGACGACGATGCCGCGGCGGCGGAAATAGTAGGTGGCGGGAAGAATGCGGCCGTGCCAGAAGGCCATCACCGGTTGGTGACCACCGGCGACGATCGCGTCGAAATGCTCGAGACCCTCGGTCTTCCACCGCAGTGTGGATCCCAGGAGCTGAACGAGGCGATAGCCCAGGATCGAGATGAGACGCGCCTGGATGCGTTTGGAACGCGACGCGCGCCAGTCGCTCGCGCATGGTCATCGACGTCGGTGTCTGCAGCCTTACCGTTGACGTAGGTCATCAAGTCCGACGAGTCATCAAATCGAGCTGTGTCGGCCTGCGCGCTGGCCTGAGCGCCCTTGAGCATGATCGAGCAGAACGGGCACGCCGTCACCACGGTGTTGGCGCCGGTCGCCTGCAGCTGCTTGAATCGCACGTCGCTGATGCGCGAGCCGGGTTCTTCCTCTTTGTCGGCGAAGAGCAGTCCACCGCCGGCGCCGCAGCAGTACGGGTTGTCGCGATTGCGCTCGGGCTCGACGATGTCGGCGCCGAAGCGCGTCAGCAGGTTGCGCGGTTCGTCGACCTTGCCGGCATAGCGGCCCAGATAGCAAGGGTCGTGAAAGGTGACCGTGTCGCGCGCGCCTGACAGCGCCGCGCTGGTTTGACGCAGCAGCTCCTCGACGTACACCGACGTGTGCACGACCTCGACCTCGTAGCCGAACTTGCGGTAGTCGTTGCCGATCGTCTTCACGCAGTGCGGGCACGACGTCAGGATCTTCTTCACGCCCGCCGCCTTCAGGTCCTCGATGTTGCCGTTCGCCAGCTCCTGGAACATGTATTCGTTGCCGGTGCGCTTCGCCGGATCGCCGTTGCAGCGCTCCTTCGACAACACGCCGAACCTGACGTCCTTCGCGCGAAGGATCGCGAACAGCGACCGCAGCGACTTCTGGAAATCGGCGTCGAAGGAACCGGCGCAGCCCAGCCAGACGAGCACGTCGTGCTTCGCCGGATCGAACGTCTCGAGGCCAGCCGACTGCACGAACTTGGTGCGCTGATCGTAGCCGAGGCCCCAGATGTTGCTGCGCCGCTCGAGGTTGTTGTACATCGCGCCGAGGTAGTCCGGCGCGTCGCCGTTCGACACCAGGCCGCGGCGCGCGCCGATCAGCACCGGCAGATGCTCGATCCCGACCGGACACTGGTTCTCGCAGGCGCCGCACGTCGTGCACTGCCAGAGCACCTTCTCGCTGTAGACCTCGCCAAGCTTGCGATCGCCCCCGCCCGCGAGCAGCGCCTCCTGCGTCTGCAGGATGATCGTCTTCGGGTTCAGCTCCTTGCCCGCGCCCCAGGCCGGGCAATTCACCTGACAGCGCCCGCATTCGACGCATGTGAACGCGTCGAGCACGCTCTTGCTGCCGAGATCCTTCACGGTTTCGAGGCCGACCTGTTCCTTCTCGAAATCGAGGTTCGGCAGGTTCCCGAGCTCCGGCGACTTCAGGAGCACGGTGATCGGCGACAGGACCAGATGAAAGTGCTTCGAGGCCGGAATCAGCGCCATGAAGGCGAGGATCACCAGCATGTGCATCCACCAGTTGACCCGCTCCGCCATCGTCCCCTCCTCCAGCCGGAACGTGAGGAGGATAGGTGATCATCAGCGTGGCGATGAACAGCGAAATGACGATCGACTCGATCGACACCTTCGTGCCCAATCCGACCGGACGCACGAACGCCCGGCGGATCAGCAGAAAGAGGATGCCGCCCAGGACCGCCACGGCAAACGGCGTCAGCGCGACACGATAGGCGGTGAACCAGGCGGTGTGCGTGAGATCGACGATGCCGAGGCCGCTCAGGAATTCGGTCAGCGTGTAGCCGCCGAACGCGACGAACCCCCAGAACACGAACGCGTGCGCGATGCCGGTGATCGGCCGCTCGCGGATCGTTCGCGCCTGAAAGACGACGTCCACCAGAAAGCGGGTGACTCGAAACCCGAGGTTGTCGAGGGAAAACGTCTGGGGGGCGACGGCAATCAGCTGGACGCGACGTGCGACCTGCGCCGCGAACGCGCTCACGAATGCCACGAACAGCAGCCAGAACGCGAGAGTGGTCACTGTTTCAGCGCATTGATCATCGCGGGCACGATCTCGAACAGATCGCCGACGATGCCGTAGTCGGCGATTTCGAAGATCGGGGCGTCCGGATCCTTGTTGATGGCAACGACGGTGTTCGCGCCCTTCATGCCGACCAGGTGCTGAATCGCGCCCGAGATGCCGAGCGCGAGATACAACTTCGGCGCGACGGTTTGACCCGAGCTGCCCACCTGACGCTCCATCGGCAGCCACCCGGCGTCGCAGATCGGGCGCGACGCGGCGATTTCCGCGCCGAGCGCTTCCGCCAGCTGCTGGGCAAGGGCGATGTTCGTCTGCTCCTTGATCCCGCGGCCGACCGACACGATCCGCTCAGCCTGCGACAGATCCACCGCCTGCCTGGCCTGCTGGAAGGGCGCCTCGGGCTTCTGCCGAATCGCGGCGGCATCGACGGCGACCTCGAGCGCGCGCACCGGCGCCGCGGCGCTGCCCTTCGCAACCTGATCCACGCGATACGCGCCAATCTGGAAGGTGATGAAGTGCGGGCCAGGGCCCTGCGGCACGATGTCAGCCGTGAGCTTGCCCTGGAACATCGGCCGTACGAACGCCGTGTCGGATCCCACGGTCTTGATCGCCGTGACGTCCGTGACGAGCGCGCGATCGAGCCGCGCTGCCAGTTTCGGGGCGAAGTCGCGCGTCTGGTAAGTGTGCGGCAGGAGCACCTGCGCCGGCGACAGTTGCCCGATGACGGCCTGCAGCGCGGCGGTGAAGCCGTCGGGGGTATAGGGCTCGAGCGCCGCGTGCTCGACGGTCACGATTTCGGCGACCTGTGCGGCAGCGAGTTCGGCCGCCACGGCTGCGGCGTGCGCCCCCGGGACGAGGACGGTGATTGGCGCTCCTGAAACCTTCGCCAGCTGCTGCGCGCCGACGATCGTCTCCCACGTGGCGCGATTGAGCTTGCCGTCGCGCTGCTCGGCAATGACGAGAATCATGCGATGACCCGCGCCTCGTCGCGCAGTTTCCGCACGAGCTCTTTCGCGGCTTCCGCCGGCGATCCGTCGATGAGCTGGGTTTTCTTGCCCTTCTCGGGCACGTAGAGGCTGACGATTTTCTGTTTCGCCGCCGCGCCCGCCGGGGCGGAGGCCTTGCGAATCTCTTTCTTCTTCGCGGCCATGATCCCTTTGAGCGTGGCGTAACGGAGCTGGTTGATTCCGCTTTGGATCGTCAGCACCGCCGGCAGCGGCATGGCGACCCACTGGAACCACCCGCCCTCGAGCTCGCGCTTCACGGTCCGGGGACGGAGGTCGCTGGACTCCGTCCCCACGGATGATCCGGGGACGGAGGTTCCTGGCGACCTCCGTCCCCATCACCTCGACTTCCATGATGATCGTCGCGTGAGGGCGGCCGAGCTTTTCGGCCAGGATGACGCCGACCTGGGCGAACCCCTGATCGTCGGATTGCAGACCGGTGAGCACGATGTCGAACTCGTCGCCCTTCATCGCGGCGGCCAGCGCGTCGGCGGTCACGAAGGCATCGGCGCTGGCAAGCCTCTCGTCGTCGACATGGATGGCGCGGTCGGCACCCCGCGCGAGCGCTTCGCGGATGACTTGCGCCACCCGCGCCGGACCGGCCGAGCAGACCACGACCTCGCCGCCATGCTTCTCCTTGAGGCGCAGCGCCTCTTCGAGCGCATAGGCGTCCGGTTCGTTCATTTCGAACGCCGCATCCTGCTCGCGAATCCAGGTTTTCGACTCGTCGAGGCGGGGTTGCCACTCCCGGGTGGGGACCTGTTTGATGCAGACAGCAATCTTCATCTCAGTATCTGGTCATTGGGTAATTGGGTAATTGAGTAATTGATTGGGCGATTGATGGGTCATTGATTAGCTCAATCAAACAATCAATTACCCAATTCCCAGATTACCCAATTATCCAATCTCACCCGCGCTCCTCGTATCTCTTGAACAGGAGCGCGGCATTGGTTCCGCCGAAGCCGAACGAATTCGACAGCGCGTACACGATGCGCGCCGGCCGCGCCGCGTTGGGCACGTAGTCGAGGTCGCATTCGGGATCGGGCTGATCGAGGTTGATCGTGGGCGGGACGATCTGGTGATGCACGGCGAGGACCGTGATACCTGCTTCGAGGCCGCCGGCGGCGCCCAGGAGGTGGCCGGTCATCGACTTGGTGGACGACACCGGCACGTTCTTCGCGTGGTCGCCGAAGCAGCGTTTGATGGCAATCGTCTCGACTTTGTCGCCGTGCGGCGTCGAGGTGCCGTGGGCGTTGATGTAGTCCACCTGCGACGGTTGGATGCCGGCGCTCTCCAGCGCCGCGCCCATCACGCGAAAGGGACCGTCGCCGTCCTCCGACGGCGCCGTGATGTGATACGCGTCGGCCGACATGCCGTAGCCGACGAGCTCCGCGTAGATCCGCGCGCCGCGCCTGCGAGCCGACTCGTACTCCTCGAGAATCAGGACGCCCGCGCCCTCGCCGACGACGAACCCGTCGCGGTCCTTGTCGAACGGACGGCTGGCGCGGGAGGGTTCGTCGTTGCGCGTGGACAGCGCGCGCAGGGCGCCGAATCCGCCAATGCCCATCGGGGTGATGGCCGCCTCCGAACCACCGGCGATCATCACGTCGGCGCCGCCGCGCTTGATGATCTCGAAGGCATCGCCGATGGCGTGCGCCGACGCGGAGCAGGCGGTGCACGTCGCCGAGTTGGGCCCCTTGGCGCCAAACCGGATCGAGACCTGGCCGGCCGCGAGGTTGATGATGGCCGAGGGGATGAAGAACGGCGAGATCTTGCGCGGGCCGCCCTCGAGCAACGCCTTGTGCTCGCGTTCGATGGTCGTGAATCCGCCGATGCCGGACGCGATGAAGACGCCGACGCGGCCGGCGTTTTCCTTGGTAATCGCCACGCCGGCGTCGTCCATGGCGAACTGCGACGCCGCGATGGCGTACTGAATGAAGACGTCCATCTTCTTGACGTCTTTCTTCTCGATGAACTGCAGCGGATCGAACCCCCGCACTTCGCCCGCAATCTGCGTGGCGAACTGCGAGGCATCGAACTTCGTGATGGTTCCGACACCGCTCGTGCCGGCGCCGAGCGCCGCCCAGTTCGCGTCGGTGCCGATTCCGAGCGACGACACCAGGCCGATGCCGGTGACGACGACTCGCCGACTATTGGTCATCCCCTACTTCTTGCCCTTCGCGTGCGAGTCGATGTACTCGACCGCTTCCTTGACGCGGGTGATTTTCTCGGCGTCCTCGTCGGGAATCTCGATCCCGAACTCCTCCTCGAACGCCATCACCAGTTCGACGGTATCGAGCGAGTCGGCGCCGAGGTCGTCGACGAACGAGGCGTCCGGCGTCACTTCCTCTTCGTCCACCCCGAGCTGCTCCACGATGATGCTCTTTACCTTGTCGGCTACGGCCATTCAATCCTCCTACATGTACATCCCACCGTTGACGGCGAGCACGTGCCCTGTAATATACGCTGCCTCGTCCGACGCAAGAAAGCAGACGGCCGCGGCCACCTCGTCGACGCGGCCCAGCCGCCCGAGCGGAATCTGCGCGGCCCAGTCGACCTGCGCCTTGGCGGCGACGGCGCGCGTCATGTCGGTCTCGATCATCCCGGGCGCGACGGCGTTGACCGTAATGGTCCGCGACGCGACTTCGCGCGCCAGCGCCTTGACGAACCCCTCGAGCCCGGCCTTCGAGGCGGCGTAGTTGGTCTGTCCCGCGTTGCCCATCTGTCCGACGACCGAGCTGACTGCAATGATCCGGCCGCCGCGCTGCTTGAGCATCGGCCGCATGGCGGCCTGCGCCAGGACGAACGTGGCGGTGAGGTTGGTGGCCATCACGGCGTCCCAGTCCTCGCGTTTCATGCGCATCAGCAGCTGATCGCGCGTGATCCCGGCGTTGCTGACGACGATGTCGAGCCGCCCGTGCCGATCGATGATTCCCGCGGGCACCGACTCGAGGGCGGCCGCATCCGTCACGTCGACGCTGAGCGCTTCGGCCTTCAGGCCGCGCGCCTTCAGCGCCGCCACGCAGTCGTTGGCGTGGTCGCCGCGCGCGGCGGCCACCACGGTCGCCTCCTGCGCCGCGAGCCGCTCCGCAATCGCGCGCCCGATGCCGCGCGATGCTCCGGTCACCAGGGCGACTTTGCCGGCAAGATTGAACATTAGGATCGGGTGAGAGCCGATTCGACGCTCCCGAGATCATCGGGACCGCCGAAATTGACGACCGTGGCGTCGCGATGGATCTTGCGGACCAGGCCGCTCAACGCCGTGCCTGGACCCACCTCAACATACGTTGTGACGCCTTCCGACGCAAGGCGGGTCACCACCGCTTCCCACCGCACCGGAGACGCCACCTGCGCGATCAGCGCTTCGATCGCGGCCGCCGCGTCGCGCTTCGGCTCGGCGTCGACGTTGGCCACGATCGGCACGCGCGGCGCGTGCGTTTCGACCGCGCGCAATTCCGGCGCGAGGCGTTCCGCCGCCGGCGCCATCAGCGCGCAGTGAAACGGCGCGCTCACGGCCAGCGGGATGACGCGCCTGGCGCCCAGCGCCCGCGCGCGCTCGCCCGCGCGTGCGACCGCGTCGCGCGCGCCGGCAATCACCACCTGCCCCCCGCCGTTCAGGTTCGCGGGACTGACGACCTCGCCATCGGCGGCCTCCAGGCACGCCTGCGCCACGACGGCGGCGTCCGCGCCGATCACCGCGGCCATCGCGCCGGTCCCGACCGGCACCGCCTCCTGCATGTAACGCCCGCGGCGCCGCACGATGCGCAGCGCGTCGGCAAAGCCGAACGTCCCCGCCGCCACGTTCGCGGAGTACTCGCCAAGGCTGTGCCCCGCGACGAAGGCCGGCGTGATGCCGCGCGACACGAGCAGGCGGCACGCGGCGGTGCTGACCGCCAGGATCGCCGGCTGTGCGTTCTCCGTGAGGGTGAGCCGGTCCTCCGGTCCCTCGTCGATCAGGCCGCTCAGCGACTCGCCGAGGGCCGCGTCGGCTTCAGCCAGCGTCTCGCGGCAGATCGGATACGCGTCGGCCAGCGGCCTGGCCATGCCGACTTTCTGCGATCCCTGTCCTGGAAAGATGAACGCGATCACGAGTGGGTGATGGCCGCCGCCGCGATGTCCTGCTCGACGCGGGCGACGAACCGTTCGGAGGCAAAGCGATGGGCCAGCGCGATGCCGTTGCGGACGGCTTTGGCACTCGAGCGCCCGTGGCCGACGACGGCGACGCCGGCCACGCCGAGGAGCGGCGCACCGCCGTACTCGGAATAGTCGACCCGCCGGCGAAACTCCTCGGAGAGAAAATCGGCAAGCACTTCGACGAGCCCCTCACTCACCTTCAACGCGACATTGCCCGTGAACCCGTCGCAGACGATGACGTCGGCCTTGCCGCTGTACACGTCGCGCGCTTCGACGTTGCCGATGAACGACACCGAGGATGTCTTGAGCAGCCGGTGCGCCTCACGGGTCAGCTCGTTGCCCTTCGACGCCTCCTCGCCGATCGAGAGGAGGCCGACACGCGGCGCCGCGATGCCGAAGGCCAGGCGCGCGTACGCCGAACCCATGACGGCAAACTGCACCAGATGGGCCGGCCGGCACTCCACGCTGGCGCCGACGTCGAGGAGAATCGCGGGACACTGCGGCCGCGGGATGGCCGCGGCCAGTGCGGGCCGATCGACGCCGGGCAGCATGCCGAAGGCCGTGTAGGCTGCCATCACCGTCGCGCCGGTGTGTCCGGCGCTGAACAGAGCCGCGGCATCGCCGCTCGCCACCGTTTCGGCGGCCACCCTGATCGAGGCGCCGGGTTTGCGGCGGAGCGCCGCGGCGGGCGCCTCGTCCATGCTGATCACGTCAGCGGCGGGAACAAGACGGATGCGGCTCGCGTCGGCGTCCGCATGCCGGCGCAGTTCGGCGCCGAGCAGGTCGGCCGGACCGACGAGCGCCACGCCCAACCCGAAATCGCGGACCGCGGCGAGCGCGCCGTCGACCACCAGACGCGGCGCGTAATCGCCGCCCATCGCGTCGACTGCTATCCAGATCATGTCTGTCAAACGCGTACCGGTGCTAGGGTGCTAGGTGCTACGGTGCTAGGTGCGATGGTGCCAGGTGCCATTTGGTGCCAGGTGCTACTGGTGCTGTGCCATTGGTGCCACGCGGCACCTGCACCCGGCACTCGGCACTCAGCACCCGGCACCCGCGCACCTAGCACCGTAGCACCTAGCACCCGGCACCTTCCCTATTCCTCATCCACAGCGCGAGCCTGCCGTCCACGGTAATAGCCGCAGTTCGCGCACACGCGGTGCGGCTGCTTCGGCTCGTGGCAATGCGGACATTCACTGAGCCCCACCGGCTTCAGCGCGTCGTGCGTCCGGCGCTTGGCCGTTCGCGTCTTCGAGTGGCGTCGTTTTGGATTCGGCATCTCGTCCTCTTGAATCAGCTATCAGCTATCAGCTATCGGCTTTCAGCTTTCAGCTTCGGCTTTCAGCTGTCAGCTTTTCGCTTTCAGGTTCCTCAACGCCTCGAGTCGAGGATCCTCCCAGTCGCGCTTGCAGTCGCACGAGCCCTTGTTCCAATTGATCCCGCAGACCGGGCACAGTCCGCGGCAGTCGTCCCGGCAGAGCGGCTTCATCGGCAGCGAGAGGTTGAATTGCTCCCGCATCAGATGCCCGAGATCGATCTCGTCGTTCTCGTAGAACGCCGTCGTCAGGTCGTCGTCTTCGATTTCCTGCTCCGCCTCCCCGGTGCCGGTATTCTGGACGTGCGGGTGATAGCGCAGATCGAACTCCGCGTCCACCGGCAGCGTGAACGGCTCCAGACACCGGCCGCAGTTCAGCTCCAGCGTGGTCTGCACCCGGCCGACAAGGCGAAACTGCTGCTTGTCCTTGAAGATGTCGAACGCCAGCGAAACCGGAGCAGCGACCCTGAAATCGGGATCCGTGCCCAGTTGACCGGGCTCGTAGACCTTCTCGAACCGCTCCTGCGCCGTCCGGATCCTCGTCAGATTCAGGAGCAGCATGAACTCCCCAATATAGCAGGGGCTAGGGGCTAGGGGCTAGCTGGGTCTTCAGTCGATGGCCCAGGGCTTCGGGATGAAGAGTTGCTCGAACAGGCGAATGGCGTAGCGGTCGGTCATGCCGGCGATGAAGTCGCGGGTGGCGGCGTCGAGCCCCTCCTTTTCCACAATCGCCATGTCGAGGAACTCGGTGGGACGTTCACGGACCTTCTCCCAGAGGCCCGACAGGATGCCGGCCGCCTTCTTGAATTCAGCGGTCGCGATCGTGTTCTCGTAGACCGCGTCGAAGAGAAAGCTCCGCAGATCGAGGACCGCGTGGAGCACGCGGTCGCTCATGCGGATTTCCGACAGTCCGCCGGCGAGCGTTTCGGTGACCACGTCCTTCACGAGCGTCGCGATGCGGGCCGACGACGTGCTGCCGAGGATCTGCACCGGTTCGACCGGGAGCGCCTCGGCGCGCAGCAGTCCCGCACGCGTCGCGTCGTCGATGTCGTGGTTGACATAGGCGATGAGGTCGGCGACGCGCATGATCTGTCCTTCGATGGTGCTCGCGCGGCGCGCGGCATCCATGCCGACCGGCGCGCCCGACTTCCCCTTCGAATGCTTGGCGATGCCGTCGCGCACTTCCCACGTGAGGTTCAGGCCGCGGCCGTCGTTCTCCAGCTGATCGACGATGCGCAGGCTCTGCTCGTAATGGTTGAACCCGCCGGGGACGAGCGTGTCGATGACCCGCTCGCCGGCGTGGCCGAAGGGCGTGTGTCCGAGATCGTGTCCGAGGGCAATCGCCTCGGTCAGCTCTTCGTGCAGCCGCAGCACCTTCGCAATCGTGCGCGCGATTTGCGACACCTCCAGCGTGTGCGTCAGCCGCGTGCGGTAGTGATCGCCGGTCGGCGCGAAGAACACCTGGGTCTTGTGCTTGAGGCGACGGAAGGCCTTGCAGTGGATGATGCGATCGCGATCCCGCTGAAACGCCGGCCGCACGTCGTCTTCCGGCTCCGGGCGCAGACGGCCGCGCGAGTCGGCGCTGCGAGCGGCCTGTGGCGCGAGAATGTCCCGCTCGCGCGCCTCGAGTTGCTGGCGAAGGGTGATCAGACATTAAACGCGGAGCCCGCAGAGCTCGCAGAGTATCACTTTTCCCTTTGATCCCTGCGAACCGAAGAGAAAAACGACACTGCGTGTCCGCGTGCTCTGCGTTCTTACGTCGTGATCTCCTGCAGGAAGCTGGTGCCGTGCGGGAGCGGACCGACGCCGAACAGCTCCGCCAGCGTCTGGCCGAGATCGGCGAACGTGCGGCGGGTACCGAGGTCCGCGCCGCGGACATGGGCACCGGTGACGAGCAGCGGCACGTACTCGCGGGCGTGATCGGTGCTGGCGGTCGTCGGATCGTTCCCATGGTCGGCGGTCACGATCAGCAGGTCGGTCTCGCGCAGCCGCGGCAACACGCCGGCGAGACGCGCATCGAAGCGCTCGAGGTTCCGCGCGTAGCCCTCGACGTCGTTGCGGTGACCGTACTGCGTATCGAAATCGACCAGGTTCGTGAAGACGAATCCGCGATCGAGCGACTGCATCTGACGCTCGACCTGATCCATCCCCTCGTCGTCGCTCGCGGTGTGGATGGCGAGCGTCACGCCTCGACCCGCGAAGAGGTCCTCGATTTTTCCGATCGCGACAACCGGCAACGACGCGGCCTTCAGGCGGTCCAGCAGTGTCTCGCCCTTCGGCGGCAGCGCGTAGTCGCGCCGGTTCGCGGTCCGTTTGAACGCGCCCGGCGCGCCGACGAATGGCCGGGCGATCACGCGCCCGACGCCGAGCCCCTCGCCCGCGAGCCGATAGGCGATTTCGCAGGCGCGATACAGCTCGGGCACCGGCACGACCGCCTCGTGCGCGGCAATCTGAAACACGCTGTCGGCCGACGTGTAGACGATGAGCGCGCCGGTCCGCAAGTGCTCGGGACCGAGCTCGTCGATGATCTGCGTGCCCGACGCCGCCTTGTTGCCGATCACGCTCCGCCCGGTCAGCCGGGCGAATTCGCCGAGGAGATCGGTGGAAAAGCCGTTGGGGAACACCGGAAACGCCCGGTCGAGCACGATGCCCATCATCTCCCAGTGGCCGGTCACCGAATCCTTGCCCGGCGAGGCTTCGGCCATGCGGCCGATGGCGGCGGGGCCGACACGCAGGGCGGCCCCTGCACCGACGGGTCGTAGGGGCGGACCCAGGCCGCCCCCGTCCAGATCGACGAGCCGATCGAGCCCCAGCGACCTCAATGTCGGGACTGCCAGCGGCATGCGCCGGGCGATGTTCCCCAGCGTATTACTGCCCTGGTCGCCGTAGGCCGAGGCATCGGGCAGCTCGCCGATCCCCACGCTGTCGAGGACGATGACGATGGCGCGGCTGAATGGCGTGGCCACGCCCGCTATTGATGCGAGAAGTAGTTCGAGACCGCCTTCGGGGTCTTGATGGCGGCAATCGCGTGCTTGAAGATCATGTGATCGCTGCCGCTCTGATCGAGCACCAGCGCGAAGCGATCGAAGTTCTTGATGCGTCCTTGGAGCTCGCTGCCGTCCATCATCCGAATCGTGACCGTGAGCTTCTCGCGGCGGACGTAGTTGAGAAATACGTCCTGAATATTCGGTTGGCTGGTTTTCGATTCAGGGGCGGGCGACATATGTGTCGACCAGGCGCGTGACCGCGGCGATGGTCGCCGCTGATTCGCCCGGGCCGTCGAACCAACTTAGATTAGGCTCTTTACGAAACCAGATCAACTGCCGTCGCGCGTAGCGGCGGTTCTCCTGCGCGATGAGCGCGCGCGTCGACGCCTCGTCGCGCGCCCCGCGCAAATGCTCGAGCGCCTGGCGGTAGACCAGGCCGCCGAAGGGGCGAGCGGATTCGGGAATCCCACGGCGCGAGCAGTGTCCGGATTTCGTCGAGCAGCCCGCGCTCGAACTGCTCGTCGACGCGCCGCGTCACACGTTCGGAGATCGCGGCGGCGGGCAGGCGGAGCGCAATCGCCAGGACCTCGACGTCGGGAATCGGTGACACGGTGTCGGCGAAATGCGCGGTGAGCGGCCGGCCGGTCAGAAAGAACACCTCCAGCGCGCGCACCAGTCGCTTCAGGTCGCGCGGTTGAATGCGGCGGCCGGACTCCGGATCCACGCGCGCCAGCAGGCGGTGGACGAATCCCACGCCGCGGCGCGCCGCGATCGACTCGAGGCGCCCGCGCAGCGCGTCGTCGCGTCCGGGCCCCGGAAACAGGCCGCGGGTGAGCGCCCGGAAGTAGAAACCGGTCCCGCCCACGAGCAGCGGCAGCTTGCCACGCGCCTGAATGTCGCGGATCGCCGCTGCGGCATCGCGCGCGAACTGCGCGGCGGTGTACTCCTCGATCGGCTCCGCGATGTCGATGAGATGGTGGGGAATGCCGCGGCGATCGGCTGGCGCCGTCTTGTCGGTGCCGATGTCGAATCCGCGAAACACGGCGGTCGAATCGCAGTTGACGATCTCGCCGCCATGCCGTTCGGCCAAGGCGAGCGCCAGCGCGCTCTTCCCCGTCGCGGTCGGCCCGAGGATCGCGATGAGCGGCCGCCGCATCTGAGTGTCAGCGCACGCGCAGCAGCACGTAGGCGATGAACACGAACAGCAGAATCAGCAGACCGAGCTGCTGCGCGCGGGTCACCGCGGAGGCACTTCGTTGTAGAAAAACGTGACGGTGAAGAACGCTTTTTCCGACGGATACTCAGGCGGCAGCGGCTGCGTGGGATTGGAGCCGGACAGCGCGCCGAACGCCGCGTTGTTGAAGGCGTCGACCGGACACGGCCCGACGACCGTCAGGTCGGTGATCGACCCGTCCTTGTGCACGTTGAACGTGATCACGACATGGCCGCGCATCGACATCGCGGCATACGGGATGAACCAGTTGCGCTTCACCTGGGCGACGAAGCGCCGGATCCAGGGGCCGAACTCGACGCCTTTGGTGTCGAACTGGATTTCCGGACCGAACTGTCCGCCACCGCCGCTCTGGTTTTCGAAGGCTTCGCCTTGCGTGTATCGCTGCAGGTTGCGCAGCGCGTCGCCGAGCGATCCGCCGGCGGTCGGCGATCGGCCGTTGGTGCCGTTCTGCGGCGAAGGCGTGCGGTTCGACGGGAACTGCATCGCCGATTGCGAGTCGGGCAGTTTCGTCGCTTCCGCCTGCTCGGGCTGGGTCGACGGCTGTCCGGCAGCCGGATCCGGTTGCGGTCCGCGGCCACGCGCCGCCTCGCGGCGCTGCGCTTCCGTGTCCACCCGCTCCGGGCTGTTGCCCCGGTTGTACGGCAATGGGTTGTTGGGCTTCGGCGCCCGCTGCGCGCGATTGCGCCGCCCGATCCAGATCCGAGGGTGCCGCCTGTTCGGGCGGCCTGCGTACCGGACGTTCGAGCCGCGGCTGGACGAACACGAATGTCGTGTCTTCCTTGGGGGTTGGCTGCATCAGCAGCGCGCGCGCCCGCGCCGCCGCCGCATCGTACGGAAAGAGACGCGGAATCAGGAGAATGACGATGATCGCGACGAGGTGGACGATGATTGAGATGAGGACGCCTTCGCGCCACGAGATCGCCCGCCCTACCGGCGTGATGTCGGGGTGATAATCCTCGAAATCGAAATACATCAGAGACTTACAGTCAGTATAGCAGTCGGCGCTTGGGGCTAGGGACTAGGTCTTTCGACAGTTCACAAAAAAATCGTCTCGGCCGGCTTCGATTCAGCGCGACCCCAGTTCCTGGCCCCGCCGAGCCGTATACAGGATGACGCTGCCGAACGTGAAAGGGACGGCAGAGATCTCGCTGAAGCTCGCCTGTCGCAGGATTTTCACAAACTCATCGGGCGTGGCAAACGCGCCAATCGACGCGGGGAGGTAGCCGTACGCGGCCTCGTGCCGGGAAACGGCGCGGCCGATTCGCGGCAGGACGTGGCGCAGGTACCAGAGATAGCACGCGCTCAAGCCTGGGGTGGTCGGCACGGCGAACTCGAGGATGGCGAGACGGCCGCCGGGCTTGAGCACCCGGCGCATCTCGCGGCAGGCCGCCGGCATGTCCTCGACGTTCCGGATGCCGAATCCAATCGTCACGGCGTCGACCGTCGCATCGCCGATCGGAATCCGCGTCGCGTCGCCGCGCACCAGCGTCACGCGGCGCTCGAGGCCCGCGCTGCGCAGTTTGCCGCGTCCAACGCCGAGCATGGCGCCGGCGAAGTCGATGCCGACGACGCGCGCGGCGCCAGGACGGGCGGTCGCGGCGGCGATCGCCAGATCGCCGGTGCCGGTGCAGAGATCGAGAACCCGTTCGGCGCCGGTGAGCGCGAGCGTGCGGACCGCGCGTTTCCGCCAGCGGCGGTCGATCCCGGCGCTCAGGAGGTGATTGAGGAGATCGTAGCGGAGCGCAATCGCGTCGAACATGCCCGCGATGCGATCGGGCGCCTTGGAAACCGGATCGTCCACGACGGCCCAGCGTATCCACCCGACGCACTCTCCTTGACAAACTAGGAGAGCACTCCTATATTGCCTAGTCAGGCTAGGAGAGCAGACGCGATGGCCAAGACCGCCGATCTTCTTCCGGGTACGCTCGACCTGTTGATCCTCAAGGCGGTGTCGTTGAAGCCGCTGCACGGATACGGCGTCCTGCTGAGAATTCAGCAGATCTCCGGTAACGCGCTGGAAATTCCGCAGGGCTCCCTGTACCCGGCACTCTACCGGCTGGAACATCAAGGACTGATCACGGCTGAATGGGGTGAGAGCGATAACAAGCGGAAAGCCAAGTACTACACGGTGACGGCGGCAGGCCGGCGGCGGCTGCGGGAAGAGACGGACGGGTGGAAGCGTCTGGCGACGGCGATGGCGGCCGCGCTCGACACGACACCCGACGAGGTGTGACATGTTGAACCGCCTGCGATCGCTTGGGGCCGTGCTGCTCCGCCGGGACCGCTTCGAGGACGCGATGCGCGACGAGATGCAGTTCCACATCGAGGCCTACGCGGACGATCTCGTTGCGGCGGGCGTGCCTCGCGCAGGAAGCCGAGCGGCGCGCGCGCGTCGAGTTCGGCGGCAGCGAGCGCGTCAAGGAGGAATGCCGGCAGGCGCGCGGGCTGCGCCTGCTCGACGAGATCCGTCAAGACGCGCGCTACGCCGCACGGTCGATGGCGAAGACCCCGGGCTTTACCGCCGCGGCGGTGATTTCGATCGCGCTGGGCATCGGCGCGAATACGGCCATCTTCAGCCTGATGGACGCGGTGCTGCTTCGGGCCATGCCAATCAGGGATCCGCAGCAACTCTATTTTCTCGGGCACGACCCAGGCGAAGAATCAGCACGAGCGCGAACTATCCGATGTTCGAGCGCTACCACGGGATGGACGTCTTCAGTGGCGTCACGGTCTACAGCACGAACGCGCAGGGATTTCGAGTTGTCACCGCGGATGGCACGGAAACGCTCGATGGTCAGTTCGTCAGCGGCAATTATCACGGCGTGCTCGGAGTGCCCTTCGTGCTCGGGCGCGGTTTCACCTCCGAACCGGACCGGTCCGCCGCACCGGAACCCATCGCCGTCATCAGCGACAGCTACTGGGCGCGACGGTTCGGACGGAGCCCGGACGTGCTGGGCAAGACCCTGACGATCCGCGGCCGCGCCGTCACGATCGTCGGCGTCACGGCGCCGGCGTTCTACAGCCTGGAGCCGGGCCTGCGCGTCGACGTCACGCTGCCGATGTCGATCCGGGCGCTCGATCAGCCCGGGTTTCTGGACGACCACGGCGGATTCATCAGCCTGAAGATCGTCGGCCGGCTGCGCGCCGGCGTGGGAGAAGCGCAGGCAGCCGCCGCGCTCGATACCGTGTTCCGCCAGTACATGTCGGAGCCCGAGCAGCAGTGGGTGTACGAGGGATCGTCGAAGTACTTTCAGGCCGCGGCGCTGCTGCCGGCGGCGCGCGGCTCGGACGATCTGCGCAGGCAGTACGCGAAGCCACTCAACGTGCTGATGGCGATGGTGGGTGTCGTGCTCGTGATCGCTTGCGCGAACGTTGCCAACCTGCTGCTGGCGCGCGCCGCCGCGCGCACGAGGGAGGTGGCTGTCCGAATGGGCGTGGGCGCCGGTCGCGCTCGTCTCGTCCGACAGTTCCTCACCGAAAGCCTCCTGCTGGCTCTCGGCGGCGGTGCACTCGGGCTGCTGCTGGCGTTCCGGCACATCGGCGATCCTGTCGCTGTTCAATGCCGGACCGATCTCTGTGCTGCTCGACGTCAGCCCGAACATCACGGTCCTCGCGTTCACGACGCTCGCCTCGATCGTCACCGGCGTGGCGTTCGGGTTGATCCCGGCGTTGCGGGCGACACGCGTGAACCTGACGCCCGCGCTCAAGGACGGCGGCAGTGGTCTCGCCGCGGGCCGCCGCTGGACGACCGGCAAAGTGCTGGTGGCGTCCCAGCTGGCGCTGTGTGTGATCGTCATCGCCGCGGCCGGCCTCCTGGTCCGCACGCTGCAGAACCTGAGGACGCTCGACGCCGGCTTCCGGAAGGAGAACGTCCTGCTGTTCAACGTGGACACGACCGCCGTCGGGTTTCCTGCCGAGCGGCGGCCCGCTTTCTACGCGGACCTGGTCGAGCGCCTGCGTTCGCGGCCTGGTGTCCTGTCCGTGTCTCTTTCCAGGCGCACCCCGATCGACTTCAGCAGCGAGCTCCGCCGGATCGAGGTGCCGGGATTTCAGGCCCAGGGCGTCCAGGGCGTGTCGACCAACGTCGTCACGCCCGAAGTACTTCGCAACGTTCGGCATCGGCCTCTTGCGCGGGCGCGGCTTCACGCCGCAGGACCAGAGGAACGCGCCCAGAGTTGCGCTGGTGAGCGACGCGATGGCGCGCTTCTTCTATGGCGAGAGCGATCCCATCGGCCGCTCATTTCGACTGGGTGGAGGGAGCCAGCAGGAAACGTGGACGATCGTCGGGATCGTTCAGGATGTGCGGCGAGGAGCGCCTGCGGACAGATGCGCCGACGCGGATGGTCTACACGCCGCTGATGCAGGCGCCGCGCGGGCCCGACGCGCGATCGGACACGCTGTCTCGGCTGACAGTCGAGATTCGCACCGCCGACGAGGCGGCGGCGTTGACCACGCTGATGGCCTCAGCGCGCGAGGACGTGCGCGCTCTGAACAAGGACGCTGTGGTGTCGTACGTGCGCACGATGGACGAGCAGCTCGATGCGTCGCTGATTCGTGAACGCGTGCTGGCCACGCTATCGACCGCGTTCAGCGCGCTGGCGCTCGTGCTGTCGGCTGTCGGGTTGTACGGCGTGATGGCCTACACGGTCGCGCGCCGCAGCCGGGAGATTGGCATCAAGCTGGCTCTGGGCGCGGCGCGGACGTCGGTGCTCCTGCAGGTGCTGCGCGACACGCTGACGGTGTCCGCCGCCGGCATCGCCATCGGGCGTGTTCGCTGCCGTCGCCCTGGCGGAAGGCGTCTCCGCGTTCCTGTTCGGTCTCGCGCCGCGCGATCCGTTGACGCTTGTGGGCAGCGCGGCGGTGTCTGCTCGTCACGACGCTGGTGGCGGGCTATCTGCCGGCCCGGAAAGCGGCGGCAGTCGATCCGATGCAAGCGCTGCGAACGGAGTAGCGCCGCGTCCGACGGATCACGCTACGCAGCAGCGGACTTGCCCCGTCCACGCCGGGTAGAGCTCGTGCTCGAAGCCGAGCGCCGACAGAATCTTGCCCGCCATGAAATCCGCCAGGTCGTCGAGCGATTTCGGCTGCTGATAGAACGCCGGCATCGCCGGCAGGATCATCGCGCCGGCTTCCGCGCACAGCACCATGTTGCGCAGCTGCGGCAGGCTCATCGGCGTCTCGCGCGGCACGATGACGAGGCGCCGCTGCTCTTTCATCATCACGTCGGCGGCGCGCTCGATCAGGTTCCGCGACAGGCCATGCGCGACGGCCGCCAGCGTTTTCATCGAGCACGGCACGATCGCCATCCCGCGACAGCCGTGGCTCCCGCTGGCCAGCGTCGCCCCCTGATCGCGATTGTTGTGGACCGTCAGCGATCCTGCGGCGACACCGGCGCCGTAGCGCTCGGTCAGGTAGGGCATCAGACGATCGACCGACGCGGCGTCCCCGAGTTCGTCCCGGAGCAGCCGCCGGCCGTAGTCGGAAACGATCAGTTCGACGTGCACCGCCCGCTCGAGCAGCGCCGCGAGAGTACGGGTGGCGTAGATCGCGCCGCTGGCGCCGGTGATCCCGACCGCGATCGAGACGCGTGCTTCAGCGCGGCCAGGGGCCATACAAGGACACGACGATGACGATCAGGTACAGGATGCCGACGTAGCCGTTGAGATCGAACGCGCGCTTGACCTGCGACAGGTCGTCCGCCCGCACCAGCGACTGCTCGTACACCAGCATCACGGCCACCGCCGTCACGCCCACAAAGTAGACCGCCCCGAGGGGAGCCACGAAACCGAGCGCCGCGAGACACACGATCGCGACGACGTGCATCGCGCGGGAGATGGCCAGCGATCCGGCGACGCCGAAACGCACCGGAATCGACCGCAGTCCATGAGCGCGATCGAAGTCCAGGTCCTGACAGGCGTACAGGACATCGAAGCCGCCGACCCATGTGCCGATCGCGGCCGCGAGCAGCCACGGCTCCCATCCGCCCCGGCCGCCGACTGCCAGCCATCCGCCGACCGGCGCGACCGCCATCGCCAGACCGAGGAACAGCTGGGTCCACGTGGTGTACCGCTTGGCCAGGGAATACCAGAACACGATGGCGAGCGCCACCGGCGAGAGCGCAAAGCAGATCGGATTCAGCTGCGCCGCGGCAAAGACGAACACAGCGGATGCGACCAGGACGAATGCGATCGCCTCGCGCGAGCTCATCGTACCGCGCGGCAGCTCGCGGTTGGCGGTGCGCGGATTGAGCGCGTCCATCCGGGCGTCGACCAGCCGATTGAACCCCATCGCGGCGCTTCGTGCCGCAACCATGGCGACGAGAATCCAGGCGACGACGGTCCACGTGAGGGGCACCTGCCGGCTGGCGAGCAGCGCGCCCGCCAGCGCAAACGGCAGCGCAAACACCGAATGGCTGAAGCGCACGAACGACGCGTAGGTGCGCAGTCGGTCGATCACGTCAACAGTCCACAGCGGGTAGTCTCAGTTCGCAAGTCCCCTAGTCCCCCAGTCCCCATCGTGCACCTGACAGCTAGCCCCGAGCCCCCAGCCCCGACTCGATCCCCGAGTCCATCCAACGAATCTGCTCTGGCACAATCCCGCTCACCAAATATTCTTCCACATCGTCGGTACCGGCCGGTACGGCAACGACCAGCAGGCGGGCGAGCTTTCCCGCTTCAATCGTGCCGAAATCCGCGTCGAATCCGAGCGCCCGGCTGCCCTGCCGCGTCGCGCTGTCCAGCAGCGTGCCAGCCCGCACCGAAGGCGCGAGCGCGCGCATCGTGGCCAGCTCGGCGAAGACGTTCAGGTCCGGCGCGCTGGCCAGGCTGTCGGTGCCCACCGCCACGCGCACGCCCGACTCGTAGAAGTCCTCGAGCGGCGGCGCACCCGCGCCGGTGTGGCCGTTGCTGCGCGGGCAGGTGACGAGCGTCGCGCCGCGCGCCGCCAGACGCTGCAGATCGGCGGTGTCCATCTGCACGCCGTGGACCGCGAGGATCTGTGAGTCCAGGAAGCCGCTGTCGTCGAGAAACTGAACCGGCGTCCCGCCCGGCGGTACCCATCCGGGATCCCACGCACCGAGTTCCTCGAGCATCGCGCGCCACGGTCCGCCGCCGGTGCGGATGAACTCGATTTCCTCCGCGGATTCGGACAGGTGAACACTGCACGGTGAGAACGGGTGGTGGTCAATGGCCTGCCGGATCGCGCGAAACACGAGCGGCCCGACCGAATACGGGGCATGGGCGGCGAGGCTCGCTCTCACGCGGTCCGCCGGCGCCAGCGATTCGAGCGTACGCGTCGCCTCGTCGACGAACGCGCGCGGGTCGGCGGTGTTGAACCGAATCAGTTCGAAGAACACGACGCCGGCGAGCGGACTGCGTGCGAGCCGGTCGAACGTGACGAGCGTGTTGCTGATGTCGCCCACGATCGCCGTCCCGCACGCGAGCGACTCGTCGATCGCGCGGTCGATCGCGTCGAGAATTTCCGGTGCCTTCGGATCCGGCTGACGGCGGCGGGCGGCGATGATCGCTCGGATCCAGGTGACGAATTGTGGCGCCGGCGGCACCTCGTCGCGAAGATACGACAGCTCCAGATGCGTATGCGCGTTCACCAGCCCTGGCAGCACGGCGGCGTCGCCGAGATCGATCTGCGGTGCGGCATTGGCGGGAGCGCGCTTCGACACGGCGACGATGCGCCCCCGATCCACGGTCACCCAGCCATCGCGCACCGGGGGCTCGACGATGGGAACAATCCACGCCGCGTGGTAGTGGATCAACGTGGAATGACGCGGAGCTGCTTGCCGGCACGGCTGCGCGCCGGGTACTGCTTCAGCTCCTCGGGCACCGTGGTGTCGCCGTCTTCGCGCGCGGTCGCCAGCTCGAGCATGCGCGGAATCTCGCGCTCGCGAAAGATCGGTGCGCCAAGTCGCTCGTAATGCATGTTGCGGCGGCTCGCCTCGAAGCCGGCATCCTCGATGTTGCGGACGATCTCGACTTCGTCCATGCAGTAGCTCGCGCCGGCGGCGCGAACGACGTTTTCCTCGATCATCACGCTGCCCATGTCGTTGGCGCCGTATGCCAGGCTCAGCTGTCCGACCTTGCCGCCCTGGGTGACCCACGACGCCTGCAGGTTGTCGAAGTTGTCGAGCACGATGCGGGCCAGGGCGAGCGTGCGGAGGTAGTCGACGCCGGTCGCTTCGGTGCCGGCGAGCTCCGTGTGATCCGGCTGATAGCTCCACGTGATGAAGGCGGTGAAGCCGCCGGTTTCGTCCTGGAGATCGCGCAGACGCAGCAGGTGCTCGACGCGTTCTTCGTCCGTCTCGACGGTGCCGTACATCATCGTCGCGGTCGTCCGCAGTCCCGCCCGGTGCGCGTGGCGCATCACGTCGAGCCATTCGTCCGCGGTCGCCTTGCCGATGCAGTGCAGCAGCGCGCGGACGCGATCCACCAGGATCTCCGCGCCCCCGCCCGGAATGCTGTCGAGACCGGCCGCAATCAGGCGATCGATCACGGCGGGCACCGGGAGTTGGGAGAGCCGCGACAGGTGGATGACTTCGGGCGGGGACAGCGCGTGGAGCTTGAACGTCGGATAGCGCTGCTTGATGGCGCGGAACAGATCCTCGTACCACGTCAGCGGCAGGTCGGGATTGTGGCCGCCCTGCAGGAGCAGCTGCACTCCACCGACGGCGATCGTCTCGTCAACCTTCCGGAACAGCTCGTCGAACCCGAGGACGTAGCCTTCCGATGATCCGACAGGACGATAGAACGCGCAGAAGTTGCACTTCGCCACGCAGACGTTGGTGTAGTTGACGTTGCGGTCGATGATGTAGGTAACGATGCCGTCGGGATGCTTGCGGGCCCGGATGCGATCGGCGAGCTGTCCGAGCAGCGCCGTCGGCGCGCGGCGATAGAGTTCGAGCGCCTCGTCCTCGCTGACGCGTTCGCCCGCCCGCACCTTCGCCGCAATCGTATCGATGGTCATCAATAGAACCGAAGGGCGTTCTCTTGCTCCACCACGCCGGCCTCGACCGCGTAGCGATAGAACAACTCGAGCGCCGCGCGCTCGTCCTCGCCGAGATGGTACTTGATATTATCCCGCAGGTACGCCGCGCCGACCGCCTGGTGGGCCGGCGAGTCGGGGAAGTACTCCCGCGCGATGGCGTCGCTGCAGGCGACGCCGGCGTCGCGCGCGCGGCCGAGCGCCCGCACGTCGTCGTCGTTCAACGCATCCGGCCGTCCCGCCCAGAACGCCCAGACGAACGGCAACCCGGTCATCGTCGACCACGCTTCGCCGAGGTCGATCTTCTCCAGTCGGGGCTGGGGGCTGGGGCCGGCGGATCACGGACGTCGGGGCTCGGGGCTAGCTGTGTGGGCCGAGCACTGGTCCAGTTCTCGTGATCGAGCAGGAGCGCGTTGTCGCCGATCAGCAGCGCCGCATCGCAGTGACCGAGCATGTCCGCCAGATCCGGACCGCGAGATTCCAGCGCCGGCCGAATCCTGAAGCGCCGCGCGCAGAGCACGCTGACGAGCGCAACGGAGGTGCGCGAGCTCGTATCCAGCGCGATCGATCGAACGTCGGCGATCGGCCTGGTCGTATAGATCGCGACCGAGTCGACGGGACCGCGAGAGGCGATGGCCAGATCGGGAGCGATTCGGTACACACCGCCGCGCAGGTACTCGATCGACGGGATGAGGCCGACGTCGATGGCGCCCTCATGGAGCAGACGCGCGCATTCCGAGGGCACGTCGTAGCGCAGATCGAACCGCGGCGAAACGTCGAGACCGTAGACCAGCGGCCGGGCATTCAGATACCCGACGGCGCCCAGGCGAACGCGGGTCGTACCGCTCACTGCGAGGAGACGTCCGACGTCGCGCGACGCATAGGCTCGAACCGTCCGTTCCGCTCCACCGGCTCCTGACCGGCGGCGCGGATGTTGCGGCGAATCTCTTCGAGCGGCGCGCGGCGCCGCCCCTCGGTCGTTTCCGCGTCGGGCGACACCGCGTCGACATCGTCCGCGCCGACGGTGAGCGCGACCTGCGCGAGCTTGGGGCCGTACAACGACCAGTCCACCTGAATCGACGGCACGTTGTCCACGATGACCCTGGCGAGCGCGACGTGCTTCACATCGTCGTAGCCGGTGCTCGGCGCGGCGGAGTTCGTTCGACGCGGCAGCGGCGCGAAGGCGCGGATGACCGCGACCGCTCGCTGGAGATCGGCGACCGCCTTCAGCAGCGGCAGACGATCGGGCGACGGCGATTGATGCACGGTCAGGCGCGCGAGCGCCAGCCCGGAAATATTCACTTCTTCCACCGATCGCCGCGGATCCTGCAGCCGGTCGAACGGAGCCTCCGCGACCATCTCCAGGCCGGCGGCGTGCAGCTCTTCGAGCAGCGCTCGAAGCGTGACGCCATCGCCCGCAGCCAGGACTTCCAGATCGGCGAGCGAGAACGCGGAGACGACCCTCCCCTGCGCCTGCGCCATCACCTGCCGCACCCGGTCGACGGCCGCGGCGCGGGTCGCGGGGGCGCCGACGATCCGGACTTCGCCCGCACCAGCGGGAATCGCCATCGGCGCACCCGTGTCGGCCGCAACGTCGGCGACACGGACAAAGGTGGTGTTCAACGCGTGCCGCTGGCGGCGCAGATCGTCCGCCAGCATGCCGAGGCTGATGATGTCGTGCGTGGCCGCGAGGCTGGTGAGCTCCTGCTCCGAGACCGCCATCCGATCGAGCTTACGACAGCGTCGGGCCGAAGAACAAGCCGAGGACGACCGCGATGGTCAGGGCGAGCGCCCACCCGAGGACGCAGACGGCTATCGCGCGCGTGGTATGCCGATAGTCCAGCGCCTGCCGGACGGCGACCACCATGGCGGCAAGCATCCAGACGGCCGACAGGGCGAACACCGGAATCGCAATCGGCGTAATGACGCCCAACACCCGGAGGAGACCCGGCGTGGAGGCAAAGCCGATCGTCCGCAGCAGCTCGCCGACGTCCCCGCGCGTTTGAGGTTCGGGGATCAGTCTGGCGCCGATCTCGAAGGTCACCAGCGCCCATGCGGCCCACGTCATCAACGCGACAATGCTGATGAAGACGATGCTTTGGAAGGATCCACCGCCGAGGCCGCGCGCGCCGATGCCCGCCGACAGGCTCGACAGGAGCACGACGCAGCAGTGCCTGCCCGGTCGCGGTGCGATCGGCCTCGACTTCTTCGTAAATCGCTGTGTCGAGCGCAGCCGCCCCGATGAGCCGCATCACGAAGTTGTTAGGCCTAGCGGTTGTGGTGGCCATACGGATCCTCATGCAAAGAACAGCCCAGCCGGGGCTAGGGGCTTGGGGCTAGCCGCCGCAGCGAATCGGAACGTGCGCGAAGGCGGACTTGCCCGCCGAAGCTCGCCGGGTTACCGTGCGAGCGAAGGCGGGTCCGCCCGGCCCTCCATGACCTCGTAAATGCGCGCCATCGCCGCCGGGTTGATCCCCGGCGCGCTAATCGACTGGTAATGCGCCTTGTGCGCCGTCATGTCAACGCGCTTCGCGGCATCGGCCGCCGGAACCTTCTGGTCGTGCAGCGCCGACGACTGCTTCCACAGGTCGCGCAGGTACTCCTGGAACCAGTCGATCCGCTCCTTGCCCTTGAACGGCTCGCCATGGCCGGGTATGACATCGACGAAATCGATCGACTTCAGCTTCTCGAGCGCGTCCGGCCATTCGTTGACGTAGCCGTCAATGAGGTTGGCGATCTGATTCACCAGCAGATCGCCCGTGCACAGCACGCGTTCTTTCGGCAGATAGACCACGACGTCGCCTCCGGTGTGGCCGCGGCCGAGATACAGCAGTCGAATCTCGCGATCCCCGCGAAACAGCGTCATCCGATCGTCGAGCGTCACGCTGGGCGGTGTCGGCCTGGTTTCGCTGATCTGCTGACTGAATGTCTGCTGATTCCTGAGCTGCTGCTCGAGCCGCGCCTTGGCGCTCGCGTCGGTCTCCGCCGCTGCGCGCGCCCTGAGATCCTCGATCTGTTTCGGCATCCCCGCCAGGAGTTCCGCGAACATGCCCTTCTGCAGAATCTCCGCGGTCAGCTTCCGGCGAGTGAATTCGTGGCCGATGATCTCGACCGGTGGTCCGAACACCTGGTTGCCGCTGGCGTGGTCGTAGTGGAAATGCGTGTTGACCAGGAAACGGACGGGTTTGTCGGTCAGCGTCTTCAGCTCCTTCAGGAGCGCGCGCGCCGCCTCCGGTGAAATGTGCGAGTCGACGACGAGGACATCGTCCTGATTGACGATGACCGCCGAGTTCGAGCCGACGTTCGGCACGCCGGACCCTATCGCGCTGTAGATGCCAGGCGCGATCTGCGTGAACTTGTGAGCCGGCTGCGGCGCCGGGGTCTGCGCCTGAGAGGCGAGCGCGCCGATGCCGAGCAAGCCGGCAAGCGACGCCAGTCGAATGCGATTCATGGCGCACAGTATGCCTCAAGCAGGTCTGGCCGAAGCCAGACACTACCTACGAGGCAGACGCGCCACGATATCGGCCGCTCGGCGCCCGGCGGCTTCCGTGGTCTTGACGCGCGCGGGCCAGTTGCGCGTATAGCCTTCAGACGCCCACTTCTTCGTCGCGTCGATCCCCATCTTGCCGCCATAGGCGGGCAGATCCGCCGCGTCGTCCAGATCGTCCACCGGTCCCTTCGTCATCTGAATGTCGCGCAGCGGATCCATGTGGGTGCCGACGATCCACGCGACCTGACTGACATCGTGCACGTCCACGTCCTTGTCGACGACGACGATGGTCTTGGAGAACATCAGCTGACCGAGGCCCCAGAACGCGTTCATGATCTTGCGCGCGTGGCCGGGATACCGCTTGTCGATCGAGACGAGCACCAGGTTGTGGAAGATGCCTTCAGCCGGGAAATGCATGTCGACGATTTCGGGCAGCGTCTTGCGGATCATCGGCAGAAAGATCCGCTCGCTGGCCAGGCCGAGGTAATAGTCCTCCATCGGCGGCACGCCGACCACGGTCGTGAGGTAGGTCGGCTTCTTTCTGTGCGTGACGCAGGTGAGGTGAAACACCGGGAAGTCGTCGGGCTGCGAATACGAGCCCGGTGTGATCGCCGAATGGACCCTCCCGGCGCCGCTCGCCCGGCTCGACGTATCCCTCGAGGACGATATGCGAGCTGGCGGGCACTTCGAGATCGACGGTGATGCATTTCACGAGCTCGATCCGCCGGCGCGACAGAAAGCCGCCCAGCAGGAGCTCGTCGAGCCCTTCGGGCATCGGTGCAGTGGCGCAGATACGGCAGCACGGGCTCGGCGCCCAGCGCGACGGCGACTTCGAGCCGCCGCCCGAGACGTTCCGCGACGCGGTAATGCTGTGCGCCCCCCTTGTGGCGCTGCCAGTGCATGCCGGTGGTGCGGCCGTCGAAGACCTGCATGCGGTACGTGCCGATGTTGCGCATGCCGGTTTCCGGATCTTTCGTGAACACCAGCGGAAACGTGATGAACTTACCGCCGTCGTCCGGCCAGCATTTCAGGATCGGAAACAGGTCGAGCGTGCCGTCGCGGCTGACGACCTCCTGACACGCCGCGTCCTTGACGGTCTTCGGCATCAGGTCGCGCAGCCGGCCGACCATCGGCAGCATCTTCAGCGCGTCCATGATGCCTTCGGGCATCTGCGGCGTCATCAGCTCGTCGATCTCTTTCGCCAGGTCGTCGAGCGTCTTCACGCCAAGCGCCAGGCACATGCGCTCGTTCGATCCGTACAGGTTGGTCACCGCGGCGATGTCGAACCCGGTGGGCTTCTCGAACAGCAGCGCCGGTCCGCCACCCGGGAGCTTGCACGCGCGATCGGTCACCGCCGCAATCTCGAGATCGGGGCTCACCGGCTCCGGCACGCGCGCCAGCAGCCGCCGTTTGTCGAGGTCCGAGAGGAAGTCGGTGAGATCGGAATACATGCGTCTACGTCGCCGCCGCCATCTTATCGGCGATCTCCTGCGCGAGCGCGAGGGCGCGTCGCCCGGCATCGCCGGTGACGCGCGGCTGGCGTTTCCGGGCGATTGCGTCAACGAAGTCGGCCAGCTCGAGCTTCAACGGCTCCTCGACGTCAACGGCAATGTCACCCCCCTGGATTGACGGCGTCGATCCGGAACCGACTTCGAGACTCCAGCGCTCGACCTTCTGTGCGGCGTAGTCGATCGACACGTACGACGAGGGCTGGAAGAAGCGGATCTTGCGGACGCGATCGCGGCTGATGCGGCTGGCGGTGAGATTGGCGATGCAGCCGTTCGCGAAGCGGAGCCGCACGTTGGCGATGTCGACGCGAGGCGTAATCACCGGCACGCCCACCGCCTCGAGCGACGCCACGTCAGAACTGACGATCGAGAGCACGACGTCCAGGTCGTGAATCATCAGGTCGAAGACGACGTCGATGTCGAGGCTGCGCTCGGGAAACGTGCCCAGCCGATGGACTTCGATAAAGCGCGGATCGGTGAGGAACCGCCGCGCGGCGTTGAGAGCCGGATTGAAGCGCTCGGTCTGCCCCACGGCCAGCACGACGCCCGCGTCGCCGGCGGCGTCGATCATCGCGTCGGCTTCGTCAATCGAGCGCGCCATCGGCTTCTCGACCAGCACGTGGATGCGCTTCGCCAGCAGATCTCGCGCCAGCTCGGCGTGGAGTTCGGTCGGCACCGCGAGCGTGACCGCGTCCACGCGCCCGATGACGTCGCGGTAATCGAAGAGCGGCTCCGCATGGTTCGCTGTCGCGATTTCCGCAGCCCGCGAACGATTGGTGTCGACCACCGCGACGAGCTGCGCGCCCGGCAGCGACGACAGAATGCGCGCGTGATGCTTCCCGAGGTGGCCAACGCCGATGACCGCAATTCGAAGCGACATCATTCGCCGACGATTCATCACGAAGTCACGAAGAACACGAAGAAAGCAATAATAAAAACCATTCTTCGTGGCCTTCGTGCTCTTCGAGCCTTCGTGAAAGGCCGTCGTTGAGTTCAGCCACGCGGTCTCGGGCGTCCGACAATCGATATCCCAGCCTCGTCCGCCGCGCGAATGATCGCGTCTCCGTCGATCATCAACGTCTTCCCCGCGTCGACCGACAGCGCGGTTGCGCCGGCGGCGGCCATCGCCTCGACGGTCGAGACGCCGGCGACCGGCACGTCGAAACGCATGTCCTGATTCGGCTTCGCCACCTTGATGATGCGGGCGCCGCGGCCGGCGAGCTGTCCCGCCCGCGCGATGACGGCGTCGGTCCCTTCCATCGCCTCGACCGCGACGACTGCGCCGGACTTGACCGCAATCGTCTGGCCGATGTCCAGTCCGGCGACTGCGTCGGCGACGCGGCAGCCGAAATCGAGGTCGCGCTGTTCGTCGTCGGTCGGCGCGCGGCGCGTCAGCACGCCCGCTTTGGCGAGCAGCGGCGCCAGCAGCGCGGTCGAATCGATCAGGTCGATCCCTTCGTCGCCCAGCACATCGGCAACCCCGGAGATGAGCGAGTCGGTGTTTTTCGTCGCGAGGCGCATCAGCACGCGTCCGAGCGTCCAGTCCGGCCGCACGTTGAACAGCTTGGTGTGCTTCACCTGCCCGGCCATGACGGCCTGCGACACACGGGCGGCCTTCAGCAGGCTGATGCACTGTCCGAGCTCGCCGATCGAAATCCAGTGGAGAGCGGCCGCCGGTGGCCGCGGCCGCGGCGTCGGCAAGGTCAGGGAATGTCTCTTCCTTCAGCGCGATCACGGTGACGTCGTGTCCCGCGGCGCGCGCCGCGTCGAGAACGAGAAACGGAAACCGGCCGTTCCCGGCTATCAGACCGAGCTTCATCGACGGCTCGTCACCAGACGGCTTTTCACGAAGTCACGAAGACTCACGGAGATCACGAAGCATCTTAGTACAAAAGATCTTCGTGTCCTTCGGGTTTCTTCGTTCTTCGTGATAGCCCGTGACTCCGCTATTCGTCGGCCAATCCCTCGTCGCGCCGCGACGCCCGCCGCAGGATGACCCCGCGCGAGGAGGAGCGGATGAAGGCCACCACGTACTCGACCTCGGCGCAGGCCAGCGACTTGTCCTGCTCGATCTGCCGGAGCGCGTTGGTGGTATTCAGCTTCGACTGCAGCAGGTAGCGGAAGCAGCGCTTCAGTTTCTGCACGACGTCCGGCGAAAACCCGCGCCGGACCAGGCCGATGGAATTGGTGCCGAAGATCCGCGCTGGACGGCTGCCGACGGTTCGCGCATACGGCAGCGCGTCCTTGGTCACCACCGAGTAGCCGCCGATGAACGCGTGGCGTCCGACGCGGCAGAACTGGTGCACGCCCGATCCGGCGCTGATGTTGGCGTAGTCCTCGACGGTCACGTGGCCGCCGAGCGTCGCCATATTGCCGAAGATCGTGTTGTCGCCGACACGGCAGTCGTGGGCGACGTGCACGTAGGCCATGAAGACGTTGCGATCGCCGATCGTCGTCACGCCGCCGCCGCCACGCGTGCCGCGATGGATGGTGACGAACTCACGGAAGATGTTGCGGTTTCCCACGACGAGCCGCGTCTCTTCGCCGCGGTATTTCAGGTCCTGCGGGTTCTGGCCGATCGAGGCGAACGGGTAGACCTCGCAGTCATCGCCGATCTCGGTCCAGCCGTCGATGACCACCGAGGCCCCAATCCGGCAATTGGCGCCGATCTTCACGCGCGGGCCGATCATCGCGTGCGCGGCGATCGTGGTCCCCACGCCGATCTGCGCCGAGGGATCGACCATCGCCGACGGATCGATGTCGGTGCGGTCCGGCACCAGGCCCAGCAGCAGTTCCGCCTCGGCGACCACCTGATCGCCGACATGGGCCGAGGCCTGCGCCCGCGCCAGCGAGGCGCGCCGCCGCCCCAGGGTGATCTCGAGCCGCAGGCGATCGCCGGGCACCACCTGTCGGCGGAATTTCGCGTCGTTGACGCCCCGCAGGTAGACCCGCGCGTTGGGCGGCGCGTCCTCGCGCTGCAGGAGCAGCAGGGCCGCAACCTGCGACCAGCTCTCCAGCATCAGCACGGCGGGCATCAGCGGCGCGCCAGGGAAATGGCCCTGGAAAAACTCTTCGTTGACCGTGACGTTCTTGACGGCGACCAGCCGCCGCCCTTGGTCGTGCTCGACGATGCGGTCGACGAGCAGCGAGGGATACCGGTAGCAGAGTCGGTCGAGGAGGATGGGGATGTCGGTGGCGTTCACTGTAGGGGACTAGGGAACAGGGTTTAGGGATTAGAACACGGCACTCGGCTAATCCCCAATCCCTATACCCTTTACCCTACACGTTTACTTCGGCGTCGTCGCCGCTGGCTTGGCGCTCGCATCGAGCTTCTTGATCACGTCAGCCGAGATGTCCAGGCCCGGAGCGACCCACGCCAAGCCGGCATCCGCCGCGTTGAACACGAAATGCAGACCCTTTTCAGTGGCGATCTGCTCGATGATCGGCTGCAGCTTCTTCCCGAACTCGTTGTTCACTTCCTGCTGGATCTCGTTGATCTCGGCCTGGGCGTCCTGCTGGAAGCGCTCGCCTTCTTTCTGCTGCCGCTCGATTTCCTTCTCAAGCTGCAGGCGGGCCGCCTCGTTCATGACGCTGCCGCTCGACTGCAGCTTCGTCTGGTTGTCCTGGAGCTGCTTCGCCTTGGTCTGACCCTCGGTCTGCTTCTTCTGCACCAGCGCCTGCACGCGCGCGATGGCGGCTTTGCCTTCCGCCGACTGCTGGAAGATGAGCTGCGGGTTGATATAGGCGACCTTCGCGCCCTGCGGGAACGGCGCCGGCGGCTGTGCGGGCAGTTGCGGCGCTGGCGTGGCCGGCTGAGCAGGCTGAGTCGGAGCCGGCTGGGCCGGCTTCGGCGGCGTTTGCGCCGGCTTGGCCTGTTCCGGCGCGGCTTGAGCGAAAACGGGGGCAGCGCTCAGCGCCAGGATGGACAGCGCAAGCGACGCGGCAATTGCGGAACCTCTCATTACTCGAAATCCTTTCATCTGGTCGGAAGCCCTTGATTTTACAACAGATGCTCTAGAACGTCGACCCGACAGCGAAGCGGAACTGGAACCCCTTCTGGGGGAAGAAGGTATTGTCCAGCACGCCCGACCGCTGCGGGTTGTAGGCGAAGATCAACCGGAACGGCACGTTGAGGACGGGCATGAAGAAGCGGATCTCGAGGCCGGTGGACGTCTTGAAGTCCTGCCACGTGAAGTTCTTCCCCGGTACGTGCAAGGTGTTGGACTCTCCCAGCGGCACGAAGAGCCGGTTCTGGGTGGTCGGCCCGGGCTGCACCTGGCCGGCGTCGTAGAACAGAATCGCGCGCACCGGTCCGGCAATCGTAATCTGCTCTTCGACGTTGAACAGCAGGCTCTTGTCGCCGCCCAGAACGATGCCGTTGTCGGCCTGCGGACCGATGGTGCGGATGTCGAAGCCGCGGACGCTGTATTCGCCGCCAAGGAACAACTTCTCGAAGATCGGCAGTTCGGCCGACGAGTCCGTGAACGGGCGAATGAATTCGGCCTGCGCGCGCATGCCGAGCGTCAGCCGGCCGCCGTGCTTCAGGTACATCACGCCTTCGAGCATCGGCTTGTAGTAGTTCGTGTTGCCGCCGATACCGGCGAGATCGACCGACGCGGAGAACCGCTTGCCGGTCGTCGGGAAGATCGGCTGATCGACCGTGTTGTAGACGTAGGACGGCACCACCTTGCTGATGATGCGTTCACCGTTCGCGCCGATCAGCAGCGAGTCGGCCAGGAACGGGTTGCGCTGCAGGACGTCGGCCTGCTGGTACAGCTCGTTGATCTCGGTCACCCGCACCCGCTGATAGCTGTAGTTCATGAACAGCCGCGAGAACCCGCTCATCGGCAGACCGAGCGTGAGGACGGCGCCGGCGGTCTTCTGCGTGAACTGTCCGATGTAGCGGATGTCCTGCTTGAAGACGTTGACCCCGCCGGTGATGTTGCGATCGAACAGGAACGGCTCGGTGAACGCGGCCGAGTAGTTCTGCGCCCGCGAGCCGGTCTGCATCGAGACGGTCAGGCTCTCGCCGCGTCCCATGAAGTTCGCGGTCTGAAACGACAGCTGGCCGAACACGCCTTCGAACTCCGACACGCCGGCGCCGAACGTCAGCTGATTGCGGTTCTGCTCTTCCAGCTTCAGCTTGACGTCGACCTTGTTCGAGTCGGGCGACGTTTTCTGGACGTCGACCTCGCCCGGTTTGCCCTCGAGCGCCTTGAAATAACCGAGCTGGTTCAGCCGCTTGACGCTGAACTTCAGCGCCTCGGTGTTGAACACGCCGTTTTCGAGCAGGCGGATCTCGCGCCGGATCACGTTGTCGTGCGTCGTCGTGTTGCCGACGAACGTAATGCGGTTGATGAAGAACTGCTGCCCTTCCTTCATCTGCATCGTCACGTCGACGATCGGCGGGCCCTTTTTCTCTGTGCCGTTGTGATCCGGCTCCGGCGCTTTCAATGCGTCCGGCGCCTCGGGTTCACCGGGTTTCGGATCGTCTCGCGGCTTGAGATCCGGGAAGCCCGTGAATTCCCAGTAGCCGATGCTGCCGTAGACCTCGCGCGCCTTCTCGAGCCCTTTGCGAATCTTCTTCTCGGCGTAGTACTCGCCGGCGGTCTGCTTGAAGAGCGGCTTCAGGTAGTCGGTCTTGACGACGGTGTTGCCCGCGACGTCGAAGTTACCGACCTTGTAGCGCTCGCCCTCGTTGATCGGAATCCGGAGCTCGATCCAGCGGGTCTTCTTGTCGTCGGTGTCGCTCAGCACCTTGAGCTCGGGCACGCCGACGTTGGCGCGAATGTAGCCGCGGTCGCGGTAGAACGATTGAATCTTCTCCGCGTCGTCGTCGAACTTCGTTTCCTGATACGTGCCGTGGTCGCCGATGATGGTGAGAAACCAGGTCGGAAAGTGGATGAAGTCCTGAAACGGCCCGCGCTCCCGGTTTTCTTTCAGCTGACGCTTGAGCGTGCTGTCGCTCATCGCCTTGTTGCCGACGAAATCGATCTTGCGGATTTTGACCTTGGGACCCTCTTCCATCTGGAAGGTGATGTGCACCAGCTTCGGCCCGCCCTGGACTTCCTTGATCTCGTGGCGTGACGTTGGCGAACTGGAATCCCTTCTCCCGCAGCATGTCGCGGACGATGCCTTCCACTTTGCGCACCAGCGCGGGATCGATGAACGTATCGAGGCGGATCTGCGCGTTCGCCTCTTTCAGCTTCTCGTCGATCTTCGAGATCTCGACCTTTTTCGATCCGGTGTAGTCGACGATCTTGACGCGCTGCCGCTCCTCCATGTTGTAGGTCACCACCTTGCCGATGGTCGCCGTTGGGGAACTTGTAGTCGGTGACCTCGACGAACAGGTTGTCGAGGAAGTTGGTGTTCCACAGCCGGTGGAAATCGTCCTGGATGATCTTCTCGGTGGCGTCGGTGTACGGGACCCACTGCCCTTGCGACGGCGAGCTGGGTTTCAGTTGGATGTAATAGAGGTAGGTCTGCGATTCGATGACCGACGCGCCGCCCTGCGCCTCGAAGCACGGCGCGATGTAGAGGATGACAGGACCCGAGCCCTCCGGCGGCTGCGCGAGCGGGCGCGCCTGCTGTCCGCACACCGTGACCGCCGGCAGTTCCACGGCGGGTGCCTGTCCCGCCGGGGGCTGGGCCCACGCGCTCGTGGCGGCCAACGAGCAGGCCGCGGCGATCGATAGTCGAACGAGCCGGTACACTTTTACGATCTTAGACTGAGGGGCGGGCCGTTCGGTCTGTCAAAATTACCTAACGGCCCCAACGGGACAGTTTATTGGATCACGCGAGCTTTCGACCAGCCTCGAGTGGCGCGAGCCGCGGACGGTACGCGAGCGTGCCCGCGTCCAAGTAGACGTCGATCTCGCCGCCGGTGAGGTGCCCCCGGATCAGCTCTTCCGACAACGGATCCTCGACATAGCGCTGGATGGCCCGGCGCAGCGGCCGCGCGCCGTACGACCGGTCCTTACAGGTCACTTCGATGATCCAGTCGACGACCTCCGGCGCCAGCGCAATGGACAGCTTGCGATCCGTCAGGTTGTCGTTGAGCTGGTGAACCAGCAACTCCATGATGCGCCGCAGGTCGTCGTCGCTCAGCGCGTCGAAGACGATGATTTCGTCGATCCGGTTGATGAATTCGGGATTGAAGGTCCGTTTCACCTCGCCGAGCACCATGTCCGAGACGTTCTTGTCGATCGCGAGCGTATCGGCCGACTGGAACCCCATCGAGCTCTTCTTCTGGATGAAGCGAGCGCCGATGTTCGACGTCATGATGATGATGGTGTTCTTGAAGTTCACCCGGTTGCCGAGCCCGTCGGTGAGATGGCCGTCCTCGAACACCTGCAGCAGGATGTTGAAGATATCGGGGTGCGCCTTCTCGATTTCGTCGAGCAGCACGACGGAGTACGGATTGCGCTTGACCTTCTCCGTCAGCTGACCGCCTTCCTCGTGTCCGACGTATCCGGGAGGCGATCCGATGAGTTTGCTGACCGAGTGCTTCTCCATGTACTCGGACATGTCGAAGCGGATCAGCGCGTGGTCGCTGCCGAACAGGAAGTTGGCAAGTGCCCGCGCCAGCTCGGTCTTGCCGACGCCGGTCGGCCCGAGGAACACGAAGCTGCCCACCGGCCGGTTCGGGTTCTTCAGGCCGGCGCGCGACCGGCGGATGGCGCGCGAGATCGCCGATATCGCCTTTTCCTGGCTGATGACGCGCTTGTGGAGTTCGGCCTCCATCCGCAGCAGCTTGTCGCCTTCGTCCTGGTTGATCGACGCCATCGGGACGCCGGTCCACTTGGAAACGACCTCGTCGATCTCCGCCTTGCCGACCACGACCTTGCGCGCGCTGGACTTGACGTCGAACTTCTCGCGCACGAACTGCAGGTTCTCGCGCGCCGTCACTTCCTGATCGCGGTAGAACTGCGCCTTTTCGAAATCCTTGTTCGCCGCCGCGGTTTCCATCTGCTCGACCGCGACGCGGATGCTCTTGTTGATCTCGCCGAACTCCTCGCTGTAGCCGGCCTCGCGCAGCTTGGCGCGCGCGCCCGCTTCGTCCACGAGGTCGATCGCCTTGTCGGGCAGGAACCGATCCGTGATGTAGCGGTTCGACTGATACACCGCGGCCTCGATCGCTTCGCGCGTGTACTCGACGTGATGGAAGTTCTCGTAGCGATCCTTGACGCCGATGAGGATCTCGATCGTCTCGCGCTCCCCCGGCGGGTCGACCTTGATCGCCTGGAAGCGGCGCTCCAGCGACCGGTCCTTCTCGATGTACTTGCGGTACTCGGCCGGCGTCGTGGCGCCGATGCAGCGGATTTCGCCGCGCGACAGCGCCGGCTTGAGGATGTTGGCGGCGTCGAGCGAGCCTTCGGCCGACCCGGCCCCGACCAGCGTGTGCAGCTCGTCGATGAACACGATGATGTTCGGGTTGTCGGTCAGTTCCTTCATGATCGCCTTGAGGCGCTCTTCGAACTGGCCGCGGTACTTGGTGCCGGCGACGATCAGCGAGATATCGAGGGCCAGAATCCGCTTGTCCGCGAGGAAATGCGGAACGTCGCCGTAGACGATCTTCTGCGCCAGTCCTTCGACGATCGCCGTCTTGCCCACTCCCGGCTCGCCGATGAGGACCGCATTGTTCTTCGTGCGACGGCAAAGGACCTGCTGAACGCGTTCCAGCTCGTGCTCACGCCCGACCAGCGGATCGAGCTGGTTCTTCATCGCCGACTCGGTCAGGTCGCGGCTGAATTCGGCCAGCAGCGGCGTCTCTTTCACCCGTGTGAGCGTCGTTTTCTCGTTGAGCAGCTGGACGATATCTTCGCGGACGGTGTTCAGCCGCATCCCCTTTTCCATCAGGATGGAGGCCGCGACCGATCGCTCTTCGCGAAGGATGCCGAGCAACAGGTGCTCGGTGCCGATGTAGTTGTGCAGCAGCCGGTCCGCCTCTTCGGCTGCAAACTGCAGCACCCGCTTGGTTTCGGCGCTGAATGGGATCTCGACCGAGGTCGAAACCTTCTCCCGGAAGACCGTCCGGCCTTCGATTTCCTTGCGGATGTTTTCGAGGGAAAGGTGAGACCGCGCAAAAATCCGGCTGGTGAGGCCTTTTCCTTCGCGAATCAGGCCGAGAAGCAAGTGCTCGGTCTCAATCGAGATGCTCCCGAGCTGGCTGGCTTCGTATCGCGCGAAGAAAAGGACCCGTCTAGCCCTTTCGGTGTACCGTTCGAACATCCAGGGTACCTACGTGAAAACCGATGACATTGGCGTTGGGGTGTTGGAGCTGACAGACATTATACAGGAGTTTAACTCTCTGTCTGCATTAGGGTTCCCGACCCATCACACGTTTAGACGCTACAGGGGTGGGAAAGAGTTCTACACGGCCGCGAGGCGGCCGCCTTCCAGGCGCAGCACCCGGTCGCAGGCCGAGGCCAGCCGGGGGTTGTGGGTGGCGATGATCGAGGTCAGCCCGTAGGCCTGGTGCATCTCCCGCAGGAGCAGGTGGAGCGAGTCGGCGGTGGCCTCGTCCAGGTCGCCGGTCGGTTCGTCGGCCAACAGCACCGCCGGCCGCATGACGAGCGCCCGGGCCACCGCCACGCGCTGCTGCTCCCCGCCGGACAGCATCCCCGGCCGATGATGCAGGCGTTCGCCAAGGCCGACGCGCTGCAGGAGCTCGGTCGCGCGCGGGCGCGCTTCCGTCAGGGGCATCCGGGCGATGCGCATCGGCATCTCGGCGTTCTCGAGCGCGTTGAATTCCGGCAGCAGGTGGTGGAACTGAAAGACGAAGCCGACGCGCTGGTTGCGGAATGCCACGACCTCTGGATCCGGCAGTGCGGTGAGATCGATCCCACCGATTGCGACGGTGCCGTGGTCGGCGCGATCCAGTCCACCGAGCACGTGGAGCAGGGTGCTCTTGCCTACCCCTGATGCGCCGACGATCGCCAGCATCTCCCCCGCCGCCACCTCGATATCCAGGTTCCGGAGCACGGTCAGCAGGGTCCCGCCGACAGGGTAGCTCTTGACGATGTCGTGCGCTTCGAGAAAAGCCATCAAAGTCTGAAGCTTGAAGACTGAAGTCTGAAGCGGCGCGTCGCATCCTGGAAGCCTTCGAACTTCAGACTTCCGACTTCAGACTTACTCATATCTCAGCGCCTGCGCGGGATCGAGGCGCGCCGCCTGACGTGACGGGTAGATCGTCGCGACGAGGCAGACGAGGACCGCGGCCAGGACGACCATCGCCAGGTCGAACGGCAGCACCTTGAAGGGAACGTGCGACACCTGATACACGTCCATCGGAATCTTGATCAGCTTGTACCGATCGAGGATCGACGCCAGGACGTAGCCCGCGGTCGCGCCGACGGCGGTGCCGATGATGCCGATGATCACGCCCTGCATGACGAAGATCGCGGTCACGCTCCTCGCGTTGGCGCCCATCGTCTTCAGAATCGCGATGTCGCGGTGTTTCTCCATGACGAGCAGGATCAGGGACGCCGACGATGTTGAGCGCGGCCACCATCATGATCAGCCCGATCGTCAGCGACATGGCGATCTTCTCGAGCGCGAGCGCCTGGAAGAACGACCGGTTCATCTCGGTCCAGTCGGTCGCGAGATACTGATCGCCCAGACGCGTGGTGATCGACCGGGCGATTTCCGGCGCCGCCAGGATGTCGTCGACGCGCAACTGGATCAGGTCGGCCTGCTCTTTCCCGAACAGGCGCTTCGCGACGTCAAGGGCGACAAAGCCGGTGCTCGTATCGAGCTCGTAGAGCCCGAGGCTGAACGTACCGGCGACGCGCAGCCGCCGCGCGCGCGGAATCATACCCATCGGCGACAGCGTGCCTTCCGGCGTCACGACCGACACCGAGTCGCCGACCGCGACGCCCAGATTGCGCGCCAGATCCTTCCCGAGCAGAATCCCGCCCGCGCTGTCGTCACCCGACGGGTTGAGCGCGTCCAGGGTCCCGGTCTGCAGCGCGGACTTCAGGTCCGACACGCTCGCTTCGAGCGTGGGATCGATCCCGGTGAGGTTGACGAAATCCGGGCTTCTCACGCTGCTGACCATCGCCTTGCCGAGAATCGCCGGCGCCGCGCCGACGACGTGGGGCAACTGCCGGAGCCGGTCCGACTCCGCGCGGTAGTCGGCGATGCCGCTGGTCTTCCAGACGTAGATGTGCGGGTTGGCGCCGAGGATGCGGTCGCGGATCTCGCCCTGCAATCCCGTCATCAGCGCCAGCGCAATGACCAGCGCCATGACGCCAACCGTCACGCCGAGAGTCGAAATGAGCGAGATCACCGAGATGAAGGCCTGCTTCCGCTTGGCGAGCAGGTAACGAAGCGCGATGTGCAGTTCGAAGGGTAGATCCATGAAGCGTTCAGCTATCAGCTCTCAGCTTCAGCTTTCAGCTTACTGCTTTCAGCCACGAACCCCACTGCCGGCGACAGCTGAGAGCTGAGAGCTGATAGCTGACAGCTACTCTTTCTTCCTCATGAGCGGGAAGAGGATGACGTCCCTGATCGACGGGCTGTTGGTCAGGAGCATGACCAGCCGGTCGATCCCGACGCCCTCCCCGCCGGTCGGCGGCAGCCCGTACTCGAGCGCACGAATGTAGTCCTCGTCCATGGCGTGCGCCTCGAGGTCGCCGCCGGCGCGGTTTTGCAGCTGGGCCTCGAAGCGGCGCCGCTGCTCGTCCGGGTCGTTCAGCTCGCTGAATGCGTTCGCCACTTCGAATCCACCGATGTAGAGCTCGAAGCGCTCGACGGTGTCGGGATCGCCTGGCTTCTGCTTCGACAGCGGCGACACTTCCGTCGGGAAGTCGTACACGAACGTCGGCTGGATGAGCGCGGCCTCGCAACAGGCCTCGAAGATGGCGGTGGTGATCTTGCCGGCGCCGTGGCCAGGGTCGACCTCGATGCCGAGCTGGGCGGCGAGGCCGGCGACGGTCGCCCGATCGCGGAGATCGGCATCGGTGATCTCGCGATGCAGGCGCCGCGACGCCGCCTCGCGCGCCGCGTCGCGCAGCGACAGGCGCGCGAATGGCGGCTGCAGCGAGATCTGATGGTCGCCGAACGTCACCTGGGTGCCGCCGACGGCATGCTGCGCGGCGGCGGCGATCATCTGTTCGGTCATCCGCATCAACGCCTGATAGTCCGCGTACGCCTCGTAGAACTCCAGCATCGTGAATTCGGGGTTGTGCTGGGTCGAAATGCCTTCGTTCCTGAAGTTCCGGTTGATCTCGAACACCTTCTCGAGGCCGCCGACGGTCAGGCGCTTCAAGTAGAGCTCCGGCGCGATCCGGAGGTAGAGCGCCATGTCGAGCGTGTTGTGATGGGTGACGAACGGCCGTGCGATCGCGCCGCCGGCAATCGGCTGCATCATCGGCGTCTCGACCTCGAGATAGCCGCGCGCCGTCATGAACTCGCGGATGGCGGCGACGACCTTGCTGCGCGTCTCGAACACGCGTCTCGACTCCGGGTTGACGATCAGATCGAGATAGCGCTGCCGGTAGCGGATCTCGACGTCGGTGAGCCCGTGCCACTTCTCGGGCAGCGGCAGCAGGCACTTCGCCAGAAAATGCAGACGCGAGGCCCAGATGGTGAACTCGTTGGTCTTGGTTCGGAACAGCCGTCCTTCCACGCCGACCCAGTCGCCAAAATCCAGCAGCTTGTAAATCTTGAAATCGAGCTCGGGCAGGGAGTCCTGCCGGATGTAAATCTGCACCTTCGCGTGCCCGTCCGACAGCACGAGAAAGTTCGCCTTGCCGAACGCACGAATCGCGAGGATGCGGCCCGCGGTGATGGTTTCGACGCGATCGGCCTCGAGCTCGTCGTGACTGCGCTGGCCGTAGGCGTCGACGAGCTCCGAGATCGTGTGCCGCCGCTCGAACAAGCGTGGATACGTCTCGACGCCGAGCGCCGCGAGCGCGTCGAGGTTCGCGCGGCGCTGTTGGATCTGTTCGTCGTGGGAACTCATAGAAAGTTAAAACTTAAAAGTTAAAAGTTAAAACCAGGAAGACTGACCCACCGCATCAGCATTTGCCCTTTGCGTCGCCTTTCTTCCTGCCTTTTGACCTTCAACTTTGACTTCAACTTTTGACTTTTAACTTTTAACTTTTAACTTTCTCTAGCTTTCTCCGAATCGCATCGAGGATCCCGTTGATGAAGCCCACCGATTCTTCGGTGCTGAACGTGCGCGCGAGCTCCAGCGCTTCGTTGATCACGACCGCCGGCGGAGTCTCCGGGTCGCGCAGGAGCTCGCAGACCGCCATCCGCAGGATGAGGCGATCGACAACGGCCATCCGCTCCGGACGCCAGTTCGCCGCCGTCTCCGCAATCAGCGTGTCGACCGCTTCGAGACGTTCGACCGCATCGTGCGCCAGCGCCGATGCGAACGCGCGGAGCGAGTCCGGCGGCGGCTCCGCGTTCGGCCACTGGAGGGTGAAAAATGTCTCGGCGGCGCGATCGACGTCGCCGCGGCCGACATCCCACTGATACAGAATCTGCAGCGCCGCTTCGCGCGCCCGGTGGCGAGGGTCCTTCTTCACTATCCCTTTACGCCGGTCGACCGAGGCGCCGCCTGCCGCGTCACCTGGGCGAGGACGTCGGCCATCTCGATGGCCGCGATAGCGGCCTCGTACCCCTTGTTGCCGGCGCCGTCACCGGCGCGGGCCAGCGCTTCCTCCGCGGAGTTGGTCGTCAGCACGCCGAACGCCATCGGGATGCCGGTCGCGGCCGCCGCATCCGTCAACCCATGCGCGACCGCCGACGCGATGAACTCGAAGTGGGGCGTCTCGCCCCGAATCACACAGCCGAGGCAGACGACCGCGTCGAACCGTCCGCTCTCGGCCGCGTGCTGCGCCGCCAGCGGAATCTCGAACGCGCCCGGCACGCGCACCACGGTGACGTCCGACGGCGCCACGCCGGCCGACGACAGCGCGGCCAGCGCACCGGCCTGCAGACGGTCCGTGACGAAGTCGTTGTATTTCGACACCACGAGCGCGAAACGGAATCCCGCCGCCCGCCCTGTCGCCTCGATCGTGTCCATCTCACTTGCCCTTGAACTCCGGCTTGCGCTTCTGCAGAAACGCAGCCGTGCCCTCGCGCATATCGTCGGTTGACGCCACCAGCCCAAACAGCGTGGCCTCGTACTGGCTGGCTTCGGCAAACGGCATCTCGATGCCTTTGTTGACGGCGTTGATGATGTACCGCATCGCAATCGGCGCGCTCCGCGCCAGCTGCTGCGCCAGCGCGCGCGCGGACGCCATCAGCTCCGCCGCCGGAACGACGCGGTTGACGAGACCGATGCGCAACGCGTCGTCGGCGCCGATCGGCGTCCCGGTCAGAATCAGCTCCATCGCCCGGCCCTTGCCGACCAGACGCGGCAGCCGCTGCGTGCCGGCGTAGCCGGGAATCAGGCCGAGCGAGATTTCGGGCTGTCCGAGTTTCGCGGTGTCGGCGGCGAGCCGCAGCGTGCACGCCATCGCCAACTCGCAGCCGCCGCCCAGCGCATAGCCGTTGATGGCGGCAATCACCGGCTTGCCCATGTTCTCGACGAGATCGAACACATGCTGGCCGGCGAGCGCGTGCTCGCGCCCGCTCGTGGGCGTCTGCACCGCGAGCTCGTTGATGTCTGCGCCGGCGACGAACGCCTTCTCGCCGGCGCCGGTGAGGATGACCACGCGCACGCTGTCGTCCTGCTTGAGATCGAGGATGGCCCGGCGCAGCTCGTCGAGCGTCTGCGAGTTC
>CAWBVG010000011.1:0-110126 GCA_963792175.1 uncultured Acidobacteriota bacterium
TTCTCGAAGAGGCCGGTGTCCCGGCTGGCGTCGTCAACCTGGTGACGGGTGGCGGTGGCGATGTCGGCAACGCGATGCTCGTCAACGACGACGTGCGGGTCGTCTCGTTCACCGGATCGACCGACGTCGGGCGCACGGTGTCCGAAAAGCTGCGCCGTCGTTCAAGAAGGTTCACCTCGAGATGGGCGGCAAGAACGTCATCATGGTGATGGACGATGCGATCTCGACCTCGCCGTCGAAGGCTGCCTGTGGGGTGGGTTCGGGACGACCGGCCAGCGCTGCACGGCGGCGAGCCGCGTCGTCGTTCACGAGCAGGTGTATCGCCCGTTCTCGATCGGTTCGTGGCGCGCGCACGGGCGCTCCGCGTCGGCGACGGCCTCGATCCCGGTTTTCAGATGGGACCGCTGGTCAGCGCCGACAGCGGGAGACCGTCATGAGTACGTCGAGATCGGCGGGAAGGAGGGTGCGACGCTCGCCTGCGGCGGCCACGCGCTGACCACGGGGGCGTACGCAAGGGCTTCTTCCACGAACCGACGATTTTCGCGGACGTGTCGCCGCAGATGCGCATTGCCCGGGAGATTTCGGCCCGGTGTCAGCGTCATGCGATGCCAGTCGGTCGAGGAAGCGGTCACCATCGCCAACGGGTGCAGTACGCCTGTCGGCGTCGATCTACACGCAGGATATCAACCGCGCCTTTTCGGCCATGCGCGATGTCTACACCGGCATCTTCTACGTCAACGCCCCAACGATCGGCGCGAGGATCACCTGCCGTTCGGCGGCACGAAGGCCACCGGTAACGGCCATCGCGAGGCCGGGACGGCGGCCCTCGAGGTCTTCTCGGAGTGGAAGTCCGTCTATGTCGACTTCAGCGGCAAGCTCCAGCGTGCACAAATCGCACGCGCAGAAGTCTGACTTCCCCCCTCCGTGCGCATCGCCATCATCCCCGGTGACGGGATCGGAGTTGACGTCACGGCCGAGGCCGTCAGGGTGCTGCGCGCGGTCGCTGACGTGTTCGGACGTGAAATCGTGCTCGAAACGCTGCCCTGGGGCGCCGATTACTATCTGGCCACTGGCATTACGATTCCGGCCGACGGCTATGCCATGCTGCGCAACCAGTTCGACGCGATCTTCATCGGCGCGCTGGGCGATCCGCGCGTGTCGGACAACCGCCACGCCCGCGACATTCTGCTGGGCACCCGCTTCGAGCTGGATCTCTACGTCAACCATCGTCCGGTGACACTGCTTCACGAGCGGCTGTGCCCGCTGAAGGGCAGACGCCGGCCGATGTGAACTTCGTCGTGTTTCGCGAGAACACCGAGGGCTCGTACGTCGGCATCGGCGGCCGCTTCAAGGCCGGCACCGAGGACGAAGTGGCGATTCAGGAAGAGGTCAACACCTACAAGGGCGTGCACCGGATCGTGCGACATGCCTTCGAGTACGCACGCGCGCACCATCGCACGCGCGTCTGCATGGCCGACAAGAGCAATGCGATGGCGCAGGGGCACGCGTTGTGGCAGCGCGTGTTTCACGAGGTCCGGACGCACTATCCAGACATCGAGGCGCGGCACCTCTACATCGACGCGCTCGCGCTGCTGATGGTGCAGAGCCCGTCGCAGTTCGACGTCATCGTCACCAACAACCTGTTTGGCGACATCATCACGGATCTCGGCGCCGCGCTGCAGGGCGGACTGGGGCTGGCGGCGTCAGCGAACCTGCATCCGGGACGAACCTCGATGTTCGAGCCGGTGCATGGATCGGCGCCGGCGCTGGCGGGCAGGAACGTCGCGAATCCAATGGGCGCCATCCTGTCGGTCGCGCTGATGCTGGAGTATCTCGGGCTCGAGAACGAAGCCGCGGCCGTCGAGCACGCCGTGCAGGAGGCGGTCGCGTCCGGTCAAGGCACGAAGGAAATCGGCGGGTCCCTCGGGACTCGTGAAACCGGCGATTGCATCGTCGACATCATTCGCAATCGCGCAAGGACACAGAGGGGAACAGAGGACACAAAGGGCAGCCGCGGGATTGACGTTGGAGCACTCGATGCAGATCAAAACGGTAGGCGTACTGGGGTGCGGGTTGATGGGATCGGGGATCGCGCAGGTGTGCGCCGCGGCCGGCTACAAGACGATCGTGCGCGAGGTCGATGACATCGCGCTCAACAAGGGGCTGGGCCGCATCAGGAAGTTCCTGGACGATGGCGTGGCCAAGGGAAAGGTGAGCGCTGACGCCCGCGACAAGACGCTTGGCAACCTGTCCGGGACGACGACGTTTTCCGGCCTCGGCGAGTGCGACCTGATCATCGAGGCCATCATCGAGAACCTGGAGGACAAGCGGCAGGCGTACGCCGCGCTCGAGAAGATCGTGCGGCGCGACACCATCTTCGTGTCGAACACGTCGTCGTTGTGCATCACGGAGCTGGCGGCGGCTTCGTCACGGCCGGATCGGTTCGGCGGACTGCACTTCTTCAATCCGGTGCCGCTGATGAAGCTGGTCGAGGTGATCAGGGCGTTGACCACGAGCGATGAGACTTACCAGACCGTGTTTGCCTTCGCCCGGTCGCTGGGCAAGGAGCCGATCACGGCGCCAGACCGTCCCGGATTCATCGTCAATCGGCTGCTGGTGCCGTACCTGCTCGATGCCATTCGCGCGTACGAGAACGGCCTGGGCACGCTCGACGACATCGACAAGGGGATGAAGCTCGGATGCGGCTACCCGATGGGGCCGTTCACGCTGCTCGACTTCGTCGGCCTCGACACGACGTACTACATCGCCAACATCATGTTCGAGGAGTTTCGCGAGCCACAGTACGCGCCCCCGCCGCTGCTCAAGCGCATGGTCCTCGCCGGCCGGCTGGGGAAGAAGACCGGCCAGGGGTTCTACAGTTACGCGTAGGAAGCTGGGGGCGGAGGCTAGCTGAGCCTGCCTCGCCGAAGCTCCGAGGAAACTGCGAGCGGAGGCGGGGGGCTCGGAGCTAGGGGCTAGCTGCGATGCCAGTTGAGAGCCGTTCGAGCGCGAAGGTCGCGAGGGCGTCCGCGGCTTTTGGATCGGGTCCGAGCTGGCCGTCGATCGCCAGCATGGCCACGCCATGGACGGCGGCCCAGATGTATTGGGCCAGCGTCTGCGGCGGGTCCGCGCGTAGCAGGCCGTCCTTCTGCAGCATCACCACCGCGTCGAGCAGGACCTGAAACGACGCCTGCGCGTCCGCTGCCAGTTCGGCATCGCGCTCGCACAGATCCTTGAACGCGCCGAACATCACGCGATAGTGCGACGGGTTCGCGATCGCGAACTTCACGTAGGCCGCGCCCATGGCTCGGAATCCGTCCCGTCCGCCGCCGGCCGCTGTCCACGCCTGCGAGAGCTCCCGCGTGAACGCCTGGAAGCCTTCCCGGGCGACCGCCGCCAGCAGCGCCGGCTTGTCGGCGAAATGGCGGTAGAGCGCCGTACGCGACACGCCCAGGCGCTTGCCGACGGCCCGCAGCGTGACCCCGTCGACTCCCTCTTTTCGAATCGTCCGCGCGGTTTCGGCGAGAAGCGCGCGGCGAAGGTCGCCGTGGTGGTAGGCGGCGGCCGGTTTTCGCTTGGCGGCGCGTGTGGCGGCCATGCCTCGAGTGTAAGAAAGAGTGTTGACATTGTCAACATGACATCGCTATTATATGTTGACTATGACAACATTACGTCGCCTCTACACCGCCGACGCGCCGCTCACCCTCACCGCCGTCCTGATGGTGGCCGCCCTGATCCCGGCTCTGGCCGGCCTCTGGCTCGATCCCCGCCTCATCACCGGCGCCCCCGCCTGGCTCAAGCCGGCGAAGTTCGCGGTGTCGACCGCGATCTACACGCTGACCCTGGCGTGGGTATTCACCTATCTCCCCGAGTGGGTCCGCACCCGCCGCATCGTCGGCCGGGGAAGCGCCGCCATTCTCATCTTCGAGGTCGGCGCCATCTACCTCCAGGCGTGGCGCGGTACGACGAGCCACTTCAACGTCGCGACGCCGGTCGATGCGGCGCTGTTCGCGACGATGGGGCTGGCGATCGTGATCCAGACCGTGGGGGCCGCTGTCGTCGCGGTCGCGTTGTGGCGCCAGCCCTTTGCGGATGCCGCGCTTGGATGGGCCCTGCGTCTCGGGTTGACGCGTCACGATTGTCGGCGCCTCTACCGGCGGCCTGATGACCACGCCCCGCGCGTCGCAGATCGCCGAAGCGCGCGCAACCCATCACATGCTGGTGTCCGGTTCGCATACCGTCGGCGCGCCTGACGGCGGTCCGGGACTGCCGGGTACCGGCTGGAGCCGCGGACACGGCGACATCCGCGTCGCGCACTTCGTCGGCCTGCACGCCGTCCAAGTGCTGCCGGCGGTGGCCTGGTTACTGACCCGCAGGCGCCAGTCAGACGTGCGGGCCTTGCGCCTGACGTTTGTCGCGGCAGGAAGCTATGTCGCGTTGTTCGCGCTGCTGTTGGCGCAGGCACTGAGCGGGGAATCCGTGGCCGCGCCGTCGCCGGTGTTCGTCACGGCGTTCGCTCTTTGGGCGCTCACCACTGGAATCGGCGTCGCGGTCGCGGCGCTGGCGTCAGGCGGCCACGTCTCGCGGCCAGATGGTGTGTGATCGCCTGACGCCCGCGTCAAGTTCACGCTGTTTTCGCGGCCGACGCGTGAACACGTCGGCCCTAGTCGGCTCGCAGCACGCTGATCGGATCCATGCGCGATGCGCGGCGGGCAGGCAGGTAGCTGGCCAGCAGCGCGATGGTGGCCAGCAATCCCACCACGGCCACGTAGGTCGACGGATCTCCGGCGGTCACGCCATACAGCACGTTCTGCAGCGCTCGCGTACCGGCCCACGCGAGCGCGAGTCCGATCGACAGGCCGATTCCGGTCAGCGCCAGCCCGCGCACGACGACGACCCGCATCACCGATCCGGCGGTCGCCCCCAGTGCGATGCGCAGGCCAATCTCACGACTGCGCTGCGCAACCGCATAGGACAACACGCCGTACAGCCCGATCGAGGCGAGGAGCAGCGCCAGCCCCGCGAATGCGCCGAGCAGGATCATCTGCTGGTGCCGATCGGCGACGTCGAGGTCGACAATCTCGTCCATCGTTCGCACCGCCGATATCGGCTGATCCGGATCGACGCGCGCGATGACATGGCGAATCGGTTCCACCAGATCGGCAGGCGCGCCGGCAGTCCGCACGACCAGGTATTCCGGAATCGCCCCGAGGCGCTGGACGTACGGCAGGTAGACGAGCGGCTTTTGCGCGAGCGTGTGGCCGCGCTCGCGCACGTCCTTGACGACGCCGACGATGGTGTAGAACGGGCCGTCGGGGTTGCCCAGCCGCATCCTGCCGCCAAGCGCGGAGCTGCGCGGCCAGTACTTGCGCGCGAGCGTGCTGTTGACCACGACCACGCGCGGGGCGTCCGCGCCGTCGCGGTCGTCGATCAGCCGTCCTTCCACGAGCTGCACGCCGAGCGTCTTCAGATAGTCGCTGGTACCGGCCCGAAACAGTGTGTCCTGCGGATCGTCGGGATCGTGCGTGACGCCCGTCGATGGCAAACCACGTTGTGTTCCCGGGACTGAGAAACGGCAGCAGAGAGGTATAGCCGGCGCCTTCGACCCCCGGCAGCGTCCGGACATCGGCAATCACCCGGTCGTAGAACGACAGGCGCTGCGCCGGCTGCTGATATTTCGACTGCGGCAGTGTGGTCCTCAGGGTCAGCACGTGATCCGGGCGGAAGCCGAGCTCGAGCGCGCGCAGGTTGGCCATCGTGCGCAGCATCAGACCGGCGCCAGCGAGCAGCACCAGCGCGGCGGCCACTTGAAGCACCACGAGCGCGTCGCGCGTCAGACGGGCGCGGCCGCCGACCGACGCGCGTCCGCCTTGCTGGATCGCATCGCGCAAAGACGCGCGCGCCGCCTGCAGGGCAGGGACCAGCCCGAACACGACGCCGGTGGCCACCGAGACGACGAACGCGAACGCCAGCAGTCGCAGATCCAGGACCGAGGTCGTCTGCGCCGGGAATCCGCGCGGCGTCAGTTGAGCCATCACGGAAACGCCGGCCGGCGCGAGCACCAGCCCCAGCACGCCGCCAAGCAGCGAGAACAACGTCGCCTCGATCACCATCTGGCGCACGAGACGGCGACGCGTCGCACCGAGCGCGGCGCGGACCGCGAGCTCGTTGCGGCGGCCGGCGGCGCGGGAGAGCAGCAGACTCGCGAGGTTCGCGCAGGCAATCAGCAGAACCGCGGCCGCCGCGGCCATCAGCACCAGCAGCTGCATCCGCGTGTCGCCAAGCAGCTCCTCGTCGATCGGCACCAGCACCGACGTCACGTGCCGTCCTGGCTCCGGATATTCCTGCCGCTGCACCTCGTCGACGCGGCGCATGTCGTCCCTCGCGGCGGCGAGACTGACGCCGGGCGCCAGCCTGGCGACGACGTTCAGATAGTGTGACGTGCGTAACGCCGCGGCCGCCGGCGAGAAGGCCATCGGGATCCAGTAGTCGACCTCGCGGTTGCGGAACACGAAATCGCGCGGCATCACGCCGATGATCTCGTAGCGGTTGCCGTTCATCAGGATGGGCGAGCCGATGGCCGCGGGTTGGCCGCCGAATCGCCGCTGCCAGAGGCCGTAGCTGATGACCGCCACCTGGACGTTCGATCGGTCTTCGGCCTCGGTGAACGCCCGGCCGGCGACCGGGTTCACGCCGAGGACCGTGAAGAACTGCGGCGTCACCGCCCGGCCGATGACCTGCTCCGGTACGCCGCCGCCGGTCAGGTTCGACGTGACGCCGCGCGTGGCCGCGATCGCGATGAACGACCGATTCAGCCGCGTCCAGTCGGTGTAGCTGCCTGGCGCCGGCGTGTTCCGCAGGAACCCGGCCTCGTGCGCGTCTTCCCACACCATGACGATGCGATCGGGATTCGTATAGGGCAGCGCGCGGATGAGCAGGGCGTCGACCGTTGAGAAGATCGCGGTGTTGGCGCCGATGCCGAGCGCCGAGCGTGAGAATCGCGACAACAGTGAAGCCGGGAGACTTGCGGAGCAGACGGAAGCCGTAGCGGATGTCGCCCATGGATGCTTTGACGAGATCGGCGGCCGGCGCGTTGGCCAATGTACCGTTGCGCTGAGCGGTCACTTCAGACTTCAAGTTGCGAGCAGCTTCCGAGCCTTGTCCTTGAACTCGCGATCTTCCGGCGTCCACTGCGGGTCGAGCGGTGCGTCGAGAACCTTCTGCAGCTCGAGCCGTGCGTCAGCCGTCCGGTTATCGTCGATGAACAGCTCGGCGAGAAAGAAGTGCGAGGCGGTGCTGTTGTCGTTGTACTTCAGCGACTCGCGCAGGTGCTGCTCTGAAAGCTTGTGGCTGCCTCCAGAGATACTCGGAACCTTGAAGTACCAGCGTCCCAGCGCGCGATCCGCGGATCCCTGCTGAAACGCGGGGTCGAGGCGCAGCACGGTGAGCAGCTCGTCCTTGATTGGCTTGCGATACTTGATGCCCTGCCGGAGACCAAACGATTCGGCGAGCGCCCCCATGTTGGCGGCCACCCAGAAATGGCCCTCGGGGCGATTGGGCTGCAGGGCGATCGCCTGGCGTCCTCCCTCGATGCCTTCCTCGAACAACTTCCGGCGCTCGCTCTCCGGCGCGTGGCCGCCGAGCCAGTAATCGGCGCGCGCGAGCTTCCACGCAGCCTCGAAGGCGCCGGCGCCGCCCGCGGCCAGGTTCGCCTTCCAGATGTCGGCCGCCTGCCGCGCGCTCGCGAGGTTCGAACGATCGGCGTACAACCGATCCGGGTCGGACGATTGGGCCGCGAGAACGGAGATATAGAATAGGACGATGCAGGACTTGATCAGGCAGCTGCTCGCGGAGCTCGGCGAAGATCCGAGCCGCGAGGGCCTCGTGGATACACCGAAGCGGGTCGAAAAAGCGTTCAAGTTTCTGACCAGCGGCTACGACGCCGACATCGATCGCGTCCTGAACAACGCGCTCTTCACCGTCGATTATAGCGAGATGGTGATCGTGAAGGACATCGACTTCTACAGCCTCTGCGAGCATCACCTGCTGCCGTTCTTCGGCAAGTGCCACGTCGCCTACATTCCCAGCACGCAGGTCATCGGCTTGAGCAAGATTCCACGGCTGGTCGACGTCTTCGCGCGCCGCCTGCAGGTGCAGGAACGGCTGACCAATCAGATTGCCGACACGATCCGCGACAAGATCGCGCCGCTCGGCGTCGCCGTCGTCATGGAAGCGACGCACCTCTGCATGTCGATGCGCGGCGTCGAGAAACAGAATTCGTTCGCCGTCACCAGCGCCATGCACGGCGCCTTCCGCGACAACGCGCGGACGCGCATGGAGTTCCTCGAGCTGATCAAGCTGCGGAGTGCGGTGCCTGGCATGCGCGAGTCCGCGGGCTACGCCTGCGTCGGGGAAGAGTAGCAGCGGCTGGAGAGGCAGGACAGGCAGGAAGGGCGTGAGGCCTGACCTACCCGTCTGACCCATCCTGCCTATCCCGACCCGTACCTGCCGACTCTGACCTGCCTAGAACTTGAACGCCACTCTGAACACGACGGTCCGTGGTCCGAGGATCTGTGCCGGCGACATGAACTGCTGGAGCGTGGCTCGCGCGCCCGTCGTCGGATCGGTGAACGTCGTGGCCTCGGTCCTGTTGCGGACGCCCCACACCGTGGCGGCGTTGGTCAGGTTGTCGAAGTCCACAGTGCCTTCCATGGTCCGGTTGTTCGCAAACCTGAACAACTTGCCGACGCGCACGTCGATCTTGTTGAGCGGGTCGAGCCGCGTGTTGCCGAGCGGTTCCAGGTTGATGATCTGATTGGTCGCGAACGCCGACCGCGCGACTGATCTGCCTTGTCACTGCCGTCCCCTGCTGCAGACTGACGTTGCCGCTCAGGATGACGTCGTTCCACGGCAGGATGTACATCCCCGTCAGCTTGAGCTGGTTCGGACGATCGGCGTAATTCGTCGCGGTAATGTTTCCGTTCGCGTTGATGAGCAGGTTCGGGGAGACGTCGACGCTGACGCCGTCGATGCGCGTTTTCGACAAGGTGTAGCCGGCCAGCATCTGCCATCGGTTCGAGAAGCGCTTGTTCAGCGTGATTTCGAGGCCCTTGTAGCTCTGCAACACGTTCGGATCGTTGGTGATCAGCGATCGATTTGCAGCCGAGAGCGCTGGAATAGAAGCCATACGTCCCGTCGTCGGCGGTGCCGACCACACCGTCGATCCCCGGATCGACCGCGCTGGTGAGCGTGGTCGCGTACGGGTTGTCCGGATTCGCCGTCGCCTGGAGGTTCTTCTCGCGACGGTAGGTGTACACCGACACTCAGCTTGAAGTTGGCCGCCAGTTCGCGGTCCACGCCGAACGCTGTACTCGTCCGTGTACGGCCGGCTGAAGTTCGGATCGATCGACGTCAGAATCGGCCCCGTTGACCACGACTGCGCTGACCACCGGTACACCGGTCTGCTCGCCAAGCTGGAACTTGTGGTCACCGTTGAGGTCGTTCCACGTGTACTGTTCGCTGTAGTTCGCGTTCCGATTGACGTTGCTGACGCCGCCGCCTCCGGTCGACAGCACGTAGTAGTACCGCCCGGCCGACGCCTTCGCGGCGGTTTTGCCGTCGCCTGTGATGTCGAAGATGGCGCTGGCGCGCGGTCCAGCGGTGTTCCACTTGACGATGTCTCGAACCTCGTCGTAACTGCGCGGCTGCGCCGCGAAGCCGCCGATGCCAGCCGTCGCAAACTGCGATGCGCGGGCTCGACTGCGACGGCAGATAGCCCTCGAGTTGTTCGAACCGGATGCCGCCGATGACTGTGAGCCGCTTCACGCTGTAGCTGTCCTGGGCGAAGAGCGCGAGGACGTTTAGCGCGGTCGCGTCGTTCTGCGGCGTCGCGAACAGCGTGACGTTCACCGGCACGAAGGCGCCGCTCGCGGTGGTGTAGGTCGGCGCCACGTCGTCGACGCGGCGTCGTCTGGTTCTTCGTCACCGCGTGCGAGTAGTCGAAGCCGAACTTGAACTCGTGCCGCCCGCCCAGCGCCTGATCCACGTAGTACTGGCCGGTCGTGTTGGCCTGATACCGGTCGCGGTTCCGGATCGACGTTGGTCGGGAAATTTCCGTAGATGATGCCCGTGGCGTTGTCGGTCGACCGACTGCTGATTCCCGCCGTTCTGATAGGTCGGGAAGAGAATCTTGTTCAGGCCAAGCCGCGGCGTCGAGGAAGAAGTTCTTGCCGACCACCGAGTTCCACAGACCCTGGACGACGTCGAACATGTCTTCTTCATCGCTCGTGGAATCGATGACTGTAATCGACGCGTTGTTCAGCAGCCGGTTCGGTTTGCTGTACCGCTGGCGCGAGTAGAACCCGGTAAGCCTGTTGTTCTGCGACGCCTGGTACGTGAAGTTGCCCAGACCGGACGTGATGTTCGTCTGATCCAGCACCGTCTGCGACGCCTGCACCGGCACGTTCTGGTGCACACGCCAGTCGCGGAACGATCCGAAGAACCGCAGCTTGTTCTGGACCAGCGGCCCGCCGCCCGTCACGTCGATGTCCGACACGAAGTCCGAAGTGTTGCCGTTGGGCCGGAACCCGTACTTCTGCAACGTCGGGTCCGTGTCGTTGCGGCCCTGGGTTCCGGCGCCGAGCCAGGTAAACGTCGTCCCGCCGTTCCACTTGTTGCCGCCCGTCTTGGTAATCATGTTCAGGAACACGCCCGAGGTCGGCACGGTGATGTCGTGCGCGCCGGTCGAGACCTGGATGTCGTCGAACGCATCCAAGTCGTAGTAGAAGCCGGCCGCGCCAATCGCCGCCGGGTCGCCGACGTTCACGCCGTTGAGGAACGACGTGTTCTGCGCGCTGTTGGTGCCGCGTGCGCTGAAGGTGCCTTGCAGCCCACCGGATGTGCCGCCGACATCCGGACGGCTGATCACGAGGCCCGGCACTTTCGCGTCGACCAGTGCCCAGATGTCTCGTCCGCCGGGAGTCCCTTGAATCAACTGCTCGCTCAAATTGACGGCGACGTTCGCGCTCGTCGTGTCGACGGTCGGCGACGCGCCCGTGACCGTGATGTTTTCGGCCAGGCTTGCCACCTTCATCGAGAACTCGACGGGCGTCGTCTGACCGACGAGCACGATGATGTTCTCGCGGTTGACCGTCTGGAATCCCGTCAGCTCCATCTTGACGCCATACGTGCCGGGAACGAGCGAGGGGAAGCGAAACACGCCGCCGGCGTCCGTGACGCCGGTCATCGACCCGGCAACCAGGACGGAGCTGGTGATCGTCACGGTCACGCCGGGCATCACTGCGCCCTGTTGATCCGCGGCTCGCACGAGAATGCTTCCCGTCTGAACCTGGGCAGCGGCGGGCGCGGCAACCGACAGCGCAAGCGACACCGCCAAGAACCTCAAAGTCCGACTCATGTAGTTCCTCCAGAAAGGAAATCGGGTTGTCGTGGCGTCGTCGGGCAGGTCCCTCAGCCGGTCAGACTCTACCAAACGTCTGACCGCCTGCCACGGCGATTTTGACCTTCGCTGAGACGTTTGACCGATTGTTCGAAAAGTTGGATGCAGATTGTCCGGTCGATGTGACTCCATAGGACACGTCCTCTCGATATACTGACGTCCTTATGAAGGCATTGATGGCATTCGTCCTCGCACTGTTCGCGTCAGCGGCGCTGATTGTCCACGCCGCAGGCGGCCTGACCATCGATCAGCTCATCGACATCCGACATCCATCCTCGCCGATGTGGTCGCCGGATGGCCGACACGTCGTGTTCGTGTGGGAGCGCGCCGGCGTCGCGAAGATATACGTCGCTGATGCCGCCATAAGCGGCGCTTTGGCCGCGGCTCCGCGGGAGCTCAGTGCCGCCGGCACTCAGTTGAACGGTGCGTTCTGGAGCACGGATGGCCGCGCGCTCATGGTCGCGAAGAACGGCGATCTCTGGCGGGTGCCGATCGACGGCAGCGCGGCCGCAGCCGTGTGGAGCACACCTCAAACGGAAACGAACATCACGCCTTCGCCCGATGGCACGCGCGTCGCGTTCGTACGTTCGACAGACACTGCCGAGTGTGGCGACGAGCGCTCCGGCTGGCCGAGGTGGTCGCGGTGGGCGTGGCGGCGGCGGCGACGTGTGGGTACGTACGCTGTCGGATGGACGTGAAACGCGCGTCGCCAGCGAATCGGGCGGGATCGGCGGCATCAGCTGGTCGCCCGATGGCGCGCATCTCGTCTTTACCGTCGGCGCCGGCGCAATCCGTCACGAGCAGACGCCGGACTACTCCGGCTCGAAAATCATTTACACCATCACCGAAAACGTTCCGGGGCGCACGCATGTCGTGGCATCGACGGGCGGCGACCCAACGGAGCTGACGGCGGCTAGTGGCGCCGGGTTCGGCGGACGGCGCTGGCTCGACCCGCGCCACTTCCTCGTCGATCGAACATCTCCCGACTTCAAGCGGCGAACGACCACGCTCATCGACATCACGGGAGGGCCGGCCAGGACGATCAACGAAGACGTCGAGGAGAAGTTCTGGAGCATCACTGGCGATGCCGGCGCCAACGGGCAGCCGTCGCCGGACGGCAAGTGGATCGCGTTCGTGAGCGCCCGCGACGGCTGGGATCACGTGTACGTCGTGCCCACTGGCGGCGGGCCGGCGATTCAGATCACGAAGGGGAAGTTCGAAGCGTGGCGGCCACAATGGTCGCCCGATGGCACCCGGCTGGCGTTCGACGCGAACGCCGAGAACAACTACGGCAACCGGCAGCTCTACGTGGCGGCGATCAACGGCGATCCCGCACACGCAACCATCACGCCGGTCACCAGCGGTCGCGGCACGAACATCGCGCCGGTCTGGTCGCCGGACGGCACGCGCCTCGTGTACCAGCACACGGACCCGCAGGAACTCCGCGGACCTGTATGTGGTCAACGCGAAAAGCGGCGCGACACCGGTTCGACTGACCGACTCCATGCCGGCGTCGATCGATCGGTCGGCGTTCGTCGAGCCCGAAATGGTGCACTACGCCGGTCCTGACGGACAGCAGGTGCCGGCGTGGCTGTTCGTGCCGAAGAATCTCGATCGCACGAAGAAACATCCGGCGGTCGTCTGGATCCACGGCGACGGCGTGAACCAGAACTACGACGGCTGGCACGTCCAGCGGAATTACGCCGTCTATTACAGCTTCCACCAGTACCTTCTGCAAAAGGGCTACGTCGTGATCGCGCCGGACTATCGCGGCAGCATCGGCTATGGCAAGGCGTGGCGCGAGGCGCGTCCACATGGACGTGGGAGGCAAGGACGCGAAGGACGCGTGGATGGCGGCCAACTATCTCAAGACTCTGACCTATGTCGACAGCGATCGGCTGGGTGTCTGGGGGCTGAGCTATGGCGGCTTCTTCACGCTGATTGCCGCGACCGATCAGCCGACGCTCTATCGAGCCGCGGTCGACGTCGCGGGCGTCGCGGACTACGCGATGTACTACGAGGATCCGTATCACGGCGGCTGGACCGCGAGCCGCATCGGCACGCCGGAGGAGACACCCGCAGGTCTATGCGCAGGCGTCGCCGCTGTCGCATGTCGATCGCCTCGAGCGGCCGTTGCTCGTCCTGCACGGCACATCCGACGTGAACGTGCCGTATCTGCATTCGGTCCGGCTGATTGACGAGCTGCTGAAGAAAGGCAAAGGTGATCTCGTGTCGTTCATGACCTATCCGGGCGAGTTCCACTACTTCACGCGCGAGCACGTGCTGCGCGACGCCTGGCACCGGGTCGACGACTTCTTCGAGAAGCATCTGAAGCCGTAGGGAGATGGGCGGGAAGGGCGGGATAGGCAGGATCGGCGGGCACTCGTCTAACGGTCCAGCCCATCCTGCCGTCGGCCCGATCCTGCCCGTCTGCCGTCGCACGTATACTGATCCGATGCGAGCGATCGTCGTCGCGCTGCTCGTCGCCGTGCCGCTCTCCGCGCAAACGCGAAAACCGCCGGCGCGGAAGCCGGCGCCTCCGGCCGTCCCGCTGACGAAAGTCGTGCCCGAGGTGACCTGTCCGACGCCTCTCGGTGTCGGCTCAAGACCAAGGTCAGCTTCTGCGAGGTCATGGCCGGCCGGGATCCGGCCGGCGGGGTGCTCGATTCAGATCCCGCCGCACAAGGGACCGGCGACGCTGACCTTCGATCTGCACAACCTGCATCTCTATTCCGAAGAACAGGTGAGGGCCAAGCGCGGGTTCGCCCGCTACACGGCCACGATCGGCGTGCTGACGATGGACAACACGCTGATCAGCCGTGCGGTCGTCGCAGAGCGAGTTCCGAACGGCGGCCGACCTGGTCGACCGCGTCGGCGGCGGCGCCGGTCCTGGCGGCGTCAAAGCGGTCGCGCCGACCGGCACCGAGTCGATCGTGATCGCAGATTCCCGAAGGCGAAGAGCAGGTGAGCCTGCTCGGCGAGAAGCTGGCGGTCGAGCGCATCGATGGCGCGGCCACCGTACACGCAGGCCGGCCGGCCGATTGCCGTCGTCAGCAACGTCGATGCTCGAGTACAGGCCGGGACCGCCGCCGCGAAGAAAGCCCGAAGGCGCAAGGCCGAGTCAAGTAGAAGGCAGGTCGGATGCAGGTCGGTCAGCGCAGCCCGTTCAGGGCTGCCGGAGATGCGATGCGCATGTTCCTGTCGCTGGCGTTCATGTTGCTCCCGGTGCTGGCGTTCGCGCAGGTGAAGCGCATCCAATCCGCCGGCGCTGTCGAAGCCGACCGGCTACACGCACGTCGTCGAAGTCAACGGCCCGGCGAAAGACCATCTACATCTCCGGCCAGATCGCGCTCGACAAGGACGGCAACGTCGTCGGCGCCGGCAACATGAAGGCGCAGGCCGAGCAGGTGTTCAAGAACCTGCAGGCGGCGCTCGACGCGGCGGGGGCGAAGTTCTCGGACGTCGTGAAGATGAACACCTACATCACCGACATGGACAAGGCGCCGGCGGTGCGCGAGGTCCGCGCGCGCTACTTCGGCGACACGACGCCGGCGAGCACGCTCGTCCAGGTCGTTCGCCTGGCGCGGCCCGAGCTCATGCTGGAAATCGAAGTCATCGCCGCCTTGCCCGCCCGCTGATCCATGGAGCACGCGTTCACCGTCGGCGTCGAGGAAGAGTTCCAGATCGTCGATCCCGAGACCTGGGAGCTGCGCTCGCACGTGTCGGAGCTGCTGGCGTCGAGCGCGCCGGCGTTCGGCGATCAGGTCAAGCGCGAGATGCACCAGTCGATCGTCGAGGTCGGCACCAAGATCTGCGCGAACGTCGAGCGAGCTGGCCGAGGAAATCATCCGCAACCGCCGCGATCTCGCCGACGCCGCCGAGCGCGTCGGCCTGCGCATCGCCGCCGCCGGCACGCATCCGTTCTCGAACTGGATGGATCAGGTGATCTCGCCCGGCGAGCGCTACGAGAACATCGTCGAGGAGCTGCAGCAGCTGGCGCGCTCGCTGCTGATCTTCGGGCTGCACGTCCACGTCGCCGTGCCCGATCGATCGACGATGATCGAGCTGATGAACGAGGCGCGCTATTTCCTGCCGCACCTGCTCGCGCTGTCGACGAGCTCGCCGTTCTGGATGGGCCGCGACACCGGCTTGAAGTCGTTCCGCACCACCGTGTTCCGCCGCTTTCCGCGCACCGGCATCCCCGATCACTTCAACTCGTGGTCGAGTACGAGGAGTACGTCGAACATGCTCGTCGAGCTGCACTGCATCGACAACGCGCAAGAAGATCTGGTGGGACCTGCGGCCGCATCCGACGTTCGGCACGCTCGAGTTCCGCATCTGCGACGTGCCGACGACCCCGCGCGCGTCGATCGCGATCGCCGCGCTGGCGCAGGCGATCATCGTCAAGCTGTATCGGCTTCGCGAGCGCAACCTCGGCTTCCGCCGCTACCACCGCGCGCTGATCGAAGAGAACAAGTGGCGCGCCGCGCGCTGGGGCATCGACGGCAAGCTGATCGACTTCGGCAAGCGCGCGAGGTGCCGATGCGCGAGCTCGCGCTCGAGCTGCTCGAGTTCGTCGACGACGTGGTGGACGATCTGGGCAGCCGGCGGGAAGTCGAGTACGTGCAGCAAGATCCTGGCGGACGGCACCAGCGCCGAGCGGCAGCTGCAGGTCTACCGGGAGACCGGCGACCTGCGCGCGGTCGTGCGGTCGCTCGTCGACGAAACGCGCGAGGCGAGCAGTCGGAGACGATCGGCGCCGAGCACGAGCTATGCGACAGGCTATCGACGATGAAGGTCGGGCTGCTGTGCGGGCGGGAGTACTCGTTTCCGCCGGCGTTCCTCGATCGCGTCAACACGCTCGGCCGGCCGCACGGCATCACCGCCGAGTTCGTGAAGCTCGACCGGCACGAAGATGGGCGAGCCGTCCGGCTACCGCGTCATCGTCGATCGCATCTCGCACGAGGTGGAGTACTTCCGCGCCTATCTGAAGCACGCGGTGCTCGAGGGCACCTACGTCATCAACAACCCGTTCTGGTGGACGGCCGACGACAAGTTCTTCAACTACTCGGTCGCGCAGCGGCTCGGCGTCGCCGTGCCGAAGACCGTGCGTGCTGCCGCAGAAGGCGTATCCGGCGGACATCGACCTGACGCCGGAGTCGCTGCACAACCTGGGCTATCCGATCGACTGGGACGGGCTGCTCGACTACGTCGGCCGTCCGGCGATCCTGAAGCCGTACTCGGGCGGCGGCTGGAAGCACGTCTACAAGGTGAACGACCGCGACGAGCTGATTCGCGCCTACGACGGCACCGCGCCGTACTGCATGACGCTGCAGCAGTTCATCCACTTCGAGCAGTACGTCCGCTGCTTCACGTTCGGCAAGACCGACATCGTGCCGGTCGCCTACGATCCGCACCAGCGCCGGTACATCGTCGATCACGAGTACCTGTCGCCGGAGCTCGGCGCGCGCATCGTGCGCGACGCGCAGACGCTGAACAACGCGCTCGGCTACGAGATGAACACGATCGAGTTCGCGGTGCAGGACGGCGTGCCGTACGCGATCGACTTCCTGAACCCCGCGCCCGACTTCGAGCGCGACCGCATCACGCCGTTCTACTTCGACATGGTCGTGCAGAAGATGGCGGACCTCGTGATCGACCGCGCGCTGAACGGCACGCCGCAGCAGACGTGGCCGCGGTGGGCGGAGATGATCGGCCTCGGCAACGACGACGCCCGTCGGCTGACGCATGAGCGCATGCGCTGACGCCATGGCACCACTGGGCACTGGATCCCTTCTCGACGCGCGTCGATGCCGCGCGCGCTGTGCGGCCACGCTCGACCGAACGCATGCGCGCGCGGCGGCTGCGCTTCGGCGATCGCGTCCTCTGTCCGTTCCTCCGCCCGTTCTTCCTCGACGCGGCCGACGAAGCGCGCGTGCAGGCAGGTGGCCGAGACGCTGTGGACCCTCGGCGAGCGCGTCGCGCGCAGGTCGCGATCGACTCGCCGGACATGCTGCGGCAGCTCGCGCTCAGCGAGCGCGGAGATCCGCCTGGCGCGGATCGATCCCGGCTACGCCACGACGAGCACGGCGGCGCGCGCCGACGCGTTCATCCTGCCCGACTCGCTGCAGTTCGCCGAGTACAACGGCGAATCGCCCGCCGGCGCCGGCTACAGCCAGGGGCTGGCCGAGCTGTTCGCCGACGAGCCGCTGATGGCGCGCTTCCGCGAGCGCTTCGACGCGCGGCTGCTACCGGCCGGTCGAGGCGCTGCTCGAGGCGCTGGTCGCGAGCTATCGCGAGTGGGGCGGCACCGCGTCGCCGCCGCTGATGGCGATCGTCGACTGGCGCGAGGTGCCGACCTTCAGCGAGTTCGAGATCCTGCGCGACGCGTTCACGGCGCTCGGCGTGCCGACGATCATCTGCGACCCGCGCGATCTCGAGTACGTCGCGTCCGCGTCAGCCGGCCTGCGGCCGGCCTCTACGCCACGGCCGGCGCATCGACCTCGTCTACCGCCGCGTGCTCATCAACGACATCGTCGCGCGCGAGGACGAGTGCCGCGCGCTGGTCGACGCCTACGAGCAGCGCGCCGTCTGCGTCGCCAACTCGCTGCGCTGCAAGATCCCGCACAAGAAGGCGTTCTTCGCCGTGCTGACCGACGAGCGCCACGCCGCGCTGTTCTCGGCCGAGGAGCGCGAGCTGATCCGCCGGCACATCCCGTGGACGGCCGTCGTCGAGGAGCGGTCCGGTCTCGCGCGACGGGACGCACGATCGACCTGCTGCCGCATCCTGCGCGCGAACGCGCGATCGGTTCGTCATCAAGCCGAACGACGAGTACGGCGGCACCGGCGTCACGCTCGGCTGGGAGACCAGCGAGTCGGAATGGGACGCGGCGATCGCGCGGGCGCTCGCCGAGCGCGATCGCGGCTGGGTGGCGCAGGAGCGGATCGCGGTGCGCCGCGAGGTGTTTCCGGTCTGCGACGGCGGTGCGCCGCGGGTGCGCGATGCGCGACATGCTCGTCGATTTCGCGCCGTACATCTTCCGCGGCCGCCTCGCCGGGTTTCTGACGCGGCTGAGCGCGACCGGCCTCGCCAACGTGACGTCGGGCGGCGGACAGGTTCCGGCGTTCGTCGTGAGTCCCAAGTAATGAAGTCGTGATGAATCGGATCGCAGTTCTTTGGACGCGGCGTGCGCCGGACCTCGAGCCGGCGCGCGCAACGCGGTCGAAGTCTGTCTCGGCATCCAACGCCGGCGAGCGCGTGGCGCTGATCGCCGACGAGGCGAGCGGCGAGGTGGCGGCGAGCCTCGCGGCGGTGCTCGACGAGGTCGGCGCGCCGTGGGAGGGCGTGCTGATCGAGCAGGTGGCGAGCCCGTCCGCTCGCCGCGGCGCCCGTCCGAGGTGCTCGACGCGCTCGAGCGCGGCCGACGCCGGCATCCTGTGCGTCCAGCCGCAGCAGGGCGAGCTCGCGCGCCCGCATGGCGATCGTCTCGGTCGTCGAGCGGCGCCGCATCCGCTACGCGCACATGGTCGGCGTCACGCCGCAGATCATGCAGCAGGGGATGCGCGCCGACTACCGGCTGGTCGACGAGCTCAGCCAGCGGCTGTGCGAGCGGATGCCGCACGCGACGCGCCTGCGCGTCGAAACGCCGGCCGGCACCGCCTTCACCGCGACGTTCGATCCGACGCTCGCGTGGGTGAAGACCAGCGGCCTCATCAACCCGCGCTACTGGTCGAACCTGCCGGCCGGCGAAGTGTTCACGACGCCGGCGAGCGTCGACGGCGTGTTCGTCTGCGACGGCACGGCCGGCGACTACTTCGGCCCGAAGTACGGCGACCTGCGCGCGACGCCGCTGACGCTCGAGATCGCCGGCGGCCGGCTGAAGTCGGCCGCACTGCGTGCGCACGCGATCTCGAGCGCGAATTCTGGGACTACTGCCACACCGACGAGCACAGCGACCGCGTCGGCGAGCTCGCGTTCGGCACCAACATCGCGCTGGACGAGATGATCGGCGTGCTGCTGCAGGACGAGAAGATTCCCGGCGTGCACATCGCGTTCGGCGATCCGTACGGCAGCCAGACCGGCGCGCCGTGGAAATCGCGCACGCACATCGACGTGCTCACGCGCGCGTGCGACGTCTGGATCGACGACGAGCAGGTGATCGGCCAGGGGCGGTATCTGATGGAGCGGTTCGGCTCTAGCAGACGGCTGCTGGCTATGGCTGATGGCTCGTGGCTCGGCTGAGCACGCTAGCACCCTAGCCACCAGCCACTAGCCATCAGCCCCGACTGAGATACTCCCGCATCTGATGCTTCCAGTACGGCCAGTCGTGTCCGCCGAGCGGACCCCAGTCGTCGAGGTGGTGACGGATGCCGCGGCTCGCGAGGATCTGCGACAGCCGGTACGATTCGCCGCTCTGCTCCCACGGACCGGATCCGGTCGCGATGTGAATGTCGCAGGTCGCCAGATGGCCGAGCAGCCACGGGTCGGACACGTTGGCGAGGTAGTCGACCGGGTTGTTGAAGTAGAAGTTGTCGTCGTAGTCGCCGTCCATGAACCGTTTCATGTCGTAGACGCCCGACAGCGCGTAGCAGCGTTTGACGACGTCGGGGTATTTGAAGAGCGTGTTGGCCGCATGATACGCGCCGAGCGACGCGCCCATCGTCCACACCGGCGTGTCGGGCGACTGGCAATGGTCGCGGACGAACGGAATGACCTCGTGGCGGATGTAGGCGTCGTACTGCCGCTGCATCCAGCTGCGGTGGAGCGGGTGCGCGCCGCTGGTTCGCGAACGAGTCGCCGTGATTGACGTTGACCGAGAACGCCTTGACGCGGCCCGGCGTCGATGGCGTCGCCGATCGCGCCGATCAGGCCCTGCCGCTCGTATTCCCCTTCGTCGCCGCCGCTGGTCGGGAACAGGATCATCGGCGGGCCCCAGTGGCCGTGCACGACGATGCCATGCGTCGCGGCCGAGCCGATCCGAATACCAGCCGTGTGATTTCGCGTTTCATAGCGAGGTTCGAACCCGAGAGTATAGATGCTGACCATTCTCTGCATCGCCACCTATTTCAAGGGCGACGCGTTTCTGCGCGAATGCCGGCGCGCGGGGTGCACGCGTGCTGCTGCTGACGTCCGACTCGCTGGCCGGCGCCGGCATGGCCGCGCGAGGCGATCGACGAGATCCACAGCATCCCTCGCGACGCCAGCGATGCCGAGATCCGCCGGCGCGTCGACGCGATCGCGCGCACGCAGGCCGATCGAGCGGATTGCCGCGCTCGACGACTTCGACGTCGAGACTGGCCGCGATGCTGCGCGAGCACTGCAGATGCCCGGGATGGGGCGCACGACCGCGAGCTATCTTCCGCGACAAGCTGGCGATGCGGATGAAGGCGCGCGCGCTGGGCTTCGCCGTGCCGGAGTTCTCGCCGGTCTTCAACGACGAGGCGCGTCGAACGACTGGACGCGCCGGGTGCCCGCCGCCGTGGGTGCTCAAGCCGCGGTCGTCGGCGGCCGCGATCGGCATCAAGAAGGTCGGCCGAACCGCGACGAGCTCTGGCGCGCGCTCGACGCCGCCGGCGACGGCCGTTCCAACAGCGTGCTCGAGCAGTTCGTGCGCGGCGACGTCTATCACGTCGACTCGATCGTGTGGGACGGGACAGGTCGTGTTCGCGGTGGCCTTCAAGTACGGCCGGCCGCCGATGGAGATCGCGCACGAGGGCGGCATCTTCATCACGCGGCGTCTGCCCGACGATGCGTCGGAGGAAGGGCGCGCGCTGCTGCAGCTGAACCGCCGGCTGCAGGAGGGGCTCGGGCTGCGGCGCGGCGTCTCGCATTCGCGAATTCATCCGGCCCGCCGGCAGATCGGCGGACTACGTCTTCCTCGAAACCTCCGCGCGCGTCGGCGGCGCGTTCATCGTCGACACGATCGAGGCCGCGACCGGCATCAACCTGTGGCGGGAGTGGGCGAAGATCGAGATCGCGGCGAGGCGGCGAGTACACGGTGCCGCCGCAGCGCCGCGATTACGCCGGCATCGTGCTGTCGCTGGCGCGGCAGGAAGCAGCCGGACATGTCGGCCTATACCGACCCCGAGATCGTGACCACGATCCGCAAGCGCCACCATGCGGGGCTGATCGTCCGCTCGCCGGATCCGCTGCGCGCGTCGAAGCGCTGATCGCGGACTACACGCAGCGCTTCTATCGCGACTTCTTCGCGACCGCGCCGCCGCCCGAGCGTCCGGTCGAATGACGTGATCACACGCACCTGGCGCGACGTCTGGTCGCCGCAACTGCGGAACCGCCGCGACGTCGACGTCTACCTGCCGACGTCGTACAGCGGCGGCCGCGGTCACTATCCGGTCGTCTACATGCAGGACGGACAGAACCTGTCCGATCCCGAGAACGGCGTTCGCCGGCACGTGGGAGCTCGAGCGTGCGCTCGAGCGGCTTGCGGCCGCGCGGATCGAAGCGATCGTCGTCGGCGATGCACAACACGGCCGGCGGCGGCTTGTCGGAATACAGCCCGTTTCCCGATCGGCGCCACGGCGGCGGCGACGCCGACGCGTACCTGGCGTTTCTGGTCGAGACGCTGAAGCCGCGGATCGATCGCTGTTCCGCACGCGCCCGGAGCGCGACGTCGACGGTCGATTCTCGGGTCGTCGATGGGCGGCCTGCGTCAGCCTGTACGCCTTCTTCCGGTATCCGTCGGTGTTCGGCCGCGCCGGCGTGATGAGCCCGTCGATCTGGTTCGGCCAGGGCGCGGTGCTCGACTTCATCGCGCGAGGCGCAGAACGCCCGCGCGGGCGGATCTTACGTCGACGTCGGCACCGCACGAAGGCGTGGGGACCGCTGCGCGACGCGCGGCGCCTCGGCCGCCTGCTGGTGCGCAAAGGATTTCGCCGCGGGAGCGGCGGGGACGCTTCCCGGCCAGTCGCGGCGCGCCACCGAACGGCCGACGCTGCGGTATCTCGAAGATGCGGGCGGCCGCCACAACGAGGCGGACTGGGCCGACGCGCTTGCCCGGCGCTCGGAGTTTCTGCTCGCTAGATGAAAGTGCGCAAACAAGGTGCGCGAGCCGCGTTATCGCAAGCAAGCTCAGCGCTCAACTCAGCAACTAGCCCCTAGAGCTAGCCTAGCCCGAGTGCTACACCGTCGGCTTGTGGAGAACCTCCGCCGGCTCCGACGCCTTCTTCTTGCCGCCGAGCCCCTGAATCTGCAGCGTCGGCTGCTCCTTGAGCACGTGCTGCGCGTAGAGCTTGGCCATCTCGGCGTTGTGTGCGCTTCTTTGGCGAGCTTCCTCCGGCGTCTTCTGCTTCCGGGCCGCCAGCCTTCTCTTCGCGGGCGTTCTTCGCGATGCCCGAGGTCGTCGAGGTCGGTCTGCGCGCCGGCGCGGACCGCTTCTTCGTTCAGCTTCAGCGAGTGCGCGGTCGACTGCAGATCCACCTTCTTGCCGCCGGCGAAGATCTCGTGGCGGCCGTGCTCCTCGTACCACTTGGTGAGCGTCGCCGTCATGTGCATCTTCTCGATGATGTTGCGCCAGCCGATGCCGGTGTTGTAGGCGCAGAAGGAGATTTCGCCCTGCTGCGTCGCATACGGGATGATGCACATCTCGGTGCGGCGGAAGTCGTAGTTGAAGAGATCCTGGAACCACATGCCGGCGATGAAGAGGAAGTTCCAGCGGTCGGCGCGCCGTTTGGCGATGTCGTCCATCGTCCGGTCGCCTTCGACCTTGCCGTACTTGCCCTTCTCCGCCGACTTGGTCGCGCCGAAGGTCTTGTCGAACTTCTTCAGCAGGTCGGTCAGCTTGAAGTGCGTCGGCGAGTTGAACGAGTCGTAGTTGCGGACGACGGCGAGCGCCATGCCGAAGTTCGACCAGAAGCGGCTGCGGCCGGCATCGGTCACCTGCTGCACGTCCTTGGCGAACCGCTCCGCCTTGAGGAACTTGGTGACCGGCACGGCTTCCTTGGTTTCCTTGTCGATCATGATCGCCATGCCGACGCCGCAGTTCGGGTGGCAGCCGCACGTCAGCTGCCCGAATTCCTTCTCGGCGCCGTGCGTGACGTCGGCCCAGTCGGTGAAGCTGCCCATGAACGAAATCGGGAACCAGTCGCGGACCGGCTCGCCGATGCCGGTCTGGTTCTTCACGTCGTGCGCGAGGTGCGACAGCGTGTAGCGCTGCGCCGCGCGGCGCTCCGGCGTCACTTCCTCGTCGCGGCCGGTGAACGACACCGGCTGGAACGAGAGGAAGTTGATCTTCTTGGGATTGTCGAGCGCGAACTCGATGATGCGGCCGACCTGCTCGTTGTTGACGCCGTTGACGATCGTCACGACCGGCACGATGTCGACGCCGTTGTTGTAGCAGGTTCTCGATCGCGCGCAGCTTCACGTCGAACAGATTGCCGACGCGCCGGTGCGAGTTGGCGGCGTTGCCGATGCCGTCAAACTGCAGGTAGGCGTAGCGAAGGCCGGCTTCGGCCGCCTTCTTCGCGAACTCCGGATCCTTGGCGAACTCGATGCCGTTGGTCGCCGCCTGCACGCTGTTGTAGCCGACCTTGCGGGCGTAGCGGACGGCGTCGAGGAAGTACGGCGAAATCGTCGGCTCGCCGCCCGAGAACTGCACCGACATCTGCCGGCGCGGCTTGATGCTGATCGCGTTGTCGAGCACGGTCTTGATGTCTTCCCACGACAGCTCGTGGACGAACCCGACCTGGTTCGCGTCCATGAAGCACGGGTCGCACATCATGTTGCAGCGGTTGGTCAGGTCGACGGTGAGGACCGACCCGCGGCCGTGCTGGATGGTGCTGCTGCCGTGGTTGTGGAGCTTCGCGTCGTTGTGCGCGCGGATGTCGCGGCCCGGGAACACGTCCTCGAGGTGCTTGAAGAAGCGGTGTCGATCGCCATCACGTCCTCGAAGTGGCCGTGGATGGGGCAGTCCTTCACCATCAGGATCTTGCCGTCGCGCTCGAGAATCGTCGCCTTGATTTCGCCGACCTTCTCGTTCAGGAGGACGCTGACGTCCTTCTTGCCGTCGAGAATCGCCTGCCGCGCTTCGCGCGTGCACGTCGGGCACAGCGAGTCGGTCTCCCGAGGCCAGCCCGAGCGGCGGCTTCGTCTTCTCGTACGACTTGAGCAGCGGCTTATCGGACCACTTCGGCGTGAACGACGGACGCTGGTTGATCTTGTTCAGTCCGTTGAAGACGACCCAGGCGCCGTTGGCGGCGATGGAGAGGCCCTTCTCGACGAATTTGATCGGCTTGTGCATGGGTAAATACTAGAAGACAAAAGCCTTAGGTGATTACATTTTCAGCGAACGGGCGCTGGCCGCAGCGAAATGGCGGGAAGGCAGGCTGGATGGTCAATATCCGACTGATTTTGTCTGGATTTCGCCAGCGCCAGCCGGGGGATCGAATGGGCCGGAGCCCCAGCGAACTCTACGGCTTCCGGGCCAGGCGCCGGCGCCACGCCAGCAGCGACAGGGTCCCGCTCGACATCAGCAGCAACGACGCTGGCTCCGGGACTCCTACTGGCGCGTCGTCGTCGGCGATGACGAGGTTGTTGAACTGAAAGGCGTCGCCGCCACTGAACGTGCCCTGGACAACCTTGACGTTGTTCAGGTCTGAAAAACCCGAGAACAGGAAGGATTGGAACACCGGAGAGCCGGTGTTTCGAGCGACGTGAAATGTCTGACTGACCGTGTCGATGAGATTGGACTTGGTACCGATAAACGTGACGTCGAACGTCCCTGGCCCGCCGGGCATGTTCGCGCCCCATTCCGTGAGGTCGATTCCCGAGAGCTCGAATGCGCCGCCGCCGTTTTTTGAGATCGTTGTCGTCTGCGCGGCGTTGTCACTCGAACAAGCCGGTCGCGGCGGCCCCCCCAACCGGATGGCTTGGATCACTGGCTGTCCAGACCGCCAGGCCGAATGTGCCGGCCGCGAAACTGGACGTGAACGTGAATCCGTCCACGACAACCGATCCGCCTTGCTGCAGGAAGTCCCCAAAGGGCCCGCTGACCAGGGTCCCAGTTCCGGACAGGCTGGAGAAATCGATCGTGGATCCGCTCGCGCAACGTGGCCCGGCAATCAGCGCCAGCAGAATCGAACACCGAATTAGCGTCTGCGATCTCATTCAACGATTCTCCTGGTTGAAGGCTGCCAGCCGGGATCGCGCACAGAGATCCGGCACAAGGAGAGAGAACGATCGGCGAGGAAAAAGCGGACAGCGGCTAGAAGACTTCGAGCCAGACCAGGCTGAACGCCGCCGCGGCCCGGGGTTGGCTGGCGACGTTCGAGGCGATACCCCAGGCGACGCCGCCTTCCGCGGGTGCCTGATACTGGCGGTGTCCGAGGTAGCCGTCCATCAACCGGCGACCGTCCGCGTACAACGCCGCGCCCGGCCACTGCGGTCGATATCGCAGCTCAATCACCGGATCCGGGCCTCCTGCTGGCGTCGTGACGAGAGCCACTGGACCTTGCCGCGGCGTGTTGACGGTCAGAAGCTGAATCTCAATCGTGCGATCGTCGACACGTCGCAGCATGAGGTCGAATCGAGGACCGCGCGGAGACGTATCCACGACGAGTGACGATTCGGCGGACTCGGGCCGAATGCGCGCCAGCAACGAAAACCCGCGCTCGATCGCCCGCTGTGAATGTGCGTCTGAAAGGCGCTGCGTGAAATATCCCATCGACTGGGAGGTGCTGATATTCCACGCCGGAAAGCGCATATCGGCCACCGGGCGCTCAGTCATTGGAAAACGCGCCGGCGTCTGCCAGGCCAGCGATCGCGGGTCGTGAGTGCCGAACTGCGCCCAGGTTTGAAACGGCATCGCCAGCAGGCCGAGCGCCAGCCGATTGATCACGCCGTCGCCATCATGGTCCTCGTCATCGTCCATGATGCCGTCATGATTGGAGTCCATCGACCGTGGATCGAGGCCTGCGGCGGCCTCGATGAGATCGAGCAAACCATCGCCGTCGGTGTCTTCGAGCGAGAAGCCGTTTCGGCTCGCCTGCTCGAGCGCGGCAAGGGGCAGCAGCGGACCTCGCGGTGTGGTCGAGCCCTCCATCCGGAGCGCGCGCCAGCGGATGTCCAGCGCGCGGCCCACTTCGACGGCGGCCTGATGGTGGTTGCCCGACTCCTGGGCGTTGCGCGCCATCTCCATGGCGATGACCGCGCTGTAGGGGTGATCGTCGCCGGCGCTGGATACGGCGTGCACCGCCGCGTCGAGCGCGCGGGCACCGGCTTGCGTCACGTCACCCGCTCGACGCCAGCACTCGGACATGCGCGCATAGAGCAGCGCCGACACCGGCTGCAGCCCGGTCAACGACGAGCGCACCTGGAACATCGCTTGCGCGGTGGCGGCGGCCGCGGCCCGCGGATCGTCCAGACGCTTGTTGAACGCGAGCTCTTCGTACGCCGAGAAGATCTTGTACTCCTCGGGGCCGATGCCAGCCCCCGGCCTGACGGCGCCGGCCGGGTCGCGCCACGGAAGCGCCCAGGTCAAGAGCGCGCCCGCGGCGGCGCCGGCCAGCAGCAGCGCGATGCTGGCCGAACTGCGTGCCGGCTGACGTCGAAGGTCTGTCGGGTTGTGAACGGCCAGCAACGCATACTCGAGCGATGCGACGCTCTGGAAGCGCGATGCCGGATCCGGTTCGAGGCAGCGCTCCACGACCCGCACGAAGTCTCTCGGCAGCGTCGGCCGCAGTTGGCGAAGAGGCCTCAGCGCGCCGTCCGCATGCGCGCGCCGGACGTCGCCAATCGTCTGCGCCTCGATTGGAAACGCCGCCGTGACGAGACGGTACAGGAGCACGCCGATCGCGTAGATGTCTGACGCGACACTCGGGGCGCCATGATCGAACAGTTCCGGCGCCATGTAGAGCGGCGTGCCGGCCAGAGAGCGCACGCCGGCTTCCTCGCGCGTGACGTCGACGCTCGTCCCCATGTCCATGACGACGAGCCGGCCGCCCTGCTCGCGCATGACGTTTTGGGCCTTGAGATCGCGATGCACCAGGCCAGCTGCGTGAATCGCCGATACCGCGCCGCAGAGATCGAGCGCGATTCCGGTGGCCTCGCTTGCCGAGAACGGACCCTGTCCGCGGAGAATCTCGTCGAGCGTCCGGCCCGACACCACTTCCATCCACAGTCCGACACGACCGTCGATGGAATCTGCGCCGTGGACGTTGACGACATTGGGGTGCTTCACGCGCGCAAGCCGTCTCGCCTCGGCGAGGATCATCGGCGTCCCGTCGTCGGCAACCAGCTTCAGCGCGACTTCACGCGCGAGCCGCGCATCCCAGGCTCGGTAGACCACTCCGCTGGCGCCGCGGCCGATCTCGTCGAGCAGTTCCAGATGCCCCCATTGGCGGACGCCGTCGCTGCTCGGCGCTTCCTCGCCCGCGGTGGACTCGTGCACACCGTCCGCTGACCGTTCGGCGCGCGGAGACAGCTGCTCGAGCCCGCGCAGCTCCTCCAGCATCGTCCTCTCCGTCGTACCCTCTGCGGCGACGAGCAGATCGTCCCACTCGACCTGTTCGCCGTCCGTCAGCTTGGCGATGGCGCGGGAGAGAGCGTCACGCATATCCGCGAATCAGGATCGAGTGTCGAGTGGCGTCGCGGTCATCAGGGCAAGCAGTCGGGTGAGCGCGCGCTGGCACAGCTTCCGCGCCGCGTCGGGAGTGGTCTTGCCCAGTGCGTCTGCCAGTTCGGCGTGTGTCAACCCGAATTCGAGTCGCCCCACGATGGCCTCGCGCTCGATTGGGGAGAGGCGCCTGAGCGCCGCTTCGTATCGTTCGAGGCGGCTGCGGCCGACCGCCTGCTCGAGCGGTGAGGGCGCGTCGCTCGGGTGTGACGGATCGAGCGAGGTGATTCCGGGACGATTGATCGATCGGCGGATCTCATCCCGGACGGCGTTACTGATTGCCAGCCGAAGGTAGTTGTGCAAGCCGCTGTCGGTCTCGGCCGTGAACTGGTGCAGATTCCGAAGGGTTTTGATCAACGTGTCGTGGACGAGGTCATCGGTCTCGGCAAGGTCGCGAGCCCATGTCGGAAGGCGGCGGTGAGCCCAGCGAACCAGGCGAGGCCGGTACCGGCCGATCAGGATCTCGAGCGCAGAAGCGTCGCCGGCCTTCACCCGAGCGAGCAACGTGATAGTCGAATCGGCCGGAGAAAGGCTGCCATCGAGAGTGCCGGGAGGGTTTTCCACTTGCCGGTATTCTAAACGCCTTCAGATTCCGAGCCGGCCTTTCAGCTCTCTTACGCGGTCGCGCGCTACGCTCAGCTCGGTTTTTTGCTCGTCCTTCAGCCGCACGAGGACCCCGCCGTCGACGTCCGGAAAGAGTTCCTGGACGAACGCCAGGTTCGCAATCGTTCCCCGATGGACGCGCACGAACCGCCGCGGGATCCAGCCGGTCCTCGAGCTCGCTCAGCGTGTAGTCGATGACATGTTCGCGTCCGCCGACCACCGCGAACGTGAGCTTGTCCTTCGCCGAAAAATGACTGATGCGCGCCACGTCGAGCACCGTCGTCCGCTCGCCGACCTTCGACGCGATGCGCTCGAGTCGCCGGTTCGGCGCGAGCTGCACCGCCAGCTCCTTCGCCAGCGCCTTGATGTCGGGCCGCGGCCGTGCCGCCAGCCGCTCGAGCTTGTCGAGCGCGCGATCCAGCCGCTCCGGGTCGATCGGCTTCAGCAGGTAGTCGATCGAGTTGACGTCGAACGCTTCAAGCGCGTAGCGGTCGTATGCCGTCGTGAAGATGACCATCGGCTGCGCCTCGAGTCGATCGAGCAGCTCGAATCCGGTCAGGCCGGGCATCTGGATATCGAGGAACAGCACGTCCACCGGGTGCGCGCGGCAGGAACTCGAGCGCCGTCTGCGGGTCGTTCGTGCTGCCGGCGATGTCGACGCGGCCGGTGGCCTGGAGCATGCGCGTCAGCCGTTTCACCGCCAGCGGTTCGTCGTCCACGAGGTAGGCGCGCATCATGACTCGGTGTGGCGGCTCGCGGGAGCCGGATCGCCACGCGGCTGTAACCGGGGCGCGAATCGATCTGCAGCTCGGCATCGGCGCCGAGCGTCATCGCCAGACGCTCGCGGACGAGCGCCAGTCCGTGTCCAGACGAGGCCGCTGACGCGTCGAAACCGGGTCCGTCGTCCTCCACGGCAATCTCCATGCAGCCGTTCCGCGTGGCCGCGCGCACGGCGATCGACCCGCCTTCGCGGCGCGGCGACACCGCGTACTTCACGCTGTTCTCGACGATCGTCTGCACCGCCAGGCGCGGCACCTGGACGGTCCGCGCGGCTTCCGGCACGTCGATGCGTGTACCGAAGCCGGCTGCCGAAGCGCACGCCCTCGATGGCCAGATAGGCGGCGACCACCCGCAGCTCTTCTTCCAGCGGGACGAGCGGCTTGGACGTGCTGTCGAGTGACGACCGCATCAGCGACGCCAGCTGCGTCGTCATGCGCTCGGCGCCCGCGGGATCGTCGTGGACCAGCGCGGCGATCGAATTCAGCGTGTTGAAAAGAAAATGCGGCTGCACGCGCGACTCGATCGACGCCAGCTGCGCTTCGGCGGCGAGCCGCCGCGCCTCCGCCTCATCCCGCTCCTTGGTGCGGAGCGCCAGCTTGGCCGCATCGAGCCGCGCTCCGCAGTTGTTCGACGACCGTGAAGAACATGCCGAAGAGCAGCGTGCTGATGACGGAGATCTTCAGCGGTTCGCCCATCCACACGCGCAGAATGGAGCGCGCCGGCACGAGCCCCAGCATCGAGAAGATCAGCATCGCGATGAAACTGCCGGCGGCGGCGAGAACGGCGAGCAGGCCGGTGAGCAGCGCCCAGCTGAACGGCGCGGCGAATCGTCGAAACACCATTCGGAGCCAGCCGCGGCAGCGCGACGATGCACAGCGCGGAGCAGCACAATGAGAAGAGGAAACTGCTCGAAGCTCTGCGAGACGACGCGAAGCCAGGGTGTCTGCCAGCTCACGCCCCCGAACGCCACCTGGGCGAGCAGCGACGCGGCGCCACAGACCACGACGATGGCCGCCCAGAATCGGACGCGTCGCTTCATTTCGCCGGCATCGGTACGTCGACGAGCCCCGGCACCTTCATCGTCGATGGCGAGAATCGCCCGCCGGCCGCGAGACCGCCCGGGAGCGGCTTGTACAGCTCGATCGCGATCTGCGACACCGGGAACGGATTCTCGGCGCTGGGCGTCCCGGCCATGGTCAGCGACGCGATCGCCATGATCGGGCTGCCATCGTCAGGTACGTCGGCCATCGGGCGTTCGTGCAGGCGATCCCGGCGCGAACGCTTTTTGCAGCGAGCGATGTGTGTCGCTGTAGTACCAGGCGAGAGCCGCCTTCTTGTTCTCGAACCACGCGAAGATCACCTGCTTCCCGCTGGATGTGCGCGCCGTCTCGACGCCGAGGACGCCCGGCGTCGCTTTGAGCGCGCCGACCAGGTCCGGAAAGCCGGCGCCTCCCGTCCGCGGCGCTGCGCCGCCCTGCGCCTGCCCCGCCAGAATGGCCGGGACGAACACGAGTGCCGCCAGGATTGCCGCGCCCGCGATTTCACGTCTGATCTTGTTCATGACCGCCTCCACCGTGACTATACGGAGCCGCATCGCGAGCGATCGGGACGTTCCGACGAAAGGCGCAACAATCGCGACGGAAGGAGGCCAGCGCCGGCCGAGGCTAACGCGTGGTGGGCGGCTTCCAGTTCAATACGAGCGTGATCGGCGAGGTCGCGGTCTCTTCCGTCCGGCTATTGAACGGCTGCCGATCGCCGACGAGCGGCAGCACCCACAGGTCCCGGTCGGGACCGGGCGCCGCGCTGCGGCAGAGGAGATGCCGCCCATCGCCGAGTTGTACGCGGCGAGCGTGGCGCCGATGCCGATGCTCATGTGGAAGAAGCCCGCGATATTATCAACCAATATGTCGGTACGCGACCTCCTCATCGTCGGCGCCGGGCCGTCGGGCCTCGCGGCGGCGATCGCCGCGAAACAGCACGGGCTCGACTACCAAGTGCTCGAACAAGGCGTGCTGGTCAACTCGATTTTTCGTTTTCCGCCGCAGATGGTCTTCTTCACCACGCCGGAGCTACTTGAGATCGGCGGCCTGCCGTTCGTATCGCCATACGACAAGCCGACGCGGGCCGAGGCGCTCACGTACTACCGCAAGGTCGTTGATCGGTTCGATCTTTCGATTGCGTTCGAGGAGCGGGTCCTGCACGTGACGCGCGACACAGCAGAGCAGGTGTTCGAGGTCGAGACGCGATCGTCGAAGGGAGTACGGCGGGTTCGGCTGGCGCGCCACGTGATCTTTGCGGTCGGCTACTACGATCAGCCGGTCCGGCTCGGAATCGAGGGGGAGGACCTCCCGCACGTCAGTCATTACTTTGCTGACCCGCACCTGCACTACCGTCAGCGCGTGGTGGTGGTCGGCGGCGGCAACTCGGCCGCCGAAGCGGCGCTGCTGTTGTATCGAGCGGGCGTGCACGTGACGATCGTGCATCGCCATCCGGCGCTGAAGCGCACGATCAAATACTGGGTCCGGCCGGACATCGAGAACCGGATCAAGGAAGGATCGATTGCGGCGCGGTTCAACACCTGTCTCGCCGCAATCCGGTCGACGTCGGTTGTCGTGCAGGTGGCCACCAACGCCGCTGCCGACGACGACGCGGCGCGGCAGCGGGAGCTGTCGGCCGACGCCGATGCGTCGCACGCGCCGGCTTCGACGATCGTTGCGGCGTCGCCGCATGCCGCGATGGAGGAAATTCCGGCCGACGCGGTGTATCTGCTGACGGGTTATCGCGCAGATGCCGATCTGATGTGCCGCGCCGGCGTCAGGCTCAACGAGCGACAGGCCCCGGTTCACGACCCCGTGACCTTCGAGACCAACGTGCCAGGTCTCTTCGTCGCCGGCGGCGCGATCGCCGGCGTCGACACCGGCACCATCTTCATCGAGAACGGCCGCTTCCACGGCACCAAGATCGTCGAGGAGATTGCCCGCCGCCTTCAGGCGTGATCCGCCTTCGCCGAGGCTTCGGCGGGACAGGCATGAGCTGCGCTTCAGTGCGCGACGTTCGAGACGCCCGGTGTCCGCGCCATCATGACCTTCATCTCGAGCAGCTCGACGAGCGACTCCGCGCGCGAGCGAAGGCAAGGCTTCTCGAGCAGCGCCTGCTTTTCGAGCGGCTCGAGGTCGAGATACTGCGCGAGGGCATTGACCAGGTCTTCGTCGGGCATCGCGGCGGGCATCTTGAGGTCGGCCCCCGAGCGAAGCGTCCCGGTCCGTTCGACGGAGGGCGCGAGCAGCGCCTCCAGCTTCGATCGCTGAGCTACGGATGGCGGCGCGGTCGTCGTTCCGCAGCGGCATCTCGAACACCGGCTCGGCATGCGCGCGCCGATAACTTCGGGTCCGATCCTCGTCGACGATGCGGAAGCGTTCGAGTCCGCGCAGCACGATGTTGAAGCGGCCGTCGGCCAGCGCTTCGACGTGCGTGATGACGCCGCTGCAGCCGACCGGATACACCGGCGGCGTGCCCTCGTAGTCGCGGTCCCAGCCCGGCCGCAACAGGACCATGCCGATCATGCGGTCGCTGGCGACGGCGTCGGCCACCATCTCGCGATACCGCGGCTCGAAAATGTGCAGCGGGAGAAACACGTTGGGGAAGAGCACAACGTTCGGCAGCGGAAAAATCGGCAGCAGGTCAGACATGTCAGTGTCAGTCTGAAGTGGGAAGCTTCAAACTTCACACTTCAGTGAATCGTCTTCGTCTTCTTGTCCATGTAGTCCATCAGGACGTACTGCCCGAGCGTATACGGCGTCGTGAAATACGCCTTCCCCTTGCAGATGTCGGCGACCCGCCGGACGAAGCTGACGAGATCGTAGTCGCGCGCCAGCATGAACGTGTTGATCATGATCCCGCTCTTGCGGCACGCTGCCACCTCGGCGCAGGTTTCCGCGACGATGAACGGATCGAGGCCGAAGGCGTTCTTGTAGATGCGGCCGTCCGGCTGGGTGAGCGCCGACGGCTTGCCGTCGGTGATCATGATGATCTGGCGCATGTCCTTGCGCTGGCGATCGAGGATCCGGCGCGACAGCCGCAGGCCCTCGCGCGTGTTCGTGTAATACGGGCCCACGCGCACGCGCCCGAGCTCGGCGAGCGGAATCTCCTCGGCCGAGTCGTGGAAGAGGACGACCTTGAGCGCGTCGCCCGGGTACTGCGTCTTGATCAGCTGCGCGAGCGCGAGCGCGACCCGTTTGGCCGGCGTAAACCGATCCTCGCCGTACAGGATCATGCTGTGACTGCAGTCCAGCATCAGCACCGTGGCGCAGGAGCTCTGATACTCGCCCTGCACCACCATCAGATCTTCGTGCGTCACGTTGAGCCTCGCCGTGCTCTCGCCGTGTTCGTGTTGCCGCTGCGCCGCGTTCAGCAGCGTCGCCGCCGCGTCGAGGTTCAGCGTGTCGCCGAACTCATACGATTTCGGCGCGCCGGTCGTCTCGACGCCGGTGGCCTGCTCGCGGGTGTCGTGGCGGCCGTAGCTGCTCTTGCCGAGCGAGCCGAGCAGATCGCGGAGCGCCCGGTAGCCCAGAAAGTCCAGCGTCTTGTCGGTGACTTCGAACTTGGCCGGCGCCGGCTGGTCGGGCCCGTGGCCGCCGCGACCCTGTCGGCGCTCGCGCTCGGCGTCGAGGTCGGGCGGCGTCGAAATGTAGCCCTGATCGGCCATCCGCTCGATGATCTGTTGAATCAGCTCTTCGAGCTTCGATCGCGCGTCACCCTGGTCGGCGTCGGCCGGATCGCCGAGCAGCCGCTCGATGGTCTCTTCCGGCAGCACGCCGCCGTTGAACAGCGCATCGAGAATCGCGTCGTGCAGCGCCTGCATCGTCCGCTCTTCGTCGTCCATGGCGTACGGGTTGCCGAACCCGCTCGACAGCAGCAGGTCTGACAGCTTGGACACCAGATCCTCGAGATCCAGGTCGTCCAGTGCGTCGCCGGTGAACTTCGTGTAGCGGTACTTCATGAGTCCAGTGGGGACATGGGGACTTGGGGACCTGATGGGAGCCTGACCCAGTCTCCCGTGCAACTAGCCCCCAGTCCCCAGCCCCAGCCGTCAGTTGTAATACTTCTTCTTCCCGCTCGGGATCCGAATCTCTTCGTCCATCGCCTGTTCTTCACGTCGCGTCGGGCGCCGTTGCGTCTGTTCGATGGCGGAGTAGCCGCGCTCGTCGGTGCGGCTGATCTTCTTCTGCGCGTAGAGGCCTTCGAGCACGAAGTCGATCGCGGACGCGACCGCCGGTGTGGGCGCGCCCTTCGACAGCCCGGCACGCTCCGCCAGCTCGCGGATGCCCTGCAGGCTTTTCGTGAGCGTGACGACGTTTTCCGCGGACGTGCCGTCTTCGAGCGGCAGCGATCCGCCGAGGTCGAACCATTCCACCACCGTGCGCGTGTCGACCCCCTCGAACATGCCGGTGAAGACCGAGCCGACCGCGGACCGAATCAGATCGCGCGCCACCTGCTCGGCGCCGCGCAGCTCGCCTTCGTATTCGAGCTCGAATTTTCCGGTGATTGACGGCAGCGCCGCGTACACGTCCGTGACCCGCGGCACGACCACGCCCTCGCCGTTGGCGAGCGCGCGCCGCTCCGCGTTGGAGACGACGAGCTCGAGCGTCGTGATCGGCAGCCGCTGGCTGACGCCCGACCGTTTGTCGATCTTCCGATCGGCGCGCGCCTGGAACGCGACCTCCTCGACCACCTCGCGGACGTAGGAAGGGATCTCCACTTTCACCGCGTCGACACGGTCGGTCCACGCTTCCTGCTTCGTGATCGCCATCGCGTTGTGGCGTGTGGCCGGATAGTGCGTGCGGATTTCCGAGCCGATCCGATCCTTGAGCGGGGTGATGATCTTCCCGCGCGCGGTGTAATCCTCCGGATTCGCCGTGAAGACCAGCATCACGTCGAGCTTCAGGCGGATCGGGTAGCCCTTGATCTGGACGTCGCCCTCCTGAAGGATGTTGAACAGCCCCACCTGAATCTTGCCCGCGAGGTCCGGCAGCTCGTTGATGGCGAAGATGCCGCGATTCGCCCGCGGCAGCAGCCCGTAGTGCATGGTCAGCTCGTCAGAGAGGTTGAGGCCCGCCTGCGCCGCCTTGATCGGATCGATGTCGCCGACCATGTCGGCAATCGTCACGTCCGGCGTCGCCAGCTTCTCGACGTAGCGTGCGTCGCGCGTCAGCCAGCCGATCGGCAGCCGATCGCCGTCGAGCGCGACGCGCTGCCGGCACGCGGCGCACAACGGGGCGAGCGGGTCGTCGTGAATCTCGCAGCCGGGCATCACCGGAATCCGCTCGTCGAGCAGGTCGATGAGGCCGCGCAGGATGCGGCTCTTCGCCTGTCCTCGCAGACCGAGCAGGATGAAGTTGTGGCGCGACAGGATGGCGTTGACCAGCTGCGGAATGACGGTTTCGTCGTAGCCGATGATGCCCGGGAACAGCGCATCGCCCGCCCGCAGCTTGCGCACCAGGTTGTCGCGGACTTCCTGCTTGACGGGTCGTGAACGATAGCCGGACGCGCGGAGTTCTCCAAGGGTCTCTATGGCCGCCATGGAGCGATTCTATCAGCAGGCGAGGATCAGCGGCTGAAGTCTGTCTTGCTCAGCGAGGGGTTGACGGCGATCTCATCAAACAGAAGTTCGTCCACGATCCGATCGCCCGCGGTGGTGACGACGCTGAACGGCGCCTTCATGCCGCCGGTCGAACGGCGATCGGCGTAGGACGTCGTCAATACCCTCCGGTCCGGACCCCAGAAGACGAGTCGGACCGGCAGGTGCGACTTGCCGTCGAACACGAGCCTCGCTGCGAAGCCGCTGTCGCCGACGGCGTCGATGCCCAGCGGCTCGGATGGACCTGGCATCGCCACCGGCGTCTCGCGCGTCTGCAGCTGCAGCGGCATCTCCGCGACGCGTAGTCGCCACGCCAAGCATCAGACGAGCGAGCTCGGCGCGGTTCGTGAACAGGACGGTGGCGTGTCGCCTGAGTTCGGACGGCCTTGCCATCCGGCGTCTCAATCAGGTCGAGTGTCTTGTTGCCGGCATAGCCTGCCATCCGCCGGCCGAACGACCCTGAATCGATTCGAAGATAGCGATCCGGCAACAGCACTCGGATCTCGACCGTCGCAGACAGGAGCGTGCCGTCGGAAGGCGGAAATCGCGATCGGCCTTTCAACCGCATCGCGTGCAGACGGGCGATGCCGCCCGGACCGCCGAAGATGGCGCGCGGCGGAGCTGAACAGATCTTTGGCCCTGGCGTCGCGAAGGAACACGCCATCCTGAAAATTGTTTTCCTGGCCCGAGAGAGAACCGTCGCGACAGACCACGGCAATCGCGCATGCGAGGTCGAAGGCGAAGCGACGTGGACCGGAGCGCGTCACGTGGCGACCCGGACGCATTATAGACTCGCGCGGTGCGTCACCCGTTCTTCGTCTCACGTCGCCCGCTGGTGTTTGCCCATCGCGGCGGCAGCGCCCTGGCGCCCGAGAACACGATGGCGGCGTTCGACAACGGACTGGCCCACGGCGCCGACGGTCTCGAGCTCGACGTGCACCTGTCGCGCGACGGCGGGGTGGTGGTTCACCACGACCGGACGCTCGACCGCACCACGCATCTGCGCGGACCGATCGCCGATCGCACGACCGGCGAGCTTCGAACCGCGGCGCGTTCCCACGCTCGCCGAGGTGCTGGCACGTCACCGCGACGTGCGCGTGATCGTCGAGCTCAAAGTGAACAGCGAGGATCTTGCCCGGGCGGCGGTCGATGTCGTGCGCAAGGCGAACGCCGTCGATCGCGTCTGCTTCGGATCGTTCGGACGGCGTGTCCTGCGATCCGTGCGGGCGATCGAGCCGGCGATCGCCACGAGTGCGGCGCGCGAAGAAGTGCGATGGGCGCTCTACCGATCGCGCTGCCGCTGGCCGGTGATGCGCGTCGCGTACGGCGGATATCAGGTGCCGGAGCTTGCCGGGCGCACGCGCGTCGTGTCGGAGCGCTTCGTCCGCGACGCGCACCGCGCCGACCTCGCGGTACAGGTGTGGACCGTGGACACGGCAGAAGCCGCGCGTCGCTTGCTCGGCATGGGGAGTGGACGCGCTCATCACCGACCGGCCTGATGTGGTCGTGCCGCTGGTGGATGCGGGATAGATTATGCTACGCGGCGCGTGTTCCCCGTTCCGACCCTGAGCGATATCTACGCTGCGCGCTCGCGCGTCTACCGCGTCGTGCGGCCGACGCCGCTGCTGCGGCATCCGCTGCTGGCCGCCGAGACCGGGCTCGACATCCTCGTCAAACACGAAAACCACAACCCGACGTGTGCGTTCAAGGTTCGCGGTGGGCTCAATCTCATTGGCCAGTTGACCGCCAGCGAGCGCACCGGCGTGATTACCGCCACGACCGGCAATCACGGGCAATCGATCGCGCTGGCCTGCGAGCGCGATGGCGTGCCGTGCACGATCGTGACGCCGGTGGGGAACAACCCTGAAAAGAACGCGGCGATGCGCGCGTTCGGCGCCGACCGTCGTCGAATTCGGCAAAGGACTTCGACGAGGCGCGCGAAAAGGTGGAGCAGCTGCAGGCGGAACAGGGGCTGCGCTACGTGCACTCGGCCAACGAGCCGGCGCTCATCGCCGGCGTCGGCACCTACGCGCTCGAGATCTTCGAGGCGCAGCCGGACACCGACGTCATCCTCGTGCCGATCGGCGGCGGCAGCGGCGCGTGTGGCTGCGGCATCGTGCGCAGCGGGCTCGGCAGCAGCGCCCGGGTCATCGGCGTCCAGGCCGCGCGCGCCGACGCGTTCACGCGATCATGGCGGGGCGCCGAGCGCGTCGTCGGCGAGCGTGCCGATACCTTTGCCGAAGGGATGGCGACCCGCGTCACGTTCGATCTGCCGTTCGGCATTCTGAAAAAAGAGCTCGACGACATCGTGACGCTGACCGAAGACGAGCTCGCGGAGGGCGTCAGGCTTGCGCTGCGCGCGACGCACAATCTCGCCGAGGGCGCCGGCGCCGCCTCGCTGATGGCGGCCGTCACGCTCCGCGATCAACTCGCCGGCAAGAAGGTCGTCTGCGTCATGAGCGGCGGCAACGTCGATCAAGGCACGCTCAAGAAGGTCCTAGCGTGAACCGGACCGTCACGGTCAGCAGGATCGAGACCGGCTCGCCATTCAACAACGTCGGTGTGAAGCGCCATTGCCGCACCGCGTCGATCGCCGCCTGATCGAGCGCCTGAATCGAACGCGTCACCCGCACGTCGGTCACGCGTCCAGTCGGCGTCAATCACCGCGTCGAGCACCACGACGCCTTCAATCCGCGCCAGTCTGCGCATGCGTGCGGGTAGCGCGGCGGCACGTTGACGATCTTCCGCGGTGCCTGCATGCCGGCATGAAGCCGGATCGGTTCTCGCGATACCGGCGGTGGCGGCGGCGGTTCGACCTGCAGGCCGTTGCCCGGCAAATCGATGCCGCCGACGACTCCGGTTTCCACGCCGTGCACACCGGTCGCGTCGTGACCCGGCTGGGCGTCGGACACGTCCCGCTCCGGCGCAATGTCAGCCGGCGCTTCGATGGGTGCGACGGCTGGCGACGTGCCCTCCGACGGAGCCGGGCCGCCTCGTGCCGGAGGCGGCAGCGGAATGTCACGGATGGAAACCGGTAACGCGTCGCTGAATGCGAGCACGGTCCGCGGTACCGGCAACGGACCCAGCGACAGAAGTTGAGTAACGAAAATCGTCGAGAGGATCGCGGCGTGAACGAGCGCCGACAGAACTGTGATGAAGCGGCGAGGCGGCATGGCCAACCTCCTTGTGAGAGCTTGGACCCCGCCTCGCCGCGAAGGTTCCGAGCCTGCCGTAGTCCAGCGGCTAGCCCCTAGCCCCGAGCCCTTACTCCTTGATGATCGTCGTGCCACCGCCGCGCACGGCGAGAATGATCAGCAGAAGAATGATGACTCCGCCAAACGCCGCGAGCGCGATCCAGATCGGGTTGCGATACCAGCGCACGCCGCCGCGGTCGTTCACCGTAATCTCGATCTGCTTGTCCGGCACCTGCAGCGCATACACCGGCGCCGTCGCCGCCGACATCGCCGGAACCGCGGTCACCGCCGCTGCCGCCCGGGTCGTCGGTGCGGCGATCGCAAAGGCACCCGCCAGCACGACCGACAACAGAATCCCTCGCATGCTCACCTCCTGGTCCGGCTAACTCGTCCGCCGAAGCTTTAGCGGAGGCGGAAGCCGGACGAAGTACGAGGTGGCCGGTGCAAGTGGCGGGCCGCGAGACCGAATACCTCGTCCATCATGCCCGGCGTCAGCTTGCCCGTGTTGGTGTTCTGGCGGCTGGGGTGGTAGCAACCGATGAGCGTGTGTCCGTTGGGCAACTCGTACGCAGCCGCGTGTTCGAATGCCGGCCTCGGCCGCGACACGATGCCGAGGCCCTTCAGGAGCTGCAGATACGCGTCGAAGCCGATCCGTCCCAGCGCGACGATGACGCGCGCGCGGGGCAGCGCCGCCATCTCGTCGGCGAGATGCGGCAGGCACTCGGCGATCTCCTGTGGCGTCGGCTTGTTGTCAGGCGGGGCGCATCGTACGGCCGCGGCAATGAAGGCGTCGCGCAGCTTCAACCCGTCGTTGACGTGATGGGACGTTGCGATATTGGCGAAACCGGCGCGGTGGAGCGCCGACATCAGAAAGTCGCCGGATCCTCCGACGCCGTCGCCGGTAAAGACCCGCCCGGTACGGTTGGCGCCGTGGGCGGCCGGCGCGAGACCGACGATCAGCAGACGCGCGCGCGGATCGCCGAATCCAGGAACCGGCTTTCCCCAATAGATCTCGTCACGATACGCACGCCGTTTCGTCCGCGCGATCTCCGCGCAAAAGCGCCGCAAGCGCGGACAGCGCGTGCAGGAGACGATGCGTGCCTGAACCGCTACCAGACGCGACACGCGTTCTTGCGCACCATCGGCGCGTCGGCCTTGCACGAAAACGCCTTCTGAAACTCCGGCATGTTCGACACGACGCCGTTCACGCGGAACTTCGGCGGCGCGTGCGGGTTGGTCTGGACCTGCATCCGCAGGCGTTCGGGCCGCGCGTTCTCGCACCAGCCCTGGCCGTAGCTCACGAAGAAGCGTTGTTCCGGGGTGAACCCGTCGAGCGTCCTTCGCGACGCCGGCGTGAGCGACGCCATGTACGACATCAGCGCGATTCGAAGCCCGCCGTTGTCGGCGGCGTTCTCGCCCAGCGTCAGCTTGCCGTTGACCTTCATGTCGTCCACGGCGGTGAAGCCCGAGTATTCGTCCACGAAGCACGCCGCCCGCTCTTCGAAGGCCTTGGCGTCCTCGGGCGTCCACCAGTCTTTGAGGTTGCCCTGCGCGTCGAACTGGCGTCCCTCGTCGTCGAATCCGTGGGTCAGCTCGTGGCCGATGATGCCGGCGGCCGCGCCGTAATTGATCGCGGCGTCGGCCTTGGCGTTGTAGAACGGCGGCTGCAGGATGCCGGCGGGGAAGTTGATGTTGTTTTCGAGCGGGTTGTAATAGGCGTTCACCGTGGGCGGCGTCATGCTCCACTCGCTCTTGTCCAGCGGTTTGCCGATCCGGTTCATCTGGCGGCGGAACTCGAAGACGTTCGAGCGCTGCGAGTTGCCGAGCGCGTCGCCGCGCACGATGGACAGACCGCCGTAGTCACGCCACTTGTCGGGATACCCGATCTTGTTCGCGACGGTGTGCAGCTTCGCGATCGCCTGCTTCTTGGTCGCGTCCGTCATCCACGACAGCGACTGGATGTCGGCCTCCATCGACGCTTCGAGCTCGCGCACCATCTTCAGCGTGTCTTCCTTGGCGGCCGGACCGAAGGCCTCTTTCACATAGGCCTTGCCCAGCACTTCGCCGAGATCGCTGTCGGTGTACTGCACGCAGCGCCGCCATCGTGGCTGCAGCTCTTTCGCCCCCGTGAGCGTCGTCCCGTAGAAGCGGAAGTTCTCGTTGACGAACGGCGCCGACAGCACGGCGGCCGACGCGTGCGCGAGGTGCCACTGCAGATAGGTCTTCAGGTCGGCCACCGGTATCGACGACACGACGGACTCGAACGCCTTGAAGAATTCCGGCTCGGTGACGTTGATCGCGTCGATCGGCGGCGCGCCCACGCCTTTGAAGTAGGTCGCCCAGTCGAAGGCCGGAGTCAGTTTCTGCAGTTCGGCCGGCGTCATCTTGTGGTACAGCGCCGACGGATCGCGGCGGGCGACCGCGTCGAGCGCAGCCTTTGCCAGCTGGGTTTCGATGCGCATCACGGTGTTCGCGGCGGCGGCGGCATCGCCCGTCGGCCGCACCAGCGCGATCATCTTGCCGACGTGATCGACGTACTGCGTCCGCAGCTCGACCGACTTCGCGTCGTCGCGGAAGTAGTAGTCGCGATCCGGCAGGCCCAGTCCGCCCTGATCCGCGATCGCGCGCACCATGTTGGCTTCCTTGAAATCGGCTTCGGCGCCAAAACTGAAAAACGCGCTGACGCCCATGGAGTGGAGCTCGGCCAGGAGCGCGGGCAGATCGCGCGGGCCGGTCAGCGCCGCAATCTTGTTCAGCGCCGGCTCGAGCGGCTTGGCGCCCCTGCCGTTGATCGCGCTCTCGTCCATGCAGCTCGCGTAGTAATCGCCGATCTTCCGGGTGTCCACGTCGCTCGCGTTGCGGCCGGCTTCTTCGAGAATGCGCCGCAGCGTCGTGTTGTTCCGCTCCTGCAGTTCCTGGGCGCGGCCCCATGCCGAGCGGTCCGCCGGGATCGGCTGGTTCTTGGTCCAGCCGCCACAGGCGAACTCGTAGAAGTCAGTGCAGGGATCCACGCCGCGGTCCAGGAACTGCAGGTCGAGCCCGGATGCGGACGCGGACGATGCGGGCCGCGAGGCTGTGCTCGTCTGGGCATGCGTGAGCGCCGCCGCGATTGGCAGCGCGAAGAACACGAGGGCGGCGAGACAACGTTTCATCATTGGCATCTCTCTACATATCCTGCGCCTGCCAGCCGAAGCTCGTCGAGCTGGGAAATTGCGCAGGCTGCGCTTGCCAGTTGTGGCTCGACAATCTGAACCCGAGCGAAGGCCGGAGCTCTGCGTTCAAACGTCGTGATCACCACACGCGGCACGCGCTCGGCCGGACCATCGGCGCGTCCGCTTTACACGAAAAGGCCTTCCGGAACTCCGGCATGTTCGAGAGCGGTCCGTTGACGCGGTACTTGTTGGACGAATGCGGATTGGTGGCCGCCTTCAGTCGCTCGGCCTCGGGCCTCGCGTTCTCGCACCAGATCTGGGCCCAGCCGAGGAAGACGCGCTGCTCGGGCGTGAAGCCATCGACCTTGTCGTTGTTCCGCGCGCCCGGGCCGGCGAGGTACGCCATGAGCGCGAGCCGCAGGCCGCCGTTGTCCGCGGTGTTTTCGCCGAGGGTCAACCGGCCGTTGATCCGGGTGTCGCCCGCCACGGTGTAGCCGGAGTACTGATCCGCCACGCAGGCCGCGCGCTCGTCGTACGCCTTGCCGTCAGCAGGCGTCCACCAGTCGCGCAGGTTGCCGTCGCCGTCGAACTTGCGGCCCTGATCATCGAATCCGTGCGTCAGCTCGTGGCCGATGACCGCGCCGGCGGCGCCGTAGTTGACGGCGGCGTCACGCCCCGAGCGATAGAAGGGCGGCTGCAGGATGCCGGCTGGAAAATTGATGTTGTTGCGATCGGGGCTGTAATAGGCGTTGACGGTCGGCGGCGTCATGCTCCATTCGGAGCGATCGACCGGCTGGCCGATCTTCGCGAGCGATCGCTTCCGGTTGGCGGCCAGCGCCCGCTGCAGGTTGCCGAGCGCATCGTCTCGCGCGACCTGGACGGCGGAGTAGTCACGCCACTGTTCCGGATAGCCGATGCGATCGACGACCGCTTCCAGCTTGACCATCGCCGCCTTCTTGGTCTCGCCGCTCATCCAGGGCGCCGCATCGATGTCCTGCCGCATCGCGTTCTTGATGTCCTGCACCATCTTCAGCGCGTCGTTCTTCGCCTGGGCGCCGAACGCTTCGTCGACGAACGCCTTGCCGAGCGCTTCCCCGAGCCGCTGGTCGGTCTGGGTCACGCACCGGCGCCAGCGCGGCTCGGGTTGCGGCTGGCCGGCCAGGGTACGGCTGAAGAAATCGAAATCGGCATCCGCAATCTTCTTCGGCAGCATCTCGGCGGACGCATTGATCAGATGCCAGCGCAGGTAGTCCTTGAGATCGTCCACCGGTGTCGACGCGATCAGCTCGCTGAACGCCTTGACGTAGTCCGGCACCGACACGTTGAGCGCCTGGAACTTCGGCGCCTCCGACGCCTCCCCGTAGCGTTTCCAGTCGAACGCCGGGCTGATGCGCTGCAGTTCGCCGATGGTCATCGGATGCTGGGTCTGGGCCGGATCGCGCCGCCTCACGCGATCGAGTGCGGCCTGGGCCAGCCTGTTCTCGACTGACATGACCGACCGGCTCGCCCGGGCGGCGTTTTCGGCGGACTGTCCTGCCAGCAGGAAGGTGCGCTCCACGTGCGCCGCGAACTTGCTGCGGATCTCTTCGGAGCGCGCATCGGTTTTGAGGTAGTAGTCGCGATCCGGAAGGCTCAGGCCTCCCTGATCGACGTCGGCAATCGACTGCGTGGCGTCGCGAAGGTCGGTCTGCGCGTTGAACCGGAAGAACGCGGGCACGCCAATCGTGTGGAGATACGCGACGAGAATCGGCAGGTCATCGGGATTGACGAGCGCATCGATGGTCGCCAGGTCGTGGGCGAGCGGCACGAGTCCCTTGTTCTCGATCGCCGCGTCGTCCATGCACGCGGCGTAGTAGTCGGCGGCCCGCTTGCGATCCGATGGACCAGTGTCGGGCGGCGTCGTTTCGAGGATACGCCGCAGGATCAGGAAGTTGCGCTCCTGGACCTCCGCGAAGCGGCCGATCGAACGGCGGTCCGCCGGAATCGGGTTCTTCGCGATCCAGCCGCCGCACGCGTACTGGTAGAAGTCGGTGCAGGGTTCGCTCGTCTTGTCGAGCGCGTCCAACTCCACGGAGCGTGGCGCCGCGGTTGGCCGCGAGCCCTGCGCGTTGGCGAGCACGACCGCCAGCGGAATGGCGACGAACGTCAGAGCGACGAGCTGGCGGCGCATGGTTCCCCTTCTCTGGCGGCCAAGGTACAATGAGTGGTTGCCCTACAGGTTGATCGCCAGCGAGCCGACACTTTCGACGAGCTGAAAGGATCCTTTTCCGTGAGACACATCGCTCCGAAGGACGCGGCGGAGCTCGACGCCACCGAGACACGCGAATGGCTCGAGTCACTTGATTATGTGCTGCAGAGCGGCGGGCCTGCAAAAGTCGCGCGCCTGCTCCGCGAACTGACGATTCACGCCCGCCAGAACGGCGTCAAGCTCCCGTTTACCGCCAGCACGCCCTACATCAACACCATCTCAGCCGACGAGCAGGTGCTGATGCCCGGCAGCCCCGACCTGGAGCGGCGGATCAAGAGCCTCGTGCGCTGGAATGCCGCGGCCATGGTCGTCCGCGCCAACAAAGCTGAAGAAGGCATCGGCGGCCACATTTCGACGTTCGCGTCGGCGGCGACGCTGTACGAGGTGGGATTCAACCACTTCTTCCGCGGGCATGGCGAAGGCGGCGACGGGGATGTGATCTTTTTCCAGGGTCATGCGGCGCCGGGCATCTACGCGCGCGCCTATCTCGAAGGGCGCATCGACGAGACCCATCTCGAGAACTTCCGTCGCGAGTTGAAGCCGGGAGGGGGTCTGTCGTCGTACCCGCATCCGTGGCTGATGCCGGACTTCTGGGAATACCCGACGGTGTCGATGGGACTCGGCCCGATCATGGCGATCTATCAGGCGCGCTTCATGCGTTACCTCGAGGATCGCGGGCTGAAGCCGGCCTCCAGCGCCAAGGTGTGGGCGTTCCTCGGGGACGGCGAGACCGACGAACCAGAAGCGCTGGGCGCCATCACGCTGCCCGCGCGCGAGAAGCTGGACAACCTGATCTTCGTCATCAACTGCAACCTGCAGCGGCTCGACGGGCCGGTGCGCGGCAACGGCCAGATCATCCAGGAGCTGGAGGCTGCCTTCCGCGGCGCCGGCTGGAACGTCGTCAAGTGCATCTGGGGCCGCGAGTGGGATCCGCTGCTCGCGAAGGATCGCGACGGTCTGCTCGTCAAGCGCATGGGCGAAATCGTCGACGGGCAGTATCAGAAGTACGCCGTCGAATCGGGCGCCTACGTCCGCGAACACTTCTGGGGCGCCGATCCGCGGCTGCTCGACATGGTCAAGCACCTCTCCGACGACCAGCTGAAGAAGATGACCCTCGGCGGGCACGATCCGATCAAGGTCTACAACGCCTACAAAGCGGCGGTCGAGCACAAGGGCGCGCCGACCGTCATCCTCGCCCGCACGATCAAGGGCTACGGCCTCGGCGAGGCGGGCGAAGGCAAGAACATCACGCATCAACAGAAGAAGATGAACGAAGACGAGCTGCGGGCGTTCCGCACCCGCTTCGGCATTCCGATCTCGGACGCCGAGATCGGGAAGACACCGTTCTATCGCCCGAGCGAAGACGGCGTGGAAATCAAGTACATGCGCGATCGGCGGAGCACGCTCGGCGGCTATGTGCCGTCGCGCAAGGCCCGCAGCGAACCGCTTCCCGCGATCCCGAGCGAACTGTTCGAGGAGTTCCACAAAGGGACCGACGGCCGCAAAGCCTCGACGACGATGGTGTTCGTGCGCCTGTTGTCGAAGCTGCTCCGCGACAAGGAGCTGGGCCGGCTCGTCGTCCCGATCGTGCCAGACGAGGCGCGCACGTTCGGCATGGAGGCGTTGTTCCGTGCCGTCGGCATCTATTCCCACGCCGGCCAGACCTACGAGCCGGTCGACATGGACACGCTCCTCTATTACAAGGAAGCGTCCGACGGCCAGATTCTCGAAGAAGGCATCACCGAAGCGGGATCGATGTCGTCGTTCATCGCCGCCGGCACGGCGTACGCGACCCACGGCGTCAACACCATTCCGTTCTTCATCTACTACTCGATGTTCGGCTTCCAGCGGATTGGCGATCTGATCTGGGCGGCCGCCGACGCGCGGACGCGCGGCTTCCTGCTCGGCGGCACCGCCGGCCGGACGACGCTCGCCGGCGAAGGGCTGCAGCACCAGGACGGCAACAGCCAGCTGTTCGCGCTCGCCTATCCCAACTGCATCAGCTACGACCCGGCGTTCGCGTACGAGATCGCGGTCATCATTCAGGACGGCATCCGCCGGATGTACGTCGATCAGGAGAGCGTCTTCTACTACTTGACCGTGATGAACGAGCAGTACGCGATGCCGGCGATGCCGGAAGGCGCGCCTGACGGCATCCTGAAGGGCCTCTACAAGTTCCGCGCGGCCGGCACCGCCAACGCTCCGCTGCGGGCGCAGCTGTTCGGCAGCGGCGCGATCCTGCCGGAAGTGATCAAGGCGCAGGAAGTGCTCGAATCGAAGTACAACGTCGCCTCGGACGTGTGGAGCGTCACCAGCTACACCGAGCTGTACCGCGATGGCCACGCGTGCGAGCGCTGGAACATGCTGCATCCGGGCGAGACGCCGCGCGTGCCGTACGTGACGCAGTGCCTGGCGAACGCGCCGGGCGTCCTGATTGCCGCGTCGGACTACGTCAAGGCGATGCCCGATTCGATCGACCGCTGGCTGCCGCGGTCGCTCACGACGCTCGGGACCGACGGCTTCGGCCGCAGCGAAAGCCGTGCGGCGCTGCGCGACTTCTTCGAGGTCGATTACCGGTACGTCATCGTCGCCACCCTCGCCGCGCTGGCGCGCGAGGGCAAGATCCAGCGATCGGTGGTGGACGAGGCGATCAAGGCGCACAACATCAATCCCGACAAGGCGAACCCTGCCGTGTCGTAAGAGCAACCGCTGAGAACGCCGAGATCGCAGAGATCGATATGCTCTGCGCGCTCCGCGTGCTCCGCGGTTAAAGGGTCCTCGTGACAGACTTTACGCTGCCAGAACTGGGTGAGAACATCTCGAGCGGCGACGTGCTCCGCGTCCTCGTGAAGCCCGGCGACACCATTCAGAAAGAACAATCGGTCCTCGAGCTCGAAACCGACAAGGCGACGATCGAAGTGCCATCGTCGGTCGCCGGTCAGGTGAAAGAGGTCAAGGTCAAGGCTGGCGACAAGGTCAAGGTCGGCCAGGCGATCCTCAGCGTGGAGGACGAAGCCGTGCGAGCGACGCGAAGGCGTCGGCGAAGTCCGCCGAAGCTGCTGCGCCGGCGAAGGCGGACGGCGGGCAGGAGGGCGACCGCGGCGGATGCGGCGCCGGCCCCTCAGCCAGCGAAGGAAAAAATCCCCGATGTCCAGCCCGACATCCAGGCCACGAATCAATCGACCACACCGGACAAGGCCGGCGTAAAGGATCCGTCGGTCGGTCCGCAGGCCCAGTCCGGTGCCGTGGATGGCGACGCGCCCTCCCGCGGGAAAAACGTCGTCGATATCAGCCGAGGCGCCCGGGCGCCCGAACCGGCGGCGCCGGCATCGGCGTCGCCGGAACTGCCGCCGGCCCCGGCCGCGCCGTCGGTACGCCGGATGGCGCGCGAGCTCGGCGTCGACATCAACCAGGTCGTCGGGACGGGCGACGGCGGGCGGATTTCGATTGAGGACGTGAAGGCGTATGCGAAGCGGCTGGTGGAAGGCGGGTCGCGCGGCGGCGCCGCGCAAGCCGAGCCGCTGCCGGACTTTTCGCGCTTTGGACCGGTGGAGCGCCAGCCGATGCGCGCCGTGCGGCGCAAGACTGCGGAGCATCTGAGCGCCGCATGGGCCACCATTCCTCACGTCACGCAATGCGACCTCGCGGATATCACCGGGCTCGAGGAGCTGCGCAAGAAGTACGCGAAGCAGGTGGAAGCCGCCGGCGGCAACCTGACAGTGACGTCGATCGCGGTGAAGATCGTCGCGGCCGCGCTGAAGGTGTTTCCCCAGTTCAACGCCTCGATCGATCTGGCGGCCAGCGAGATCATCGTCAAGAAGTACGTGAACATCGGCGTGGCCGTGGACACCGATCGTGGTCTGCTGGTGCCGGTGATCAAGGACGCGGACCGCAAGAACATCGTGCAGCTGTCGGTGGAGCTGGCGCAGCTGTCGGAAAAGGCGCGCACCCGCAAGATCGCGCTCGAGGAGATGCAGGGCGGCTGCTTCAGCATCTCGAACCTGGGCGGCATCGGCGGCACCTACTTCACGCCGATCGTCAACGCGCCCGAAGTGGCGATCCTCGGCGTCTCGCGCGCGCGCATGGAGCCCGTGTACAACAAGGAGAGCGGCCAGTTTTCACCGCGGTTGATGCTGCCGCTGTCGCTCTCGTACGATCACCGCGCCATCGACGGCGCGGATGGCATCCGCTTCCTGCGCTGGGTGTGCGAGGCACTCGAGCAGCCCTTCCTGCTCGCTCTCCAGGGCTGAGCGCGCCATGCAGGGTGACTACGCGGGGCCCGCAAAGCCCGCCGCACGTTTTCTGGCCACAGAGGCACAGAGACACGGAGCTTCCCGGTTCGACGGCGTCGCGTTGCGACGCGCGCGGCCGGAGTCGGACGAATCCACGAACCTGTTGCGCTCCGACTGGTTCGCGGATTCGTCCGATCCGGCCACGCCAGCCGGCCTGCGGAGCAGGCCGGCCGTCGAACCGATCGTCACTCCTTCGCGGGCTTTGCCTGGGAAGACTTCTCTGTGTCTCTGTGCCTCTGTGGCCAAATTCGGTTTCGTATGACCTCAGTGCAGGTCGTCGTCGTCGGCGGCGGTCCGGGGGGATACGCCGCAGCATTTCTCGCCGCGGATCTCGGACTCTCCACAGCGCTCGTCGACCCGGAAGTGAATCCCGGCGGCGTCTGCGTCTATCGCGGCTGCATCCCGTCCAAGGCGCTGCTGCACGTCGCCAAGCTGATCGACGAATCGCGTCACGCCAAGGCATGGGGAGTTGAGTTCGGCGAGGCGAAGATCGACCTCGCGAAGCTCCGTGCCTTCAAGGACAACGTCGTCAAAAGGCTGACCAGCGGCACCGGCCAGCTGGTGAAGCATCGGAAGGTGCGGTATCTGCAGGGGCTCGCCGAAATCGTCGACGCGCACCACCTGAAGGTGAACCTGACCGCGGGCGGCGACGAGCAGCTGCAGTTCGAGCACGCGATCCTGGCAACCGGTTCGCTGCCCGCGATTCCGCCGATGCTGAAGGTGGACGACCCGCGCGTGATGGACTCGACCGCGGCGCTCGATCTCCCCGACATCCCGAAATCGCTGCTGGTGGTTGGCGGCGGCTACATCGGCCTCGAGTTGGGAACGGTCTACGCCACGCTCGGCAGCGCGGTCACCGTCGTGGAGATGACTTCAGGTCTGCTGCCGGGCGCCGATCGCGATCTGGTGGACGTCCTCGCGAAGCGCGTGAGCCAGACGATGAAGAGCGTCCTGCTCGAGACGAAGGTCGTGCAGGTCAAGCCCGAGCCGAACGGCGTGCGCGTGACATTCGAAGGCAAGGTCGAACCCAAGGAACAGCTGTTCGACCGGGTGCTGGTCTCGGTCGGGCGTCGGCCGAACTCGAAGATTCCCGGTCTCGAGAAGACGCAGGTGCAGATCGATCAGCGCGGCTTCATCATGGTCGACGAACAGCGCCGCACGCACGAGCCGTCGATCTTCGCGATCGGCGACGTCGTCGGCGAGCCGATGCTGGCCCACAAGGCGTCGCACGAGGGGCGGGTCGCCGTCGAGGTGATGGCAGGCGAGAACGTCGCCTTTGCCCCGCGCGCGATTCCCGCGGTGGTGTTCACGGACCCGGAGCTGGCCTGGGCGGGGCTGACCGAATCGCAGGCCGCGAAGGAGAATCGGAAGGTCACCGTCGCGAAATTTCCCTGGGGCGCGTCCGGGCGCGCGATCACGCTCGATCGAACGGATGGCCTGACCAAGCTGATTCTGGATCCGGAGACGGAGCGGCTGTTGGGCGTCGGCCTGGTTGGTCCGGGCGCCGGCGAGCTGATCGCCGAAGGCGTGCTCGCCATCGAGATGGGCGCGACGGCGACGGACCTGAAGCTCACGATCCACCCGCATCCGACGCTCACCGAGACGATGATGGAGTCGGCCGAAGTGTTCTTCGGCCAGGCCACACACGTCTACAGACCCAAGCGGGGCTAGAGCCCCGTTCTAGCTGTCCATCCGAGTCACCGATCCGGCGGCAGTCCAGCGCAGGTAGGCCGTGGCAATCAGCGCCTCGATCACCTGACGGCAGACCTCCTGCTCGAGGCCCCACAACCGGGTCGCCTGCGCCGGTGTCAGGCGGAGGCCCGGCATTTCCCTGAACTCCTCACGGACGCGGCGAGTGACGACCTCAATATCCATGTGCACTCCTTGTCGATGACGCGAGCAACTCGTGCCGGGCGCGGGCGCCGGTATCGGCGGCGGCCTGCGTTTCGAAGGTTCTCGTGACGCCCAGCGGCTGCAACGCCGACCCGACGCGCATGTAGAAGCGCATCAGGCTTGGGATGTCGACGACGGATGGCTCGCCGGCGATTTCGAGCGCGTGATGCAGTTCGTGGGCGAGCGTGGCCATCTGCGTCAGTTCGCTGCGGTCGCAGGCCAGCTCGATCACCAGAAAGCGATGCGTGCTCGACGCCGACAGCAGGCCGGTCTGGCCGTCCACGGCCACCGGTCCGAAGACGCGGTGACGGAGATAGACGATGACGGAGGACTGATCCAGCCGATCGATCAGGTCGCGGACGATCGGCGATCGCTCCGCGGCCCGGGTGGTGAGGGACCGCAGGCCTGGGGTTTCCGGTCGAAGGTGCGGAACCAGCGTCTGGGCGCACACGCGCGCCGGCGCCAGAGTGAGAGCGAGCAGGAACATCGGGAGCGTGAGGACGACGCGACGAAGGGGCATGCGTGAGCTGGCGAGCAAGATGCAGACCAGACAGGCGAGCGTCCACCATGCACAAAAACCGGCCTATATCCGCGAATCGACTGGTCATCCCGTTCGAGAAGAACGACAATGGTGTCGGAGTGATCGACGTGTCAGACAAAAATGTAGGATCGTCGGCGCCGCGGCCCGTAACCGCCCTCGGACGATCCAACAGAAATGTCGTCCTGGATGCCAAGGCCGACGGAAATGTCGCGAGCGAGGCGAGGCGGCTGTCGACCCTGCTCGAAGTCAGCCAGGCGCTGTCGGGCACCCTGAACCTGAAGGCCTCGCTGCACCGGGTGCTCGAGATCCTGACGAACCACCACGGCGCCGTCCGTGGCCTGGTGTCGCTCCTGCAGGCCGACGGCGCCCTCCGGGTGGAGGCGTCGGACGGCCTGGCCGATACCTCGCGGCCGGTCCGCTACCAGGTCGGCGAGGGGATTACCGGCAAGGTCGTCGAGAGCGGCAAGCCGATCGTCGTCCCGCGCGTCAGCCGCGAGCCGGCGTTCCTGCACCGCGCCGCGCGGCGTCCCGAACTGGCGCACCAGGAGCTCAGCTTCATCTGCGTCCCGATCGTGCTGAACCGCCGGGCGATCGGCGCCCTGGCGATCGACCTCAAGTTCAAGCCGGAGCGGACGTTCGACCGCAGCCTGAAGTTCCTCGTCATCGTGGCGTCGATGATTGCCCAGGCGATCAAGATCCATCGCCTGATCGACGAGGACAAGCGGAAGCTGGTGGACGAGAACACGCACCTGCGCCAGGAGCTCCGCGAACGCTACGACTTCTCGAACTTCGTCGGCAGCAGTGGACCGATGCGGCAGATCTTCGAGCAGGTGACCCAGGTCGCCGGGACCAACACGACGGTGCTGGTCCGCGGCGAATCGGGGACAGGCAAGGAGCTGATCGCGCACGCGATTCACTACAGCTCGCTGCGCGCGAAGAAGCCGTTCGTCAAAGTGAGCTGCGCGGCGCTACCCGACAGCCTGATCGAATCCGAGTTGTTCGGCTACGAAAAGGGGGCGTTCACCGGCGCCGAGGCGCGCAAGAAGGGGCGCTTCGAGCTGGCGGACGGCGGCACGCTGTTCCTCGACGAGATCGGCGAGGTGAACCCCGCAACCCAGGTCAAGCTGCTGCGGGTCCTGCAGCAGCGCGAGTTCGAGCGCGTCGGCGGCACGGAAACCGTCAAGGCGAACGTCCGGCTGATCGCGGCCACGAACAAGGACCTGGAGAAAGCGATCGCGAGCGGCACCTTCCGGGAGGACTTGTACTATCGTCTGAACGTCTTCACCATGTTCGTGCCGCCGCTGCGGGAACGAAAGGCGGACCTCCTGCTGCTCGTCGATCACTTCCTCGAGAAGTTCGCCCGCGAACATCAGCGGAGCATCAAGCGGATCTCGACGCCGGCGATCGACATGCTGGCCAGCTATCACTGGCCCGGCAACGTCCGCGAGCTCGAGAACGCCATCGAGCGATCGGTCCTGATGTGCGACGGCCAGGTCATCCACGGCCATCACCTGCCGCCCTCCCTGCAGACCGCCGAGGCGTCGGGCACCGTGACGCGCGTTTCGCTCCTCGACGCCGTCTCCGCCTACGAAAAAGACCTGTTCCAGGATGCGCTGAAGACGACCAGGGGCAATTGCGCCCGGGCCGCGCGGCTCCTCGATACGACGGAGCGGATCTTCAACTACAAGGTCCGGAACTATGGGATCGATGCCCAGCGATTCAAGTCCTAGCGTGTGAGCGTTTTGGAGTAGTCTAGGGCGCGTTTTCCACGCGCAAAGGACACTCCGATGGCTCAAGTTTCGATGACCGTCAACGGGAAGGTCCGCAAGGGACAGGTCGACCCTCGCGTCCTGCTCGTCCATTTCCTCCGCGAACAGCTGCGCCTGACCGGCACGCACATCGGCTGCGACACCACGCAGTGCGGCGCCTGCACCGTCCTCGTCGACGGCCGCAGCGCGAAGTCCTGCACGCTCTTCGCGGTGCAGGCCGACGGCTCGGCCATCACGACGATCGAGGGCCTCGCCCCTGACGGCACGCTGCACCCGCTGCAGGAAGGCTTCTGGGAAGAACACGGGCTGCAATGCGGTTTCTGCACGCCCGGGATGATCATGGCGGCGGTCGGGCTGCTGCAAGACAACCCGAAGCCGTCGGAGCGCGAGATCCGCGAGGGGATCTCAGGCAATTTCTGCCGCTGCACGGGCTATCAGCACATCGTCAACGCGATTCAGCACGCCGCAGGGCAGAGGTAACGCCATGGCCGCATCACCTGTTCTGCCGAAGCTCGTTGGCACACGCGTCAAGCGGCGCGAGGATCCGCGCCTGATTCGAGGCGGCGGCACCTACGTCGACGACATCGCCCTTGTCGGCATGCAGCATCTGGCGTTCAAGCGAAGCGACGTCGCGCACGGACGCATCCGCTCGATTGATACCAGCGCCGCCAAAGCGATGGAAGGCGTCGAAGCGGTGTTCACCGGCGCCGAGATCGCCGAATTCCTGGCGCCGATGCCGATCGGCACGCCGTTTCCGTCGCCGGACCATCGAGCGGTCGCCGTGGACACCGTTCGTTACGGCGGCGAACCCGTTGCCGTCGTCGTCGCCGCGGATCGCTACGTCGCGCGCGACGCGGCTGACGCCATCGTCGTCACCTACGACACGCTGCCGGCCGTCGTCGACCTCGAACAGGCGATGACCGGGAAGCCGGCGGTGATCCATGAGAAATTCCCCAACAACCTCGCGGTGGCGCTCGTCCCCAGCGGCACTGGCGTGTCTCCGACCTTCGAGGTCGACGACTCGGCGATCGACGCCGCCTTCGCGAAAGCGGAGGTCGTCATCTCGCAGCGCATGATGAATCAGCGTCTCGCGCCGAGTGCGATGGAAGGCCGCGGCGTCGTCGCGCATTACGAGCCGGGCAAGGAGACGATGACCATCTGGTCGTCGACGCAGAACCCGCACATCCTCCGGTCGTTCATCGCGGCGATGACCGGCCTCGGCCAGGATCAGGTGCGGGCCATCGCGCCCGAAGTCGGCGGCGGTTTCGGCGCGAAGATCAACATCTACGGAGAAGAGTACGTCGCGGCGGCGGTGTCCAAGCGCCTCGGTATCCCGGTGAAATGGTCGGAGGATCGTTCAGAGGCGTTCGTCGCCACGACGCACGGCCGCGACATCCTCGCCTACGTGGACCTGGCGGCGAAGCGCGACGGGACGGTGCTCGGACTCAAGATCCGGCTGATTGCCGACATCGGCGCCTACAACATGCTCCTGACCGCCGCCATCCCGACGCTCACGATGATGATGGCGAACGCCACCTACGACATCCCGGCGATTCGCACGACGCTGACCGAGGTCTTCACGAACAAGACGCCAACCGATGCGTATCGCGGCGCCGGGCGACCCGAGGCGACCTACTTCGTCGAGCGCGCGATGGATATGCTCGCGCGAGAGTTGAAGATGGATCCGGCCGACGTCCGCCGCAAGAACTTCATCAAGCCGGACAAGTTCCCGTATGCGACCCAAATGGGCGCGGTCTACGACTCCGGCGATTACGAGAAGGCGCTCGACCTTGCGCTGAAGAACGCCAAATGGGATCAGCTGAAGGCGGAGCGCGACGCCGCGCGCAAGCAGGGACGGCTCGTCGGTCTCGGGCTGTCGATGTACGTGGAGGTCTGCGGTCTCGGGCCGTCGGCCGCGCTGCCCACCGGCGGCTGGGAGCATTCGCAGGTCACGATCGAGCGCGACGGCCGGATCAGCGCCACGACCGGCGCGTCGCCGCACGGCCAGGGCAACGAGACGACGTTCGCGCAGATGCTGGCGGATCAATTCAGCGTGCCGATCGAGCACATCAGGATTCTGCACGGCGACACCGGCGTCGTGAAGCAGGGCATCGGTACGTTCGGCAGCCGGTCGCAGGCGGTTGGCGGAACGGCGCTGCACCTCGCCGGCGCCAAAGTGAAGGCGAAAATGGCGAAGTACGCCGCCGCGATGCTCGAAGCGCACGAGGACGACATCGTGTTCGAGAACGGCACGATCGGCGTCAAGGGATCGCCGGCGTCCGCGAAGCCGTTCGCGGCCGTGGCCGCGTACGCGTACGTGCCGGTTCCGCTGCCTCCGGGCCTCGAACCGGGCTTGAGCGACGAGGCGTTCTTCGAGCCCGCCAACAACACCTACCCGTTCGGCTGTCACATCTCGATGCTCGAGGTCGATCGGCAGACCGGCGAGCCGACGCTGTTGAAGATGGTGGCGGTGGACGATGCCGGTGTGCTGATCAATCCGCTGATCGTCGAGGGACAGATCCACGGCGGTCTCGCGCAGGGCATCGGCCAGGCGATGATCGAAGAGGTTGCCTACAGCGACGATGGTCAGCTGCTGACGGGATCGTTCATGGACTACGCGATTCCGCGCGCGATTGATTTTCCGCGGTTCGAACTCGACGCCACCGTGACGCCAACGCCGTGCAACCCGTTCGGGGCGAAAGGCGTCGGCGAAGCAGGCACGCTCGGATCGACGCCGAGCATCGTGAATGCCGCCGTCGACGCGCTCAGCGAGTTCGGCGTGAAGCACATCGACATGATGCTGCGGCCTGAAAAACTGTGGCGCATCATCCAGTCTGGCCAGGGAGGACGGTCGTGATCTCTTCACCCTTCGAATACAGCCGCGCGACGTCGCTCGACGATGCGCTGGCGAAGCTGGGAGCGAGCAACGGCGACGGCAAGTTCATCGCCGGCGGCCACAGCCTGGTGCCGCTGATGAAGCTGCGCCTCAGCGAGCCCAAGGTATTGATCGACATCGCGCGCATTCCCGGCCTCGCCGGCATTCGCGAGAAGGACGGGAAGATCGAAATCGGCGCGGGCACGGTCCATCACGACGTCGCCTCCTCCGCGCTGCTGCGCAAGGCGTGTCCCGCGATCGCGGAATGCGCGGGCGATATCGGCGATCCGCAGGTCCGCAACCGGGGCACGCTCGGCGGCAGCCTCGCGCACGCCGATCCGGCGGCCGACTATCCCGCGGTCATGCTCGCGCTCGACGCCGAGATTCACCTCAAAGGTCCGAAGGGTTGGCGGGTCGTGAAGGCCGCCGACTTTTTCAAGGGCCTCTTCACGGTGGATCTGGCCGCCGACGAAATCATCGCCGGCGTGCAGTTCACTCCCGTGAAATCTGCCGCCTACGCCAAACTCCATCAGCGTGCATCACACTTCGCCATCGTCGGCGTCGCCGCGGCGGTGGACGTGAAGAACGGCGCGATTCAGTCGGCGCGCATCGGCGTCACGGGCGCCAGCGCGCACGCGACGCGGCTGACCGATGTCGAGAAGGCGCTGGCGGGGAAGCCGGCGACCGCGGCCACCGTCGATGCCGCGGCGCAGAACGCGGGCGCGAAACTCCAGGACGTCAACGCGGACATCCATGCCAGCGAGGAATACCGGCGCGCGATGGTGGAGGTCTTCACCGGGCGGGCGCTGAAGGCAGCGCTGGCGCGGGTCTAAGAGCAGCTGTAACAAAGCCTCCGAGACTCGATCCTCGGGTGATACCTCACAGGCACTGTCGGCAACGGCGGCGGGTACAACAGAATCTGTGATCAGGACAGCACGTCCACCTGGAGGATCTGATATGAGCAGCGTCTCTCAGACGTCCCCAGGAAATCGTCCGCCGGGCGAAACCGGTCGTGCAGGCGAAGAGTCCTTCCGGGTCGTGGCAGACATTGCCCCGGTCTTGATCTGGATGTCGGACGACGACAAACGCTGCATCTACGTCAACACCCCGTGGCTGGCCTTCACCGGTCGCACGCTGCTGGCAGAGCTCGGCGACGGATGGCGTGACTCGATCCATGCTGACGACCTGCCGAAATGGCTCGAGGTGCTGGGTGCGGCGTTCGGACGGCGCGAGCCGTTCAAGGTGGAATACCGGCTCGGGCGGCACGATGGCGAGTACCGATGGGTACTCGATACGGGCATGCCGCTGTTGGCGTTGGATGGCTCGTTGGCCGGCTATATCGGATCGTGCGTCGACATCACCGAGCGCAAACAGGCGGAAGAATCTTTGCGCCGGAAGGAGACGGAGCTCAGGGAAGCGCAGCGACTGGCGGCCCTTGGCAGCTGGCAATGGGACCGCGACACGGACGAAGTCGTGTGGTCGGATGAGCTCTTTCGCATTGCCGGACTGGAGCCCGGCTCGCCCGCTGCCCTTGCCGGGAATCATCCGCACCTGTACCCGCCGGAACACTGGGAACGAATCAGACGCTGCGCCGACGAGACGCTTCGTTCCGGTACGCCTGTACGAACTCGATGTCGAGATGTTCAGCAGCGGTTCACGCAAGTGGATCACCGCGCGCGGCGAAGCGCAGCGTGACGCGGATGGCCGTGTGTCGGGACTTCGAGGGACTGTCCAGGACATCACGGAACGCAAGCAGCGTGAACAGTCGTTCGATTTGTTCCGCAACCTGCTCGACCGCTCCAATGATTCGCTCGAGATCATCGAGGCCGCGACACGGCGATTCCTCTACGTGAACGACAAGGCCTGTCGTGAACTGGGCTACAGCCGGGAAGAGTTGCTCGTCTCTGACTGTGCGGGACATCAATCCGAATGCCACTGATGCCGCGCTCAAGGAAGTCGCGCGGCAGTGCGATCAAGCAGGTTTCGCGCTGCTCGAGAGCGTGCACCGGCGGAAAGACGGCTCGGTCTTTCCAGTGGAGATCAACATCAAGCCGGTCACGCTCGACGACCGGCGCTATTACGTCAGCGTGAGCCGCGACATCACCGAGCGCAAGCAGGCACAGCAGGCGTTGAGCGACAGCGAGGAGCGTCTGCGGCTGGCCGTCGAAGCGGGAAAGATGTTCGCGTATACCTGGGACGCGGCCACTGACGCCATCGTCCGCTCCGGTGAATCCAGCCACATTCTCGGCATCGATGCCGAGACGCCGATGACCGGCCAGCAGGCACTCGCCAGGATTCACCCCGACGACCGGAATCGCGTCGAGGCCGCACTGGGCGCGCTGAACCCCGAGCACCCGCAGTTGCTCGTCAGCTATCGCATGTACCGGCCGGACGGCTCCCTGATCTGGGTGGAGCGGTGCAGCCGCGTCGTACTTCGACGACGCGGGCAATCTGGTTCGGATGGTGGGAATGGTCGCGGATGTCACGCCGCGCAAGCACGCGGAAGAAGTCCTCTCGAGTTGGAGCCGTCGCCTGCTCGAAGCGCAGGAAGCCGAGCGGGCCCGCATCGCGCGAGATCTGCACGACGACATCGGTCAACGGCTGGCGCTGCTGTCGATCGCGTTGGAACAACTGAAGCAGTTGTCATCGGCTCCGGCAACCGAGCTTCGCGGATCGATTGACATCCTGCGACGCCAGGCCTTGGGAATTGCAGGCGACGTCCAGGCGCTGTCGCACGAACTGCACTCGTCCAAGCTGCAATTGCTCGGCATCGTCCCGGCGATCAGGGGATTCTGTTCGGAAGTCTCGGCCCGTCAGAAAGTCGAAGTCGACTTCAGCCACCAGGACGTGCCCGACAGCGTGCGGCCCGACATCGCGCTCTGTCTGTTCAGGGTGTTGCAGGAGGCCTTGCAGAATGCGGTGCGGCACAGCTCCGCGGTCCGTTTTACGGTGAACCTCCGGGGAACACCGGAGGCCCTCAGATTGACCGTGCGCGACGACGGCCGCGGATTCGATCCCGAATCTGTTTCACAGGCGGGCGGTCTCGGTCTGACGAGCATGAGAGAGCGTCTGAAGCTGGTTGCAGGTGACCTCTCAATCGAGACGCAACCTGGCTGCGGAACGACGATCGTCGCCCAGGTACCGCTCCCGGCCGATCCCGCGGCGTTTGCGCGGGACAGCGTCGGCGTATAGCGCTCACTCGATCCGCAAACCCCTGCGGCGCAAGTCAGCGGTGTGACGAGGATCGCCGTGGAGATTTTCGATGAGAGGCGAGAAATAGTAGAAGGGTGATGCTCCGTCGTCATGGGCCTTGGCCTGCCACTCGAATGCTCGGTCGAGGTCGTTCGCCCCTGCATAGATGTACACGAAGCAATGCGGCGGAACGTACCGTGTATCAGCAAGGCCCGCGAGTTCTGCAAGAATGTCGCGCACCTTGTCGCTCGCGCCACTCCTGGCGTAGTAGTGCCCGAGCACGCCCAGGTAGAATGGCGCGCGGCCCGACATCAACACGGTTCGCTCACCAATTTCGATCGCCTCGGTCAGCCGCGCCTGTTGCGCACGGCACATGCCCATCACGTGAATCGCGAAAATGAAATTGGGATCGACTTCGAGACTCTTTTCACACTCCGTCACGGCCTCGTCGTAACGCCGCGCCAGAAACAGCGTGTGCGCGGTGCCGGCATTGACCAGGGGTGACAGTGGTTCGATCTCCTGCGCCCTTCGCGCCTCGATGATCGCGCCGGCGCTGTCGCCTTGCAGCACCATCAGCCATGAATGGTAGAGCCGGGGCAACGTCTGGGTTGGGTCGAGCTCCAATGCCCGGCGAAACTCGCGTTCGGCTTCGGTCCAGTTCCAGTCGTTCTGAAGCTTGATGAATGCCAGCGATGTATGCGCCTCCGGCAGCTCGGGGTCAATCGCGAGCGCTCGCTCGGCGGCCACTGATGCATACGCAAACGCGGTGCACGGCCTCTGAACCGAGTAGACGGCCATGAACGAATAGGCGTCAGCCACTCCGGCGTAGGCCATCGCGTAGCCGGCGTCCTCTTCGATGGCCTTCTGGAATTGTTCGAGCGCCGCATTCAGACCGCCATGAAAACGGCGTGTCCAGTAGAATCGGCCCTTCAAATAACACTGATACGCTCGCGGATTCTGCGTGTGCTGACGGATGAGTGGTTGCCGCGGGAACTCGGCCAGCGTGACCTTCAAACGGTCCACGACACTCCGGGCGATTTCATCCTGCACCGCGAACACGTCGGCCGTGCGGCGGTCGTAGCCCTCGGACCAGAGATGGCATCCGTCTTCGGCGCTGACCAGTTGCGCGGAGATTCGCAGACGGTCTCCGGCTTTCCGAACCGTGCCCTCCAACACTGCATCGACGTCGAGGAGCCGGCAAATGGTTCTGATGTCGGTCTCGGTCTGCTTGACGTGAACGGACGATGTTCGCGAGGCCACACGAAGTCCCGGCACCTTGCCCAGTCCCGTCAGGAGCTCCTCCGCAAGCCCGTTGCAGAAGTACTCGAGGTCCTGGTCGGGTCCGAGATTCTCGAACGGCAGCACGGCGACAGAGGGGATCCGACGGCGCCTGCGAGCGGTGATGTCGTGTGCAACCGTCTCGTCCAACGCGTTCTGGAGATCGAGCACGCTCACCAGATCGTGTTCCATCACCCCTGCGCCGCGATACCGGCGTGCCGGATCGCGCTCCAGCGCGCCTTCGACGACCTGCATGAGACGCGGTGGTAGATCGGGCCGGTGATCAGACAGCGGTGTCCGTTGCCGGCGTGCATGCATCGCGGCGATGCCGTCGAACGTCTCACCTTCGACCGGATACCGCATCGTCATGAGGTGATACAGGAGCACGCCGAGGCTGTAGATGTCGCTGGCAATGGTGGCGGGTTGACCGTCGAGAATTTCTGGCGCCAGGTACAACGGGGTCCCGATCAACCGTGGTTCCGCCAACAAGTGCTCCGTCCGGATCTCGCCGGCGCCGAAATCCATCAGGACCACGCGGCCATCGGCTTCGCGCATGACGTTGTGCGCTTTGATGTCGCGATGGAGGAGGCCAGCCTTGTGCACGGCCGCGACGGCGCGACAGACATCAATGCCGATGCGCGCCGCTTCCTGCCCTCCGAGCACCCCCCGTGCGGCCAGAACCTGCGTGAGCGTGAGACCTTCGACCCACTCCATCCACAAGCCGACGGTCCCCTCGTACTCGTCGACGCCGTAGACGGTGACGACGTTCGGATGCCGGACCCGCGCGAGCAGGCGGCCTTCCTGGATGACGCTCCAGGATCGATCGGCCGTTCGCAATACCTTCAAGGCGACTTCGCGTTCGAGAGCGGGATCCCAGGCCCGATACACCGTGCCAAAACCCCCGTCGGCGATCTTCCGGCGGAGCTCGAGCGCTCCCCATCGGCTCGACGTGGACTCGTTCGCGCCTCGAAGCGAGTAGGGTCGAGCGGCCACTGTCGCCTCTGCGAGCGGGGGCAGCTGGCGGATCATGTCCTGCGTGTGGGGCGTGCTGATCGTGGACTCAGCGAGGGTACCTGTGCCCCTTGCTCTCGGCAACGACCGCTGTGGGTGGCGGTTCTGAACGATCGTCATCGGACATGAGAGACATCCCAGATGCTGTCGCCCTAAGTCACCTTCGACTGCAGGCAGGCGAAGAACCGGTCGAGCATCATCTTCGCCACGCCGCCGATGAGCCGCTGGCCGACGCGCGCGATCGGACCGCCCGTGTGTACGGCCCCGCTCACGTCGACCACTGTGGTCGCCCCGTCGGCGCGAAGAGCGATCACTGAACTGCCCTTCACAAACCCGGGCCGTCCCTGTCCTTCCACGACCAGGCGGTACGACGTCTGCGGATTCATGTCGGCGAGCACGACCGTCCCGTGGTACGTGCCGGTGATGGCCGCGAGGCCGACCGTCAGCGTGACGTTGTAGCGTCCTTCGCCGTCCGCCTCGAACTTCTCGCACCCCGGAATGCAGGATGAGAGCACGGTGGGATCCATCAGCAGCGTCCAAACCCGATCCGACGGTGCGTTGAACGTATACGAACCGAAAATATCCATGTAGGCTCTACGGCGTTTATCCCAGGGCGTTCAAGTGTACCGCCAGGTCCGCGAGATTATTCAACGTGCGCGCCGGCAGGAAATCGTCCACGAACGGCAGCGCCGCCTGCAGCCCGCGCGTCAGCGGCGCGTAGTCGGTGGTGCCGATCAGCGGGTTCAGCCACACCAGCCGATGGCAGCTTCGCTGCAGCCGCGCGATCTGTTCCCCGAGTTCCACCGGATCGCCACGGTCCCACCCATCGGAGATGAGCAGCACGACCGGACCGCGATGCAGGACCCGGCGGCTCCAGCGCTGATGGAACTCTCGAACCGCCTGACCGATGCGTGTACCGCCGGACCAGTCCGTCACCGCTCGTGAAACCGAGGCGAGCGCGTCGTCCGCTCCGCTGAGGCGAAGCTCCCTGGTGACTCGTGTGAGCCGCGTGGAGAACAGGAATGTCTCGACCCGCTGGTGGCGGCGCGTCACCGCGTGGGCGAATTGCAGGAGCATGCGCGAGTAGCGTTCCATCGAGCCGCTCACGTCGCAGAGGAGCACCAGCGGGCGTGGCCGTATCCGCCGCTTGCGACGCGGCAGGCGCACGACATCGCCGCCGGTGCGCAGGCTTTCGGCGATCGCGCGTCGAAGATCGACGCGGGCGCCTCGTCCGCGCACCCACCGCCGCGTCCGCCGTTCGCCGGGAGTCCAGGCCAGGCGTGCCAGCGCCCGGCGCGCCTCGGCGAGTTCGTCCGCGGTGAGCTCGGCAAAGTCCCGGTTCGCGGTGCCGCCGCGGTCGCTCCAGGTCGCCACCCGTTCGGGGTCGGTCGCATCGTCATCTGGCGCCTCGTCCGTTGTCTCTCCCGGCCCGACCACGCCGCGCAGGTCGACGACTGATATGCCGCCACTGGCGTGCTTGGTCGCGGCGGCGGTTCCGAATCGTCTCGGCGCGATGTGCCCGCCAGAAGGCATCGAAGGCGACGTCGAAGATCGGGATCTGATCCTTGCGGTGGACGAGCAGCGCACGGCACGCGTGATAGACCTCGTCTCGCGAGTCGAGGTTCACGTGCGCGAGCGCCTCGACGACGTCGGTCGTGCGGCCGGCGTGGGTGTCGATGCCGGCTCGTTTGAGCAGGCGGCCGAAGGTCAGCAGATTCTCGAGGAGGCTCATGCGCGACGCGCGATGGCGCGATCGAGCAGTTCCGACGCGCGCCGGCCGCGAAGCGCCTCCAGATCTTCCTTCGCCTTCAACACGACGCCGAGCGTCTCGTCGACGGCCTCCGCATCGAGCGTCTGGCGGTCGAGCGCCACCAGCGCGGCCACCCAGTCGATGGTCTCGGACACGCCCGGCATTTTGTAGAGCTCCGCGGTTCTCAGCTCCTGCGCCATCGCCGTCACCCGCTCCGCGAGCTGGGCCGACGCTTCCGGCACGCGCTGGCGAACAATCGCCAGTTCCTTCTCGAACGATGGATAGTCGATCCATTGATACAGACAGCGCCGCTTCAGCGCGTCGTGCACCTCGCGCGTGCGGTTCGACGTGAGGATGACGAGGGGAGGTTCAGCCGCCTTCACCGTGCCGAGCTCCGGAATCGTGATCTGAAACTCGGCGAGCATCTCGAGGAGAAAGCCTTCGAACTCCTCGTCGGCGCGATCGATCTCGTCGATCAGCAGGACGGCAGGGCGGGTGCGCGCCGGATCGATGGCGCGAAGCAGGGGCCGCTTGATGAGAAACGCTTCGCTGTACAGCTGCCGCCGCGCGCCCTCTCGATCGAGCGCGTGGGTCGCATCGAGGATGCGCAACTCGAGCAGCTGCCGGGCGTAGTCCCACTCGTAGAGCGCGTGGCTGACGTCGAGGCCTTCGTAGCACTGAAGGCGAATCAGATCGGTGTCGAGCGCGGCAGCCATCGCGGCGGCCAGGGCGGTCTTGCCGACACCCGCCTCGCCCTCGACGAACAGCGGTCGTCTCAAGCGCATGGCGAGAAACACCGATACCGCGAGCCCGGTATCCGCCACGTATCGCTCGGCGGCGAGGCGCTGCCGGAGGTCGGAGATGGATGCAGGAGGCGTGGCGATGGTCAAGTGTAGCGTGCAGCCGGCCGCGGTGCTTACCTGACCGTGACCTTGACAGGCGCGTGAGTCCAGCATGGGAACCCGCGCCGCCCTTCAGGGCTGCTTACCGGGCTGCGGCCGCGTAGGCGTCGGCGGTTTCGTGGGCGTGATACGAGCTGCGGACGAGGGGACCCGACTCGACGTGCACGAACCCCATCTCGAGCGCCCGCTCCTTCAGCTCGCGGAACTCGTCGGGGTGGTAGTAGCGCGCCATCGGCGCGTGCGCCGCGGACGGGCGGAGGTACTGACCGATGGTCAGGATTCCGCAGCCGACGCGTCGCAGATCCTGGAGCGTCGCGATCAGCTCGTCGCGCTCTTCGCCAAGGCCGACCATCACGCCGCTCTTGGTCGGGATCTCGGGCGCGTAGCGGCGCGACCGCTCGAACAGCTCCAGCGTGCGCGCATAGCGCCCCCCGGAGCGCGCCATGCGATACAGACGCGGCACGGTCTCCGTGTTGTGATTGAGGATGTCGGGACGCGCGTCGAGCACCGCGCGCAGCGCCGCCTCGCTGCCCTGGAAATCGGGGATCAGCACCTCGATCCGGCACGCCGGACAGACGTGCGCGCGTTTCGCGGATGGTGTCCGCGAAGATCGAGGCGCCGCCGTCTGGCAGATCGTCGCGATCGACCGACGTGATCACGACGTAGTCGAGATCCAGCGTCCTGATGGCGTCAGCGACTCGGCGCGGCTCTGCCGTGTCCACCGCCGATGGCCTGCCGTGAGACACCGCGCAGTACGAGCAGGCGCGCGTGCAGACGTCGCCGAGAATCATGAACGTCGCGGTGCCGTGGTTCCAGCACTCGCCGATGTTCGGGCACTGGGCCTCTTCGCAGACCGTGTGGAGGTTCAGCTCGCGCATCAGGCCCTTGAGCCGCAGGTAGCGCGGCGAGCCGGGCGCGCGCACTTTCAGCCAGTCCGGCTTTGGAGCTCTCGGTTGCGCCGGCGTGGCGGCCGTCAGCGGGATGACGCGGGACACTTATCAGTATTATATCGGCCCGTGGCACTCTTCCATCATGTCGACATGCGCGTCATGTGGCCCGATACCGATCCGGCGGGCATCGTCTGGTTCGGCGTGTTCTTCCGCTACTTCGAGAACGCTGAAGAGGAACTGTTCCTGCGGCTCGGCCGCGATCGCTTCGAGATGCTGCGCTCGCTGAAGGTGTTCATGCCGCGCACGTCGCTGCAGTCGCGGTTCCGATCGCCGGCCAAGCTCGGCGACCGGCTATCGGTCGGGGTGGGCGTCGCCGAGACTCACCGACCGCCGCGTCGGGTTCGCGTTCGACATCCACGAACGAGGCACCGGCCGTCTGATTTGCGAAGCGTCGTATCGCGTCGCCTGCGTGGACGCCGCCACGTTCGCACCGCGGACATTTCCTGACGAGATCGTCCAACTGTTGACACCGGCCCGGACGTGATGACCGAGACCGCTGAATCGCTCGGCATCCCGGCGACGTTCAACAGCGCGAGCTGGTTCATCGATCGGCACGTCGACGAAGGGCGCGGAGCGCATATCGCGATCGAATGCGGCGACGCGCGAGTGACGTACGAGGAGCTGCTGCGCAACGTCAACCGCGCCGGGACCGCCCTGCGCGACCGTTACGGGGTGCGTCCGGAAGAGCGAGTCCTTCTCCTGCTCCTCGACGGGCCGGCGTTTTTCTACGCCTTCTTCGGCGCCATCAAGATCGGCGCTGTGCCGGTGCCGTTGAACACGCTGTGGAAACCGCAAGACTATGAATACGTCGTTCGCGACTCGCGGGCGGGCGTCGTCATCGTCAGTCCGGAGCTTCTGGCGCCGTTCGAGCGCGTGGCCGGCGATGTCGCGCCGAGTGGTCCGACACGTCGTCGTCGCTGACGCGGACCCGCAGGGACCGCGCGCGCTCGTCGGCGAAGGCTCCGATGTCCTCGATGCCGAGCCGACCAGCCGGGACGCGCCGTCCCACTGGCTGTATTCCTCGGGGAGCACCGGGGCGCCGAAGGGCTGCGTTCATTTGCACCATGACATGGTCATCTGTTCGAAGCTGTTTGCGAAGGGCGTGCTCGGCATCCTGCCGTCGGACCGCTGCTTCAGCGTGGCCAAGCTGTTCTTCGCGTATGGCCTCGGCAACGCGCTCTTCTTTCCCCTCTCGGTTGGCGCGACGTCGATCCTGTGGCCGGGTCCGCCGACGCCGCAGCACGTGTACGAGGTCATCGAGAAGCACCGGCCGACGTTGTTCTATTCCGTGCCGACGAGTTACGGCATGTTGCTGGCGCATCAACGTCCCGACGCGGCGCCGGATTTCGACCTCTCATCGATCCGTCTCGGCGTCTCCGCGGGCGAAGCGCTGCCGCCCGCGCTCTACGAACGATTCAAGCACCGATTCGGTGTCGACGTCCTGGACGGCATCGGGTCCACGGAAGCCGGGCACATGTTCATCTCGAACCGGCCGGGACAGATCCGTCCAGGTTCGAGCGGCCTGATCGTCGAGGGCTACGGCGCACGGATTCTGGACGATGCCGGACAGCCGATGCCGCTTGGGGAGATTGGGAATCTCTGGATCGAGGGCGACTCGGTCTGCGCCGGCTACTGGAATCAGCACGAGAAGACGAAGCACACGATTGAAGGCCGCTGGCTTCGGACTGGCGACAAGTACACCCAGGACGCGGAGGGCTACTTCTGGTACGCCGGCCGCTCCGACGACATGCTGAAGGTCGGTGGTTTGTGGGTGAGTCCGGTCGAGGTCGAGAACGCGCTGATCGCCCATCCGGCTGTGCTCGAGAGCGGCGTCGTCGGCCGGGAGGATCACGACACGCTCGTCAAACCGATGGCGTTTGTCGTCCTGCGCGAAGGCGTGGCCGGCACGCCTGAGCTGGCGAAGGAACTGCAGCAGTTCGTGCGCGAGCGGCTGGCGGAATACAAACGCCCGCGCTGGGTCGAGTTCCTGGCCGAGTTGCCGAAGACGGCGACCGGCAAGATCCAGCGCTTCAAGCTCCGCGCCCGAGGTGCCTGACCCGGGTCAGAGTGGGGTCAGAGTGGTGTCTGACCCCGGGGTGCGACGCGGCGACCCCGCTGTGACACGCCGTGGCGCTAGGTGGCGTGCCAGGGCTGCAGAGTGGTCAACATTGCCGCGGCAGTTTCCGTCTAAGGTGGCAATATGCGCGATCTGCGATACGCCATCCGCGTTCTTCTGAAGGCGCCGACGTTCACGATCGCCGCGGTGTTTACGCTGGCGCTGTGCATCGGCGCGAACACTGCGATCTATACCGTCGTCGATCGCGTGCTGCTGCGCCCGCTCCCGTACCCGCAACCCGAGCGGCTGGCCGAAGTCGTCACGCGTTTCTCGCGCGGCGGCATCGGGTACGGCCAGACTGGCGGAACCTGGGAAGCGCTGCAGCGCGGGAGTTACCTCCGTCGAACTGGCGACGACCGCTGGCGGATTTGGATCGACCGGCGTGAACATGGTCGTCGGCACGCATGCCGAGTACGTGAAGCAGCAGCGCGTGTCGGCGGCGTTCTTCCGCGTGCTCGGCGTGCCGCCCGCCATCGGCCGCGAGTTCACCGCCGACGAGGATCGGGCCGGCGGTCCCGCTGCCGCGATTCTCAGCCATCAGTTGTGGACGCGGTTGTTCAACGGCGATCCAGGCGCACTCGGCCGTTCGATCACGCTGCGCGGCGAGCCGCACACGATCGTTGGCGTGATGCCCGATGGCTTCACGACCGGCGGACCGATGGACCTGTGGACCCCGGTACGGCCGTGCCGGACCTGCGAAGGCGGCGGGCAGAACTACGAGATCATCGCCCGGCTGAAGCCGGGTGTGACGTGGACCCAGGCCGACGCGGAGATCGGCGGCGTCGCGCAACCAGCGATCGACGATCTCTATCGCAATCCGGCCAACCAGGCGCGCGAACAGCTGATTCCGCTGCAGCGCGGCCAGACCGATCAGGTCCGCCAGCCGATTCTGATTCTGTGGGGCGCGGTCGCCGTCGTGCTCCTGATCGGATGCGTGAACATCGCCGGTCTCCTCATGGCGCGCGGCGTCGCGCGCGCCCCCGAAATGGCGACGCGCATCGCGCTCGGCGGCGGACGTTGGGCGATCGTTCGCCAGTTGCTGACCGAGAGCGTTGTGCTCGCCGCACTCGGCGGCGCGGCGGGCGTGCTGCTCGGGTACGGCGGGTTACGCGCATTCGCGACGCTGCTGGAAAACGCCTTCGGCGTTGCACCGACCCGCATCGGCCTGGACGCGCGCGTGCTTGCGATCACGTCGCTCAGCGCGCTCGGCACCAGCGTCGTGTTCGGTTTGGTGCCCGCGCTGCAGGCGACCGGCGTCAATCTCCGCGCGACGCTCGTGGACTCGGGCAGCGGCTCGATCGCCGGCGCGGCGCGCAGTTGGCCGCGCCGCGTCCTGGTCGTCGCTGAAGTGGCGCTTGGTGTCGTCCTGCTCGTCGGCGCGGGACTGCTGATTCGCAGCTTCGACACGGCTGGCGACACTTCGCGCCGGCTTCGATCCATCGCAGGTGATGACGGCGACCCTGTCGCTGCAGGACGCGCGCTATCAGACGCCGGAGAAGGTGAATCAGTTCTTCGACGCGTCGCTCTCGCGCATGCAGCAGATCCCCGGCGTCGAGAACGCGGCCGCATCGTTGACGCTGCCGTACGAACGCGCGCTCAACCTCGGCGCGCGCTGGGTCGGCGCGAAGCCCGGCGCCGAGACGATCCCGATCATGAACCAGACGTACGTGACGCCTTGGTATTTCCAGACGCTGCGCATTCCGGTCATCCGTGGCCGTGTGTTCACGGAGGCCGATGTCGCGAGCGCCGCGCCCGTCATCGTCGTCAATCAGGCGTTCGTCGCGCGCTCGTCGCCGGATCAGGATCCGATTGGCCGTCAGATCGCCGGCGGCGGCGTCGCGCGCACGATCGTCGGCATCGTCGGGGACGTTCAGCAGAAGGCCGGCTGGGGCAACTTCGGGCCGGTCGCGCCGGTGCCGGCCAGCTACATTCCCGCGGCGCAGACCAACGCGGCGTACCTCAAGATGGTGCACACCTGGTTTTCCCCGAGCTGGTTCGTGCGTCTGCGCGCACCGCAGAAGGGCATCGCCGCCGAGATGCAGCGTGCCGTCGAAACGGTCGATCCGCTGCTGCCGTTCGCGAAGTTCCGCACGCTCGACGACGTGCGCTCGGAAGCGGTTGCGACGCAGCGGTCGCAAACCGTTCTGCTCGGCGCGCTCGCGGTTCTCGCGCTGATGCTCGCGGCGGTCGGCCTCTACGGCCTCGTCGCCAACACCGTTGCCGAACGTCGTCGCGAGCTCGGCATCAGGATCGCGCTCGGGGCATCATCGCGTCAGGCGATCGCGGTTGCCGCGACACCCGGTGTGATCCTCGCGGTCGCGGGCGTTGGCATTGGCGCGCTCGCCGCGCGGCTCGCCGCGACGACGTTGCGACACCTGGTGTGGGGGATTTCGGTCAACGATCCGCTGACCTTCGGGCTCGCGGCAGCCGTCGTGCTCGTCGTCACGGTGGTGGCGACGCTGGTCCCAGCCGTGCGGATCGCGCGACTCAATCCGATCACGGCGCTGCGGCAGGGGTGAAATCGCGGCGCTGAACGGGCCGCGCAGCGGACATGGCGTAGCGCGGGCTTCAGCCCCGCGTCTGGCGCTGCGCGCGCAGTCCACCAATCAGAAAATCGGCGAAGTGATCGGCGATCTCCTGAGAGCTCGCGGGGCCGTCCGGGTTGAACCACCGCGGGATCCAGTTCACGGCGCCGAACAGCGCGAAGGCGAGCAGCTTGGCGTCGCCGGGTCCGAACGTCCCCGTGGCCATCCCTTCCTCGAGCACGCGCCGCACTCCGCGATCGAAGGTGTCGCGGCGGGCGATCACCGCTTTCAGGTGCGCCGGCGACAACGCCTCCAGATCCAGAAACAGCGCCGTGCCGTGCAACTCGTCGAGGATCGTGTGCACGAACGCCACGATCAGTCGGCGCAGCTTTTCGTCCGGCAGACAGCCCGCTGCGTTCCACTTCCTCGAGCAGTCGATTGAGCTCGTCGAGCGAGTACTGGTGGCAGGCGAAGAGAATCTCCTCCTTGTTCTTGAAGTAGTAGTAGAGATTGCCCTTCTTCATGTGCAGCGCCGCGGCGATCTGTTCGACGGTCGCGCCGTGATAGCCGAGCCGGCGGAACGCCTTGGCGGCGCTCTTCAGGATGTCGACCCGGGTGGAGGCGTTGGGATCCGCGTTGCGCGGCCGCCTCAGCCGCCGGCGTTTCGGCGACGTGGTTGACTCCACGGTTGGCATGGCTCTAAAGTAGTTTGAACGAGCGTTCAATTTCAATGATTACGTTTGATACCCGCCCCGACCGCTACAAGCACTGGAAGCTGGCGTTCGACGGCCCCATCGCCACGCTGTCCATGGACGTGCGCGAGGACGCCGGCCTGTCTCCCGACTATAAGCTGAAGCTCAATTCGTACGACCTCGGCGTCGACATCGAGCTCGCCGACGCCATCCAGCGGATCCGCTTCGAGCACCCGGAGGTCCGCGACCGTGATCGTCACGTCGCTCAAGGAGCGGATCTTCTGCGCCGGCGCGAACATCATGATGCTGCGCGGCTCGTCGCACGGCGCGAAGGTCAACTTCTGCAAGTTCACCAACGAGACCCGGCTGGCCATCGAGGACGCGAGCGCGCAACTCGGGATTGAAGTTTCTGGCCGCGCTCAACGGCATCTGCGCCGGCGGCGGCTACGAGCTGGCGCTGGCCTGCGACGAGATCGTCCTCGTCGACGATGGCAATTCCGCGGTCAGCCTGCCCGAAGCGCCGCTGCTGGGGGTGCTGCCCGGCACCGGCGGCCTGACCCGCGTCGTCGACAAGCGCCGCGTGCGGCGCGACCTGGCCGATTTCTTCAGCACGCTGGTCGAAGGCGTGAAAGGCAAGCGCGCGGTCGAATGGGGGCTGGTCGACGCCGTCTACCCGACCAGCCAGTTCAAGGACGCGGTGCAGAAGCGCGCGCGAGGCGCTGGCGGCGGCGTCCGATCGTCCGGCGCGCTGGTCCCGGCATCGCGCTGAACCCGCTGAACCCGACGGTCACCGATCGGCGGCTACACCTACTCCGCCGTGTCGCTGGCGTTCAATCGCGACAAGCGCACCGCGGAGCTGACCGTGCAGGCGCCCACCGGTCCGCAACCGTCGACGCCTCGAGGAGATCTCGAGCGCCGGCGATCAGTTCTGGCCGCTGCGCGCGTTTCGCGAGCTGGACGATGCGCTGCTGCGGCTGCGCGTCAACGAGCCGGAGATCGGCACCGTGGTGATCCGGACGGAAGGCGATCGCGACGCCGTGCTCGCCATCGATCGGACGCTGGTCGAGCACCAGTCGCACTGGCTGGTCCGCGAAATCGTCCTCTTCATGAAGCGCACGCTCAAGCGGCTCGATCTGACGGCGCGGACGTTCTTCGCGTTCATCGAGCCGGGTTCGGCGTTCGCCGGGTCGCTGTTCGAGCTGGCGCTCGCCGCCGATCGCTCGTACATGCTCCACGACGACGACGAAGAGAACGTCATCGCGCTGTCGCCGATGAACGGCGGGCCGCTGCCGATGAGCAACGGGCTGACGCGCCTGCAGACGCGCTTCCTGCACGACGCGGCGAAGGTCGACGAGCTGCTCGCGCACGAGGGGCCGTTCAACGCCGCGGAGGCGGAGGAGGCCGGGCTCGTCACCTTCGCGCCGGACGAAATCGACTGGGACGACGAGGTGCGGCGTGGCGGTCGAAGCGCGCGCGGCGTTTTCGCCGGACGCGATGACCGGCCTCGAAGCGAACCTGCGTTTCGCCGGGCCGGAGACGATGGAGACGAAGATCTTCGGCCGCCTGACGGCGTGGCAGAACTGGATCTTCCAGCGGCCGAACGCCGTCGGCGAGAAGGGCGCGCTGAAGGTGTACGGCGAGCAGGGGCGGCCGGAGTTCGACTGGAAGCGCACCTGAATAAAGACCCACGTGCGACTCTAGTTCTCCTCTGTGTCCTTGACTGCGAGGCGTCATGATTTCCGCCGAGAAGATCCCGAACAACGTCAACCTCTCGGGCAACAAGCGCCTGCAGCGCGCGCTCGAGCACTGGCAGCCGAAGTACATCCAGTGGTGGCGCGACATGGGGCCGCAGGGGTTCCAGGACTACCACCAGGTCTACGTGCGCACGGCGATCAGCGTCGATCCTGAGGGCTGGGCGCACTTCGAGTACGTGAAGCTGCCGGAGTATCGCTGGGGCATCTTCCTCGCCGATCCGGTGCACGATCGCCGCATCGGCTTCGGCGATTTTTTCGGCCAGCCGGTGTGGCAGGAAGTGCCGGGCGAGTTCCGCAACCAGCTGCGGCGGCTGATCGTCACGCAGGGCGACACCGAGCCGGCAAGCGTCGAGCAGCAGCGGCTGCTCGGGCAGCGCTGCCCGAGCCTGTACGACCTGCGCAATCTGTTTCAGGTGAACGTCGAAGAAGGGCGCCACCTCTGGGCGATGGTCTACCTGCTGCACTCCTACTTCGGCCGCGACGGCCGCGACGAGGCGGAGGAGCTGCTCGAGCGCCAGAGCGGCAACCGCGACAAGCCGCGCATTCTCGAAGCGTTCAACGAGCCGATCGACAACTGGCTCGACTTCTTCATGTTCACGATGTTCACCGACCGCGACGGCAAGTCGCAGCTGATGTCGCTGTCGGAGAGCTCGCTCGATCCGCTGTCGCGCACCACGCGCTTCATGCTGACCGAGGAAGCGCACCACATGTTCGTCGGCGAGACCGGCATCGCGCGCATCCTCGAGCGCACGTGCCAGCTGATGAAGCAGGCCGGCTTCTCGGAGGACGTCCGGAAGCTCGGCGGCATCGACATCCCGACGATTCAGAAGCACCTGAACCAGTGGTTCAGCCTCAGCCTCGATCTGCACGGCAGCGAGGTGTCGAGCAACGCCGCGTCGTACTTCGCCAACGGCCTCAAGGGGCGCGCCAAGGAGGACACCTTCGACGAGCACGTCGTCAAGGACGCGTACTACAACATGGAGTTCTTCGAGGACGGCAAGCCGGTGACGAAGGAGGTCCTGATGCGCAACGCGATGAACGAGGTGCTGCGCGACTGGTACGTCGGCGACTGCGCCGCCGGCGTCGTCGCGCTGGAACCGCATCCTCGAGCAGCACGGCATGTCGGATCGGCTGCGGCTGCCCGACCGCAAGTTCCACCGCGGCATCGGCATGTATTCCGGCTTCCATTTCGATCCGAACGGCGTGCCGCTGCCGGCGGAGGAGTGGGAGCGGCGGAAGTACGACTGGCTGCCGTCGGCGGCCGACACCGAGTACCTGCTCAGCATCATGGCCAAGCCGGTCTACGAGCCCGGCAAGTTCGCGAACTACATCGCGCCGCCGCGCCGCGGCATCAACCAGCAGCCGATCGATTTCGAGTACGTGAGGACCGAACAGTAGAATTGGTAATCGGGTAATCTGGTAATTGGGTAATTGATTGCCGATCGACCGATCCAATTACCCAATTACCAATTACCAATTACCAATGTCAGTCGCTCTCCATTCACCTGGCTCGGCCACGCGACGTTTCTGCTGCAGTCGCCCGGCGGCAAGCGCATCCTGCTCGACCCGTGGGTCGACCGGCGAACCCGTCCTGCCCGGAGTCGGCGAAGAAGATCGGCGCGCTCGATCTGATGCTGATCACGCACGGCCACAGCGATCACACCGCCGACGCGGTGTCGATCGCGCGCGCTCGAGCGGCGCGCACGTCGATCGCGCCACTACGAGACTGTCGGTGTGGCTCGAGCAGAAGGGGCTCCAGAACACGTGCACCGGATGAACCCGGGCGGCACGCTGACGATCGCTGCGGCCTGTCGATCACGATGGTCGCCGGCCGTGCACAGCAGCTCGGTCGAGGAGGACGGCCGGATCGTCTATCTCGGCGTCGGCCGACCGGCTACGTGATAGGTTCGAGGACGGCCTGACGATCTACTTCGCCGGCGACACGGCGATCTTTCGGCGACATGCGGCTGATCGGCGAGATGTACCGGCCGACGATCGCGTTCCTGCCGATCGGCGATCTCTACACGATGGGCCCGCGAGCAGGCCGCGAAGGCGTGCGAGCTGCTCGGCGTGAAGCAGGTCGTGCCGATGCACTACGGCACGTTCCCGGCGCTCACCGGCACGCCGGCGGAGCTGCGCGAGCTGGTCGAGCCGAAGGGCGTGCAGGTGCTGGAGCTGAAACCGGGCGAGACGGCTAGCTAGACTGCGACACGCTGATCACGAAGACACGAAGGACACGAGGACACGAAGTAAACGAGTTTTCCTTTGTGTCCTTCGTGTCCTTCGTGTTGATACGTCGGTGAGATGACGTATGACAACGACAGCAGTGATGCGCAAGCAGCTCTTCATCAACGGCGAGTGGCGCGACGCGGCCGGGCGGGAAGACGATCGAGGTCGTCAACCCGGCGACCGAAGAGGTGATCGCCGAAGTCGCGTCGGCGGAGCAGGCCGACGTCGACGCCGCGGTCGCGGCGGCGCGCGCGGCGTTCGACGGCCCGTGGGGCAAGCTGTCGGCGCGCGAGCGCGGGCGAGCTGGTCTGGAAGATCGGCGAGAAGCTGATGGAGAAGGCCGACGAGATCGCGCGGCTCGAGACGCTGCACAACGGCAAGCCGATCTTCGAGTCGCGCCAGATCGAGGTGCCGGCGGCCGCCGAGTGCTTCCAGTACTTCGCCGGCTGGGCCGACAAGATCCACGGCGAGACGATTCCGGTCAAGGGCAACTACCTCACCTACACGCTGCGCGAGCCGGTCGGCGTCGTCGCCGCGATCGTGCCGTGGAATTTTCCGCTGCTGCTGACGGCGTGGAAGGTGGCGCCGGCGCTGGCGTGCGGCAACACGGTCATCATCAAGCCGGCGAGCCAGACGCCGCTGACGGCGCTCGCGCTCGCCGAGATCGCGCACGAGGTCGGCCTGCCGCCCGGCGTGCTCAACGTCATCACCGGGCCGGGATCGACAGGTCGGGCAGATGATCGTCGAGCATCCCGGCATCGACAAGATCGCGTTCACCGGCGACACGTCGACCGGCAAGGGGATCATGAGGGGCTCCGCCGACACGCTGAAGCGCATCACGCTCGAGCTCGGCGGCAAGTCGCCGAACATCGTGTTCCCCGACGCCGATCTCGACGCCGCGCGTCCGCGGCGCGACGACCGGCATCTTCTACGGCAAGGGCGAAGTCTGCGCCGCCGGATCGCGGCTGCTCGTCGACAAGTCGATCAAGAGCGAGTTCATCGACAAGGTGGCGGCGCGCGCGAAGAAGATGGCGCCCGGCGATCCGATGGATCCGAAGACGCGGCTCGGCGCGATCTCGTCGAAGAAGCAGCTCGACAACGACCTGCGCTACATCGAGATCGCCAAGAAGGAAGGCGCGCACGCTGGTCGCCGGCGGCGGCCGCGCCGACATCGGCACCGGCAAGGGCTACTTCCTGCAGCCGACGGTGTTCGACGGCGTGACGCCCGAGATGACGATCGCGCGCGAGGAGATCTTCGGCCCGGTGCTCGCGGCGATCGAGTTCGCCGACGTCGACGAGGCGATCGCGCGCGCCAACGACTCGAACTACGGCCTCGCGGCCGCGGTCTGGACGAAGGACATCAAGAAGGCGCACTACGTCGCGCGCAAGCTGCAGGCCGGCACGGTCTGGATCAACACCTACAACGTCTACGACACCGCGGCGCCGTTCGGCGGCTACAAGCAGAGCGGCTTCGGCCGCGAGATGAGCATGCACGCGCTCGAGCACTACACGCAGGTGAAGAGCGTCTGGGTGGATCTGAATCAGTAGGGGCTGGGGATCGCTGGGGGCTAGGGGCTAGGGGCTAGGGACTGAGTTGGGCTGGAGGCTGAGTGGTACGCGACGCGGACTTCTCGGCTGCCGTTCGCGTTCGCGCTGCGCATCCGTGGTGCTGGCGCATGCCGCAGCAGACGAACCTGAACGAGCTGCCAGCCGAACCTGCCGCGGCCGAAAGACGACGGCGGCGCGCGTCATCTAAGGGGATGGCGATGCCGGATCTCGAGCTGCCGTCGACGCGCGAACCGCCGCGTGAATCTGTCGAAGATCACCGCGCCGCGCATCGTCATCTACGCCTATCCGATGACCGGGCGGCCGGATCGGCAGCTGCCGCAGGGTGGGACGACATTCCCGGCGCGCGCGGCTGCACGCCGGAGACCTGCGGCTTCCGCGACCATCACAAGGATCTCGCGAAGCTGCACGCCGAGGTCTTCGGCGTGAGCACGCAGGACACGCCGTATCAGCAGGAGATGGTGAAGCGTCTCGAAGTGCCGTTCGAGGTGCTGAGCGACGAGCAGCTCGCGCTCGACGCGCGCGCTGCAAGCTGCCGACCTTCACGGTCGACGGCATGACGCTGCATGAAGCGGCTCACGCTGGTCGTCGCAGAACGGCCGCATCGAGCACGTGTTCTATCCGGTGTTCCCGCCGGACAAGCACGCCGAAGAAGTGATCGCCTGGCTGAAACAGCACCCGGCTTGATCACCGGGCCTGCGGGGCTCGCAGGACGGCCGGCGAGTAGGCGTTCGCCACCACCAGGGTGGGCGGCGACTTGCCGTCGATCGATGCGCTCCAGATGTCGGCGGCCGTCGCCTTGCCGGTCAAGTGATACATGACATGCGTGTCGTCGAGCCATTCGACCTGATCGTCCACGCTTCGCGATTCGTTCCACAGCGGCTGTTCCTTCATCGTCTGCAGATCGAGCACGGTCAGCTGCCACCAGCCGCTGGCGCCGCCGATCCGTTTCTTGAACGCGATGCGTGAGCTGTCCGGCGACAGCGACGGGCACTCCACGCCTTCGTGAACCACTGTGGCGGTTTTCGCGTCGACGCTGCCCCGCACCAGATAGTTCCGCCCGCCGCTCGACAGCGTGGCGTAGAACGTGTCGCCATCGGGCATGAACGTGACGCCCCAGAAGTTGAAGTCCTCCCGTTTGAATACCGCGCCGCCGCGCGACACGGTGAACTGCTCCAGATTGGGCACCGCGATCGTCCCCGAATCGAGATCGAAGATCGTCGTGGTCGTCGCGAAGCCGCGCTCGTTGTACGAGTGTCCGCTCGAGAAGACCGTGGCCGCGGCGCGTCGGCCGTCCGGCGACAGACGAAGCCGGCTGGGCAGGCCAGTGAGCGGGAAGCGTTGGCGCCGCTCGAACCGCTCGTCGAACACCTGGGCCCAGATTCCGACGGGCGAGTCGGCGGCCGGCGCTTCGGCGAGGCAGAGGCCGCGCGATGTCGCGAAGTACACGCGCTCGCAGACCAGCGGCGTGACGAACGCGCTCGTGCCGGGTGCCGCCAGCGGCCCGAGCAGCACGTGTTTGAACGTGTCGTCGCTGGCCACGCTGACGAACATCAGCGACGGGCGGTCGGGAGGCGCCGCGAGCCGAGTCGGCGCCGGTGGGCGATCGGCAGACTGCGCGCGGCAACCGACAGCCAGCGTGCTGGCGAGGACGAGCGCAACCCAGCGGCAGCCCATGCTCACCGGATCTTAGTGCCGGCGCTTTCCCTGGAAGATTTCGCAGTTGACCGACCGAATTGGTCGGAGATAAGCTCTTGAGCTGAAACTGAGACTCAATCTCAGTTTGAAGCGCCCGCCGGTGGGTGAACACCGGCGGGCGATATCGAACGCTGGTCCGGACAGACCTGTCAATCGCTCACGCGCCTGACGCATTCGACGCCCCATTCTAGGGAGCGGCGTGCCGCGGCGCAACCGCTAGGAGTGCGCCGATGCGTCGCGCCGCAGGCTTCGTCTCCCTCGCCGTCTGGTTGGCCGTGGTGAACCACGCGCCGGTCTTCGCCCAAACCGCCGCCCCGGAATTCACACTGCAGGGGCATATCCTCGACGCCATGCGCGCGCCGATTGCCGGCGCCCGCGTGACGGCGGTGCCTGACGGGCAGACGTCCGCCTCCTCGACGACGACCGATCACGCCGGCGGCTTCACGCTGAAGCTGCCGCGCGGCGGTTACACCGTCACCGCCGTCGCGGACGGATTCGTCGAGCAGTCCTTTCGCATCGACGCGCGGCCGGACGGCAGCGTGTCGCGCGAGCTCGTGCTGGCAGTCGCCGGCGTGCGCGAAGCGATCACGGTCAGCGCGCCGGTCACCGGCTATCAGGTGCCGATCATCAGCAGCGCCACCAGGACTCCCACGCCGCTGCGCGACGTGCCGCAGGCGGTCACGGTCGTGACGCAGGAATTGATCAGGGATCAGCTGATGATGAGCATCGGCGACGTGGTCCGTTACGTGCCAGGCATGACCTCCCACCAGGGGGAGAACAATCGCGACCAGATTATCGTGCGCGGCAACAGCTCGTCCGCTGACTTCTTCGTCAACGGGGTGCGCGACGACGTGCAGTACTACCGCGACATCTACAACGTCGATCGCGTCGAGGCGCTCAAGGGGCCTAACGCGATGATCTTCGGCCGCGGCGGGGCGGGTGGCGTCGTCAATCGCGTGATGAAGCAGGCGGAATTCCAGCCCGTCCGCGAGGTCTTCCTGCAGGGCGGGATGTTCGGCAATCGTCGGTTCAGCGCGGACATCGACCAGCCGCTGGGGGGCAACAGTGGCGTTCCGCCTGAACGGCATGTTCGAGGACTCCGACAGCTTCCGCGATGGCGTGGGCCTGACGCGATATGGCGTCACGCCGACGGTGACGATTGCGCCGAGCGCCCGAACGACGATCGCACTGCGTTACGAACATCTTCACGACACGCGCGTCGCGGATCGCGGGATTCCCTCATTTCAAGGGCTGCCGGTTGATGTCGACGGCGGTCTGTTCTACGGCAATCCAGACGCGAGCCAGGTGCGAGCTGGCGTGGATCTCGGGTCGGCGACGATCGAGCACCGCGCCGGCCGCGTCACGATTCGCAACCAGACGCTGTTCGGCGACTACGATCGCTTCTACCAGAACTTCGTGCCTGGGGCGGTGACCGCCGATGGCCGCCAGGTCTCGCTGTCGGTCTACAACAATGAGACAGCGCGGCGGAATCTCTTCAACCAGACAGACGCGACCTACGTGACGGCGACTGGATCGGTCCGTCACACGCTGCTGGCCGGCGCCGAGGTTGGCCGTCAGCTGACCGACAACTTTCGCAATACCGGCTTCTTCAACAATACCGCCACGGCGCTGCTGGTGCCGTTCGCGGCGCCGACCATCGCCACGCCGGTGACATTCCGCCAGAACGCCACCGACGCCGACAATCATCTGCGGACGATCGTCGCGGCCGCCTACGTCCAGGATCAGGTCGAATTGTCCTCGCATGTCCAGGTCGTCGGGGGGCTGCGCTTCGACCACTTCGATCTGCAGTATCACAACAATCGCAACGGCGACACGCTGACCCGTCCCGACAATCTGGTCTCGCCGCGCGCGGGCGTTGTCGTGAAGCCGGTGCCGGCGATGTCGCTCTACAGCAGCTACAGCGTCTCGTACTTGCCGAGCTCTGGCGATCAGTTCTCCTCCCTGACGACGATCACGCAGCAGGTCGAGCCCGAGAAGTTCCAGAACTACGAGGTGGGTGCGAAGTGGGACGTTGTCCCCGCGCTGTCGCTGACGACCGCGGTCTATCGGTTGAACCGTACCAACACGCGTTCAACCGATCCCAACGATCCGACCCGCATCGTCCAGACCGGCAGTCAGCGGACGAATGGTTACGAGCTCGGTCTCAACGGGCGGCTCACGCCCGAGTGGAGTATCGCCGGCGGCTACGCGTATCAGGATGCATTCGTGACCCGGGCGACGACCGCGGCGCAGCCCGGCGCCCAGGTGGGCCAGGTGCCGCACCATACGCTCTCGCTCTGGAATCACTATCGATTCCATCCGCGCGTCGGGGCCGGCCTCGGCGTGCTCTATCGGTCCGACATGTTCGCGGCGATCGACAACACCGTCACGCTGCCCGGCTATGCGCGCGCGGACGCGGCGGCGTTTTTCACGCTCACGAAACAAGTCCGCCTTCAGGCGAACGTGGAAAACGTCTTCGACAAGCGTTATTACGTCAATGCCGACAGCAACACGAACATCTCCCGGGATTTCCGCGGACCGTCCGGGTGGGACTGACCGTGGCGTTCTGATCGTCAGAACAATCGGAACGTGATCCCGACTCGCGCCGCATAGCCGGTACGCTTCGCGGTCGGTGGCAGATCGCGAAGCGCGCTGCTCGCGCGACCGGTGTCGGAGGGATGGAAGGCCGGTCCGCCGGTTGCATTGAGCTGCCACGACCGGCTGGCTGGCGCGATGTGCAGGGACGGTCCGACGAGCAGGCGGGCGCCGCCTTCCGCTTCGTTGGGATCCCAGAAGCCCTCGAGGTCTTCAGCCACGCCTTCGACGCCGAGCGCGACGGCGGGCGTCAGCTTGCGCGCCCAGCCGAAGGTCGTGATGAGATCGACGGCGTCGCGATCGGACGCGAGCGGCTTTTGAAACACCAGGTTGCCGTGCAGTCGCCAGTCCGTCGGATTCGCGGCCGGCCACGATGTGGCCAAGCAGCACGTCGACGCCGGCTGCCTCATGCAGGACGCCTCCGCCGGCTGCGACGTTGAAGGAGGCGGAGCCTGGTTCGAACACGGACACGAGCACCTCGCCCGCCTGCGAGCTCTGATACGAGCTGCCCGCCAAGAGCATGCCGACGCGCCCGAGCAGCGTGAACCGGCCGCGCGTGGCATGAATACCCACGCGCTGCTCCGGCTGGTTTCCAGTGTCGCTTTGAAACGCGCGCTCGCCAGCGCCGACGTCGTAGTCGATGCGCATAAACGCCTTCGACGGGTCCGTGGTCATCGTGGTGACCGTGAACAGAAAGGGTCGATCCTGGGCCACGACGATCGTGGCAGAGAGGAACACCCAGCAGCCTGCACCCAGCAACCCGCAGCTTAATGGGCACCACTCAGCACCTGTTCTTAACCGCGCATCTGCGCGATCAGCATGGCAATGGTCAGCCCGATCATGACGACCACCGTAAACCATGACGCGATGTTATACCCGCGTGAATTCGTGTACCCGCCCATCAGTTCCTTGTCGTTGACGAGCAGCAGCACGAAGATCAGCACGAACGGCAGCAGCACGCCGTTGGCGACCTGCGACAGCACCATCACCCTGAACAGCGGAAATCGCGGAATCAGGATGACGCCGGCGCCGAAGACGATCAGGGCCGTATACAGCCAGTAAAACGCCGGCGCTTCCTCGAACCGCTTGTCGAGTCCCGACTCGAGTCCCAGCCCCTCGCACACGGCATACGCCGTCGAGATCGGCAGGATGCACGCCGCAAACAGCGAGGCATTGAACAGGCCCGCGGCAAACAGCAGGTAGGCGTACTCGCCCGCCAGCGGCCGCAACGCCTCCGCGGCCTGGGAACCGGTCTCGATGTTGAACTTGCCAACCGAGTGCAGCGTTGCCGCGCAGGCGACCACGATGAACCACGCGACGACGGCGGCAAACAGGCACCCGATGATGACGTCCAGCCGCGACGCTTTGTACTGCCGCGCGGTCACACCCTTCTCGACGATCGATGCCTGCAGATAGAACTGCATCCACGGCGCGATGGTCGTCCCGGCGAGCCCGACGATCAGCGACAGATAGCCGTAGTTGCGGAAGCCGATGCTCTCGGGCCGCGTGACCGTCGACAACGCCGCCGCTTTCCAGTCGGGATGCGCGAGGACGCCCGACGCGATATAGCAGACGTAAAACGCCGATGCCGAGAGGAAGATCTTTTCGACGCTGCTGTAGGTGCCGTGCACCACCAGCGCCCACACCGCGAACGCCGCCACCGGGACCACGATGTATTTCGAGATGCCGAACAGCTCGAAGCTGCTCGCGACGCCAGCGAATTCGCTGACCACGTTGCCGAAATTCGTGACGATCAGCGCGATCATCAGCAGGAAGGTGACGCGGAGTCCGAATTCCTCGCGGATGAGGTCGCTCAGCCCCTTGCCCGTCACCGCTCCCATGCGCGACGACATCTCCTGGACGACCACCAGCGCGATCGTGATCGGAATCATCGTCCACAGCAGCGAGTAGCCGAACTGTGCGCCGGCCACCGAGTAGGTGGCGATGCCGCCGGCGTCGTTGTCGACGTTCGCCGTGATGAACCCGGGACCGACGACGGCCAGCACGAGCGCGATGCGAGTGCGCCAGCTCCTGAAAAAGGACATGGCGGGCCGTCAGTGGCGATGCCGCAGCATCGCGATCACGTCGTCAGCCGTGATGATGCCGGCCAGCCGGCCGTGCTCGTCGACGACCGCGAGCGTGACGAGGTTGTACTTGTCGAAGAGCGCGGCGACCTCGTCCTGAGGCGTATCCGGCGCGCACCCGACGTACGGTTCGCTCAACTCTGACAGCTGGATAGCCGGCGACGAGATGGCAATCTTGACGAGCGGGACGCAGCCGGCGAGCCGGCCGCCGGCGCCGAACAGGTAGATCGTGGCCAGCGCCTCGCGGCTGCCGTCGAATCGCTTCAACGCCTCGATCGCATCGTCGACGACCGCGGTCTCGGGCACGGCGATGAACTCCGTCGTCATCCGGCCGGCCGCGGTGTTCTCCTTGAACTCGAGCAGCTGCCTGACTTCCTGCCGCTCCTCGGGTTCCATCTCCTTGAGAATTTCGCCCGAGTGTTCTTCCCGCAGCTCGCCGAGGAGATCGGCCGCCGCGTCCGGATCCATCTCCTCGACGATGTCGGCGACGCGGTCTTTGTCGAGCGATTCGACGATTGACACCTGGATGTCCGGATCGATCTCCTCGAGCGTTTCGGCGGCGACTTCCTCGTCGATCGTCTCGAAGACCGCTTCGCGTTCCGCCGGCGCCAAATCCTCGACGATGTCGGCGATGTCGGCGGGGTGCAGCTTGGCCAGCCCTTCGTACGCGATCTTCAGCTTCACGCGGCGCGCCGGATCGGTTTCGAGAAGGTCGACGTACTGCCACGGAATCACCCGCGGCGGAATGCGAACCAGCAGGGCGCGCAGCGTGAACGACGGAACGACGCCCTTCGACAGCCGCCGAATGGCGCCGCGGGCGCCCACGTCGACCGAAACCACATTCAGCAGCAGGTGGTTGTTGACCGGCGTCGATTCCAGCTCCACGTCGTTGACGCGGACCACCTTGCGGCCGTGCACGTCGATGATCTGCTGGTCGAGGAGGTCGCGCTTGAGGAGCAGTAAACCGTCCGAGGCCGTATACGGCTCCCAGTCGATCGCGTCGGTCGAGGCGCGCACGGTCGCGCCGGCTGATTTCAGAGAGCCGGGCGGAAGGACGCGTTCGCCCGCGGATGTTCTGACGATCAGGTACGCGACGCGGGTCGGGTGGTCCAGCGGGACGATCGCCAGCTCGCGCACCCGTCCCCGCACGGCGCCGGAGGCATCGCGCACGGTGGCGCCGAGCAGTTCGGACAGGGCGACGAGTGACATGGGTCCCCGAGCAGGGCCATCGCGTTTTCCGGCTCTATTGTAGCCCGAGGCCGCTCGGCTGAAGCCTCGCGCTCGATGCGAATCGCGCGCGGCCGTTCGTGCAGGAATGGGTGGAGCGCGCCGGCTTCAGCCGAGCGTCAATGGACGTGCGCAGTGACGACGCCGCCCGGACGCCATCTAAGGAACACGTGATAGGACCGCGAGCCGCCGTAGTACACGATCAGATCCTGCGACGTGTGGTAAACGGTGACGTCGCCGCCGATCCCGAATCGTGTCGTCTTCGGAATCGGCAGATCGTGGAGGTAGCCGAGCGTGAGCGCGGCGATGTCCGAGTACGCGTGCGGGTGAGTGAAGCCTTTCGGGTGGGAGATCAGTCCGAAGAGATGTTTCTTGGCCACTTCGCCGCGCCCGTAGAACGTCGACGCTCTGGCCGCTCGCAGGTCCCACTCCAGCAGATAGCCGTCCTCGACGTTCTGAAATCCATTGAACTCGCGGTTTTCACCCCATGCCGCAGTCGCGTTGAACGGGCGCGATCCGAGGCTGGCCATCGAACGCGATCGACGCCGTCAGCCGGGTGATGTCGAACGGATCGAACCACTCCGGCTCGTGCAGCAGTCCTCCAGACACCTGCGCGGACCACGGACCGCGATGCCAGCCGATGCGCGCCGACCAGGAATCGAGCGCCGGTTTCTCGATGTTGAAGCGGTTTTCATCCGGCTCGGCGCCGCGAAACACTGAACCCTCGAACGTCAACGGCCCCGCGGTCACGCCGGCGCGCAGCACACCGGGCGTGATGTGCGTCGAGTCGAGGTCGTGGTGGGTCAGCGGCACCTGGGGGTTGCTGCGTGCTGATTCGCGGTGCATGAACGGCGTGGGTCCCAGCGCCGGAGAGCCGACGAGATCCGCGCCGAAAAAATACACGAGCCGACCGACAGGGATTTGGTACGTCGCCCCGAGCCCCATCAAGAGATCGTGCGGATGCTGATAGTTCACGAGCGGAATCTGATCGAAGCTTTCGCCGGTCTGATAGAGCTGAGGCGTGCCGCCAACCGGCGGCAGTCGATAGTCTCCCGAGTAAACGAGCCGTCCGACCGTCCAGGGCTCGAGCGAAACCATCGCGTTGACGACCAGGCGTCCCCGACCGACACGGCGCGAGCCGTTGAGCATCGCCCAATTCTGCGAGTCCCACGACGCGAAGTCGGCGAAGCGTCGCTGCTGGTAGTTGTAGCCGAAGAACGCATTGGCGTCGGTCACCCATATCCAGCTCTGCTCGGTCTTCGGCGGGCCCGGGTCTGCCGCCGGGTGCTGGTGCTCCTGCGCGGACGCGGTGCCCCCAGACACACCGAGACAAACGACGATGCTTACGAAAAATTGGATTGCAAGATTCCGCACGGGGATGGTTTCCATCATACCGGCGAATCGCCATGGTAAGCTGACGTGTCCATGTCCTTCGCCCGCCGGCATCTTGCGTGGATGGTTTGCGGCTGGCTGGTGTGCCAGGTAGCGAGTATTGCCGCCGCGCCGCTCGCGTTCTGTTGCAAGGATGTGCCCGCCGCGGATCCCAACGACAAGTGCTGTCCCGGGATGCTGCCCGGGCAGATTTGTCCGATGCACCACACCAGAGAAGGTGTGAAGACGTGCAAGATGCGTAACGCCTGCGCGCGGTCGGATGCGGCCCTGATCGGGCTGGCTGGCGGCCTCGCCACGCTTTCGCAACCGACGACGGCGGTAAACATTTTCGATTCCGGTACGACGGTTCCGCAGATCGCGCCGTCCGCCATCCTCCGCGCGCACGTCCCCGAATCTCCACCGCCTCGCGCGTAACTCCGACCGACGACGTTTGATCGCGGAGCTCGTAAAGGCCGCAGAGACGAACTGTTGCTCTGCGCCAGGGCTCCTGGCGGTTCCTGTCTTTCGGAGGTGTTATGCGATCGTTTGGGTGGTCGCCGTCGATTTGGCCGGCGGCCTTGTGTCTATTGCTTTCGACGATCCCCGGCCACGCGGCGCCGCCGGCGACGCTCGGCGCTCCCGGCCGGACGAACGCCACGCCGTCAATCGCGGCGGACGGAGCGTTCGTCGCGGTGGCCTGGGGCGGCGCGGAGCCGGACGGAACAACCGACGTGTTTCTGGCCGTCAGCCGTGATGCCGGCCGCACATTCGTCGCGCCGCGGCGCGTCAACGACACCATCGGCGATGCGCGTCTGAACGGCGAGCAACCGCCGCAGGTCGCGCTGGTGCATCGCCCGAGCGCCGATCCTGTCATCGTCGTTGTCTGGACGACGAAGGGGAAGAACGGTACCACGCTGCGGCAGTCGCGATCCGACGACGGGGGAAAGACGTTCAGCGCCGCCGCGACTGTTCCGGGCACTGACGCGCCCGGGAATCGCGGTTGGGAAGCGATCGCGGTCGGGCCTGACGGCCGCGTCGACGTCATCTGGCTCGATCACCGCGAGCTCGCCAGCGATACGGCGATGGCCTCCTCGCATCACGATCACACCCAGCGCGCCGCGGCCGATAAGGCTCGATCACCTGACTCGAAGCCTGACGGCGTCGCGATGGCACAGAAGTCGAAGCTGTACTTCGCCTCGCTCGATGGAACCGCCGCCCCGCGCGCGGTGACCGGCGGCGTCTGCTACTGCTGCAAGACCGCGCTCGTGAGTGCCGCCGGCGGATCGGTATACGCCGCCTGGCGTCACGTGTATCCCGGCAACCTCCGCGACATGGCGTTCACGATGTCGCGAGACGGCGGACGCAGTTTTGTCCCGCCCATCCGTGTCAGCGAGGACCACTGGGTACTCGAAGGCTGTCCCGACGACGGACCCGCGATGGCCGTAGACGCCGGTGGCCGGATCCATCTCGTGTGGCCAACGCTGGTCAAAGAGTCGGGCGCGCCGGGTGCGGAGCCGGCTGAGACCATCGCGCTGTTCTACGCGATGTCCAGCGACGGACGCACCTTTTCGAAAAGGCAGCCGATTCCGACGGAGGGCCTGCCGCATCACCCGCGGATCGTCACAAGCGCCGACGGAACGCTGACGGTGGTGTGGGACGAGCTCGCGAAGGGGTCGAGGCGCGTGGCCTTTGCGCGTGCGAGAGCGGCCGCCAACGGTGTTCCGGGCTTCCGGCGCCAGACTGCTGACGTCACGAAGGCCCTGCCGTCTATCCGGTCGTGGCGACTGCCGGCGCCGACGTGATCGTCGCCTGGACCAGTGGCACGTCCGCGGCTGCGTCCATTCGGGTTGACCGGATTTCGGGTTCAGGAGAGCGCCCGATGACTCCTCGAACCTTCATGGCAATCGCTCGTCGCCGCATGCGCTGGCCGCGGTCCCGGCCGCCGCCGCCGCGCAGGAGACCGTCAATCAAGCCAGCATCAGCGGACGCGTCCTCGATTCGCAGGGTGCGCGTCGTGCCCGGCGCAGCGGTGACGGCGCGTAACACCGACACCAACCTCGCGGCTGAAACGGCGCACCGATCAGGCGGGCCGTTTCCGCTTTCCCGTATCTGCGAGTCGGACCGTACGAGATCAGCGTCCGGCTGGCGGGATTCGCGGACGTCACGCGGCAGCTGACGTTGACGGTCGGCTCCGCCTTCGAGGTGCCTGTCATCGCTGGCCGTTGCGGGCGTGACGACCGACGTCACCGTCACCGGTCAGGCGACCGTCCTCGAGGCCGCGCGCAGTCAGATAGCCGGGACCGTGTCACAGGCCGAAGTGCAGACGCGTGCCGATGAACGGCCGGAACTTCCTCGATCTGGCGCTGCTCATCCCCGGCGTGTCGCCAACCAACGTCGGCAGCACGCAGCTGTTCGCGGAGACATCGGCGGTGCCTGGTCAGGGGCTTTCCGTCGGCAGCCAGCGCAACTTCTCGAACAACTTCATCGTCGACGGCCTGTCGGCGAACGACGACGCGGCTGGATTGAGCGGGATGCCGTACGGGGTTGACGCGGTCGATCAGTTTCAGGTCGTGACGTCCGGCGCGCAGGCGGAGCTCGGCCGCGCGCTCGGCGGCTACATCAACGTCCTGACCAAGAGCGGCACGAACGTCGCCCATGGCGATGCTCTACGGGTATTTTCGCGACGACCGGTTCAACGCGCCGAATGCGCTGACCCAGACGACGCTGCCGATGAACCAGAAGCAGTACGGCGGCAGCCTGGGCGGTCCGATCGTGAAGGATCGAACGTTCTTCTTCGGCAACATCGAGCGGCGGCAGCCTCGATCAGACTGGTCTGGTCACGATCGCACCAGGACAGCGTCGACACGATCAACGCCGGCTTATCGACGAACGGGATATCCGGGCGCCAATGTCTCGACCGGCGTCTATCCCAACCCGGTGCACTCGACGCACTGCGCTCGGCAAGATCGACCACCAGTTCAACGGCCGCGATCAGGTCGGCATCCGTTACAGCCTGTACAACGTCACGTCCGACAACTCCCGCGGCGCCGGCGGGACCGAATGCGCCGAGCGCTTCTGCCGGTCTGGACAACACCGATCAGACCATCGCGTTCAGCAACACGATGACGCTCTCGCCGACGAACCGTGAACGAAACACGGGCGCAGATCTCGCACGGCGATCTGAATGCGCCGCCGACCGATCCGTTCGGTCCCGCGGTCAGCATCGCCGGCGTGGCGTCGTTCGGCACGCTCTCCGGCAGTCCGACGCGTCGTCAGAACACGCTGTACGAAATCGTCAACAACCTGTCGCATCAGGCCGGCGCGCATGCGCTTCGTGCGGGGATCGACGTCCTGTTCAACGACGACACGATCACGTATCCGCGCTCGATTCGCGGCGCGTACACGTTCTCGTCGATGGCCAACTTCCTGTCGGGACCTATAACAACTCCGGCTTCACGCAGACGTTCGGAACCACGGTCATCTCGCAGACGAATCCCAACGTCGGCATCTACGGCCAGGACGAATGGAAGGCCCGCCCGTCGCTGACGGTCAACGCCGGCATTCGCTACGATCTGCAGTTCCTCGAAAGCATCGCGACCGACACGAACAACGTCGCACCCCGCGTCGGCTTCGCCTGGACGCCCACCGCCTCGCGCCGCACGGTCGTGCGCGGCAGCGCCGGTGTCTTCTACGATCGCGTGCCGCTCAGGGCGCTGGCGAACGCGCTGCTGTCGGCCGGCAACACCACGGATCTGAACAACCTGCGGCAGATCAGCATCAGCCTGTCGCCGACTCAGGCCGGCGCGCCGGCCTTTCCGGGCATTCTCGGCGCTCCCATTCCGTCTGTGACGCTCGTGAACTTCACGACCATGGACGCGAACATGAAGAACGCGTTCTCGCGGCAGGGGAGCGTCGAGATCGAGCAGCAGTTGACCGCGCACAGCACGATCGGCGTGGCCTACCAATACCTCGACGGCGAGAACCTGATCGTCTCCGTGAATCAAAACGTTCCGAGCTGCGTGGCGGTGGGGACGAATAACGGCTGCCGTCCCAATCCGACGTACGCGAACAACAGCCAATACTCGCCGCTGGCCCGGTCGACGTACCACGGCCTCCACGTGTCGTTCGTTCAGCGGCCCACGGTCTGGGGCAGCTATCGCGTCAGCTACTCGCTGTCGAAGTCGATGAACAATGTCGGCGAGAACTTCTTCAGCTCGCCGATCGATCCGTTCGACATCGACAAGGACTGGGGCCGATCGGACGACGACCAGCGCCATCGGCTGGTGCTGAACGGATCGATCAACTCGCCGATGACGCCCGCGCGCACCGCGCTGGAGCTGCTGACGAACGGCTTTCAGGTCAGCAGCATGCTGCAGGCGTATTCGGCGCTGCCGTTCAACATCACCTCCGGGCGTGACGACCGTCCAGGGCACGGCCGGCCGGCCGATCGTCGATGGCGCGTTCATCGAACGGAATGCCGGCACGGGAAGCGACTTCTTCACGCTGAGCCTGCGGGTGAGCCGCGCGTTCAGGATCGCAGGGAACCTTCGCGCCGAAGGGATGATCGAGGCGTTCAACCTGACGAACCGGCGCAACGATCTGACGCGAATCACGAACTTCGGCGCGGGCGCCTATCCGGGCAGTCCGGCGACGACCTTCAATCAAATCACCGCGGTGGGCGATCCGCGGACGCTGCAGTTCGCGGTGCGGGTCCGGTTCTAGGCTTGGTCGGGCACACATCTGATTTGACGTGCGGCTCGTAGATGACATAGGAATGCTCAGATTCTGGCCCGGCGTGCTCGTGCTCCTGCTGATGGCGGCGGTCGGGACTGCCCAGGCCGCCGAGCTTGCCGGAACCGTTCGCGACGAAACGGGCGGCGCGCTCCCCGGGGTGTCCGTGGAACTGCGCACCACCGCCGGGTCGCCCCAGACGACGGCAACGGATGGTCAGGGACGTTATCGATTTGATGTCGCGCCGCGGGCGGTATCACGTCGAGTTTGCGTTGCTCAATTTCGCGACCGCTCGTCGGGATGTCGACCTGCCCGCTGCAGGCTCGCGCGCGGACGTCATCCTCCATCTCGCCCTGAGCGCCGACGTCACGGTCACCGGCAGATCCACCTTCACGAACCTGGCAGATGCGGAGAACCCGGCGCAGAACCTCGTCGGCATTGCGCAGTCCGCGAGCCAGGGCGCAATCACCGCGCGCCAACTCGACGCGCGCCCGATGACGCGGGCCGGCGAAGTGCTGGAAACCGTGCCCGGCGTCGTCATCAGTCAGCACAGCGGCGAGGGGAAAGCGAACCAGTACCTACCTGCGCGGCTTCAATCTGGATCACGGCACCGACTTCGCGACCACCGTGGCGGGGATGCCGGTCAACCTGCCGACCCACGCGCACGGACACGGCTACTCGGACCTGAATTTCCTGATTCCGGAGCTCGTCAGCGGCGTGCAGTTCTCGAAGGGGCCGTATTTCGCCGAGCAGGGCGATTTCGCGACCGCCGGCGCCGCCAACATCAACTACACGAATACGCTCGCGCGTCCACTGGTGCGGATCGGCGGCGGCGCCGACGGCTACCAGCGCGCGCTGGTGGCGGTCGTCGCCGCGCGTCGGCAGCGGCCACCTTCTCGCGGCCGTCGAAGCCGAGCACAACGATGGTCCGTGGACCGTGGCCGACAACTTCCGGAAGGTGAACGCCCTCGTTCGCTACAGCCGGGGCGACACAGTCAACGGCCTGGCGATCACGGGCATGGGCTATCGCGGCATCTGGAACTCGACGGATCAGATCCCGTCGCGCGCCGTCACGTCGGGCCTGGTCGGCCGCTTCGGCGCGATCGATCCGACCGACGGCGGCGACACCTACCGCTACAGCGGCTCGCTCGAGTGGCAGCGCACGCGAGGCCACACCGCCACCAAGGTCACGGCGTTCGGCACGGCCTACGATCTGAACCTGTTCTCGAACTTCACGTTCTTCCTCGACGACCCCGTGCACGGGGATCAGTTCCAGCAGGCCGATCATCGCTTCATTGCCGGCGCGAGGATCAATCACCGGCGATTGGAGAAGTGGGGTGGTCACTCGGTTCAGAACACGTTCGGCATCGAGATCCGGAACGACGACATCACGAACGTCGGGCTCTATCACACCGAAGCGCGGCGTCGGCTCGAAGCCGTCCGGCAGGATTCGGTGATCCAGACGAGCAGCGCGGGTTACGTTCAGAACGAAGTCGCCTGGACGCCGTGGCTTCGAACGCTGGCGGGCGTTCGGGTGGACGGCTACCGTTTCAGTGTGACCGCCAGCGACCCGGCGAACGGCGGCGTGGCCCGCGCCGGTCTGGTCAGTCCGAAGGGCGGCCTCGTCATCGGTCCGTTCGGCGGCACCGAGCTGTACGCCAACGCGGGGTTCGGCTTCCACAGCAACGACGCTCGCGGTGCGACGATCACGCGCGATCCGGCGACGGGCAGCCCGTCGATCCCGTGACGCCGCTCGTCCGCGCGAACGGCACGGAACTCGGCGTGCGGACTGTCGCGATACCGCATCTCCAGTCGACGGTGTCGGTGTGGACGCTGAGCCTCGCGTCGGAGCTGGTGTTCGTTGGCGACGCCGGCACCACCGAGGCGGGCCGGCCCAGTCATCGGTACGGGATCGAGTTCGCGAATTACTACAGCCCACGGCGCTGGTTGACGCTCGACGGCGACGTGGCTGTCTCGCGCGCGCGTTTTTCAGACATCGCGGCGGGTGGCGACCGCATTCCCGGGGCGGTCGGCACCGTCGTGTCTGCCGGCGTCACGGTCGACGCCGTCCGCAACGTGTTCGCCAGCGTGCGGTGGCGGTATTTCGGTCCGCGTCCGCTCCTGGAGGACGACTCGGTCAGTTCCAAAGCCACGAGTCTTGTGAACCTGGAAGCGGGCTACCGGTTCGCACGCCGGATGAAAGTAGGCGTCGATCTGTTCAACCTGCTCGACAGTGCCGCCAGCGATGTCGACTACTTCTATGCGTCGAGACTCCGTGGAGAACCGCTCTCGGGCGTCGAGGATGTCCATTTCCATCCGACGCTTCCGCGTACCGCACGCCTGACGTTCGGCGTCGAATTCTGAGCGACGCCCGCCACGAGAATCCCTGCTAGACTGACCCGATGATCGGGCGGCCGCTTGCTCTGGCGCTCGCCGTCGGCGCGTGGTGTGTGGTGGCGCCGGCGTGGCTGTCGGCGCAGGCCAACAGCGGCGAGATCGACGGCGTCGTCACCGACGCCCAAGGCGGCGTGTTGCCTGGCGCATCGATCTCGGCGGTTCATCTGGAGAGTGGATACCGCCTGGAGCGACTCACCGATGTCTCCGGCCGGTTCTTTCTGGCGCCGCTTCCTGTCGGCCGGTACGACATCTCGATTACGCTCTCCGGCTTCAGATCGTTGACGCAGCGCGGCGTGATCGTGCTGATCGGCCAGCGCATCCACCTGCCGCTGACGCTGCAGATCGGCCAGATCTCGGACTCGATCACCGTGACCGCCGAAGCGCCGATGCTGAATGCGGCGAGCGCGGAAGTCAGCGACATCATCGACAACCATCACGTCGAACGCCTGCCGCTGAACGGCCGCCAGTTCCTGCAACTCGCTCAACTCGGCGAAGGCGTCGTCGTTCCGCCTGGAGGAACCCGCGGCGCCGCGCTGCAGCAGGGCGGCTCGCTGCCGGCCGTTGACGGTCAGCGCAGCGGCCACAACATCTACCTCCTCGACGGCGTGAAGGTCACGGACGAGTACTTCAACAACCTGGCGGTCAGCCCGTCGCCGGATGCGATCCAGGAGTTCAAGATCCAGAAGACGATGTATCCGCCCGAATTCGGCGGAAAGGCTTCCGCCCTCATCAACGTCGTCACCAGATCGGGCACGAACGCGTATCACGGCAGCGTCCTGGAGTTCTTCCGCCACGACCGTCTCGACGCGCACAATTTCTTCGACGATCCGAACCAGCCGGTTCCTCCGCTGCGGCAGCACCAGTTTGGCGCCAGCCTGGGCGGACCCGCCGGCCCGCGGATGTTCTTCTTCGCCAACTATGAAGGACAGCGGCTGCATCGCTCGCTGACGCAAACGTTCTCTGTCCCGTCGCTCGCGCTCCGCCGCGGAGACTTCTCGATCCTCGGTCGCGATCTGCGATCCGCTGACGCGAACGGGCGCCGGTGCGTGCACACCGTTCGCCGGCAACCAGATCCCATCCAGCCGGCTGAATCCAGTCGCGACGGAGCTGATGAACCAGGTGGCGGCGCCCACGAGCGCGGGAGAAGTTCAGAACCTGCGCGCCGTCAATCCTGAGACGCAGGAGATGAATCAGGTGACGGTGCGCGTCGATCGGCGCCTCAGCGATGGCGGGAATCTCTTCGGACGGTTCATCGCATACGGCGTCAACGACGCGCAGCCATTCGGCAGCAGTCAGTTGAACGAAACACTGGTGCCCGGTTTCGGCCGCGTCGTCACGACGCGGACGCGGAGCTTGGCCGTGGGTCACACGCACACCTTCGGCACGTCGGCGCTGAACGAGGTACGGTTCGGATTCCTGGACGTCAGCGGCGGCCAGGAGAGTCAGAACCAGGGCGTCGATTTCGCCGCGGCGACCGGTCTTCAGGGCGTGACCCGCGATCCGCGCGATGTGGGATATCCCCAGGTGGCATTCGGCGGTGCCTACAGCGTGATCGGCGATCCGACGACGTTCGTGTCACGGCGGAATCGCAGCGCGGAGCTTTACGAGAATCTTCTCCTGGATCGCGGCGATCATCGCTTCAAGTTTGGCGCCTATGTGTTCCGGCTGGCGTTCAATCCGGTCAATCCGCAAGCGGCACGCGGCGCGTTTACATACACCGGCCAGTGGAGCGGCAACGCGTTCGCCGATTTCCTCCTCGGCTACCCGACGTCAGCTCAAGTCGGCATAGGACGCGCCGACGAGCATGGCCGCACCAACTGGTGGCACTTCTACGGGCAAGACGACTGGCGTGTGCGCTCGAACGTGACCGTCAACTATGGCCTGCGTTACGAGATCAACGGCCAGATGAACGACGTTGACAACCGGCTGTCGGCTATCGACGTGACGGTGCCGGGCGGCCGATTCGTGATCGCCAGCGACGACCGGGGACAGATGTCCAGCGCCGCCCAGCCGCTCCTCGCGCAAATCCCGACACCATACGTGACCTCGAAGGACGCCGGCTGGACGCCGGCGCTCCTGGAGCCGAGTTATCGCCGAATCGCCCCAAGAGTCGGGATGGCGTGGTCGATCCCCGGCCGCCGCGACACTGTCGTCACGGCTGGATTCGGTGTGTTCCTCAATCAGTGGGCGTACAGCGTGCAGCAAGCGCTCGCGCAGACGCTGCCGTTCTTCTTTGCGAAGATCGATCAGCGCGGCTGCCGATGCGACAACGCCGCCGTTCCGGACCGAAACGGCGCTGCTGGCCGGCGCCAACGGCAGCGTCGGCGGCAACACGATGAATCACGATTACCGGACGGAGTACGCCAGAAACTGGACGGCGAGCGTCCAGCGCCAGCTTGCCTCGAATACGATCCTCGAGGTGGCGTACCTGCGGTCCGATGTATTCGGTGCGGACAGCTCCACCGTGTTGAACGTGCCCGAGCCGGGGCCGGGACCGATCGCCGCGCGTCGTCCCGATACCCGCGTTGAGCGGCATTACCGCCATTCGCTGGGATGGCTATTCGAGTTACAACGCGATGACGCTCAAGGTGGCCCAGCGGTTGACGCGCGGGTTGGCGTTTGCCGCGAGCTACTCGCTCTCCAAGGCGATCGACGACGCGTCCGATCCCGGGGCCACGACACACGAGAGCAACCTGCCGCAGGACGTGCGCAACATGGCCGCGGAGCGCGCGTTGGCGAGCTTCGACCATCGCCACCGCTTCACTGGGAACTTTACCTACGCGCTCCCTGGAGCCTGGCAGGTCAGCGGCATCGTCACGCTGCAATCCGGCGCGCCGTTTTCCGTCGATGCTGGGCACGGACCGGGCCAACATCGGATCCGGACCGGCGCAGCGGCCAGACGTATCCGGCGATCCGAATGGCCTCGCCTATCCGACGGCCGCACAATGGTTCGATACCAGCGTGTTCTCGTTGCCCGCGGCATTCACATTCGGGAACGCTGGCCGGAACAACGTGCTCGCTCCCGGCTATGCAGACGTGGACGTCGGCATACATAAGGAGATCGCGCTGGCGGCGGGCACAATCCTGTCGCTGCGAGGCGAAGTCTTCAATCTGCTGAATCGAGTGAACTTCGACGTGCCGAATCGGATCGCGTTCACGCCGAACTTCGGGCGCATCTTCAGCGCGCAGCCGGCCCGTCAGATGCAGGTCGGCGCCAGGGTGACCTTCTAGCCGGTGCCGGATTGCTGTTACCATCCCCCCATGCGCACGCTCTCATTCATCCTGATCTGCATCGCATCATCCGGATTGGGTCTCTCCAGCCAGCAGCCTCAGAGCCAGCCGCCGGCACAGACGCCAGGCTCGCCGCAGGCCGAGGTTGACGACCCGGTTCGCACGCTCGTCGGCCGGCTCGATCTCGAAAAATACAAGGCGACCATCAAGGGTCTGACGCAATTCGGCGATCGCCGGCAGGGCACGGATCGCAATCGCGCCGCGGTCGACTGGATCGAAGCGCAGCTGAAGAGCTATGGCTGCCCGACCGAACGGATCAAGTACCGAGTACGACCCGCCGCCCAACACCGGCCGTGGCCGCGGCCGCGGCAATACCGGGCTGGCGCAGGGCGGCGGCCGGCCGCGCGGTGTGAAGACGCCGACCGGCGTCAACACCGATCCGATGAAGCAGCCGGACGAGAAGCTGCGCGCGCTGAACATGCAGCCGACGACGCCTGGGCCGCGCGAGGCGGTGTTCTGCACGAAGGTCGGCACCACCCACCCCGAGGAGATGTACATCGTCAGCGGTCACATGGACGGACACGGCTGGGGCGAAGCCGCGAACGACGATGGCTCGGGGACGGCGCTCGTGATGGAACTGGCGCGGGTGTTCAGCGGCCCTGACGTGCAGACCGAGCGGACGATTCGCTTCGCGTTGTGGAATAACGAGGAAACAGGATCGCAGGCCGCGCGCGCCTACATTGCGCAGCGGCAGGCGCTGCAGGGCAAACAGGATCCGCCGGGTTCAGGCAAATACCCCGAGCCGAAGTGGCTCGGCCTGGTCCAGCACGACATGATGCTGTTCGACCACGGTATGCCGCGGCCCGACGGGACGATGAGCAAGGAGCAGCGGCCCGAAGCCGACGTGAACGTGGAATTCCAGGTGAATTCGAAAATGGCGGCCGAATCCCAGAAGCTGGCGTGGGTCCTCGAGGTGGCGAACGAAAAATACGCGACCGACTATCCAGCCACGGTGGGCAGCCACATGACCAACACCGACTCCGGGCCGTTCATCGACATCATTCCCGCCATCAGCGTGCGCGAAAACGAGCGTGGCGTGCACATCGGCAACGGCTGGGACCCGCAATGGCACCAGCCGACCGACGTGTACGCCACCTACAACGACAAGGACTTTCTGCTCGGCCTCAACGCCGCGCAAACGACGCTGGGCGCGATCGGGCAGCTTACTGGCGCGTCGCTACCGAAGAAGTAGCCGCCGCTTTCTGCGCGGCCGCCGCGACAACGGCGTGCTGCGGTTGATAGTCGTAGACGAAGTCCTTGAATTCGGAATGCAGGAAATCGGCTCCGAACTTGAAGTCCTTCATCTCCTTGAACGCACGATCCGCGGTCCAGCCTTCTTCGGACATCCGATAGGCTGCGGTCATCACGCCCGTGCGATGACGGCCGCCGACGCAGTGCACGTACACGGGCTGGTTGGCCGGGTCGTTGACGATGCGCATGAATTCCGCGAGTTGCGCCGCTGTCGGCGGCTGGTGCGTCGTCATCGGAATCTGGAAGTAGCGCATGCCCGCGCGCTCGGCCATCGCGCGTTCACCGGGATCGGCGTCGTCGCTGGTCAGGTTGACGAGCGTCTTGACGCCAATCGCCGCCAGGTCCGTATAGTCCCGACCCTCCGGCTGTGCGCCGCGGTAGTAGTTGTCGTTGACCTGACCGAAATTGTCGATCCGAACCTGTGACAGGTTCGCGCTTGCCGCGGCAGTGGAAGCCAGCGCGGCCACGAGCAGCACAGCCGTATAGACACGCGAGAGTCGGGAGATTCGGTTCATACTGGCACCCTCCAGAAAGTCTGAGTGGATGCCCTACAAGAGGCAAGTGTAGTGCCATCGAACACTCCACTTTGGCCTAGGGAGCGTTATGGCCGACCGTCCGTCGATAATGCCTGAGTGGACAACTCGGCAGAATCAACGGTTCACCTGCGGCCCGCCTGGATCCCAGCCGCGACTTTCTCGACCTCGCTCCAAACGCGGAGCAGATTACCACTCCAGATTTTTGCGATCTGCTCTTCCGTATAGCCGCGCCGGACGAGCTCGAGCGTCACGTTGAAACTCTCGGCCGCGCTGTTCCACCCATCCACGCCTCCGCCGCCGTCGAAATCGGACGCGATTCCCACGTGATCGATCCCGATCAGCTTTACGGCGTAGTCGATGTGGTCCACGTAGTCTTTGACGGTGGCGCGACCGGCTGCCGGCCATTGCCGATCGATTTGCGCCATGCGGCGGTCGAACTCGGCGCGGCGATCGGCGGCCAGGCTCTCGGGGCCAGGCGCCTGCGAACCGCGACCACCTCGAGAACCCGCGGAGCCCTGAGCGCCTTCGACCGGGCAACTGAACGGCGCGGCGCCACGTCCCGCGCCGCCGCCGCGTCCGCCGGACAATCCAAACTCCTGCCGAAGACTGGCAATCGCAGGCGCGCGCTCCCGGGGATCGGCCTTGATGAAGTCGGCAACGGCGTTGATCTGGACGACGCCGCCATTGGTCTTGATCGCCATCAGCATCTCGTCGTCCAGGTTGCGTGTCTGATTGGCGAGCTTCCGGACCGATGAATGCGACGCGATGACGGGCGCCTTCGACAGGCCGATCGCCTGAAGGATGGAGGCTTTCGACGGATGCGACACGTCCACCATCATCCCCAGGCGGTTCATCTCCTGCAGGACTTCGCGGCCGAGCGGCGACAGGCCGCCCCACTTCCACTCGTTGCCCGCTTCGCCGGTGTGCGAATCGGCCAGCTGATTGTGGCCGTTGTGCGCGAGCGACATGTAACGGCCGCCGCGGTCGTAGAACTCCTTGACGCGCTTGAGATCGGTGCCGAGGGGATAACCGTTCTCGATGCCGATCACCGCCACTTTCTTGCCGCTCTTCGCGATGCGGGTCACGTCCGCGGAGGTGAGCGCGAGCTCGATCTCGCCTGGCGCGATCTGCTCGGTCAGCCGATGGACGGCGTCGAACTTGGCAATGGCGGCACGGTAGGCGTTCTCGAATCCGGCCGGCGTCAGGTCTCCCTGGCCGACGTAGACGATGAAGAACGAGACGTCGAGACCGCCCTCCTTCATCTTCGGCAGGTTCACTTGCGTCGTCAGCCGCATCGTGTAGTTGCAGGAGGGCGTGAAGGTCTGTGGATCGATGTCGTTGTGCGTGTCGAGCGCGATGACTCGATCGTGAATCGCCCTCGCTCGCGCGGTGATGTCCTGCTGGGCGCGCGGCACCGCCGCCGCGGCGATGATGGCGGCGACGAGAGATGCAGAAAACATGAGGCCGTGCTTCATGGAGCACAGGCTACCGTACAATTCGGCGAGCCAATGAGGAACCTGTGATCAGACGACACTTCGCGGCCACGGCCGGACTCGTGTGCATCTGCTGGACGGCGGTCGTGGCGCAGCAGACCGCGGTGCGCGAACTGGGTATCAAGTACGTGCGCGACAGCGAGGAATACGCGACCCTGACACGCCAGGTGTATCGGCTTGCCGGGGACGCGGTGATGCGCGCGGCGAACAGCGCCGGCGGGCGGCGATGGGCGGTGGTGCTGGACATCGACGAAACGACGCTCGACAACTCGACGTATCAGCTCGAACGCGCGGCTTATGGACTGCCGTTCGACGACAGTCCTGGGACGCGTGGGTCGAGCGCCGCGAGGCGCCAGCGGTTCCAGGTGTCGCGGATTTCATCGCGCAGGTGCGACGCGCCGGCGGACACGTCGGCTGGATCTCGAACCGGCGCGCGACCGTTGCCGACGCCACGCGCGCCAACCTGAAGATCGCCGGCGTGTGGAATGACGACGACAGGTTGTGCCTGCAGAAGACGCCGCAGCACACCAAGGCAGAGCGCCGTCACGAAATCGTGACCGGCGCCGGCGACTGTGCCTGGCCGTCGCAACCGGCACAGGTCGTCGTCTTCGTCGGCGATCAGCTCGGCGACTTTCCCGCCGCGCCGGAACAGATCCCGCAGACCGGCACGGACAGCGCGTTCGGACGCGTCTGCTTCCTGCTGCCGAACCCGATGTACGGCAACTGGGAACGGAGCGTCACCCGCGTGCGACAGCCGTAGGTGCGCGCGCCGGGATCCTGAGGGCCATCGCATGAGTCTTAAGACATGTGAGCGCTGCCACGGAAGTCTCGGCCGAATACCCCACAGAGCTTCTCGACTACGTCACCCTGCCGGACCAGCGGCGTCTTCGCATTCGTCCCCTGCGGCGATGCGAGGAGGGGCCGATTCGCGATTTGTACGCGCATTTGAGCCCGGCCAGCCGATACCTCCGATTCTTCTCGCCGATGCCGGAGCTTCCCGCGTCCGTGATGCGCCTGCTCGCCTGCGTCGATTACCGCCGCACGTTGGCGCTCGTCGCCGAGCATGAAGACGGGGCGACGCCCGAACCGATCGGCCTCGCCAGTTATGGCGCCCTGGACGATGGCACCGCGGAGCTGGCGTTGGTGGTGCGCGACGAATGGCAACACCACCACGTCGGCACCGAACTGGCGAGACGATTGCTTCGAGCGGCCGAGGACCGTGGCTTCCATCGCTTCATCGTCCACGCGCTGTCGGAGAACGTCGCGATCCGAAAACTTCTGAACGACGTCGGCGTCGTTCTGTCGTCGAAGCGACACGGCAACGTGTTCGAGTTCGAATTCCTTCGCCGCCCTCTGACCACAGTCTAGTGACTGTGCCGGACCATCCAGGGGAGGACCACAGCCAGCAGGAACACGATCCACGCAACAAGCATCCACATTTGCAGCGAACCGTTCCCGCGCAGTTTGATTTGTCGAACTCGACGTCGCGATCCGCGAATTGTCCTTGGCGGATGAGGCGTGCCGGACAACGAAGAGCTCGTGGATCGATCTCTCACGACGCTTAGAAAAGCGCTGCGACCCCAGACCGTGCGCCTCTTTTTCAGCGGACGGCTTCCAGATGCCTGTGGACGGTGCGTTTTTGATGATGCGCGGCGGCTCCGGCTACAACTTCAGCAATCGCTCGCGAATGATCCGAGACTGCAGCCGGCTGACCTGGAGTTTGTGTCCCGTCGAAAGAACCGCGACGTGTGTGCCGCCCGGCATGACATTCACTTTGGTGATCAGGTCGATATTCGCGAGAGTGCCGCGTCCGAGGCGGATGAAGCGTGCCGGATCCAGCCTGGTTTCAAGATCTTTCAGGCGATAGGTGATCGCATACCGCTCGTTCCTGGTCGTTGTCAGATAGAGCAACTCGCCTTCGGCGATGATCGACGCAATCTGTGACACCGGGACGATGACGATTTCGTCACGCCGGCGGACTGGAATCCGTTCGAGGTAGGGGGCGCGCGAGGATTCGTACGCCGCGATCGCGTCGCCGACCCGGTTGCTCTGTTCCGCGACGATTTCGGCGTGCTCGATGCGCTCCTGGGCACGGTTGAGCGCCTCCCGCAGGCGGGTCTTCTCGACCGGTTTCAGGAGATAGTCGACCGCGTTCACCTCGAACGCGCGCACGGCGTATTCGTCATATGCGGTGACGAACGCGATCAGGGGCATCTCGGTTTTCTTCAGCATGCGCACGACCCCGATGCCATCCAGCTCCGGCATCTGCAGGTCCAGGAGCGCAAGATCGGGCCGCTCGCGCTCGATGGCCGCGACCGCCTCTTTGCCGGTTTCCGCTTCGGCGACGAGGACGACATCCTCGAACGAGCGGAGCAGCGCCGCCAGGAACGAACGCGCCGGCCGTTCGTCGTCGGCGATGACGACGCGAAGACGCGCGTTCACGAAGCGCTCCGGGTCGGGATGGCCAGTTCGGCGAGCGTGACATCGGCTGGCATCCTGATCTCGACGGTCGTTCCCGATCCGGATGCCGTTGTGATGGCGAGCGTTGCGGAGGAGCCGTACTGGCGAATCAGGCGCCGTTCGATGTTACGCAGGCCGACGCCGTCTTCTCGCCCTTTCTGCAGCTCGTGTGCCGTAGCGCCGGCACCCGTGTCTTTCACGGTCAGGACCAGCGTCCCGGGATTCGTCGCGTCGATGGCGGCCGTCACGGTCACGTCGCCGCCGTGCCGGAGGGGTGCGATTCCGTGCTTGACCGCGTTCTCCACAATCGGCTGCAGCAGGAGCGGCGGTAGCCGGATGTTTCTCAGAGCCTGCGGTACGTCGATCCGCACCCGCAGCCGCTGCTCGAATCGTGCATGCTCGATGTCGAGGTAGGCTTCAATCAGGTCCAGCTCGCGCCCGAGCGTCGTGAACTCCCCTTCCGATCGCAGGACGCTGCGCAGCAGCGCCGTGAGCCGCATCAATGTCTCCAGCGCGCGCGCCGGCGCGGTCTGAATCAGGTAGCCGATCGTGGTCAGCGCGTTGAAAAGGAAATGCGGATTGATTTGCGCGCGCAGCGCCCGGAGCTCGGCTTCGGTCGCCAGCTTCGCGATCTCCTGCTCACGCCGTTCGCGTTCGTAGCGTTCGGTCGTGAGCCGGACGGCATCGATGCGTCGGCCGATCAGCGACGCGATCGCATCGAGAGCGGCACGGTCGTCGGAGAGCAGCCGGCGGCCGCCCAGAAGCTCCGTGACCTCAATCACGTAGTGAGGCGCCTCTGCGACCGGCACATCGACGACCGCTGCACCGCGAGTGGGGAGGTCCTGAGTCGCCGCCGCGGCCGGCGTATCGACGATCTCCCGCCACCGCACCACGCGGGCGCTCAGCGCGGGGGCGAGCTCGGCGCATGCGTCATCGAGCAACCCGGCGATGTCCTGCTGCCGCTGCGCGCGGCTGCCGATGCGCGCGCGCAACAGCGCGTAATCGGGACGATCGAGCAGCACGCTGTCGACGAACCAGGCGATGAGATCGCGCAGCTTCGGATAGAGCAGGGCCGTCGCGACCCAGAATGTGACCAGCAGCCCCACGTCCCGCGGATCGCGCAATGGCACGTCCGGTGAATGAATCGCGCCAACTGTTGCGACGCCGAGTATCGCCATCCCGACGAGCGCGATGATGTTCAGGGCGCGCTTCAGGAACAGGTCCGCGAGCGCGAACGGAAAGTCCTGATACAGGATGGCCACCGCCAGTGGCAGCGCCGCGTGATGACCCAGGAGCTCAACCGGCCATGCCGCGTCCCCCTGATGCAGCTGGCTCAGATGAAGCGCCGAAACGGCGAAAATCGACAAGGCCGCCGCCCACAACGCGCGACGTGACCCTGGCTGGCCACGCGTGACCGCCGCCAGCGGCACAACCAGCGCGATGAACGCATAGGTGAGCAGCCGCATCCCGAGCGGCGACGGCAACGAGTCGCCGACCCACACGGCGTGGATGTGCAGCACAGCGGCAACCGTGCTCACAGAGTACGCCGCGAACGCGATCACACGCTTCAATCCACCTCGGACTGCGTCACGTTCGCCGCGCAGCACCGACTGCACGACCACGGCCGGCAGAAACCCAAGCGCTGAGAAACCGGCGGCGATCAAGAGCGGAAATGGACCTTCGATGCCGACTTTTGGCAGTTCGTACGCGGGCAGGGCACAGACGTTCCAGACCAGACCGAGGATCGCCGTGGCGAGCAGCAGGGGGTCGTATCGCTGATGTCCTCCGGGCCGTTGGCCGGCCCGAATGACCATCACCAGCAGCATCGCGTACAGCGCGATGCCGGTGCTGAGTCCGACCAGATTCAGGAGCTCGCCCATGACGGTCCTTTTAGGCGTCCACCCTAGCGTTCATGTGCCGCCCGAAGAACGGGAACCCGTTGAACGGCTTTGTTTGGCCGGCAAATGGTCAATAGTGCGGGCCGAGCAGCGTTTTCATTGTACGGCTGGTGTCGCAGGTTTCCGTTCGTTGGCCCCTCCCCGACGGTCATCACCCTCAAACGACCACTCATTCTCTTTCGGTCGTCCGCGGTTGCCGGGTCTTAGTAGCGTGTCGAGAATGTCAACGAAGCGGTTTCTCCAGGTTCTGTCGGTTGGTGTCCAGGCAATTCGTCACGATCGCTGCGATCGGCGTCACAACCGCGAACGCCCAGGGGCTCGGCGGCGCCGGCACCGTTCAGGGCATCGTCAAAGACCCGACCGGCGGCGTGATGCAGGCGGTCGAGGTCAGGATTTCAAACCCGGTCTCCGGCTACAGCCGGACGACGACGACCGACGGCGCGGGCAAGTATGTGTTCACCAACCTGCCGCCGAATCCTTATCACATCTCGGTGGCCGCGGAGGGATTTCAGCCGCTCGAAAAAGACGTCGACGTGCGCAGCGGCGTGCCGATCACGCTCGATCTGTCGCTGGCGCTGGCGGGCACAACGGCTTCCGTGGACGTGGTCGGCCATGCGGAGGATCTGCTCGAGCGCGATCCGACGGCGCACACCGACATCGACCAGAGCCTCATGACGAGGCTGCCGATTGAGACCTCCGGCGGCCTCAACCAGGTGGTCATGCTGGCCTCTCCCGGCGTCGTCGCCGACTCGAACGGCTTCTTCCATCCGATCGGCGATCACGCGCAGACGCAGTTCTCGATCGACAACCAGCCGGTCACCGACCAACAGAGTCGCGTCTACTCGAATCAGATCTCCTCGGACGCCGTGCAGTCGATGGAAGTCATCACCGGAGTGGCTCCCGCTGAATACGGCGACAAGAGCAGCCTCATCGTGCACATCGTCACCAAGTCGGGGCTCGACCAGCCGAAGCCGGCCGGCAGCGTGTCCTTCGGCTACGGGTCGTTCAAGAGCCCCTCGTTCGATGCCAACGTCGGCGCGGGCACTCACAAGGTTGGGAATTTTCTGTCGGTCAGCGGTCTGCGGACCGATCGGTTTCTCGATCCGCCGGAGTTCGAGGCGCTGCACGACACGGGGAACAGCTTCTCGTTCTTCGACCGGCTGGACGCGAAGCCAGGCGACCTCGACACGTTCCACCTGAACCTCCAGGTGGGCCGGTCGTCGTTCGACGTGCCGAACACGCTCGACCAGCAGGACGCCGGACAGGATCAGCACCAGGAGATCACCACGTTCAATGTCGCGCCAGGCTATTCACGCGTGATCGGTTCGAACGTGCTGTTCACCGCGAACGCCTTCGTGCGCCGCGACAAACTGACTTACTCGCCGAGCAGCAATCCGTTCGCAGATCAGCCGGGGACGGTGTCGCAGGATCGCCAGTTGACGAACAGCGGCGCCAAGGTGGACGTCACCTACAGCACCGGCAACCACAACGTGAAGGTCGGCGGCACGATCGGCGCCACGAAGCTGACGGAGAACTTTGGCTTCGGCATCACCGATCCCGACGTTCAACTCGCCTTCGAGCCCCTGATTACATTCCGGGCCTCCGCCCGTTCGATCTGACGCGCGGCGGACGGCAGTTCGCATTCAACGCCGACGCCACCATCAAGCAGGAGGCGGCTCTACATTCAGGACGACATCAAGGCGGGCAACGCCACGTTCAAGCTCGGCCTGCGGCTCGATCACTACGACGGCCTGACCACCGACACGCTCGCTCAGCCGCGGCTCGGCGTGTCGTACGCCGTGCCGGAGAGCGGAACCGTCCTGAGAGCGTCGTACGGGCGGACCATGGAGACGCCGTACAACGAGAACCTGCTGCTATCGAGCGGCGTCGGCAACGGCGCGGACCTGGTGGGCGAGAGCGTGCCGCTGGCTCCCGGCCGCCGCAACCAGGGCGAATTCGGCATCCAGCAGACGCTCGGCAGAGTGGGCGGTCGTCGACTTCGGCTACTTCAACAAGCGCACGACCAACGCCTACGACTTCGGCGTGCTGTTCGACACGCCGCTCGTGTTTCCGATCTCCTGGGACCACTCGAAGATCGATGGCTTCACCGGACGCCTCAACATCGTCGAGCACGGCGGGTTCAGCGCATTCGTGGTGATGGCGCATACGAACGCCATCTTTTCGGGTCCGGGCAATGGCGGCCTCTTCGTTGAGCCGGCGAGCGGCGAGTTCCGGATTGACCACGATCAGAAGTTCAATTCAACGGTCAACCTTCAGCAGACGTTCGACAAGACGCACGGGATTTGGGGCGCGCTCAGCTGGCGGTACGATTCGGGTCTGGTCGCCGGCTCCGTGCCCGACTTCGCCACCGCGCTGACGCTCAGCGGCGATCAGCAGGCGGCGATCGGCCTGTTCTGCGGCAGCGTCGTGGCGACGCGCGATTCTCCGATCGAGAGCTGCTCGTCGTCGGATCGCGGAGCCAAGCGGTTGGTCATTCCGGCCGACGGCACCGAAGACGATGTGAACAACCCGCCGCGAATTGCGCCGCGGCATATCGTGGACCTCGGCTTCGGCGCCGACAACCTGTTCCACAGCGACAGAGCGAAGGTGAAGCTGCGCTTCAGCGTGCTGAACGTGACGAACAAGGACGCGCTCTACAACTTCCTGTCGACGTTCACCGGCACGCACTTCATCAGCCCCCGCGCGTACCAGGTGCATGTGGGGGTCGGCTTCTAGCGAGGTCGCGGCAGGTCGCAGGTAGGTCAGGTAGGCCGGTAGGTCGCGCCGGAGACCAGACCCATCACGACAGCCCGTGTCACTGAATCGTGATCGACCCCTGCAGGCTCTTGACGTCGAACGCGATGTGATCGTGGAAGCCGCATCGTCTGGCGATGACCAGGTTGCTGGTCTGGCGGCTCTGGCCCGGCGACGAGATTGCCGACCGCGTTGATTTCCGGTGCAGTCGGTGTGCTCGGGGTGGGGGTCCGAGGTCATCTCGTGCGTCCGCGAGTCGCTGTTCATGAACGTGACCTGCGTGCCGCGCGGCACGGTGATGTTCTGCGGACAGACGGCGTTGTTCGAGATCGTGATGGTGGTGGACGTCGAACTTGCCGTGCACGTGGCGCTGGTCGATGGACCCGTGTTCGGGCTCGAGCTGCCGCAGGCGGCTGTCAGACCCGCGACGGGTAAGTCGCGTGGGTCGGGTAGGTCCGGTTGGTCGGGGCGGGTTCAGATGGGTCGGATCACTGAATCGCTCATTCTATCCCTGCAAGCTCTTAATGTCGAACGCGATGTGATCGTGGAAGCCGCATCGTCTGGCGACTACCAGGTTGCTCGTCTGGCGGCTCTGGCCTGGGATGAGATTGCCGACCGCGTTCATTTCCGGGCAGTCGGTGTGCTCGGGATGGGGATCCGATGTCATCTCGTGCGTCCGCGAGTCGCTGTTCACGAACGCGACCTGCGTGCCGCGCGGCACCGTGATGTTCTGCGGACAGACCGTGTTGTTCGAGATCGTGATGGTGGTGGACGTCGAACTTGCCGTGCACGTGGCGCTGGTTGATGGACCCATGTTCGCGCTTCGAGCTCCCGCAGGCTGGCTGTCAGACCGGCGACGGCCGCGAACGCCATGGCCGCCGCGGCACTCCTTGGAGCACCTTTGCCGTTAATGCTGTCGCGGGGCGGCCCCGACTCTACAGTTTACGTTTTGATTGACGCGCCGATAGTCGTCTTACCGGACGCGTCAAGGATTCCGCTGCGAATTGCGAAGGAAGGCTCGGAATTACGATTGCTGGGTCAGGATGGCTGAGTGGTGCAACGTTGATTTTGCGGACCCCCAGTTTGGACGTCGTGTCGGGTACATTCAAACGAAGTTCGTCCGTATAAGCGGTGCCTCGAAGCAGGCGCAACCAGCCTTCGAACCTAACTGTTCCTGGGCTTGCCCGCAAGCACCACGCGATTACCTGTCGATCTGGTGCCGCGGCCTTCAGCGCCACCAGTTCGCGCGCCTGCATTTCCGGACTCGTCGCGTCAAACGCGAAAAAGGAGCGCGTCTGGATCACATCATGGAGCGAGATTCCAACCTCTCCAGGAGGCGGACACCTTTACGTTACTGAAAACTGTATCAGGGACAGCGGTCGCAGCTGCCTACCCTAAGCTGGGACCAAACGGTGGATATCGGTCTGTCGCTTGGTGTCGGGATTGATGAGAGGTTTGGCGTCGCCGTTCGCTTTGACGGGCAGAATTACCAAAGCACGGTCGGCTTGGCAATTAGTATTCCGAACCCATACTTCTTCGAGCTCTCGGCTACAAGTGCGAAAGCCACTGACACGCCTTTGGAGCGGAGAGATCGGGCATTCGACATTAGCGCGGTTTACACCGCTACAACTGCGGACCGCGTCAGAGTGCGCGTTTTCGCCGGCCCCACCTACTTCCATGTTAGCAACGACATGATCTCGGGAGTGTTATACTATTAGGTCGCGAGCGCGCTTTTTCGTGTGAACGCCGTCGCGATCACCTCCTTTACTCAACAGACGGTGACTGGAAATGGCTGGGGTTCAACGTCGGTGCTGATGGCGCCTTGTTTTTCGCTCGTCACGTGGGCGTAGGCGGCGGGTTGCGATTGAACCGTGGGGCTGTCACTATCCCTGAGCCCCTGACCGGCAAACTGAAGATCTCAGGGTCGGCCATATCCAGGTGGTGGGCTTCGTCTGAGGTTTTAGCAAGGAGGGAGTGCGCGGGCGCGTGCTTACTCCGACGAGCCACTTAACTTGCCATGCAGCCAACGGCGCGTTCGTAATGGACCGCACTGACGGCTGATGCCCGACGTTGGCCCGACGTGATCCGGAGACGAAAGAGAAGCGCAAAGTCGCGAGCGGTGGATGATGAAGATGAAACGACTAACAATCGCGGTTCTACCGGCCATGGGGCTAGCCGGTTGTTCGCTCACGGCGATGATGGTGCCCGTCGAGGGGCCATTGAGTCAGTTGCGGCCTGTTCCAGTGATTCAAGCCAAGGCTGAAACGGGATCATGGGCAACAGCGGCAACGTCACGTTCGCGATGCCAGATGGAGCAACCTGCAAGGGCCGCTGGTCGTCTGCCGCTGGCGCCGGCGTCACGAATCGCTCGGCGGGCTTAGTGTCGCATGACGGTTTACAGACTGCTTGAATACTCTGTTTCGAGGTAAAGGTCAGAATCCAGGGAAGCACTAGCCGTCTGTTCGAGCGGTCGTTCCGTGCAGCTTGAGTTCGTCACTGGCGCCGGAACCGCGCATGGATTTGGAATTGCCAGGAACAACCAAGGAAACTATTGGTTCGTTTTCTGAACAAGGTGGCTCGGCTACAAACTCGCGCTTCACTGAACCGAATAATGACGACCATGAACGGCGCAGATTCGCCGTCCGACAGTACGCCAGAATGAGAAATGCGCTGCTGAATCTTTACGGCGCTGAATATCAGGCCCTAACGACGCGGAACACCTACTGGCTTACGCTCAATACGCGCTTTGGCCGATATTGCTCTTGGCGCTGGGTTGATTGCCGAAATGCAGAAGGACCTTGGGCTCGACGGACCGTCTTGTTCGCAGCATGGATGATTCAGACAATCGTGCTCGCTTATGCCTCAACGTCGAACAGTACACGAACGTTAACTACATCGAGCGAGAGCTTCGGCCTACGATCGGGAAGCTCATCAATGATTCGTCGTTCTGGCGTTATGAGCGCTACCTGAAGGAGCATCGGGGGCTGCATCCTACGTGGTGGCAGGGCTGACCGGTCCTGCTCTCAGTCGGGGTGCTGATCGCAGCAGGTCGGCTTAACTGGCCATGGGCTCCTCGAGACTATGCCGGTCCTGCGTCTGATGGCCTTATTTGCTGGTTTCATCTTGAAATTGGCGAGGCGGTGCATCGCTCTTCGAAAGGAATTCACTCAGGCTGCCTAACAATCGAAATGGAGCCGACGCTTCTGACGGTCCGTGCCACATGCCGCCGCGGCGCGCACCTCATTTGGCGCGTTAGGCCGCCAATGCCAATATCGAACTCGAGATTATCATGGCAACCGCGCAGCAACACGTCACCTCCCTGGGTCAGTATCTTCTGCCGTTCGAACTCTCGTGGATATTCATGGATGCGACGGGAAGTAAACGCGGTCGACGACACGACGTTGATGTGCTCAACAGCAGCGGCGTTGTGCTCCTCGTCGCCTGCTGGGAATCCTTCGTGGAACAGGTCGCTGTGTCGGCCTTTGACTTCATCCTCGACAATGGCAGGATTCCTCAGTGTTTCCGGCGAAAGTGTTGGCTCTCGCCGGTTCTGAGCTCCGGTCGGCCAAGGACGAACGACGCATTTGGGAACTCGCCGGCTACGGTGGCGACAGACACTTCGATTTCACCGCGAAACGCGCTGACTTCGTCTTGTCGATGGGTTCCATACGCCACGACCTCAGCAAATCGACGAGTTGTTTGCGGATCTCATTGGGCTTAAGGACTTGACATCGCAGTTCGGCTACGCGTCTGTCAAGGCTCCGCGAGCGTGTCTAGAAACCGAATGCCCTGGTGGATCTCCGGGTCGAATCGCTCACAAAGTAAAAGTTGTCCCCACGGTCAGGAAGCGCGACGTCGAACGCGGGATGGAGTTCATTGGTTGTCGGCGGCGACATTCCTACCGAGTGAGAGACTTCGTGCTGTTGCGGACTGGCCAGACGCCATGGGGCAAGGTTGCTTACGGCGGGGCGGCCTAATCAACGCGGCCTCCACCACGCGCGCCGAAGGCAGCCCCAGCGGCGGCCGAAAGGCGGTGAGGAAGTCTGGCCATTGACGCGCCCTCACGGGTGGCCGACCCAAACGGCGCATAGGCCGTGCGCTGCAAGGTGTCTTCCCAAATTACATCAGCCCAGCGACCAATGCGATACGGATTGGCCCGCTCGATGTGACGTGAATGTCACTGGTTCCTTATCGGCTCGAAGGGATGACTACGCCCGCATCCCATAACCCCGGAAGGATTCGAAGTTCAGCGGTGATTATGTCTTTGTAGTAGTTGTAAAACTTGTTTTGACCAGGAATCTTCTC
>CAWBVG010000012.1:0-192839 GCA_963792175.1 uncultured Acidobacteriota bacterium
GCCGGCCGCCGCGCCTTCGAGGGCGAAGACGTCTCGGACATGCTCGCCAGCATCTTGAAGAGCTCCCCGGGGCATGGCACCTGCTGCCGAGCGACACACCCGCGGCCGTCCATCGTCTGCTGCGCCGGTGTCTTCAAGAAGGATTGGCATGACCGGCTGCAACACATGGGCGATGCCAGGTTCGACATCAACGAGGGGCTTCGCCCGTCGTCAGACTTCGTCGTCGCGCCGGCGCGCCCATCCGGTCGTCTGGTGTCGATGCTAGGGGCCATCGCCGTCGCAGGAGGATCGGCGTCGCGGTCGGGTGGTCGGCGCGGAAGGCTCCAGATGCGCCAGAAATGCGCGTGGACATTACGACTCTGGATACGGTACCGGACCGCGTCCTTTGCGCTCTCCCCCAACGGTCGCATGATACTGTTCAGTGGAGAAGGCTCCCGTGGACCGCAACTGTGGATTCGATTGCTGATGCGCCATCGGTACGGCCGTTATCCGGAACGGAAGCGGAAGCGACCCATTCTGGTCTCCGGACAGCCGGTCGATCGCGTGTTTTGCGAACAGCCGATTGAAGCGGGCGGATTCGACCGGCGGGCCCCCGCAAATGCTCGCGAACGCGATCACCCCCGCAGGCGGGACCTGGAATCGCGAGGGAACGATAATGTATGTGCCCAACGATAACGGCGGGTAACTTCCGCGTCTCTGACAAGGGCGGAGACGCCAGCCGGGTCACTCCGGCACGGTTTCTCAGCCTTGCGACTCGTCTTCCAGATTCCTTCCGGACGGTCGACACTTTCTGTTCTTCGTCGCTAGAGGCAGCGAGCCCGGCGTGTACATTGGCGAGCTGGGAAACGACACGGTGCGGCGAATCCTCGCGGCAGACACGCCCGCCGTCTACAGCCCGGGATATCGGCTCTTTGTTCGCGAGAGTCCACTCTTTGCGCAGAGCTTTGATCCCATCCACTCAGGAACTGAGGGGGCCGGCGACGCGTGTTGGGGACGACATCGCGTTTGGGCTCAATGTACCGCCCATCTCGACGTCCGAGGCGGTGTGATCGCGTACCGCACGGGGGCTGGGCGATCTCGTCGGCGGCTCGTCTGGTACGATCGATCCGGTAAACAGGTCGGCCGCGCAGGGGAAGAAGGACTGCTCGTGTCCAACCCGTCTCTGTCCCCCGACGGCCGCCACGTGTGTCCAGCGTAAGTCCAGCAAAACATCGATCTCTGGTCACTCGATCTCGAGCGAGACGTCTACACACGGCTGACGTTCGATGCCGGGATCGACAGCCTGCCACTCTGGTCGCCCGATGGACGTCGAATCGTTTTCAACTCGCCGCGAAACAACGAAGCGCAACTGTCTGTCAAACGCGTGGACGGCAGCGGTCCTGACAAGAATTGCGAATTCCATCTGGCGGCGGCGTCAAGATCGCGTGCGACTGGTCACCTGACGGTCGGTTCATTCTCTACAAACAATTCGACGCCGCCACGAGTACGACGGACTTATGGGTGATGCCGATCGACGGAGAGGCGCCTCGGACACCTGTTCCCGTCGTGCGCACACCGTATGACGAGCGGGACGGTCAGTTCTCACCCGATGGACACTGGATCGCGTTCGAATCCGACGAATCGGGACAGCCCTAGATTTACCTCCAGCCGTTTCCGGGACCGGTTCCCAAGGTGCGGATTTCGACGAGCGGCGGCAGCCAGGTTCGTCGAAATAGGAATGGGCACGAGCTTTTCTACATCGCATCTGACACGGCGCTCACGGCCATTCCGTTGAACATCGTCAATGGCCGGCCGGAAGTGGGCACCGCGATTCAGCTTTTCAAGGCACATCTTGCGCCCATCCAAGCGATTTCCCGTCAACAGTATGTCGTCGCCCGCGACGGCCAGCGGTCCCTGATCATCACGTCGGACGACGCGCCCCTCGAGCCCATCACGCTCATCCTCAACTGGAAGCCGCTGACGCAGCGGTGATTCGATGAGCCGCCTGGTCGCGAAATGGCGAGCGACGGACGATCAGTCGCCATAACGGCGCTTCGTTACCGGTCCAAGAAGTGGTCCAGCTCGACCAGGACGGGGTGATACCTCCGCCGGCGGCTCGATGTCGATTGCGGACCGTCGTTCGACGTGGTAAGAGGCGCAATCGCCCTAAGCAGATGACGATGAAGCGTCAGACATTCGAAACGTCGGTCTGGACGACGACTATCTCGGCCCGACCAGCTTCGTAATCGGCGGCTTGCTCGATCTCTCGCGATCACAACAGGTTGCGGAGACGATGCATGGGCTATCCCTGTACTTCGGTCTGATTCTGGGTTGTGAAGCTGGCGCGCGCCATCGCCATCGTCGCCGCGGCTTCCGCGTCGAAGGACAGGGCCTACGCGGCTTCTTCTCGACCTGACCGCCACGGCTGCTTCGCACGCCGCCGTCGGCGGCTCCGCCGCGGATGCGATCGCGCCGCTCGGGTGTTCCTCGCGCTGGTGATGGCGTCCTGGGCGCTGCGGCCGTCCAGCGGATCGGTTCGCCGGCGGAACGCGGCCCCGTTGAAGCAGTGCCCGAGGTAAGCGCGGCGTATCAGTGGGCAATCCAAACGCGATGATGTTCGGTCCGGCGGCCACCGCGACGTACTGCTTGTTGTCGAACATGTAGGTCATCGGCGATGCCTTCCACAGCTGACTCGTCTGAAAGCTCCACAGCGGCTTTCCGCTGGCGGCATCAGCCGCCATCAGCGATCCGCTGTCTTCGCCGAAGATCACGATGCCGCCGGCGGTGCTCAACGTGCCGCCCCACGAATCGACCGCGCCGGTCTGCGGCAGCTCCCAGACGATTCTCCCGGTCTGGATGTCGATCGCGCGCAGGATGCGCTGTGCCGGTTCGTCCGGCGCCTGTTTGAACGAGCCGCCCATGAAGCCCTTTCCGGCCTCCCACTCCATCGGCGTCTTGGTGAACACGCCGCACTTGTCGTTGGTCTGCACGTAGTACAGGCCGGTGGCCGGATTGAACGACGTCGAGTACCAGTTCGACGAGCCTTCGAGCGACGGGCACACGCGTTTGCCCTCGAGCGACGGCTCCATGTTGGGCACCGTCATCGGCCGGCCTTCGGGCGTGAGGCCGCTGGCCCAGGTCACGTTCTTCGCGTACTGCTTCCCCAGCAGGAATTTGCCGTCGGTGCGATCCAGCACGTAGAAGAATCCGTTGCGGTTGGCCTGCACCAGCAGCTTGCGCGGCCGATTCTGCCACGTGGCATCGATCAACGCCGGCGTCTCCTGCGCGTCGTAGTCCCACACATCGTGCGGCGTGAATTGAAAGTGCCACTTCAGCCTGCCGGTTTTCGCATCCAGCGCCACGATCGAATCCGAATAGAGATTGTCGCCGCCGCGGTCGTCGCCAATCAGATCGGGCGACGGATTGCCGGTCGGCCAGTACACCGTGTCCAGCTCCGGATCGTAGGTGCCGGTCAGCCACGTGGTCGCGCCGGGATGCTCGATGCCTTTGCCCTGCCAGGTCTCGGCCTTCGGCTCGCCCGGACGCGGCACGGTCCAGAAGCGCCAGACTTCCTTGCCGGTGGCCTGATCGAACGCGGCGACGAAGCCGCGCACCCCTTCATCGCCGCCCGACGTGCCGGTCACGACGAGGTTGCCGACGGCCAGCGGCGCGCCAGTCGCGTTGTAATTCTGGTGCCAGTCGGCCATCTCGGTTTCCCACAGCAGCGCACCGGTGAAGCGATTCAGCGCGATGACATGCGCGTGGTCGGTGACCATGAACAGGCGGTCGCCGGCGACGCCGACGCCGCGGTTGACGCCGCCGGCGGCGTTGCCGACGAGGCCCTTGGTTCGCGGACGCTGGTAGTGCCAGATTTCGCGACCGGCGCCCGCATCGAGCGCATAGCACTCGTTGGCGCTGGTGACATACATCACGCCGTCGACGACGACCGGCGTCACCTGCAGGCGCGACGTGTTGGGCAGGCTGAAGATCCACTTGGGGACGAGTGCGCGCGACGTTGCTCGTCGTGATCTGGGCGAGCGGGCTGTAGCGGCTTCCGTTCGTCTGGCCGTTGTAACTGGGCCAGTCGGACTGCGAGGTGACAGCTCGATACGCTCTCGCCGCTCTTGCGGAACAGGTGGATCTTCCGGTCGTCGCCCAGCAGCTGAAGGTCGAGCGCGCTCTGATTGAGGACGAGGCCCTCGACGCGGCCGCCGCCGATCAGCGTGACCTGCGTCCGGACCGGCCCGGAGCCGGTGCGCGGCCGCAGCGTGCGCAGATAGCGGATCAGCTCGCCGGTTTCTGCGCCGGTCAGGCTCGGAAATGCCGGCATGCCGGCGGCGGGCAGTCCCTGCCTGAAGAGCGACGCGAGATCCTCGTCGGTCCGCGAGGGCACACGCGTCGCGATGGCCGGACCGAGCTCGCCGCCGTTGCCGTCGCTGCCGTGGCATCCGGCGCAGCGGCTGACGAAGACTTGCTGGCCCGGCATCGGGAGCTGAGCCGCGCGCGATCGAAGCGGGAGCAACAGCATGGAGAACACAAGGATGGTGATCAGCACGCCGTAAATGTATCACCGGTGGAATTTCTTTTCCGCCGGTCGCGGTGAATGAAGATGTCGACCAGGTCCCTTGCTGCGCCATCCCCGGACGGCTTCGCCCGGAGCTCTTCGCGCCCGGTCCCTGGGCAGCGCCTGTTTGTAGGGGCGGGCGGTGGTCAGCGCATCGTAGACGTCCACGATGCCGATCACCTGCGCCAGCAGAGGGATGGCGTCGCCGCGGAGTCCGTCCGGGTAGCCCGAGCCGTCGAGCCGTTCGTGGTGGTGGCGCACGATACCGCGCACGCGCGCCAGCGATCGAAGGCCGCCGCAGAGTGGATCGCCGATGATCGTGTGCTGCTGCATCCGGTGACGCTCGTCGGCGGTCAGGGCTGCGGGTTTCAGGAGCACCGAGTCGGGCACGCCGATCTTGCCGAGGTCGTGCAGGAACCGCCGCTCGAGCGCGGCCAGTTCGTCGCGGTCGTAGACCGAGCGCGCGGCCAGCGTCACCGCGTACGCCGCCAGGCGCTCGCAATGCCCCTCCGTGTACGCGTCGCGCGCCTCGATCGTCTCGCCAAGAGTGAGCATGACCGCTTCGGCCGACTCGAGGTCGTCGGTGTACCGCTTCAGCCGCACGAGCGCGCGAACCCGCGCGAGCAAGCTCGCTCGTGTTCACCGGTTTGGTGAGGAAGTCGTCGGCGCCGGCCTCGAGGCCGCGCACCTTGTCGGCCGAGTCGCTGAGCGAGGTGACCAGGACCACCGGGATAGTCGTGTGGACGGCGTCTTCCTTGAGCGCGCGGCAGTTTCGTAGCCGTCGCGTCGCGGCATCACGACGTCCATCAGCACCAGGTCGGGCTGTTCGCGCGCAATCAGGTCGAGCGCCTCGTCGCCGTTGGTCGCGGCAAGGACGACGTGGCCATCGCGCGCCAGCTGCCGCGTCAACAGCCGCACGTTCGCGGGCTCGTCATCGACGACGATGACGCGTCCCCGAAGGCGCTGGTCTCATCGGACTGCGCGACGCATTGGCCTCGGCTGTCTTCTCGTCGCCCCCGGGTCGTGTCAGTGACATGTGAGAGGCTCCCCCTCAGCGTGTGATCGAGATCTCGACCATATCGACCGGACGGTTGACCTGTCGATGGCGTGACACGACCGTGCAATTGTGTGCAATCGCCGTCGTCGATCCGGACAGAAAGCGGGACGGGCGAAAGAAGCAGATTGCCTGCCAGCTGACATCAGTGGCACATTTACGCAGTCGATGCTGGATCTGACACATCGCGGAGCCGTGACCGTGCTGCGGATGGCGCACGGCAAAGCCAACGCGCTCGATCTCGAATTCTGCGAGGCGCTGACGGCGCAGTTGGATGCTGCGACGGGTCGCCGTCCACGCGCGCGCTGGTGATCACCGGCAGCGGCGCCATGTTTTCCGCGGGCGTGGACCTTCTGCGGGTCGTCGACGGCGGCGCCGACTACGTCCGCGGGTTCCTGCCGGCCATGAATCGGATGTTCGAAAGCGCTGTTCGCGTTTCCGAAGCCGGTCGTGGCGGCGGTGAACGGTCACGCCATCGCCGGCGGCTGCATCATCGTCTGCGCCGCCGACTGGCGGCTGATGGCGCGCGAGCCGGCCGCATCGGCATTCCGGAGCTGCTGGTCGGCGTGCCGTTCCCCGTCGTGCCGCTGGAGATCATGCGTTTCGCGACGCATGCATCGCAGCTGCAGTCGCTCGCGTATCGGGGCTGACGCTTGCCGCCGGCGAGGCCCTCCAGTTCGGACTCGTTGACAGCGTCACCGATGGCGATCGGCTGCTCGACGAGGCGATGGCCATCGCGGAGTCGGTCGCCGCGCTGCCTGTCCAGGCCTTTGCGCTGACGAAGGCGCAGCTGCGCGAGCCGGCGCTGCAGCGCATGAAAGCGGGCGCGTCAACCGATGTGGCCGTGCAGAGCGTGTGGGCGTCTGCTGCCACGCTTGGAGCGATCCAGGGCTACGTCGCCCGCACGTTCAAGAAACCGTTGGCATGAAGAAACGCTTAGATCGCGGACCTGAAAGCCCCGCGCTACGTCCGATCGCGTCTGACGTGCGTAGCGCGATCCCTTTTAGATCGCGATCGAGGAGCTCCCATTAATCCCGTGCCCTGATTGCGGTTGGTCTCTTGCTTGGACAACCGCGCCGGCAGCCGCCGAAGTGTTGCGCGTCACCGATCTGACCACTGCACAGATTCGTGCGCTCGACCGCACGAAGACGCTCGTGGTGTTGAGCGGCGGCATGCTCGAAGAGCACGGCACCTTACCTGCTGGTGTACACGGACGGTATTCTCAGCGATCGCCTCGCGCAGGAGCTCACGCGCGCCGTCACCACCGAGAGATCAGGGTGGACGGGGCCGCCTTTGACATCCTGTTTGGAGCCAGGCCATAACGAGATTGGCGGGCACTACGTCTTCCCGGGGCACCTACGCCGTTCGTCCGTCGACGTTGCGCGCGGTGTTCATGGATCTCGCATCGGAGCTCGGCGAAATAACTTCTGCTGGATCGCCGTCGTGCACGTCCACGGCTCGCCGCTTCACATCCGGGCCATCGATCAGGCCGGCGATTTTTCTGCTGACACCTACGGCGGCCGCATGGTCAACCTGCGGGACTTGTGCCGGTGATTAGCGGCTGGGGCCGGGCGTTGGGCGGCCTCAGCGACGCGGAAAGGAGAAAGGCGTCTCGCTGCACGCCGGCATGGATGAGCACAGCCTGATGCTGCACCTGCAGTCCGGATCTCGTCGCGCCCGGCTACAAGAGCGCACCGGCAGTCGCCGGACAGACGATGACAGGAGAGCTTTGAGGTCGCGAAGAAGGCCGGCTGGCTGGTACTTGGATCGCCGCGGCTGGCGACGCGCGGCGCTCGGCGAGAAGATGGAACGCGTTCTCCGCAGCCGCCGGCGAGCAGATGCTGAAGATCCTCGACGGCTCCGACCCCGCGCTGATCCCGCGATACGCCGACATCCTGGAGAAGACCGTCTGCACCAGGCTTGGATCGAGACGGCGAGGGCGCGGACGAGGAGCTCGACGCGAAGCAGAAGGCCTGGCTGAAGTAGTGTCCGCCTTTAGGCGGACCTCGCGGTGGTCCGGCTGAGCTGATACTACGTACGTAGGAGCGACGGGTCATCTCGCGCGCAGCGAGATCGTCGCATCGACACGCGCGGCTCGGCGCGCGGGCACATAGCACGCCGCCAGCGCGACCGCGGCGAGGCCGGCGAACACCGCGGCGAACGTCGCCGGGTCGGCGCCCCGAACCCCGAACAGCAGCCGCTGCATGAAGCGCGTCGCCGCCAGCGCGCCGGCGAGGCCGAGTCCCATGCCCACGAGGCAGACCGCCAGCCCCTGCCGCAGAATCATCCGGACGACCGCCTGCTCGGTCGCTCCCAGCGCGATGCGGATGCCGATCTCGCGCGTCGTCTGCGACACGAGATAGGCCGTGACGCCGTAGACGCCGATCGTGGCCAGCACGAGCGCGACGCCGGCGAACAACGACAGCAACAGCATGGCGAAGCGCTGTCGCGCGAGCGATTGGTCGACCCAGGCCGTCATCGGGCGCACTCGGTAGAGCGGGAGGTCCGGATCGATCGCGTGGATCTCCTTCGAGACGGCGGCGGCCAGCCCCGACGGATCGCCGGCACCCCGAACCACGACATACATCGCGCGAGAGCCTGACTGCGTGTGCGGCAAGTAGAAGGCGATGCGGCCGCCCGCGTCGAGCCCGTACTGCTTGACGCGCCCGACGACGCCGACCACCGTCTGCCAGGGACCGGTCGACCGCGCGTCGCCGAGACGGATACGTTTGCCGATCGGATCCGCATTCGGCCAGAGTTCCGCCGCCATGTATTCGTCGACGATGACGACGCGGGGGTGATCCGGTTGATCCTGATCGGTGAAGAACCGGCCGCGCAGGAGGGGGATGTTCATCGCCTCGAAATACCGCCGCGACGCGACGCGCTGGTCGGCGTTGATGAACTGCTCGCCGGGCAGCGGCGCGCGTCCTTCCACGGTGATTGGCCCCCACGCGAAGTAGCCGCTGAGCGGCAGGGAGGTGACGCCGCCGGACGCCGCAACCCCGGGCAACGCGTCCAGCCGCCGCCACAATTCCTCGTAGGTGCGCCGCACGGCGTTGGCGTCGGCGTACTTCGGGCCGGTCATCGTCAGCTCGAGCGTCAGCACGCCGTGCGGATCGAACCCGGGAGCGCACGCGTTGCAGGCGATCGAAGCTGCGCACGAGCAGGCCGGCGGCCACGAGCACGACGACCGACAGCGCGAGCTCGGCGGCGACGAGCACCCGGCGAAGGCGATTGCCGCGCGTCGGTTCCGGCCGATCCTCGCCCGGCGTCCTTCAGCGTTCCGTACAGATTGAGGCGTCCGACGCCCATCGCCGGCGCGAGGCCGAACAGGAGGCCCGACGCGACGCAGAGGATCAGGGTGAAGAGGAGCATCTGGCCGTCGACGGCGATGTCGCGGAGCCGCGGGATGCCCGGCGGCTGCAGCCACTGAATCGCGCGTACCGAGGCGGACGCCAGCGCGACGCCGGCGGCGCCGCCGAGCAGCGCCAGCCCGACGCTCTCGGTCAACAACTGGCGCACGATCCGAAGCCGGCTCGCGCCCATCGCGGTGCGCACGGCCATCTCGCGCTCGCGCGCGAGCGCCCGCGACAGCAGCAGGTTCGCGACATTCGTGCACGCGACCAGCAGCACGATCCCGACCGACGCCAGCAGCACCGCCAGCGTCGCGCGCACGTTGCCCACCACCTGCTCGAGCAGCGGCACGATCGAGAACGTCAGTCCGCCGTTGGGCGGGTACTCCTGCGGGTGCTCCTGCCGCAGCCGCGCGGTGATCAGATCCATCTCGGCCTGCGCCGCCGCCACGGTCACGCCCGGCTTCAGCGTACCGATCACGTTATAGTCCTCGCGGTCGCGGCGTCCCGCCGCGGCCGCCGGCAGCGGCAGCGTCAGATAGACATCGCCGTCCTCGGCGACGCCGAGGGTTGGCAACACCTCGCGTGGCAGCGAAAAGCGCGCCTGCAGGACGCCGACGATCCGGCACGGCTCGCCGTTCAACGTGATCGACGTGCCGACGATGCGCGGATCCAGTCCATACCGCCGCGCCCAGGTGCCGTGGCCGAGCACGGCGGCGCACGCCGGCCCCGGCGAATCTTCTTCTGGTGTGAAAAGCCGCCCCACCGCGGGCTGGGCGCCGAGCATCGGCAGCAGATTCGACGAAACGCGAATCACGCCAATCCGCTCCGGATCGCCGCGTCCGGTCAGCGCGTAGTTGCCGCCGATGGCAATCGCGACCTGCTCGAACCCGCGATGGCCGTTCTTGATGTCGAAGTACTGTGCGGTGGAAAACCAGTCCTCGGCGATGTTGAGGCCCGGCGATCGCTGCCACAGAATGACGAGGCGGTCGGCGTTCTTGTACGGCAGCGGCCGCAGCAGCAGCGCGCTCGTCACGCTGAACAGCGCCGCGTTGGCGCCGATCCCGATGGCGAGCGACAGTACCGCCGCCAGCGTGAAGCCGGGCTGCGCCACGAACCCGCGAATCGCGTACCTGACGTCCTGCAGCACGTGCTATTTCGCCGCCGAGGCACAGAGCGGCACGGCGGCGAACGTCACGGCGCCGCTGCCGTCGACGTTCGGCGCGATGGACTCGAGCACCCGCGCCTTCAAGCGAGCGATGTCGGCGGACGTCAACGACGCCATCGCCGCTCTGAGCGGCGCGGCGAGATCGGTCTGAATCTGCCAGTACCTCTTCGGGCGACGCATAGCGCAGAACGATCGGCCGCGATTCGACGTTGACCTGGGAAAAGCCGGCGGCGCGCAGGACACGCTCGAGCTCTCCTGGAGGCGCGAGCCGGAACACGCCGGGCGCGGACGGATCGGGGGGCGGCATCGGCACGAACTCGGCGAGCACGCCGGCGATGGACGTGAAGAACGGATTCCTGGCGGGCACATCCCAGACCGCTGTCGCGAATCGCGCCCCTGGCTTCAGCACGCGGCGAATCTCCGCCGCGCCGCGTACCGGGTCGGGACAGAACATCAATCCGAAGCGGCACGTCGCCGCGTCGAAGGTGTCGTCGGCGAACGAAAGCGCCTGGACGTCCATTTCCTGCGCCTCGACGTGGTCGAGGCCGAGGCGCACCACCTTGCGGCGCGTCACCGCGACCATGTCCGGCGACAAATCGATCGCCGTCACGCGTCCGCCCGGCGCAACCCGCCGCGCGGCGGTCGCCGCCGGCTCGCCCGCACCGCAGGCGACGTCGAGCGTCCGCATGCCGGGCCCGATGCCGCAGCGTCGCACAGCCAGCCTGACAGGTCCTGGCTCTGCTGCTCGAACCAGCCGTCACGGCGCTCCCAGCCGGCTGCCGCGGCGCTCCACTGGGCTCGCTGCTGTTTCGTCAGTTCTTCTGCTGTCGCCATTCTGGAAACCTACCGATTGGGCCGCGGCGTCCAGACGCCCGCCATCCGAGAATTGGTAACTTGGTGATTTGGTGACTTGGTGATTGAATTTACCCGTTACCAAATGACCAAATTACCAACTGCGGGGATCGCGTAATGGATACACACGTCAAGGTTCTTGGCGCCCTTCAGATTGCGCTGGGTGTGATCGGATTGTTTTCGGCGCTCGTGCTCGTGGTGGTGTTTGGCGTGGCGTCGAGCGCCGTCGGCCTGAGCGGCGAGCCTGACGCGGCGATTGCGCTGCCGATCATCGGCGTCACCGGCGCCGCGCTCGTCGCATTTCTCGTCGCGTTGTCGCTGCCGGGCATCGTCGTCGGGATTGGCCTGATTCAGCACCGGCCGTGGGCGCGCATCGCCGGCATCGTGCTGTCGATTCTGGGCCTGATGATGATTCCGTTCGGCACGATTGTCGGCGTCTACGGCGTGTGGGTGCTGTTTTCAAGGAAGCCGAGCGGCTGTTTTCGCCGGTCGCCGCGCAGTAGGAGGCAGTGTCCGCTCTCGTTCAATCCCACTCAATGCGACAGTCGCACATCACCAAATCATGCCATCCGCCAATCACTCGACGATCACCAAATCACCGAAATCACTCAACCACCAAATTGCAGGGATTCAGCGCCTCGCGCGGCCTTCGTCTTCATCTTCATCACGGTGCTGCTCGACATGCTGGCGCTCGGCATCATCGTGCCGGTGCTGCCGGGGCTGGTCGTGTTCTTTCGAGGCGGCGACACGGCGAGCGCGGCGGCCGTCTATGGCGTGTTCGGCAGCGTCTGGGCCGCGATGCAGTTCATGTGTTCGCCCGATTCTCGGCTCGCTTTCCGACCGCTTCGGCCGGCGGAAGGTGATTCTGTTGTCGAACGTCGGCCTCGGTCTGGACTACCTGTTGATGGCGGTGGCGCCGACGCTGGGCTGGCTGTTCGTCGGGCGCGTCGCGTCGGGCATCACCTCGTCGAGTTTTCCGACCGCAATCGCGTACATCGCCGACGTCACGCCGCCTGAAGAACGCGCGGCCAAGTTCGGTCTGCTTGGCGCCGCGTTCGGGGCCGGCTTCATCGTCGGACCGACGGTCGGTGGACTGCTGTCCGCGTACAGCCTGCGCGCGCCGTTCTGGGGCGCGGCGATCCTGAGCCTGGCCAATGCGGCGTATGGCTACTTCATCCTCCCCGAGTCGCTGCCCGAGCATCAGCGATCGCCGTTCCACTGGCGGCGCGCGAACCCGATCGGGTCGCTGCAGATGCTGCGCGCGCGGCCGCTGCTGCTCGCGCTGGCGTCGGCCAGCTTTCTGTCGATGCTCGCGCACGATTCACTGCCGACCACGGCCGTGCTGTACGCGAAATACCGCTATCAGTGGGACGAGCGCGCGCTCGGGCTCGTGCTGGGCGTCGTCGGCGTCGCGGCCTTGATCGTGCAGGCAGGCGTGGTCGGCCGGCTCGTGGCGTGGCTCGGCGAGCGCAAGGCACTGGCGGTCGGCTTTCTGTCCGGCGCCGTGGGCATGGCGATCTACGGATTCGCGCCGACCGGCGCGTGGTTCATGCTCGGCGTGCCCGGGACCGCGCTGTACGGTCTGGCGAACCCTGCGCTGCAGAGCCTGATGACTCGGGAGGTCGGTCCTTCCGAACAGGGTCAGCTACAGGGCGCCAACGGCAGCATGAACGGCATCGCCAACATGACCGCGCCAATCCTGTTCACGCAGGTGTTTGCGCTGGCGATCGGCCGCTATCAGGATCTGCGTCTGCCGGGCGCGCCGTTTATATTGGGAGCATTGCTACTGGTCGCCGCCTGCGTCGTGGGCTGGCGCACGACCGCCCGCCCCGAGCCCAGTCGAGCGGGCCCTTCGAGAGGAGATATCGTTGTGAGCACACCGGAACAGACAGAGACCGCGGTAAGCCCGGAGCACATTCTCCAGGTCGGGCTGGGATTCTGGGGATCGCGCACGTTGTTGACCGCCGTGGAACTGGGCCTCTTCACCGAGCTGGCCACCAGGCCGGCGACCGCCGACGACCTGCGCACGCGGCTCGCGCTCCATCCCCGCTCGTCGCGAGATTTCTTCGACGCGCTCGTCGCGCTCGGGTTTCTGGAGCGGACCGACGGCGTGTATACCAACACCGCCGCGACCAACCTGTTTCTCGATCGCAACAAGCCGTCGTATGTCGGCGGCATCCTCGAGATGTGCAGCCGCCGGCTCTACGGGTTCTGGAACGACCTGCCGGACGCTCTCCGCACCGGCCAGCCGCAGAACGAGGTCAAGCATGGCGGTCCGGGGATGTTCGAGACGCTGTACTCGGATCCGGCGCGCCTGGCGTCGTTCCTGTCGGCGATGACCGGCATGAGCCACGGCGCGAACATGGCGATCGCGGCAAAGTTTCCGTGGGCGAAGTACAAGACGTATGTCGACGCCGGGACGGCGCAAGGCGACCTCGCCGTGCAAGTGGCGCTGAAGCACCCGCACCTGCGCGGCATCGGACTCGACCTGCCCGTCGTCAAACCAATCTTCGAAGCGTACGCGCAGAAGACCGGCGTCGCGTCGCGTCTGACCTTCGTCGAGGGCAACTTCTTTACCGATCCGCTGCCGACCGTGGACGTCGTGATGATGGGCCATATCCTGCACGACTGGGATCTCGCTCAGAAGCGGCTGCTGGTCCGGAAGGCCTACGAAGCGCTGCCGCCGGGCGGTGCGTTCATCGTCTACGAATCGATCATCGACGACGACCGTCGGCAAAACGCGGTCGGGCTGCTCATGAGCCTGAACATGCTGATCGAGACGCCCGGTGGGTTCGACTACACCGGCGCCGACTGCATCGGGTGGATGAAGGAGGCCGGGTTCAAGGAGGCCTACGTCGAACACCTCGTCGGACCGGATTCGATGGTCGTCGGCGTCAAATGATCCTCAGCCTTCACCACGTCACCGCCACGGTGAACGACGCGCAGGACGATCTCGATTTCTGCCGCGACGGACTCGGCCTTCGCCTGGTCAAGCGGACGGTGAACTTCGACAACCACCACGTCCACCATTTCTATTACGGCGACGAGCGCGGCACGCCCGGCACCATCTGGACGACGTTCCCGTACAAGGATCGCGGGGTCAAGGTCGGGACCAAAGGCGCGGGCCAGGTGACGGTGACGGCGTTTTCAGTGCCCGACGGATCGCTGCCGCGATGGAAGGCGCGGCTCGTCGCGCGCGGCCTCGAGGTCCGTGACATCGAGCCGCGATTCGGCGAGGAGGCCCTCCGCTTTTCGGATCGATCCGGTCTCGACTTCGAGCTGATTGCGACCGCTCGCGACGCCCGCGCGCCGTGGAGCGCCGGCGGCATCCCCGGGTCCGATGCGATCCGCGGCCTTCACAGCGTGTCGATTACGGTGCGCGAGCCGGCGAAGACGCTGGAGCTGATGACCCGCTTGCTCGGATACGCCGTGGTCGGCGAAGCCGAGGGACGCATTCGAATGGCGGTTCGAGGCGATGCTCCCGGGCGGGCGATTGACGTGGTCTACGACGCGGACGCGGTGCCCGCGGTCAACGGACTTGGCACCGTGCACCACGTGGCGATGGCGATCGCGAGCGAAGACGAACAACTCCGTCTTCGCGAGGAGCTGATCGCGTTCGGCAGCAAGGTGACCGAGGTGCGCGATCGCTGTTACTTCAAGTCGATCTACTTCCGCGAGCCCGGCGGCGTCCTCTTCGAGGTGGCGACCATCGCGCCCGGGTTCACCGCGGACGAAGAGCTATCGGCACTCGGTCGAGAGCTGAAGCTTCCGCCATGGGAAGAACCGCATCGCGCCGATATCGTAGTCGGCGCTGGCGCCGATACGAGTCGGTAGTCGGTAGTCAGGAGTCGGTAGTCGAGTCGGTAGTCAGTCGATAGTCAGTCGTCGTCGTCAGTCGTCAGCTCGATAGTCCGACTCCCGACTACGGCTACGACTCCCGACTGACTACCGACTAGACTCTCGACTACCGACTCCTGACTATCGACTAACGGCAGTTTGAACGCCAGCAGTTCAGCGCTGTACCCCGGGCCGGCGATGGCCAGCACGAGGTACTGCTTGCCGTTGTGCAGATAGGTCATCGGCGATCCGGTTTGCGGCGCCGGCATGTAGACGGCGCCGACATCCTGACCCGTCATCTTGTCGTAAGCGCGGAGCATCGCCCCGCGCTGGCCGGTCGACGTCGTCGCGAACCCGCCTTCGCCGGCAATCGCCAGCGTCTTGGTGACGAGCACGCCGATGCGGCCTTGTCGTCCGGTGCGCGGAATCGTGAGGCCTTTGAGCGCCGGATGATTCTTGATGTTGTCGGGCGTGTCGCCGTGCGCGATTTGCCAGACGAGCGTGCCCTTGTTCATGTCGAGCGCCGTGATGCGTCCGTAGGGCGGCTTGATGAGCGGCAGCCCCTGCACGGTGACGTTTCCGCCGCCTTCGCCGCCGCCGCGCCGCCCCCGCCACCGGCAGGCACCGGGGCGCCGGCCTCGGTGATGGGCGGCGCGCCGCCGCGGCCGCCGCCGCGCCCTGCCCCCGCCGCCGTCGCGCCGCCTGAGGCGGTCGATGTGGCGGCCGGGCTGGGCGTCGCATTGGGATTGCGCGCCGTGCCCTGCACCCAGTCGAAGTCCGATCGTCCGGCGTCGGGCTTGACGAGGCCAAGCGGCGTCGGCTGCGTGTTCGTGAAGATGTAGAACATCTTCGTTTCCGGATCGAAGGCGCCGCCCTGCCAGTTCGCGCCGCCCGTCGCGTTGGGCAGCATCAGCGTCGCGAGCGGGCCCTCCCACTTGCTGACGACAGGCGGCGTGAAGATCGGACCGATCTTGTAGCGCGAGACCAGTTTGACCGCTTCTTCTCGAAGCGCCGGCGTGAAGTCGATGAGATCGTCAATCGCGACGCCCTGACGGTCGAAGGGCGGCGGCTTGGTGACGAACGGCTGCGTCGGCGAATACCACTCGCCAGGCACCGTCCCTTTCTCGACCGGACGTTCTTCGATCGGCCACACCGGTTTGCCGGTGATGCGATCGAACGTGTAGATCCATCCCTGTTTGGTCGGCTGTCCGACCGCCTTGATCGGCCGGCCATCGACGACGAGGTCCATCAGGATCGGCGCGCACGGGATATCCATGTCCCAGATGCCGTGGTGCACCAGCTGGAAGTGCCACTTGCGCTGACCGGTCTTGAGATCGAGCGCGACGAGGCTTTCGCCGAACAGATCCGGCGCCGGGACGATGGCCGCCGTAGTAGTCGCCGGTCGGGAGCTCCACCGGCAGGAACACGGTGTTCGTCTCTTCGTCCACGGTCATCTGCGCCCAGACGCCGGCGTTTCCGGTGTACGACCAGGAATCCTTCTCCCACGTGTTGTTGCCGAACTCGCCGGCGAGCGGAATCGTGTGGAAGATCCAGAGACGCTTTCCTGTCCGCGCGTCGTAACCCCGGATGAAGCCCTTCTCGTGAATCCGGCTCTTCGGCGCGCCGCCAGGCAGATGCGCGGCGCCGACGACGATGACGTCCTTCGCGATGATCGGGCGTGGCGTGCAGGCCCATCTCGCCCTTCTCGAGATCGATCGGCTGATCGTCTTCCTCTTTCAGATCGACGATGCCGTTCTTGCCGAACCCGGCGGCCGGGAGACCGGTCTTCGCGTCGAGCGCGACCATCTGGTAGCCGGGCGTGACGTAGACGATGCGCGGCTTTTCCGTGGCGGTGCCGGGCCAGTACGACAGCCCGCGACCGGACAGCTGCCGCGGCGCGGCTTCGCCGCGCTTGCCTTCGTGCTCGCTGTGCATCCACAGCATCTCGCCGGTGCCGGCGTCGAGGGCGACGACCGCGCGGCGTGTGCCGGCGGTCGAGTAGACGACGCCGTCGACCATCAGCGGCGTCCCCTGAAAGTTGAACTCGGGACGCGGGCCGAGCGCGTCGGTCTTGAACCGCCACGCGACCTCGAGCTTGTTGAAGTTCTCTTTCGTGATCTGATCCAGCGGAGAATATCGGGTGCTGGCGAGATCGCCGCCGTAGGTGGGCCACTCGCCGGGTTTCTTCGATTGGCCGGACACGCGGGCGTTCGCCCAGACGAGGCCGCCGATGATGGAAACGATCGCGATGACGCGAAGATTTCGCTGAATCATGGGCGCCATAATATCCCGGTTTGCGCCGGCTCCTACCGGCTTCCTTCACCTCGGTCACGTGGTCAACGCGCTGTGGGTCTGGCAGACCGCGGACCGCGTGCTGCTGCGCATCGAGGACCACGATCGGCAGCGCAGCCGGCCCGAATTCGAGGCCGCGATTGTCGAGGATTTGGACTGGCTCGGGTTCGTTCCGGACGGCCCGCCGGTTCGGCAGCGCGACCGCGGAGACATTTATTCACAAGCGCTCGAGACCTTGAAGCATCAACAGCTTGTCTATGGCTGCCGCTGCCCGCGCACTTCGCGCCTCGATCCGCCGGCACCTGCCGCGATCGGGGGCTCGCCGACATCGGCGGGTGTCGGGCTGCGGGTGCGCTTCGAGCCGTCCGTCGAGCGCTTCGTCGACCTCCGGCACGGGCCACAGGAGCAGCGCCCGTCCGAGCAATGCGGAGATCTCCTGATCCGCGATCGCGACGGCAACTGGACGTATCAGTTCGCCGTGACGGTCGACGATTACGTCCAGGGCGTGACGCATGTCATTCGCGGCGACGATCTCCTCGCGTCCACCGGCCGTCAGCTGCAGCTCGCGCGGCTGCTCGGCCGGCGCGAGCCGCCGCTGTTTCTGCATCACGCGCTGATCATGAAATCCGCCACGCAGAAGCTGTCGAAGTCGGACGGCGACACCGGCGTGCGCGACCTGCGCGCGCGGGGCTGGACACCGGCGCAGGTGATCGCCAGAGCGCGGGAGCTGACGGAGAGAACGGGAACAGAGAAGACGGAGAGAACGGGATCACACGGAGAAACGGAGTAACGGAGATTGAACGGAGAGAGTCGGTTCGACGGGTCGGCCTGCGAAGCAGGCCGACTGGCGCGAACGGATCGATCGTGAAAACGAGCACCACTCGAATACGAGGTGCTCGTTTTCACGATCGATCCGTCGCGCAGCGTCGCGTGCAGCGACGCCCGTCGAACCGGCTGTCTTTCCCGTTTAACCTCCGTTGCTCCGTTGCTCTGTGGTTATGCCGTTCGCTCTGTCCCCTCCGTTCCCGTGGCCGCCGTCCGCTCTGTTCCCGTTTCCTCCGTCCCTCCCGTTCCCGTTATCATGCCCCCATGAAAACCCGCTTCCTGACGGCCGCCACGTTCGCCTCGGTCGTCGCCCTGGCACTCGTCGCGCAGGCCTTTGGGCCGGCCGTCGTCATCGCCGCCGAGCACGCCGAGTGCTCGCACCTCGTGACCCTCAAGCTGCCCGACGTCAAGGTCACCGAAGCGGTCGCCGTGCCGGCGGCCGAGACCGGCCCGATCCGGGCGGCGCACTGCCGTGTGAACGGCGTCATCGAGAAGGACATCCGGTTCTCGCTCCTGCTGCCCGACGACTGGAATCGCAAGTTCATGATGGGCGGCGGCGGCGGTTTCGTCGCGGGCATCGACAACCAGGCGCGCGCGTCCGTCAATGCCGGCTACGCGACCGTCGGCACCGATACCGGCCACCAGGGCGCGGTGGCGGCGGCCGGGTGGGCGCTGAACGACCTCGAGCGCCAGCTCAATTTCGGCTACATCGCCGTGCATCGCGTCGCCGAAGTGTCGAAGGCGATCCTGCGGAGCTACTACGGATCGAACGAGACGCGGTCGTACTTCTCCGGCTGCTCCAACGGCGGCCGGCAGGCGCTGATGGAAGCGCAGCGCTATCCGGACGACTTCGACGGCATCGTCTCCGGCGCGCCGGCCTACGACTTCACCGGGATCGGTGCGCAGTTCATCAAGGACATCCAGGCCGCGTTCCCGGATCCGCGCAACCTGTCGACGCCGATCTTCACGAACGAGACGCTGAAGAGCGTCGAGGCGCAGATTGTCGAGAAGTGCGATGCCGTCGACGGCGTCAAGGACGGGCTGATGGAGGATCCGCGGCAGTGCAAGATCGATGTCGCGGCGCTGACCGGCCTGACCGACGCGCAGCGCAACGTCCTGAAAACGATTTACGGTGAAACGAAGAACAAGGACGGCGTGATCTATCCCGCGCAGCCGTTCGGCGGAGAAGGCGATGCCGCCGGCTGGCCCACCTGGATCGTCGGCGTCAGTCCGATGATGATGGCAGCTCAGAAAGCGCCAAGCCTGCGCTACGCGTTCGGCACCGAGATGTTCAAGAACTTCGTGTTCAGCCGATCCGTCCTGGGACTACACCCGCTACGAGTTCTCGAACTTCAAGAAGGACACGGCCACGGCGGCGACCGTCCTGAACGCGACGAATCCGAACCTCGACGCGTTCAAGGCGAAGAACCACAAGCTCGTCATCTGGCACGGCTGGTCGGACCCGGCGCTCACGGCGCTCGGGAGCGTGAAATATCACGACCAGGTCGTCGCCCGCGATCCGAATGCGCGCGACTACATGCGGATGTTCATGATGCCCGGCGTGCTGCACTGCGCCGGTGGTCCCGGACCCGACGCCGTCGACTGGGCATCGGTCATCGACACCTGGGTCGACAAGGGACAGGCGCCGGATCGGGTGATCGCGCGGAAGGTTGCCGCGGGCGGCGCCGTGTCGCGGTCGCGTCCGCTCTGCGTCTACCCGCAGCGCGCGACCTACAAGGGATCCGGAAGCATCGATGACGCGGAAAACTTTGTCTGCAAGTAGAACGCCGGCTGGCTGCCGCCGTCGTCGGCGCCGTCGCCCTGGGCGGCGCGGTGCGTGGCGCAGCATCCGTCCGCGAGCGCGCTCGATGCCGCCAACGACGCCTGGCAGCGCGGCGAGTTCGCGTCGGCGCTGAACGGCTATATCGGCGTGTTGAGCGCGCCCGGCGGCGATCGCGCGCTCGAATCGATCGCGTTGACGACCGGCGAGCTGTTTCAGACGCGGGAACTGACGGCCGGCGGACGGAATGGCCGCTTCAGCCCGGACGGCAAGTTCGTCGTCTACGAAACCGGTCTCGAAACGTCGCGACGGACGAAGATCCTCAAGAACGACGCGACGCGCGCGGAAGTCGCTGACCTGCCTGGCGTGTCGGCGACGTTCTCTTCGTCGCTGCCGCTGGTCGCCTACCTCAAGATTCCCGATCATGACGAGATTCGCGCCGCGTCCCAGGCGCTCGAGAAGGCGTCGCTGACGGCGCAGAATCGCAATCAGCTGACACAGACGCTGACCTGGCTGATCGCGAAGCACGCCGCCATCGTGGTCCGGGATCTGAACACCGGCCGCGAGATGAGCCTGCCGACGCCGGACCTGCTGAAGACGGGACTCACGTTCAGCGCGGACGGCCGCTTCTTGTACTTCCTTGGCGGCCGGGAAGCCGAGACGGACCGCACCGACATCTACGGCATCAGCGAGAACGAACCGCGGCCGATCGTCGTCGCCGAGGCGCCAGGTTTGAAAAGCGCTCCCGTCGTCGATCCCACCGGCGCCGTGCTCCTCTACACGATTCCGGCCGTGAACCCGTTGCGCCAGCCGACGGCGGGTGGGCGCGGTGGCGAGGCGGGAAGGGCTGGAGGGGCACGGAGGGGCAGGTGGACGGGCAGGAGGCGCAGGAGGAGAGTTCGCAGAGGGCCGAGGCTCTGCGGCGGGAAACCAGCCGCCGAGGTTCGCGATTGTCGCGCTGAAGACGCGGAAGGTGACGGTCATGAACGGCGCCGCCCCGGCGTTGTCGGGCGATGGGAAGACGCTCACGTACATCGCGCGCGGCGATGGCGGCTACCATCTCATGGCGGGTCCGACGACCGGGATGCAGACGACCGTCAAGACGACGGTCGATCGGCTCGATGCGCCGGCGCTGTCGTTCGACGGATCGCGCATCGCGTTCCAGCAGATCGTCCACGACGACTGGGAGATTTTCGTCGCCAGCAGCGACGGGACGAGCGAGCAGCGCATCACGCGCGAAATTCAACACGATCTGCAGCCACGGTTCATCGGGCCGAACCGCCTGCTCGCGGTCATGGGCGAGCCGCGCCACCGCCGGTCGTACCTGTACGACCTCGAAACACCTCCGACCCCACGGCGCATCCGGCTGTTCCACAACAACACCGTCCGGACGATCGCGCCGGAGTATCAGTGGGCGCCCAGCCCGGACGGTACGCAGATTCTGATCGGTGCGGAGCGCGACGGCGATACCGTTTCGCCTGACCGTGGCGTGTATCTCGTCGACCTCCGGCAACAGGTGACGAAGGCGGATCTGCTGAAGCGGCTCCGTGCCAATCTGGCCAGCGAGACGGCCCTCAAAGCCAACGGCACGCACGCGTTTCAGCCGATCGCGGCGGACGTCCAGCGCCAGGTGGCGCGGGCGTCGGCGGCGCGGATCTTCGAGTACGAGAAGGCGCTCTTCGATTTCGATTCGAAGCACATCTCGCAACCAGGCAATCGTCTCGCGTCCGAGTTCCTCTACAACACCTACAAGTCGTTCGGCTACGAGCCGCAGTACCAGTGGTTCGATGCGCGTCAGGCGGCCGGGGGGCGGACGGCCAACGTCGTTGCCACGCTGCGCGGGACGGTGAACCCCGAGCTCGTGTACGTGGTCAGCAGCCACTACGACTCCGTCGTCGCGGGTCCGGGAGCCGACGACGACACGTCGGGGACGGCAGCGCTGCTCGAGGCGGCGCGGGTCCTGGCCGGCCATCCGATGGCCGCCACCATCGTCTTCGCGTCATTCACCGGCGAAGAAGCCGGACTGCTCGGCAGCCGCGAGTTCGTCCGCCGCGCGGTGGCCGACAAGCTGCGCGTCGTCGGCGCGTTGAACAACGACATGATCGGGTGGATGAACGACAGCCGCTACGACAACACGATCCGCTATTCGAATCCAGGAATCCGCGACATTCAGCACGCCGCGGCGATGCTCTTCACGCGGCTCGTGACGTTCGACGCGCTGTATTTCAAGGGCACGGACGCGGTTTCGTTCTACGACGCGTACGGCGACGTCGTCGGCGGCATCGGCTCGTATCCGGTCCTCGGCAGTCCCCATTACCATCAGGCGAGCGACCTCCTCGAATTCGAGAATCACCAGCTGATTACCGAAACCAGCAAGACGACGATCGCGACGCTGATGCTGTTGGCGTCGAGCCCGTCGAGGCTGACGCGGCTGCGAGTGGACGGCGTCGCGGGTGGCACGGCGTCGCTGTCGTGGGCGCCGGCGCCGGAAAGCGGCCTCGCCTCGTACGTCGTCGCCTACGGTCCGCCGTCGGATCGGCTCCGCCATCGTGTCACCGTGACGCAGCCGCACGCGGTGCTGCCGCAGGTCACGCCCGGAATGGTCGTCTCGGTGAAAGCGGTCAATGCCCGCGGCCTCGAAGGCTGGGACTGGGCGACCGTGCGAATCGCGGATGCGCCTACTTCAACGAATCCAGGCGCTGCTTCAGCCGCGGCACGTCCGGATAATCGGTGACGAGGGTCTGGACGATGGCGGCCGCGCCTTCGCGCTGACCGGCGGCTTCGAGCGCATCCGCGGTCAGCATGCCGTGACGAATCCGGAGCGAGCGGTTGTCCCTGGGCGGCTGGATCGCCCTGAGTTTGTCGATGGCGGCCCGCGCATCCTTCCGATCGAGCAGCAGCGATTCGGCGGCGGCCAGCTGGACGTCCGGATCGTTCGGATGGCGATCGGCCGCCAGCGCGAGCAGCGTCGCCGCGTCGTTCCCCCGTCCGGCTTTCCGTTCGATCTGCGCCTGGTTGTACAGACCCGCGAGCAGCAGCCGCTCGACGTCAGCGGGCTGGCCGCTGCGGATGCCGACGCCGCCCGCATACGCATAGACGAGCGACCCGCCGTGTTCGCCGGCTTCATACAGACACAGCAGCCCGAGGGCACCGACGATGGTCGACGCCGCATACATGATGCGCCGCTTCGGCGACCGCCAGAGCACGAGCGCGATCGCCTCGAGCGCCATCACACCCAGGAACACGTTGCGCGTGCGGATGCCCCACTCCTCGTGCTCCATGACCGCCGCGCGCGCGCCCGGCACGCGCTCGACCGGACCGTGTGCGGCCGTACCGGACTGCGCGGCCAGCCACGCCGCAATCGTTCCGGCGAGCAGCAGCGTCGTCGCGGCTGGCGCGACGAACGCCGGCCGGCCCATCAGTGAGATGGCGCGGAACACGACGCCGACGACGAGCAGCGCGATCGCGAAATGCACGAATTGCGGGTGGTAATAACCCATGCGGGAGAGCGTACAATCATGCGCATGAAACGTCTAATCCTCGTCGTTTCCGCGGCGATCGCCGTCATCAGCGTGGTGACATTTGCCGGCGCCGCCGCGGCGCCGGCGTGCGATCCCGATAACGGCGGTCTCAAGCTGCCGCAAGGTTTCTGCGCCGCGGTCGTCGCGGACAATCTGGGACGCGCGCGCCATCTCGCGGTCGCGCCGAACGGCGATCTGTTCGTGTCGACACAGACGGGACGCGGCGGCACCGGCGGCGGCGTGTTCTCGCTGCGCGACACCGACGGCGATGGCAAGTTCGACAAGCGCGAGCACTTCGGCGAGGGCAGCGTGACCGGCGTCGCGCTGCGAAACGGCTACGTCTACTACGCGACGACCAATTCGATCGTCCGCCACAAGCTGCCGGCCGGCGAGTTGCTGCCGACAGGATCGCCGGAAGTGATCGCCGACGGGCTCGTCGATCGGCGTCAGCACGAGGACAAGGGGCTCGCGTTCGACGGCAAAGGCGGCGTCTACGTGAACATCGGCGCGCCGTCGAACGTGTGCCAGCAGCCCGATCGCCAGCCGAAGGTCCCCGGTCAGGATCCGTGTCCGCTGCTCGAGACGTCCGGTGGCATCTGGCGGTTCGACGAGAACAAGCTCGGACAGAAACAGGCCGACGGCAAACGATACGCGACCGGCATGCGGCAGATGCCGGGCATCACGTGGCACGACAACTCGCTGTGGGCGGTGATGCACAACCGCGACGGCCTCGACACGACCTGGCCGGGTCAGTTCACGGCGGAGCAGAACGCGGAATGGCCGGCCGAGTATCTGGTGAAGATTGCGGACGGATCGAACTTCGGCTGGCCGTACTGCTTCTACAACAACGCCGAGGGGAAGCTGGTCACGAATCCGGAGTACGGCGGCGACGGCAGGAAGAGCGATCGCTGCGCGTCGTTCACGCCGCCGACGGTCGCGTTCCCGGGTCACTGGGCGCCGAACGACGTGCTGTTCTACACCGGCACGCAGTTTCCGCGCACGTATCAGGGCGGCGCGTTCGTGGCGTTCCACGGATCGTGGAACCGCGCGCCGCTGCCGATGGCCGGCTACAACATCACGTTCGTGCCGTTCGCGGGCGGCAAGCCAGGGAAATACGAGGTGTTTGCGGACGGATTCATGGGGCAGCCGCAGATCATGCGGCCGAACGAAGCGGCCGCGCGGCCCGGCGGCCTCGCGATGGCGCCCGACGGCTCGCTTTACGTCGCCGAAGACGTGAAGGGGAAGGTCTGGCGGATCATGTATAAAAAATGACGTAGGGATTAGGGGTTAGGTTAGGGATTAGGGATTAGGGATTAGGGATTAGGGATTAGCAGCTAGCCCCTAGCCCCAGCCCCTACGAGTTCGGTGATCTGAACGTGAATTGGAGAGCGTCATGAAACGGTTTCTCTGCGCGCTGTCGATCGGAGTGCTCGGTTCGATCGCCGCCGTCTCGGCGCAAGGCGGCAAGCGGCCGATCTCCCTGGACGATCTGGGACGGCTGAAGGACGTGCGCGATCCGCAGTGCGCGCCCGACGGCAAGTCGGTCGCGTTCGTGGTGTCGCAGATCGACGTCAAGGAAGACAAGCCGGGCAATGGGCACATCTGGACGGTCGGCATCGACGGCCAGAACGAGCGGCAGATTACGTCGAGCACCGACAGCGAGTCGTCGCCGAAGTTCAGTCCAGACGGCAAGTACCTGTCTTTCACGTCGTCCCGTCCGGGCAAAGCCAAAGGGAACCAGGTGTGGCTGCTGGACCGCAGCGGCGGCGAGGCATTTCAGCTCACCGAGATCAAGGGCCGGCTGCAGGGGTACGAGTGGGCGCCGGACTCGAAGCGGCTGGCGCTGACGATTGGCGATCCGGATCCTGACGCGCCCGACCCGTCGATCAGTGCGGGGCAGACCCCGGCGGCCGGCGGCGATGCCGCCGGCGGTGGGCCGCAGGCAAGGCGCCGAAGCCGATCGTGATCGATCGCTACAAGTACAAGCAGGACGGCCAGGGCTATCTCCTGTCGGGCCGGCACACCTACGTCTACCTGTTCGACATCGCGTCGAAGAAACTGGAGCGCCTGACCGCCGGGAAAGTCGATGAGGCATCGCCCTCGTGGTCTCCGGACGGGACGCGCATCGCGTTCACCAGCAACCGCAACGAGGATCCCGATCGCGAGCCGTCGGCCCAGCTGTTCGTCAGCGACGCGAAGCCGGGCTCGACCGAGAAAGCCCTGACGGCGCCCACCAGCCGCGGCGGACGTGGAAAAGCGGAATGGAGCGCGGACGGCAAGTGGATCGCGTTTCTCGAGAACGACGAGAAGAAGTACGGCGCTTACGGCATGGAGCACCTCGCGATCGTTGCAGCCGATGGTTCCACGGCGCCGCGGCGCGTGGCGTCGAGCGAGGCTCTCGACCGCGGCGTCTCTCAGCCGCGGTGGGGCGGTGACGGCAAGGACATCTACGCCATCGTGACCGATGATATGTCCGTCGTACCGGCGCGCGCCTACCGGTCGGCGCTGGCAGTGCTGCGGCGATCACCGAGCCGGCCCATCGTGTTGGGACAACGTCATAGCGCGGCATCGTGTGCGGTGGTGATCTCGGGCGACGATCGCCATCCCAACGAGGTTCATTCCGCCACGCTCGTCGGCGGCAGAATGAAGTTCCAACCGCTGACCCATCAGAACGACGCGCTGTTCTCGGAGCTGCAACTCGGCGCCGTCGAAGAGGTGAGCGCGAAGAGCAAGGACGGCACGGAGGTCCACGGGCTGCTGACCAAGCCCGCGGGCTACGTCGCCGGCACGAAGGTTCCGCTGCTGCTGCGGATCCACGGCGGGCCGAACAGTCAGGATCAGCACTCGTTCAGCTTCGAGCGCCAGTGGTTCGCGGCCAACGGCTACGCCGTGCTCGCGGTGAACTATCGCGGCAGCGCCGGCCGCGGCTCGAAGTTCTCGAAAGCCATCGCCGCGGACTGGGGCCACTACGAGGTCGACGATCTGCAGGCGATGGTCGATCAGGTGGTGAAGATGGGCGTCGCCGATCCGAACAAGCTGGGTGTCGGCGGCTGGAGCTACGGCGGCATCCTCACCGACTACATGATTGCGAGCGACACCCGCTTCAAGGCCGCCACCAGCGGCGCCGGCACCGCGTTCACCGTCGCGTTCTACGGCACGGACCAGTACATCATTCAATACGACTTCGAGATCGGTCCGCCCTGGGATCCCAAGGCCTGGGAGACCTATCAGAAGATCTCGTACCCGTTCCTCCACGCGGATCGCATCAAGACGCCGACGCTCTTCCTCGGCGGCGAGAAGGACTTCAACGTGCCGGTGCAGGGCGGCCAGCAGATGTATCAGGCGCTGCGGAGCCTCGGCATCGACACCCAGCTCGTGATCTATCCCAACGAGAACCACGGCATCAGCCGCCCCAGCTACGTCCGGGATCGCTACGAGCGCTACCTCGCGTGGTACGACAAGTACATCAACGGGAAGAAACCGGTGACGACAACGTCGCAGCAGTGATTTGGTGATTTAGTGATTGGGGGATTTGGTGATTGTTGAGTGATTTGGATGGTATTTGGTGATTGGGTGATTGAGTCTGGGCGATTGGGTGATTGGCCGGTCCGTCAATCACTCAATCACTCAATGAACCAATCCGTCAATCAATCACAAAATCACTAAATCACCAGATCACCAAATGCGAGCGAGGCAGCACTGTTTAGTCTGATTTGGCAGATCGCGATTGGGATTCTCGCCGGCTTTCTGGCCGGCAAGATCATGCGCGGCCGCGGCTACGGCATCCTGATGGACCTGCTGCTTGGCATTGTCGGCTCGATGCTCGGCGGCGCCGTGTTCGGATTGCTCGGTTTGTACTCGAGCGGGATCGTGGGCCAGCTGGTCGTGGCCACGGTCGGCGCGATCCTGCTGATTTACATCGTGCGGAAACTCAGGACGGTGTGAAGAGAAGCAATTGCGACACGCAGTCATGACGAAGCACGAGCTCAGATAGCGTGCGACTGGCCGTCGGCGGGTTGGCCGCGGCGTCGATCCTCGCGCTCGGCTGCAGCGCCCAGCCGGTGCCGCGTCATCTCGGTTACTCGACGTCGGCGTTCGAGCGCGAAAGGGCGCTGGAGCAGCGGTTCCGTGACGCGGTCTCCATCGAGCGTTTCTCCACCTTTCACCGGCAGATCACGCGCCAGCCTCATATGTCGGGAACAGCCGGCGCGGCGGCGGTGGCCGCGTTTCTGCAGAACGCGCTGACCGAATCCGGCCTCGAGGTCCAGCTGGACGAGTATCGCGCGTACCTCTCACAGCCGAAGAGCGTCGCCGTGGATCTCGTCGAACCGGTCGCGGAGCCCCTCACGCTGACCGAGCCGCCAACCGACCTCGATTCGGACACGAAACATCCGGATCTGCTTCCCGGGTTCGTCGCGTACTCCGCGTCGGGCGACGTCACGGCGCCGGTGGTCTACGCGAACTACGGTCTGCCAGCCGATTACGCACGAGCTGGCGCGCGCTGGCGTCGACGTCCGCGGAAAGCTCGTCATCGCGCGCTACGGACGAGAGTCACCGTGCAGTGAAGGTCCACACGGCGCGGAGCAGATGGGCGCCGCAGGCCTCCTGCATCTACAGCGATCCGGCCGATGACGGCTTTGCCCGCGGCGACACGTGGCCGAACGGGCTACTGGCGGACGCCCGAGCTCCTGCAGCGCGGCAACGGCGAAGTACAGCTGGTTCTGGCATGGCGACCCGCTGACGCCAGGCGTGGCCGCGACCATCGACGCGCGCCACGCCTCGATCCGGCCACGGCGCCGACGCTTCCGCGCATCCCCGCCGCAGTCCTGTCGTGGGGTGAGGCGCGAAAGCATTCTGGAACGCTCGACGACGGCCGCGCCATTCCGGCATTTCCAGAGGCGCGCTGCCGTTCTCGTATCACGCTGGGCGACGGCGGCGTGCGCGTCCAGATTGCGCGTCGAGATGGACGAACGCGCTCGCGCGACGATCCGCGACGTCGTCGCGCACTGTGCCGGGCGCGCGCCACGGCCGATCGCGGCGTGCTGCTCGGCACGCACCACGATGCCTGGACGTTTGGCGGCGTCGATCCTGGCACGGGCACGGCCGCGATGCTCGAGGTCGCGCGCGGTCTCGGTGCGCTTGCGGCGCGACGGGCTGGCAGCCGGAGCGCAACGATCACGATCGCGTTCTGGGACGCCGAGGAATTCGGGCTGATCGGATCGACGGAATACGCCGAAGAGCGCGCGGCGGGCGCTGCGCGACGGCACGGTCTGCTACATCAACACCGACCTGTACACGCAACGGCCGCTTCGATGCCGGCGGCGTCCCGTCGCTGCGTGATGTGCTCGTCGACGTGACGAAGGACGTTCCCGACGGACATCGACTCCGTCTACGACGCAGGGCAGCGCCGACGAGCGGACGCGCGCTCGGCGGATGAACGCGACGCGCGTCGGACTTCGAGGTCGAGCTCGAAGTCGCTCGGCAGCGGCGCCGACTTCGTCCCGTTCCAGGACTATCTCGGCTTGCCGACGCTTTCACTAGAATTCAGCGCCACGGGTGGCTACACGCTACGGCCCGTATCACTCGAACTACGACACGCGGCAATTCGTCGAGCGCGTCGCCGACCCGGGTTTCAGGCGCGGCGCGCAGCTGGCGCGTCTGTTGGGCAGCGTGGCGCTGCGGCTCGGTGAAGCGCAGGTGTTGCCGTTCCGTTTTTCGCATTACGCCGCGCGCCTCGACGACGTTCGTCGAAGACTGCGCACTCGACCTGGACGGCCAGCGCGAATCTGCAGCCGCTCCGGGCCGCGGTCGATCGGATCGCAGCGTCGGCGTCGGCGCTCGAGCGGAACGATAGACGATGGCCTCGAATCCCGCCGCCTGCCGTCGGCCGCGACTCCACGCCTCAACGACATGCTCGCGCGGATGGAACAGCTCCTCCTCGACGACAGCGAGCCGCGCCGACCACGGCTGGTACCGACACGTCGACGACTGCGCGCTGTTTGAAGCTGGGATTCGGGATTCGGAAATTGGCGATCGACAATCACCAAGTTCACCAATTCACCAATTCACGGATTGGATGTGTGAAGCATGAGCGTTGAGGGACACGACGGCATTCTGGTCATACGCGCCGGCGAGAACTGCCGCGACTGGAACGGCATTCACTACAAAGAAGGACTGTCGGGCAAGAACGTGGGCGCGAAGGCGCTCTCGATGAACGTCGCCACCATTCCACCCGGCGGCGTGGCCTACGCCCACATCCACGTCGGCTTCGAGGTGATGCTCTACATTCTCGCGGGCCGCGTCCGCCACGAATACGGCGACGGTTTGAAGCAGGTCGTGGAAAACACCGCCGGCGATTTCATCTTCATCGAGCCCGGCGTGCCGCACGAAGTCTTCAACGTCAGCGCCACCGATCCTGTTGTCGCCGTGGTCGCGCGCTCCGACGCCAGCGAGTGGGCCAACATCATTCCCTATCAACGAAAACCGTAACGTCGCCGCACCCACAATAGTCTCCACCCGCGGCGAGATTTGTCATGCGTGGAGGCATTCGCGAACGTCGCCGCGCGGTGCACATCGTTGCGCAGACGAGGTAACCGCTCGCCGGTTCAAGAGTTACTGGCATGACGCCGCCTTCATGTTTCTTTTACGCGTCGGTGCGCGAGTTGCTCTACAGGACGGCATGCTGAAACGACTTGCCTTCACGCTGTCGGTCGCCGCGGTTCTTGCCGCTTCTGGCATCAGGGCGACCGGTCAGGCCCCCCAGGCTTCAACGCGCGACGTCATCGTGGTCTTTTACGACGACGAGCGTGACGTGGACGGGCTCGCCGTCCAGCATGGCCACGCCTACGGCGCGGAGATCTCCGCCAGATATCACAGCGCGCTCAAAGGCTACGCCGCGAAGATTCCGGACGCGCGGATCGACGACGTCCGGCGCGATCCCCGGGTCGCGTTCGTATCCGACGACCGCGACGTCGAGGCCCTTGCGCAGACGCTTCCCACCGGGGTCAATCGGATCGACGGCGAGCAGAGCTCTCACTTCACATCGAACACCTGGAACACCGCGGTCGCGGTCATCGACACCGGCAGCGGCCCGCACGCCGATCTCAATATCGCCGGCGGCGTGAATTGCCAGACTGGCAAGGGCTTCAGCGACGGCAACGGCCACGGCACGCATGTCGCCGGCACGATCGGCGCGATCAACAACGGCTCTGGCGTCGTCGGCGTTGCGCCCGGCATCCCGATCTACTCCGTGCGCGTGCTCGACAGCCGCGGCTCGGGCCGGTTCTCGAACATCATCTGCGGCATCGACTGGGTGACGGCGAACGCCTCGAGGCTCAACATCAAGGTCGCGAACATGAGCCTGGGCGGCGCCGGAACCGACGACGGCAACTGCGGCAATACGAACGGGGATGCGCTGCACAAAGCCATCTGCTCGTCGGTTGCCGCCGGCGTCACGTACGTGGTTGCGGCGGGCAACGACGGCGCCAACATGGCCGGATTGGTCCCCGCCTCGTACAACGAAGTCCTTTCGGTCACGGCCGTGGCCGACTTCAACGGTCAAGCCGGCGGAGGGGCCGCCGCGACGTGCCGCGCGGACGTCGACGACACCGCCGCTGACTTCAGCAACTTCGCGACGCCCGGAAGTCCAGACGAAGGGCATACCATCGCGGCGCCCGGCGTCTGCATCTACTCGACCTGGAAAGGTGGTGGCTACAACACGATCTCCGGTACGAGCATGGCGTCGCCGCACGCGGCTGGCGTGGCCGCGCTGTGCATCGCGTCCGGTCAGTGCACTGGGACGCCGGCCGACGTCATCGCCAAGCTCCGCTCGGATGCCGCCGCGCAGGACCCGTCGTACGGGTTCACTGGAGACCCCAACCATCCGATCGGCGGCCGGGCCTACGGCTACCTGTTGAGGGCTGGCGCCTACTAAAGAGAATCTCCCAAATTGGTGAGTTGGTGAATTCGTGAATTGGTGATTGCATTCACCAATTCACCAATTCATCCGGCTGTTCCTGTGCGGAACGGTGCTACATTTCCGCGCATGATTCGACCACTTCTACTCGTCTTCATCGCGTCGGCCGTCAGCGCCTGCAGTCAGCCCCCCGAGAAGCAGATCGTCGCCGACGCGGCGTCGGCCCTCGGCGGACAGCGCCGCATTCTCGCGGTCAAGACACTCGTCATCGAAGGCGAAGGGACCAACGGCAACCTCGGTCAGGACATGACGATGGATGCCGCGTCACAGCAGTTCGTCGTCAGCGGTTACAAGCGTTCGATGGACGTGGTGAACCTGCGGGCGCGCACCGAGCAGACGCGAACGCCGAACTTCGCGTACTTCCAGGGACCGCAGGCGCAGAAGCAGGTGCTGGGCGTCGACGGCGATGTCGGGTACAACATCGCGCCCAACGGCAACGCGACGCGCGTCTCGAACGCGGTTGCGAAAGATCGGCGCGCCGAGATCTACCATCACCCGATCAAGATCGTCCGCGCGGCGCTCGATCCCGACGCAAAGCTCGAGAACCCGCGGACCGCCGGCCAGGAGCGCGTGGTTGACGTCACGACGTCGAACGGCCTCAAGTTCACGCTGGCGACCGACGCCGCCACCAACCTGCCGACCCGCGTCGTCTCGATGACCGACAACACCAACCTCGGCGACGTGGCGATCGAAACCAGCTTTGCTGACTACGAGGACGTCGGCGGTCTGAAACTGCCGAAGCGGCTGACGACGAAAACCGACAAGTACAGGACGGCCGAGATTCGTGTCACCCGGCAGGCGATCGATGGCGATACCGGCGACCTGACGGCGCCCCAGGCCGCCGCGTCCGCGCCGGCGATTGCCGCACCGCCGCCGGCCACGGTCACCGCCGAGGAGCTGGCGAAAGGCATCTGGTTCCTTGGCGGCCAGAGCCATCACAGCGTGCTGGTGGAGTTCGCGGATCACCTGACGCTGATCGAGGCGCCGCAGAACGACACGCGCGCGCTCGCGGTGATCGCCAAGGCGAAATCACTGCGCCCGGAGAAACCGCTGACGCAGGTGATCAACACGCACCATCACTTCGACCACTCCGGCGGAATCCGCGCCGCCGTCGCCGAGGGCCTGACCGTGATCACCCACAAGGCGAACGCCGCGTTCTATCAGGACGCGGTCGCGCGGCCCCACACGATTGTGCCCGATGCGCTCGCGAAGGCGCCAAAGCCGCTGACGGTGACGCCGGTCGACGAAGAGCTGGAGCTGAAGGACGCCACGATGGCCGTCAACGTCTACCACGTGGCTGGCAACCCGCACGCGGACACGATGTTGATGGCCCATTTTCCGAAAGAGAAGATCCTCGTCGAGGTCGATGCCTACAGCCCGGGCTCGGCGGTGCAGCCGTACGCGGCCAACCTGAAGGAGAACATCAGCCGGCGGGGCTTGAAGGTCGATCGCGTCGTGCCGCTGCACGGGACGATCGTTCCCTACAGCGAGCTGTTGAAGATTCAGTGACGGTCCTGGTGACGGGCGGCGGCCGTGGCATCGGCGCCGCGACCGCCCGCCTGGCGGCCGAACGCGGCTACACCGTCTGCGTCAACTATCGATCGAATCGCGCGGCGGCCGATGCCGTGGTCGCCGACATCGAATCGCGCGGCGGCACGGCCATCGCCGTCGGCGCCGACGTCAGCATCGAGACCGACGTCCTCCGGCTCTTCCAGACGATCGACGAGCGGGTGGGCCCGCTGCGCGCGCTCGTGAACAACGCCGGCATCCTTGAAACGCAAACGCGCGTCGACTCGATCGACGCGGCGCGCCTCGGCCGCGTCTTCGCCACCAACGTCACCGGCGCGCTTCCTGTGCGCCCGCGAGGCGGTGAAGCGGATGTCGACCGCGCGCGGCGGCGCCGGCGGCGCCATCGTCAACGTGTCGTCGCGCGCCGCGCAGCTCGGCGCCCCGGGCGAGTACGTCGACTACGCCGCGTCGAAAGCCGCGCTCGATACGTTGACCATCGGACTGGCGCTCGAAGTCGCCGCCGAAGGGATCCGCGTCAACGGCGTCCGCGCCGGGATCATCGACACCGAGATCCACGCCAGCGGCGGCGAGCCGCGCCGCGTCGATCGCCTGGGGCCGCAGCTGCCGATGAAACGCGGCGGCCACGCCATCGAAGTCGCGCGCGCCATTTTGTGGCTGCTGTCAGACGAAGCGTCGTTTTCGACAGGGACGTTCATCGACGTGGCGGGGGGACGATAGAGAAATTGGTAATGTGGCAATTGGGTAATCTGGTAATTGCATTTACCCAATTTACCCAATTACCCAATTACCCATTAGATCGATGTGATGTCCATTCGACGCGATCTCACGAAGCTGTTGAGCGTGCAGCCGCGATCGGTGTCATCGATCGCGCGGGAGATGGGACTGGACCGCGGCGATGTGGAGGATCACCTGCGACACGCCATCCGTTCGGCGCGCGCCGCGGGACATCAGGTGATCGTCGAGCCCGCGAAATGCCGGCAGTGCGGCTTCACGTTCGGCGAGGACAAGCTATCGAAGCCCGGCAAGTGCCCGGAGTGCCGCGGCACGCGGCTCTACGAAGCGCAGATCCGCATCGATCAGCTCGACGCATTGCGTACGATCGCGTAATCGCGATCAGCGTAATTGGAGAACTCTTCGCGTATCACGATTACCCAATTCGCCAAGTCACCCAATTACCAGATTCACGCGTCGTCCCGATGGACGGTCGCGGGCGAAAATGCGGGCAGGCAGACCGCGACGTATTCCGCGCCGTCCGGGCCGGGCGTGCTGTAGCGGACCCATTCGCCCGGAGCGGTGACGACCGCCTGGCCGGCGTGCACGTCGAGCGATCCGCCGTCGGTACTCGACGCGGACCATCCCTTTCAGGACGACGGTAATCTCCTCGAACTCGGGCCGTTGCCCGGGCTCGAGCCATCCCGATGGCGACGTCATCTTCGCCACGCTCACGCCGCTGTGGCCCGAGTTGACGCGTCCAGCGAACTCTTCGATCTTTTTCGGCTTGGTGCCGGCCGCCGCGACGACGGCCGGCGCCTGGATGAGGCGCGCGCATTCGTGCCGCGGCCGCAAAGTATAGACTTAACTCGTGAAGAAGATCTGCGACACCATCCTCGACGCGATTGGGAACACACCGCTGGTGCGTATCAACCGCATCACGAGCGGCGTGATCAAAGGGCACCGTCCTCGCGAAGATCGAGACCTTCAACCCGGGCAACTCCATCAAGGACCGGATGGCGATCAAGATGATCGAGGACGCCGAGCGCGCCGGCCTGCTCAAGCCGGGCGGCACGATCATCGAGGGGACGTCCGGCAACACCGGCATGGGGCTCGCCATCGGCGCGGTGGTCAAGGGCTACAAGTGCATCTTCACGACGACCGACAAGCAGTCCAAGGAAAAAGCGGATGCCCTCAAGGCATTCGGCGCCGACGTCATCGTCTGTCCCACCAACGTCGATCCCGAGGACCCGCGCTCGTATTACTCCGTCTCGTCGCGGCTCGAGAAGGAAGTGCCGAATTCCTGGAAGGCGAACCAGTACGACAACCTGTCGAACTCGCAGGCCCACTACGAGCAGACCGGTCCGGAAATCTGGGATCAGACCGACGGCCGGATCACTCACCTGGTGGTCGGCGTCGGGACCGGTGGAACGGCGTCAGGCGTGGGGCGCTATCTCAAGGAGCGGAATCCGGCGATCAAGGTCTGGGGGATCGACACCTACGGCTCGGTCTTCAAGAAGTACAAGGAGACCGGCATCTTCGACAAGCACGAGATCTATCCGTACATCACCGAGGGCATCGGCGAGGACTTCCTGCCGAAGAACGTCGATTTCAGCGTCATCGACCACTTCGAAAAAGTGACCGACAAGGACGCCGCGATCATGACGCGCCGGATCGCGCGCGAAGAAGGCATCTTCGCCGGCAACTCCGCCGGCTCGGCGATGGCGGGACTGCTCCAGTTGAAGGACCACTTCAAGCCGGACGACATGATCGTCGTGATCTTCCACGACCACGGCTCGCGCTATCTGGGGAAGATGTACAACGACGACTGGATGCGCCAGAAGGGATTCATCGAGAAGCACGGCCTGACGGCGCGCGATCTGGTGTCGATGCGGCTGTCCGGCGAGCTGTGCTCGCTCGAGTCCGAGGAGCCGGTCGAGCACGCGGTGCGGCTGATGAGCGAGCACGATTTCTCGCAGATCTCGGTCACGCGCGACAACCGGCTCGTCGGCTCGCTGAACGAGACCCAGCTCTACAACGCGCTCGTGCGCGACACCAACGTCAAGGCGCAGCCGGTCGAATCGATCATGCAGCCGGCGTTCCCATTCGTGGACGTCTCGACGCCGGTCGATCTGCTGTCGACGATGATCACGCCGCAGAACCCCGCCGTGCTCGTCCGGGATTTCAAGACCGACAAGACGTTCATCATCACGAGAAGCGACCTGATACGCGTGCTGTGAATTGGATAATTGAGTAATTGGGGAATTGGGTAATTGGTGGCGAATTTACACAGCCGCCAGCGGATCGACACGCCATCGACACGCGGATAGGGCATCCTCCCGCATCAGCGGAGGAGTGTTCAGATGACCGCAGCCGATCTCCTCGACGCGCAACGGCGGATTCAGGTCGATTTCGATGAGTGGCCGATGCTGAAGCTGACGTTTCCACAAGCCGTGCGGCTGTGGAGCCTGCCGCACGACGTCTGCCATGCGGCGATGGCGAACCTCATTCACGCGGATGTGCTTCGGTGCCGCAACGGCGTCTACTTGCGGCGCGCCCTCGGACTCGGCGGTCGGCGCGCGAGCGTTCGCCAGCCGGCGGCGCGACAGCACAGGGCTGCATGAGGCGCCGGGCGCTCGCTAGGCGCCGCCGAGCGGGAGATCGTGCGCGTGCGGCCTCGAGGTGTACCACTCGAGCAGCTCGCGCTGCGCACTGACGCGGCCCGTCGGCTCGTCGCACGGCGCCGGCGCGTACCGGTCGTCGTTCAACATGCTGGCCCGATCGTTGTCCCGCAGATACGCCTCGAGCACCGTCGTCCGGATATGCGCCGCGAGCCCGCGGTCGCGGACCGGACACAGCGTCTCGACGCGGCGATCCAGGTTGCGCTCCATCAGATCCGGACTGCCGATGTAGACGTCGTCGTGCCCGCCGTTGCCGAAGTAATACACGCGCGAGTGCTCCAGAAAGCGGCCGACGACGGAGCGCACCCGGATGCGCTCGCTGAGGCCGGCGACGCCGGCGCGCAGGCAGCAGACGCCGCGGACGATCATGTCGATCTCCACGCCGTCCTGCGACGCCTGATACAGCGCGCGCACGATCGCCGGGTCGGTGACCGCGTTGCACTTGATCACGATCCGTGCCGGCAGCCCGGCGCGCGCGAATGAGGCCTCGCGATCGATGAGCGCGAGAAAGCCGCTGCGCAGGTTGGCCGGCGCCACCAGCAGCTGCTTGTAGGCCTCGCGCTGTGAATAGCCGGTGAGGTGGTTGAAAATCTCCGACACGTCCTCGACGATGTCGGGATCGGCCGTGAACAGGCCGAAGTCGGTGTAGACCTGCGCCGTGACGCGATTGTAGTTGCCGGTGCCGATATGGGCGTAACGGCGCACGCCGTCCGCCTCGCGCCGGACCACCAGACACAGCTTGCAGTGCGTCTTCAGGTTCTCGACGCCGTAGACGACGTGAATGCCCGCGGATTCGAGCCGCGTCGCCCACTTGATGTTGTTGCGCTCGTCGAAGCGTGCCTTCAGCTCGACCAGCACGGCGACCTGCTTGCCTGCCTCCGCCGCCTCGATCAGCAGATCGATCAACGGTGAGTTCGCCCCGATCCGGTAGAGCGTCATCTTGATGGCGACGACATGGGGGTCGGCGGCGGCCCGCTCCAGAAACGCTTCGACGGCGGCAAACGAGTCGAACGGATGGTGGACCAGCTGGTCCTGTTGCCGCACTTCGTCGAACAGCCTCTCTTCGTCGTGCGGAGCGGCCCAGAGCGTGCGCGGCGCGAACGACGGATCCTTGAGCGCCGGCAGCGGCAGGCGATGCAAGGCAATCCAGTCCGAGAATCCCAGGCGCTCCGCGCTGTGGGTGACGATCTCTTCTTCGACTTCGAAGTTCTCGACCAGCGTCGTCACCACCCGCGGCGGCATCGTCGATTCGACCTGCAGCAGCGAGGGCGTGCCGTAGCGCAGCTCCTTCAGGCTGCGGTCGACCGATGCCAGCAGATCGTCGGCGCCATCCTCGCGGATCTCCATGTCCGTGTCGCGAATGATGCGGAACAGGTGCGCGCTGACGATTTCGACGCCCGGAAACAGGTCGCCGAGATTCAGGCGGATGATGTCCTCGAGGAACACGAAGGTCGTCGACCCGGTGGCGCCCGGCAGCGGCACGAAGCGAGGCAGGCCGTCGGGGACCTTCACGCGCGCGAACTTGGTGCGGCGCTGGTGCCGCACGACGATGGCGAAGTTGCGGCTGCGGTTCGAGATGAACGGAAACGGGTGGCCCGGATCGAATGCCAGCGGCGTCAGCAGCGGAAAGATCTCGCGCCGGAAGTACTTGGTGAGATACGCGCGGACGGACTCCGTGTAGTTTTCGGGATCGATGAAGCGGATGCCGTGCTGCTCGAGCGCCGGGCGCAGCGACCGGCTCCAGCACGCCGCCTGATCTGCCATCAACCGCGCCGCGCGACGGCGGACCGCGGTGAGCTGCTCGGAAGGGGTCAAGCCATCGGCCGACAAATCCTCCGCGCCGGCGCGCTGTTTCTTCAGCAGCGTGGCGACCCGCACCATGTAGAACTCGTCGAGGTTCGAACCGACGATCGCCAGGAACTTCACGCGCTCGAGCAGCGGGTGATAGTCCGAGGTCGCCTGATCGAGGACCCGCTGGTTGAACTCCAGCCAGCTCAACTCGCGGTTGATGTAGTGCACGGGATCGCGCAGGTCGACCTGAGCTTCCGCGGCCGGTCGTGGAAATGGCGTGACGGACAAAATGGGCCGGCATCCTATCACGGTGGCCAAAAAGCTCTGTAAATTCGCTGTAACGCGCGCGTGCGGCGCGACTTTGACCGGCAGCTGACCTTAGACCAATACATGACAATCGGTGACAAAGTGAGACGACAAAAGGCCTCACGCCACCCCTCCAGGGCCCTATACTTTTCGATCATGCGGAATGTCGGCCTTTGCGGTTGCAGCCGCTGGACTTCTGGGCGTGGCAGCGACCGCGCAAGCCCCCCGGACACCAGCGCGTGCGGCCAAGGCGCCGGTCAAGATGGCGGCGTCGCACGTCCGATCCGGTCCGGACGCCTCGGGGCCGTCGATCGAGGCCCAGAACAAGCTCGTCGCGCAATATTGCTCGGGTTGCCACAGCGAACGCGGCAAGGCCGGCGGGCTCGTCCTGGCGGGTTTCGACGCGGCAAAGGTCGAGGCGAACGCCGAGACCGCTGAGAAGATGATCCGGAAGCTGCGGGCGGGCATGATGCCGCCGCCAGCCGCGCGGCATCCCGATGCCGCCGCGGTGCGCGCGCTGGTGGACTCGTTCGAATCGCGGATCGACAAGGCCGCGGCGTTGAATCCGAACCCGGGGTGGCGGCCGTTCCAGCGATTGAACCGCGCCGAGTATGCCCGCGCCGTGCGCGACCTGCTCGGTATCGACGTCGACGTGAACTCGTTCCTGCCGCCCGACACGCTCAGCAGCGGCTTCGACAACATTTCCGACGTGCAGAATTTTTCGCCGACGCTGATGGAGGGCTACCTTCGCGCGGCGAGCCAGATCAGCCGGCTCGCCGTCGGCGATCGCAACGCGAGCCCGACGTCGGTCACCTACAAGATCGGGCGCACGCAGTCGCAGATGCGGCACGTGGACGGCGCGCCGATGGGCACGCGCGGCGGCATCTCCGCGGTGCACGTCTTCCCGGCCGACGGCGAGTACGTGATCCGCGCGTCGATGCACAACGAGCCGCTCGGCGGCATCTACGGCCGCTACTCGATGCTGACGATGGGCATCACCGAGCAGGTGGACGTGTCGGTGGACGGCGAGCGCGTGGCGCTGCTCGACGTCAGTCCCTCGATGAGCGAGACGGACTTCGGCCAGAACAAAGGGCAGAACGGCCTCGAAATCCGCACGCCGCCGATCCACATCAAGGCAGGACCGAAGCGGGTCTCGGTCGCCTTCGTCCAGCGGCTCGATGGGCCGGTGGACGATCTGGTCGCCCCGCTCGAGAACACGCTGGCCGACGTGAACATCAGCTACGGCGTGACCGCGCTCCCGCACATGCGCGACGTGACCATCGTCGGACCGTCGGTGGTGACCGGCGTGTCGGAGACGCCGAGCCGCCGCCGGATCTTTACCTGCCGCCCCGTCACGGCGACCGAGGAAGAGACGTGCGCCGCGCAGATCGTCAAGCACCTCACCGCGCAGGCGTATCGCGGCGAAGCCGGCGCGGAGGACATCCAGGACGCCATCGAGTTCTTTCAGCGCGGCCGCAAGACCGGCGATTTCGAGAGCGGCATCCGTCTGGCGCTCCAGTCGATTCTGGTCAGTCCGCGCTTCCTGTTCAGGCTCGAGCGGCCGGCGACGTCGCCCGCCATGGTGAAGACCGCGGGCGCCTACCGCATCAGCGACCAGGATCTGGCGACGCGGCTGTCGTTCTTCCTGTGGGGCAGCGGTCCCGACGCGGAGCTGATCAAAGCCGCCGGCGCCGGCGCGCTGCGGCAGCCGCTCGGCGTCGAGAAGCAGGTCCGGCGGATGCTTGCCGACAAGCGGTCCGAATCGCTGTCGACGCGCTTCGCCAGCCAGTGGCTCCGGCTCCAGGACCTCGAGAAGATCTTTCCGGACTATCTGCTGTATCCGCAGTACGACGATACGCTCGCGCAGGCGATGATCAAGGAGACGACGCTGTTCTTCGACAGCATCGTGCGCGAGGATCGCAGCGTGCTCGACCTGATCAACGCCGATTACTCGTTCGTCAACGAGCGGCTCGCCAAGCATTACGGCCTTCCGAACGTCACCGGCAACGCGTTCCGGCGCGTGCAGATGCCCGCCTACCGCCGCGGCCTGCTCGGCCAGGGCAGCATCCTCACGTTGACGTCGGTCGCGGATCGCACGTCGCCGGTGCTGCGGGGCAAGTGGGTGATGGACGTGCTCTTCGGCACGCCGCCGCCCGCGCCGCCGCCGAACGTGCCGGCGCTCGACGACTCGGTCAAGGCGACCGAAGGCGGCAAGATGCTCAGCACGCGCCAGCGCATGGAAGAGCACCGGAAGAATCCGACCTGCGCCGGGTGTCACCGCTTCATCGACCCGCTCGGGCTCGCGCTCGACAACTTCGACGTGACCGGCGCCTGGCGCATCAAGGACAACGAGGTGCCGGTCGATGTCGTCGGCGATCTCTACGACGGGACGAAGATTGACGGTCCGGCGGGCCTGCGCGAGGCGCTGCTGCGGCACCAGGACATGGTGCTGCGCAGCTTTGCGGAGAATCTGCTGACGTATGCCATCGGCCGCCGCGTCGAATACGCCGACATGCCGGCGGTGCGCGCCATCGTCAACGGCGCGGCGAAGAGCGACAACCGGTTCTCGTCGTTCGTGCTCGGCATCGTCAACAGCGCGGCTTTCCGGATGGCGAAACCGGAAGCGCCAAAGCCGTTGAGCGCGGATGTCGACGGGCGATAGGACGTCGGGGCGGACCAGCGGCTACCGGGCCGACACATGGTCGGCCCCTACAACGGACGAGGAGATCACACGATGTTCATCACGCAGAAACACCTGTCGCGCCGCACCGTCCTGAGAGGGATCGGCGTGACGATGGGGTTGCCGCTGCTCGAGGCGATGGCGCCGGTCAGCAAGGCCTTCGGCGCGACGACCGGAAAGAAGATCCGGCTCGTGTGCGTCGAAATGGTCCACGGCGCCGCCGGCAGCGCGGCGTATGGCATCAAGAAGAACCTGTGGGCGCCGGCCGGCGTCGGACGCGACTTCGACCTCAGCGGAACCAGCCTCAAGTCGCTCGAGCCGTTTCGCGATCACCTGACGATCGTCAGCAACACCGACGTCCGCAACGCCGAGGCCTTCACCGCCCCGGAGATCGGCGGCGACCACTTCCGATCCAGCGCGGTGTTCCTGACCCAGATGCATCCGAAGCAGACGCAGGGTTCGGACGTCTACGTCGGCACGTCGCTCGATCAGATGTACGCCCAGCGGTTCGGGCAGGACACGCCGATCCCGTCCATGCAGCTGTGCATCGAGAACGTGGACCAGTCGGGCGGCTGCTCGTACGGCTACTCGTGCACCTACACCGATTCGATCAGCTGGGCGTCGGCGAAACAGCCGCTGCCGATGGTGCGCGATCCGCGCGTCATCTTCGATCAGCTGTTCGGCGTCGGGGCGACGCCGGGCGAGCGCCGCGAGCGGCGCGTCGAGGACCGCAGCCTGCTCGACTGGTTGACCGGATCGGTCGCCCGGCTGCAGAAGGATCTCGGCGCCGGAGACCGCGCCCGGCTGAACGACTACCTCGAGAACGTCCGCGAGATCGAACGCCGAATCCAGAAAGTCGAGGAGTACAACAGCAGCGGCGAGCCGCGCGATCTTCCCGGCGCTCCGATCGGCGTGCCCGATTCGTTCTCGGAGCACGTCAAGCTGATGTTCGATCTGCAGGCGCTGGCGTTCGCGTCCGATCTGACGCGCGTGTTCTCGTTCAAGCTGGGACGCGACGCCTCGAACCGCACGTATCCGGAAAGCGGATTCAAGGGTGCGTTCCACTCCTCGTCGCACCACGGCGAGCGCGAGGAGCGGATTGTCGACTTCCAGACCATCAACACCTACCACGTCAGCATGATTCCGTATTTCCTCGAGAAGCTGAAGAACACGCCGGAAGGCGACAGCAACCTGCTCGAGAACACGCTGGTGATGTACGGCTCGCCGATGGGCGATTCGAACCTGCACAACCACAAGCGCGTGCCGTTCTTCCTCGCCGGGCATGCCGGCGGCGCGCTCAAGGGCGGCGTGCACGTCCGGGCCGCCGACGGAACGCCGCTCGCCAACGCGATGCTCAGCGTTCTGCAGAAGATCGGGTTCGACGATGTGGGGAGTTTCGGCGACAGCACGGCGCCGATGGATCTCAATAGCGCGGCTCCGGCGACAACGAACGAGGTCGCCGCCAAGTAGGGGCTCGGGGCTTGGGGCTGGCTAGCCGCGTCGGGCTGGCTCGGGGCTAGCTGTCGGGACTGGGGACGTGGGGACTAAACACGTAGCGCGGCCCTTTCAGGGCCGCGAGACGGAGCGACACTACATGCGCAATAGACTCCCGGTTGTGATCGTTGTCGGATTCGCCCTTTCCGCATGGCTGTATGCCGCCGCGGCGGCGCCGGTCGCCGACGCGGCGATGCAGGGCGACCGCGATGCCGTGAAGGCGCTGCTGAAGCAGGCGGCCGACGTCAACGGCGCCCAGGGCGACGGCATGACCGCGCTGCATTGGGCGGCGATGAAGAACGACGCCGACCTGACCTCGACGCTGCTCTATGCCGGCGCCAACGTCCGCGCGAAAACGCGCCTCGGTGACTACACACCGCTGATTCTCGCGGCCAGGAGCGGCAATGCAGCGGTCCTCGACCCGCTCATCAAGGCCGGCGCTGACGTCAACAGCAAGACGGCAAACGGCACGACCGCGCTGATGCTCGCCGCGGCGTCCGGTTCCGTCGAAGCGGTGCAGGCGCTCGTCGATCACGGGGCCGACATCATGGCCGTCGAGCCGGTGCGCGGCCTGAACGCCGCGATGTTCGCCGCCGCGTCCAACCGCGCGGACGTCGTCACGTTTCTGGCGAAGCACGGCGCCGACCTGAAAGCGACGACGAAAATCGTCGACCTCAACGCCATCGATCGCAGCTCGTTTGGCGGCATTCTCTTCGGCAATCCGGCGCCGCCTCCCGCGCCCGGCCAGACCGCGGCGCAGGCAGCCGCGGGTCTCGGCCAGAGTCAGCCGAACCCGCAGGCCGGACGCAATTTCCCCGGCGGCCGCGGCATGGGCAAGGCCGGCATCGACCGGCAGTATCAGCTGAACGAGCTCGTGTCGACGCAAGGCGGCATGACACCGCTGCTGTTCGCCGCGCGCCAGGGGTACATGGAATCGGCGCAGGCGCTGATTGCCGCCGGCGTGGACGTCAACCAGGTCAGCGCCGGCGATAAGGCCAGCCCGCTGCTGGCCGCGACGCTCAACGGTCACTTCGATCTGGCGAAGTACCTGCTCGATCACGGCGCGAACCCGAACCTGGCCGAGGACAACGGCGCCACACCGCTCTATGCCGTCGTCAACTGCGAGTGGGCGCCCAAGTCGCTGTATCCCCAGCCGCGCGCCTACCTCAATCAGACGGTCGGCTATCTCGATCTGATGACCGCGTTGCTCGACAAGGGCGCCGATCCCAACGCGCGGCTGAAGAAGAAGGTCTGGTACTCCGGCTACAGCTTCGACCTGTCGGGCGTCGATGAAATCGGCGCGACCGCCTTCTGGCGCGCGGCCTACGCCAGCGACGTCGACGCCATGAAGCTGCTGGTCGCGCGGGGCGCGGATCCAACCATCCCCTCGATGAAGGGCGCGGGACGCCCGCGCACCGCGGACGTCGAACGCGACGTCCGGGATGTGGCGACGACGCCGCCGGTTCCAGTGGGTGGCCCGGGCGTGCCGCCGCTGGTCGCGGCCGCCGGATCGGGGTATGGCGAAGGGTTCGCCGCCAACTCGCACCGCTTCGCGCCCGGCGGGATGCTCGCCGCGGTCAAATACCTGGTGGAAGAGCTGCACGCCGACGTCAACGCGAAGGATCACGAAGGCAACACCGCGCTGCACAACGCCGCGGCGCGCGGCGACGTCGAGATGATTCAGTATCTCGTGTCGAAAGGCGCCGACGTCAAGGCCGTCAACCGCGAGGGCAAGACGACCGCAGACATGGCGAATGGTCCGGTGCAGCGCATCCAGCCGTGGCCCGAGGCGCTGGCCCTGCTCGAGAAGCTGGGCGCCAAGAACAATCACAAGTGCGTGTCGTGCTGAGCGCCAGTCGGCGCGCAGCCTCGCCATCCGATCGACGGCCCGCGCCTGCCGCGTAGGCGCAGACCTGCCGCGCGACCATCGAGTTCGCGGATCGACCCGACGCCCCGCCGACGCTCTGCGAGATGGTGTGCCCACCACTCACTCCTGAGCCGCCTGAAACCAACCTGAGCAGTCCGAGGGATTTGATGCGGGAAGGAATTCAGTTATCCTCATGTGTTTATGCCGGTGTCGATTCCAGTCGCTCCCGACCAGAAGCTGGAACGGTACGGCGAGCTCGCGGTCCGGGTCGCCCTCAATCTGCAGCCGGGGCAGCGGCTGCTGATCATCGGTCCGCTGATGAACGGCGGCGTGTCGCTCGAGGCGGCGCCGCTCGTCCGCCAGATCGCGGCCAGCGCCTATCGTGCCGGCGCAGAACTGGTCGAAGCGATGTGGGGCGACGAGTCGCTGCAGCTCGCGCGGTTCGGCCACGCGCGGCGCGACTCGTTCGGTCAGTTTTCGGCGTGGCTGCCCAAAGCGCTCGCCGAGCATGCGCAGGCCGGTCACGCCGTCCTGTCGATCTATGCCAACGACCCCGATCTGCTGCAGCACGAGTCGACCGATCTGGCCGGCGCGCTCCAGCAGGCGACGTCTCGCAGCATGGTCCCGTTTCGCGAGCTCATCTCCCGCAACCACACGAACTGGTCGGTGATCGCGACGGCCGGCGAGGCGTGGGCGGCGAAGGTGTTTCCGAACGAGCCCGCGGATCAGCGGTTCGAGCTGCTGCGCAGCACCATCGAGCGCCTGTGCCGTCTCGATCGGCCCGATCCGGTGTCCGCCTGGCAGCAGCACATCGACGCGCTGGCGGCGCGCAGCGACTTCTTGAACCGGAAGCGGTACAGCGCGCTGCGTTTCACGGCCCCCGGGACCGACCTGACCGTCGGGTTGCCGGCGGCGCACCTGTGGGTGAGCGGGGCGTCGACGAGCCGTAACGACATCCGGTTCGTCGCGAACCTGCCGACCGAGGAAGTGTTCACGATCGCGGATCGGCACCGCGTCAGCGGCACCGTCCGCGCCACCAAACCTCTCAGCTACAGCGGTACGCTGATCGAGGACTTCAGCTTGACCTTTGCGGACGGCCGCGTCGTGGACCTGAAAGCCGGACGCGGCGAATCGGTGCTGCGTCAACTGGTGGACACCGACGCCGCGGCGGGACGCCTCGGCGAGGTCGCGCTGGTCCCGCACGGCTCGCCGATCGCGCAGTCGGGCCGCCTGTTCTACAACACGCTCTTCGACGAGAACGCCGCCAGCCACGTCGCGTTGGGGACGGCGTACAAATTCACGCTCACCGGCTCCGACGCCATGACCGACGAGCAGTTCGAAGAGGCAGGCGGCAACCGCAGCGCCATCCACGTCGACTTCATGATCGGATCGGGCGACGTCGACGTCGACGGCATCGTGGCTGGCGGCGGCGCCGAGCCGCTGATGCGGCGCGGTGAGTGGGCTGACGAGGCGCGGCCGTAGCCGCAGCGAGGTCGAGGTGCCTGACCCGGGTCAGAGAGGGGTCAGAGTGGGGTCAGAGTGGTGTCTGACCCCGGGGTGCGATCCGGTGGCCGATACCTACGAATAACTGGCAGAGACTGTGTGGGCGACGGCGCACGACGGCAAATCTTGCGTCTCTGACAGATTCAGATATATCAGATTGTGATACAGTCGGCCCGTGCCCACGAGCCGATCGTTGCCGCTCGCGATCTTCCACATCCTCGTCTCACTGGCCGATCAGGACCGCCACGGCTACGCGATCATGCAGGACGTCCACGCGCGCACGGACCGCCAGCTCCGTCTGGGCCCGGGAACACTCTACGGATCGATCAAGCGGCTGCTGAACGACGGGCTGATCGAGGAGCTCGACGAGCGCCCCGACCCGGAGGACGACGACGTCCGGCGGCGCTACTATCGGATCACCCCGCGCGGACGCAAGGCTGCGATCGAGGAAGCGTCCCGCCTCGCCAAACTGCTGCGCCAGGCCCGTGCCTCCGGGCTCGCCCCCAAGACGGTGCTGACGCCATGCGCTGGCGGGAGCGCTTCTATCGAGGGTTGCTGCGCTGCTATCCCGCGGAGTTCCGCGACGAATACGCGCGCGAAATGCTGCAGGCCTTCCACGACGGCTGGCGCGCAGAGCCCGCGCCCCGGCTGTGGATCGATCTGCTCGCCGACGTGTTCCTGACTGCCCCAAAGGAGCATCTCAACGTGCTGCTGCAGGATCTTCGCTACACCGTTCGAATGATGTGGAAGGCGCCCGCCTTCACGGCGGCCGTCGTGCTGACCGTTGCGCTGGGCATCGGCGCCAACACCGCGATTTTCAGCTTCGTCTACGCGGTCATGCTGCGGCCGCTGCCGTTTGCGGAACCGCAGCGCCTCATGCAGGTGAACGAGAAGAACGACAAGCTGAACCTGCCGAATTTCAGCGCCTCGGTGCTGAACTACCTCTCCTGGTCGGAGCAGACGCAGACGTTCGAGCGGCTCGGCGCCGTCGGGTTCGCGTCGTTCAACCTGAGCGGACAGGGCGAGCCCGAGCAGTTCACCGGCAACCGGATCAGCCCGTCGCTGATGCCGCTGCTCGGCATGCCAGCCGGTCGTCGGCCGCGCCTTCCTCGACGGCGAGGACAAACCGGGCAGCGCGCCGGTGGCGATGATCAGCGAAGGGACTCTGGACGGCGGCGCTTCGGCGCGGATCCCTCGTTCGTCGGCAGGAACGTGACGCTGAACGGCGTCGATTACACGGTGGTGGGCATCGCGCCCGCCGGCGCTGAGCCTGTGACCGGCGGCGAGATCTGGATGCCGCTCACGATCGATCCCGGCCGCGGAGATGCGGCTGAATCACGTGATCAGCGTGTTCGGCCGGCTGAAGCCCGGCATCACGTCCGCGGCAGGCGCAGGCCGAGATGGACACGATGGCGGCGCGCGTCGGGCAGCAGTATCCCGAGGTGAAGGACTGGGGCATCCGCCTGCCTCACGATGACCGACGCGTTCGTGAGCCCGCAGCTGCGCACGGGGCTGCTCGTGCTGCTCGGCGCCGTCGGCTGCGTGCTGCTCATCGCGTGCGCGAACATCGCGAACCTGCTGCTGGCGCGCGCGCGTCGCGCGCAGAAGGAGATCGCGATTCGCACGGCGATGGGCGCGAGCCAGCCGCGACTGCTGCGGCAGCTGCTCGTCGAGAGCCTCGCGCTGTCGCTCGTCGGCGGCGCGCTCGGGATGGTCGGCGGCGGTCTGGGCGCGTTCGCGCGCATCAACGGCGCTCTGCCGCCGAACCTTCTGCCGGTTCCCGACGTCGGCGTCGATCGGACGGTCGCTGCTGTTCGCGCTCGAGCATGACGGTGGTCGACGGGCGTCGCTGTTCGGCATCGCGCCGGCGTGGCACGCGGCGAAGGCCGACTTGAACGCGATGCTGAAGCAGGCCGGCCGCCCGAGCGGCGGCGTCGCGCCCGCGGCTGCGCAACGGCCTGGCGGCGGCGGAGCTCGCGCTCGCGACGGTGCTGCTGATCGGCGCCGGTCTGCTCGGTGCAGAGCCTGCTCGAGCTGCAGCGGGTGCGGCTCGGCTTTCGAGCCGGACGGCCTGCATGACGTTCCAGCTCTCGCTGCCGCCGGCGAAATACGCCGGCGCGAAAGGGGCGGCGTTCTATCGGGAGCTGCTCGAGTCGCTGCGGACGCGTTCCCGGCGTTCGCGAGCGCGCGGTGTTCGAGCGGCATTCCGTTCGGCGCCGGCAACTACACGACGACGCCAGTCGACGGCGGTCGGCAAGTCGGGCGCTGCCGCCGGACACCGCGATCCCGATCGACTGGCGGATCGTCAGCCCCGGATTTTTTCGCGACGATGGAGGATGCCGCTGCTGCGCGGCCGCGACTTCACCGACGCCGACACGCGCGTCCGCGCCGCCGGTGATGATCGTCAGCCAGGCGACCGCGCAGAAATTCTGGGGAGACGACGATCCGATCGGCCGCGACGCTTCGCCGCGTGGCGGATGTCAAAGGACTGTCACGGTCGTCGGCGTCGTCGGCGACGTGCGGAACACGGCGCTCAATCGCGAGTCGCCGGCGTTGTACTACTCCGCCGGCGACGCGGGTCTGGCCGCTGATGGACGTGGTCGTGCGGACCGACGGCGAGCCGGAGTCGGTGCTGCCGGCGATCCGCCAGAAGGTGCGCGGCGCTCGACCCCGAACTGCCGCTGGCCAACGTGCGGCACGATGGACGGAGTGGGTGTCGAACAACGCGGCGCAGCCGCGACTGAACGCCACGCTGCTGGCGGTCTTCGCCGGCTTCGCGCTGCTGATTGCCGCCGATCGGCACCTACGGCGTGCTCGGCGTACTCGGTGAGCCAGCGCACGCGCGAGATCGGCCTGCGGATGGCGCTCGGCGCCCCGCGGCGGCGTGTGCTGCGGCTCGTCGTGCGGCGAGGGCATGACGATGAGCGTGGCGGGGATCGGCATCGGCCTGGTCACGCGCGGTCGCCCTGAGCCAGGTGCTGGCGACGTCTCGTCTTCGGCGTGCCGGTCCGCGATCCGGCGACGTTCACCGCGGTGGCGGTGGTGTTGACGCTCGTCGCGCTGGCGGCCTGCGCCGTGCCGGCGCTGCGCGCGTCGCGCGTCGATCCGATGGTGTCGCTGCGGGAGAGAGTGAGGTGTCAGAGAGGGGTCAGATGGGGTCTGACCCCGGGGTGCGATCTCGGGGTGGATCCCTGACAGAACTTGTCAGAGGGCGCGCGCGACTCCTCAGCCCTCCGGGTGACGTTGCATATAATTCACTCCGGAGGGCCCATGCGCCTGGCTGTTCTTTCGATCGTTGGGAGTGTCCTCGCTGTCGCGACCGGGTTGGCGGTCGGCCAGGCGCCGCCACACAAGCGACTCAATCCCGTCATCGCCCTGCTCGAGCAGAACAAGCCGGTGTTTGGCGTCTACGCGCCCAGCAACGGCGGACGCCGCGGCGAACCGGCGATGGCGCGTCCCGCGATCGATCTCGCCAGGGACGCGCTGGCCTATCAGCAGGCCGACTTCCTGTTCAGCGGCAGCCTCGAAGGCGGACTCGATCGCGGCTATCCGGCCGTCGCCGAGTTCTTCAAGGCGATGGACGAGTCCGCCGGAACCGGCCGCCCGCCGGCGTTTGGCGTGACGCGGCCGATGATCCTCAAAATTCCCAAGATCGATCCGGACCGATCGAAAGCCGTCGAGAACATCAGCCGCGAACTCAATCTCGGCGCGGCTGGCCTGATGTTCGTCGAAACCGAAAGCGCGGAAGAAGTGCGCCAGGGAATCGCCGCCATGCGCTTCAAGTCGAAGGGTGGCACGCGCCCCGACGACATCGGCACCGCCGCCGCGCACTGGAACATGACCGCGGATCAATACCGGCAGAAGGCCGATCTCTGGCCGCTGAACCCCGACGGCGAGCTGATCAACTGGACCATCGTCGAGAGCAAGGAAGGCCTGGCGCACGTCCGCGAGATCGCGGCGGTCAAGGGGATCGGCGTGCTGTGGCCCGGCGCTGGCACGCTGCGCGGCGTGTTCTCGACCACCAACGCCGCCGGCGAGCGTGTCCTGGACACGGCCGGGTGGGAAAACGCGATTCAGCAGGTGCTGTCAGCGTGCAAAGAGTTCCACGTGCCGTGTGGCTTTCCCGCGAACGCCAACGACATCGAGCTCCGGATGAAGCAGGGCTTCAGCGTCTTCGTGATGAACTGGGGCGACGCCGGCTTCAAGACCGTTGACGTGGGCCGAAAGGCGGCCGGCCGGTAACGTGACGCGGGGCGTATAATCCCCGCCGTCATGCTTCCGGGACACCGGGCGTCGATCGCTGGTGCGGCGCTGCTCGCCGGTATCGTCTGCGCCAGCGGCACGCAAATCGACAGCGCCGGGCAGGCCACATCCAGGCCCGCCGCTCTCTTCACCGACGCGCAGGCCACGCAACGGGGCCACGATCTATCGCCAGTCGTGCGCGTCGTGTCACGGCGCCGACTTGACCGGCGGCAGCGCGCCGTCTCTCGCCGGCCCGCGACTGGCCGCCGCCTGGAGCAATCCACAAGTCACGCTCGACGATCTGTTCTTCGTCCTCCGCACGACGATGCCGCCTCGGGCGTCGAGCGCGTTGTCGGCGAGCGATCACGCCGCGGTGTTTGCGTACATCCTGAAAGCCAACGGATTCGCTCCAGGCGCGACGCCGCTGACGGCGGAATCCGCGGAGCTGAAGAGCGCGCGATTCACGACATCAGCGCAGCCGACGGCCCGCGCGGCCACCGCCCCGGCGCAGCCGCCGGAATTTCTCCCCGGCGCCGCGGGCAGCGGACCCGCCGCCAGCGGACCCGATCAGGCGACGCTGAGCGCGGCGGCGCGTTCCACCGACTGGCTCTTCCACAGCCACGACTACGCCGGCACGCGGTTCTCGCCGCTGAAGGACATCGACGCCAGCAACGCCGCGCGTCTCGCGCCGGCGTGCATGTTCCAGGTGGGCGAACGCGACAACTTTCAGACCGGTCCGATCGTGTACAGCGGCACGATGTACGTCACGACGATGACGGCCACGGTGGCGCTCGACGCGGCGACCTGCCGCACCAAGTGGCGTCACACCTGGGAGCCCAAGGACACGGGCGGCTGGGCGCGCAATCGCGGCGTCGCGATCAAGGATGGCCGCGTCGTGCGTGGCACGCCAGATGGTTACCTCGTCGCGCTCAATTCCGAAACCGGCGCGCTCCTCTGGGCACGACACGTGGCGACGGTGGCCGAGGGCGAAACGTTCACGATGGCGCCGGTGATGTTCGAGGACCTCGTCCTCATCGGTCCCGCCGGCAGCGAGAACAATCTTCAGGGCTGGGTCGGCGCGTTCCGCGCCACCGACGGATCGCCGGTGTGGCGTTTCAACACGGTCCCCAAGCCTGGCGAGCCTGGCTTCGAGACGTGGAAGAACCCGAAAGGGATTCCGGTCGGCGGCGGGTCGGTGTGGACGACGTTTGCGATCGACACGGAAACCGGGGACATGCACGTCGCCGCCACCAATCCGGCGCCCGATCTGCCGGTCCACCTCCGTCAGGGCGACAACCTCTACACCAACTCGTTGATCGTGCTCGACGTCCGCACCGGCAAGTTGCGGTGGCATCGTCAGCTGGTGCCGAACGACTCGCATGACTGGGACGTGACCCACTCGGCGCCGATGTTCAGCACGACCGTGAACGGCGCGCCGCGGCGGGTGATCACCACCGCCGGCAAAGACGGGATGCTGCGCGCGATCGATCGCGACACGCATCGCGTGCTGTACGAGACCGCGATCACGACTCGTGAGAACGCGGACATCCCGGTGTCGTTTTCGCCGCTGCGCGCCTGTCCTGGCGTGCTTGGCGGCAGTCAGTGGAACGGCCCCGCCTACAACGCCGGCACCAACGCGCTCTACGCGCCGGCAGTCGATTGGTGCACCACGTTCTCGTCCTTCGAGCAGGTGCGCTACATCCCGGGCCGGAACTACATGGGCGGCAAGACGGATCTCGATCCGCCGTCGAAGGCGCAGGGCTGGCTGACGGCGGTCGACGCCTCGACAGGGGCCGTGAAATGGAAGTATCGCTCGCCGCGTCCGATGGTGGCGGCAGTGACGACGACGGCGGGGAATCTCGTCCTGACCGGCGAGTTGACGGGAGACTTCGTCGCCTTCGACGCGCGAAACGGCGACGTGCTCTACCGCTTCAACACCGGCGGTCCGATCGGCGGCGGCGTCGTGACCTACTCGACGGGCGGGCGGCAGTACATCGCGGTCGCCTCCGGGAGTCCTTCGAACTTCTGGACCGAGAGAAACCCGGGCTCGCCGACGATTGTCGTGTTCGCCTTGCCGCGTGAGACGGCTGGTCGGTGACGTGCGGTGGCCGACCGCGCAGCAACGTTAGCCACCGAGTCACAGAGACACCGAGCTGAGGACGTCGATTCGACGGCGCGCCGCAACGCGGCGCGGCCGGCCGTAAACGGTTCACGGGAACGAGCCGCCGGACGTTGGATGCGGTTCGTTCCCGAGAACCGTTTGCGGCAGCCCGGTGGGCCTGCTTCGCAGGCCCACGCCGTCGAATCGGTCCACGCTCACCGCTGCGCGGTCGGCGAGTGACCTGCACTTCTGTCGGCGCAGTCGTTTTTCTCTGTGACTCTGTGACTCTGTGGCAACCGTACGTGGACTCGATACAGCGCCCGCCACGCCGCAGCTCTCGAGCATCGGCCGAGCGAAGGCGGGCGACAGCACTTCAGGCTCGGGAAGGCTGAACAAGGGAGGGCATGATGCGACGGTCAATGACGTTCATCGTTGTCGCGTGGCTCGCCGGCGCCGGAGCGGCCGTTGCCCAGGGCGGCGGCGCGCCGGCCAAGGCGAAAGCCACGACGCCGGAGATCCCGTTCGAATCGGTCGCGAACTTCTTCAAGCTGCCCGCCGGCCTCTACATGGGCGAAGGCGTCGGCGTCGCCACCAACTCGAAAGGCCACGTGTTCGTGTACATGCGCAGCGGCGAGACGCGGCTGTTCGAGTTCGATCAGAACGGCGCGTTCGTGAAGGAGTTCGGCGTCGGCAGCTACGGCTTCTCGTTCGCGCACGCGGTGCGCGTCGACAAGGACGACAACGTCTGGGCCGTCGACGAGGGCACCAACGTCATCCAGAAGTTCAGCCCCGACGGAAAGCTGCTGATGGTGCTCGGCAAGCGGCCCGATCCGCTCGACCAGCTCGCGCTGATCGCCGGGCGGCGGACAGTACTCGGGCGCCAACCAGCCCGTACTCGTTCCACCGCCAGACCGACGTCGGCTGGGATCCGCAGGGCAACATCTTCGTCTCCGACGGCTACGGCGACTCGCGCGTCGTGAAGTACGACAAGAACGGCCGGTTCATCAAGTCGGCCGGCACGCGCGGCAACGGGCCGCTGCAGTTCAGCACGCCGCACGCGATCGCGGTCGACGCGAAGGGCATCGTCTACGTCGCCGATCGCGGCAACTCGCGCATCGTCGTGCTCGACAACGACCTGAATCAGAAGGCGGTCTACGACACCGTCGGCGCGCCGTGGGCCGTCTGCATCTCGCAGGGCCCGCACCAGTATCTCTACAGCTCCAACTCGTTCCCGACCGGCAACAACTTCGACCAGGCGCCGACGACCGGCGAGGTCTACAAGATGGAGCTCGATGGCACGGTGCTCGGCCGGTTCGGCAAGGCGGGCCACGGCTTCAAGGAGTTCAGCAGCATCCACCAGATGGACTGCCGCAATCCCGACGAGATCTACGTCGCCGAGATCACGGCGTGGCGCGTGCAGAAGATCCTGCTGCGCCCGCAGCAGGCGCCGACGTCTGCCGGCAATAGTGAGGCACGCATGAAGCGCATCCTTCGATTGATCGTGGCCGTCGACCGCGCTCGCCGTCGCCGCCGCGCCGTCCGCGCAGTCGGTGCCCGAGATCAACTACGACGCGAACGCCGATCTGCTGACGCTGCCGTCCATATCGGCGAAGTGGCGGGCGTGGCGACCAATTCGCGCGGCCACGTCTTCGTCTACGCCCGGACCGGCCACGCGGTGGCCACGCTCGGCGACGAGCGGACCTTCTATCACGGCGGCTCGCGGCTGTTTCAGTTCGATCAGGCCGGCAAGTTCGTCAAGGAGATCGGCCAGGGCGTCTACGCCGTGAACTTCGCGCAGCAGGTGCGCGTGGATCCGCAGGACAACATCTGGATCGTCGACGCCGGATCGAACCAGGTCGTCAAGTTCGACGCCGACGGACGATTCCTGCTGGTGCTCGGCAGAAAGCCCGAGAACATCACGCTTCGCGGCCGGCGCCGGGCGTGCCGGCGCGCCAGATCGACGTCATGCCCGAAGCCGCGGCCGCGGCCGGCGGCGGCCGTGGCGGCGGCGAAGGCGGACGCGGCGGCGGCGTTGGCGGACGCGGCGGCGCTCGCCGGGCGCCGGCATCCACGGCGACAGCTTCAACCGGCCGTCCGACGTCACCTGGGATCGCGCCGGCAACATCTACGTCGCCGACGGCTTCGGCCCGAACAACCGCATCGCCAAGTTCACGAAGGACGGCAACTTCGTGAAGACGTGGGGACAGACCGGATCCGGCGCAGGGTCAGTTCAACCGGCATCCGCGGCATCGCCAGCGACGCGGCCGGCAACATCTACGTCGCCGACGCCGGCAACAACCGCATTCAGGTCTTCGACGGCGAGGGCACCTTCAAGTCGCAGATCACCGGCATCGGCACGCCGCAGGCGATCTGCATCTCCGGCGGCGCGACGCAGTATCTCTACAGCTCCAACTCGAACGATCCCGAGAGCATGGACAACGGCGAGATCTACAAGGTCCAGCTGAACGGCCAGGTCGTCGGCAAGTTCGGCAAGGCCGGCAAGCTGCCGAAGGAGTTCGGCATGGTCAACGCGATCGACTGCCGGACCGAGAACGATCTCTGGGTCGGCGAAGTCTGGAACTGGCGCGCGCAGAAGGTGACGCTGCGGAGGTAAGGAGACAAGGATCACAGGACTCGGTTTCTACTTCAGAGTCCCCGATCTGATACCGAAGCGCCGCGGTACGGGCCTGGTATTCGTACCGTGCCGACGCCTGCTCGATGTCCGCGCGCGTCTTGTTCAGCTGTGCCTGTGTCAGCTCGACGATCGAGCTCAGCCCGAGGTTGTAGCGGGTTTCCGCGAGATCGAGAGCGCTGGTGGCTTGCATGACGAGCTCGTTGGCCAGATCGAGCCGCTGATATCCTGCCCGCGCGTCGAGCCACGCCACGGTCACGTCGCGGGAGACGCGGTTCTGCAGGTCGCGGAGCACGTAATCCTGCGACTGCGCCCGGAACAACGCCTCGGCGTGCCGTGCGGAAAACAGGTTGCCGTTGGCCACCGGCAAGGTGACGTTGACGCCGGCCGCTGAGTAACGATCGTTGAGTCCGATCTGATGATACGGAGTGAAGCCGGCGGCGCCGACCAGCGAGATCGCAGGCATCCACAGCGATCGTTCTGCGTCCGCGAATCGCCGCGACGCGTCGACGGATAGCCGCTGCGCCACCACGTCCGGCCGATCCCGCAGCGCCCGCGACACGAGGGGGGAGATGTCGTCCGATGGCGGCCCCGGCAGCGGCTCCTCGCTCAGCTGGTAAGTCTCCGCGTGGTCCAATCCGAGCACCGCCGACAGCGACGCGTGGGACGCGTGCAGGTCGTTTTCCGCCTGGAGGAGCAGTAACCGCGCCTCGCTGAGATTGACGTTCGCGAAGCTCAGGTCGAGCCCCGACTTCAGTCCGCTGGTCGCCAGCGCCTTGATCTGATCGGCCACCAGCTGCCTGGCGTCGACCGTCTGCCGTGCGACGCGCAACACCGCTTCCGCCCGCAGGGCGTTGAAATAGGCACGATCGACTTGAAGCAGCACGTCGGCGCGGCGGGCGTCGACGTCTTTTTCCCGGGAATCGGCGACCAGCGTCGAACCTTGCACCAGGTTGCTGGTCCGGCCGAAGTCGGTCAGCAGCTGCGAGACGGCGACGCCGGCCGCGAAGCGGTCGAGAATCGTCGGGTTGTTCAGGCTACCCGCGGCAATGCGCGTCCCGTCCATGGCGCCGGCGCCCGTGAGGCTGCCGAACGCCGTCGGAAAGTACGCCGATCTCGCCTGCCGAATGGTCTCGGAGGCGGCGAGCGCGGCTGCGTGCCCAGCGCGGATCTGCGGGTTGAGATCCAGCGACCGCCGCTCCGCCTCCTGCAATGTCAGGACGACCGGCGACGCCGGCGGCTGAGCCGCCGCAATGGATGTCCAGGTGACGCCGATGATCAACGTGAACGCTGCGATTCGCATTTACGCGTCCCTCCGGCGATACGCCAGCAGATAGGCGGCGGGAACGACGAACACGGTCAGGACGACCGAGCACAGCAGCCCGCCGATGATGGCGCGCGCGAGCGGCGCGTACGCTTCGCTGCCGGTCCCGAGCTTGAATGCCATCGGGATCAACCCGAATACCGTTGCCAGCGACGTCATCAGGATCGGGCGCAGGCGGATGCGGCACGAAGTCACCACCGCGTCGAGAAGCGGCAGGCCGTCTTCTTCCAGTCGATGCGTGAACTCGACAATCAGAATGCTGTTCGCCACCACCATGCCGACCATCATCAGCACACCCATCAACGACTGGACGTTGAGCGTCGTGCCGGTCACGACAAGCGCGACCAGCACGCCGGTCAGGCCGGGCGGCACGGCGAGGAGAATCAGCGCCGGGTCGATGAACGAGCGGAATTGCGCCACCAGAATCAGATAGAGCAGGACGAGCGCGAGGATCAGGCCGAGGGCAAAGCTTCGGAAAGACGCCCGCATCCCCTGCACCATGCCGCGAACGTCGGCCTTGATGCCGGAGGGCAGCTTGACGCTCTTCAACACGCCCGTGATGCCGTTGGCGACGCCGCCGAGATCCTCGCCGGCCGGATTGACGTAAATGTCGATGACGCGCCGGATCTGATAGTGATCGATCTCGGTCGGCGAATAGATCGGTGTGACCTTGGTCACCGCGTCGAGCAGCGTCGGATCCTTGACGCGGTCGGCGTGCAACGGAATGCCACGCAGATCGAGCAGGTTCCGAATCCGGTTCTCGGGGTACTGGACCGTCAGCAGGTAGTCGTTGCCGCTCTTCGGATCGACCCAGTAGCTCGGCGCGATCATCTGATTCGAGGTCAGCGCGGTGATCACGTTGTTGACGACCTCGCGCTGATTCAGTCCCAGCTGTGCCGCCTGCTCGCGGTCGATGTCGAGCCGCAGCGACGGGTAGTCGACGTCCTGCGGGATGAACACGTCGCTGACGCCTTCGAGGCGGCGGATGTCTCCAGCGAGCGCTGATGCCGCTTTGTGGACCGCCTCGATGTCCGAGCCGCTCAACTGTACGTCGATGGGCGCTGGCAGTCCCTGATTGAGAATTGAATCGACCATCCCGCCGGAGTGAAGAAGGCGCTCACGTGCGGCAGCTGATCTTCGAGCGCGCGCCGCACGCGGGCCATGTACTCGTAGCTGCCAATCCGGTGCTGCTCTTTGAGCGCCACCTGGACCGTTGCCGTGTGAGGGCCGGCGTTGCTGGTGTAAATCGACGAGAAGCCGGGCTGCACGCCGATGTTGGCGACAATCAACTCGAGGTCCCGCGGATCGACGACGTCGCGAACGATCGCCTCCGCGCGGGCAACGTCCTGCGAACTGACCTCGATGCGCGTGCCGGACGGCGATTTCATGTTGATGACGAACTGGCCGGCGTCAGTCCTGGGAAAGAAGGCGACGCCGATCAACGGAAAGAGCGCCAGGCTGGCCGCGAAGCCTCCCATGACGCTCGCAACCACCAGACCAGGTCGCCGGACCGCGGCGCGGACGCGCGCCTCGTACCAATGCAGTAGACGCTCGAAACGATGGCTGAAGGCGCGGTTGAACCGCTCCATCGGCGACGCCGGCGCAGGTCGCCGCGCTGCTGGTGGCTTCGTCATCGGGCACGTCGCCGACGACCCACTCCTCGGCGCCGCTGTCTTCTCGAGGATGTGCCGGGTGATGGTGATGGTGGGCCGGCGCCTTCATGAAGCGCGCGCAAAAGAGCGGGACCACGGTCATCGCGACGAAATACGACGCGAAGAGGGCCAGCACGACGGCGAGCGCCAACGCTGAGAACAGAAAGCGACTGACGCCGTACAGGAACATCACCGGGAAGAAGACGACGGAGCTGGTCAGTGTCGCCGCGAGCACCGCCATGGACACTTCATCGCCGCCTCTCTCCGCCGCCACCGGCGGCGCCTCACCCAGCTCCAGGTGCCGGAAGATGTTCTCCAGCACGATGACGGCGTTGTCGATCAGCCGCGAGAACACCAGCGCAAAGCCCGCGAGCACCATCGTGTTGATCGACGAACCGCCGGCGTACAGCAGAATGAACGCCGCGAGCACCGACAGCGGGATCGACAGGAACACGCCGGCGGTGGCCCTGGCACTGCCGAGAAACACCAGCACCATGATTCCCGTGAGCACCAGCCCGATGCCGCCTTCGTCCAGCAGCGTCTCGATGGCGCGCTTCACGAACAGCGACTGATCGAACACCACATCGGCCTTCAGCTGGGCGGGCACGTCGAGCAGTTGTCCGACCACGGTCTTCACGCCGTCGACGACGGCAATCGTGTTCGTGTCGCCGCCCTGTTTCATGACGGGCAGGTACGCCGATGGCTGGCCGTCGACGCGAACGATGTTGTTCTGAATCTGGTTGGCGTCTTCGGCGTGTCCGACGTCGCCCACCGTGACCATCGATTGCCCGACGGTCTTCACCGGGATGCGGTTGATGTCCGGGATGTTCCGGAACTGGCTGTTGGTGAAGATCGTGTAGTCGTACGGCCCGATCTTCACGTCGCCGGACGGCAGGATCAGGTTGGCGTTGTTGACGGCCCGCACCACGTCCATCGGGCTCATCTGGTAGGCCTGCAGCCGGTCGGGATCGACGTAGACCATGATCTGCCGGTACTTGCCGCCGAAAGGCGGCGGCACCGAGGCGCCGGAAACACCCGCGAGCTGATTGCGGATGGTGAATTGTCCGAGGTCGCGCAACTGCGTCTCGGTGAGCCCTTCGCCTTTCAGCGTGATCAGGCACACCGGCAGGCTCGACGCGTCGAACTTCTGCACGATCGGCGGCAGCGTGCCAGGCGGCAGACGCCGCAGATCCGCCATCGCGAGGTTGGAGATTTCGTTCACATCGGAGTCGGCGTCGGTGCCCGGCTGGAAGAACACTTTGATGATGCTGGTGCCGGGCAGCGAACGCGATTCCATGTGATCGATTCCGGCGCCGAGCGTGAAAAAGCGCTCGAACCGCCCGGTGATGTCCGTTTCAATTTGTTCCGGCGGCATCCCGCTGTAGAACGTCGCCACCACCACCTGCGGAATGTTGATCGCCGGAAACAGATCCACCGGCATCCGCACGACGCTGGTCAGGCCGATGACGGTGACAATCAGGCAGACGACGACGATGAAATGCGGATTGCGAATGGAGAATCGGGACATCAGCGTTCACCATCCGAGCCCGAGGCCACCGGCATCTCCCGCGGCGATACGTGCATTCCGGCCTTGAGCTGCGCGCGATTGCCGAGCACGACGAGCTCGCCGGCCTGCAAGCCAGCGCGGACGACGACGCGGTCGGCCGACTCCAGGCCGAGCTCGACGTCGCGCACCTCGATCCGGTTCTCGTGGTTCACGATCACGACACGCGGCTTTCCGCTCAGGCGATCGACCGCCTGCACCGGCAGCGTGAGCGCGCCGGTCGCCGGTCGAGCGCGATCGATGCCTGGGCGTACATGCCCGGCACCAACTCCAGCCTGGGATTCGGCACGTCAACCTCGACGCGCATCGTCCTGGTGTCGGCGTCGAGACGTTGGGCAAATCGCGCGACGGTCCCTGGAAGGACCTTGTCGAGTGCCTGGACGCGCACGTCGACCGGTTGATTGTCATGGATTCGCGAGACTGCCGACTCGGGCACCGAGATGATCAAACGCAGCCGATCGTTCTGCGACAGCTTCACGAGGGGCATCGTCTGGGTCTGCGACGAAGTCCCCGCCTGGATCATTGCGCCGGTGTCGGCGTATCGATGCGTGATGACCCCGGCGAACGGCGCGGTGATGCGCGCGTACGCGAACAGCGTCCGAGTCCGGGCCTGACTGGCCTTCGTCATCTCGAGCTGCTGCCGGGCCGACGCGAGCGCGGCCTTGGCGGTCGACACCTGCGCTTCGGCGACGCGATCGCGTCCGGTCGCCTCGTCGATGTCCTGCCGCGCGACGAGATTCGGCCGGGCCTGGCTCGCGCCAATCAACCGTTCTGCGCCGAGGTGGGCCATCTCGTGGGACGACTGCGCCCGCTCCAGATCGGCGCCGGCCCGATTGACCTCCTCGGTCGCGCGCAGCACCGACGCCTCGTCCTGCTGCAAGTCGTTCTGGAGCTCTGGAACTTCCAGAACAGCGATCAGCTGACCGGCCTTCACGCGGTCGCCCACATCGACCTCGATGCTCTTCACAAAGCCGGCGACCTTTGCGTGGACGTCGATTTCCTGATACGGCCGGAATTCCGCCGCGACCGTGAGCACCCGCGATATGTCGCCGCGCGCGACCTTCGCGACAGCCACGGTTGGCGCCGCCGGCGAAACCGATTGCGCCTGCGGGCGCGAACAGGCGGCCGCGCCACCGACGACGCCGATGGCACACAGGGCCACGACTTTTCTCATGACGTCTACTCCGAAACGGATGTGTCGATCCGTCGACAGCGATGCGGGCTCACCCGCGCGCGACGGGAACGCTCAGACGAGCGGGAAGGCTGGAGGACCGCGAAGAGCGTCGGGCGGGTGGACTGCCGCGGTCTTCGGAGCGACTTCGTCGGGCGCCGGGGAACGCCGATCGATTTGTGAGAGGCCGGCGTCCTCGTCGCAGACGGCCGCGACGGCAACATTCGCCGGAGGGGCGATCGTGGCTTTTCCGGGCGGGAGCTCGAAGCCTCGATTCAGTCTGATTGGTGTGGGCTTCGAACCGCTGAACGTCGCACGGACCAGCGCCGGGACCACACACAGCGCCGCCACCGTCACCAGAATGGCGACCCGTGCGCGACCCGCCATCCTCACTGAGGAGCGTCTGGTCATCTTTTCTCGAGCGACGTCACTGTAACGCGTCCTCGTCTAAGGAATCAACTGGCGCGCCCCAAAAGTGATCCTGCGGAGGCAAGGAGAAGAGGATCACAGGAGATCGGGAGATCAGGAGTCTTTTCTTTTGAAAAGAAAACCTCCTGACCTTCTACTCTCCTGTGATCCTTTGCTCAGTAGCTCCTCAACGTGATCGGGCCCGTCAGTCCTGCTGGGACGGGCCTCACCTTATCCATGTCCTGCGGCTCGAATCGGGTGCCGTAGCGCAGATTGAGCAGCCGGTAATCGGGCAGCGCGCGCCCGGCCATATGGTTGATGGCGACGTTCGCCACTTCGATCCGAAATGCGTTCGCACCAGGCCGAAGGAGGTGGGTCACCGTCAGCGTGTAAGGCGGCGCCCAGAGCGATCCGGCGCGTTGGTCGTTGACGAACACCGTCGCCGCTTCGCGCACCGGCGGATCCAGCCACGCGCGCATGCCGTTGGTCAGCCGTTCCTGCGGAATCGGTCGTCCCTCGCCAAGGTCGAGTTGAACGGCGAGCCCCTTCGCGACCATGGCCGCTGGCACGATGACGCTCTTCTCGTACGTCGCCACCCCGGAAAAGTACCGCGTCGCGTCGTCGTCGGTCCACGAACGGAGTGTGTCCATCGTCACGGCCGGTCCCTGGGGTCCGAACCTGACGTTCCAGCCGGCACTGAGGTCGAGCGGCGGAGGCCATGCCGACGTGGAGCGCGACGGGGCCGGCGGCATGGCGGCCTGGCGGGAAAAGACGATCACGCGCGAGCCGTAGGGTTCGATGTCGAGCGCGGTCGTGATGACGGCCGCGCTGCTGCGCACCTGCGCGGGCGCGATCGCGCCGCTGACGGGATTCCACCACTCGGCATTCATCCCCTGCTGCCGGAATCGGGCGTCAGCGCGAAGCGGCCGGTTGCCGGTGTTCGCGAGGAAGTAGATGTCCGCCCCAGCCGTGCGGCGGTGCACGAATCCGAAGTCGGTTGACGTGCGGCGACAGCGCGACATCGGGCGTCTGCCGCTGCGGTCAGCGCCGTCCCGAGCTGTGCCCGCTCGTCGCTCACCACGATGCCGCGCGCGCCGGCCGCCCGAAACAGGCCTTCAGTCAGAATCTCGGACGCCGGCATGATCGTCAGTCGTGGATGTGAACCCGGGCGCAAGCGCCGGCAGACGACGCGTGGCGATCACGAGACCACCGCGCTCTGCGAACTCGTGCAGCGCGCGCAGCGTGGCGATGGGCATCCGCTCAACGCCGGGCAGAATGACGGCGCGATACTGTCCCGCGCGCAGTCGCAGCGCGTCGTCGTCCACGAAGTCGAATGTGAAGCCCGCGTCCAGGACCCCTGGCACGACGTCGGTGCCGAGTCGCTGGCGAAGTGTCTCGATCGTGCTGACATGCCCCGGAGTGAAATGCGCCCAGGCATCATCTGTCGGCGAGATAGATCGCCACGTCGGTGACCGGTGTGCCCTGGCGCATCAGAAAACTGACTCGCTGCAGATATGACGCCACGTCCGGCATCACGGTCCACCAGGGGTTCTTGTCGTCGAACACGGCGGCCGCATAGAAACGCCAGCCCGGGTAGTCGACGCCTTCCGCGGTGTACGGCCAGCCGTGGCCGATCAACTGATTGACGCCCTGCAAATAATGCAGGTCGGCCTCGGCCTTCATGTCGAGCGGTGTGGCGCGAAACGACGGCGAGTGCAGCCACGTCCAGGTTTCGGACGACGTGATCGGCCGATCGTAGACGTGACTGGCGGACGAGGCCCAGCGCGTGGACGACAACGACTTCCACTGGACGCCTTCGCCTTCCGGAAGATCGACGTGCGCGTTGGTCGCCAACGTCGCCGGCGGAATGCCGTACGCCTGCATTCTGAACCTGGTGCGGTTGGTGCGGGCCCAGTTCTGCATCGGCTCGACGAAGCGTTCGTCGAGCAGCTCGGTGAGCGTCTGACCCCAGTCGTGGCGAATCGCGTCGGCTGGTTCGCCGGCGCCCGACGCCAGCGCTGGAAGGTGCGGGGTCAGATCGTAGCCACGCCGCGCGCGGAATTGTTCGAGAAAATCGGTGGTCCAGTCCGAATCGTAGACTTCGAGGCTGTCGCAGAAGATCGCAAACGGCGGGTGGCCGTCGAACGCCTGCAGCAATCGATCGCCAACTTTCTGCAGGTAGACTGTCGAGCGCGCCGCGATCGTAGTGGTTCAGCACGAATCCCTCGGCGCCCACCGCCGCGCGCTTGACCATCATGCCCGTCCGGCTGGCGATGAAGAAGCGTACGTCGCCCCCTTGATGACGTTCGGGTAGACGGACGGCGCCGTCCTGCACCGCGCCGAGATCGGTATTCTCGAGAAACGCCGCGATGAATCGTTCGCCCGCGCCGATGCCGGGCGCGGCCACGCGCCGCGTCTGCGGCATCGCCGGCACGCGCTCGATGCGCAGCTTCCCGGCGGCCTGTGCCGCACCCACCTGCGGGCCGCCGTACGGCCAACCGCTGCCGAGCGTGAGATCGAAGCGCAGTCCGAGCTCGCGCGCCTTCTCCGCGGCGAAGCGCAGCGCCTCGATGAACTCGTCGGACAGATACGGGAGGTTGCGAATGCCGGCGCCAGGATCGTCGAGCGCGACGGGGTAGACCGGCTGGACTTCCACGCCACCAATGCCGCCCGCCTTCATCGCCTGCAGTTCCCGTTCGATCTCCGGCTTCGTGACCGCCGGGCCGAACCACCACCACCGCATCATGATGCGGCTGTCAGCCGGCGGGGCTACGAACGAACGCCGCAGATCGTCCAGAGCGTTCGCCTGGCGGGGCTGCGCGCTCGAGACGATCGACGCCGCAGTGGCAAGGACGAGCGCAATCGCGGGAGCTCTCATGGTCGGTCGGGTGATGCTACATCGAGTAGGCTCTAGGGTCCGTGACAACCATCAGTGCGACCGCAACAGAGGAGGGCCTGAGACGCCGGCTGCGTCCGCGCCAGATTGCCATGATGGCGATCGGCAGCGCGATTGGCGTCGGCCTGTTTCTCGGCAGCACCGTCACGATTCGACTGGCGGGGCCGGCGGTCATCCTGACCTACGTCATCGGCGCGATCATCTCGCTGGTGATGGGATACGCGCTCGCCGAGATGGCGGTCGTGCATCCGGTTGCCGGATCGTTCGGGGTCTTTGCCGATCGCTACCTGTCGCCGTGGTTCGGGTTCTCGGTGCGCGCCACCTACGCCTTCGTGCAGATCCTGGCCATCGGCGCGGAAGTGACCGCGGTCGCCATCTATTTCGCGTTCTGGTTTCCGCATGTGCCGCCGGCGGTCTGGATTGTGGCCATCGCGGCGGCGCTGGTCGCGGTCAACACCGCGCAGGTCGGGCTCTTCGGTGAAGTCGAGTACTGGTTTGCGCTCGTGAAGGTGCTCGCGATTGTGGCGTTCATCGCAGCCGGACTGACCGTGATCACGGGGTTGGGGGGAAGACCTGCCGTCGGATTCCGCAACCTGTTCGATGGTCCCGGCGGGTTTCTCCCCAACGGATGGCGGGGCGTCTGGCTGGCGCTGACGCTCGTCATCACCAGCTACATGGGGATCGAAGGCGTCGCGATCATGGCCGGGGAAGCCGAGCAGCCTGAAACGTCGATCCCGCGCGCGATGCGGACGATGGTGTTGCGGCTGATCCTCTTCTACGTGGTGGCGATCGCCGTGATGCTGATGATGACGCCGTGGCGCGAACTCGCCGAAGGCGGCGGCGGTCTCACGGGCAGCCCCTTCGTGCGCGCGTTCACGGCCATCGGGATTCCTTATGCCGCCGGCGCGATGAACGTTGTCGTCATCTCGGCGGCCATCTCGAGCGCGAACTCGAATCTCTACTCGACGACGAGAATGCTGCTGTCGCTGGCACGATCAGGGTTCGCCCCGGCGGGGCTGGCGGCGGTCGGCGGCAACGGTGTCCCGTTTCGCGCGCTGGCCGTGGCCAGCACCGGAGTGTGCGCCGCCATTCTGCTGGCGTTGTACGCGCCGGCCAAGGCCTTCCTGGCGCTCTACGGCACGGCGGTCGCCGGCATGCTGTTCATCTGGGTCGTGATCCTGCTCACGTTTCTGCGGTTTCGTCAGGCGCTGCCAGCGGATCAGCTGTCGCGGTTGCCGATCAGGATGCCGGCGCACCGCGTGGCAGCCTGGGGTGGCATCGCGGCGCTCATCGGCATCGCGATGACGTCCTTCTTCGTCGACGGCCTGCAGTACAGTGTAGTGACCTTCGTGCCATTCCTCCTGGTGATGTCGATCGTCTACGCGCGCCGACGCGGTGAGTTTCGTGCCTGACGGCGGACCCTTTCCGATAGACGAGGTGCGACAGCGATTCCCGATGCTCGAGCGGGACGCGCCGTTCGTCTTCTTCGACAACGCGGCTGGTGCGCAGATTCCAGCGACGGTGCTCGAGGCGGTGACCGATCACCTGTCGACACGCAACGTCCAGCGCGGCGGGCCGTACCGGCACTCGCGCGAGGTCGACGCGATGATCGCCCGCGCTCGCGACAGCGTGGCGGCGTTCGTCAACGCCCGCACCGCCGACGAGATTGCGTTTGGCCTCAACGCGACGTCGTTCATCCGCTCGATCAGCCTCGCGATCGGACAGACCCTGGGGTCGAGGCCGGAGATCGTCGTCAGCGAGCTCGATCACGAGGCGAACATCGCCACATGGCTGGCGCTCGAGCGCGCCGGCGCGCGCATCGTCTGGTGGCGGCCCGACAGCGCGGGCCGTCTGAACCCGGCGGATCTCCAGTCGCTGCTGACCGATCGCACGCGGCTCGTCGCCTGCACGGTCGCGTCGAACGCGACCGGGACCATCGTCGATGTCACGGACGTCGCGCGGCGCGCGCATGCCGTCGGCGCGGAGTTGTTTCTCGACGCCGTCCATTACGCGCCACATGCCTCGATCGACGTGCAGGTGTTCGACTGCGACTACCTGGTGTGCTCCGGATACAAGATCTTCGCGCCGCACATGGGGTTCGCGTGGTGCCGGCGCGAGTCGATCAATCGCCTGCCGACGTTTCGAGAGGACTTCATTCCCGACGTGACGCCCGACAAGCTCGAAGCCGGCACCTATGCCTATGAAAACGTCGCCGGGATGGCGGCGGCGATTGCGTATCTCGAGGACATCGGACGTGGGTATCTGGCCAATGTCGGCGTCCCGGAGGAGGGCGTCGTTCGTTCCGTGACGCTCCGGGCGGCGATGCATAAGATCGCCGAGTACGAGCGCATGTTGTCCGCCGCGCTGCTCGACGTCGCCGACGGCATACCCGGCGTGACCGTTCACGGGCTGACTGACCGGGCTCGCCTGCAGGAGCGCGTGCCGACGCTCTGCTTCACCGTCGCCGGCCGCGAGGCGTCCGCGGTGGCCGACGGCCTGGCCGCGAAGAACATCGGCGTGCGCAGCGGGCACATGTACTCGCCGCGGTTGATGAAGCGCCTCGGGCTGATGCCGGCCGGCGTCGTCCGCGCGTCGCTGGTGCATTACAACACCCTCGATGAAGTCGCGCGATTCGGCGACGCGCTCCGTGAGATCGTCCGCGGTTAGTGGCCTGTCCACGCTGATCAAGGACCACCTCGCGGGCGGGGCATCCCGGCTGGCGGCGTTGCTCCTCGCTCAAATACTGCCGGTATTCTCGGTCGTCGCGCCTTGCCATCCGGGCGCCGCGCTCCGCGATCTGGTCCTCGTTCAGCGTGGACAGGCCACTCGGCGCGTCTGTCTGTCGTTGGCGGTCGCGGTGTGTCTGTCAGCCTGCCGAGGCTCGCCGACGGCGGCGCTCGATGCGGCGGCGGAGTTTTATGTCCGCGCGGCGCTGGCGCTCGGCGAACGCGATGCCGATTCCCTGGACATCTATTACGGTCCCGGCGCCTGGCGGGCGGACGCGCATCTACGCCATCTGCCGCTCGACGACATCCGGGCCGCCACCGTTCCGTTCATCGCGTCGCTCGACGAGCGGCCCTTCGACAATGCCGAAGCCGAGGCCCGGCGGCTCTTCCTTCTCCGGCAGACCCGGGCGATCGTTTCGCGGATTGACATCGTTCGCGGTGCCCGGCCGTCGTTTGCGGAAGAAGTGCGGACGCTGTTCGGACTGGGGCAGGATGGGTCCGCCTCCGCCGCTTACGCGGCTTCCGCCTCCGCGCCAGAGGCGCTTCGGCGGGACAAGTCGGCGAGACCCGCCTTCGCTGCTGACGCAGCTACGGCGAGGCAGGCTGGTGAGGTGTACGCCGAGCTCGGGCGGTTGCTGCCGGGCGCCGGCGATCTACCGGCGCGCTATGCGGCGTTCGACGGCCGATTCCTGATTCCTCGGAACCGGCTGCCGGCGGTGTTGGCGCGCGCGGTTGAGGGCTGTCGAGCGGCCACACGCGAGCACGTCACGCTGCCGCCGGGCGAGCGCGTCGACGTCGAGTATGTGCCCGACCTGGCGTGGAGCGCCTACACGCGCTATCAGGGTCATGCGACGAGCCGCATTCAGATCAATGCGGCCCTTCCGCTCACCGTCGATCGCGCCCTGGATCTGGCCTGCCACGAGGCGTATCCGGGCCATCACACGATCGACAGTCTTCTCGACGCTCGTTTCGGCGGCAGGCGCGTCGAGTTTTCGGTCCGGCCGCTGTTCAGTCCTCAGTCGCTGCTGCACGAGGCCGCCGCCTCGCTGGCGGTCGAGATGGCGTTTCCGGGACCGGCGCGACTGGCATTCGAGCGCGACGACGCTGTTTCCCCTGGCCGGTCTCGCCTCCGTCTGACGCGGACCTGTACGTTCGCGTCGGGCGGCTCGTGGACCAGCTGCATGGCGTCCAGGCCCGCATCGCGCGCCAGTATCTCGACGGCGAGCTCGACTTCCCGCGCGCGTCGGCGGCCCTCGAGCGCGATGCGCTGATGCCATCGGCCGACGCGACGCTCAAGTTTCTGAACCGGTTCCGAAGCTACGGGGCGACCTACACGATCGGCCGTGACGCGCTGTCGCGATACCTCGATGCCCATTCCGCGGCAGGCGATCCGGCAAGCCGATGGCGCGCCTACATGAATGTCGTCACAGACGCCGCGCAGATCGTCCCGTTGCCGCTGTCGCAGTAGCACGGCTTATCACGAAGGCACGATGAACCCGAAGGGCACGAAGCGATCTCTACAAATTGTTCTTCGTGTCCTTCGTCGTCTTCGTTTCTTCGTGATAAACCGTCCGTTAGTATCGCGGCGTACTCTAAGATAAGGCCTTCCAGGAAGGAGCCCCTCTATGCGCTGGCCTCTCACCGCTCTCTGTATTCTGGCTGTGGCGACTGTCGGCTGCTCGCGCGAACCGTCGGCCAAGGCGGCCGCGGCGGCGGCGCCGACCCAGCCGAAGCTGGGCATCCGGCCGAACGGCGACACGGAGATTCAGCCGGATCTGACGAAGATCCAGTCGGAAGAGCTGAAGAAGGTGTTCGCCTATATCGACGAGCACATCGACGATCACGTCGTGAGGCTGCAGAAGTGGATTCGCCAGCCCAGCATCTCCAACAGCGGGGAAGGGATTCCCGAAAGCGCCGAGATGGTGAAAGGCTTCTTCGAGGAACTGGGCTGCCAGGAAGCGCGCGTCTACGACGTCGGCATCACTGAATGGGGCGCACCGGGCAACCCGGTCGTCTACGCGCGTTGTGACGAAGGCGCGCCGCGGACGATCGCCATCTACTGGCAGTACGACACGATGCCGGTCACACAGCCCGACGCCTGGAAGGCGCCGCCGTTCGAGGCGCGCATCGTCGAGCAGGCGCCGTTCAAGAAGGTGCTGATCGGGCGCGGGGCGACGAATTCCAAGGGACCCGAGATGTCGCAGCTGAACGCGCTGATGGCGATCAAGGCGGTGACGGGGAAGCTGCCGGTCAACATCGTGTTCGTCGCTGAAGGCGACGAGGAACGGATGGATGTCGGCGTGCGCAAGTTCGTCAAGGATCACGCTGATTTCTTCAAGAACGTCGACGCGCTGATCGGCGAGGCCGGTCAGCAGTCGCCGAGCGGCGGCGGCAGCGTCGGCGGCGGGTCGGAAGGCTGCGTCTATTTCGAGCTCACGACGAGCGGGAAGTCGTGGGGCCGCGGTCCGGTGCAGTCGGACATCCACGGTTCGAACAAACGCTCGGTGGACAGCCCGGCGTGGCGCCACATGAAGATGCTGGCGTCGCTGGTATCTGAAGATGGCAACACGCCGCTCATCAAGGGCTTCACCGATGGCATCGAGCCGCTGTCGGCGTCCGAGACGGCGCAGCTGAAGAACGCCGCCGCCAAGACGGACATGAAGGTCGCGGCCGAGAATCTCGGCGTCGCGCGCTTCATCTCCGAGGATCCCTTCACGATGCTGAAGATGGGGCGCTACGGCATCTCCTTCAACCTGGACGGCATCTGGGGCGGCAACATGTACGCGGGCGGCGCCGGCGCGATTCTGCCGAACAAGATCACCTCGAAGCACAACATCCGCTACGTGCCGAAGATGAAGGGGCTCGAGATCGTCAAGCGGGTGCGCGAGCAGCTGGATCGCAACGGCTACAAGGACGTGGAGCTCAAGGTCATCGGCGACGTGCCGTGGTCCAAGATGTCGTACGACACCGACATCGCCCGGGCGATGAATCAGATGTACGAGCAGTTCAACATCCCGCACGGCGGCAAAGCCGACGTGCCGACGATCCTCGGCGGGTACTGGCCGTCGTATCTGTTTTCGAATGAGGAAGTCGGCGAGCGAGTGGCGCCGGTCTCGATGCCCATCGGCATGGGCGGCGCCGGTCACGGCGGCAACGCGCACGCGGCGAACGAGTACTACGTGCTCGAAGGCGCGGGCAAGGTCTACGGCATGGCCGGCTCCGAGAAATCGCACGCGGCCATCTTCTACAACTTCGCCGGCAAGAACGGATCGGCCGCCGGCGGCGCCGCGCAAGACCGAATGACGACGGGAGCGGCGCTGATCGCCGTGCACGACGTCACGAAGACCTACGCCATGGAGGGCGCGCCGGTGCACGCCCTCCGCGGCGTCACGCTCGACATCCACGCCGGCGAATTCGTCGCCGTCGTCGGGCCGTCCGGTTCCGGCAAGTCGACGTTCATGCACATCCTCGGCTGTCTCGATCGGCCGACCGCCGGCCGATACCTGCTCGACGGACGGGATGTGTCGGCGCTGTCCGACGACGAGCTGTCGGCGATTCGCAACCGTCGGATCGGTTTCGTCTTCCAGGGATTCAACCTGCTCGCGCGCACGTCGGCGCTCGAAAACGTGGAGCTGCCGCTGCTGTACGCGCACGACCACCGCGTCTCGCCGGCGGCGCGGCGGCAGCGCGCGATGAAGGCGCTGACCGCGGTCGGACTGGAGAACCGCGCCGAGCATCACCCCAATCAGCTGTCGGGAGGACAACAGCAGCGGGTGGCGATTGCGCGGGCGCTCCTGAACGACCCGGCGATTCTGCTCGCGGACGAACCGACCGGCAATCTGGACAGCCGGACCAGCATCGAGGTGATGGACATTTTCCAGCGCCTGAAAGAGGAGCGCGGGATCACCATCATCCTGATCACGCACGAGCCGCAGGTCGCCGAATACGGGTCGCGGATCATCCGGTTCAAGGACGGCCGCGTCGTGGCGGATCAGCCCAACGCGTCGCGGCGGGCCGCCGCCGAGGAACTCGCGGCCGTGGCGCTCGGCTCGGTCGAGGAAACGTAGCTGCCTGATGAACATGGTCACACGTTCGACACTCACGATCGCTCTGCGGGCGCTGCGCCGCAACCGGCTGCAGACGTCGCTGACGATTGTCGGCATGACGATTGGCGTCGCAGCCGTGCTCGCGATGATTGCGATCGGCACCGGTGCGGAAGCCGCCATCGAGGATCAGATCCGCGCGGCCGGCATGAACCTCATCGTCGTCACCGCCGGCAACTACAAGGTGAAGGCGACGGACGACTTCGGCGGCGGCGCCGTCGAGCCGTCGGCGGCGCTCAGGCCGTCAGACCCGTCCTGGCGAGGCCGCAGTTGGTCGGCCGCACGTGATCTCCGCGGGTATCTGTGGGCGGCCTGCGTGTACGCCCTGCGGCGTATGAGCCGTTACGCGGTGTACGGGAAGGCCGGCCGTCCTCTCGCTGTCGCGTTCCATCCCGAAGACGATCCGATGGAGAAGCACGATCACCCGACCGCGCGACAGCGGCTCGGCGACAGCGAGGCCGGCCTCGGGTCGGCGGCCACGCTGACGTCCTCGGACGCCGAGGCGGTTCGCGGCATCCGCGGCGTGCAGTACGTCGCCGAGGGTCTTCACCAGAACGTCCACGTCAAAGCCGGCGACCGCCGCTGGTTCACGCGCCTCCACGGCACGGACATGCGTCTGCCGCTGATTCGCCGCGCCTGGACGTTCCGGAGCGGCCGATTCTTCAGCGCCGGCGAGCAGTCGAAGGCGGAGCAGGTCATGGTGCTCGGCAGCGTGGCGGCCCAGCGCGTGTTCGGCGACGAGAACCCGGTCGGCCGTGACGTCGCGATCTGGAATCAATCGTTCCGCGTGGTCGGTGTGGTCACCACCACGAGCTGGATGGTCGCGCCGGCGCCGGGCGACGACCAGTTCGACGCCGTCTACATCCCGTTCAGCACGGTCCATCGGCTGCTGAACCTGGCCAAGCTGAACGACATCACGATTACCGCTGCGTCCACCGGCGAGGTGTCGCGGATCATGAGCGACGTGACGAAGCTGCTGCGCGTCCGCCATCGGATTGGCGACGACAAGCCGGACGATTTCACGGTCACGACGCAGGCGCGTCAGGCGCTGGCGAAAGGCGGCATGCGTCCGGACGTCGCCCGCGCGGTCGTCGGCAACGTGGCGGGACTGGAGAAAGTGACGCTCGAGCAGCTGGGGAAGACGCTCGATCGCGCCACCCGAACGATGACGGCGCTGCTCGCCGGGATCGCGGCGGTGTCGCTGCTGGTCGGCGGCATCGGGATCATGAACATCATGCTGCTCTCGGTCACCGAACGGACGCGCGAGATTGGCATCCGCCGCGCCGTCGGCGCGCGCGCTCGCGACGTCCGCGCGCAGTTCGTCGCCGAGGCCGTCGCCTTGAGCGTCACCGGCGGCGTCATCGGCGTGCTCGGCGGGCTGGTCGCGGCCGAGGGTCTGTCGCGCTATCTGCACTGGTCGACGACGATCTCGCCGTCAGCCGTTCTCCTCGCTGTCGGCGTCGCGGCGGCGGTCGGCATCTTCTTCGGTTGGTATCCGGCGAAACAGGCGGCGGGCCTCGATCCGATTCAGTCGCTCAGGTATGAGTGAATCTGTCGGGGCTCGGGGCTTGGGGCTAGGGGCTAGCTGCAGAGCCTGCCTCGCCGAAGCTCGGCCTGTTTCGGCGAGCGGAGGCGGGGGACTAGGGGACTAGGGGACTACGAAGCCCGCAGCGCATGTTACTGACCAGCATTCGTCTCGCCATCCGGGGTCTCAATCGCAACAAGCTGCGCACCGTCCTGACGATGCTCGGGATGATCATCGGCGTCGCGGCGGTGATGACGATGATGGCGCTCGGCAACGGCGCGCAGCAGAGCGTGGAGCAGGATGTCCGGTCGGCCGGCACGAATCTGATTCATGTCAACGCCGGCAACTACACCCGTGGCGGCGAGGAATCGCGAATCGCGACCGGCCTGGGGTCGGCGACGACGCTGACGCCGGAGGACGCCGCCGCCATCGGGAGCGGCGTCAGCGGCATCAAGGCCTACGCCCCCGGTGTGAAGCTGCGCGGGTGGATCGCCTGCGGGTGCGCGACGCTATTACGGACCGGTGCTCGGTACCGATGTCCCGTTTCCGTCGATGTTCGGCTGGCGGTTCGACGAGGGCCGGTTCTTCTCCGCAAACGACGTCGCCGCTCGTCGTCCCGTCGCGATCCTCGGCCGCACGACGCGCGATCAGATCTTCGGCGCCGGCGCCAGGGTCGTCGGGCAGGCGGTGACCATCCACGGGCGCTCCTTCAGTATCGTCGGCGTCACGGACACCGCCGATCCCGATCAGATGGAGATGGCGTTCGTGCCGTACACGGCGCTCCAGGATGCGCTCGGCATCGTGTATCTGCACACGATCACCATCGAAGCCGCCCAGGCGGGCGAGGCGTCACGGATCGCCGCTGAAACCGCCACGCTGCTGCGGGCGCGGCATGCGTCGCACATCGACGCGGCGGTCGAGAAGCTGCGCCGGGCGGGCGTGACCGGGAATCAGATGCCCGTGAGCGGCGTCGGCGGCGCGCCCGACGACTTCACGGTGAAGACCCAGTCGTCGGAGGCGCTGACGAAGGGGCTGTACACGTCGGTCGCGGCGTTCATCCTGGCGAACATGCCGAAGCTGGACGAGGTGAACCTGGAGGAGATGAATGCGACGCTCCAGCGCGCCAGCACGACGATGACGGCGCTGCTCGCCGGCATTGCCGCGATCTCGCTGGTGGTCGGCGGCGTCGGCATCATGAACATCATGCTCGTCGCGGTGAAAGAGCGGACGCGCGAAATCGGCGTCCGGCGCGCGGTGGGCGCGCGCCGGCGCGACGTCCTCCTGCAGTTTCTCGTCGAGGCGCTCACGCTCAGCGCCGTCGGCGGCGCGATCGGCATCGCCGCGGGATTTCTGACGTCGATCGGGTTGACCTGGCTGCTCGACTGGCCGACGCGGACGTCGCCGGCCGCCATCGGGCTGGCGTTCGGCATTTCGGCGGCGATCGGCATCTTCTTCGGCTTCTATCCGGCGCGCCGCGCCGCGCGGCTCGATCCGATCGACTCGCTTCGCTCGGAGTAGGAGATCACGGAGGTGACGGAGCGAACGGGATCACCACAGAGAAACGGAGACACGGAGCAACTGAGGCGAGGTTCGACGGGTCGGCCTGCTTCGCAGGCCGACGAGCGCGATCGGATCGATCGGGAAAAACGAACACCTCAGCATTCATCAGGTGCTCGTTTTTCACGATCCGATCCGATCGCGCCGCGTCGCTTCGCGACGCCCGTCGAACCTGCATCTCCGTTGAACCTCCGTTGCTCCGTTGCTCTGTGGTTAAGCCGTTCCCTCCGTCATCTCTCTGTTCCGTTGCGCGGTGGCCGCCGCCGCGGCCGTCGCCGTGCTGTCCTGCAGGCGACCTGCGGCGGCTACGCCAGCACGGGATTCGGTCAAGGCGGCGGCCGCAGTGCCGGCGTCGCCTCCCTCGGGCAGCGCCGTGCCGCATGGCGACCACAACCCGCACCACGGCGGCATCGTCATGATGAAAGGCGACGACCTGCACTACGAGGTGGTGCTCGATCGGTCCGGGCGCGAATACCGCGTGTACTTCACGGACGCGGTCCGGGAAGAACTGCCGGCATCCGTGGCAGCCGACGTCGTCCTCACGCTCAGCCGGCCGTCAGCGCCAGACGAACGCATCGCGATGCAGATCGACGACGCCGGAGAGAGCTGGGTCGGCCGAGGCCGGCCGGTCGACGATCCGGCGTCCACGACCGCGCGAGTGGCATTCGCGATCCGCCACGAACCGTATTGGATCGATCTACCATTCAGTTCCCAACGGTGACATCGATCCTCCGTGGCGGTCGCGGTCTTTGCGGTCTGTTGGCCGCCGCGGCGATCAGCTGCGGCCGGCCGGGCCCGCCGGCGCCCGTGCAAGTCCGGACGCCCAGCCCCGATGTCGGCGTGGACACGCTCGCGGCTCGCCAGAAGGCGCAGCGGGAGACCGCCAGCCGATTCCAGGTGTTTCACCAGTTTCAGTTCAGCGACCGCCAACCGGCCAGCGGCATCACGTTCGTGCACCGGATCGTCGAAGACGCCGGCAAGCACTACAAGGCCGTTCATTACGATCACGGCACCGGCGTCGCGGTGGCGGACGTCGACGGCGATGGCCTGTACGACATCTACTTCGTCAACCAGGTCGGCGGCAACGAGCTCTGGAGGAATCTGGGCGGGGGCCGGTTCGGGAACATCACCAGCCAGGCCGGCGTCGCGCTGCCAAATCGAATCAGCGTGGCGGCCTCGTTCGCCGATACCGACAACGACGGCGACGAAGATCTGTTCGTCACGACGGTTCGCGGTGGCAACGCGCTGTTCGAGAACGACGGCCACGGGAAATTCCGGGACATCACGAAAGAAGCCGGACTCGAACTGGTGACGCATTCGTCAGGCGCGGTCTTCTTCGACTACGACAACGACGGCCTGCTCGATCTGCTCGTCTGCAACGTCGGCCAGTACACGGTCGATCAGAAGGGTCCCGATGGCGCGTACGTCGGACTGACGGATGCGTTCATGGGCCACCTCCACCCGGATCGGTTCGAGTATCCCGTCCTCTACAGGAATCTGGGGCACAACCGATTCAAGGACGTGACCGCCGAGGTCGGCCTGAAGCCCCAGGGGTGGGGCGGCGACGCCGCGGTCGCCGATCTGAACGGCGACGGTTGGCCCGACCTGTTCGTGCTGAACATGCAGGGCCACGGACATTATTTCGAGAACGCCCGCGGCCGCGGGTTCGTGGACAAGACCTCGGAGTACTTTCCCAGGACGCCGTGGGGCGCGATGGGGATCAAGTTCTTCGACTTCGACAACGACGGCCGCCCGGATCTCTTCATCACCGACATGCACTCGGACATGTTCGAGAATCTCGCCCCCGAGCGCGAGAAACAGAAAGCGGCGGTGCACCCGCCGGATCAGATTCTCGGCGGTACGGCGGACGCGTTCGTCTTCGGCAACGCGTTGTTTCACAACGCCGGTGGCGGGAAGTTCGAGGAGGTGTCGGATCGCCTTGGCGTCGAGAACTACTGGCCATGGGGTCCGAGCATCGGGGACGTGAACGCGGACGGCTGGGACGACATCTTCATCGCGTCGAGCATGAACTACCCGCACCGATACGGCATCAACTCGCTGCTCCTGAACGATCGCGGCGAGACATTCCGGGATGCCGAGTTTCTGGTCGGCATCGAGCCGCGCCGCGACGGGCGGACCCATACGCCGTGGTTCGAGCTCGATTGCCTGCAGGAAGATCTGGGGAACGATCTGTGCCGCGGGCAGCGCGGCAAGATTACCGTGATGGCGCCGCTCGGCAGTCGGTCGGCGGCGATCTTCGATCTCGACGGCGACGGCGATCTCGATATCGTGACCAACGACTTCAATTCAGCGCCGATGGTGCTGGTCAGCGACCTGAGCCAGCGCAAGCCTTTGCATTGGATCGCGATCGCGCTGGCAGGCACGACCTCGAACCGCGACGGGCTCGGAGCGGTCGGTCCGTGTGCACGCTGGCGGCCGCGTCCTGACGAAATACCACGACGGCAAGTCGGGATACTTGTCGCAGAGCGCGCTCCCGCTGTACTTCGGGCTTGGCGACGCCGAACGGATCGATCGCATCGAGGTCGACTGGCCGTCGGGACGAAAGCAGGTCGAGACAGAGCAACTTCAGGTGAACCGCACGCGCAAGATCGTCGAGACGCGCTAAAGCGCCGCTTCACTCGCGTACCCCTGAACCTCGACCCGTCGAGCTGTTTGCTGGGGAGACGATGACCGAACGTCAACGCTTCTGCTTCGGCGTCGCGACGGCATCCGTGCTGATGTGGCTCGCGCCATGCTTTGCGACGATCCTTTCGGCCGAACGCCTGCCGGCCAGGGCCTACACCACAAGCGATGGGCTTGGTCACGATCGAGTGCTGTGCGCGGTGCAGGATTCACGTGGCTTCCTGTGGTTCTGTACTGCCGAAGGATTGAGCCGGTTCGATGGCGATCGCTTCGTGAACTATGGCGAGGCGCAGGGCCTGCCGGCGCCGCCGGTCCACGCGGTGATCGAGACGCAGCCGGGCGTCTACCTGGTCGCTGCCCGCGGCGGGCTGGCGCGTTTCGTCGCCGATGCGCGTCCGCGTTCACGCAGCCAGAGCCGTGGGAACTCGGGGGCCGAGACCCTTCGAGACGACGCTGTTTGCGGGTACTCACCCGACGAGGATCCTGCGCGGCGCCCAGTCGTGACGCTGCTCCGTGATCGCGCCGGACAGATCTGGGCTGGCGGCGCCGGCGGTCTTTTCCGCGTGGACGAAGTCGACGGACGGGTTCGCGTGAGTCCGGCACCGCTCGGGTCGTTCACGCGTGCGATCGGCACCGTCCACGCGCTGTTCGAGGATCACGAGGGCAGCTTGTGGATAGGGGCCGACCGCGGGATCGTCCGGCGGACGCCGGATGGCCGGGTGGTGCCCTACGCGCTGCAAACCGGCGGACGTTCGCTGCGGGCGCGCGCGATTCTCGAGACGGAGCCAGGCTCTCTGTGGATCGGCACGCGCGAACGCGTCGTTCTCCTGAAGCCAGGTCCGGCGGCGAGCGCGCAGGCGATGAATGCCAGCGCCTTTTCTAACGCGCCGCCATGCGGACGGCCTGCGCGGCCCGGGCAGGTGCGCGATCCGAAGACGTCCGTCTGCGAGTACGCCACCGCGATCGGTCGGGGTGGCTCCCGGATCAGGACGGTGGTGCGCGCCCCCGACGGGGTCGTATGGATCGGTGCCGTCGACGGGTTGACACGGTTCGACGGCACCGGTTTTCGAACCTATGACGAAGCGCACGGACTGAGCAACGAAACGGTCAATGCGGTCGCAGTCGATCGCGCCGGCAATCTCTGGGCCGGCACGGACCTGGGAGGTGTCGTGCGGATTGCCGCGCGGGGATTCGTCACCTATGGCCCCGCTGACGGCTTGACCCGCGCGGACATCGGTGAGGTCGTGCAGGATGCATCGGGTGTGATGTCTGCGATGACGCTGGCGAACGGTCTGCTGTATCGATTCGACGGCCGTCGCTTTCATGGGATCGAGCTGAACCTGTCCGCCGCGAACGCCTCGAAGCCCGCATCCAACTGGTGGAGTGAATCACCCGTGGGCCGGCGCGTGCCGCCGGCGGCTCTGGCAGAAGACGAGCGTCACGTGTTTACCGTCTTCCCGATCTCGAACGGGGACGTGTGGCTCGGCGAGCACGTGCCCGGTCACGACACCGTGATGCGCTGGCGCCGCGAGACGGCGACCCTGCAGCGGTTCGGCCAGGACGAAGGCGTGCCCGGGTTCGATTCCGGGGTGACGTTCGATACGACGCTGGCATTTGCCGAAGATGCCGGGCAGGGTGTCTGGGTCGGCTTCATCGACGGCGGCCTGCTGCGCTTTCACGACGAGCGCTTCCTGTCGGTGTCGGATGTCGACGGCGCACCGATACGAAACCTGAAAGGCATTGCACTCGACCATCGGGGTCGACTGTGGATCGCCACCGCGGATGGTTTGTGGCGCGTGGACGAACCGACAGTGGCAGTCCCGCGTGCGACACCGGTGCTTCGGAGCGCTGCCTTCCGGCACGTGCGCTGTCTCACACTCGATGCCCGCGGGCGGCTCTATCTTGGTACCACGCACGGCGTCGAACAGATTGACCCGGAGAGCGGGCGTCTCGTGCGACGCTACACCCACGCCGATGGCCTGGCGCACAACGAGGTGCTCTCGGCGTTTCGCGATCGCGACGGCGCGCTCTGGTTCGGCACCTACGTGGGACTCTCGCGCTTCATGCCGGCGCCAGAGAGTCGGGAGCCTCCCCCTTCGTCATTCATCAGCGATGTCAGGGTCGCCGGCGAACGTCAACGCATCGCCGAACTGGGGGAGGCCAGCGTTGTCGGCATCGAACTGCGGTCCGAGCCGAAGCAGATCGCGATCGATTTCGGCGGTCTGGCGCACGCGTTGGGCGATCCCGTGCGGTACCAAGTCCGGTTGGTCGGCGCCGACACGAATTGGTCAGAACCTGCGGATACTCGGACAGTGTCCTACGCTCACTTGCCATGGGGCCCGTATCGCTTCGAGGTACGCGCCGTCACCGCGGACGGGCGGGCAAGCGCCACGCCCGCGTCCGTCTCGTTTCGAGTCCTGGCGCCGCTGTGGGCTCGCTGGTGGTTCATCGCGCTGGCGTGTGGCGCTGTCGGCTCGGCGGTGCACCTGATGTATCGATTGAGAACGCGGCGGCTGGTCGAGCTGGAAAGAATCCGCACCAGGCTGGCCTCGGATCTCCACGATGATATCGGTGCGAATCTGTCGCGTATCGCCATGATGAGCGATGTGGCCCAGCGGCAGGTCGTCGGCGATCCGTCGTCGGCCGGCGGCTTGCTGGCATCGGTCGCCTCCATCTCCCGAGAATCGATCGACGCGATGAGCGACATCGTCTGGGCCGTCGATCCCACACGCGATCGCCTGACGGATCTCGCGCAGCGGATGCGGCGTTTCGCCAGCGACGTTCTGGCCGCCCGCGATATCGCGCTGACGTTCACGGTCTCACCGTCCGACACCGATCTCCCGGTCGGCGCCGATGTGCGGCGAGAGACGCTGCTGATCTTCAAGGAGGCCGTGAACAACGTTGCGCGTCATGCGAGCGCAAGCCGCGTCGAGGTCGAATCGACAATGGAGCGTGATGAACTCGTCCTCAGAGTCGCGGACAACGGCTGTGGATTCGATCGGACGACGGTCTTGAACGGGACCGGGCTCGCGAGCATGAAGCGGCGTGCCGAACGGCTCGGTGGCAGCCTCACGGTCCGTTCTGTTCCCGGCACCGGTGCGGTCGTGGAATGTCGCATCCCTCTCTCATGAAATCTACTGTACATGCGTAGGCATGTTCCGTGACGCCTGTCGTACGCTGGGCTGCCATCGAGGGGCCGATCATCTCTGTCATCGTGGTCGAGGATCAACGCGAGATCCGCGAGTGTCTCGTGCTGCTCCTGAACGGCACGGATGGGTTCCGCTGCGCCGGAGCGTTCCGGACGATGGAAGCGGCGTTGGGCTCCCTGGCGACGTCCGCCGATTTGCCGTCCGTGGCCCTTCTCGACATCGGGCTGCCGGGCATGTCGGGAATCGAGGGGGTCCGGCTCGTCCGCGAGCGTCACCCGGCCATCGTCCCGGTGATGCTGACGATCTACGAGGACGACGAGCGGATCTTCGACGCGCTCTGTGCCGGGGCATGCGGTTATTTGCTGAAGAAGACCCCTCCTGCGCTCCTGCTCGACAGTGTCCGTGATGTCGTTCGCGGTGGTGCGCCGATGTCGCCGGAGGTCGCGCGCCGCGTCGTCACGCTGTTTCGCGAACTCCGCCCTCCCGAACGCGCGGACTATCACTTGACCCCTCACGAAAGCCGGCTGCTGGCGTTGCTGGTCGAAGGCCACAACTACAAGACGGCCGCCAAAGAACTGGGTGTTACAACCCATACCATCTCGTTCCATCTCCGAAGCATTTACGGGAAGCTCCACGTCCACAGCAAGACCGCAGCCGTGACCAAAGCGCTCCGCCATCGGCTCGTCAAGTAGCTGCCTCGATCTCCTCGCGCCGAACTCCTACGTACGCGCGTGGTGACGCACCGCGCGGCGCGCTCTAGTGTTACTCGCGAACGCAGGCCGCGCGGAGCTGCCCGCCGAAGGAGATAGCCGCCATGACGTCTACACGAGCCATTCGCCCAGCGCTCATGTTGATCCTCGTTCTCGGGAGCTTGCTCGCAGGCGCGATGATCGCCCGCGCCGCCGACATGCGCCTCGACGAGGCGCAACTGGCCCTGCAGAAGGCGGAGGGCCTGCTCCTCGCATCCCAATCAGGCTTCCCGCCCGGCCACGTCGATCAGAAGTTCCAGCGCCACGTTGCACGCGCCATCGAGCTGATCGACCGGGCGACGGCCCAGATTGAGCAGGCCAAGAACGTCGTGGACTCCGCGATTGAGGACGAGCCTGGCGACGACGCGCGTCCCTAGTGGCCTGTCCCTGGCGAATCAGTACCGGCGGGATCGCCACGAAAGCACGAAGACACGAACAAGACCAAAGGGTTTCGTGAACCGCGTTCCGCGGTGGGGCACGAGAACGATGGAGCAACCCGTCATCTGAAGGGAGTCAGTCAATGAGACACTACCGGCCGTTCAAGGCCCTCGTGGTTGCAGGCGCGTTGAGCATGGCAATGGCGAATGCCCGCACTGCCGAGGCCGTCATTTGCATCATCCACGACTTTCCCATCTTCGGGGTCGTGACCGGGACACAGTTCGCCCGCATCAACGCCGTGCTGCTGCCCGACATCGAACAAGGACCGCCGTGTCCGGTGACCCTGGCTTTCGTCGACAGCCAGGGCAACCAGCTCGGCGGTCCCGACACCTTCGAGCTTCAACGTGGCGTGGCCGTGCACTCGGACTTCATCGGCGATCCGGGTCTGCACACTCTTCGCCGGGTGCAGATTCGCGCGCAGGTGACGATTGGCGATCCGGGCATCTTTCCCAGCTGCGCGGGCGGCGTCCTCACCAGCGTCGAGGTGGTGGATCGGATGACGCGTGCCACGCATGTCATCCTCGCGGCCCCAGTGGTCCACAACATCGAGCGGTAGCGACCCGAATGACCTCGGGCGCACGACCGCCAGCCGTCGCCGGCAGCGAGGTGGTCGTGCGCTCCCTTCGGCCAGAAATTACTTCAACCCAGACCCACGGCGCAGCACGGCGATGCGGTCGGCGGCCATGTCGCCGAAAGACTCGCGGACGCCGTCGGGCCATCGAACGATCACCTGACGCGCGGCACTCTCCGATCCGAGTCCGACGTGCACGCGCGGGTCGCTGCTGGCGAGATAGCTGTACGCGGCGCGCACGTCCCGGCGAATCGTCCTCGAGCCCACGGTCATCGTCAGCTCGGCGCCGAGCGCGTCGCGACCGTGCTCGTCGACCACCCGCACCAGGATCCAATGGCCGCGTGACTTGACGACGTTGTGGAGGAGGTACGGCCGGCTGTCGCGGTTCACGACCACGACGTCGATTCCGCCATCGTTGTCGATGTCGCCGAACGCCGCCGCCCGGCTGGTTGCCGCAAGCGGCGTTCGCGTACCGCCGCGCGGCGCGACCTCTTCGAAGCGGGGCCCGGCCAATCCCCGAAACAGCAGGCTTGGCTCGGCGTACGGATCCGGCCCGTAGCGCTGGGACTGCAGCCCCACCCGGCCATTCGCCTCGTACAGGTCGAGGTAGCCGTCGTTGTCGAAATCGCGGAACGCGGCCCCGAATCGTGTGAACGGTCGGCTGGGCGTCCGCAATCCGACGGTCACGGTGTCGTCTTTGAAGAACTGCCCCTGGTTCCGGAAGAACGAGTCCGATTCGCCGTCGAGATTCACGACCAGCAGATCGAGATCGCCGTCGTCATCGAGATCGACGGCATCGACGCCCATCCCTGATTTCGCGGCGCCGTCCTGATCGAGCGCACAGCCCATCGTGAGCGCGGACTCCTGGAAGCGGCCGCCGCCCTGATTCAGCCACAGGTGATTGGGCGTGCGGTCATTGGCGACGAAGATGTCGATGCGGCCGTCGCGATTGAAGTCGCCGGCGACCACGCCGAGACCGTTGCCGACCGCGGTCGCGATACCCGACCGCTCGGAGACGTCGGTGAACGTGCCGTCGCCGTTGTTGTGATACAGGGTCGATGCCGAAGGGAGGTCGAAGCTTGCCGGGCTGCAGTAGTCGGGAACGCCGCCGAGGCTGAAGCACTCGACGTCGGCCGAGCGCTGCCAGTTCAGGTAATGCACGACGAACAGATCGAGAGCGCCGTCGCCGTCGTAGTCCACGAATGCCGCGCTCGTGCTCCAGCCGGAGCTCGCCACGCCCGCCTTCGCCGACACGTCGGTGAAGTGACCGTGACCGTCGTTCTTCAGCAGCACGTTGTGCCCGAAACTGGTGACGTAGAGGTCCGTGTAGCCGTCGTTGTCGAAGTCACCAGCCGCGACGCCCATCCCGTACGCCTTGATGCCGGCACCACTTCGTTCGGTGATGTCTTCGAACGTGCCGTCGCCGCGATTTCTGATACAGGCGGTTTCCCGGGCCGGCCGATGGATCGGTCAGCTGACCGCTCTGCACGAAATACACGTCGAGCAGGCCGTCATTGTCCATGTCGAAGAGCGCCGCCCCTCCGCCCATGATTTCCGGCAGATAGTGCTGCTTCCCGTGGCCGGAGTGGTGGACGAAGTCGATGCCCGCCCGGGCGCCAATCTCTTCGAACCACGGCGCGGAAGCCCCTTCACCGACTCGTTCGCTCGAAGTCGGGCGGCAGGCGGCGAGCGATCCATGGGCGGCAGCCAGCGACACCAGGATGGCGAGGGTTCTCGACCGTTTCATTCGTCTCGGCGATTCCGCGCGGGTGCCGTTTCCGCCTGCATCGACTGAAGACGTTTGGCGGTCTCCTTGACCACGGGGCGGTCGGGTTGCAGGCGTTCCGCGTTGTGCAGCGCCTCCGCGGCCGCCTGGAGGTGACGACCGTTCATGTGCGCGTTGGCGATACCGATCCAGGCGTCGACACTGGTGGGATCGATCTGCGCCGCGCGTTCGAACGCCGTCAACGCGTCGGCGCCGCGCCCGGCATTGGTCAGGATCATGCCCTGCCAGACCAGCGCGCGCGCGTTGCGAGGATCGAGTCGAATCGCAGTGTCGAGGGCGGCGATCGCGCCACGTGGATCGTCGAGCCGGGCGAGCACGAGTCCCATCGTCTCATGCGCCGGGGCATACGAGGCATTCAGGGACACCGCGCGCTCGGCGGCGGCGCGGGCCTTCTGAAGCTCGCCCTGGTGCATGTAGCCGGTCGCCAGATCGACTTGCGCTTCGAAACGATCCGGCTGCCGGCCCACCACGCGCTCCAGCAGGGCGATCCCCTCGGAGTCACGTCCCGCCGCGACGTACACCTGGCCGAGATGGGCCATCAGCACGAGGTCTTCGGGCCGGTCGCGGCGAAGCTGCTCCAGGATGGCGATCGCGTGCGGGAACTGGCCCGCCACGATGTATGCGGTTGCGTCCTTCAACAGCGCGGCGTAGCCGCGGCGGAACTCCAGCATCTCGTTGGTCCAGGGGTCCGTCCATTGCGGCTCTCCCTTCGCGCCAACCTGCAGCGCCGACGCGGCCCGGTCGTGCCGTCCGAGGCGCTGGTAGGCCGTGCCAAGCAGCTGCAACGTGTATCCGTCGGCGGGACCGCTACTCGCGAGCCGCTCCAGCAGCCCGGCGGCGCGTTCGAGTTCGTCCCTCTGCAGATACACCCGCGCGAGGCCGATCCAGCCCGTACGATCAGCCGGATCGATTTCAGTCGAGCGATTGAACGCGTGCTCGGCACCCGCGAGCTGATTCTGATCGAGCAGCCACGAGCCGAGGCGCCAGAACGCCGGCGCATAGGTTGGATTCAGATCGATGGCGCGCCCCATCTCGCGAATCGCCTCGTCGGTGCGCCCCAGCCGCGCGTCGACCACGGCGAGGTGGAACGGCCACCGTGCCTCCGAGGGCTGCGCGGCGGCTGCGGCGGCGTACGCATCGCGCGCCGCGCCGGTCAACCCATTGGCTTCGCAGACCATGCCGAACCGGCCCCAGCGCGTGCCATCGCGCGGGTCTTGCGCCACGCCTTCCCGGGCCTGGCGTACCAGATCCTCGATTTCAGGAGCGAGCGGGCCCAGACTCTCGAGCGCCGGCGGATCCGGAGCGCTGCTGCGAAATGTTCGGATCGCCACCGCCGCCGCCGCCGCGCACACGACGGCCGCCAGCCCGATCGCGATGAAGCGAAGGCGTGGAGAACGGCGTTGAGGGCGTTTGGGGAGCGGGGAAGAACGACGCGTACGGGGCACGAGACCTGGGGAAGCGGGCGATGCGGCGGCGGAAGAAGGCGCTGTGCCTTCTTCCGCGCCGCTCGGTTACGAATTACCAGTCGAACTTGACGCCGAACCGCCACAGCCGCGGCGGCACGATCGTCGTCGGCTGCAGGAAGTTGGTGGCGGAACCCCAGTTGATGTTCTGCGCGGCGTTCGTGTTCGTCAGATTGTAGCCGTCGATGAAGCCGGCAATTGACCGGCTTGCCGCCCAGCTTGAAGTTCTTCTCCACGCGAACGTCGAACAGGTAGATGTTGTCCTGCTGCCGCGATCCGAATGGTTCGGCCAGGAACCGCTGCGCTCCGTAGTTCATCGTCGCCTGGAACGTTCGGGCATAGGGCTGCCCCTGCTGCATGCCGGAAGGCCGGCGTGAGGCGGAGACCCCACGGCGCCTCGTACGACCCGTTGACCTTGGCGGTCCAGAGGCCGAAGACGTAGCGTCCGTTGTCGGTGTTGATCGTATCGTTGGGGTTCGCGACGTCCTGCCTGACCCGCAGGTTCTGGCCGAAGTACGCGTTGGCGTTGTCGCGGTTCCAGCGATACGAGTACGACGCGTTCAGCGACCAGCCACCGCTGAGGCGCCGATTCGCGCTCAGTTCGAGGTTGTAGAAATCGTCCTTGCCCGGCGTGTTGTGCAGGAAGTTCACGACCGGCAGCGCCAGGTTGGCCGGATTGAGATTGAAGGCCTGAAGCGTCGGACCGCCCGCAGTGATGGTGCCGTTGGGGTTCGGGATCGGGACGGCGATTGGCACGTTGTAGGCGCTGACCGGACGATTCAGGTTGTCGCTCTGTGACAGCTGATCGATCTGGCGATAGACGAAGCCGGCGTGCACGCCGAAGTTCGGGAACAGCTCGCGCTCGAGGAAGGTCGCGAACTCGCGCGTCCGCGTGTCCTGAAGGTTGGGATCGAGCTGGGTGCTGCCCACGCCGCCAAACGACGACGTCGGCGCGGCGCCCTGTTCGCCGGGCTGCCAGACCTTGTCGCCATTATCCGTCCAGTTGTACCGTCGATACCAGTCGGGCGCATTGGGATTGACGAGCGAGTCTATCGACGTCGTCCCTGGATTCCACCAGTACGTCGCGTAGTTCGCTTTCAGCACCGTTTTGCCGTTGCCGGTGAGGTCGTACGTCAAGCCGGCGCGCGGCGCCAGCGTATTCCACGTGATCAGGTTGTCGACGGCCGCGAAATTCACCTGCGTGGGATTGAACGGACCAACGGGCGGACCTGTCTGGGCCGGAAGGTACGATTGATACCGGTCGTACACCAGGCCCAGCGTCATCGTCAGGCGCGGGTTCACTCGCCAGACGTCCGACGCGTACAGCCCGGTGGTCCACAGGCCGTTCAGTGACGCGGATGGCGTCTGGAACAGGAGGACTTCCGATGGATTGCCGCCTCTGAGAACCATCAGCACGTCGTTCGGCACCTGGCCGAGGCCGTCCTGGCCGCGCAGATCGTCGTAGCGCTCGTTGAAGAGCTCGCCGCCGAACTTGAAGTTATGACTGCCCGCCCAGCCGTCTTTGAAATAGCTGAGGGATCCCAGGATCTGATTCCGTGTGATATCGCGGAACCAGCCGTCCTGGTTGCCGCCGCTCACGATGTTGGTCGTGAGGTCCTGGTACGCGGGCGCTTGTGTGTTTCGCGTGTTCGGCCACAGGTAGTGGAATTGGCCGCCGTGAATCTCGAAGAACATCTTGTCGCTGACAACGTCATCCCAGCCCACTTTGTAGGTGTGGGCCCAGTAGGACTGGTTCCAGGTCGAGTCCGCACTGTTGTGGATGGCCGCGGTCGCGCCGACGAGGAACGTGTCGAGCCGGTTCGGCTGCTGCTTCAGGCCCCACTGCGCGAACCCGACGAGCTTGTTGTTCTGGTTCAGCGAGTACGTCACCTTGCCCGTGACGTTCTGGAGGTGCGTCTCGAACGGCTTGACCGGGAAGTTCGGCAACAGGCTCTGGACGTCCTGATCGCGCAGCGAGCTGTACCACCAGAGCTTGTCCTGCTTGATGTAGCCACCCACATCGCCGTTCAGGTCGTGATAGCTGTGCATGCGGTTGAGATCAGTCGCCTGGAGGCCGCCGCCGCCCTTCACCCCGAGATCCTGCTGCGCCTGATCGATGTTCCGCGACTGGATGTTCTCGTTCTGGTAGTCCGCATAGATCCGGCCGTGGTACGTGTTGCCGCCGGACTTCGCGATGAACTGGGTCATCACACCCGCCCACGGCATCTCCGGCGTGTTCGCGCCGGTCGTCACGGAGACTTCCTCCACCGCGCCGTAGTCGTAGTAGAAGCCGGCGGCGTTGGTGCCCTCCGTGTTCACGATCCCCTCGACCATCGGCCGATGCTGATCCGACTTCGTGTCGTAGGTCGAATAGCCGGTCTGCGTGCCGGCGGCGCTGCCGCCGACGTCGATGCGCTGCATCTGGATGGCGGGCGCGGCGGCCAGGATCGACCAGAAGTCGCGAGCGTTCGGCAGCGAAGCCAGCTGCTGGGCGTCGAAGTTGGTCGAGGTCTTCGTGGTCGCGACGTCGACGACCGGCGATTGCCCGCTGACGGTGACCGACTCCGTCAACGACGCGACCTTCAGCTCGATGTTGACGGTCGCCGTGAACCCGAGGCCGACACGGAGCCCCGTGCGGATGATGGTCTCGAAACCCGCGAGCTCGTATTTGACCGTGTAGTCGCCCGGCGGGATGGCCGAGAAACGGTACACGCCGTCCGCGCCCGTGACGTCCGTTCGGGTGCCCTGCATCGAGGGGCTGGTAATCGACACGGTGACGCCGGGCATGACGGCGCCGCTGGTGTCAGTGATCTTGCCGTTGATTGCGCCGGTGGTTGTGCTGACCGTCTGGCCGATCGCGCCGGCCGCGACGCCGAACAGCAGCGCGACAACGAGAACGGGAATCCGCCACTGCAGCCGCCTCATGGGCCTCCTCCGTGATCCGAGAGAAACGAGGGACCTGAACGCCGCCGGGAAGGGAAATGTGACGCCGACCGGACACGACACGGAAATTGTGACGCCGACCGGACACTACACCGGAATTCGCATCAAGGCAATTGGTTTCATCGCAATCTTGATCGCGAGTGACGCTTCTGCGGGATCTTGGATCGGATTCCAACGAAATTGTCGCTTCTTGACGCAGACCCAGCGCATAGTGCGCCCGAATGTGCTGAGGGCCCGCCGCCAGGACGCGATCGAGAAGCCGTCTCGCTTCGGCCGGATCGCCTTCGCGTTGCCGATTCAGTCTGGCGATCGCAAGATTGAACTGAAGATCGAGTCGATCCCGGGCGGGCCGCCGACGCTCGATCGAACGTGTCGAGCGCTTTGTCGAAGTCGACTGGCCCATCAGGCCGACGCCCCGGTTATTGAGCGTCACCACATCGTCGGCGGGCTTGCGGTGTCGCCGTCGACACCATCACCGTGACGCGCAGACGGTCCGGCGGCGGCTTTTACATGTGTCGCCGCCGGCCCCTCGGACGTCAGGGTGCTGTACGACAGGTCGGATCGGGTGCGTTCGGCCCGACGACGAGGCAGGGAAGCGCCGGTGGAATCGACTGCAAGTAGGTGTAGATCGCTTTGATGTCGTGGGTCGTCATGCTCTGATACACCGGCCACGGCATCACCTGCAGCAGCGGACCGAATTGTGGATGCAGATGATCGAAGTCGAAGCCGGTCCGAATGATCTCTGAGAATTCCTCGAACGTCTCGGGCAGGCCATTGCCCGGCGTGATGTTTCGCGATGTGAACGGTCCGAATTGTGCGCCTCCGGCCAGATAGTGACTCGTGTTGATCTGCTTGTGTTGCCCCCGGTACGGATCGCCGCCCAGCACGTACGTCGGGTTGGTGTGGCAGTCAGTGCACCCGCCGACTGCATTCACCAGGTAACTGCCAAGACCGACGGCGTCGCGGTCCTTGTGCTTGAAGGTGAGATGCACCGGCGCAATCGCGAATCCTTGCTCAATCCTTTCCTCGTCCTTGTTGTCTTTATCTTTGTCTTTATCGTCCGATGCGGCACGAACCCACCCCAAGGCCAACACGCACATGGCAACGGACACAAAGACCAGTAATTTGGCTTTCATCGGCTCGCCCTCCTCTTTTTGACTGGTGTCGAACTCGAGAACAGTACGGACGGCCCGCGGCAAAAACAAGTAAATAAGGTGCCAAAATAAGTTGTCTGCTCGGGCGAGGACTTCTTCAGCGCGGCCCCATACACCAAGAAAATAAACGCATCGCGAAGCGCTATTTGCGGACGTCGCTCGAGGCGCTGGCTGTCGGGCGGATCACGCCGATCCCCTGTTCGATCGCGATGCGCGTCCCGAACGGCTGCGACAGGCGCTGCAGCCGCTCGAGGATCGTTCTGGCCGACCTCGGGCGACGCCAGCCGCGGGACGCCGCGATCGGCGCCGCGCGCCGTGTAGCCAGATCGATCGGCTGCAGCCGGATCTCGGCGAGCCGTCCTTTCTCGAACCGGCTGGTGGTCACGACGCTCTGATACCAGACGTCGCCGCCGAACACCAGCCGATTCCACATCGCGTTGAACTCCGCGTCGGTCGCCGAGGCCGGATCCATCTTGTACTGCTCGTACAGATCGCTCGCCACCGGCTCGAGGAGGTCGAGCTGAAAGATGAAGTCGCCGAGGCTGTAGAAGATCGGCTTGCCCTTGATAGACCTCGATGCCGCGGATCTGGTGCGGGCCGTGGCCGATGAACTCGTCCGCGCCGGCGTCGATCGCCGCGTGCGCCAGCTTCGGCAGGAAAGTCGGCCGGCTCCTGACTCCAGTTGCCCGGCTCGTGCGCGTGAATCGTCACGATGACGAAGTCGGACAGCTGCTTCGGCGGCGCGAACGCTCTTGAGGATCTCGCGTTCGTCGACCGGATCGATCGTGTAGGTGAAGCCCCGATGGTCGCCGGCCTTGTAGCGGACGCCGAACAGCTCGAGCTCGTCGGCCGGTTCCTTTTCGGGCAGGCGGACGGACCCCGCCGGCTGCTCGTCGCGAATCTTCCGCATCGCGCGCAGTTCGTCGGCCGTCACCAGCGAGTACCTCGTCGTTCGCAGCGCGTTGACGCCGGGGCGTCCCGGCGCCTGGCCGACCGGCGGCGCGGAGCGCGAGAGCGGCGTGAACGTGGACGCGATCGAGATGAGCGCCACGCGGCCTTTGTCGGTGTCGAAGTAACGCGCGGCCCGCGCCGCCGCGCGATGCTCGCCGACGCCGGCGTGCACGATGCCCGCCTCGTCGAGCGCGCGGCTGGTCTGGCGCATGCCCTCGAGGCCCCAGTCGGTCGCGTGGTTGTTGGCGCGCGACATGACGTCGAAGCCGATCGCCTTGAGATCCTTCGCCACCGACGGCGCGCCGATGATCCAGACGCCGCCGAATTCGGCCTGCGGCACCGCCGGCGTCCGCGAGAGATCGATGGCGGTCCCTTCGAAGTTGCCGAACGCCGCGTCGGCGTCGTGAATGATCTTGCCGACCGGCGCGAACCCCGGCGTCTGCGATACCGGACGGGCGATGATGTAGTCGCCGACCGCGGCGAGCGTGAAGCCGTCGGCGACGCTCATCGCCAGCTCGCGCTGCGGATCGCGCGGCGCCGGCGGCGGCTTGCTGGGCGGCGATGGCGACGCCGGCCAGCACAAAAAACCATCCGATGACTGTCGTACGGCGCGTGCGGGTCATGGCAGCCTCCACGTCACCGGCACTATAGCCCTACAATGCACGGCTGTGCGACGGCATCGGCGTCAGAGTAGGTGTCAGAGTGGTGTCTGACCCCGGCCTGCGATCCACAGGCGCTCAAGACGTGGCAAATTCTGCGATGTTGGCACGCGTTCTGGCGTTGGCAGTGACCGCGGTCGTCGTGTGTGCTCTCGCCTGCGATCGCGTGCCGGCGTCGAGCAGCGCAACCCCCGCGCCTCAATTCGCCGCGCTCGTCGACGAATACCTCGATCAATTCGCGCGACGCCATCCCTCGATTGCCGCGGGCAACGGCATCCACGCGCACGACGGCGAGCTCGAGGATTTCTCGGCGCCGGCGATTGCCGCGGAGATCGACTGGCTGCGGGGGTTTCGACGCCGGATCGACGCGGTCGATCCGGCTGCGCTGACGCCTGACGAACGCGTCGATCGCCGGATTCTCCAGGGCGTCATCGACGGCTGGCTGCTCGATCTCGACACCGTCCGCACCTGGACGCGCAACCCGATGATCTACGCGTCGGCGATCTCCGATGGCGTCCACAACCTGATGACGATGGAGTCGTCGCCGGCGGCGTCGCGGGCGAGGCAGGCGACGACGAAGCTGACCGGCGGTGCCGCGGCTGCTCGCTGCGGCCCGCGAGAACCTTCGCAACCCGCCGCGGGTGTTCGTCGAGCGCGGGCGATCGTGATGTTCCGCGGCGCCGCCGACCTGATGGCCCACGACCTGCCGCTGGCGTTCGCCGACGTCGCCGATCGGACCGCTTCAGGACGGCCTGACGTCTGCGGCCAACGATGCGCGCCAGGCCATCGACGAGTACGCCGCGGAGCTCGAGTCGAAGGTGCTGCCGAACGCGACCGGATGCCTACGCGATCGGCACGGCGAACGTCGAGGCGCGGTATCGCGCCGAGGAGCTGATCGATATCGCCCGCGGCGACGCTGCTGGCGATTGGCGAGCGCGAGCTGCAGAAAGCCGCAGGCCGACTTCGAAGCGACCGCCGCGCGTGTCGAACCGCGCCGGCCGGGACGATCAGCCGCTGGAGGTCTGGCGCGGCGTCCTCGACGACCATCCGAAGCGCGGAGAGCTGCCGGCGGCGGCGCAGAAGACCGTGGACGAGCTGCTTGCCTTCATCCGCGAGCGGCGCCTCGTCGACCTGCCGGAAGGAGAGCGCGTCGTCGTCGCGGCCGCGCCGGCGTTCGATCTCGGGCCTGGCGTCGATGCACTCGTCGCCGCCGCTCGAGCCGCATCCGGTCAAGAGCTTCTACTACGTCACCGATGCGCAGGCCGACTGGCCGCGCCGAGCGGCAGAACGCGTGGCTGCAGAAGTTCAACTACCCGACGCTCGCCGACATCTCGGCGCACGAAGTGGCGCCCGGCCACTACGTCCACAGCCTGTTCATGCGGCGCACGCCCGGCAAGATCCGGCGCATCTGGATCGGCCTCAACCCGTTTCCGCAGCCCTCGTCGGGGCAGGACGGCTGGGCGCACTACGCCGAGCAGCTCGTCAGCGACGAAGGCTTCAAGCGGGAGGATCCGCGCTACCGGCTGGCGCAGATCAGCGAAGCGCTGACGCGGATCTGCCGGCTGATCGCCGGTCTGCGCCTGCACAGCGGCGACTGGACCATCGATCAGGCGGCGGAGTTCTTCGAGCGCGAGGCGCACCTGCCGGCGCCGGCCGCGCGGCAGGAAGCGGTGCGCGGCACCTACGATCCGACCTACGGCGGCTATTTTCTCGGCAAGATGGCGGCGTTCAAGCTGCGGCGCGACTATGCCGCCGGCGCGCGGCAGCCGCGTTCGACCTCCGCGAATTCCACGAGCGGGTGATGACCAACGGCATCGCGCCGTGGTGGGCGCATCGGCAGCTGCTGCTGCCCGGCGATACGCGGCCGGTGATCGAATAGGCACAGACCACCCGGATACGGCCCGACAGATCCAGCGAGCTCGCGATCTACTCTCGTGACATCGTGCGTCCGTGGCGGCATTCGTCCACCGCGCTGGCGAGCCGATCGCCCGCCAGGTTCACCGACAGCGTCGTCAGCAGGATGAAGAGACCCGGCGCGAACGCGAGCCACGGCTCGGTCGCCAGCGTCGCCTGCGCCTGATAGAGCATGTTGCCCCAGCTCGCCGCGCGGCGGCTGCACGCCGACGCCGAAGAAGCTGAGCGCCGACTCCAGCAGGATGCCGCGCGCGACGGCGAGCGTCAGCGACACGATGACCGCCTGCGCGGCGTTCGGCAGCAGGTGCGCGCCGATCAGCCGCGGCGTGGCCGGCGCCGGCCGCGCGCGCGCGCCTTCGACGAAGCCGCGCGTCGCGAAGCGTCAGGAATTCGGCGCGCACGACGCGCGCCGTCTCCATCCAGCCCGCCAGGCCGATCAGCACGACCAGCAGCGGCACCGACGGCTGCAGGACGCTGGCCGCAATCATCAGCAGCGGCAGCCGCGGCACGGCCAGCATGGCATCGGTGCCGCGCATCAGCACCGCGTCGATCGCGCCGCCGGCATATCCGGCGATGCCGCCGATGGCGATGCCCGACGCGCCCGCGACCGCCGCCGACAGCAGACCGACCGCGAGCGACACCCGCGCGCCGTACAGGACGCGCGCGAGCACATCGCGTCCGAGATCGTCGGTGCCGAACCAGTGCGCCGACGACGGCGCTTCGCGGCGATGCGGCGAGGTCGAGTTGATCCGGCGGGTACGGCGCGAGCGCCGGCGCGGCCAGCGCCGCCGCGACCAGGCACACGAGCAGCAGCGCCGGCGCCCGCATCACGCCGCCACGACGCGCGGGTCGAGCAGCGCGTGCGCGGCATCGGCGACGACGTTGAACACGACGATCGCCGTCGACGTGAGCATCAGCAGCGCCATCAGCACGCGAGTAATCGCGGCGCGCGAGCGCCTCGGTGAAGAGGCTGCCGAGCCCAGGCCAGGCAAATACGCTCTCGGTGACGACCGCGCCGGAGACGAGCAGCGCGGCGTCGACCATCACGATCGCCAGCACCGGCCCGATCGCATTGCGCAGCGCGTGGCGAACGATGACCGTCGCGTCCGGGAATGCCGCGCGCGCGCGCCGCCAGCACGAACGGCTGCGCCAGCGTCTCGATCATCGATCCGCGCAGATACCGCGACCAGCCCGCCGCCTGCACGACGGCCAGCACCGTGACCGGCAGCACCAGGTGCTGCACGTGATCGACGAAGTCGCCGCCGCCGAGCGTCGTCCGACCCGACGACGGGAGCCAGCCGAGGCCGATGGCGAACACGATCTGCAGGAGCAGACCGAACCAGAACGCCGGCAGCGAGATGCCGGCCATCGCCGCGCGCCGTCGTCAGTCGATCGAACCAGCGGCCGCGGCGCACCGCCGACACGATGCCGGCCGGCAGCGTCAGCACGAGCGCCACGACAATCGACACGCCGACCAGCTCGAGCGTCGCCGGCAGCCGCTCGACGATGCGAGCCGCGACCGGGCGGCCATCGCTGAAGCTGTAGCCCCAGTCGCCGCCGCGCGAACGCCGCGAGCCACGACCAGGTACTGCTGCCAGAGCGGACGATCGAGGCCGAGCGCGCGGCGCAGCCGCTCGATGTCCTCGGGCCGGACGTTCGGGTTCGAGAGGTAGATGGCGAGCGGTCCGCCGGGCGCGCGCGTGGATCAGGAGGAAGACGAGCCCGGAGATGACGAGGAGCAGCGGGACGGCCTGAAGACAGCGCGACGCGCGAGGAACCGGAAGCACGCCGCCTAGCTTAGACGACAGAGTTTACTTGATCTCCCACTCGTGCACGTTCCAGAAGATGCCGGTGTTGGTCGGGTTGCCCTTGAAATGCTGGAGCGATGCCGGCACGGCGTCGAGTCTCGTGACGCTGTAGAGCGGGATCTCCGGCACGGCGTCCGCGACGCATCGCCTGCGCGCGATGCAGCAGCTGCGTGCGCTCCTCGCGATCGACGCGTGCGATCGGAGGCGTAGAGCAGGCGCGGTCAGTGCGTCGTCCTTGAAGTAGTTGATGTTGCGGCCGGCCGGCGGCGTGCGATCGGCCGCGAAGAACGTGGTGAGCTCCGGGTCCGCCGGCATCTGCCACCAGTGCAGCATCGCGTCGAACCGACCCTCGAACCAGATCGCGCTGATCGCCGTGCCGTCGTGCAGCTCGACGCGGACGTCGACGCCGACGTCGCGCAGCTGGTGCTCGATCGCCTGCGCGACGTTCTCGCGGATGGCGTAGCCGGCCTGCGTGATCAGCGTGAACGCCAGCGGACGGCCGTCCCGCTGCCGGATGCCGTTCGGGCCGCGCTGTCCAGCCCGCCTCGTCGAGCAGCGCGCGCGCCCGCGCCGGATCGAACGGATAGCGCGTGATGTCGATCGGTGTACGCCCACGACACCGGCTGGATCGGGACCGTGCGCGACCGGCGCGAGGCCGTCGAGGATGGTGTTCGTGAAGAGCTCGCGATCGAGCGCATGGATGCAGCGCGCGCCTGACGCGCACGTCGGCAAACGGCGGAAACTGGCGCTCGTTCAGCGTCACGTGCTCGTAGGCGTTGCCCGGGCGTTCGATGCACGACGATCGACGGTCAGCCCGGCGATCTCGCGTTGCTTGTCCCACGGCACCAGCGCCACGACGTGCACCTCGCCGCTCTTCAGCTGGTTGATGCGCGTGTTGGTGTTCGCGATGAACTTGAACATCAGCCGGCGGATCCGCGGGTACTCGTCGCCGCGCCAGTAGTGGGGCACGCGCTCGAGCAGGATGTATTCGCCGGCCTTCCACTCCGCGACCCGGTACGGCCCGGTGCCGAGCGGGCTGCGGTTGTAGTCCTGCGCGCGATCGATGTCGCGCCCCTCGAGCACGATGCTTCGGCAGCGTGCCGCGGATGAACTGGATGTCGTACGGCGCGTACACCTCCTTGTAGTGGACGACCGCTGTCAGCGGGTCCGGCGTGTCGACCGAGCCGATGCGGTCGAACCCGTCGGTGCTTTCGGGGTTGTAGTTGGGACCGTTGATCGCGTCGACCGTGAACTTCACGTCGGCGGACGTGAACGGGATGCCGTCGTGCCACGTCACGCCGGGCCGCAGCTTCCACGTGACGTCCATGCCGCCATCCGGACGGAGCCGGACGCCGCCGTTCTGCAGCGTCGGCACCTCGGTCGCGAGCAGCGGCACCACGTTCATCCGCTCGTCGGTCGTCGTCAGGCCCTCGACGACGCAGGTCTGGATGTCTTCGAGGATGTGCGTGCTGAAGCGATTGAGCGTGTCGGGTTCGCGGTCGTAGCCGACGATCAGCAGATCGTTCGGTGGGCGGCGTGGCGCTGTCGCGTCGAGCGCAACTGGTCACGCACGCGGTCACGACGAGTAATGACACCCGTCGATGTGTAGCGCGGTCTTCACGCATCAGACCTTCGCGATCAGCGGCACCGGAATCGATCCGAACGAGAGGACCCGGTCGTGAAAGCGGCGGAGCGAGAACGATGCGCCCTCGACCCGCTGGCGCTCGCGCCGAAGCTGATGCAGCCCGTCGGTGCCGAGCCAATACATGAGCGCGGTGCCCGGGAACATCGAGTTCTTGCAGGCCTCCGCTCGGGCGGCCTCGTCGGCGACATGCCGATGCGGTCGCGATAGAGGGCGACCGCGTCCTCGAAGCTCAAGCGATCCGCTCGTGCAGCCCGATGTCGACGACCGCGCGGGCCAGCAGCCGCGCGCGGGTGTGCTGCTGGGCGAGCGATTCCTCCGGCGTGAGGAAGCCGACTTCGTCCATCAGGTCGGTCGCGTAGCAGGCCCAGCCTTCTGCCATCGTGCCGCCGAGGAACATGCCGATCCGGCTCGCGCAGTCAACCGCCGCGACGCGGCCGATCTCCGACGCGCCCGCGTAGGCGTAGTAGTTCTGCACGTGATGCCCGATCGCGCCGTGGTGAACGACGTGATTCAGCTTGATCACGCTGGTGTTCGTGGCGCGCAGCCGGCGCTGCTGCTCGTCAGCCGGCATCCCGGCTTCGATCGGCGTGACCACGTAGTCGTGCAGTCGCCAGACGATCGAACGGCGCCGGCGATCGGTAGTGCAGGTAGTACAGGAACGGCGCCGCGTCGCGCGTCTGAACCGGGATCGGCACGTAGCGGATCGGCGCGTCCGGCCACGTGACGAGATCGCACGCCAGCGCGCGCTCGCGGCAGGCGTCCCAGACGCGTTGATACGCCGGCAGATAGTCCTCGACGGTCGGGTGCGCGTCGAGCAGACGCTGCTGGACTTCGGGCCAGCCGCCGGGCGCGATCTGTCGCGCGCGTTCGTCGCAGGCGCGCCAGCGCTTCGTCGAGCGCGTGTCGCGCGTCAGTCAACAGGCTGGCGCGCGAACGGTCGCACCAGTGGCCGCGCGTCAGCAGGAGATCGAACAGATCGGAGCCACATCGCGTACATCGCCGTGCGCCGCGTGACTCGCGTCTCGAGCCACGTCCGAATTCGTCGAACGGCGGCCCGCGCCGCATCCGCGGCGATGCTCAAGTGGCGGGCGAGTGCGCCGTCGATGCGCTCGCCCGGCGATCCACCGCGGGATGCCGTCGCCGAGCAGGATGCTGGCGCCATCGACACTCGCGCAGACATTTGAGTCGCCAGGCGTCGGGCACCGGGCCCGCCATCGACCGCCGCGCGCCGTCGAGGAAGCCAGGGAGCGCCGTCAGGCGCGCGATCGCCGACGCCGCGCGCTCCGCGACCGGCGCGAACGGGCGGGTCATCAGCGCGATCGACGCCAAAGATCGCCTCGCCGAGCGCGAGCGACGGATTGCCGCGCTGAAAGTGGCAGCTCTCGTGTTCGGCGATCTGTATGTCGAGGAACGAGATCGCCAGCTGCCGATCGCGCTCGGCGACGTCGTGAAGCGAGGCCGCGGGCGGGCGCGCCGCTTCGAGCGCGACGCGCAGCGTCTGCATGTCGTCCACAGCGCCGACGCGAGGCCATCCGGCGACCAGTCGGGCAGCCGGTGATCGTGATCGTGGACGCCGGTGAACGTGGCGTTGACCGGCCGCAGGCGGTAGTAGCTCTCGAAGAAGCGGTGAGCACGGGAAACAGATTACAGGAAGCAGGAGAACATTCATGTCTGCAGCGGCAACGACACCCATCGCCGCTCGCGGAACGATCGCTCGACCGCGTTGATCACTTCCTGCACCCACGCGCCGTCGCCGAAGTCGCCTTCGTTCTCGGCGCCGCCGCTCAGGATCTCGCCGATGAAGCTGCTGACCAGGTTCGCGTAGAAGAGCGTCCGCCACGACTCGTGGCGGTTGCCGCCCGGCGGATAGCAGCGCGCCGGGATCTCCAGCTCGCGGAACTCCACCTGATCGGGCGTCGCCGCGCTCAGCGTCTCGCAGATACCGGCCTCCTCGACGAGGCGGCAGATGAGCGCGCCTTTGCTGCCGTAGACGCGCGCTTCGATGCCCGGGTAGTTGCCGACGGTCACGAAGCTGGTCTGCACCGAGCACAAGCGCGCCGTTCCCGAACTCGCCGAGAAACAGATGTCGCCGTCGTCGATGTTCATGCGCATCATGCGGCCGGTCTGCGCGCACCATCCGCTCCGGGATGAAGTTGCGCATCGTGCCGACCACCTGGCTGAGATCGCTGCCGACCAGCAGGTGCGCCAGATCGATGATCGGCGCGCCGTATCCTTCGAGCGACGACACCTGGAGGACCGACTGGTCCGCATCGGGGTCCACCTGCCGCAGCGGGTTCATCGGATCGAGCCACTGCGAGTTCTGTTCGTAGCCGTTGAAGATGAACGGCGTGCCGATGAAACCGCCGGCGACCAGCTCGCGCATGTAGCGCATCGCCGGGCTGTAGCGGAACGTCAGCCCGACCTTCGTCTTGAGGCCCTTGCGCCGCGCGAGGTCGTGCGCCCGCCGCGTCTCGCGGAAGTCGTACGCGACCGGCTTCTCGCACAGCACGTGCTTGCCGGCTTCGAGCGCCGCCCAGGCCAGCTCGAAATGCGTATGGCTCGGCGTACAGACGTCGATGACATCGATGTCGTCGCGATTGATGACGGTGCGGGCATCCGCGACGGCGTCCGGGATGGCGAACTCGCGCGCCGCCTCACGCGCGCGATCGATCTCCGTGTCGGCGATCGCGACCACCTGGCACCGCGGATCGCGCCGGTATCCCGGCAGGTGCGCCCCGCGCGCCCACGCGCCGGCGCCCAGCACGCCAACACGAACCAGACGGCCGGCCATGGGATTGGATAATCGGGTGATTGGGTAATCGGGTAATTGATTGGGCAATTGGTGGTTGGATCAATCTAGCAATCCAATTACCCAATTACCCAAATTATTCAATTACCAGATCCCGCTGTGGCCGGCAGTCCTTTATTGGCGACTTCGAGCATCGCGGTGACGAACGTGTCGATCTCTTCCAGCGGCGTGTAGATGTTGGGCGTGACGCGCAGTCCTCGATAGGTCATCGACGGCATCCTTCGGGTTGTCATGTCCCACAGCCACGATGACGATGCGCCACTTGTCCCACAGGTGCGTCACGAGCTTGTCCGAGTTGACGCCGTTGATGGAGACGACCGCAAGGCCCCACGTCTGTCCGGGCTCGAGGCTCGAGTGCAGCTTGATCTTCGGGTGCTTCTTCAGCTCGTTCGCCCATCGCAGCGTCAGGTAGCGCAGCCGCGCCGCCTTGCGTTCGATGCCGATCGCCTGATGGAAGGCGATCGCCTCGTTGAGCGCCGCTTTGGTGGCCGCGGGGCTGGTGCCGATTTCCTCGAACTTGCGGATGTCGGTGTCGTGCCGCTCGGGCGCCGCCTGCAGCGGCCAGGTCGACGCGATGCGATCCTTGCGGACATAGAGCAGTCCGGTACCCGTCGGCGCGAGCAGCCACTTGTGCAGGCTGACGCCGTAGAAATCCATCTCGAGGTCGCGCAGCTTGAACGGGAAGTGCGCCAGCGCGTGGGCGCCGTCGACGATGGTGGTGATGCCGCGCTGGCGCGCCATCCGGCTGAGATCGCGAACGGGAAACAGCTGGCCCGACTGATTGGTGATGTGGCAGAAGTGCAGCACTTTCGTCTGCGGCGTGATCGCCTTCTCGAAGCGCTGGTAGAGATCCGCCTGCGTCGTCGGGCACGGGAAGTCGAGCCGGGTGACCTTGATCTTGTCGCGCCGCGCGCGCTGATCCCAGGTGGTCAGCATGCGGCCGTAGTCCTGCTCGGTGGTGACGATCTCGTCGCCCGGCTTCAGATCGAGGCCCATCTGCGCGATCTGCAGCGACTCGCTGGCGTTGCGCGTGATGGCGATCTCTTCCGGATCGGCGCCGAACTCGGCGGCGAGCCGGCGGCGCGCGGTCTCGATGTTCCGTTCGATCAGGCTGCGGTGATACACGGGCACCTGGTTCGACGAATCGAGGTAGCGCTTGTAGGCCTCGTGCACGACGGTGGGGCTGGGGCACGAGTTGCCGTTGTTCAGGTTGATCATCGAGCGGTCGAGCGTGAAGGCCATCTGGATGTCACGCCAGTAGGTTTCGTCGGCGGCGACGTCCTCGGGCGAGCGGTTCTCGACCGCGGCTGTCGCGGCGGCGACGTAGTCGATGCCGTACGACCGCGCCGCGAACGCGGCGCCAGTGGCGCTGCCGGCCAGGCGCAGGACGGATCGTCGGGTCCACATGATGATGCCTCCTGTGTTGGTGCGCAGGCCCTGAAACGGTCTACACGAAGGCTCGCTGCACACGAAGATCACGAAGAATGCGTACGCTGTAAAGCCGCCGTCGAGTGTATCAGCGAATCGTGTCCTGGGTTCGCGCGCCCTTCAGGATCCCTTCCATGCTGCGCGCGTTCCCCTCGTGGCACGCGTATTCGAACATCGGCCCGTCGCTCCTGGTCATCGGGAACGATGCGCTCCACGACCGCGTCCAGACGGTGGGATCCTCGACGGTGAATCGATACTCGATCGTGTCGGCGGCCACGCGCGTGAAGCGCTCGACCAGGTGGAAGTGATCGTCGGATCCGCGGAAACTCGCCTTGTCGGCGAGACCCACCGTGTCGACGACGAGGGTCGCGCCCTCCCAGCGCCCGCGCGCATCGCCCATCCAGCGTGGCACCGCGCCGTGGGGGCGGCCGTCCATCGGCACGATGCGCGCGTCGTGAATCATCTCGTTCAGAATCACCACGGCATCGCGCGTTTGCAGGAACTGGACGTTGTTGTTGTAGACGCCCGGCAGCATCGGGGGTCCCGCGGTGGACCACTGGAGGCAGCGCTCGTTCAGCGCGAGATCTTCCGGTCCGTCGGCGATCCCGCGTTCGCGGCGCGCCTGGGTGCGCGCGGCCGCCCGCGTCTGCGCTTCTGGCGTCAGCGCCGGCAGCCGACCGTTGGCGGGATCCTCCACCAGCGACGTCCGGCGGTGTGCGAGATGACGCGTGCCGGGATCCCACCAGTCGGGGCCGGCGGTATTGTTGGTGACAGCCTGGCGGTCGAGGACCTGCCGTTCGTACGCCGCCGCTTCTTCCGCGGTGAAGACGGCCTTCTCCCCGAGATCGCGCGAACGCTCGAGCGGCGTCATCGTGGCGTAGTTCCAGACGCCCTGCAGGTCCGGGTCGCCCCACGCGGTCCGGGGCGGCGTCCCGCCTTCGCTCTGACCGACGCCCGCGAGCTTCGGCGAGGCAGGCTCCGTCATGGCGAACATCAATCCGGCCAGCCAACCGAGAACCCAGCCCGCGGATCGCGCCGCCGAGGTTCGTGTCACGGACGTATAATCCGCCCGTTCCGTTCCGCTCGCCAGCCAAAAAAGGAGTTGACGATGTCGCGAAGAGTTTCTGGATCCGTGGCATTGGCTTCACTCGCCGTGGCGCTCCTGACCATCTCTTCGAGCGCCAGGATCATCGGGCAAATCTACGTCGGCGCGCCGCCCGCCGCAGGGGGCCAGTGGGCGGCCCAGCCATCGACGAAAAATGGCGAGTGGCCGCATTACACCGCGGACGTCCGTGGCAACCGCTATTCGCCGCTCGATCAGATCAACGCGTCCAACTTCAACAAGCTCGAGATCGCGTGGCGCTACAAGACCGACAACCTGGGGCCGCGTCCCGAGTACAAGCTCGAGGGGACGCCGCTGATGGTCAAGGGCGTGCTGTACACGACCGGCGGCACACGCCGATCGGTGATCGCGCTCGACGCGAAAACCGGCGAAACGATCTGGACGCACAGCCTGCGCGAGGGCAAACGCGCGGCGGTTTCGCCGCGGCAGCTCTCCGGCCGCGGCGTCTCGTACTGGACCGACGGCCGCGGCGACGAGCGGATCGTCTACGTGACGACCGGCTACCGTCTCGTCGAGCTGAACGCGAAGACAGGCGCGCTCGTGAATTCCTTCGGCACCAACGGCATCCTCGACCTGAAGGTCGGCGCCGTCAAGGGCAAGGGCGAGCAGATCGATCTCGAGACCGGGGAAATCGGCGTCCACTCGACGCCGGCGATCGCCAGGGACGTCGTGATCATCGGCTCGGCGATGCGCGAGGGCGCGACGGTCTCCACGCACAACAACACGAAAGGGCTGGTGCGTGCCTTCGACGTGCGGACCGGCAAGCTGCTCTGGACCTTCCACACCATCCCGCGCCCGGGCGAGTTCGGCAACGACACGTGGGAACAGGAATCGTGGGCGACCAACGGCAACGCCGGCGTCTGGACCCAGATCAGCATCGACGAAGAGCTCGGCCTGGTGTACCTGCCGATCGAGACGCCGACGTCGGATTTCTATGGCGGCCATCGTCCCGGCAACAATCTCTTTGCCGAGAGCCTGGTGTGCGTCGATCTCCGGACCGGGCAGCGCAAGTGGTTCTTCCAGTTCGTTCACCATCCGCTCTGGAACTTCGACAATTCGTCGGCGCCCCTGATCCTCGACATCAACGTCGGCGGCCGCCCGATCAAGGCGGTTGCGGTGCCGAGCAAGCAGGCGTATCTCTACGTCTTCGATCGCGTCACCGGTCAGCCGGTCTGGCCGATCGAGGAGAAGCCGGTGCCGCAGTCGGACGTGCCGGGCGAGAAGACCGCGAAGACGCAGCCGTTCCCGTCGAAGCCGCCGGCCTACGGGCGCAACTACCTGAAAGTGCCGGACGACGTCATCGACTTCACGCCGGAGCTGCGCGCGCAAGCGCTCGACGTGCTGAAGCGATACAAAGTGGGCGACTCGCCGTTCACGCCGCCGATGCTCGGCAACGTCAACGGCATCCTCGGCGCCGTCGGCGCGGGCACGGCGACGAATTGGCCCGGCTCGGCGGCCGATCCGGAAACGCACGTCGTGTACGCGCAGGCGGGCAACACGCCGTCCGCGCGATCGCTCGTCGAGCCGCCGCCGGGATTCTCGGACATCCGCTACGTCTCGGGTCTCGGCGGTCAGCAGTTCCGCGAGGTGCTCGGTCCAGGCGACTGCTGCGCCGCGGATGCGCCGCCCCGGCCGACGGCGCCGGCAGCGCCGACGCCCACGGCCGGCGCGGCCGCCGAATCCGCCGGCGACCGGCGGCGGCGGCCTGACAGTGCAAGGACTGCCGATCGTCCAAGCCGCCTTACGGAATCCTCTCCGCGATCAACCTCGATCGCGGCGAGCTGATGTGGCAGGTGCCGCACGGCGACACGCCGGACAACATCCGCAATCATCCCGCGTTGAAGGGGATGAACATTCCGAAGACCGGCCAGGCAGGGCACATCAGGCGTCGGATTGATGGTGACCAAGACGCTCGTCGTCATGGGCGACCCTCAGGTGACGACGACGCCAGAACATCCGCGCGGCGCGATGCTGCGGGCGTACGATAAGCAGACCGGCAAGGAAGTCGGCGCGCTCTGGATGCCGGCGCCGCAGAGCGGCTCGCCGATGACCTACATGATCGACGGCAAGCAGTACATCGTCGTCGCGGTGAGCGGCGGCAATTATTCGGGCGAATACATCGCATTCGCCCTTCCCTGAACCCGCCTTCGCTCCGCGAGACGTGTCGGAGCTCCGCCTTCGCGCGAGGCAGGCGCAAAGGACAACAGAATGACCACATCGTGGAACGTGCAGGGCCAGTATTACGAAACGTGCAGCTGCGATTTCGTCTGTCCGTGCGTGCCGGCTCAGATGGCCGTGAAGCCGACAAAGGAGTCGTGCACGTTCGCGATGGCATTCCAGATCGAGCGTGGCACCTTCGGCACGGTCGCGCTCGACGGTCTCGGGTTCATCGTCCTGGGATTGACGCCAGGCCCGATGGGCCACGGCAACTGGTCGGTCGGCCTCGTCATCGACGAGCGCGCGTCGACGGAGCAGCGTGTGGCGATCACCACGATCGCAAGCGGCGCCGGCGGCGGGCCGATGGCGGCCCTCTCCGGCCTCATCGGCAAGTTCCTGGGCGTCGAATCGTCGCCGATTGCCTTCGAGCGCAACGGCGTGAAGTGGGCGGTCAAAGCGTCGTCGTTCGTCGACATGGCGGCGCAGGGCGCGATGGGCATCAACCCGGGTGCCACGGAGCCGCTCCATCTGGAGAACACGGGCCATCCGGCCGCGGATCGTTTCGCGCTGGCTCGCGCCGTGAAGAGCCACGTCAACGCGCTCGGCCTCTCGTGGGACGACATCAGCGGAACGAACAACGGGCAGTACGCGCCGTTCGCCTGGCAGGGTGCTTAGCGCACACGCCGGTCGCGGCGCTCGGGCCGCGACCGCTTGATCGTCTGGGCCTGCATCGCACTCATCACCGTGCTCGCGTGGGCGTACCTTCTTCATCTCGATCGCGAGATGTCCTCGTCCATGGCGCACGATCGGATGATGGCCGACATGGGCATGACGATGGACATGCCGCGGACGTCGGCGGACGTGTTCTTCACGTTCGCGATGTGGACCGTGATGATGATCGGCATGATGGCGGGGCCGGCGACCCCGATGCTGCTGCTGTTTGCCGGCATGCAGCGGACACGCGCCTCGGGCCCGGTGCCGATGGCGTTGCCCTCGTTCGGGCTCGGCTACCTGGCGGTGTGGGCCGGATTCAGCGCGTGCGCGGCGATCGCGCAGGAAGCGCTGCATCGCGCGGCCCTGCTGTCGCCGGCGATGGCTGCGTCGAGCCCGCGACTGGCAGGGGCGATATTGATCGCGGCCGGCGTGTACCAATTGACGCCCTTCAAGGGCGCGTGCCTGACGCGGTGTCGCAGCCCGCTTGGATTTCTGATGAGCAGCTGGCGTGATGGCGCGCGTCGGCGCCTTCCGGATGGGTCTGCGGCACGGTCGTCTACTGTCTCGGCTGCTGCTGGGCGCTGATGTGCGTGCTGTTTGCCGTCGGCGTCATGAACCTGCTCTGGGTTGCGGCGCTGACGGCCCTCGTGCTGCTGGAGAAGGTCGGACCATTCGGCGCCATCGCGGCGCGCGTGGCCGGCGTCATCATGATTGCTGTCGGCGTCATGTGGCTCTGAAACGGCTGCGGGCGCGACGGCTGACGCCACTGTCGAGGATTGGCGCGTGTGGAAGCGCCAGGGGAGAAGCACATGAGGATGAGTCGCGATGTCCGATGCGCGTCACTGTTGCTGGCGGTCCTGTCGATGGCCGCGCCCGGCGTCTACGCGCAGGCGGTGGGCGGCGCCGAAAAGGCGCGTCCAGTGACCGGCGACCCCGGCATCTCGTCGATGCCCGTCATGGATCGCCCGGACTTCCGGGTTCTTCGCGATTACGCCGAGCCAGGCGCGACCCGCCGGATGCATTCGCACGACGATGCGACGTATCACGTGTTGACAGTGGTGACCGGGCAGCTGCGTTTCACGATCGAAGGCGAGAGCCCGATGGACCTCACGCAGGGCCAGGTGATCGATCTGAAAGGCGGGGCGAGGCATACGTTCACGAACACGGGCACGGTCGCGGCAACGATTGTGGAAGTGTTCGGGAAGCGCCCGGCGGCGGCCGCACGTGGAGACGAGGTCGTCGTCACGCCGCTGCTGCACGCGAGCGTTCAGCTCGAGTACGGCGGCAAGGTCATTCAGGTCGACCCGTGGAGCCAGGCCGACCTCACCCGCGCCAAGCCGGCGGATTTGATCCTGGTCACGGACGATCCAGTCCACCACCTCGATCCGAAAGCGATCGGTCACCTGCGCAAGCCAGGGGCGCCGGTCGTGGTGCCGGCGGCGTCGCAGGCGAAGTTCACCGACGGCACACCGCTCGCCAACGGTGAATCGAAGACGCTTGCGGGCGTCGCCGTCGAGGCGATTGCCGCGTACGACATCAAACCGGGCGAGCCGTCGCACCCGAAGGGCAAGGCGAACGGCTACGTGTTGACGCTTGGCGGCAAGCGGATCTATTTCGCGGGCGTCACCGAGTGCGTGCCGGAGGTCCGCGCGCTGCGAAATATCGACATCGCGTTCGTGCCGATGAACCTGCCGCTCGATCGGATGATGCCCGCCGCGGCGGCGGAATGCGTGAACGCCTTCAAACCGAAGGCCGTCTACCTGTATCACTACGATCAGAACTATGCGGCTGGGAAGACCGACGCGGCCGCCATCGCCGCCAGCGTGCAGAGTTTCCGCGACGCCATCCGCGGCGGAGCGACGGAGTTCCGCGATGGCGCCTGGTATCCGCCGGCAAAGAAGTAGAGTAAACAGATCGACTATGACGGATCGGACGCTGGCTGTTCTCGGGGATCTGCGCGCGATCGCCGTCATTGTCGATCGACAGGGCACGGTGCTCGCATGGACGCGTGAGTTCGGCGAACTGGCCAGCCGCCCGTCGCACGACATCCGCGGGCGCTCGCTGTGGGAATTCGCGTCGTTGGATCACCGGAGTTCCTTGCGCCAGGCATTGATCGAAACTGCGAACGATCGGCAGCCGCGGCAAGCCGATGCCCTGATGTCGGCGAGCGGCGGCCCACGCTGGATCGCGTGGACCTGCTCGTTCATGTCACGCGACAACGACGACTCGGACGATTCGATCGTCTGTTGGGGCGTGGACGTGACCGCGCGCGAGCAGGAACTGTCGGCGATTTACGAGCACGGCCCGGGGATCGGCATCGTTCACGACATCACCGAACAAGAACGGCTGGAAGAGGCGCTGCAGCACCGCGAAGAGCGGCTGCGTCTGGTGTTTGACGCGTCGGCAGCGGGGTCGTGGACGCGAGACCCGGACGCCGATCACATCGATTGGGACGAGGGATTTCGTAAGCTGTATGGGTTCGCGCCGGACGAGCCAGCCACCTCGACAAATGGCTCGGCCGGGTCCATGAGGACGATCGCCAGGCGGTGCTCGCTCTTCTCGACGAAGCGGCCCACCCGACGAGAGACGCATGGGATATCACGTTCCGCATCGTGCGGCCCGATGGAACCGTGTTGTGGATACAGAGCGTGGGTCGTGTCGAACGCGACTGCGCCGGAAAGATTACGCGGCTCGCCGGACTTGAACTGGACGTGACCGCGCGTCGCCACGCCGAGGAGATGCTCCAGGCGCGGCGCGACGAAGAACACAGTCGAGAACTGCGGCTCCTGTTGGAGACGGCCGCGCAGGGCATCGCCTCGGTGGATGCCCGCGGTCTGATCGTCACGGCGAATCGCGCCATGGAGACGATGTTCGGCTGGCAGCCTGGGGAACTGATCGGACAGTCCATCGAGCAGCTGGTCCCGCTGCCCGTTCGGGACATCCATCAGCAGCACCAGTCGTCGTATTTCGGGGCGCCACTTCCGCGGCTGATGGGAGGCGGGCTCGATCTCGTGGGTCGGCGTCAAGACGGATCGACATTTCCCATTGAAGTCAGCTTGAATCATGTCCCCACCTCTGACGGCGGGCGGGCGATTGCGTTCATCACCGACATCACGGAACGCCGCCAGGCAGCATTGGCGCTGCAGGAACGAACGGTCGAACTGGAACGCCGATCGGCGCAGTTGAGCCGGCTCGCGTCAGAGCTGACGCTCGCCGAGCAGCACACGCGCGAACAGCTCGCGAAGACGCTGCACGACGGCCTGCAGCAGCTGCTGGTCAGCGCGGCGATGAACCTCGATCGGCTGATGCGTCGGGGCGCGCATGGCGGAATCGAAACGGAGGATCCGCTGCCAGAGGTCAAGGGCCAGCTCGCCGAGGCCATTGACGCCGCGCGGTCACTCAGTTACGAATTGTTTCCACCTGTCCTGGAACGCTCAGGATTGCCGGCTGCCCTAGCCTGGTTGGCGGATTGGACCCGGAAGAAGTACGGCCTCGAGGTGGAGCTGCACGCGGATCCACTCGCGAATTCCGACCGCAAGGACATCCGCACGCTGTTGCTCGAGTCGGTTCGCGAGCTCCTGTTCAATGCGGTCAAGCACGCCCAGGTCGATCGGGTCACCGTGGATCTGACGCGCGAACCGGACGACATGCTGCACATTACCGTGTCGGATCACGGTGTGGGCTTCGACCCGTGGCTCATCGAGCGGGCGCAGGCCGATCAAACCGGATGGGGGCTGTTCAGCATCCGCGAACGCCTCACGCTGCTGGGCGGCCGGTTCGAGATCGACAGCGCGCCCGGCCGCGGCTCGAAATTCGCGCTGACGGTGCCTAGCGCCATGGCGCCCGGACCCACTGCGGCACCACCTCCGCCAAGTCCCGCCACAGTTGGAGCGCCATTGAGCGGTGCGGTCACCAGCGGACCGCCGCGCGCGCTGAAGATCTTGCTCGTCGACGATCATGCCGCCATGCGCAAGGCGCTGGGCCGGTTGCTTCAGGCGCGGAGGGAGTTGCAGATCGTGGGCGAGGCCGCCAATGGCCTCGAGGCGATCGCCCAGGCGCGCGCGCTCCTGCCCGATGTCGTCGTGATGGATGTCGCGATGCCCGAGATGGACGGGATCGAGGCCACGCGTCGCATTCGCGCCGAGTTCCCGAGCATTCGGGTTCTCGGTCTTTCGATGTACCCGCGAGCCGAGCAGTCGCATGGTATCGAGCAGGCCGGGGCCGAGCGCTTCTTCGTCAAAGGCAGCCCGGACATACAGCGCCTGTTCGATCACCTGTTGTCCATCCACAAGGCGACGTGCGGCGCAGTGTTCATCGGGTAAACCCCGAGCCCCGGCCTGCGCGAGGCCGCCAGCCATTGTGAAACGCTACGGTCTGTCGTACTGCCGCCGATTCGCCTCCGCCCAGGCCGCGAGCCGCTGGCGCAGGCGCGTGCATCGCGCCTGCTGATCCGCGGCCAGGTTGTGCTGCTCCGCGGGATCGTGATCGAGGTCGTACAACTCGTCGGTGCCTCGCCGCAGATCGAGGATGTATTTCCAGCCGCCCTCGCGAACCGCCAGCTTGAACTCGTCCTGGGCGACGTAGAAGTAGGCGCGCGGCGCGCGTTCCGAATCGAACAGGCTGCGGCCCTGCCAGTCGGGCGCCGGCGGTATGCCAGCCAGTTCCGCGATGGTCGGCGCCAGGTCGATCTGGCTGCCGATCATCGGGGCGCGCTGCAGCGAGGCATAACGGCGCGGATACCAGATGAGCAGCGGCACCTGCACGTCTTCCTCGTACACCGTGCGGCCCTGGAGGTAGCTGTCGTGCGGATAGCCGAACGCCTGACCGTGATCGCCGACGACGGCGACGATCGTGTTGTCGGCGAGGCCGTTCTGGCGGAGCGCGTCGAACACGCGCGCGAGCTGGCGGTCGGTTTCGCGCAGCACGTTCAGATACCGGTTCAGATCGTACGCGTCGGGCGACGGTTCGCGATCGCCGACGAGATCGATCACCGGCGTGTCGGGCGACGGTTCGTACGGATGGTGGGTCTGCTGCGTCCATCCCATGACGAAAAACGGCCGCGCCGGATCGCGCTGGATGAAGTCGATCAACCCGTCGGCGAGGCAGCGATCCTCGACGCCCCACGACGAGATCGGCGGAGAGCACGCCAGCGCATGCTGGTCGCGGACTTCGTCGAACCCGCGCGCGGGCAGGAATGCCCCCCAGCCGGCCCAGCCCATGTCGCTGGGGGTCATGAATGCCGTGCGGTACCCGCGCTCGTGAAAGAGGGTCGCGAGCGACGTCCGCTCGACGCGCGGATACTCTTCGGTGAAATCGCGAAAGTTCAGCTTCGGGTACACCGAGAGGAGCAGGGCCACGAGCGAATTCGAGCTGCGTCCGACGTGGGCGTAGAAATGGTCGACGACCAGGCCGTGCGCGGCTTCCTTCATCAGATTCGGCGTCGTGTCGTAAATCCCGCCGAACGACGTCCATCGCTCCGCCACTGACTCGAGGACGAGCAGCACGACGTTCAACGGCCGCGCCGCTGCGCCTCTCGCAGCCGCGGCCGCGCGGAGCGGCCGTCCGCGCTGCGCCGCCGGCGCGGCGACGCGCGGCTTCCGCTGACCGATCGGTTCGAAATCGGTGAGGTCGCCAGCCGGAAAGGCGTCCGTCAGATGCACCGGCCGTGCGGTGTTCGCCGCCTGCCACCACGATACGGCGAGCACCCACGGAGCGTTGTCGGCAATGCGCCAGTCGTAGTGGGTGATCCAGTCGGTCGCGTAGGCGTGATGGCCCACCGCAATCCAGAGAGCGATCGCAGCGCAGGTCACCGCCGACGGCAGCCAGCCGCGGTTGCGTCCTCGTGCCCTGACGCGTGTCGCGAGGACCAGCACGATGTAGGCAAGCGGCACGCCCCCCAGCGTGAGCAACACCGGCGTGGTCAGATACGCGGTCACCGACGAGCTGAGCATGCGGACGTTGCCGACCTGATGGACCAGCGCGTAGGTGAGGAAGCCGCCCAGTGCGCCGAACGCGATGACGCTGGCGACCGCGTAGAGGCAGACGGCGGCGGCGCACGCAATCCAGACGATGACGATCGAGCGCGCCGATCCACGGATGATCGCCGCTGACCGCCAGCAGCGTCCGTCCGCAAATCCAGAACGCCGTGACGAACAGGAGATCCGCATGGGAGATGGCGGCCAGCGATCGCACGTCGCCGAAAATGCCCGCGCCGCGAAATGCGCCGTGAACGCCCAGGTAGCCGGCTTTCAGGACGATCGAGCACCCCCGCGAGGCAGACAGCCGCCCAGAACAGCGAGTCTGCGGCAGAGCGAACGGGATCGGCCGGCCGTTCGGGGGACATCTCCGTCCTGGAACGCAAGGAACGGCGCTCTACGGCGTCGTTGCGGGTGGGACGCGCTTCTTCGTGGCCTGCTCGAAGGCGTAGGCCAGTTCGATCAGGCGCGGTTCGCTGCAGGCCGTGCCCGTGAAGCCGACGCCGAACGGGCCCGGCTTCGCGTCGAACCCGCTCGGGAACGGCGGCGTCGGCGCGTTCGGCACCAGTCCGAACGGCACGACGATGATCGGATACCCGGCGCGCGCCGCCAGACCGGCCCCACTGCCGCCCGGCGTCAGGATCGCGTCGAGCCGGTTGGCCTTCAGCACGCCGTCGATGCCGTTTGCGCGACTGAGCAGGTGATCCTTCTTGTGGTCGGCCTCGAAACGCGCGCGATCCCGCTCGAGGTCCATCTCATCGGAGATGTCGAGACGCGACTGCCCGAACCTGATGGCGCCCGCCTTTGCGTGCGCGATGTTCCATTCTCGAAGCGCGGTGAGGCTTTTCACCGGCGCGGTCGGCCCGAGACTCTTGAGCCACAGGTTGAAATCGCGCTTCATGCCGTATTTGAAGGCGACCGAGCAGTTCTCGTCCTTGCCCCTGGCGTGTTCGGCGCCAGAGCAGAAATCCCAGGCCGCGAAATTGTCCTTCGGGTCTTTCGCCGACAGACTGGGGACGTCCGCGGGATCGACGACGATGGCTCCCTGCTGCTTCAGCACGGCGATCGCCGCGGCCATCGACTGGGCTTGCGCCGGGTTGAGGCCGCCGCGTCCCGCCGTGATACCCGTGGTCGGCCCAATCCCCTCTGGCTGGCCGGCGCGATCGCCGGTCAGCGTGATGCGGTCGTAGTAGAACGCGCGCGGGATGCCGATGCGCGCGCCCTTCAGCGCGTCGGCTTTCAGGAACTTCGTATAGTCGCGCCCCGGCGGCGGCGTGCAGGCCGTCGTCGCCGGATCGTTGGCGTCCGGCGACGGACTTTCCAGCGCGCCGAAGAGAATCGCCGCATCGGTCACCGTTCGGGCCATCGGGCCGGCGGTGTCGTGATCCGCGGTAATCGGAATGACGCCATAGCGGCTGATGCGTCCGATGGTCGGCCGGATACCGACCAGCATGTTGGCGTTCGACGGGCTGATGACCGATCCGCCGGTATCGGTGCCGACGCTGGCCGCCCACAGATTGGCGGCGGTGCCGATCCCGGAACTCGATCCGCCGGTCTGCAGCGCCGGCCGTCCGTCGAACGTCGCCTCGCGCGGATCGGGCCGGGGATCGTACGGGTTGTAGCCGAAGCCGCCGACGGCGTTGTAGTTGCCCGGCATCGCCGTCGGGTTTCCCGCGACCCAGTTGGCGAGTTCGGTCAGCCCTGTCTTGGCGATGATGATCGCGCCCGCGTTGTGCAGGTTCGTCGTGAGGGTGGCCGCATACGGCGGCGTGTAGCCCGCAAACGCGAGCGCGCCGCCCGTCGTCGGCATCTCGGTCGTGTGGATGTTGTCCTTCAACGCGATCGGAATGCCGTGGAGGGGGCCGCGGATGCGGCCCTGCGCGCGCTCGCGATCGAGCTGCGCCGCCTCTTCGAGCGCGCGCGCGTTGACGACGATGGCCGCGTGGAGACGATTCTCGTAGAGGCCGAGCCGGGTCAGGTACTGCGTGACCAGCTGTTGCGAGGTGAGCTGGCCGCTCGCCATCGCGTCGCGCATCTGCGGGATCGTCGCCTCGACGATACGAAACGCCGTCGCTGGCGCCGGACCGTGGCGTTTGCCCGTGCCCGGCCAGGATGACGGCGAAAGGAATGGCGATCGATAGAAGCGTGCGCTTCATGAGCTGCTGCTTGCAAGGTCGTAGGGGCGGACCCGCGTGTCCGCCCCGGGCCGGCACGTTGGCCTGGCCCCTACACGCGTCACGGGTGCGACGAGTGTTACGGGTGCGTCGCAGCGTGTCGCTCCGCGGTCATCTTCTTGATCTCGTTGACACCGTTGTTGACGATGATGTCGATGAGATCCTTGCCGATCGCCTTGGTGGACGGACGGGGATCGCCGGTGACGCCGTTGTTCACGCGCGGCGCTGCATTGGGATCCTGACCGCGGCCGCGTCCACCGCCGCCCCGGCCGGCGTCTGCCGGCTGCGCGGTGCCCGCGGCGACGGCCGCCGCGCGGGCGATTCGCGCGTCGCGCGCGGCCTTCCACTGCTCCGGCGTCTGCCCGGTCGGATCGAATTCCATCGTCTTGTACGACGGCCGCACCCAGGCGCCGGGCGTCGGCTCGAGATACAGCATGATCGACGTCTCGAGCATCGCGCCGTGCCCGCCGATTGGCAGCTTGTGGTCGTACAAATACATGTCCACGTCGTCGTGCGTCTTGTTGTAGAAGTCGCTGACGTAATAGACACGCACGCCCTTCGCGGACAGCTTCTTGTCCATCTCCTCGGCGGCTTCCTTCATCTGCTGCTGTCCGCCGCCGTGGTCGCCCATCACGTAGATGTCCTTGAAGCCGCTGCGCGCCAGGCTCTCGATCTCCGCCAGCTGCACCTGCTTGAACACCTCCGCGGGCATCTGAATGGCGCCCGCCTGGTCGGCCATCTCACGGTTCGGATTCAGCCCGGTGGCATTCACGGCCACCGGCAGTACCGGCGCCACCAGCGTTTTCCCCAGCTTCTTCGCAATCATGACGGCATGGCTGTGCGCCATCATCGTGTGGCCGCCGAGGACGTCCTGGGGTCCGCGTTCCTCGGTTCCCCCGGTCACCAGGAGGATGGAGGTCCACCCATCCTTGAGTTTTTGCGACACCTCAGTATGGGTGAGCAGTTCGAGGTCGACGATGTCGTTGATGTTGACCTGGGCGCCGGCGGGCACCGCGGACAGGAGAATAAGGGCTATGAAAGCCACGGCCTTCTGCATGCGTCCTCCAAGGATTACGGTGGTCGGGTACTGTAATGCCGGGCAGGGATCCTGACAAGCCTGCGAGCTCGCGAAGGCGGAGCCTGCCTCGCCGAAGCACGCGGAATCGGTCAGTGCGAAGGCGGGCTTGCCCACCGAAGCACCACGGGATCGCCGGGTGCGAAGGTGGGACAACCTGGAACCGCTCTGGTGCGTCTAACGTATCAATATTTACATCCAGCCGGGAGGCGGCATGTCCTTGTTGAAGCGTCTGTTTGGTAAGAGCACGGAACCTCCGAAGCAGCGGGTTCGGGTCTGCGTCGAGTGCGGCATGCCCATCGCCGATCATAAAGAGTGGTGCTCGATCCTGCGCGGTCAGCAGGAAATGCAGCGAAACAGCAGCGAATCGGCGTCTCGTTTGCAGTAAGTGTCGGCGCTATGCGCCGACTGGTCCTCGCCCTCATCCTGACGAGTTCAGTGGCCTGTCACCCCAGCCAGCCGCTGGCCGGGGGTGTCAAACAGCCCGTCGGTGGCACCATTTCCGGGGCCGTCAGCGCCACTGACACGTCAGTACCTGTCGTCGGCCGTAAGGTCGTTCTGACCGAAACCACCACCAACGCGCATTACGACACAACAACCGCCGCGAACGGCGGCTACACAATTCAGGTCCCGCGAGGGACATACCGGATCGAGCTCGAGCTTCGGCCCGGAGAGGCGCTCGCAAAGCAGCCGGCTGAAACCCACATAACCACCAGCGATCTCGACGCCCGCCGTGACTTCGTTGTGACGCTTCAGCGTTGAGCTGACTCTTCTGTTCCCGCTCGAATCTGGTACGCGCCATGCGTGTGTTTACACGCGTGACACATACCATCCTTTTTCTCGTGCTGACCGTGGCGTGGCCTCATGCGTATGCGGCGCAGAAGCCAGCGGTCAATCCCGACGCGCAGGTCCTCCAGGATTTCAAGGCCCGGGTGGACAAGTACGTGGAGTTGCGCAACAAGGCGGACAACAGCGCGCCGCCGATGAAGAAGACCGACGATTCCGTGGAGCTTCGATCGGCCCAGCAGGGACTGGCCGAGCGAATTGGCGCCGCGAGAACGCCGGCGAAACAAGGCGACATCTTCACGCCCGAAATTACCGCGCGCTTTCGCAAGCTGCTGCGGCCCGAAGTGAACGAACCCGGCACCAAGGCGACGATCAAGGACGACAATCCCGGCGCCATCCCCTTCAAGGTGAACGGCCCGTATCCGTCCAAGGAGCCGCTCTCGACGGTGCCGCCCAACGTGCTCGCGTCGCTGCCGCCGCTGCCGAAAGACATCGAGTATCGCTTCGTGAGCAAGCATCTGATTCTGCGTGACGCGCGCGCGAACCTGATCATCGACTACATCCCGAACGCCCTTTCCTAAGACCGAGGATTCACTTATGCATTCGCGTTCACATACTCGATTCGTGATTGCGTTGGCGCTGCTGGTCGGCGCAGTCGGCGCGCCCGCGGCGCAGGACGTCTCGCTGCCAAACCAGCCCGACTCCCTGAAATTCGCGATCATCGGCGACAGCGGCACCGGGTCGTCGTCGCAGTACAAAGTGGCGGAACAGCTGATTGCGGCGCGCGCGAAGTTCCCGTACGAGTTCGTGCTGATGATGGGCGACAACTTGTACAGCGGCAGCGGGCCGAAGGACTATCAGAAGAAGTTCGAGGAGCCGTACAAAGCGCTGCTCGACTCGGGGCTGAAGTTTTACGCCGCGCTCGGCAATCACGACAACACCGACGAGCGGAACTACAAGCCGTTCAACATGGGCGGCCAGCGCTACTACACGTTCAAGCCGAAGAACGGCGTGCGGATATTCGCGCTCGATAGCAACTACATGGATCAGCCGCAACTGCAGTGGCTGGAGAAGGAGTTGACGGCCAGCGGTTCGGACTGGAAGATCGCGTTCTTCCATCACCCGCTGTATTCGTCAGGAGGCACGCACGGCTCGGACTTTCAGCTGCGGGCGCAACTCGAGCCGATGTTCCTGAAACACGGCGTGGACGCCGTGTTCTCGGGGCACGAGCACTTCTACGAGCGCATCAAGCCGCAGAAGGGGATCTACTACTTCACGTCGGGCGGCGCGGCGAAGCTGCGCGACGGCGACGTCAAGAAAACCGACCTGACCGCCAAGAGCTTCGACGCCGGCTATCACTTCATGCTGATCGAAATCACCAAGGACACGATGTACTTCCAGGCGATCTCCGATCAAGGGAAGGTCGTGGATTCTGGCGCGCTCACCAGGTTCAGCGATCAAGATAAGAAAAAACTCGCGACGCCGTCGTCGTAGGTCGCCCGGCTGTGGCCGAGCGTCTCAGGGCAGTGCATACGCGATGTATTCGCCCGTGTAATTGCCGCCGCTCACCGCGACGATGATGTACTGCTTGCCGTTGACCATGTAGGTCATCGGCGAGCCGCTCTGCGCCGCGGGCATCCACACCGCGCCGACTTCCTTGCCGGTCTGCTTGTCGTACGCGCGCAGCATCGCGCCGCGCTGGCGTCCGGGCGGCGCCGTCACCTGCGGATCGCCGACGACGACCAGCGTCTTCGTGACCATCAGCCCGACGCTGCCGCCCTGTCCGGTCTTCTCCGGATAGTTGATGCCGAGGCGCTCGAGCGCCGCGCGCACGTTGTCCGGCGTGTCGCCGTGCGGCACTTTGAACTTGATGGTGCCGGTGTTGAGATCGATCGCCGTGAGCACGCCGTACGGCGGCTTCACGAACGGCAGCCCTTCGAGTCCCTGCGTCAACCCGCCGCGGCCACCGCGAAGCCAGCGGCGGTGCAGCGCCTGCCGCCGCCGCTCCGCGGCCTGCGCCTGCTTCGGCGCGGTGCCGCGTCCCGCCTGCGCGGCCGCTCCGCGCACCGCGGCCGCTCGGCCGGCAGCCGCGTCCTCGACCGCCAGCGCCGCCGCGACCGAAGCCCCCGCGCCCGCGCTCGCCGCTCATGTTCGGCGGCGGCTCGGCCTCCCAGATCGGAATGCGGTTCTTCGCCTGCGCTTCGGGATTGACCGTCGCCAGGTACTGCTCGCTGATGATCGTCGTCGTCACCGACGAGTTGTTCGCCTGGCCGTAGAAGATGGCGGTCTCCGGATCGAACGACGCGCCGGGCCAGTTGATGCCGCCGACGGTGTTGCCGACGTTGATCGCGCCGAGCCGTGCGGCGCTCGGGACGACGCCGGGGATGAACGGCGTCGGCTCCCAGCGGAACTTCTTCAGGTTCTCGAGCGCCTGTGCCCGCAGCGCCGGCGTGAAGTCGATCACGTCGTCGACGGTGACATGCGTGCGCGCGTAGGGCGGCGGCTTGGTCGGAATCGGCTGCGTCGGCGACGTCTTCTCGCCCGGCACATCGGTCTGCGGCACCGGCGGTCTCCGGCATCGGCCAGATCGGCTGCGCCGGTGATCCGATCGAACACGTACAGGAAGCTCTGCTTGGTCGGCTGCGCGACCAGCTTGCGCGGCCGGCCGTCGATGACGGCATCGACCAGCAGCGGCGCCGACGAGATGTCGTGATCCCAGATCGGATGGTGCACGAGCTGGAAGTGCCACTTGCGCACGCCGGTCTTCAGGTCGACGGCGACCAGCGTCTCCGCGAAGAGGTTGTTGCCCGGACGATTGCCGCCGTAGGTATCGATCGTCGGCGATTCGACCGGCAGGTAGACGAGACCCGCTTCGGGATCGACGGTGATCTGCGTCCACACGCCGTCGTTGCCGGTCCATCCCACGATCCGTTTTCCCAGGTGTCGTTGCCCGAGCTCGCCGGGATAGGGAATCGTGTTGAACCGCCAGATCTGCTTGCCGGTCTTGCGCGTCGAACGCGCGGACGAGGCCCTTGGCGTTGGTGCTGTAGCGATAGCCCAGGCCTTCGGCCATCGACGATCCGACGATGATCGTGTCGTTGACGACGGTCGGCGTGGAGTGGAGGCCGATCTCGCCGCGCTCGAGATCGATCTGCTTGTCCTTGCCGATGATCGACGCCTTCTTTCAGGTCGACGATGCCGTTCTTGCCGAAGCCGGCGACCGGCTGGCCGGTCTTCGCGTTCAGCTCCACCAGCCGATAGCCGATCGTGACGAAGCACGATGCGGTCGTCGCCCTTGCCGTCGGTCCAGTAGGAGAGGCCGCGTCCCGAGAGCTGGCGCGGCGCGGACGCCGCGCGCAGCCCCTCGTCCATGCTGTAGACCCACTTCAGCTCGCCGGTCTGCGCGTCGAGCGCGACGACCGCCCGCCGCGTGCCGCCGGTGGTGTAGACCATGCCGCCGACCATGATCGGCGTGCCTTCGAGCTTGTTCTCCGGGCGCGGGCCGAGGTTGTCGGTCTTGAAGCGCCACGCGACTTCGAGCTTGTTGAAGTTGGTCGCGTCGATCTGATCGAGCGGCGAGTACTTGCTGCCGCGCAGGTCGGCCGTGTACATCGGCCATTCGCCGTTCTTCGTGCTGGGCATGGCCGCTGGCGCCGTGGATCGCGCGCTCGATTGGCCCGCCGTCGCACCTGCGGGGCTTTGGCCGGGCGAGCCCACCACGCTCGCGGAGCGCCAGGCGATGGCCGCTGCGACGAATGCGAGGAGTGCGCCGACGCGGAACCACACGCGCTTCATGGGGATCTCCTGGATGACGTGCGGATTATAGCCAACAGGCCACTGGTGGACCGTCCACGCTCGAATCGGGACCGATTGCGGCCTGCCACGAAGACCGATCACGAACCCTTTGGTCTTTTTCGTGTTTTCGTTGCTTTCGTGGCGATCCTGGCAGTACTGATTCGCCAGGGACAGGCCACTGATAGAATAGCGGGATGCCCAAGCTCACGGTTCAGGGTTACGGAACGTTCGAGGTACCGGCGGACAAGCGCCTGGTGCTGGCGATTGAACAGGACGCGAAGGTCGATATCCTGCACGCGTGCGGCGGCAACGCCCGCTGTACGACCTGTCGGGTCGAGTTCGTCGAGGGCGAGCCCTCGCGGATGACGGCGGCGGAGCAGCAGGTCCTGACGGCCAAAGGCCTCAGCGGTGTCCGGCTGTCGTGTCAGATGCTCTGCGATCACGACATGACCGTGCGCGCGATCAGCCGCCTCGAAGGCTCGGGCCGCCCGGATCCGGGCCGCACGCCTGAGCCGTTCATCACGCCGCCGCCAGTCTGGCTGTAGGCAGTCAAAAGATCCGTCGGGGCTCGGGGCTCGGGGCTCGGGGCTCGAGGGAAGGCGTAACTTTGCGTTGAGTCCCCAGCCCCACGTCCCCGAGTCCTCAACGGTGTAGACCCGCTACACCCATGGGTGTAGCATATCTACACCCATGCTGAAGCGCGCGCACTATCAGAACCGGATCGAGCTCCTGCAGGGAACCCTCGATCTCCTCATCCTCCAGGCGCTCCAATGGGGACCGCAGCACGGCTACGGCATCAGCCAGGCGCTGCGGAGCCATTCCGCCGACATCCTGCAGGTCGACACCGGATCGCTGTATCCGGCGCTCCATCGGCTGGAGCGGCAGCGGTGGATCCGCGCGGAATGGAAGGTCTCGGAGCGAAATCAGCGCGCGCGCGTCTATCAACTGACAGCGGCCGGGCGGAAACAGTTGCTGGCCGAGCGCTCCCGCTGGGAGCCGATCTCGGCGGCGATTGCGATGATCCTCGAGCGGCCGAAGGAGAGCCGGACATGAAGCTGCCGCTGTGGCGCCGCCGGCAGGATGCGGAGCTCGATGAAGAGCTCGCCTCGCATCTCCGCATGGCCATCGCCGATCGAATCGCCCGGGGCGAATCGCCGGAGGCGGCCAGCCAGGCTGCTCGACTCGAGATGGGCAACCTCCCCCTCATCAAGGAAGTGACTCGCGACACCTGGGGATGGACGACGGTGGAGCAGATCCTTCAGGACATCCGCTACGCCTGCCGGACACTCCGCAAGTCGCCGGGCTTCAGTCTGGTCGCCATCATCACGCTCGCGCTGGGCATCGGCGCGAATACCGCGATGTTCAGCGTCATCAACGCGGTCCTGCTCCGGCCGTTGCCGTTTCCCCATCCGGAACGTCTCGTGGCCGTGACGGAAACGGACCTGCGGCGCGCGCCGGGCATCCGTTCGACGTCGGTGTCGTGGCCGAATTTCTTCGACTGGCGTTCGCGCGCCCACGGCGTCGAGTCGTTGTCGGCATATCGCGACGCGGATTTCACGCTGACGTCCGGCACTCGATCGCTGCACATCGACGGCGCCGTCGTCTCGTCGGAGTTCTTCTCGACGCTCGGCGTCCAGCCCGTGCTCGGACGCGGCTTCCAACTGGAAGAGGAACGGGCCGGCGCTGACGTTGCCGTCATCAGCGACCAGTTGTGGCGCTCGCAATTCGACGCCGACCCGGCCGTCGTCGGCCGCGACATGAGGCTCAACGGTCGGCGCTTCAGCATCGTCGGCGTGATGCCGCCGCGGTTTCGGTTCCCGGTCAGCGTACCGGCGCCGCTGCTGTGGGTGACGCTCGCGTACGACGCGCGCACCGAGTCGCCGGACGACGAGCCGATCACCAAACGAGCGAGGCGCGCACTTCCTGCGGGTCGTCGGGCGGTTGCGGCCCGCGACATCGCTCGGGTCCGTGCAGTCCGAGCTCGATGTGATTGCGGCGGCGATTGCGCGCGACTACCCGGAGGATCAAGCGCGGCGCGGCGTTCGCCTCAGACCGCAGCTCGAAACGCTGGTCGGCGACCGCCGGCAGCCGCTCCTGATCCTGTTCGCGGCGGTGGGCTGTGTCCTGCTGATCGCGTGTGTGAACCTCGCCAACCTGCTGCTGGCGCGCGGCGCCGGCCGGCATCGCGAGCTCTCGGTCCGCGCGGCGCTCGGCGCGTCGCGACGACGGGTCGTGTCGCAGCTGTTGACGGAGAGCGTGGTGTTGTCCGCGGCCGGCACGGCGTGCGGACTCGCGCTCGCGAGGTGGTGGCTCGCGGTGCTGGTGCGTCTGTCACCGGTCACGCTCCGAGGGCTCGACGAGGCGTCGATTGATGGTGCGGTTCTCGCTTTCACCGTACTGGTAGCCGTTGGCAGCGCGGTGGCCTTCGGGATGATTCCGGCGCTTCAGGCCGCGCGCAACCATCTCGCCGCCGGGCTGCAGGCGTCGATGCGTGCGAGCGCTGGCCGTTCTCAGCAGCGCATCCGCGCGGGTCTCGTGATCGCGGAGACGGCCATCGGCGTGATGCTGCTTGTCGCCGCGGGTCTGCTGCTCCGCAACTTCAACCGGCTGCTCCACACGTCGCCGGGATTCGATCCGCAGAACGTGGTCACCGCTCGATTCAGGCTGCCGGACGCGCGCTATTCGTACCTGAAGCAGATCGCGTTCTACGAGGAACTGCTGCCTGACATCGCGGCCATTCCCGGTGTCCAGGCGGTGGCGGCCACGGCGCCCCTGCCGTTGAGCGGCAGCCGTTACAGCCTCAGCGTCGAGCTGACCGGATCGAAGGCGCCAGCGGCCGAGAAGCAGTCCGCGTCCTTCGGGATGGTGAGCCCTGGCTACTTTCGCGCGATGCGGGTGCCATTTCTCCGCGGTCGTGATTTCAGCGTCGCGGACAACGATGGTGCGCCGCGGGTCGCGGTCGTGAACGACAGCTTCGCGCGCGCGTATTTCGCCGGACAGAATCCGATCGGGCAGCGGATCCGGCCGGGTCTCAGCACTACGGAAAAGGAGACGCCGTGGCGCGAGATCGTCGGCGTCGTCGCCGACATCAAGCACGGCGCGCTGACGGAGTCGGACCAGCCGGCCTTGTTCGTTCCGTTCGCGCAGGGATTGATCTCGCCGCTCTATCTGATCGTCCGGACCGCCGGCGAACCGGCGGCACAGGGTGTCGCGGAAGACATTCGCAAGGCGCTGGCGCGCAAGGATCCGGAGCTCGCCTTGTACGACGTCAAGCCGCTGGATGCGTATCTGGCGACGTCGGTCGCGAGCGAGCGGTTCGAGACGCTGCTGCTGGCGGTGTTCGCCGGACTCGGCCTGACGCTCACCGCGGTGGGCTTGTACGGCGTCGTCGCGTATGGCGTCGCGCAGCGGACGCGCGAGTTCGGCATCCGCCTCGCGCTCGGTGCGCGGTCGGGCGAGGTGCTCGGGATGGTGGTGCGCCGCGGCCTGGCGCTCGCCGGCATCGGACTCGCGGTGGGTATCGTTCTGGCGGCTGTCGTGGCGCGGCTGTTGTCGACGGCTCTCCACGGGATCGATCCATTCGACCCCGTGACGTTCGGCGCGGTGGCGGCGGTGCTGTTGGTCGTCGCGATGGTCGCGTCGTACGTGCCCGCGCGGCGCGCGACGCGCGTCGATCCGATCAGCGCGCTGCGGACGAGTAGGGTCAGATCCGAGTCGGATCGGATCAGCCGTCATCTGACCCGCCACTCTGACCCCGACTTGTGGGGTCGACCGCGCTGACCCCTACTGCGGCAGGTAGTGCAGCAGCTTGAGGATGTCGGAGAACACCCCCATCGCGGTTACATCCGCGCCCGCACCCGGCCCCTGCACGACCAGCGGCGTCCGCGAGTACCGCTTCGTGGTGAACGCGATGATGTTGTCGCTGCCCTTGGTGCCCGCGAACGGGTGATCCCGCGGGAACTCGCGCATCTCGGCACGCGCCCGATCGCCTTCGAGGACGCCGACGTAGCGCAACACCGCGCCGTGTGACCGGGCGCGCTCCAGCCGCCGCTGCATCGCCGCGTCGTCGACGCCGACGAGGCTGTCGACGCGGACATCCTGGATGTCCAGCTGCGAGCCCATCTGGCGCGCGAGGATCAGCAGCTTGCGTCCGACATCCTGGCCCGAGAGATCGTCGCGCGGATCCGGCTCCGTCAGCCCCATCCGATGCGCGTCCTTCACGAGCGCGCTGAACGGCGTGCCGCCGTCGAAGGTGTTGAACAGGTAGCTGAGCGTCCCCGAAAAAATTCCCTCGACCTTCACCACCTCGTCGCCGCTGGCGATGAGATCGCGCAACGTCGACATGATCGGCAGCCCGGCGCCGACGTTCGCCTCGTAGAGAAAATGCTTGCGCCGCGCCCGCAGCAGAGCCATCAGCGCGCTGTAGCGCCGCCACGGCAGGACGTTCGCGCGCTTGTTCGGCGTGATGATGTGCAGGTTCGCGTCGACGAACGCCGGATACGCATCGACGATCGACGCGTCGGCGGTGCAGTCGACGAGCGCCGCGTTCGTCAGCTCGAGCCGCGCCAGCTCGCCGGCCAGCGCCCGCGCATTCATGCGGCGCCGCGACGCCATCAGCGTCTCGCGCCAGCGCGCCAGGCCGATGCCGTCGGCCGACAGGACGAACCGCTTGCTGTTCGCCAGGCCGATGACCTTGACGTCGAATCCCTGCGCCCGCAGGTACGCCTGCTGATCGTGGAGCTGCTGCAGCAGCGTGCCGCCGATGTTGCCGACGCCGATGATGACCAGCGCCAGCGACTTGCGCGTCTCGAAGAACGCCTGATGGATGGCGTTGAGCGCGCGGACCTGGTGCGACGCGTCGATGACGCACGAGATGTTGCGCTCCGACGCGCCCTGGGCGATCGCGCTGATGTTGATGTTGTTGCGGCCGAGCGCGCCGAACACCTCGCCGGCGACGCCGGGGCGACCCTTCATCCCGTCGCCGACGACCGCGAGGATCATCTGCCCGGACTTTTCGTCGATCGCGGTCAGGCGGTTGTGGAACTCGAAGCGGAACTCGTCGTGGATCGCCCGCACCGCCGCCGCGGCGTCCGCCGTCTGCACGGCGAAGCAGATCGTGTGCTCGGACGACGCCTGCGAAATCAGGATCACGTTGACCTGGCGGGCGGCGAGCGCGCGGAACAGCCGCTCGGCGATCCCCGGCACGCCGACCATCGTCAATCCGCGGATCGTGAGCAGCGTCAGGTCGCCGACCGAGCTGATCCCCTTGGCGGGATGCCCCTGATCGCCCGTGCTCTTCGAGATCAGCGTGCCGGGGGCGGCGGGGTTGAACGTGTTCTTGATCAGCAGCGGGATCCCCTTGGCCACCGCCGGCGCAATCGCCGCGGAGTGCAGGACCTTGGCGCCGAAGTACGACAGCTCCATCGCTTCTTCGTAGCTGATCTGCGGCAGGACGAACGCCGCCGGCACCGCCTTGGGATCGGCGCTCAGCACGCCGTCGACGTCCGTCCAGATCTCGATGACCGAGGCTCCCATCGCGGCGCCGACGATGGCGCCGGTGTAGTCCGATCCGTTCCGGCCGATCGTCGTCGTCCGGCCGTCGACGGTCGAGCCGATGAACCCGGTCACGATCGGAATGACCCGCCGGCGGCCGCGCAGCAGCGGCGCGAAGTACCGCCGCGACGCGCGATTGGTCCGGCTGAAGTTGACGTTCGCACGCGTGAACTGATCGTCGGTGATGACGAACTCGCGCGCGTCGGCGAAGCGCGCGGGCCGGAAGCGGTGCACGTAGGCGGCGACGATCAGAGCGGAGAGACGCTCGCCGAAACTCGCCACGACGTCCAACGCCTGCGGCGGACAATGGCCGAGCAGTTGAATGCCGTGCAACGCGTCGTGGAGCTCCGAGAGCAGCGCATCGGCCGCGACGCGGGTGCGGCGGCCGCGGCGAGGTCCGACCAGATCGTCGATCGCCGACCGATGACGCTTGACGATCGACGCCCACTCCTGTTCGTAGCGCCGGTCGCCGCCCTCCGCGAGCCGGGCGCTGTCGATCAGCTGATTGGTAATTCCCTGAAATGCCGAGACGACGACGATGAGCGGCTCCCGGCGCACTTCGTCGAGGACGATGCGGACGACGTCACGGATACGGTCGGGCGTGGCGAGCGAGGAGCCGCCGAATTTGAGAACTCTCAAGTGAAGATCGGGTTGATGTCCTCGTCGTCGTCTCGATCGACGAAGCTGTCGATCGCCGCGTCCTCGGACTCGAACGACTCGAGCACGGCGAGCAGCTTCGTGGTCTTCAGGACGGTGTGGCTCTTGGGTTGAAGGTTCAGGAGCTTGACGTCGCCGTTGCGTTTGCGGACCGTGACGTACTTCCACGCGACCGCGCCGACGCCGGCGCTATCCAGGTACGTCACTTTCGCGAAGTTGAGCAGAATCCGCGTGCCACCGCGATGGCCCAGGGTGTTCATCAATTCGACGAACGGCGTGACGCCGTCCTCGAGGACCAGGCGGCCCTCGAGGTCCAGGATAATCACGCCGCGGACCTCACGCTGGGTAATCTGCATAACGGCAACGCAGCGGTGATTCTAGCATCTGCCACGTGTTTCGTGACCTAGGTCTCGAGCGCCGTCGGCCGCTTCAGGTGGAAACCGGCCGCGTCCTGATACGCCTTCGCCAGCGCGATCACGCTCCATCTCGCCGAACGGCCGCCCGTAGAACACCGCGTTGGTCGGGCTGCCGTTCTCGGCGAATCCGTTGGGAATGTTGATCGCCGGATAGCAGGCCAGGTTGGCCATCGCGAAATGGCGCTGCGTCGGGCTTTGCGGTCGCGGCGGTTCGCCGGTCGCCGCCCCAGGCGGCGTCGTCGCATCGGGTGCGGTCGTCCCCGTCGCTGCCGCGCCGCGGCCGCCGCGCCCGCCTTCGCCGCCGGTGCTGTTCGACGCGACGACGTAGACGTCGACGTCCGCGGTCGCCTCGGCGAGCTGCGTCATCATCATCATGCGGGCGCGCTGCAGCTTCAGGTATTCGACCGCCGGTACCAGCCGGCCGTTGTAGCGCCCGCCGCCCCGGGCCTCTTTCATCTTTCCGGTGCGCGCGGGCTCGTCGAAGAACACCGCCGACTCGACGCCGATCGCGCTGATGCCGTTGATGTTGAACGGCGTCTCGGGCACGGTCACCGGAATCAGGTTGGACACGCCGATCGATCGCAGCGTGTCCAGCGTGCGCGCCGCGTTGCGCTTCGCGTCGGCGTTCGTGAGCTCGTCGAACGACGACTGAATGATGCCGACGCGCAGCTTCTTGACATCGAGCTGCGCGTTCCAGTTGAACGGGATGTCCGACACGCTCATGTCGCGTCCGTCAGGCTTCGCGATCGCCTGCATGACGATGGCGCAGTCCTCGGCATAGCGGCAGAGCGGGCCGAGGCGATCCTGCGTCCACGACAGCGCCATGACGCCATATCGGCTGATGCGGCCGAACGTCGGCCGCAGCCCGGCGAGGCCGCAGCGCGCGGCGGGACTCAGAATCGAGCCGCTGGTCTCGGTGCCGATGCCGAATCCGATGCAGCCGGCGGCCGTCGCCGACGAGGGGCCGGCCGATGAGCCGCTCGATCCCTGCGCGAGATTCCACGGGCTCTTGGTCTGGCCGCCGAACCATTGATCGCCGCTGGCGAGCTCGCCGGTGGCGACCTTCGCAATCAGCACGGCGCCCGCGTCGCGCAGCATCTCGACGACGCTGGCGTCGTAGTCGAACGACTGCTCCTTGAACGCCGGCGATCCCCAGGTGGTCTTGTAGCCTTTGACGGAGATGATGTCCTTGGCTCCCCAGGGAATGCCGTGGAGCGGTCCTTTGTACTTGCCGGCCGCAATCTCCGCGTCCGCGCGCGTCGCCTCGGCCCGCCCGTAGTCGTCGAGGAACGTGACCACGTTGTTCAGTTTGGCGTTGTAGCGATGGAGACGCGCCAGATACATCTCGGTGAGCTCGACCGAGGTGACCTGGCGCGTGCGAATCAGCTCCGCGAGATGACGGACCGGCCAGAACGCGGCGTCCTCGAGATTCGCCGGACGCTTCACCGCCGGCGCGGCGCTCAGCCGAAACGGCAGCTTCGTCCGATTCACCTCGATGCCGGGGACGATCGCGCTGAAGTGAAACGGCGGCGACACGTCGTTCGGAATGTGGATCGTCCGCAGCTCCTCGTAGCGGGTGAGATTCTGATTGGCGGCGTCGACCATGCTCTTCACGTCGGCCTCGGTGAACTCGAGACCGGACAGCTTCATCGCGTCGGTCACCATCGCCGCGGTGAGCTTCTTCGCGTCCGCGTCCTGCATCCGCGCCCACAGAATTCCGGGCGCCAGCGTCCCGCCAAGGCCCATGCTGGTGAAGTAGGCGAGGAATCGTCGCCTCGTTTCATTCAGGTTCGTCATGCGGCATAGTATGGGCCAGAAAAGGAGCCAGCGATGAGAGGAATGCTGATAGGCGTCGCGATCGCGGCGGTGTCCGGGGGCATCGTCCTCGCGCAACAGGACTTCAGCCAGGTCCAGATCAAGACGACGAAAATCGGGGGAAACTTCTACACCCTCGATGGATCGGGCGGCACGATCGGCGTGCTCGCCGGGCCGGACGGCGTGCTGATGGTCGACGCGCAGTTCGCGCCGTTGAGCGACAAAATTGTCGCGGCGATCAAACAGATTTCCGACGGCCGCATCCGCTTCCTCGTCAACACACACGTGCACGGCGATCACACCGGCGGCAACGAGAACATCGGCAAGCTCGGCGCGACCATCATGGCGCGCGAGAATCTGCGCGCGCGGTTGATGAAGCCGGCGCCGCTCGCCAACGGCCAGCCTGGCGTGCCGACCGCCGCCGTCGGCCTGCCGGTGGTCACCTACGACGCCCCGATCGTGTTTCACATGAACGGCGAGGACGTGCAGCTGATTCCGGTGCCGGTCGCCCACACCGACGGCGACACGATGGTCTATTTCCCGAACACCAACGTGATCATGACCGGCGACTTCTATCGCTCGACCGGATATCCGAACATCGACCGCGCCAATGGCGGCACGATGAACGGCATGCTGGCGGGCTTCGACGCGATCATCAAGCTCGCCCGTCCCGACACCAAGATCATTCCAGGCCATGGCGCCATCGTGGACAAGACCGCGGTGGCGGCGCACAAGGCGATGATGGAGGGGGTGCGCGACAAGGTGGCGCCGCTCGTGCGCCAGGGCAAGACGCAGGAAGAAGTCGTCGCGGCGAAACTGACGGCGGAGTTCGACAGCAAAGTCACCGGCGCCACACCGATGACCGCCGACCGCTTCGTCGGTCAGCTGTACCAGGAGCTCAAGAGTTCGCGTTGATGGCCTTGAGCGGATCGAGCCGCCGCGCCTGACGGATCGGCAGGTAGCAGGCGAGAGCCGCCAGCAGCACGAGCAACACCGGTGCGGCGATGAACGTGGCCGGGTCGCTCGTTCCGACGCCAAAGAGCATCGTCGACAACGCGCGCGCGACGGCGAATGAGCCGGCGAGGCCGAGCACCATGCCGAGCGCCGCGATCGTCAAGCCGTTGCGCAGCAGTCGCGCTGTGGCCTGTTGCGGCGTGGCGCCGAGCGCCATTCGCAACCCGATCTCCGGAGTGTGCTGCTGCGCGCTGTAGGCCATCGTGCCGTACAGCCCCGTCATGGCCAGCAGGACGGCCATGGCGCCAAACAGGCCGAGCAGCCACGCGCGAAAGCGCGGTTGACCGACCGCCTCCGCGAACAGGTCGTCCAGACCACGAAGCGGCGGGACGGGAATCGTGCCATCCAGGCTCCACACGGTTTGTCTGACCTCGCGGGTGAGAGCCTGGGCATCGAGCCGGCTGCGAAGCACCACCGCCATCGAGGGCCACGGCATCTGCGCGTGGGGCACGAACATCTGCGGTTCGGCCGCACGCTCGACCGCGAAATGACGCACGTCGCCGACGACTCCCACGATTTCGCGCACGGTCTGTTGACGCGGCACGATCGAGAGATCGTGCGCGATGCGGCGGCCGATCGGGTTGTCATTCGGCCAGAAGCGGCGGGCCATCGTTTCGTTGATGATGACGACGCCAGGCGTGTCCGCCCCGTCACGCTCCGTGAACCAACGCCCGGCTTTGAGCGGTACGCCAATGACGGCGAAGTAGTCGCTGCTGACGACGTGCAGCGGGGCGGAGGGCCGCTCGGCCGCAGGAACCGGCGCCTGACCGGGAATCGAGAACGTGCTGTCGTCGACGAAAAAGCTTGCGCGAGGATCGAGAGGCAGGCCGAGCGTCACTGCCGCCGCCTCCACGCCAGGAACGTTCCGCAGCGCCTGGACCAGCGACTCGAAGAACGCGGCGCTCGATGCAGCCGCCGTGCGGCCCGGCGGCAGCTCGACTCTGTCGATCGTGAGCACAGCGGCCGATCGGAATCCGACATCCACTCGCTGCATGCGCGCGAAGCTCTGGATGAGCAGCGTGGCGCCGATCATCAGCATCAGCGATAACGCGATTTCGCCGACCACGAGTGCCTGCCGGGCCCGTTGCTGCGAGCCTGCGACGAGGCCGCGGCCCGACGCGGCCAGCGCATCGTGCAGCCGATGCGAACGCACCAGGAACGCTGGCGCGAGTCCAAAGAGCAACCCGGCTGCCGTCGCGATCAGCAGCGTAAAGGCCATCACGCCGGCGTCAATGCGTACCTGTTCCAGCCGCGGAATCCCGGGCGGCGCCACGCGCAACAACACGTCGAGCAGCCACGCGCTGACGACCAGGCCGATTCCACCGCCGGCCAGCGCGAGGACCAGGCTCTCGGTGAACATCTGACGCGCGAGCCGCGCGCGGTCGGCGCCCAGTGCCATCCGGATCGTGATCTCCCGCGATCGTCTGATCGCGCGCACGAGCAGGAGGCTTGCAATGTTGGCGCACGCAATCAGCAATACGCACGCGACGGCGCCGAGCAACAGCAGCAGCGCCGGTCGGATTGTGTCCGACGATGGCATCTTGCAGGCTTTCCACCGACAGTTCGGTGTGGCGATTGGTGTCGGGATAGGCCCGCGCGAGCCGCGCGCCGACGGTTGCGAATTCTGCCCGCGCCTGCTCGGTGGTGACGCCGGGTTTCAGCCGACCGACGATGCTCAGAATGTTGTAGCCGCGATACGCGCCGGGTGTAATCGCGGGGTTCGGCGGTTGCGTGCGCGACAGCCTGAGCGGCAGCCACAGCTCCGTGCCCGCGACCGGAAACGCGAAGGTCGGGGGCATCACCCCGACAATGAGGGTCGGCACACCGTCGAGGGTCAGCTCGCGACCGATGGCGGCAGGGTCGGCGCCGAATCGGCGCTGCCACAGACCGTGCCCGATCACCGCGACTCGCCTCGCGCCCGCTACGTCGTCGTCGGCGAGGAACGCGCGGCCGGCGATGGGGCCGACACCGGCCACGTCGAAGATCGAGGACGAGCACGTCGCCGCCAGTACTTTTTCGGGATTGCCTCCCGTTCCCGTGATGGTGACATTCGGAGTCCAGTACGCGGCAAGTGTCACCGACGTCTGTGTCTGTTCCCGCAGATCGAAGTAGTTGGGCGGCGACACCAATTGGCGCTGTCCCGTCTCGGCGTTGCGTTGCGACACGTCGAGCAGCTCCGACGCGTGCGGATAATCGAGTGGCCGCAGCAGCACGCCGTACACGAAACTGAAGATCGCGCTGTTGGCGCCCATGCCGAGGCCAAGGACTGCGAGTACTACGAGGGTGAACAGCGGCTCTTTCGCGTAACCACGAACGGCGACGCGAATGTCCTGCCAGAGGGAGCTCATTCGCCGGTGTCCAGCAATGGCTGTGCCCGCGGCAGCCTGGGAAATGGCAGGGAAGCGGCCGGACTTCCACGGCGAACACGCGCGTCGTGTCCGGCCGTGGGAATCCGGCGTTCGCTATTGCTTGTTTCCGAGGACAAGGATGGAGAACGAATCCGGGATCATCGTCGCCGCGGCCCGCGCGGCCGCCGGCGGGCGGCGGTGCCGGCGGCGGGCCGTATTCCGCGGCAATCACGTAGATCTGATTCGTCTTCGAATCGAGAGTCAGCGTCTTGCCGCCGACCTTGGTCTGCACCGTCTGGGCGACCTCGAAGCTCGTCGGACTCTTTTCCTTGATCACGGTCAGCGTGCCGTCGCCCTGCGAGCTGAACGTCTCCATCGTCGCGGGATTGAAAACCGCGCCGTCCACCCCGGCGCCGATCGGCAGCGTCGTGAGGATCTTGCCCTGCGTTGTCATGATCACCATCGTCGGCGTGTTCCGGCACCCGACGAAGAGGATCTGGTTCTTGACGTCGAACGCCAGGCCTGCCGGCACCCTCGCCTTCTCCGAGATGTCGTAATGCGCGGTCACCTGCAGCGCCTTGGTATCGACGACGGCGACGTTGTCCTTGTCTTCGATGTCGACGTAGATATGGCCGTTGCCATCGGTGACCGCTTGCTCCGGCGCGCCTCCGAGATCCAGCGTCCCGACGACCGATCCGTCCCTGGCGTCGATGATGGTCGCGTTCGGCGCGCTGTGGCTGAACACCCAGACGCGCTGGTTGAACGGATCGAACAGGATGCCGTCCGGATTGCCCTGGACGTCGATCGTCTTGAGCACGGCGAGCGTCTTCGTGTCCCACATCGCGACCGGCTTGCTGCTGCTGAAGCCGTGGCCCGATTTCGGATCGACGGCGACGCCGCGCGCGTTGGTGTTGGGAATTTCGCCGGCCGGCTCGAGCGTGTCGAGGTTGAAGACGGTGACCCGTGCGCCCTGGCCGCTGCGGGGGATATAGAGTCGCCGCCCGACCGCATCGGCGAAGACGTAGTCGAATCCGCCGGTTCCTCCGACTTTCGCCGTCCTTAGAATCCTGTAAGGACCGCTCGAAGCGGGCTGCGCGAAGCTGACCGACGCCGATATCCCGATTGCCGCCAGCACGACAGAGATTCGTGTCATGGTCACCTCTCCTGATTCGCGCCATCCTACCGCCCTGCACATGAAGCCAGGGTAACAATGCGGAAGGCGCCGCTCGCGGCTATGATGGCGGCATGGCCGACCGCGGCAAGGCGCGGCTCGTCTACTCCACGGGACTCGGGCGGATGTGCGCCGGCTGCGGCTGGCCCGAGGCGGACTGTCAGTGCAGCCGCACGGCCGCCACCGAGTCGGTTCCCACCCGCATCGTCGCGAAGCTCAGAATGGAAAAGAAGGGCCGCGGCGGGAAGACGGTCACGGTTGTCGACAACCTGCCGAACAATGCGGCGTTTCTGAAGGAACTCTGTCAGGATCTGAAACGCACCTGCGGAACCGGCGGCACGGTCGTGGATGGCGCCATCGAGCTTCAGGGGGATCTTCGCGATCGCGTGCGCGCGCGGCTGACGGCTCGAGGCATGACCGTCAAAGGTTGATGTGATGCGACTTCCGATCGTGATGCTGATCGTGATGGCGCAGGCGCCGTCCAGCCCCCCTCAATTCGAGCTGGTGCAGCCAGAGCTGTTCGCCGCCGCCGGGGGGCAGCCCAACGCCTGGGCGGACATCGATGGCGACGGCGATCTGGATCTGTTCGTTGGATTCCAGGAAGGGAAGCCCAATCGCTTGTATCGCAACGACGGCGGAAAATTCGTGGAGATCGCGGCGGCGGCGGGGATTGCCGACCTCCCCGACACACGCGCCGCGGCGTGGGGCGACTTCGACGGCGACGGCCACGTCGATCTGTACGTCGGCTTCACACGCCGCTCGGGAACGCGCAACCGACTCTATCGCAACGATGGCGATGGCACCCACTTCACGGACGTCGCCGCGGCCCTCGGCGTCGATGCGATGGGCGAAACGCGCCAGGTGTCGTGGATCGACTACGACAACGACGGCGACCTCGATCTGTTCGTCGCGTTCCGTGACGCGCCGAACATGCTGTTCCGCAACGACGGCGGTAAGTTCACCAGCGTCGGCAAGGAGCTCGGCATCGACGATCCGCGCCGCACAGTTGGTGCGGTGTGGTTCGACTTCGACGAAGACGGAGATCTGGATCTGTTCGTGGCCAACCAGAACGGCGATGCCAACGGACTGTTTCGCAACGACGGCGTGCGGTTCGTGGACGTGGCGCGCCGAGCTCGGTGTCGACGCGCCGGGCCGGCCGGAGACTGCCGGCAGCAACGGTCCCAGCGTCGCCGACGTCGATGGCGACGGCCACCTGGATCTCTTCGTGGCGGGCTATGGCGGCAACTTCCTCTACCGCAACCTTGGTCGCGGACGGTTCGTCGAAGCGGCGGCCGAGTACGGCGTGCAGGGCGGAGACAAGGCGACGCCGTCGCGATGGGGAGACTACGACAACGACGGCCGTCCCGATCTCTACGTCTCGTCGTATGTCGATCAGCCGATCAAGGAGCGCGACTTTCTGTTTCATCGTGAAAGCGGCGGCCGGTTCGTGGATGTGCTGCCGACACTGAAGCTGCCGAAGGGCGCCACGCACGGCGTCCAGTGGGTGGATTTCGACAACGACGGCGATCTCGATCTGTCGCTCACCAACAACAACCCGACTGGCGCGCATCCGCTGTACAGGAATCTGCTCGACCCGGCACGCGCGAGGCAGTCGGTCGAAGTCCGGGTCGTGGACGATCGAGGCCGGGATACGCGGGCTGGGTCAGAGGTGCGCGTCTATGCCGCTGGCACGCGGCGGCTGCTCGGCGCCGGTCTCGTCGATACCGGCAGCGGCTACTGCTCGCAGAACGTGATGCCCGTGCACATCGGCCTGGGATCCGTCGACGCGTGTGGACATCGAAGTGACGTCGATGTCGAAGATGCGCCGCGTCGTGACGCGGCAGGCGGGCGTTACACCGGGTCGGGGCGTGTTGACGGTTCGTACGCCGGCATTCCGTTAGAATGCCGGTCGGCCGCCGCGCTGTTTCCAGAGTCTGAGTCTCGCGCTTTCTCGTTGGTTGCCGTGGGGCTTTGCCACTACGATCGCCTCACCTAATGCCCCTGTCTGCTGGCACCCGCCTCGGCCCGTACGAGATCCTCTCTGCCCTTGGCGCCGGCGGGATGGGCGAGGTGTACAGAGCGCGCGACACGCGCCTCAAACGCGAGGTGGCGTTCAAGGTCCTCCCTGACACGTTCTCGCACGACCCTGGTCGCGTCGCTCGGTTTCAGCGCGAAGCGGAGCTCCTCGCGACACTCAATCACCCAAACATCGCTGCGGTGTACGGCGTGGAGCTGGGCGACCCTTCGAAGGCTCCGAGCAGGTGACGCTGACCGGCATCGTCATGGAGCTGGTCGAGGGCGAGCACACTCGCCGACCTGATCGCCCGCGGCCCGATCGCCGTCGACCGACGCGCTTACCACTCGCGCGGCAGATCGCGGAGGCGCTCGAAGCTGCGCACGAGCAGGGGATCATCCATCGCGATCTCAAGCCGGCGAACATCAAAGTGCGCGAGGACGGTACGGTGAAGGTGCTCGACTTCGGGTTGGCGAAGGCGACGGACGCCGCAAGTGGTCCGCCCTTCGACCTCATGAACTCGCCGACGATCACATCACCCGCAATGATGACCGGTGTCGGCGTCATCATCGGCACCGCGGCGTATATGAGCCCGAGCAGGCCAAGGGCCGGCCTGCCGACAAGCGCAGCGACATCTGGGCGTTCGGCTGCGTGCTCTACGAGATGCTCACCGGCACGCGCGCGTTCAAGGGCGAGGACGTTACGGATGTGCTCGCGCGGATCCTGGAACGGGATCCGGACTTCGACGCGCTCCCGCATGCCACCCCGCCGGCCATCCGGCGATTGTTGCGCCGGAGCCTCGAGAAGGACCGGAAGCGTCGCCTGCCGGATATCGGCGTCGCGACGCTGGAGATCGACGAGGCGTTGACGACGCCTGCGGAACAGGTTGTTGCGCCGGCGGCCCAGGCGCGGCGTGTCGACTGGCGCGTCGGGATTGGTGGGGCCGTACTGGCTCTCGCCGTGGCTGCGACGGCCGCGACGCTCTACGTTCGCCGTTCGGTGTCCGAACCCGTCGTGACGCGGCTCGAGATCAGCACGCCGGGAGCGGGCCTCCCATTCCAGTTTGCCCTGTCACCTGACGGCCGACGGTTGGCCTATATAACGGGCGCGCAACAACAGCTGGCCGTGCGGTCGCTCGATCAGGTCGGGGTCCAGATCCTCGCCGGGGACCGAGGGCGCGTTCTCTCCGTTCTGGGCGCCGGACAGCCGGACCATTGGGTTTACGACTAACGGCAAGCTCAAGCGGGTCGATCTCTCCGGCGGCGCGCCGCAAGTGATCGTAGAGGCAGGTGGTGTCCGCGCTGGGACGTGGAACGGCGAGGGCGTCATCGTGTTTGCCAGCACCGGCAGCGGACTCATGCGCGTGTCAGCCACTGGTGGGACACCGGTGGAGGTCACGCACCTGGCACCTGGCCAGCCCAGTCACCGGTGGCCGCAGTTCTTACCCGATGGCCGGCACGTCCTCTTTCTGGTCGTCGGGCGGCGGACCGGCGCCAAGCCACGGGATCTACGTGGCCTCGCTCGATGGCGGCGAGCCGAGGCGGGTCGTGGCGGCGGAACAAAACGCGATGTACGCCCCGCCCGGCTATCTGTTGCGCGTCTCCCAAGGCGTACTCGTCGCGCAGCGGTTTGACGCCGCGCGGGCCACCGTGACGGGCGACCCATTGCCGCTCGCCCAAGCGGTCGGCCAAAACGACGGGCAGGGTCTCAGCGCCTTTTCTGTGTCGGCGGCGGGCATCCTGGCGCACCGGTCGGGGGCAGCGGCCGGAACCAGGCGCCAACTGACCTGGTTCGATCGGGCCGGCAAAGTGTTGGGGACGGTCGGCCAGCCGGACGACAACAATCCGACCAGCCCGGCACTCGCGCCGGATGAACGTCGCGTCGCGAACAGCCGGACCGTGCAGGGGAACCCCGATATCTGGTTGATCGAGGTAGGCCGTGACGTCACCACCCGGTTCACCTTCGATCCGGCCGCCGAGTTTTCGCCGATCTGGTCGCCGGACGGAAGCCGCGTGGTGTTTCGTTCGACTCGAAACGGCGCGTCCGACCTGTTCGTCAAGCCGGCGAATGGCGCCGCCGACGAGCAGCCGCTGCTCGTCTCGCCCCAGGCCAAGACCCCGCTCGACTGGTCGCGCGATGGCCGCTTTCTGTTGTATGCCAATCAGGACCCCAAGACGCAGTCAGATCTCTGGGTGTTACCAATGGCCCCATCCACCGGGGCGGGCGACGCGCGCAAGCCGTTTCCCATCGTGCAAACGAGCTTCGACGAAACACAAGGACAGTTTTCTCCCGACGGCCGCTGGCTCGCCTATACGTCGAACGAATCAGGCAGTGACGAAGTCTTTGTCCGGCCCTTCCCCGAGTCCGGCGGCGGCCATTGGCAGGTGTCGGCGGGCGGCGGCAGTCAGCCGCGCTGGCGGTCGGACGGGAAGGAACTGTTCTACGTGGCGTCGAATGCTCGGTTGATGGCCGTGCCGATTCGCGCCACGCCAGATGGCCGCGCGGTGGACGTGGGCACGGCCATGGCGCTGTTCCCGACCCGGCTGGCCAGCGGCGCAGGTATCACCCTGACGGGCTCGCCATCCCGAGCGTTGTACGCCGTGACTCGCGACGGTCGATTTCTGATGAATGTCAACGCCGACGCTGGTGCCGTCGACGTCGCGCCACTCACGGTCGTCCTGAATTGGCAATCCGCGCTTGGCGCGCGCGAAAGGTGATGAACATCGGCCCGGTTGTTCGGCCCTGAAACGCGCACGCGCTCTAAGGCCCGCGCCAGGTGAGCCCCGTCACGGACAGCAGCTCCGCGAAATCGCGCGGCAACGGCGCTTCGACGATGACCCGACCGCGCTGTTTCGGGGTGGATGAACGACACGCGCCGCGCGTGAAGCGCCTGCCGCGGAAAAGCCCGCAACGCCTCGGCGAGCGCGACGTCGGCCACCTTCGACCACTCCGCTTCACCATACGCCGGGATCCCCGACGATCGGCCAACCGCGCGCCGCCAGATGGACGCGGATCTGATGCCGTCGGCCGGTCACGAGACGGCAACGGAGCAGCGATAGCCCGACCCGCGGCGCCGCGACGTGTGCGACGCGCTCGAACCGCGTCAGGCTGGCCGCGCCGGCGGTGGTCGAGGCGACGATGCGCCGCCGATCGTTCCGATCGTGGCCCAGGCGAAGATCGATCGTGCCGCGGCGCGCCTTCACGTGTCCGTAGACGACGGCCAGGTAATCCTTCTCGCATGCGTCGAGGCCGGCGTCGACGACAGCGCGCGCTGCAGCTTCGCGTGCGCCTGCGCGCTTCGCGCGACGATGACCACGCCTGACGTGAGCTTGTCGAGCCGCCCGACAATCGACGGACGCTGTCCCGCCGGCCAGCTGCGCGCGCGTCCCAGCAGCGCGTTCATCAGCGTGCCGGCCGAATGCGTGAACGCCGGGTGCACGACGACACCGGCGCGCTTATTCACGGCGAGCAGACAGTCGTCTTCGTAGAGCACGTCGAGCGCGATGTCCTCGGCCGCCATCGCCGTTCGCGGCGGCGGCTCGGATAATTGAACCGCGATGCGATCCCCGAACGCCGCCCGGGCGGCCACGCGGCGGACGGTCGAGCCGTTGACCGTGACCAGACCGTTTGCGATCCAGGTCTGCACCCGCGTCCGCGTGGCGTCGTCGACATCGGCGAGGTGTCGCCGCAGGACGAGATCGAGACGGCGGCCCGCGTCACCGCGATCGGCGTTGACGAGACGGTTCATGTGTGGAAACAGAACCGCAGAGCACGCAAAGATCGCAGAGAAAAATATTTGCTCCGCGCCTCTGCGTCCTCTGCGGTTAGATGTGGAAATTCTACTCTGCCGACCGGCGCGGGCGATGGCCCAGCCGCGTCCGGATATCGGGCCAGAATTCGTCCCACAGGTTCCCGGCCAGGCGGCCGAGCAGGCCGTTCGCGCTGCGGAGCGCCGTCTGTCCAGGCGTCGTCATGCTCGGCGGCAGCCAGGCGTTCTCGATGACGTTGTTGAACACGTTGCCGGCAAATCTTCCCCACGCCGGCTTGAGCTGACCGTCGGCACGCGGCGCGAGCACGACGGTCTTCATCGCGTGCGCCGCTCTCGACCGGACGCTGCCGCGCGGCGCGCGGATGTATCGGGGATCTTCTCCCCACAGCGCGCCGAGTCCGGCTTCGATGGTGTTGGAAATTGCGACATCAGCCTCGCGTTCGAGATACCGCTCGCGGAAGCCGAACGCCGATTGCGACCACTCGTCCGGGATGCGCCAGCTCGTCTGCCATGTGGACGCGATGACCCCGACGGCGAGGCTGCGCGGGCCGAGCATGCCTTCGACGATCCAGTTGATGCGCTCGACGCCGTTGATGGGTGCCGGCGCCTTTTCGGCGTCGGCCGTTGGAATGCGGAGGATTTGCGCGTCGACGGACCATGCACCAGCCCATAAGGAACCCGCAAAGCCAAGGATCGCGATTGCTCGGCGCATCGCCAGGTTCCTAGCAATTTGGGGACCGCCCGTACAATGAAGACGTGAACCCTTCAGAACCCGCAGCGGCTGAGCCACCGAGTCTGGATCCGTCGACCCTCAGCGAGCTCGAGCGCGAGGTGTCGCGGCGCCGCACGTTCGCCATCATTTCGCATCCCGACGCGGGAAAGACCACGCTCACCGAGAAGTTGCTGCTGTATGCCGGGGCGATCGAGCTGGCTGGCGCCGTTCGGGGACGAAAGGCACGCCGTCACGCCACGTCGGACTGGATGGCGCTCGAGCAGGAGCGCGGCATTTCGATCACGGCCGCGGCGCTCGAGTTCGAGCTGGAAGGGCGGCGGATGTCGCTGCTCGACACGCCGGGCCACAAGGACTTCAGCGAGGACACGTATCGCGCGCTGATCGCGGCCGACAGCGTCGTGATGGTGATCGATGCGGCCAACGGCGTCGAGGAGCAGACGCGCAAGCTGTTCGAGGTCTGCCGCCGCCATCGCCTGCCGATTCTGACCTTCATCAACAAGCTCGATCGGCCGTCGCGCGATCCGCTGGAACTGCTGGACGATCTCGAGCGGACGCTCGGCATCGCCGCCGCGCCGGTCAACTGGCCGATCGGCAGCGCGGAGAACTTCCGCGGCGTGTACGACATCCCGCGCAGGCACATGCTGCTGTACGAGCGGGAAGCGCAGGGGCAGTTTCGCGCGCCGGTCGACATCTCGTCGCTCGACGACCCGGCCGCGCGGGATCTCGATCGGCGAGAACGTGTACGCGCATTTCCGCGAGAACCTCGACGTCATCGGCGGCGCCGGCACGCCGTTCGACGCCGCCGCCTACCGCGCCGGCGGCCAGACGCCGGTGTTCTTCGGCAGCGCGCTCACGAATTTCGGCCTCGAGCCGTTCCTGCGGGCGCTCGTCGAGCTCGCCCCGTCGCCGCAGCCGCGTCCGAGCGACGAGGGCACCGTCGCGCCGACCGAGGAACGCTTCACCGGCTTCGTGTTCAAGATCCAGGCGAACATGGATCCGCGGCATCGCGATCGCGTCGCGTTCGTGCGCGTGTGCTCGGGCCGGTTCACGAAGGACATGGCGGTCCAGAACAGCCGGGTGGGCAAGCCGATTCGCGCGTCGCGCGCGTATCGCTTTTTCGGCCGCGAGCGCGAAACGATCAGCGTCGCGTATGCCGGCGACATCATCGGCCTCGTGAACCCGGGGCAGTTCGCGATCGGCGACACCCTGCATTCAGGCGCGCCGGTGCGCTTCCTCGACCTGCCGCGCTTTCCCGCCGAACACTTCGGGCGCGTGCGCCTGCAGGATCAACGGTACAAGCAGTTCGACGATGGGCTGCGGCAACTCGAGGAAGAGGGGTTGATGCAGGTGTTTTTCACCGCCGGCGGCCGCCGCGAGCCGATCGTCGGCGTCGTCGGCGCGCTGCAGTTCGACGTGATTGCGAGCCGGCTGCGCACCGAATACAGCGTGGAGGTGGTCATCGAGCCGACGTCGTACGCGGCGGCACGATGGCTCGCCGATCCGGCGCAGGCGATTCCGTCGCTCGGCGGCGGCGCCGCGGTGGCGACCGACCGGCAGGAGAGGCGTGTGATCCTGTTCGCGTCGAAATGGGAAGTGGAGTACTTCGAGCGACAGCATCCCGCCGTCAAGCTGCTCGAGGAGTCGCCGGTCGACGCCTGAGGCGGCTCATCTGTAGCGTCCGCGAGCGCGAGCCCCTGAACGTCGCAGATTTTGCCCACAGCTCGAGCCGTCAAGATCGCAGGCCGGGGTCAGACACCACTCTGACCCCACTCTGACCCCCTCGGGGTCAGACCCGGTCTGACCCCTCACATGATCCAGACCGCGGGCAGCGTCTCGATCGTTTCGATGTCCGCGCTATCGACCGACGGCCCGCGCTTGATCTCGTCGCGCGTCAGCCTGACGCGAATCTTCCGGTTCGGCGAGTCGATGGCGTCCACCACCTCGCGCGAGATGAGCACGGATCGACCGCCGATCCAGTTGCTGGTATCGACCACCAGGTAGCGAACGCTCCAGTCGCGCTCGTCCACGAGGAATTCGTCGACGTGGCCGATCTCGCCGTCCGCCGCCAGAATGTGAAAGCCGCGAATCTTGTCGATCTTGTGAAGCACAGGTGCCTCCAGGTCAGGCCGTCTTGGTTTTCTCGTCCACGATGCCGGCGGTGGCCTCGAATCGCGCTTCCACCAGCCAGCAGATTGATGCCCACGCGAAGCCGATGATCCAGCCGCCGATGACATCCGTCGGGTAGTGAACGCCCAGGTAGACCCGGCTCACCCCCACCACGACGGTGAGCAGAACAGCGATGCCCAGGCAGTACACCTTCGTCACACGGTCTTCGGCGACGCGCATCAGGATCGCGCCGAGCGTCAGGTAGACGATGGCCGATTCCATCGCGTGACCGCTCGGGAAGCTGGTGGAGAAGACGTCGCGCAGGTGGGGAACGATCGTCGGTCGCGGCCGGTTGAAGGCGTGCTTCAGGGCGCTGTTCACGAACTCGCCGCTGAGCCAGGTCGCCACGACGAAGAGCGCGGTCCGATAGCGCGTCTGCAGCAGCAGAAAGCCGATGACCGCGAGCACGACGAGCGTCAGGACAGTCGGACCACCGAGCGCCGTGAGGTCGACAAGCGAGCCCTCGAGCCACGGCGGCCCGATCAGCTTCGACGGATCGTGCGGGTCTCTCAGCGACTGCAGGATTTTCGTGTCGAACGCCTGCGTGTCGCCTTCGATCACCCCACTCGCGAGCGTCAGGAAGACCAGCAGGAGGACGCAGGCGCCCAGACCGACGAACAACCAGGTGAGCTCGTGGCGCTTCAGGTTTCCGAGCCCGAACCGCGAGGGCGACCACCTGTGCTGACTCATACCTGAGGCTAATATCAAGCACGGTGCCAGTGACGCTCGAACCTCGACTGTGGCCGTTCTGGACGACCTCGACGATGTACGACGAATCTCTTTTCTTCATCGGCGCGAAAGGCGAGTCGTCGACGGCGTCCCTGCTCTTCGCCCCGGAACGCGTGCTGTCGCTGCACGACGCCGGGCGCGAGACGACGTTCGAGGAAGGCCGGGACTTCGAGGTGAGGCGGGTTGAACGGACCGTGGTGCGGCTCCCCGGCTCGAGGATGCCGTGCACCGCACCTGAAGACGTGGCGTCATTGGTCTGCGCGGACGATGACGCCTTTCACCGGCGCCAGGTCGAGGTCAGCTACACGCACGCCGGCGAATGGGACGGTCCGACCCCCTGGTGCGCGGACGAGGCGGTCCCCGGCACGATTCGAAGACTTCGAGCCGCCGAACCGGTGCGCGTGGCGCTGACCGGCGACAGCATTTCAGAGGGGTACAACGCCTCGGGCTTCATCGGCGTGCCGCCGTATCAGGCCGCGCTATGGCGCGCTGGTCGCGGCCGGTCTCGAACAGGCGTACGGATCGCCAATCGAGCTCCACAACTTCGCGGTAGCGGGTTGGACGTCGGACCACGGTCTCGCCGACGTCGAACGCGTCGCGTCGGTGAATCCGCAACTGGTCATCGTCGCCTACGGGATGAACGACGCCAGTTATGCCGCGCCGGCGGAGCTCGCCGGCAACGTCGGTGCCCTGATGGATCAGGTCCGGAGGACGTCGCCGGATGCGGAATTCGTGATCGTGTCGCCGATGCTGCCGAATCCGGAGGCAGACCCTCGCGTCATGCCGCGCTTCCCGGCCTATCGCGACGCCCTCGCGCGGCTCAGCGGCCGCGGCGCCGTCCTGGCCGACGTCACGACGTTGTGGACGCACCTCCTGGCGCGCAAGAGCTATTACGATGTCACCGGCAACGGCCTGAATCATCCCAATGACTTCGGCCATCGGCTGTACGCCCAGGTGGTTCTCGCGCAGCTCGTCGACCGCGATCGGTTGACAGCGGCGGCCGCAAGGTAGACGCTCTCAGCATGCGCCACTTTCTTGCAGCGTCGATCGTTCTGGCGGGTCTCACGAATCAGAGCGCCGCGCCGCCCAGCTGGCACGTGACCGCGACGGTCGCTGAAAGCTGCAGCTGCACCGTGTCTTGTCCCTGCAACTTCGGCGGGGAGCCGTCAAAGAATCCCTGCGAAGGCAATCGGCTCATCGCCATCAAGGCCGGGCACTACGAGGACGTGGACCTCGCCGGCGTGTCGTTTCTGGTGACGTTCACGATGCGCAGCTGGTCGAAGATCTATGTCAGCGATGCGGTGAGCGATCGGCAGATGCGCGCGGTCGAAGCGCTCCTGCCGATTGCGTTCGCCGGCTTTCACAAGGGCATGCTGTCGTTCACCAAGGCGCCGATCACGATGGACTTCACCGAGAAGCGGGTGAGGTTCTCCGGTCCTGAGTCGTCCGTCGAGATGGAAGTGCTGAGCGGGTTCGGCGGCAAGCCCGTGAAGGTGATGAACCTGCCGAGCGCCGCCTTCCAGGACTACACCCAGTACAAGTCGGTGTCGCACAAGCACGCCAGCGACAAGACGACGTTCAGTTACTCCGGCACGAACGGCTTCACGTCGACGATGGATGTTGGATCGAAATAGCTCAGCCCTTCAGGGCTGCACGGGCGGCCCATTGGCAGACCGCTGCCGCTGAAACGACAAATATGCAACGCGAATTGCGGAACCGGTCCGCCGTCGGCTGACAGTTTCACAACGTTGCAGGCCGTTCCGCTCGGGTCCGCCGCCGGAAGTCCCGCCGTTAGAAGGAGATTGACGCGTTCGCTCGCCGGGAGCTGCCCGAAGGCACCGCGATTGCGGTACTCAGACCAATTCGAAGGGAGGCTCCGTGGTGTTCTGGACGATGGTTGTCATCGGAGTCGGCGTGGGATTCGCGTGGGTCAACGTCCGCCGCCGTCGCAAGACCGAGGGGAAAGCCGCCTAGCATTGCCGCCGCAGCATCGGTTCGTGCGGCGCGGACGTATGTTCCGACCGCGCGCGCCGATGCGTCCAACACGACGATCACCGCAGAGCACGCGGAACCCGCAGAGAAACGCCTTCTCTTTTCTCTCAGTACCGGAAGCTTTTCCGGCAATCGATCGGCCGTCCGATGCGCCTTGCAGCCACCCGCCGTCGCTGACGATCGCGGCCACCTGCGCCAGCACGACGCCCGCCGAGTAGTCCACGTCGTAGCCGCGACCCCTCAACAGCGCAACCGTGTCCGGCGAGATGCCGCGCTCGAGCGACAGCTTGTCCGGCTGCCATTGATGGTGCACACGCGGCGCGTCGACGGCGTCCTGCACGTTCATCCCGAAGTCAATCACGTTCAGAATGACCTGCAGCACCGCGGTGGAAATGCGCGAACCGCCAGGCGCGCCGGCGGTCATGAACAGCTTGCCGTCCTTCAGGACAATCGTCGGCGTCATCGACGAGAGCGGCCGCTTGCCGGGCTGAATGGCGTTGATCTCGCCCTGCACCAGGCCGAACATGTTCGGCGTACCGGGCTTGGCGGCGAAGTCGTCCATCTCGTTGTTGAGCAGGAACCCGAGACCCGGCACGGTGATGCCGTTGCCGTACCCGCCGTTGAGCGTGTAGGTGACGGCCACCGCGTTGCCTTCCGCATCGACGACGGAGTAGTGCGTCGTCTCCATCTGTTCGGTGCCCGAGGGCTTGCCCGGCCGGACGCGGTCGCTCGGTGTCGCGCGCTCCGGATCGATCGACGCGCGCAGCCGTGCGAGATACCCAGGATCGAGCAGCCCGCCGATCGGCACCTTCACGAAATCCGGATCGCCGACATACTCGTTGCGATCCGCGTAGGCACGGCGCATCGATTCGGCGAGATAGTGAACGGCGGCCGCCGAGCCATGGCCGTTCTTCTCGTAGCCGGTGCCATCGAGAATCCCGAGCATCTCGAGCAGGGCGATGCCGCCGGAGCTTGACGGCGGAGAAGTGATGATCGTGTAGCCGTGGTAGGTGCCGGTCAGCGGCGTCCGCTCGACCGCCTTGTAGTTCTTCAGATCAGACAGGGAAATGAGCCCGCCGTGCTTCGCCATTTCGTCGGCAAAGCGTTTCGCCGTCTCGCCCTCGTAAAACTCGCTGGCGCCGTTGGCCGAGATGCGCGCGAGCGTCTGCGCAAGCTCGGGCTGGACGAGCCGGTCGCCGGGCTCGAATGGCGTGCCGTTGTTCAGAAAGATCCGTTTGGACTCCGGCGAGGTCGGCAGGCTCTTCGACCCCTTGAACAGCTCGGTCAGTCCCCAGGACAAGGGGAAGCCCTTCGACGCCAGCTCCACCGCCGGCGCCATGTCCTCGGCCCACTTCTTCCGCCCGTACTTGTTGACCGCGATCTCGAAGCCGCGGACCGTGCCCGGGACGCCGGATGATCGCCAGCCCTCGATGCTGTCTTTCGTCAGCTCGCCTTTGGCATCCAGATACATGTTGCGCGTCGCCTTCTCCGGCGCACGCTCGCGGAAATCGATGAACGTGGTACGGCCGTCCGCCATCCGGATCAGCATGTAGCCGCCGCCGCCGATGTTGCCGGCGAAGGGATGCGTGACCGCCAGCGCGAAACCGACGGCGACCGCCGCGTCGACGGCGTTGCCGCCTTTCTGCAAGCACCGAGACGCCGACGTCGGCGGCGGTGGCTTCCATCGCCACGACCATCCCATGCCGCGCGTGCAGCGGCTGCCGGGCCGCCAACGGGACCGAAAGGAGAAGGCCGGCCGCGAGCACGACAAGCGCGATTCTTCGCATAGAGGGATTGTAGTTGGTCGGACCGCTCCAGTGGAGCGTCCACGCTGAATCAGGACCAGTTGTGGCCTGCCACGAAAACACGAAATCACGAAACCCTTCTGGTTCGCCAAGGACAGGCCACTGGCACTAGCCTACAATGCCGCTCATGCGGACGATCGCCATCGCGGTCTCGATTGCGCTGCTGACGCTGCGACTCCATGCCGTGACCCACGTCAGCTCGGCCGATGGACAGTTCTGGGACATCCAGGACACCTCGCCCTGGTCCCAGGACAGCGGCGGCATTGCGACGGGCGGCCGCGCGTATCCGTTCAACGGATTCGGATACCTCAAGCTGCAAGTTCAGCGGCCCGATCGGACGCTGGTCGTCCGCAATCAGTACCTCACCGGCTTCGGCCTCGCGGCCGACGGCGGGGGACGGTTCGACTCCATCACCCCGGTGCTGCGCGGCGACATCGTCGTCTCGCGCGCCATCTTCGCGCCGCCGAACACCGATTACCTGCGCTATTTCGACAGCTTCACCAACGTCGCCGATCAAGATCGCATCGTCGATGTCGCCTGGGGCGGCGCGACCGGCGCGTACGAGGACGGCGGGCTGGTGGCGGTCGCCACGTCGTCCAGCGGCGATCGGCTGATCGACGCCAGCGACACGTTCGTCACGGTCATGCAGAACGCGAAACGCGTGGACGATCCGATGAAAGGTCCATCCGGCCACGGACCGTCGTCCCATGTGCTCGGCTCGCGACGCGGCGTGCTGACCGGCGTCGGCGACATGTACGGGGATCCATTTGCGGATCCGTGGCCCGGATTCGATCCAGCGCACATCGGCTACGTGTTCAGGTTCACGCTGAAGCCCAGGCAGACGACGGCGCTGGTGACCTTCGTGGTGAAGGGGTTGAGCGAAGTCTACGGCTCGCGCGGCGCGACGACGATTCCGAAGGCCGGCTCGGAGATCTCGCGTGTGACGTCGATGGCGCGCAAGCTGGTGGCGGAGCCGGATCTGCGCGGTCTCACGGCGCTGCAGCGGTCGCAGATCGCCAACTGGACGCTGCCGGCGCCGATGGGCCGCGAAGGCCTCAGCCGGCATTTTCGGTCTTCGAGAAGACGGCGGACGAGATTCAGGATGCCATGACGCGCGGCCTGACGACTTCCGAGGACGTCGTGCGCGACTACCTGCAGCGGCTGACCGTGTACGATCGCAACGGCCCGGCGCTTCGAGCGATGCTGGCGCTCAATCCGCGGGCGATCGCCGAAGCGCGCGCCTTGGACGCGGAACGGGCCGCCGGCCGCTTGCGCAGCCCGTTCCACGGCATTCCGATCGCATTCAAGGACAACATCGACGTCCTCGGTCTGCCGACGACCGGCGGCTCGCTGGCGCTCGTCGACCATCGTCCCCGGCTCGATTCGCGGATGGCGGCCGGCATGCGCCGCGCGCGGCGCGGTCGTGCTCGGCAAGGCCAACCTCGACGAGTTTCCGTTCGGCGACTTCGGCATCAGCTCCGTCGCCGGCACGATCGGCAACGCCTACGACCCGTCGCTCAGCACGGCGGGATCGAGCGGCGGCAGCGCCGTCGCCGTGGCGGCCAGCCTCGTGACCGTCGCGTTCGGCACCGACACCTGCAACTCGCTGTCGAATCCGGCGGCGTTCGCGTCGCTCGCCACGATCCGCACGACCCGCGGGCTGACCAGCCGCGCCGGCGTGATGCCGCTCAATCCGTACAACGACGCGGTCGGCCCGATGGCGAAGTCGGTGCGCGACGTGGCGCTGGCGCTCGATCAGGTCGCCGGCGCCGACCCGGAGGATCCGGTCACCGCGGACGCGGCCCGCCACATCAGCGGCTCGTTCGCCGCGGCGCTTGAACGCCGATGCGTTGAGCGGCGCGCGCATCGGCATGCTGCGGCAGCGATTCGTCGGCTTCACCGGCGAGCGCGAAATCGCGACGATGATGGACACGGTCGCGCGGGAGATCGAGAAGGCCGGCGCGACAGTCGTCGAGGTGGACGTCCCCGGAATCGAGGCGCGGTACCGGCAAGCGCGCGGTAGCGAACCGGGTGCGCTCAAGGCCGCCTGGATCGCGTATCTGTCGCGAGGCGTCGAAGCCCGGGGAGCAAGGTCATCACGCTCGAGGAACTGCTGGCCTCCGGAAAGCTCGCGCCGGTCAGCGCGCGGCGATTCGAGACGGCGCTGGCGCCGACGCCAACCGGAGACGCATTGCGCGAGGCCAGCCGCGCATTTCACGCGACGCGCGAGAGCTTCCGCGACTTCTTCGTCAATCTGATGGAGCGCGAGCGGCTCGACGCGCTGTTGTATCCGGCGAACCTGGCCCGCCCGCACACCCACGAAGGCGGCCTCGAGCGGTATGGCGGCGAGCCGGGCACCTGCGAGGAAAGCGCGCTGACCGGTCTGCCGCAGGTGACGGTCCCTGGTGGATTCATCGGCGGCCGCTACCCGTTCGGCGTGTCGTTTCTCGGGCGGCCGTGGACCGATGCCAGGATGCTGTCGCTCGCGTACGCCTACGAGCAGGCGACGCATCACCGCCGTCCGCCGGCGACTGCGACGCGGCATTGACGGCTCAACGTCATGGAACAGAACGACCGGAACGGTAAGGGGTCGGCGCCGCCGGAGCAGGGCGGAGGCGGTTTTCCCAAAACGTCCTGGACGCTTCTCGGGCAGGCGTCGAAGGGACGCGCCGCCGGGAATTCCGCGGCGATCAACGAGTTTACCGAGCGCTATTACACCGCGGTGCACGCCTACATCGCGGCGATTGTTCGGAACGCCGCCACCGCTGAGGAGCTGACACAGCAGTTCTTCGTCACCGCCGTTCTTTCCGGTCGCCTCCTTCTCCGCGCCGACCGGGCGAAAGGAAGCTTCAGGCCATACCTGAAGCAATCGATCCGGAACTTTCTCGTCGACGAACACCGACGGCTGGCACGCAAGAAGGAGGAATCGGCGGAGTCCGCCGTCCACCCGGACGGGTTCAGACAAGGCTGGGAGGGCCTCGGCGGACGCGGCGGCGCTCGCGCCCGATACCGACCTACTGAGAGCGTGGGGCCAGAGCATCGTGAGAATGGCGATCGCGAAAGTCGAAGCGATCTCCGTGGACAGAGGTCATCAGGTGCATTTCCAGCTGTTCAGCCGTCGATTTCTCTGTGGATCGGACGAACCGCCCAGTTGGAAAGACGTGGGCGCTGCATTCGATCTCGATGAGAAAACGGCGAGGTCTCGCGCGGAGACCGTTGTCCGCTGTTTTCGCGGGGTGCTATGGGATCTGATTGCCACAGATCTCGGTTCGGAAAAGGCGTTCGAGCAGGAGCTTCGGAATCTGATAGGAGTTCTATGACAAGCGATGACTCCAAGAATCCGCCGGGCCTGGGCACGGGGATCACGTCGCTGACCGGGTTTCGGATGAAAGATCTGCTGGTGGCGGCGCTGGAATCTCCGGCCGAGGATGGAACGCGCCTGGACGGCGCCGCGGGCGCCAGCCAGACGCTGGGAGCACTCGGTCGACGAGTAGGCGCTCCAGGCGAGGGTCTGCTCGAGGACGCGATGGCACCGACAGCGTCGGTACCCCGACCTGGTTCGAATCAAGGAAGCGTCAAAGGTCCTCATGACAAAAGCCGAACGGCGCGACGATCGCGAAGCGGCGGTGCTTCTTTATGCGGTCGCTATTGCGTCGGCGTTGGTTCGGTATGGGTCGAGATATCTCCGAGCATGCCAGCCGACGAACAGCGAGAACGGTACAACCGCCTTGCGACTCGTCATGCAGGGTTCGCGCTCGGTGACCTGTTTCGTCGAGCGGTGGATCGGATCCACAAGCGTGACGGCTCTTCCTGACTCCCTCTCGGCCGTGTGATCCCGAAGCCTTCCTGATCGGCCCCGCCACACGCTGGGTGAGCCGTCTCGCACGCCGTCTCCGCGTGTTGAGATGACTATGAGCCGACAGAATGGTTCGCGACTCACGCGGCAGGACGCTGCCAGGTCCTTGGAAGACGACATCACCCTTGCCGCGATGTCGCTGGCTCCGGTCCTCATCACGGCGCTGCCAGCCGATGCACTCCGTATCGTCCGAGCGATTGCCGCGCGCGAGCGCCGGGGGCACGTTCGCGAGGTTCTGACGTGCGACCCGGCGGCGGGAGAGGACCTCATCGGGACGATCGCCGCCAACCGGGTCCGGATTGCGACCGATCACGGCACCGCCATTCTCTTTGTCGGAGAAGTTCACACCTTGAAATCGCGCGACCAGTTCGCCCTGATGAAGTTGCTGGCGTCTCCAGACAGACGTGGCGACGTGCCGCGCATTGCCGCGTCGTCATCGATGGATCTTTGTGACTGCGTCGCCAGGGGCCGATTCGATGCGCGGCTGTTTTATCGGTTGAACGTCATTCACATCGTCGTTCCCGGTCGGACCCATGACAGCGACAGCGTTTCCTCACGTCGCCTCCCGTCAGTTTCATAACCGTCCGATTGCCAGGCCGGTTCTCAGACCACGACGCGCTCCGCGTGAGCCTTCCGGCCGTCGGTTTCCGCGTGTTGAGTTGAACGTCGTCTGACACGGCCGACCAATGCGAGCGCACCGCGTGTCCGGCAACCGGGTCGTCGGTCGGGTGTCACGCAACGAAGGAGCAGTTCACATGAGCACCGTCGTCTCATTGTCAGAACCCGCGCGCATCTTCTTGATGGGCGTCGGACTTCTCCTGGTTGGACGGCGGTGCGCGTCGCGCCGCCGCGGACTGGATGGAGGCTCGTCCAGGCGTATCCGTCACCTCGGCGATTTGTCTGGCCGTGCTGGCCTCGGTGCTGGCGACGGCGTGCGGCAAGAACCCGGAGGCTGCCAAGCGCACCTATCTCAAGAGCGGCGACGCCTACTTTGCCGAGAAGAAATTCAAGGAAGCGATCGTGCAATACCGGAACGCGGTTCAGCAGGATCCGCGGTTCGGCGAGGCGCGCTACAAGCTGGCGGAGGCGTACGTTCTCACCAACGATCCCGCACGAGGCGTATCGCGAATACATCCGCGCGGCCGATCTGATGCCCACCAACGTGGAGAGTCAGCTCAAGGCCGGGCAGATGCTGCTGCTGGGACGTCAGTTCGAAGACGCGAAGGCCCGAGCCGAAGGGATTCTGGCGAACGATCCGAAGAACGTCCAGGCGCAAATCCTCCGCGGGTCGGCCCTGGCCGGATTGAAGGATCTCGATAGCGCCATTGCCCAGATCGAAGAAGCCATCGACCTCGATCCGGACCGCAGTGACCACGTACGACAGCCTCGGCGCGCTGCAGCTCGCGAAGGGAGATCGTGAAGGAGCCGAGGACGCCTTCACAAAGGCCGTCCAGATAGATGGCAAGTCGGTTCCTGCACGCCTGGCGCTCGCCACGTTCTACTTGTCAACCAGGCGGGCTGGCGAGGCCGAACGTGCGCTCCTCGACACCCTGCAGCTCGATGCGGCCAATGCGACGGCGAATCGCGTGCTCGCGCTGTTGTATCTCGCCTCGGGCCGCGCACCGGAGGCCGAGCCGTATTTGAAGACGTTGGTTGGTGTCGCGAAGATCCGCTGCATCGCAGCTGGCGCTGGCGGACGACTACACCCAGATGGACCGGGCGAGTGATGCGGTTCCGATCCTCAACATGGTCGATGTCGCGGACCCGCACGCGTTCGCTGGAGCTCAGAGCCGACTTGCGGCCATCGAGTATTCCGGGGGACGGAAAGTGGAGGCTCACACGCGGCTGAACAATCTCCTCACGCGTCAGCCGAAGTACGTCGGCAGGTCTGCTGTTGAAGGCGCGGTTCCTCCTGGCCGAACGGCAAGTCGATGCTGCTCTGTCGCACGCGACGGCCGCCTGCGAGGCAGACCCGAGATCTGCGCAAGCGCAGTTCTTCCTGGGCAAGATGTACCCGCGACCGGCCAGCTCGATGAAGCTGGGAAGGCGTTCAGCTGAAGTCCTGAAACTCAATCCCCGGGCGACCGTCGCGCTGATTGAGTTGTCTCGCACGCAGCTTGCCAATGGGAACGCTGCGGCGTCCATCGAATCGGCGCGTCAAGCGCTGACGAGTCAGCCCGACAATCCCGACGCCCGCCTGCTGCTGGCGCGTGGCCTGATCGCGCGCCGCGAACTGACGCAAGCGGAGAGCGAAATAAAAGCCCTGCTGGCGAAGTACCCCAATGTGTCAGCCGTGCACAGCCAGACTGGCGTCCTGTACTTGGCGAAGGGGGATGGCGTCGCGGCGAAGCGTTCCTTCGAGCGAGCACTGGCGCTCGATGGCCACTCGTTTGAAGCACTTTCAGGTCTGGTCGGCCTGGACCTGACGGCGAGGAAGGCGACGGAGGCTCGCGCAAGAGTAGAAGCGATGTTGACGAAAGCGCCACGTGACGCTCGCCTGGAAGTACTGATGGCGAGCACCTACGTGGTGGCGGGCGATCGCGCGCGAGCCGAACAGGCGTTGCGGCACGCGATCGAGATCGAACCCGCGAACCTTCAGGCCCGCGGGATGCTCGGACAACTGTTAACGCTTGACCGAGAGCTGGAGTCCGCCAAGGTCGAATTTGAAATGTTGATGAAGTTGCGGCCTCACTCGGCCACTGCGACCTCTGCGCAGACGATGGTTGCCCTCATCCTGCAAGCGCAGAACCGGTTCGCCGAGGCTCAGAACCAATATGAACAGGTTCTGGCTACATCGCCGCGGGCCGTCGTTGCCGCTAACAATCTGGCGTGGCTGTACGCAGATCGCGGCGACAACCTCGACGTGGCGTTGGGGCTGGCGCAGACCGCTGCGCAGCAGGAGCCTGACCGTCCTGAAATCAACGACACTCTAGGGTGGATTTACTACAAAAAAGACTTACCTGGCCCCGCGATCGCGGCGCTGCAGCGCAGCATCCAGAAGGACTCGACCAATCCGCTGTACTACTACCACCTCGGATTGGCTTATGCGAAGAACGGCGACGCAGTCAGAGCGAAGCAATCGCTGGATAAGGCGCTCACGCTCAAGTCGGACTTTGAAGGATCGCCCGACGCTCGAAAGTTGCTCGCATCCATAACGTACACACCACTTCGGTAGGTGCCGAAAGGAGAGTCGACATGAGACGCCAAAACCCCTTCATCATGAGATCAAAAACCACTCCACGAATCTGCGTGGCTTCCTCCACCAGGAAGGGCCCTCGCTACATGCAATGTCTGTTACTGGTGTGCTGCTGTTGGTCAATACCAGCAACGGGTTATGCGGCGCTGATGCCCACGACCGCCACCGGCTGGGGGCCAGATGATTTCAACACGAGCACTTTGAAGCCCAGCCCGGCCATCCCAGTGTTTTCCTGCCCTTGGATCGATTCGGGGCTGGCCGCCTGGTTGGCAGCCGTTCCGGACAGGGTGAACAATTGGCGTTTCAGCTATTCCAGTCTCACGAACCTGAACAGGGACTTGACCATCAATGACTATTTCGCGTGGGTAGTAGACGAACCCACCGTCACCGCGCCTGACGGTGCTCAATACGGTGGGCGGTTTCATGAAGATAGAGGGGGTGCGGTCTTCAGCTTGACTTACACGCCGCAACCGGGAGATCCCGCGGACATTCATTGGATTCAAGCCGTCTCGGCCGACTACAACGGTGCCACCGACATTCACTTGGACAATCCATTTGATAGAACAGTGCCGTTTTATGACCCAGCGGGCGCCTCTGGAAGGCTGCCCAACGGAACCAGTTGGTTCCTGGATATCCCCAGCGCTCCGGAAAACGAAATCGAGGATTTTTATGCCAACGTCGAGTTTCAAGTGTTGCTGGCGGTCGACAACGTTAATCCCACGGGGTTTCACAGTGTGACTCTCTACGGAGGTGAGTGGTGGGGGTATCAATACCGTACGGCAGATGTTGGGCCCGTTCCTGAGCCGGCAACCTTCCTCTTAGTAGGCACAAGCGGTCTGCTGACGATTTGGAAGCGTCGAAAGGTCTTCGCTCCGGGCAGTGGCAGCCGACGCGGCTGACTTGTTGATTGACTGATATTCGAGGTTTGACCTTTGCTCGCTCGGCGGAACCAGTTGGATGCGTTGCCCAGGACTCCACCCTTCCATTTGCCCGGCGCGAGCATTGCGAAGACTCGCGCCGGGTCCGTTGCGGCTTCAGTATCCTTCCCTCTTCCCGATCGGCCTCTCGGTGAAGCGCTGCTTCTCCTTGTGAGCCCTTGTGCGCTCCGTCTCCGCGTGTTGAGACAGGCGAGGAGACATGCCTATTCTGGCGCAGGCTTTCACTCGGTTGGCTGTCTCGGTTGCTGGTGCGGCTCTCGTCGTCGCGATGCTCCTCCGGCCAGGACTCGCGCAGGAACAGACGCAGCGATTTCGCACCGTCGAACGCGCGATTCCGAACCGGTACATCGTGCTGCTCAACGAAGAGCCGTTGCGCTCTCGAATTGGTTCCGAACGCGCCGCGATCACGTCAACCGCTACCGATCTGGCCCGCACGTTCGCGGGACAGGTCGGTCACGTCTACCAACACGCCGTTAAGGCGTTTCGCACTGCAGATGCCGGAAGGGGCGGTGAGAGCGCTAAGCGCGGATCCGCGTGTGGCGCTGGTCGAGGAAGACGGGCTCATGTCGATCAGCGTCGCGCAAGCGAATCCGCCATGGGGACTCGACCGGATCGATCAGCGGCTTCTGCCGCTCAATCGCACGTATAACGTTGGCCAGACCGGTCCCGGGACGAACGTCTACGTGATCGACCCGGGATTTGGACGACGCACGTCGAGTTCGCGGGCCGGGCGTCCGTAGCGGTTGATGTCGTGGGCGACGGCCGAAACGGCATCGACTGCAACGGTCATGGCACGCACGTCGCCGGGACGATTGGCGGCGCGACCTATGGAATCGCCAAGAGCGTGCGCCTCTTCGCGGTCCGCGTTCTGACCTGCGGTGGCAGCGGGCGACCAATGGACCATGTCGATCGAGGGCACGCGCCGGCACCATTCCGGGACGTACACCTTTGGTGACGTCTTCGAAAAGACATATCTGGCCACCATCGCTCGCATGCTAAATGACGTGGAGCTCTCAAATCAGGACGGCTCGGAGAAGAAGAAGGGGAAGGAATGCCGCGAGCTGGAAAGGATCAGCAAGAGCTGGTTCGATTTCGCGATTAAGAACAATCCTCCCCCTTACTTCAGGTAGTCGTCGCGTCGATCTGCCCAGGGCGAGCTCGTTGCGGATTCACGTGAGCCGTTCCAAGTGTCCCGGCCGTGTGTTGAGTTGGACATTGTCGCCAGATTGCGGAGAAAGGATGGTCCTAATGAGAATCCGTGGTGCGCTCGGCATCGGCAGCCTGAGGAACGCCCTCATGGTCATCGGAGTCGGCTGCGTGCTGCTGTGTCCCGCGCGCGTCGACGCGAATGCCATCACCATCACGAACCTTATGGACACGACGTCCTCGTTCGATACGCGTGTCACGGGCAGAGGCGTCGGCTTTTTCCCTGAGGTTCACTTCCTCGTCGACATACCTGGTACCCCCTGGGAATCTTCGTCAACGATTTTCGAGTCCCCCGGGCTTCCGGGACCGTTGGTCCCCGACATCGTTCGGGTCGATTGGACGATCCAGCACCTTCTCGGTCCGGATCCAGGGGACATCAATCCGAACCCGGTCGGGCCTGTGACGCTCTCCCTGGTGATTGTGCCCACTGCGGCAGGGCCATTTGGCACCACCATTGGAGTCTGCGGAACGCCGCCGGCGTTCTTCTCGGCAACCGCTGTTGCCCATCCGCTCACGACCGGAGGATCGCACTTCGACGATTTCTGCCTCGCCATGAATGGATCAATCGTCGCAGACGCGCTGGGGCACCTCGACATCACTTCCTATCAGATCTATTACTTCGCGGAGCACTGCTCGACACTCGATCCGACGGCCTTTGGTTGCGCCGGCCCCACGCCAGTGCCTCCCGGTCCGGCTCCCGAGCCAGCCACCTTGCTCCTCCTTGGTCCAGGTGCCTTGATACTGGCGTGCAAGAAGCTCAAAACGTCTGCACGAAGTCGAGTGCGACCACACCTTGCGCAGGCAAATTCACCATCCCGGCACACGCTGTGATTCTCTCGGCGCCAGCCGACTGAGCGTCGCTCTACCGCTCCCATCTGCCCGGCGCCAGCATGTCGAAGATCCGCGGCGGATCGACGACATGCTGTGCCGTCGCCCAGGCCATCGCGCGAGCCATCAGCGCCTGACCATCGGAACCGCCGACAAGTCTTCCGCGCTGGTACCGGCAGGCCGCAACATAGTGCGACATTTGAGCAGCGTCCGCGTCGGCTTCGGCTCGCGCGAGCAAGTCTACGCCGCAGCCTCGTCGCTGTTGACGCTGGCAACGCCCGCGCGCACGACGAACGCGATCATGCGAGCCCAGTCGCCACGCCCACCCTCGAGCCACCGGGCGCAGCGGATCGCGTCGCGAAGATATATCGACCCATCGTCTGCGGCAGCCGCAGCGGCGACCGCCGCGCGTCCTCGAAAATGAAAGGCCCATGACGGCGACGTACTGAACACGCTGCAGCCCGGACTTCTGCAAGTGAGCCCACTGCGAGCGTGCGAGCTTCCACGCCAGCGGGGCGTTGTTCTCGTACAGCGCCAGGTCGACCTGTGCCTGGACAGCCGCGAAATGGGGAATGAAGAAGCCGGTATTCGGCAGCGCAGCAATCGCTTCATGAACGAGATCGCGAGCGAGCCACGGCCGCTCGGCGAGCAGGCAGACGTGCCCGCCCGGAGAACATGGAGTTGATCGCGTGGATATCGTTCCGCGCTTTCGCATCCTGCAGCCGGCCGGCCAGATGCGCCGTGAAGATCCGACAACTTGCTCCACTCCCCGAGGTGCAGCGCAGCGGCCATCACCACCTGCGTGTTGGTGCTCCGCTCCCACGCCACCCCAGTGCACTCTTCACGCAGAATGTGGTCGGCCCGCTGCGACAGTTCCCATGCGGTCCGCCAATCGCCGCCCAACATCGCACACAGCGCTTCCATGGCCGCGATCAACCCGCGCGTCTGGGGACGTTCAGTCCCTTCGGATAACGCGCGAGCGGTTGACAGCAGTTCGCCGGACGCTCCGCAGTATTCCGTCGGCCGGATGTGGAGCGATACGCTGCTTCGGCGGCGAGTGACATGGCGATGCTGTCTCGATCGCCAACGCGCAGGGCCAGGAGCAGATGACGTGCGTGAAAGTCGCAGCTCTGAATGACATCGATCATCTGAAGGCCGATAGCCGAGCGACCAGTACAGATCCAAAACCCTCAGATCTTCAATCGCGACGGACGCTCGCGGCCGTTCACGAACTCGAAGGGAGGTGCAGGCGACGCGGGTGCGCTGCCACAAGAGGCTGAAGGTGACGTGCCACGGCCTCGAAGGCAGGCGCACGCTCAACTGATGCGCGATGGCGGCGCAAGAGATCCAGGCCTTCTTCGATGTGCGCGCTCCGGAGCAACTGCTCGGCGGCCAGCCGTTTCAGCTCGATGGCCACGGACGGCTGGGCTTCCCGCGCCGCGGCCAGATACTCGTGGGCGGCTTCTGTACCGCGTTCCGCTTGGACCAGCGCAGTGGCCAGTTTACGTCGCAGCTCGAGACAATGTGATCGCCGCGCCAGTGTCCGTGATCGAGAGCCAGGCGATAGAACTGAGCCGCGCGATCGAAGGCGAGGACACGTGACGCCTGTTCAGCGGCCGCGAACATATGCCGCGCCGCCGCCGTCCAGTCGCCTGCCTCCTGAAACTGCCTCGCGAGAATCGCAGCGTCGAATCCGCCTTCGCCCTCCAGCGCCAGCGCCAGCGCCAGGTGCCGTTCTCGACGCGTCTCGCCGGACATCGCGGCCATCATCGTTTCGCGAATGCGATCGTGGAACAGCTCGATTTCCCGTGGCCCGCGCGTCTCCCGCAGCCGCACCAGTCGCTCGACCACAAGATTCGCGAGCGTCGGGTGATCATCGATGTCGACGCCAGCCGCGCGACGCACAACCGACACGGGAATGGGCTGGCCCGCCACCGCGACGATCTCGAGCAGTTGTCGCACCTGCGGCGCCAGACCGGCAATCCGTCCCTCGATGACTCGACGAACGGTGAACGTGCCCTGGCCGTCCGTCGTGACAGTCTGCGAATACCGAGCGAGCTGATCGATCAGGAACGGATCTCCGCAGGACTCGTGCGCGATCGCCTCTGCCCGCGGTCGATCGACGCCTTCGCGTCCTGTGAAGAGCTGCATCGCCAGCTCGCTCGATTCGGACGGCGTCAGCACGCCGAGCCCAATCTCTTGAACGACGACCGATTGCGACGCGGCGGCCTGCGAGCGCCAGCTCTGCAGAAAAGGGCTCGTGTCAGCATCCTCAAGCCTGAAGCTCGCGATGAGTAGCAGGTTTGGGGGCGATGACGCTTTGATCAGGCCGCCGAGGAACGCCACGCTGTCCAGATCGCCCCACTGCGCATCGTCGATCATCAGCACCAATGGACTCTGGTCCGCCAAGCGGGAAAGCAGTTCCAGCAGGCTGGCAAACGCGCGTTGCCGCAGTTCTTCTGAATCCAGAATCTCGATCGGTCTGGGCCGCACCGGGGCAATCGCCTCTACATGCGCCAGGCTCGCAAAGACGCGAACCAGGGACTGGACGTCGTGTGGTCTCAGTGCTTCGGCTTTCGATGGCGATTGTGCCTTCAGGGTACCGGCTCAGGCGGTCGACCACATCGTCGAGCGCTTTGAACGGAACCATTTCGCTTTCGTGGCAACGACCGGCGAGCACGACGACGTCGGGTCGCTCGCGCGCCAGTCTCCGGCGGAATTCCCTCAGCAGGGCGCTCTTTCCGATCCCGGATCGGCCGCCGAGGTTCACGACGACGGCGCGACCCTGGTTGGTGAGCTCGAGGAGTGTTTTCAGTTCGGCCAGTTCAGATTCCCGACCGATGAATGCTTCCTGAGCCGAGGGCAGCGGCGGCAACGAAGTCAGGTGACCGCGGTCGCCGCCGAGACGCGCGATGATTTCACGCGCCGAAGGCCGTGTCGTCGGATCCAGCGGAGCAAGTCCGCGCACAAGGCGTCCAGATCTTCCGGCACGTCGACCCCGACCGCACTTGGGCGCAGCGGCGTCTCGTCGGATGTCGGCGCCTGCCGCCGGCGAGGAGGAAGCGCTCCTGTCAGCGACTCGAAGAGCATGACGCCAAAGCTGTACCAGTCGGTTGCCCGGTCGACCGCGAACCCCGCCGCCTGTTCAGGGGACACGTACGCGGGTGTGCCGGCCAGGACCACGCTCTGCAACGAGTCCACCGACGCCTCGTGTACCAACCCGAAATCGAGCAGGCGCACCCGCCCGTCATGCTCCACGAGCGCATTGGCCGGCTTGATATCCCGGTGCAGCATCCCGGCGCCGTGCACCGCGGCAATCGCCTGCGCCAATTGCAGGCCGGCCGCGCGCAGTCGCTCGAGATTGCAAACGGATCGTGATTCCTGAGGAGCGCCGTCGGCGACGTACTGTAAGAAGCTGACTCCTCGAATCAGCTCCATCGTAAAGAACCAGCGCTGGTCTTCAGAGAACAGCTCGTACAGCTCCACGACGTTCGGGTGCCGAATATCGACGAGCGCGCGAAACTCTCGCTTGAATCGGTAGAGAAACCGGGAATCCCTCCGCCGGAGCAGCTTGAGGGCTACTAGGCTTGGCCTGCGTCCGGTCGTAGCACTCGTAGACGACACCGAAGCCACCGCAGCCCAGCCGCCGATGCACGTCGAAACGCGACGTGCCGTGGAATTCCTCGTCCTCAGAGGCGTCCGCACTCACCGCCCCGGAGAGCTCGCCATCGCGGGGACAGCCAACAGCGTCCCACCATCCGTCGTTCAGCGCCGGCCGGTCGATCAAATTATCCGCCGCATCGTAAGCGGCCAGCAGCGACTGCGCCTCGGCTTTCAGAGCCGCGTTGCCTGAGCAGGCTTTGTCAACGAAGTCCGCGCGCGATCCCGGTCCGTGCCCCAGAGCGGCGTCGAACACGAGCTTCACGCGCTCCCACTGGTCGGCGATCACGACCGTAGATTCCTGATCTCGCGAGCCAACCACGCCTTGGCGACGTTCAGCTCGCGCTTGATCGTCGCGGGTGACACGCCGATCGATTCTGCGGTCTGCTCGATCGTCAGCCCTCCGAAGAAACGCAGTTCGACGATCCGACTTTGTCGAGGATCGATGACCGCGAGGCTCGAAAGCGCTTCGTCGAGGGCGATCAGCTCGATCGCCCGCTCATCGGAAATGACGACATCGTCCAACGAGACCTTGCGAGCGAGTCCGCCGCGCTTTTCCGCGTGGCGGCTCCGGGCGTAGTCGACGAGGATTCGGCGCATCGCTTGAGAAGCGATGCCGAAGAAATGCGCCCGATTCTGCCAATGCACTCGCTGCTGTGCGGCGAGCTGCAAGTAGGCTTCGTGAACAAGGGCGGTGGGCTGAAGAGTGTGATTGGGGCGTTCCCTGCCGAGATGATGGCGCGCAAGCTTGTGCAGCTCGCGATAGAGCAAGGGCATTACTTCCGCCATGGCCTCGGCATCGCCGCGACTCATCTGAACGAGCAGCTGCGTCACTCCCTGGCAAGGAAGCATATCGACCCCCTCGTTACGAGCCGTCTCTGTCGATCAGGTCACATCTGGTGCGGTGCCCCTCTATCCACGGCGAAGCACTGATTCGTCACCATGACCCCTATCTACCTATACGAAGCTGAACCGCGAAATACGTGATCTGCGGGATCGCCGGCGAATTGAACCTCAAGACGGGTGGTGAGCTTCCATGCCGCGCGATTCCGCGTAGTGGAGTGAGGCTGGACTTGGAGGGCACCGTGAATCACATGACGTCGGCTGTTTTCCGAGGGTGTGCCGGTCACCGTTGCGAGCCATCGATCGTGAGATCCAGCCTCGCCCTGCGGACGAACGATACGACGTGACGCCTCTTCCGGGCTGTTTAGGGGAGGTGTGAGCGCGGCACGTTCATTGTGCCGGTTTCGGTAGCGAGAACAGCTGGAGGCTGCCATGTGTGACGACATCACCGCAGGATCCCGTCTCCAATACATCGATGCCCATCACGTGCAGGGTGCCGGCGCGTCTCTCGACCGTCTTGATGTCCGCGAGGAGGCCGGGCCGCGACTCGGCAGGCTCGAGGGCGTATTCGTGGATGCCCAGGCGGGGCGAGTGCGCTACTTCGTTGTCCAATCCGGCAGCGTACAGGCGCCTCGGTGGCAGGCGCTGCCATTCTCCTCGGCGCGCCTCGACAGGAGCGATCGGACGCTGCGAGTCGATTTCGATAGCACGCAGGTCTCTCCGCTCTCGAAGCTCTTTCGAGACGCGCTGCTGATGTCTTGCGGATAATCGGAAGACCCACCTGGTGTTGAGCGACCACCGGTTCTTCTTCGTATCCGCCTGATCATGGCTCGCGAGGTGTTGGCCCTTCGTGGTGGCGATCCGGCCAGCCCGCACGGCGTTCGAAATAGATCTCAATCGGCGGCAGGACGGCGAGCACGACGAGCGTCAACCCAGCCGCGACCGTGGCGAGCGCGAAGTGTCCCGCCCCGGCGGCCACTCCAATCGCCGCGTTTACCCAGATGGTGGCAGCAGTCGTCATCCCATAGACGGAATTGCCGCTGCGGAGAATGGCGCCACCGCCCAGAAATCCGATTCCGGTGACGATCTGCGACGAGATCCGGTCGGCGGTTCCAGAATCGTGTCCCATCAGGCTCGAGAGGATCGTGAACAGCGCTGAGCCTAGCGCGATCAGAATGTTGGTGCGCAGGCCGGCCGGCTTCTGACGGTACTCGCGCTCCAACCCAATCGCCGCGCCGAGTCCCGCAGCCAGTAACAGGCGCCAGGCGGCGTTGGCAGGCAGCATCTGATTACTTGATGCCCCGCGCCTCGAGCAGCCGGCGGCCGTTGTCGACGAGCACTTGTTGTTTTTCTTCCGCGGTCAGCGCCGCCTGCCTGATTGAGGCGATGGTCTGCGCGACGAGGGACGTCGGCCCGCTGTCGGTGCCGAACAGGATCCGATCGGCGCCGAACACCTTCGCGGCCAGCGCGATGCCGCGTGGCCCGCGGCCGCTCTGGCCGGTGTCGAGATAGACGCTGCGGAATCGTTTCGCCGGAACCGGCCGTCCGGCTTCCTCCGCGGCCATCTGAATCTGCTCCGCGACATACGAAATCGCGCCGCCCATCATCGCCACCTGGACGGTCACGTCCGGATAGGCGTCGAGAAAGTCGGTCAGCGCCAGCGTGATGACGCCGGTGGCCAGGTGCGTGGCGGTGATCAGCAGCGTGCGCGCCTGCGCGTTGTCGCCCGGCAGGGCGATGGTTGCCGGGTTGCCGGCATCGGGACTCGCGAGCCCGAAGTACGGATTCGAGGCGCCGACTTCCGGCTGACGGCCGGGATTCTCCGCGCTCGCCGCGCCGCGGTGCACGAAGATGTGGCTGCGGTTCTTCTGAGCGACCGCGAAGATCGGCGCCAGCGCGCGAGCGCCCGCGAGACTGACGAAGGCGTCGAGCGGCAGCGTCGCGCCAATCAGACCGAGCTCCTGGTGCGCGCGCTGCAACTCGTCGGCCGCCCACGTCACGTTGGCCGTCGGCAGCGTCGCCAGTCCCGAGAACCGTGCCGGATGCTTCTTGATCAGCGCTGCGACATCGTCGTTCTGCGCGCGCCAGAACGGACGCGCTTCGTCCGGCGCCATGATGCCGTCGTACGACGCGCCGACGTACGAGAGGACTTGCCGCTGCACACCGGCCTCGTCCATCTGCCGGAGGCGCGCGTCGATGTCGAACCAGCCTTGCCCTTGAGGCGGACGAGGGCTGGTGCGTTTGCCGAGCAGCTCGACGACGTGCGGACCGATCCAGTGCGCGTGGAAGTCGATTGGCGCCGCCGGCGATGGCGTTTGCGCGAATGCGCTGCCGGCTATCCCGAGAGCCGTCGTCTGGAGAAACGTTCTTCGGGTAGTCATCGCCGCCAGACTAATGCTAGGTTACGCCTCGATACAAGCCCGATGAGAATCGGACCTCGCAGAATTCGCGTAGACTTGTGGATATGAAAACACCCGCGTTGATCGTGTTGTTCATTGCTGCGCTCGCTGTCGTGACTGTCCCGGCGCAGTCGATTCCCACCGACACCTTCGCCGGCCTGCGCGCGCGATCGATCGGGCCGGCGGTCACCTCCGGCCGCGTGATGACGATTGCGGTCAATCCGGCCAATCACGCCGAGTTCTACGTCGGCGCGGCGTCGGGCGGCGTCTGGAAGACGGTCAACGGCGGCGCGTCGTTTCAGCCGGTGTTCGACACGCAGGGCTCGTACTCGATCGGATGGGTCACCATCGATCCGAAGCGCCCGAGCATCGTCTGGGTCGGCACCGGCGAGCGGAACTCGCAGCGGTCGGTCGCCTACGGCGACGGCGTCTACAAGAGCGAGGACGGCGGCCGCTCGTGGACCAACGTCGGCCTGAAGATCCTCCGAGCACATCGGCCGCATCGTCATCGATCCGAAGGACAGCGACACCGTCTACGTCGCCGCGCAGGGACCGCTCTGGGCGCCCGGCGGCGACCGCGGCCTCTACAAGACGACCGACGGCGGCAAGACCTGGAATCAGGTGCTGAAGATCTCCGAGAACACCGGCGTCAGCGACGTCGTGCTCGATCCGCGCAACCCGGACGTCATCGTCGCCGCGTCGTACCAGCGCCGCCGCATCGTTTTCACGCCTGATCGACGGCGGACCCGAGAGCGCGATCCATCGCAGCACCGACGGCGGCAAGACGTGGAAGAAGGTCACGGCCGGCCTGCCGGACGAGCAACTCGGCCGGATCGGGCTCGCCATCTCGCCGGTGCAACCCCGACATTCTCTACGCGAACGTCGAGGCGGCCAACCGCAAGGGCGGCATCTTCCGTTCGACCGACAACGGCGTCACCTGGGAGAAGCGCACCGACTACAACGCCGGCGCGATGTACTACGGCGACATCTTCGCCGATCCCGACGAACGTCGATCGCGTCTACATTCCCGACGTGATCTTCCAGGTGTCCGACGACGGCGGCAAGACGATGCACTCGCTGGGACAGCGCAACATGCACGTCGACAACCACATCATCTGGGTCGATCCGACGAACACGAACCACCTGATGGTCGGCAACGACGGCGGGCTCTATCGCTCGTTCGATCGCGCCGCGACCTGGATGTTCTTCGAGAACCTGCCGCTCGCGCAGTACTACGACGTCGACGTGGACAACGCGGCGCCGTTCTACAACGTCTACGGCGGGCTGCAGGACAACAACTCGCTGGGCGGGCCGTCGCGCACGCGATCGCGAGCACGGCATCCTGAACCAGGACTGGTTCGTCACGCAGGGCGGCGACGGCTTCGTCTCGCGCGTCGACCCCGAGGATCCCAACACGATCTACGCCGAGTTGCAGCACGGCGTCATCGTGCGCTACGACAAGCGCACCGGCGAGCGCATCGGCATTCAGCCGCAGGAAGAGAAGGGCGGGCCGCCGGCGCGCTGGAACTGGGACTCGCCGTTCATCATCTCCCCGCACTCGCACACGCGCCTCTACTTCGGCGCGCAGATGCTCTACCGATCGGACGATCGCGGCAACAGCTGGAAGGCGGTATCGCCCGATCTGACGCGGCAGATCGATCGCAACACGCTGGCGGTGATGGGCAAGCGTCTGGGGACCGGATGCGGTCGCGAAGAACACGTCGACCGCGCTCTACGGCAATATCTCGGCGATCGCCGAGAGCCCGAAGAAGGAAGGGCTGCTCTACGTCGGCACCGACGACGGGCTCGTGCAGGTCAGCGAGGACGCGGGCGCGCAGCTGGCGCAAGGTCGATCGGCTGCCCGGCGTGCCGGCCAACGCGCTACATCGCGCGCATCCGCGCCTCGCAGCACGACGCGAACACCGTCTACGTCGCGGTCGAGAATCATCAGAACGGCGACTTCGCGCCGTACCTGTTGAAGAGCACGCGACGCCGGGCTACACCTGGACGTCGATCGTCGGCGACCTGCCGGCGCGCGGCTCGACGTACGCGATCGCCGAAGATCACGTCGACCCGCAGCTGCTGTTCGCCGGCACCGAGTTCGGCGCCTACTGGAGCAAGGACGGCGGTCAGCACTGGAGCAAGATTGCCGGCCTGCCGACCATCGCCGTGCGCGAAATCGCGATCCAGAAGCGCGAGAACGATCTCGTGCTCGGCACCTTCGGCCGCGGCGTCTACATCGTCGACGACTACTCGCCGCTGCGGGCGACGACGGCGGCGACGCTGGCGGCGGCGGCGACGCTGTATCCGGTGCGCGACGCGGTGATGTTCGTGCCGACGCTGCAGTACGGGATGCCGGGCAAGGGATTTCAGGGCGAGATGCTCTACACCGCGCCGAATCCGCCGTACGGCGCGGTGTTCACGTATCGCCTGAAGGACGGGCTCAAGACCTGAAACAGAAGCGCGACCGAGGCGGAGGCCGCCGCGGAGAAGGCCGGACAGCCGATCACCTACCCGACGCCGGAGCAACTGCGGGCCGAGGCCGCGGAGGAGGCGCCGGCGATTCTGCTGACGATCAGCGACGCCTCCGGCACGCCGGTCCGCGTGATGACCGGCCCGGTCGAGAAGGGGCTGCAGCGGGTGGCGTGGGATCTGCGCGCGCCGGCGCATCAGCTGCCGCCGAATCGCCCGCGCGGCGAGCTCGAGGAGCTGTTCGGCGATCCGCTGGTCGGTCCGTTCGTCGTTCCGGGCAAGTACAGCGTGACGCTGTCGCAGCGCGTCGGCGGCGTCGTGCCAGCTCGCTGGGCAGCCCGGTCACGTTCAACGTCGTGCTCGATCCGCAGGTCAGTCATACGCCGGCCGACCTCGACGGCGCGCTGGCAGTTCGAGCAGAAACTGCAGACGCTCAGGCGCGATATCGCCGGCTCGCTGGAGCTGGCGAACAGCACGGCGACGAGGCTCGACGCGATCCTGCAAGGCGCTCGACGCGACGCCTGCCGCGCCGCGGCCGCTGCACGATCAGGCGCGCGCGCTCAAGAAACGGCTGGCGGCGATCCTCGTGGAGCTGCAGGGCGATCGCGCGCTCGGATCGCGCAGCGTGCCGACGCCGGTGGCGATCTCCGAGCGCGCCAACACCATCAGCGGCGAGTTGAATCGACACGCTCGGCCGGCAGACGGCGACGCACGAGCAGCAGCTGCAGATCGCGTCGGAGCTGTTCGCGGCGCAGCGCGCGGCGCTGAAGACGCTGGTCGAGACCGACGTGCCGGCGATCGAACGCGAGCTCGAGCGGTCGGGCGCGCCCTATACGCCGGGCCGCGTCCCCCGATAGCGCGGGGCTCTATTTCACCTCGACGATTTCGATGGCGATGCGGTCAGGCCCCTCGATCATCGCGGCCCGTGAACTGCCCCAGGGGTGAATCTCTTCGAGGAACTTCACGTTCTCGCGTTTCAGCCGCGCGACTGTCGCGTCGAGATCGGCCGTGCTCACCGCCCAGTGATCCACCAGCTTCCCGCGGGTGCTCACCAGCCCGCCGCCTGGCCACGGCCGGATCGAAATCGAGATGTCGTCGATGTTCACGCCGCCCGCCGGGTCGCGAACGAATCCGGTTTTCGCGAAGGACGGCCAGGTCGGCGGCGCGTACAGCTTGGTGTGGCAGTCGCCGGCCTCGGCCGGCGCGGCCGCGGCCCCGCCGCGTCCCTGCGGCAGGCGCGCGCCCAGGTGGGTGACGTACCAGTCCATCGCGCAGCGCGGATGCTCGTGATACATGTGCACGTGGTTGAAGCGCTCCGTCGTCCCGGCCTGGGCGTTCTCGATCATCGCGCCGTCCGGGCCGCGCAGGTAGCCGAAGCCGCCCTGATGCGTCGGCTGCACACCCTTCGCTCGCATTTCCAGGATCTGCTCCTGCGTCGGGAAGCCGGGCAGCGTGTCGCTCGGACAGGTCCACGAGCTTGCCGTCGGCCGCATCCCACATCTGCGCGATCGTCAGCCCCATCGCGCGGAACTTCTCGTTGTACTCGCGCGAGTTGGGCGTGTTCCAGCCGAAGTGCCACACGGAGGTCTGCGGCCCGGTCAGCTCGTTCTGCGGCGGCGCGCTCACCTTCGTGAAGAGGATGTAGATGTTGCCGGTTTTGACCGCCTCGAAGCCATTGAACGTCGTTTTCGTGGCGGACTGGGCGAACGGCTTCGGGTAGTAGGCCGCCGCGGCGGCGGGATCGATGGAGTTGAGGTGCACGTGATGGAAATGCAGCGGCTCGATCCTGGCGGCATCCTGCGCATGGGCTGCCACGCCAGCCAGCGAAACCAGCCACGCGAGACGGGCGATCTGCTTCATGGCGGATACAGTAATACAACTTCGCGAGCCAGCCTCGCCGTAGCCACGCCGTGACGAAGGCGGGAACTTTTCTTCCTTCCAAACTGAATACCTGATGCCGGCGTCAAACCCGGCATCTCATGGCCGCTGGCGAAGATCCGTCGGACGAGGCGCTGATCGTCCGGATTGTGAGCGGCGATCGCGACGCGTTCGCCGCCCTGTATCGGCGACACCGTGCGGACGTCTACCGCTTCGCCATGCACATCAGCGGTTCACATCCAGTGGCGGACGACGTGACGCAGGACGTGTTCATGGCGGTCATTCAACATGCCGGACGGTACCGGCCGGAACGGGCGGCGGTCCTGCCGTGGCTGCTGGGCATCGCGCGGAATCACGTGCGCCGCGCGCTGGACCAGCGGCCGACCGTGACGCTGCCCGACGACGAATCCACGGCTGGCCGGACGCTGGTGGTCGAGCCGGATCCGCTGGGCGGGCTCGCGCGGCGCCAGCACGTGCTCGCGCTGCGGCGGGCGGTGCTGGCACTGCCGGTGAAGTATCGCGAGGTCGTCGTGCTGTGCGATCTCCAGGAGCTGACCTACGACGACGCCGCAACCGCGCTGGGGTGCGCAATCGGCACGGTGCGATCGCGGCTGCATCGCGGACGGGCGCTGCTCGCGTCGCGCATCCGCGGGACGGATCCGCCGCTGTTTCGGGCGCCGGTGGCGAGAGGCATGCTGTGAGCGATCGCGGGCGTGACGATCTGGTTTCGGCGCTTCGCCGGCTGGCGCAGAGCGCCGAGGTACCGCCGCTCGATCCGGATCGCGAGCGCGCGCTTCTCGAAGCGTTCGACGCGGCGCAGCAACAGAAGCGTGCGCCGGCCGCTCGTGCCGGCGTGTGGCGTCCCGCCGCGGCCGCGGCGCTGCTCGCGCTGGCCGCCACGATGGCGTGGATCATCGTGGGTCGGTCCGGTCGGCCGCCTGCGGCTCCAGCCGTGTCGCCGCTGACGACGACCGAGTTCGTCCTCTGGCCGGGCGCGGCGGAGCTACCGACTTTCGAGAGCGGTCATCTGATGCGGATCGAGGTGCCGGTGTCGGCTCTGCCGTCGCTCGGCCTCGTGCCGCCAGCCACGCACGCAGCGGTGGTACAGGCGGACGTTCTTGTTGGTCAGGACGGTCTGCCGCGGGCGGTTCGTTTGTCGCCGGATTTCTGATGGACGTGATCGCGGGCCTCGAGAGGGTCTTGATTCATGGCAACGTGCAGAAAATCAAGATCTGACCCGACCTCCGAGGTTGATGTCGCCAGAGGAGCGACTATGAAGAATGCATTCGTGTTCGTCGGCGTGATGTTGGCGGCGGTCGCCCTGCACGCCCAGGATCCCTCGACGTTCAAGTTCGAGGTCCAGGCCCGCATGCCACTCGAAACCAGGACCGTGAAGAACGCCCCCTACTCGGCGGAGGTCGTCACCGACCACATGCAGCAGCTCGCCGATGGCAATCGCATTGTCGAGCATTCGTCCGGCCGTGTGTATCGCGACAAGGAAGGGCGCGTGCGCCGCGAGGAGGATCGCCCATCCGGCAATCCCAGCATCTCGATCGTCGATCCCGTCGCCGGCCTGTCGTATTCGCTCGACCCGGGACGGCACATCGCCTGGAAGACGTCGGCGCAGACCGGCATCGCGATCATGAACAAGCTCGATGCCGCGAGGACGGAGGCCACGAAGGCCGAGATCGCCAAGGTGGAGGCGGAGCTGAAGCGCCGCGCCGAGCAGGCCCCGGACCTCATCGAGTTTCAAAAGAAACTGGAGGCCGTGCGCGGGGCCGGCGAGACGATGGCCGTGGAGGCGGGCGGCGGCATCGTGACGATGAGGCGCTACACCGGCGGCGACGAACAGCTCAAGGAAGAGGCCCTGGCAGCGAAGACGCTGGAGGGCGTCCGCGTCGAAGGTCGCCGCATGACGAAGACGATTGCCGCCGGCGCGATCGGCAACGAGTGGCCGATCACGATCGTGTCCGAGGAATGGACGTCACCGGATCTGCAGGTGCTGGTGCTGACGGACCGCAAGGATCCGCGCAACGGCGATTCGTCGTACAAGCTGCAGCGGATCGTGCGCGGCGAACCGTCGGCGACACTGTTCCAGGTGCCGTCGGATTACGAGGTCAGGGAGACAGGGATCCGGCGGTTCGAGTATCAGCGGGAGGAGCGTTAGCTCCGCGCGGGGCTAGGGGCTATGCGAGCTGCCGTTCGAGCGCCTGACGATCCCAATGTCCCAGCGCGGCGGCCTGCTCGTACGTGCTGTTCACGAAGCTGCGAATCGCGGCATCGGGATCGGCGGCTCGGCGGACTGCTTCGTACGGCAGGACGAACTCGCCCATTTCCTTGTGATAGTACGCGGCGGCCGGCTCGACTCGCGCTTCTTTGAGACCGGGCGGCTCCGGCACGGCGTAGCCGTAGAAGGTGGGCTCGAGCATCGGCGGGCTGCCGGGCCAGAAGCCGTGGCTGATCACTTCCTGTGAGTACGCCTCGCGCATGAACGCCGGCCCTTCGCGGGGCGGCGCCGGACGGCCGGAGAAACGTGTCACCGCCATATCCATCCCGCCCCAGAAGAAATGAACGGGACTGGCCTTCCCGATGAAGCTGCAGCGCGTGTCGGTCAGCACACGTTCCACTTGCACTAGGATGCGCCAGAAGCGGTTCGCCGCCTCGGCGTCGTACGACGCGTGAACGGTGTCCTCCTCGAACCGGATCGGCGACGGCACCTCCGACGGCAGCGTCCAGATCTTCACGGGCAGCGACATCTCGCGTAATGTCTGCATCATGTCGTGGTAGAAGGCCGCCACCGTGCGCGGCGCCAGCGGCAGCGCTCGCGTCGTGCCATCGGAGACGCGGATGACGACCTGCTGATCGATGAAGTCGAATTCGATCGCAAAGGATCGCGTGCCGTGCGGCAGGGTCCGCGTCGACAGGCCGCGGCCGGTCACGTGGAAGGCCACCCCCCACGATTGATTGATGGGCTGCGATTGGGCGAGCGCCACCTTGCCCACGACCTGCATCCACATGTGCAGCGTCGCATACGTGTCCTTCCACTCCTCGTACGGTAACGCCGGCCAGAGGTCATCAGTCATGAACGCCTGCCTCAAGACCGATGATACGCTGGACGTATGACCAGCGCGTGCGCACATATCGGCGCCGTCAAGACCGTGAAGCATGCCCGCAAGCGGGAGTGCGAGGAGTGTGTGAAGATCGGCAGCGCATGGGTCCACCTGCGCACGTGCCAGACCTGCGGCGCCACGCTGTGCTGCGACTCGTCGCCGAACCGCCACGCCAGCAAGCACGCGCGGGCCTCGACGCATCCGGTCGTCGCGTCGGCGGAACCAGGGGAGCAGTGGCTCTACTGTTTCCCGGACGACGCCTTTGCTGAGTACGAGTCGGGAACTCCCGGTTGCAGTCGGGGCTGGGGGCTAGGGGCTAGCTGAAGATAGCGAGCCCTAGCCCCTAGCTGAAGATCAGAACGCTTCCTGAATCCCGAGATAGAACCCGCGCGCGCCGCCCTTGCCCCACGCGTAATCCGTCGCGAGGTTCGTCCGCGATCGCTTGTTCAGCAGCACGCGCAGCCCCGCGCCGCCGGCCGGCGCCCAGGTCTCGAAGAGTTTTTGACCGGCCACCGCGTTGTCGATGGTCGTCGTGTTGACGAAGGCGACCATGCCGAGGAGGCCGTTGCTCGTGAGCGTGCCGCGGTACTCGACCTCGCCGTACGCGAGGTGATTGCCGCGGTAGCGTCCCTCGCTGTACCCGCGTGCCGAGCGCCCGTCGCCGCCGGTCGTCGGGAGGTCGAGATACGGCGCCGTGCCGTTCGTCACCAGATCGCTCATCGCCCAGAACGCCAGCTTGTGCCGGCCGTCGGCGGTGATCTTCCGGTAGGTGCGCAGATCGAGATACAGCTCCTGCCACGATGAATCGCCGCCGAGGAACCCTTTGTAGAACGTGCGATACGCGGAGCTGGCCAGCCAGCCGCGCTGTGGGTTGATGCCGTTGTCGCGCGTGTCGTACAGCAGACCCACCGTGGTGCCGCTCGGACGATCTGGCCGGCTGCGCGAGAACCCGTGCTGCTGGTTGTACGCCACGTAGGCGGACTCCTCCCACGCCGGCAGACAGGCCGTCGCCCGGCCGGACATCCGAGTGCGAGCTGAGATTGAGGCCGGCGCCGACGAACAGACCCGGCGCCACGTGGCGGTAGGCGGTCTCATACACCTTGACGCCCGTGAACTTCACGTTTTCGGCGCCGGTCTTCAAGGTGTCCGCGCCGAGTCCGTAGGTGTTCTGCGACGACCATTGCAGACGGTGATCGCCCTGGAGATACCAGCGGTCGTCCGCCGTGAACATCGACAGCCGAAAACCGGAGAGGACCTGCTGCTTCTGCGAGACACGAAACCCGCCCTGCAGCGTCGAAATGCGCGTCGTCTTCGGATCGCCTCTGAAGAATGCCATGTTGCCGTTCAGTCCACCGGTGAGGCCCGTTGCCGGCTTCGATCCGATGGTGGGCGCCACGACCAGGAAGCGATCGCGCCCCTTTTCCGAGGGAGGAGTCTCCGGTGGCGTCTCGTTGCGATGACGGAAGTCTTTCCAAAGGTCGGCGACATCTGTCGTGGGAGTTGCGCCCGGTTTCTCCTGTGCGCGCAACGTCACTCCGACCACGAGGCAGGCGGCAAGCGACGCCCAGATGACGAATGCGGAACGCATCTTATGTATTACGACACACCGGCCGGTTCGTTTCCGAGAAACTGTTGGAGACAAGATGTCTGTAAAGGTCTCCGACAAGATGGGAAATCCTGGGATGGCATAATGCCCACCATGTCTGGACTGACCCGCCGTCAGCTGCTGGGTTCTCTTTCTGCTGCATATGTAGCGCAGCCATTTGCGCATGTCGCGAAGCCCTTCCGAGCTGCGAGGACCGCCCAAACCGCCGGCGGCAGTCCGCCGATTCGGGTGCGCACACTCAACCATTTCGGGCTCGCCGTTACGGATCCGAAACGCTCGGTCGACTTCTATCAGGGTCTGTTCGGCATGCCCGTGCAAGCTCGGGTCGACACGACGACGATCCTTCGAGTCGGCGCGGGACCGCAGTTCATTTCCATCGCCCCAGCCGCAGCGAACGCGGCGCCCAGCATCAACCACTATTGCCTCGGCATCGAGAACTTCGCCGTCGATCGCGTGCTCGCCGCGCTCGCGGCGCACGGCGTGACGAAGGGCGACGCGGCCGGCCCCATGAAAGTGGCCGTCACCGTGCGCGACGGCACACCCGATCTGCTGTTCGGCGATCCGGACGGGATCGTGTGTCAGCTGCAGGACGTCAGCTACTGCGGTGGATCCGGCCCGCTCGGGAACGTGTGCCGGACTGTCGAGCCGTCGCCAAAGAAGGGTCTGCTCGCGCTCCGCGATCTGAGTCACCTCACCATTTTTTCGAGCGACGCCGCACGCTCGAACACGTTCTATCAGGATCTGTTCGGTCTCTCGATTCGCTCGTACCAGGGTCCGACCGCACCCACGCTGGCGATCGGTCCAACGGTGGCGTTCCTGATGTTCGCGGGTGGTGCCCCTGCCCGCGGCGGCGCAACGCCGCGGCCGGCCAGCATCAATCACGCGTGCCTGTCGCTCGACGGCTTCAATCCCGATCAGGTGTTGAAGACGCTCGAGACCTATGGGGTGACGCCTCGCGGCGACGCGACCGGTCCCGCCGGTCCGATGAAGTCGTATGTCACCATGCGGATGGAGAATCGCGGCGGCGCGCCTGGCGGGACACCGGAACTCTATTTCACCGATCCTGACGGTCTGCTGATGCAGCTTCAGGACAGCAGCTACTGCGGTGGTAGCGGATTTCTTGGCAACGTCTGCAAGTGACAAACATTATCTCGGCGCGCTGCTGTTCATCACGTTCATCGCGACGATCGGACACGGCCAGACGCCGGCGTCCGTCGTGGCATCGCCGGCGGACCTGACCGTTCCGCCGGGTTTCAAGACGTCGGTGTTCGCATCGGACCTCGCCGGGGCGCGCCTGATGGCCGTGAGCCCGGAAGGCGTCCTGCTGGTCGCCCGGCGGCCCCGCAACGAGGTCGTCGCGCTGCCAGACCGCAACCAGGACGGCAGGGCGGAGCCCGAGGTGCATCCTGAACAACCTGCACCAACGCCCACAGTCTGGCTTTCAAGGACGGCTATCTCTACATCGCGACGACGCCGGCGGTGATGCGGGTGAAGTGGGTGAACGGCAAGCCGTCCGGCGATCCGGAGAAATTTGCCGATCTTGCCGAGCTCGACGCCGTCGGTGCACGTCTCGCGGACGATCAACGTCGGTCCGGACGGACGGCTGTACGTGGCGATTGGCTCGTCGTGCAACGTCTGTGTCGAATCCGATCCGCGCCGCACGACGATTCAGGTGATGAACGCCGATGGTTCGCTGCAGCCGTACGCCGCGGCCTGCACAACGCCATCGGCTTCGACTGGGATCCGCAGACCCGCCGCATGTGGGCCGACGACACCGGGCAGGACAACCTGGGCGACGATTCCCGCCCGACGAAATCAATCAAATCGAAGCGGGGAAACACTACGGCTTTCCGTTCTTCGTTGCGAAGAATCAGCCGAATGCCTCGCAGCCGGAACTGAAGGACGCCAGGCCCGACACGACCGCTGATGCCGCGGTGCCGCCCGCGCTCGATCTCCCCGCGCACATCACGGGGATGGACTTGCGCTTCTACACGAGGCACGCAGTTTCCGGCGGCCTACCGGAACGCGCTGTTTCTCGCGCTGCACGGGTCGGCGCGCAAGAACAACGGCTACAAGGTCGTGCGCGTCATGATGAAGGATGGACGCCCGGCGGGACTCGAGGATTTCGTGACCGGGTTCCTCAAGGATGGAGTGGTGCTGGGCCGGCCCGCCGGACTCGCGACCGGAGCCGACGGCGCGCTCTACGTGTCCGACGACAACAAGGGATTCATCTATCGCGTCGCATACGGCGACAAATGAAATCCCTTGTCTTCTGACTCGACACCCGATCGACCGACCACGAAACGCGAAGCCGCAGAACCCGAAGGGGCCGCGAAGCCCGCAGGCTGTATCGCCCGCATAGCCCGTCGTACCCTCAAAGCCCGCAGCGGCCGGCTGCGCCGGAAGTTAAAACTTAAAACTTAAAACTTAAAACTCCGAACTCAGAACCCGAGAACCCTAGAACCCTAGAACCCTAGAAGCTTAGAACTTCACCTCCAGGCCCAGCCGGACGATGCGCGGGCTGAGGTTCTGCCCGATCTGGTTGAACGTCGTCGACAGGATGTTGTTGTTCCGCACCAGCACGGTGTTCGCGTTGAACAGGTTGAAGACGTCGCCGATCAGTCGCAGCGACACGCCCTGGAGCTTGAACGCGCGCGCGGCGCGAACGTCCAGTGTCCCACACGTTGTCGTAGCGGAAGTAGTCGATCGTCGGCGTGACCATCACACCGAGCGATTCACCACCGAGCTGCTGCGTCCGGAACAGCGGGTAGGGATAGCCCTGTCGTCCGAAGACGTTGGCGCTGGCCTCGATGCCCAGCGGCGCCTGGTACATCGCGTTCGCGTTCAACTGCCACTTCGCGTTGATGTAGACGTTCCCGGAACCGCTGCTGGCGCTGCTGACCGGGGCGAACTGGCCGCCGTCGACCAGCGGTTCGGCGACCGTCGGCGTCGGGTTGCCGTTGGTGTCGTAGCGTCCGGCGTCGCTGGCGAAGTGCTCGCGCGCGTTGTTGAACGAGAAGCCGACGCGGCCCATCCAGCGGTTCGACATCCGCTTGACCAGCGCGACCTCGAGGCCGTGGTAGTCGGTCGAGTAGCCGGGCACCGTCGCCGTCAGGAAGCCGCCGCCGCCCGCCACGACCTTGGCGCCGCTGGCGACGAACGTCGGCACGCTGTAGGCCGCGCCGTCCGGCAACGTGCCGGTCAGCACGGTCCCCGCCGAGTAGTCCGCCAGCGTGACGCCGACGCGGGGCGTGATGTTCGCCGAGTTGTTGCCGAAGAGATTGGTCGTTCGCGTGTAGCTGTAGTTCACCTGCACCGCGAAGTGGGCCATCAGCTCGCGATCCACGCCGGCGACGAAGCTGTGCGTCAGCGGCGCCTGCAGGTCCGCCGAAATCTGGTTGGCCGATGTCACAGCCGTGGGGTTCGACGGGTTGAAGCCGCCGCCTTGCGTCAGGCGCTGATCGGTCAGCACTTCGTCGGCCTGCGCAAAGTGATCCTTGTTCGCGTCGACCCAGCGGTAGGTCACAGAGCCGGCGGTCGACGCCGGATTCAGTCCACCAATCGTGGTTGGACTGAGCTGCGCGGCATAGCGGCTGTAGGCGGCGCGCGCGATCGTGCGCCGGTTTTCGTCGAGCGCGAACGTCAGACCCGCGCGCGGCGACCACGTATTCCAGCGGAACGGCGACTCGTAGCCGGGGAACGTCAGGCCGGGCACGAGGGTCGGAAACGCCTGGTTGGCCGAGATCACGCTCGGCAGCGCACTCCCGTTCTGATGGTCGTAGCGGAGGCCGACGTTGACCGTCGCCCGTCCTTTCGACATCGTGTCGCCGACGTGCAGATCGAAATAGTTCGCGCGGTTGCCGCCGTTGCCCTGGCGGAAGACCTGGGCGCGGAAGTCGCTGGGAGAATTCTCGAGTCCCAGAATCCCGTTGCCGGGCCACTCGGCGGACATCCAGGCATCGGTCGTCCGGAATCCGGTTCCCGCTTCGATGTCGTGCGCGACGCCGAACGCCTTCGCGAACGCGTGCGCGTCAACGCTGACGCTCTGCTGCGGGCGCTGACTGATGCTGTTCTGGAACGAACCGAACGACTGACCGGTCGTCAGGCTGCGGCCCGCCTGCAGCGCCATCCCGCCCTCGGGCGTGAGCGCGTTGCCGGTGTTGTAGTAGGCGTAATTGGCGGACACGAACAGGTGCGGATTGATCACCCGGTCGTCGGCCACCTTCCACAGGCCGTGCAGCGGGAAGTCCGAGTAGGCGTTGTCCTGATGGAAGGTGGCCGTCGGCGCGTCGAACAGGACGCCGGGGATGCCGGGGCTGCGGTAGTCCTTGACCTTCGCGCCGTTGAAGAAGAGGACGCTGACCATGTCTTTCCGGTCAGCCTGCCAGTTGACCTTCACCGATGGGTTCTTCAGCTGCGTCCGGTCGACGAGCGCTCCGGCGCGGCGCACGAGCCGGATGTCCTGCGCGGAGTAAGACGCGTAGAACCACGCGCGGTCCAGGCGAATCGGTCCGCCGAACTCGCCGCCGAAGTCGGAGATCTGCTTGTTGTGGTCGGCGGTCTCCGCGCGTGACCGGCGTCGCGAGGTTCTTCAGCTCGGCCGGCACGTTCGCCGCTTCCATCGCGTCGTTGGCGAAGTAGCCGCGGAAGCCGCCGTGGAACTGATTGGTGCCGCGGCGGGTGACGAGATTGATCCCGATGCCGCCGGTCTGTTGCTTGATGTCCTGACCGGCCGTCGCGACCTGAATCTCCTCGAAGTTGTCGAAGTTGAAGTAGGTCGGCGGCGCGCCAGCAGCGGCCATGTCGGTGATGACGACGCCGTCGAGCGTCCAGACCGTGTCCTGCGGCCGCGTGCCCTTCGAGACGACGGTGGGCGCCTGGCCGGTTTCGTTGCCGCCGACGTTGACGCGATCGAGCAGCACGCCGGGGACCGAACGCACCAGCGAGAACGGATCGCGCGCCGTCGGGATCTTCGCGAGCTCATCGCTCGAGAACGTCGTCGCCGTGCCGGTGGCCGTGCGGTCGAGAATCGGCGCGGGCGCCGAAACGGTCACCGTCTCGACGAGTGGTGCCACGCGGAGCTCCATCGGGGCGTCGACACTGCGGCCGACGGCGACGATGACGTCGCGCACGGCCGTTCGAAAGCCCGAGAGCGTCACGGTAATCGTGTACGTGCCTGGCTGCAGACTCAGGAAGCGGAAGGCGCCGTCGGGTTCGGTGGTGAACCGATAGGTCGCGTCAGAGCCTCGAGCGCTGACATCGGCGCCCGGGACGACGGCATGCTGTTCGTCGCGGACGACGCCGCTGATGCTGCCACCCTGGGTTTGGGCAACCGCCGGCAGGACGGTCGCAAGCACAACTGCACACGCAAGAAAGAGGCGATTCATGCCTCATAAGATGACTGTATATGACAGTGCAGTCAAATAAAGTCTCCTTAGGACGGCACATTTAGCGCATCGCCGTGTAGACCTGAGCAGCCCGGCGTCCCGCGCCGCTCGACGGAGGGGTCGGATACAGTATCCGACCCAAGCCGGGCCCTCCCATGTCGTCGACATTGCAGAAATTGCCCACGTCCTGAGCGCGGATGATCGCACCCCGGGGTCAGACCCGCACTCTGACCCCCTCGGCTCAGAAGACCCAGCGTCGCGCGACCATTTCGACCGTCACGCCGTGAAAACACACGAGCCGCAGGCGGAACGGCCGCCGCGGCGGCCCCTTGCTGTAAGCCCAACACGAATCGGATGGCCGGCCGAGCAGCCGCTCGACGTCCGCTTTCGGCTGGCCCACTCGAATGCCGCGCGCTTCGCACGCCGCAGGGGGGAACTGGTTCCGTCACGCGATCGTTCTCGAACTGAACGCCGACGCAGTCGGTGGCTTTCGCCACGCTCATGTTCGCCGGCGACTGGCCCTCCGGCGCATACATCCAGCCTTCCTCGATCGGCGCGCCGAGCTGCTGACGCACCTCGGTCTGCGACAGGCCTTCGGTGACGCTGCCGAAGTGCGATTCCGAGAATCCCTGGCGAATTGGGTCCTGTCTCGAAGGAGCGTGGCGACGACGGCTTCGCGCACCGGATCGGTCGATGCGATCAGCCACGCCGCGGCGAGCCACGCGAGGGAGAGAAATGCGAAGGTTGACGTCTGAAGTTTGAAGTCAGAAGTACGAAGGGCGAACACGAAGAGCGGCAGGAAGAGCACGATCTCCGACATCGCCACGATGGCGCCGTACGGCGACAGGAACGCGAGCCCGATCGGCGCGACCTGAATCGGACGCCACGGCGAGAAATAGCGCGTGAGATCGAACGGCCAGAAGAGCGCGCATCCCAGCCCGCCGTCCGTCAGCGTGTCGAGCAGCGGATGCGTAGCGAGGACGACGGCCGCAAACAGTCCCGTGCGCAGTGCAGGGTGCTTGAACCTGCGGGCCAGCAGTCCCGCCGCGAGCCCGACGATGACAGCGAACGCGAACGAGTGGGTGGCGCCGCGGTGGCCCCACGGGTCCTCGTACCGGACGCCCAGGGAGAACCCGATGACGTCGGCGTCCGGCAGCATGGACAGCGCAGACCATGTGACAGCCGATCGCCAGTGCGGGCGATGGCCTTCCCCGTACGTGCGAGCCGCGGCCAGGCCGACCGCGACATGTCCCAGGCTCGCCATGGCGAAACGATACCGAACTTTGGCCGGCTGTTGCCGTATTTAGAGAGATATGCGCCTGCATCACATCGTCCGCCGACTTCTGCAGTTGCCGGTGTTCACCGCGGTGGCGGTCATCACCCTGGCGATCGGGATCGGCGCGAATTCGGCCATCTTCAGCGTGATCGAGGGTGTGCTGCTGAAGCCGCTGCCGTATCCGAATCCCGACGAGCTGGTGGTGCTCGACCACAATGCCGCCGGCCTCGGCCTGAACCACGCCGGCGCGGCGCCGTTCCTCTATTTCACCTACCGGGAGGATGGCCGCGTCTTCGGGGACATCGCGATGTGGCAGCCCGACACCGAGAGCGTGACCGGCCTCGCCGAACCGGAAGAAGTGCAGTCGATTGTCGTCACCGAGCGGCTGCTGCCGATGCTGGGCGCCACGCCGATGGTCGGACGGCTTTTCACCAAGGAGGACGACGCGCCCCAGGCAGAGGCCACCGCGATCCTGACCGCCGGCTACTGGCGCACCAGGTTTGGCGGCGATCCCTCGGCGGTCGGCCGGCGGATCATGGTGAACGGCCGCCCGCGGGAAATCATCGGCGTCCTCCCGGATTCATTCCGGTTCCTCGATCGGAAGCCGTCGCTGGTTCTGCCGATGCGGCTCGATCGCGCCAAAGTGTTTCTCGGGCAATTCAACTACACCGCGGTCGCGCGGCTGAAGCCGGGCGCGACGCTCGCGCAGGCAACCGCCGACGTCGCACGGCTGATCCCGATCAGCCTCACCCGATTCCCGCCGTTCCAGGGCTTCAGCCTGAAGATGTTCGAGGAGGCCCGGCTCGAGCCAAACCTGCGGCTGTTGAAGGCCGAGGTGGTTGGCGACGTCGGCTCCGTGCTGTGGGTCCTGATGGGGACCATCGGTCTGGTGCTGCTGATCGCGTGCGCGAATGTGGCGAACCTGCTGCTGGTGCGCGCGGAAGGCCGCCAGCAGGAGCTGGCGGTCCGGGCGGCGCTTGGCGCCAGCCGCGGACGGATCGCGTACGAGCTCCTCGCCGAGAGCGTCATCCTCGGTCTCGTCGGAGGTGTCGCCGGGCTCGCGGTGGCGTTCGGGGCCGTTCGGTTGCTCATTGCGCTGGCGCCCGGCAATCTGCCACGCCTCGACAACATCACGATCGACGCGACGGTGCTCTTATTCACGCTGGCGATCTCGATTGTGGCCGGGCTGTTGTTTGGTGCGATTCCGGTGTTCAAGTACGCCGGCCCGCACGTGGCGGCGGGATTGCGCGGCGGCGGGCGGACATCGAGCGCCAGCCGCGAGCGGCATCGGGCGCGCAGCACGCTGGTGGTCGTCCAGGTCGCGCTGGCGTTGGTGCTGCTCGTCGGCTCGGGTCTGATGATCCGCACGTTCCAGGCGATGCGCCACGTGGATCCCGGCTTTACGAATCCGCAGGAGATCCTGACGCTGGGGCTCAGCATCCCCTCCGCGCAAGTCAAAGAGCCGGAGGCGGTCATCCGGATGCATCAGGCGATCATGGACAAGATCGCCGCGATCCCTGGCGTCACGTCAGTGGGTCTCACCAGCCTCGTGCCGATGACCGGCGACAGCTGGCACGATCCGATCTTCGCCGCCGACAAGAACTACGAGCAGAAACAACTACCGCCGCTCCGCACATTCAAGTTCGTCTCGCCCGGTCTGCTGAAGACGATGGGGAATCGGCTGATTGCCGGGCGCGACTTCGTCTGGGAGGACGCCTACGACAAGCGGAAGGTCGCGATGGTCTCCGACAACCTGGCGCGCGAGCTGTGGGGCTCGCCGGCGGCCGCGCTCGGCAAACAGATCAGGGAGAGCAACTCATCCGACTGGCGTGAAATCGTGGGGGTCGTCAGCGACGAACGCAGCGAGGGCGTGGACAAGAAGGCGCCGACGGTTGCGGTGTTCCCGATGCTGATGACGAAGTTCGAAGGCGACGATCCATCAGTGCGGCGCACGATGTCGTACATGATCCGCAGCTCCCGGGCCGGGTCGAGCGCGTTCACCGGCGAAGTCGGGCGCGCCGTGTGGTCCGTCAATCCGAACCTGCCGCTCGCGGGCGTCCGCACGCTCGACGCCGTCGTCAGCAAGTCGATGGCGCGGACGTCGTTTACGCTCGTCATGCTGGCGATTGCCGGGGCGATGGCGCTGCTGTTGGGCATCGCCGGCATCTACGGCGTGATCTGGTACTCCGTGTCGCAGCGCACGCGCGAGGTCGGCATCCGCATGGCGCTCGGCGCGCAGCGCGGCGAGGTGACGCGCATGTTCGTCCGCTACGGTCTGGGCCTGGCGGGGATCGGCATCGCCTGCGGCCTCGCCGCCGCTATCACGCTGACGCGGCTGATGGGATCGCTGCTGTTCGAGGTCAGCCCGATCGACCCGTTCACCTACGTCGCCGTGTGCGCGAGCCTCGTGTCAGCCGCGGTCCTGGCGAGTTACATTCCCGCGCTTCGCGCCACTCTCGTCAATCCAGTGACCGCTCTTCGCGCGGAGTAGTCCTGCGACGTCTCATCATCGTCGCCTAGGTTTTCTCCAGGCTCGCCTCGCGTTGCTCCCGAGCCAGGAGTGCCGTCATTATTGCGTGCACGACGACCGCCGGCCACAGCAGGATGCCGCTGAAGCCGCCGGCGATGCCCACGAAGGCGAGATACAGCAGAACGGTCGCGTTGTAGGTCAACATGCCGAGCAGCGGCGTGCCTGACCAGCAGGCGACCGCCAATCCGATCAGGGCGATGCCGGCCATGCGCGCCACGATGATGGCCATGCCGGTCAGTGGCACGCCGAACAGCAACAGCCCGACGAGCGATGGGACGATCAGCAACGCCGCCGCGAAGGCGGCTTCAAAGACGGCCGCGAACAGGAGCGCCACGTTTCATCGCGTCGTTTCTCCTGATGTGCATTCGAGTCACCAGCGCGCCTACAGCAGCCGGCTGCGCGTTCGATCCAGAGACGCGCACTCGCACGGAATGTACCCACCAATGAATGGCCATCCGTTCTCGGAAAACCTTCTCGGACCACCGGGCCGGGCCGTCGACTTCAGCAGACGGCTCTCAATGGACTGTTACGCTTCACGATAGCTCGTCATTGACCGTTCGCGGCGGCTGCACGAGCGGGATCAAGACCTTGAACTGACTCCCGAGATCTGTAGCGCGGTCACATTCCTGCCTTCGCCGCGATGACGTCTTTGTCATTGGGCGTGAAACCTTCAAAGAAACACGTGTGTTCAGGCGATGCGACGTAGTGGCACAGCGTGTGCGATAAGACGTCGCCAAGAAGCTCGAAACCAACGCGATCGTTATCGGTGTGGTCGTGGTGTGTCTGCGATGGGGCGGCCGCCTGGTTTCAGCGAGGTGAAGTAATCGACATGTTTCTTCCGCGAAACCCGTTCGCTGTATCGCTCGTCAGCGATCTGTCGCGCCCGCGTCGCGATCGAGCGGTAGCGCGCGGGATCGTCCCAGAGCGTACAGACGGCCTCGAACCACGGCTGGACTTCGTCCTCGGTCGGCAGCTTCGTCGTCTTGAACGTCATCCACTCGGGAATCGGCAGGACGCGTCCGCCGCCGCCGTGACTGAAATCGCCGCCGACGACATCTGGCAACGATCCACGCTCGCTGACGAGCGCGGGGATCGAATTGATCATCGCCTCCGCCGCGACGCGGCCGAAGGGTTCTTCCCACACGGACGGCGCCACGAGAATCCGCGTCAGCGCGAAGTAGTCCTTTGGAGCGGGCACGGGCGGCGCCGCCATGATTTGCGGGTAGCTGCTGAAATCGACTCCAGGAATCGCATTCAGCGATCCGCCGCTGTGGCCCGATTGCACGACCAGAATCGGAATGTCGGGCCGTCGCGATCCGAGCATGTCCGCGAGCCGCGCGAACAACAGCAGCCCCTTGTGCGCCGACGGATTGACGAAGGTCACGAACGCACGGGATTCCTCTGGCGCCAGCGTGGCGGACCAATCGATCGGCGGTTCGATCGGTGTGCTGACCAGGCCGACTCTGTCTCGGTAGTGATCGGTCAGGAACTGACTGCACGTGAACGCGTGGTCGACGTCGTCGAAGTGCCGCGGCTTCGTAGTAGCCGAAGCCGCGAACGGCAAATGCGGTCGTGATCCCGCGGCTCGCGCGCCCGCGCCATCGACTCGAAGATCATCGGATGGCCGTTGCAGGCGATCAGCTGATCGGGCGCGAAATCGTCCAGCAGCCTGTTCAACAGCGCGAGGTATTGGCTGGCCTCCGCGCGATCGGGCCGCGCCTCGTCGTTGTGGCGCGTCATCAGCAGCGTGACCGGAACGCCCTTGACGGCGTAGTCGACGACGGGCCGTTCCTTGACGCGCTGCTTTTTGGCGTGTTTCGGCGGCGGATGCAGGCGCGAGGCATCGATGCCCTGCGTTTGCAGATGCTCCTCGATGGTGAACGTCACACGGCTTTCGAATCGAGCCGTCGTGAGGATTCGGCATTCATGGCCCGCGTCGGCGAGCCATTCCATGATCGTGCGCAGGCTTTGCGTGACACCCGCGGTCGGATCGCTGATGCAGTGGTTGTTCACGAACAGGAAGCGCACACGTGAGCGTACAAACCGTCAACCCGACACGTCAACAACACCGAGCCTCCCCCCAAGGAGCATCGAACCATGTCTCAGGAAGTTGGTCAGACGGAGCTGAAGGCAAAAACGCAGCAGCTGCTCGACGGGCCGCTGAAGCATATCCGGGCGGCGGCGATTGCCGCGGCGCTGCTGCCGCTGGCGTCGGTGGCCGCGACTCCGGCATCGGCGCAGAACGTGTGCAATTCAGGCGGCGTGTGCGGTACCGTCTACACCGACACGAACAACAACGGCATTCAGGATCCCGGTGAACCCCCGATTAGCTTGGCGACGGTGATCTTGGTCGATAGCGCGGGAACGGTCGTGGGTGGTCCGATCGAGACGAATCTGGACGGGACGTATGCGTTTGGTCCCTTACCGCCAGGCACGTACACAGTGGGAGTTGTCGTGCCCACAGGGAATGCAGGTCAATACATCCGGTGTCGTAGACGGCGCCGGGTACAGCGTCGTGACGACCACACTCGCGACAGCGAATCTCTTCGCGATCGATTTCGGATTCGGGACATCTGCGGCGTTGAACCCGGGAACAGGAACGCCGGGATACTGGAAGAACCATCCAGAGGCATGGCCGGCTAATGCCACGCCCATCGTAATCGGCAACTACAGCTATACGAAGGCTCAGGCGATCGCATGGCTCGGCAAGGTGGGGAAAGACAAGACGACGACGATCTTTGCGTCGTATGTGTCGGCGTATCTCAATACCTACATCGGCAACGACAAGAGCTGCGTGTGCGCGGCGATGAATGCAGCCTATACTTGGCTCGCCACATACCCGGTTGGGAGCAACATCGCGGCGTCAAGCACCCAGTGGCAGCAGATCGAGTGGGCGCATCAAACCATGGATGCGTACAACAACGGCCAGCTCTGCGCGCCGCACCGCCAGTAGATCTCTCGTCGCCCGATCACTCTCGCAAGAGGGTGATCCGGGCCTCTTCCAGCAGGCCGTAAAGGCGCCTCGCTACGCGATGATGTCGTGCACGACCTTCCCGCCTTCAGGTCCGGTCAATCGCACGTCGAGTCCTTGATACTTGACGGCCAGTCGCGCGGCATCGATCCCGAGCAGGTGGAGCATCGTTGCGTGAAAGTCGTGGACGCTGACCGGGTTCTCGACCGCCGCATACCCGAGGTCGTCGGTCGCCCCGTAGGCCAGGCCTTTCTTGATGCCGCCGCCGGCGAGCATGAACGAGAACCCCTTGATGTGATGGTCGCGGCCGGTGCGCTGTGACATCGGCGTCCGCCCGAACTCGCCGCCCCAGATGACGAGCGTGTCGTCGAGCATGCCGCGCTGCTTCAGGTCGGTGATCAGCGCGGCGGTCGCCCGGTCGACTTCCTGGGCCTTGAAGACGATGTTGTTCCGAACGTCGTTGTGGTGATCCCAGTCGCGGTGATAGAGCTGAATGAAGCGGACGCCTCGCTCGGCCAGCCGGCGCGCGAGCAGGCAGTTCGCGGCGAACGAGCCATCGCCAGGCTTTGCGCCGTACATCTCCCAGACGTGCGCCGGCTCGTTGCGCATGTCCAGCAGCTCCGGCACGCTCGTCTGCATCTTGAACGCCATCTCGTACTGCGCGATGCGCGTCTGGATTTCCGGGTCGTGAACGGCGCGGTCGTGCAGCAGGTTCAGCGAATTGATCGCATCGATCGAGTCCTTCTGCATCGCGGGGCTGACGCCGCCCGGACTCGAGATGTAGGACACCGCATCGCCGACCGAGTTGAAGCGCACGCCCTGGAGTTTGCTCGGCAGCACGCCGGCCGACCACTGACGCGCCGCAATCGGCTGCATCTGGCCGCCCTTCCCCTCGGAGACGAGCACGACGAAGCCTGGCAGGTTTTCCGTTTCCGCGCCCAACCCGTACAGCACCCACGAACCGACGCTCGGCCGGCCGGTGAGGATCGATCCGCTGTTCATGAACGTGTGCGCGGGATCGTGGTTGATCTGCTCGGTCCACATCGATCGCACGATGCAGGTGTCGTCGACGATGCCGCCCATGTGCGGGAACAGCTCGCAGACCAACTGGCCCGACTGGCCGAATCGCTTGAAGCCGTGGGTCGGCCCGAAGCACGTGAGCCGCTGACCCTGGAGCTGCGCGATCTGCTGGCCTCGCGTCAGCGACTCGGGCATCGGCGTGCCGTTCATCTCGGCGAGCTTCGGCTTGTAGTCGAACGTCTCGAGCTGCGATGGGCCGCCCGCCTGATACAGATAGATGACGCGCTTCGCCTTCGCTGGCACGTGCAGCGGGTTGACGACGCCCCTGGACGACGGCGCGGCACCCTGTGCGGCGGCCGCGAGCTTCGGGCCGAGCAGTGAGTTCAGCGCGACCATCCCAAGTCCGGCCGCGCCGCGGCCGAGAAACGTCCGCCGGCTCGTCTCGCGGATGAAATCACGATGCATCATCAGTTCCTCGTGATCAGCTCGTGCAGGTTCAAGACGGCACGGGTGACCGTCGCCATCGCCGCAAACGGCGCGAGATTCCTGTCCGGCGGCAACGGCGCCTCGCCCTTGCTCATGAACTCGCGAGCCGCCGACGGCGCGCCGGTGAAGCGTTTCAGATTCCGTTCGTACAACCCGCCGAGGATGGAACGCTCGTCGGCGGTGGGCGGACGGTTCAGCGCGCGGTCGAACACCCAGTCGAGGCGGGTGCGGAACGTCTTGCCGCCGTTCGCGATCGCATGCTGCGCGAAGACGCGGGCAGCTTCGACGTAAATCGGATCGTTCAACAGGTCCAGCGCCTGCAGAGGCGTGTTGGACGTGCTGCGGATGACCGTGCATTCTTCACGCGTGGGCGCATCGAAGTTCAGCAGGCTCGGGTGCAGATAGGTGCGCTGCCAGGTCGTGTAGAGGCCGCGGCGGTACAGATCGGCGCCATGGCTCGCGGAGTATTCGCGCTTGGGGAAGTTCAGCGCCGCCAGGTATCCCGCCGGTTCGAATGGACTCACGGATGGCCCGCCGAACCGCTCGGCCAGCAATCCGGAGACCTGGAGCGCGATATCGCGCACGTTCTCCGCATCGACACGGAAACGATTCTGATGGGCGAGCAATCGGTTTTCCGGATCGACATCGCTCGACGTCGCCGGCGCCGACGCCTGGCGATAGGTGTGACTCGTGACGATCAGCCGGATGATGTGCCGCATGTCCCAGTCGTGCGCGGACGCGGCGTCGAACTCCGGATGCATGAACTCCGACGCCAGCCAGTCGAGGAGCTCGGGATGCGTCGGCCACTCTCCCTGCGAGCCCAAGATCATCGAGGGTTTTCGACAACCCGGTGCCGAAGAACTCGCGCCACGTCCGGTTGACGAACGCGCGCGCCGTCAAGGGATTGTCCCGCGACCCCAGCCAGCCGGCCAGCTCGAGCCGGGTGGCCCGCTCGCCCCTGGTATCGAGCGCACCGAGGAAGCGCGGAATCGCCGGCTCCACGACCGGCGCCGAGTCGTCCATCCAGTTGCCGCGCGGCAGGATTCTCGTCACCACGGGATCGACAGACGACGTCGTCAGGACACGCGGGATGGCCGCTTCGAGCAGCCCGCGTTCTGTCTCGAGCCGCTGTACCTCCGCATAGTCGGTCGCGAGCTCCGGGGCGGCCCAGATCCGATAGTCGCGAACCGCGTTGCGTTCGGTTTCGTCGCGATCCTCGGCAGGCCGCCGCAGCGCCCTCGACACATCCTCGGGCAGGCCGCTCGCCCAGGTTCTGCCGCCATCCGGATCTCTGCTGCGCGCGCGCCGGCCGGCGTCGGCGACCGGAGGCCATGCAAAGGCATCCGCCGAGAGCGCCAGCCGGAAGCGGCCGATCACCGCGCGCCGCAGCTCCGATTCGTGTCGCAGTGTCACGACGATGCGAGACTCCGCGGTGGTCTTCACTGGTTCCGCGAACCGCACCGCGAGAAACGGATTGCGCGCCTCGCCAAAGCGGATCCCCCACGCCGTCCGCGGGTCGCCGTCGATCGCGGCGAGCGGCGGCATGGATGGATCGACGTTGCTCGACGGCGACGAGGGCGGCGCATCGTTCACTGTCGCCATCGTCAGCGCCAGCGTGCGGGCGGGAACACCAGGGTCGAGGAGCTGAACCTCGATTTCGCTGAGCAGGAATCGATCGGCGCCGCGCGCATAGCGGGCGCCTGGCAGGCTTTCATCCTGCACGACGTCGATGCCGAGCTGACTCCATGTGCCCGCATCCGGCTTCAGCGTGACGGCGTAGGTTTCGCGGTCCGGATTCGTTCCGCTCGCGACCACGAGACCGTCGCCCGGTTTCGTGTCGCTCATCAAGCTGCCGTCGAGGTAATAGTTGCTCTCGATCGGCTCCTTGTCGTAGATGGTCAGGGTCGCGCCGTTCAGCGAGCGCGCGGCGATCGGGTGCTGCCAGGTCCACCGCAGCGCACCGGCCTGCCACCGCGTCTTCAGGTCCGCTTCCCACCGTTCGTCGACGGCCGCGAGCGGCGCCGTTCGCTCGTCGAGGCGCGCCCTGGCCGCGGCGAGCCGGCTGTCGAGCGCCGCGCGCTGGCGCTTCTGCTCCTCGGTCGGCAGCTGGACCTGGGCGCCCCACGCCCTGGCCCCGCGATCCGGCACGAGCCCCGTTTCCTGAATGTCGGCGAAGAACGCCTTCATCGCATAGAAGTCCTTGGTCAGGAACGGATCGAACTTGTGATCGTGACACTCGGCGCAGCCCATCGTGCTCCCGAGCCAGACCGCGCTCACGGTTCGCACGCGATCGGCGCCGTATTTCGCGAGGTATTCCTTCGGCTGCAGCCCGCCTTCCGACGAGGTGCGGTTCAAGCGGTTGTAAGCGGACGCCACGCGCTGTTCGAGCGTCGCATTCGGCAGCAGATCGCCGGCGAGCTGCTCGCGCGTGAACTCGTCGAACGGCTTGTTGCCGGCGAACGCGCGCAGGACGTAATCGCGGTACGGCCACGCCGGAATCGGATTGTCGCCGTGGAAACCGCTCGTGTCCGCATAGCGCACGGCGTCGAGCCAATGCATGGTCCGCTGCTCGGCGTAACGCGGAGACGCCAGCAACCGATCGACCGCTTGCTCGTACGCGTCGGGCGAGCCGTCCGCGAGGAAGGCTCGCATGTCGTCCGGCGTCGGCGGCACGCCCGTCAGATCGAGCGTGACGCGGCGCAGAAGCGTTCGCGGATCCGCCTGGTTCGCCGGCGTCATCCCGTCGAGGCCCAGGCGGTGTTGAATGAAGTGGTCGATCGGGTTTTTCGCGCGCGCCGGATCGGACGCGTTCGGCACGGCAGGACGCGCGACCGGTTGATACGCCCAATGCCCTTCGTAGACGGCGCCCTCAGCCACCCAGCGCCGAAGCGTCTCCTTCTGTTTCCCCGTCAGCTCCTTGTGGACCGATGCGGGCGGCATCGCCCGCGGCCCGCTCGCCGAGATGCGCGCGATCATCTCGCTCTTGTCCGGATCGCCGGGCACGATTGGCGCGCGGCCCGACCGGGTCGGCTTCAGCGCTTCGTCGCGGATATCCAGCCGCAGGCCCGCCATGCGCGCGTTCCTGTCGGGACCATGACAGCGGAAACAGGTGTCCGACATGATCGGCCGCACGTCGCGGTTGAAGCTGATTCGCTCGCCAGAGGCAGGACCCTGTCGTGAGGCTGACGGGGCTGGGGGCTGGGGGCTCGCGGTCAGCACGACTCCGCAGCCGACCCCAAGCCCCAGGGAAACGCCGAACCAGACCGCAGCGAGTCGCGAAGTCATGGCGTGGAAAAGATAGCACCATCCTCGGTATGCTCAACCCATGCTTCTGACCTTTGCTCGTTGCCTCCTCCTCGCTGCGCTGGTCGCCAGTCTTCCGGCAGTTGCGGGGGCTCAGGGACCGCCTCGGGTCGCTGCCGGAGCTCTGCCGGCGGCCGATCGTCCGTTCGGCACGCTTCGCGAGCAGGCGACGATGCAGCAGGCGTGGCTGAAGAAGCGCCTCGACACGTTTCTGCCGGCCTTGATGCGCAAACACGGCGTCGATTTCTGGGTCGTGCCGATGCGCGAGTACAACGAAGACCCGGTCTTTTCGGCGATCACCGCCCCCGAGACGTTCGCCGCGCGGCGGCGGACGATCTATGTCTTCTTCGACAAGTGCGCAGCGGCCGGCACCGCGCCGGCTCCCGAGTGCGTCGAGCGGATCGCGCTTGGTGGCACGTCGCAGGGTGGGCTCTTCGACGCCCGCACGTCCGCGAAAGCCGTCGCCAATCCGGTCAACGGCCGCCAGGCGGAGCTCTGGGGGGACGAGCAGTGGCTGCTCCTCAAGCAGGTGGTCGAGGAACGCAAGCCGAAAGTGATCGGGATCAATCGCTCGACGGTCTTTGCCTTCAGCGATGGCTTGTCGAGCGGCGAGCTCCAGGGCATGAGCGAGGCGCTCGGCAAATCGTGGACGTCGCGCTTACGCAACGCCGAACGGCTGCCGCTCGAGCTGATCGCGTCGCGCCTGCCCGAGGAGGAAGCGTTCTTCGAGAAGATGAGCGCTCTCGTGTGGCAGATGACGCAGACGATGTTCTCGGAGAAAGCGATCGTGCCGGGCACGACGCGGACGAGCGATCTGGTCTGGTGGTGGCGTCAGCGCACGAACGATCAGGGACTGGGCACCTGGTTCCAGCCGAGCGTCAGCGTGCAGCGCAAAGGCGTGACCGCCAAAGAGCTCGGCGACGATCCGGTCATTCAGCCGGGCGACGTGCTGCATTGCGACGTCGGCATCACGGTGGCGCGCCTCAACACCGACACGCAGCATCTTGCGTACGTCCTGCAGCCCGGCGAGACCGACGCCCCGGCCGGTCTCAAGCAGGCGCTCGCGAACGCGAACGCGATGCAGGACTTCGCGATGGAGGAAATCCGTCCGGGACGCACGGGCAACGAGATTCTCGGATCGGTGCTCTCGCGCATGAAGGCGAAGGGCATCACCGGCACGATGTATTCGCATCCGATCGGCCTGAACGGCCACGGCGCCGGCCCGCTCATCGGCTTGTGGGACTACCAGGACGGCGTCGTCGGCCGCGGAGAAGCGAAGGTGATTCCGTCGATGTGGTTCTCGATCGAACTGCAGGCGACCACGCCGGTGCCGGAGTGGGGCGGCCAGCCGGTGCAGATGGCGCAGGAAGAGGACATGATCATCGGCGCCGACGGGAAGAATCGCTGGGCGAAACAGCGACAGAGTCAGTTGTTCCTCGTCCGCGGCGCGCGGTAAATCCACGGAGCGAGCCAGGGCTCCGCAGATCGCAGGCCAAAGGCCGCTGCGTGGTCGCCGGCTTTGCGCAACCGGACCTTCGCGTCAGGCTTCAGCCCGATCCGGACCGCCGCCGGATCCGCTTGGTGTGCGGCGCCTTGTCCGAGGCCCAGAGGCGTATGGTCAGCACGACCGTGCCGACCTTGATCTCGTCCCCGTCCTCGAGCGCGACTTCCGTCCGGAGCTCTGGAACGGCGGAGAAATGTGCCGTTCGTGCTGCCCAGATCCTCGAGCGTGACGCGCCGCGTCGCGCTGTCGACCCTTATGGCGGCATGCCGCCGCGACACGCCCGGCGAGTCCAGCCAGACGCTGCATCGCGGGTCGCGGCCGATGACGTTCTCGCCTTCTGAAAGCGACGACGTCCGGCTGGCCCAGGCCACCCAGCAGAACAGCGCCTCGGGTGCCGCGGCAGCCGCCTCGACTTGAACCGCGGTGCCACAAAACGCGTATCCAATGCCATGGACGGTTCGGACGAATTCGGGCTGCTGGCGGTTGTCCCCGATGGCGCGCCGGATTTCGCTAACCAGGACATTGAGATTGGCGTCGACGACATAGGTATCCGGCCAGATTCGCGCGTGCAGCGTCTCCTTCTCAACGACCTTCGGCCGGCTCTCGATCAGCGTGCAGAGCAGGTCGAAGGCCTTCGGGGAGAGGTGGACCTCTGTGCCCGCGCGCAGGAGCTGGCGTGTCTCTGAATCGATGGTGAACGGGCCGAATCGGGCTCTCACGCCTGCGCTTCATGGCCGCGAAACTGGAGAATCCTTCGAGTTTCTTTAAGACTTCGCCGCATTCGCAGCATAAATTTTACTCGGAGCCATGGTCTCGCACACGACCAATCCCGCGGCGTCGCCGCCGCGCCGCCCGGCCCGCGACATCATCGACGCGGTCGTCGACAACATGCGGAAGAACCTCGAACCGCTTCGAGTACTCGACGCTCGCGCCCAGCCGCTACACCGTCTACCTCCATCCGCGCGAATACGCGCGTCTCGAAGGCATCGTGCCGATTCTTCAGGAGCAGACGATCCGCGCGCTGGCCGAGGAGCTCGACCGGCTGAACGCCGCTCGCCGATGCGGCGATGGGTGCATCGGTGCGGCGGCGACTCGGAGCCGGAGATTCGCAACGCCGCGGCCGACTGGCAGGTCGAGTTCCTCGCCGACCCGGACGGCGACATGAACGAGGGCGATCTGCTCGTCGACTCCGAGCTCGTCCTGCCGGCTCGGCCCGATCTCGGCGTCGGCGAACGCACGCGCCGGATCACGACCGTTCACACCGGATCGCGCACGACGACGCGCGAGCAGACGGTCGGCCAGGTGCCGTCGCGCCCGCGACCGGTGTCCTCGCGCGCATCGAGTACGACGACGACGCCGGCCACCATGCCTACGACGTGGTCAAGGATTCCGCTCACGATCGGCCGCGGCGGCATCGCCTATCCGGTGGACGTCCGGATCGCCTCGTCGCCCGACGTCTCGCGCGAGCACGCGCGGATTCGCCGGGATCCCGCGACCGGCCGGTTCTTTCTGATCGATCTGAGCTCGCTCGGCACGACGCTGAACGGCCGCCACGTGCCGAAGGGCTACGACGAGGTCGACGGCAGCGAAGCGGGAAAACGGCGCCGAAACGCGCGCTGCCGGACACCGCGCGGATCGGTCTGGCCGACACGGTGTTCTCGAGTTCGGAACGAGTCCGGTGATGGCGCTGCTCCTGTGGGCCCGGTTCGTGTTTCTCGCGCTGCTGCGTGGCGCCTCGTGACGTTCTACGCTCTGGATCGGCGTACCGGACGCGCGGACGCGACATGAGTCGAACGTCGCGTGCGGACACCGAGCGATGCTGAGGGCCGCCGGCGACACCGATCCCGGGCTGCAGCGCGAGGTCAACGAGGATCGGTTTCATGTCGACGCTCGCGCGCGGCATCTTCATGGTCATCGACGGCGTCGGCGGCCAGGCGGCCGGCGGCAAGGCGGCCGACACCGCGCTGGCGATGCTGCGGACGCGGCTCGAGCGCGAGACCGGGCCGGTCGCGATCGCGTCGCGCGAGGCGATCGCCGATCGCCAACAACGAAATCCACCGCGCTCGCCGCGCTCGCGGCCGGAATGGAACGGCATGGCCTGCGTCCTCACGGTCGCGGTGGTCGACGACGGCACGCGCGATCGTCGGCCACGTCGGCGACACGAGGCTCTACAAGCTGCGCGACGGCCGCATCGAGAAGGTCACGCGCGATCACTCGCCGGTCGGCGAGCGCGAAGATGCGCGCGAGCTGTCCGAGCTCGAGGCGATGCGGCATCCGCGCCGCAACGAGGTGTATCGCGACGTCGGCTCGGAGCCGCACGAGCCCGGCGATCCCGAGTTCATCGACGTCCACGAGACGCCGTTCGAGCCGGATGCGGCGCTGCTGCTCTGCAGCGACGGCCTGACCGACCTGGTCGACTCGTCGCGCGATCCAGCAGATCGTCGAGCGGTCGGCGGGCCATCCGCAGCGCGTCGTGCAGCGCGCTGATCGACGCCGCCAACGCCGCCGGCGGCAAGGACAACGTCACGCGTCGTCTATGTCGAAGGGGAGCGGTTCGCGGCGCAGCGCCGGACGCGTCGGCGAGCAGCACGCAGCGCCGCGGCGACCGCTCGACGGGCCAGCCAGGTCGGTCGTCGGACGTTGATCGCGCTCGCTGGCGGCGGTGATCGCGGCCGCCGTGTTCTGCCTGCGCCGATATCGGCGCGCTCGCCTCGGTGCCGCCGTGATCCCGCTCGCCGCCGCCGAGCGCGTCGCCATCGTGGTCCGAGCCGGCGAGTCGATCGCGCGCGGCGCTGCAGGCGCCGCGGCCGGGCACGACGGTCGTGGTCGAACCGGGCGAGTACCGCGAGACGTCTGCGCTTGAAAGCCGCGTCCGGCTCGTCAGCCGCGTGCCGCGCGGCGCGATCATCCGCCTGCCGGCAACGGCGTCCGAAGGCGGATCCGGCGGTCGTGGCCGACTGAAGTCGAGCGACGCCGAATTCGCCGGCTTTCGCATCGTCGGCGACGCGGCGACGCCGCTGGGCATCGGCATGCTGGTCGCGAACTCCGACGCTGTCGATCGTCGACGTCGAAATCACCGGCGCGGCACGAGCGTCGCGATCGACTTCGGCGACAGGGTCGCGCGCCAGCGCTCGTCGGCGAGCGACATCCACGACAACCCGGGCGCGGCGCTGGCGATCCGTCCGGCGGCGTCGCCGCGCATCGCCCACAACATGTTCGCGCGCAACGGCCGTCCGAGCGCGTGCAGGCGACCGTGCATCGTCGAGACGCAGGCGCCGCCGCAGTTTTCCGGCAACGTGTTTCACGGCGTCGGCATCGACACGCTTCGCCGGCTCGACGACGGCTCCGCGCCGCGCCTGGCCCGCGACAACTGGTTTCCGTGAGGCCGTCCGGATCGGTCCGCGCCGCCGGCCCGCGCCCGCGGGCGCGCGAGGCCGATGATGACACCGTCTTCCAGCGCGTCGGCCGTACGAGATCCACGCGAGATCGGCCGCGGCGGCATGGCGGTCGTGTTTCTGGCGACCGACACCGCGACGGACGCAGCGGGTCGCGCTGAAGCTCGTGCCGACGGGCACCGACCGCGAAGCCAGGAGATCCTCGAAGCGGAGCGCTGGGGCGCCAAGCTGCAGGAGCAGTTCTGCCGGCGTCAGCCGCTACGTGCCGACGGTCTACGAACGGCACGAACGGCCATACTTCTTCATCGCGATGGAGTACCTCGACGGGCGAGAACCTGTCCGAGGTGATCGGCGCGGGCCGCTGCCGCGCCGAGCGCGCGCCGGCATTGCGATCGCAGCTGTGTCGAGTTCCTCGAAGCCGCCCACGCGCTTCGAAGCGACGATCGACGGCCGCCACCTTCGGTCGCTGCTCCACGGCGATCTCAAGCCGCGCAACATCCGCGTGCTCGCCGGCGACGCGCATCAAGGTGCTCGACTTCGGCATCGCCAAAGCGCTGTCGCTCAGCCGCAAGGTCACGCGCAACGACTTCGGCAGCATCGCCTATCTCTCGCCCGAGCGCCTCGAGTCCGGCGAGATCGACGCCCAGGCCGACTCTGGGCGGTGGGCGTCCTGCTCTACGAAATGGTCAGCGGCGTCCAGCCGTTTCGCGCGGCGGACACGCGCCGGCTGGAGCAGCGGATCCGTCGCCTGCAGCCGCCGGCGCCGCTCGACGGCGCGTGCCCGCCCGGATCTGCAGGCGATCGTCGCAAAGCTCCTCGCCGGGGACGCGGCCGACGCTACGGCAGCGCCACCGCGATTCGCGACGACTCGCAGTGTTTCGCGGCGGGTGCCGACCCGCAGGCGGAGCGCGAGGGCTGGCCGGATCGCCCGCACGACGAACCCGGCACGCGGCGGGCGCCGTTTCCTGCCAGCCCGGTTGAGGAGGAAGCGACCCGCCGGACGCTCCGACCGACTGCGGACCTGCAACCCACCGCGCTTTCGCCGCCGGTGACGATGGCTCCGGCTATCCAACCGCAGCCCGTGAAAAAGCGGCGCCGGTTCCTGGCTGGACTTCCGCGGACGGCGCTTTCTGCTGCTGGCGCTCGCCATCGTCGGCAACGAGCTGTCCGTGGCTTCCCAGGCGAGGCGCGTCAAGGCCGGGGTGCCGATGGTGGAACTC
>CAWBVG010000013.1:0-43719 GCA_963792175.1 uncultured Acidobacteriota bacterium
GAGGATGCGGAACGGCAGCGTGGCCGGTCGGCATCAGCGTGACAGGATGTCGGGGAGCTTCCTCATAAATGTGCGGATGTCGCCGATCTGTGCGGCCGTGGAAATGAAGTCGAACGCCGTCGGGCTGACCGGCGTCGTGCGACCTTCGAGAATGGCTGTCAGCGCCGCGGGCAAGACGGGACATTCGTCCAGCAGGCCGCGCACACTGATCCACGCCGTCATGTCGAGCATCGCGAGCACGTCCGCCGCGTCGCGTGCGAGCCACGGCGTGCCGGCGTCGCGTTGCTGTGCGAGCTTGCGCCGCAGCGTGACGAACCCCCGCTGGATGTCGTCATCGACGCAGCGAAGATCGTCGAGCATCGAGACGAGCTGATGCGCCACGAACACACTGACGTCCTGGTACAGCACAGACCAGCCCACTGTGAACGCTGTGACAAGGTCGTGATCGATCAGGAAAGAGTCAGGCGGGAAGGTGTCTCGCGGTGTGGCTGCTTGACCACCGGAGCCGTGGCGAAGGTGGTTGGCCGTGGTGCGAGCGCGCGGCGATGACGCATCGTGCACGGTCACGCTCGGCCAGCGCGCGGGCCAGTATTCGAGACCCAGGTTGCAGATGCTCGCGGCGGCATCCGACGCCTCCGGAGGCGTGAACGGCCGCGACTGGACGGAGCATCCGGCGAGCAGTGCGTTCCCGAGGAACGCGAGCTCACGACTGCGCGTCAAGTAGGCGGCCTCGTCCCTGTCGCGCGCGCACGCCATCAGTTGCCGCAAGCGCGTGAGTCTGGCTGCCCGCGGGTCTGCGTCCGCGGCTTCGAGCAGCGCGCGTGGACGCTCCGGCATCATGCCTGCCTCTGTGAGCAAGCCGATGACCGCTGCGATCGATTCGGTGACGTCGGTTGCGTCTACCTGCACGTCGGGCGAGCGTGATGCCGGCGACGTCGATGCCGACGATTCCAGCAGGCGTTCCGGTGGTCGCGCACTCTCGTTCGACGATGCCGGTGCTTCCTCCGCCGCTCGAAAATATGCCGCGACGATCGGATTTGTCGTCATCGACCCCGCCGACGCTCCTGATCGCGTGGGTGTCGGCTGTCGTGCCATTTGGAGGAAGGCGCGGGCGTCGGCGGGCGTCGCGTAGCCTTGCTGCGATCGCCGGCGCTCCCGTTCGGTCGCGACGTCGTGGAGGTGTTGCTCCGGGGCCGGCAGCAGATCGTCCAGGCCGTCGATTTCCGGCATGGAGTTGGACAGACGCCGGCAGCCCTGCATCACGGCCTGGAAATAGTTGCCGTGCTCGGCGTCGAGCGCGACCAGCAGCGTGATGATCGCGTCCCACACGTCGGCTCTCCGCCCCGGACGATGTAGCCGCCGACTTCACACTCGAGCCCGTCGCCGCTCGAATCGTGCTTCGGCGCGTCGCCAGCATGCATCGCCTCGTCGACATCCATCACATCTCCTTCACGCATCGCCTCATGACGATCCATCGGCTCGTCGTCACTCTGGGCGGTTGGTTCGAAGATGCCCGGGTCGAATACACGCACGTAGCGGGAGAGTCCGGTGACTACGAGGTTCGTGTCGAGGGCGGCGACCGTTCGCGCGGCTACCGAGTCGCCGGTGTCCACCAGCACTTCGAGCCATTCGCCGAAGCGATCGACGTCGAACTGGCCGTCGCGTCCCGGCCGCGCGGGACGCCACAAATCGAGGTCGAGCAGGGAGGCGAGCTGCGCGGGAGTCGCCGCCGTGACGAGCTCGCCGCACGCATCGAGTCCACGGTAGCGAATGAGCTGATGCAGGGTTTCCGGCGGGAGGTGCGGAACGACGCGCGCGAAGAATGGCGCGTCCAACAATCGCTCGAGTCGATTCTCGACCGAGCCCCCGTCGCCGGACGCCGTCGCGCGGTTCGTGATCTTGGACATGGGCCGGGGATGATACCGGTCCTGGCGTCCAACAAACAGTCTTGAAGAATGGGGCGGTGTCAGGGATACTAATAATGGGATTGACGTCCGTTGTCGTCAGCCTCGCCCGCCGACTCTCACCTTCCAGTTCGCCGACATCATTGACCTTCCGGTTTCTCGTTGAACGCTGGCTCGCGCGGGCTCGTGCCCGGAAGATCTCACGGGGTACCCGGCGGGCGCGCCGCGATCTCTTCGAAGAGTTTCTTCCCCACGATGCGATGGACCGCCGTCGAGGGGTGACCATCATGGTAGAAGAAGTAGGTCGCCGGATCGCCGACGGGCGTTGAATCCTGATCGAAGATCGCCCGGCCGGCGCAGGCGCTGGTGGTGTTGACGATGCCGTGCGCCGCCGGATGGTCGATCACCTCGTCGAAGGCGGCGCCCCAGTGATTCAGCCACACATCGATGCCCGCCGCTGTGGCCTCCTGACGAACGAACTGCTGGTAGGCGGGATTCAGTCGAAGGCCCACCGCCGCGAATTGCGGGATCTTCGTCGGCAGGAGAGCGATCGTGAAGTGCCGCCCGCCGAGCTCGCGAAGGATCTGGAGTTCCTGCCGCAGATTGTCCAGCGTGAACGCCGTCTCCCGCCGCCCGTCGTTGAGCCCGCCGGCGAGGAAGAAGAGCGTCGTCTGCGGCTCGAAGGCGATGTCGCCGGACTTCACGCGCGCGGCGAAATCGCGCACCTGGTTCATCATCCCGTAGCCGAGGAGCGCCTCCTTGACGTGGCGCCCCTCGCCTTCACCCGTCCCCGCTCCGCTCACGGCGAACACGAGACTCTTGCCTGCCGCGTGTGCCGCCGTGCTCGGCGCGACCGGCAGCCCCATCAGCCAGCCGAGATACGCCACCGCCGTCGGGCCGTTGCCGTCGATGTAACCGGCGCCGATATCCGAGTAACTGTCGCCGAACACATAGAGGCGTGAGTATCGCGGCGCCGGTCCGGAGCTGGCGACGGATTGCGCCGCCAGCGGAGCGGCAATCGCGAGCGTCAGCAGCAGTGACGCGACTGCGCGTCGCATGAACCCTCCTCTAGCTGCTAGGTTGTGTAGAACGTCGTGAAGAACAGGATGAAGCGGTAGATCGTCAGACACACAACCAGCCAGCCGATCAACAGCAGCGCCTTCGCGATCGCTGCGATCCTGCCGTCGCCGTAAACCCGGCCTGACGCGGTCGCGAGGCAGGCCATGAATCCGAGCGCGATCGGCGCGTCCAGCGCTACTTCGAGCAGCGATCCGTTCTGTCGCCACCATTCGGCGATGACGCCGAGCCGGTAGACTGGCTAATCGGGACTGTGACCATCGTCATCCACAGCAGCAGGAATCCCATGGCGTAAAACGAGAACACCAGGTGTTCGGCGTAATAGCGTCGCGCGCGTGGATGCAAGGCCCAGACTCCGATCGCGAACAGCGGCACCATCAGCATCACCAGCGAATGTCCCTGCAGGTGCGCGGTCTCGTCGAAGTGAGCGGCGTATTCCTCGATCTCTTCGTGACGTGCGGCCACCTTCGCGTCCACCATGCGCTTCGCCATCACCCGCCACGGCCGGTTCTCGGTCTGCATGCGAAGCGTCGACGTGAACGGCATTTGCAGCGCCAGCGGCAGGAACAGGAAGTAGAGCAGGTTGCAGACGACGAACATCTGCACCGGGCCGATCTGGGCCTTGCGCCTGCCGGCCAGGAAATCGGCGGCGAGCTGACCGGGCCGGGTCAACAGCGACCGGAAGCTGGCGAACACGCGACCGTCGACGTGGGCCATCGTCTCGAGCACCTCTTCGACGAAGTGCTTCATCGAGTAGTCGTGCGGCGCCGTCTGCTCGCCGCAATCCGCGCAATAGCGTCCGGTCACGGCAGCGCCGCAGCCGGCGCAATGCGCCTGGGAAACCGTGGACATCGAGCGAAATTATAGGAGAAAGTCAAACGCCTGAACTCTATAAGCGGGGCATAAAAGACTCGTCCGAATCCAGTTCGAGGCATAGGATCCGTGTTCGGGAGTTGTGCCCGACTCATCGATTGGTTGGCAAGGCACAGAGGACATCGCCATATGCCCCTGAGGATTCTCGTCGTCGAGGACCATGCGCAATTCCGCCAGTTCATTTGCACGGAGCTTCAACGACGCGCAGAGTTCGAGATCTTCGAGGCGGCGGACGGGTTGGAGGCCGTTCAGAAGGCCGAAGAGCTGCAGCCGGATTTGATTCTGCTCGACATCAGCTTGCCGAAGCTGCATGGATTCGAGGTCGCCAAACGGGTCCGCACGCTCGCCCCCCACGCACGGCTGCTCTTCATGAGCCAGGAGTCCTCGGCGGATATCGTACGAAAAGCGCTGAGTCTGGGCGCCTATGGTTACGTTCAGAAACTATCTGCCGGGACTGATCTGCTGTCCGCGATCGACGCTGTACTCGATGGCCGACGATTCGTGAGCCGCAGTGTCGCGTTGACCGAACCGACCGATGCTCCCGCTCCCCGTCGTCACGAGATTCTCTTCTGTTCGGATGACACAGCTGTTGTCGATGGCTTTACTCGCTATGTTGCTGCCGCCCTGGGCGCCGCCGATGCCGCGATCGTTCTGGTGACGGAGTCTCACCGGACACTTCTTTTGCAGGCGTTGCGCACGCAGGGCGTGGACATTGACGGCGCCATCGAGCGCGGCACCTACCGTTCATTTGACGCTGACGTCGCGCCTGATCCGGTGCGATTTCTCGAGGCGATCAACGGTGTGCGTGCGGCCGCCACCAAAGCCGGCAACGCGCATCCCCGCGTCGCTTTTTGCGGGGAACGCGCGGGACGCTTGTGGGCCGCAGGCAGAACGGCGGAGGCGGTTCAGCTCGAACAACTCTGCGGCGAACTGGCGCATGACGTCGACATTCTGTGCGCCTATCCGGTGCCGTACGCGAAAGACGATCAGGCGCTCACGCGCATCTGCGCGGAGCACACCGCTGTTTCCGCCAGCTGACCGCTGCAACGTGAGGTGCGTGTGACAGAGGAGGAATCAGGCGTGCTTGCCGCGGCCGCCGGCATCGCCGAGCTCACGCGAGCGGAGGAGATCCGGTCGCGGTATGCGGCGATCGTGGAGTCCTCGGATGACGCGATCATCGCCAAGACTCTCGACGGTGTGATTTCAGCGTGGAACGCCGCTGCCGAGCGGATGTTCGGATATACGGAGCACGAGGCCATCGGACAGCCGATCACGATAATCATCCCTCCGGACCTGTACGACGAGGAGCACGACATTCTGAGGCGCCTTCGAGCCGGTGAGCGAATCGAAAATCTTGAAACGGTCCGGGTCACGAAAGCCGGCGAGCGCATCGATGTCTCACTGACGATCTCGCCGTTGCGAGATCCCGCGGGCAGGATTATCGGATGCTCCAAGATTGCCCGCGACATCACGAGGGCCAAGAAGGCTGAGGCCGCGCTGCGGCAAAGCGAGCAGCGGCTGGCACGCGAAGTGGCGGGCGCCAAAACGCTCCAGTCGATCAGCGCCCGCCTGATTTCAGAGTCGACGCCGGAATCCTTGTACGCGCAGATTCTCGGCGCGGCAATGGAGTTGATGGCGTCCGATGCGGCCAGCGTCCAGATGCTCGCGGCAGACCACACGTCACTGAGGCTCCTCGCCTGGAAGAATTTCCACCCGGACTCCGCCGCGTTCTGGCAACGGGTGGCGGTTGGAGCGGGAAGCACCTGCAGCCAGGCGCTCCGTGACAACGAACGCGTTGTCGTGGCCGATATCGAGGCGTGCGAATTCATGGCCGGCACGCCGGATCAGCAGGAATACCGTCGCTCTGGAATCCGCGCCGTGCAATCCACGCCGCTGCGATCGCGATCGGGCCGGCCGCTCGGCATGCTCTCGACGCACTGGCGGACGCCGCATACCCCGACTGAAGAGGATTTCACATTCTTCGATGTGCTCGCCCGGCAGGCGGCGGATTTGATCGAGCGCACCCTCGCCGAAGAGGCCCTGCGCGAAAGCGAGGAACGTTTCCGCCTCATCGCGAATACCGCGCCGGTCATGATCTGGATGTCGGGCGTCGAGAAGGAGATCACGTATCTCAATCAGACCTGGCTCGATTTCACCGGACGCACGTTGGATGCGTCGTTGGGACATCGATGGGCCGAGGCCCTCCACGTCGACGAACTGGCGCGATGCCGCGAGGTGTACGAGAAGGCCTTCGAGCAGCGTGAGCCTTTTCAGGTGGAGCACCGGCTCCGCCGCCACGACGGCGAATATCGCTGGGTGGTGACCGTCGGCGTGCCGAGATACAACGTGGACGGGTCGTTTGCCGGTTACATTGGCACGGCCGTCGACATCACCGAGCGGAAGCTGGCCGAAGAGGCCCTTTCAACGGTGAGTCAGAAACTGATCGAGGCGCACGAGGAAGAAAGCACCCGAATCGCCCGCGAGCTTCACGATGACATCAACCAGCGGCTGGCGGTGGTGGCCATGAGTCTCGATTGCCTGAAGCAAAGTCCTTCGGCTTCAGCCGCCGATGTCGAGCGGTTCGGGGAAGTCAAGCAGCGGATTGGGGATCTCGTGTCCGATATTCAGGCGCTGTCGCACGGCCTTCACCCGCCGAAGCTGGAACTCCTGGGGCTGGAGGCAGCGGCGGCTGGGTTCTGCGAAGAGTTGTCCCATCGGCATGGTATCACGATTGACGTTCACTTCGAGAACATCCCGAAAGCGATGCCACCTGAAATCTCCCTCTCTCTCTACCGCGTCTTGCAGGAAGCCCTGCAGAATGTCGTCAAGCATAGCGTGTCAGGACACGCCCGCGTCTCGTTGACCGGTCACATCGACACCATCACCCTGACGATCCAGGACTCGGGCGCCGGCTTTGACCCTCACGAGGCGATGAGAGGGCCCGGGCTCGGCTTGACCAGCATGAAGGAGCGGTTGAAAGTCGTCGGCGGGCAGCTGTCGATCCACTCGCAACAGGGACGCGGCACGATGATTCACGCAGTCGCGCCTCTCTGTCTGCCAACGAAGTCCACAAATGCAGCCCAATCCTTGATGTAACGTCTCATTTGTACAGCCTCTCCAGCGCAGTTCACGATCTTCGTTACGCCATTCGCCTGCTTCGCAACAGCCCGGGCTTCTCGGCTGTGGCGATTACCACCATCGCGCTCGCCATCGGCGCGAATACCGCCATGTTCAGCTTTGTGAATGGCGTGTTACTGAGTCCTTTGCCATATCCCGAATCGGACCGTATCGTGCGTGTCCTCGAAAGGCTTCCCAACGGCGGGCCCAATGGCATCTCCACCCTGAACTATCTCGATTGGACGAACCAGAATACCGTCTTCGACTACATGGCCGCGGAAGTTGGGTGGCGCGCCACGTTGACCGGTGGGGGCGAGCCGGTCTCGATCCGGGGCGCGCGCCTCTCGGCGCACTACTTCGACATCTTCGGCGTGAAGCCGGCGCTGGGCCGCACGTTTCTTCCGGACGAGGACCAGCCCGGCAACCATCGTGTTGTGCTGCTGAGCCATGCGCTCTGGGAAAACCGCTTCGGTTCCGATCCCGGACTGCTGGGACGGGACATTGTGTTGAATGGCGAGGCATACACCGTGATCGGCGTCCTTCCGAAAGCGTCCTTTCGATCGCGCCGCAGCCCAGATCTGGACACCCCTTGCCTTCCAGCCTTCGAACATGACGCGTGATTTTCGCTGGCTCGGCGCGAGCGCTAAGCTCAAGTCGGGGGTGACGCTCGAGCAAGCGCGGGCCGAGATGGGCGTCATCGGACGGCGTCTTGCCGATGCCTATCCCAACTCGAACAAGGGCCGGAGCGTTGCGGTCGACCGTCTCGCCGACGTGCTGATCGGCCCGGGGTTGCACACCGCCGTCACGGTGCTGTTCGCCGCCACGCTGTTCGTGCTGCTGATCGGTTGCGCCAACGTGGCTAATCTCGCGCTGGCACGCAGCATTGCACGGGAACGGGAGATGGCAGCGCGCGCCGCGTTCGGTGCAAGCCGCTGGCGCTTAGTACAGCAGTTGCTGATCGAGAACGTCGTGGTCTCGATGTGCGGTGGCATCGTGGGAGTCGGCGTTGGTTACGCGATGTTGAAATGGATCCAATCGTTGATTCCTCCTTATTCGCTGCCCCCCGCGGTGGACATTCGAATGGATACGTCGGTACTGCTGTTCACGTTGACCGTTGCCGTCGTGACGGGCCTGCTGTTCGGCGTGGCGCCTGCAGCGCAGACCACGAACCCGAGCCTGGTCAGTGCTCTGAAGGAAGGTGGACACGGCACGACGGCGGGCAGCCCGGGTCGGCGCGTGCCCAGCGTCCTCGTCGTTGCGGAAGTCGCGCTCGCATTCGTGCTGCTGGTCGCTTCGGGACTGCTGATGCGCAGTTTCTTCAAGCTGCTCGACATCGACCCGGGATTCAATGCGACGAATGTCCTGACCGCAAGTCTGCCGATTATTCAAGAGCAGCACCGCGATTCTGTCGAACTGAACGCCTATCTCGCGTCGATCAGCGCGGCGGTGGAGGCCGTGCCGGGCGTTCGCGAGATGGCCATGACCTCGGCGTTACCGCTGCAGGGCTGGGGCTACGGCGTCCCCTACTCGATCGCCGGTCGCGAGTTTACGGATCCCGCCAATCGCCGGACGGCGTTCTTCAAGATCGTCAGCCCGTCGTACTTCGACGCACTGCGCATCAAGCTACGTTCAGGACGTGTGTTGAGCGCCAACGACAAGGCCGGCGCGCCGCCGGTCGTGCTCATCAACGAGACGCTGGCCAAGCGAGAGTTTCCCGATGAGAACCCGGTCGGTCGCCGCATCCTGGTGCAAGAAATCGTGCCGGGCAAGACTGAGTTCGGCCAGGAGATCGCCTGGGAAATCGTCGGCGTGATTGCGGGTGAGAAGATCACCGGGCTCGGCGATGACATCAGCGCCGGCATGTACGTCTCGAACCAGCAGAGCCCGACCTACGACATCAATCTCATCGTCCGAGCCGGCATGCCGCCCGAGTCTCTGCAGCGATCCGTTCGCTCGGCCGTTGACAGCATCAACAGGGACCAGGCGCTGAGCGATGTCCGCACTCTCGAACAGATCGTGGATCAATCGATGCTGGCCAACCGTGTCGTGAACACGCTCCTCACGGCGTTTGCCGCGATGGCGCTTTTGCTCGCCGGCGTCGGCATCTACGGCGTAATTTCTTACACTGCCGTCCAGCGCACGCACGAGATGGGCATTCGCGCGGCGCTTGGCGCCAGCCAGGGCCATCTGCGAATGTTGATACTCCAGGGGGGGATGCGGCTCGCGTTGTTCGGACTCGTGATCGGACTCGCCGCAACGATTCCGACGACCGACGTCATGTCGTCGATGCTGTACGGCGTCGACAGCTACGACCCGCTGACGATCTGTGTTGTGGCCGCCGTTCTTTTCGGGGTAGCCGGGCTGGCGTGTTTCTTACCGGCGTGGCGAGTGACGAATGTCGATCCGACGGAAGCGCTGCGAAACCAATGAGGGTAAGGTTGGCCCCGACCGAGCACGGGGCCAACCACGAGACCTAATCGACGACTAGCGTTGCCCCGTTCCGCCTTTGCAGAGTCCGAGTGTGCCCGGGGCGCCCTTCGGAAGCTGGTAAAATTTCCAAGAATCCGCTGCGGTCTGAACCTGCGACGCCAACTGTCCCATGGGGTCTGACGTGTCGAAATCATTCAGCCCGCTGGCGGCGCAGGCCGAGTTCGCGTGATCCAGAGCGCCGGTCTCGTTCGTATTATTTTGCTGGTTCGGCGGTCCCTTCACCTCTCCCGCGAATGCTCCGGCCGCCGCGAGCATGACAACAGCAGTCGCCACAACAAGTAGTCGTCTCATCTCTGACTCCTTCCTCTTCTTTTCAGACCCGCCCAAAAACGAAAGCAGTAAGACAGGTCAGCGCATCCCTCCGACAGCAAACACCGCAGTCGAGCCAGGCACGCTTAGCAAGCGTCACGCCAAATGCAGAGCCAGAAATCACTGGCAATTAAGCACGCTGCGGGCAATGTCACTTTGGTAGGGCGGCGAGGAGTCGACTCAAGTCTCCGCTTGGATGGATTTCGAGATCAACACCAATCAATGAGTCGGCGCACTCGTGCCGAAGATCAGGACCGAAAGGTCACGTGTCTGCGGCCCATCCAATTCCGCGAGAAACACCCGCTGCCAGCGTCCAAGCTGCAAACAGCCGTTGGCGATGTTGAGACAGACTGACGGGGCCAGCAACAGCGCCTGACAGTGCGAATGCCCGTTGATGCGTTCGCCCGAGATCACGTTGACAGTTCGAAGCCTGACGTCATCGTGCCGGTACGCAGCAGTGGGCGGCGCGGCGCGCTCGAGCATCTCGGCAAAGTCGGTCAACAACTGTGGCTCATGTTCGTTGACGACAATTGACGTCGTCGTGTGGAGGCTCTGGACGTTGACGAAGCCGACATGAATGCCGGCCTGGGCGATGAGCGCCTCGACATCCGGCGTGACGTCAATGAATTCGAATGGACGCTCGGTCGCGATCTGGATCTTCAGATGACGGTACGTCGTGTCGGGTGCGAATGTCTCCATCGAGGCATCTCCAACCATGCGTCAGGAAGTCAAGGTTCGGCGTTCGGGCGAGAGCATCAGGCGCCAGGCCAGTTGCACGACGGGCGCAGCCATCAGCGTGACGGCCACGGCGAACAGCGGCCAATTGAAAACCGTGGGTAGTACCGCTCCCGGCACGGTTACTCCCTGGCTGACCGCGTGAAACGAATCGGCCATGAACACGTAGAGCGCCAACGCGGTACCGAGTGCGCTGACGGGCCACCAGATCGAAGTGCTCGCGCGGGACTTGATCGCGAACGGCATCGCGGGTCACCAACGTGCCCCATACGATCATCAACACCGCGATCGAGACAGGCGCAATGACCGGTCCCCACCAGGGCAGCGGGATCAGGAACAGGATGTCCCAATCGAACAGCGACTTCGGCCAGTCGTAAATGATCTTCAGGAACACGTAGTAGAAAATGTCCCAGATCCCAAACGCGATCGCCGTGTAACCCAGTCGGGTGGTACGGGTTCGTCCTGCGATCCCGCCGACGGCCAACAGCATGATGAGCGTGGCCGCTTCGCGCACGAGCTCCACCGGACCGAGCACTCCATGCATCGGCAACGGATTGGCCTGATACGGTTCCAGACGATCGACCATGGCGCGCAGGTAGTAAACGCAGGCGGCCTCGACCCATGCCATGCCCGCGGCAAACACGACGATGAGTAGCCAGTTCTTCCAGGCTTGCGGACGCATCATGGGTGGCTCGACGCGGTGTGAAACGGAGTGCGTGGTTCGGCGACGAGCGCCCGGAGCTGCCGCTCGACCCGATCGATCACATCGTCTGGCGTCGACGTGCCCGCGGTGACGCCCACGGTTCCTGCGCCCGCGATCCATTCGGATCGAATATCCGACTCCGTTTGGATGTGGTGCACGCGCGAACAATGGTGGCGGCAGGTGTTCACGAGCTCATGGGTGTTGTTGCTGTTCTCTCCGCCGACGACGATGACGACGTCGCATTGGCGTGCCAGGTCGATGGCCGCGCTCTGGCGCTGCTTCGTCGGGTGACACACGGTATCGATGAAGCGAACGTCGGCGTGAGGGAATCGCTGCCGCATCAACGCCACAAGGTGACGCACCTTCTCGATCGGCTGGGTGGTCTGGGCGGCAACGCCGAGGCGCGGATGGCCCTCGAGCTGCAGCACATCACGATCGTGCAGCACGACGTCGAACGCTTCGAGATCGTCGGTCAGGCCCCGCACCTCCACGTGGTCGCGCTGGCCAACGATGACCGGATGATAGCCCTCGCCAACCAGCGTTCTGATGGCCTGGTGCGCCACCTGGACGAGGGGGCAGGTCGCTTCAATGGTCTCCAGGCCCAGCGCGCGAACCGTGGCGAGCGTTCGCTCCGATGTGCCATGAGCCGTCACCATCACCCGGTGCGTCGTGACTTCCAGCGGCGTGCGGGCGGCGGCAATTCCGTTGGCCTGCAGGCGGGCCAACACGGCTTCGTTGTGAACGAGATCGCCGAGGATCGTGAGCGGCGCGGACTCGCGGTGCGTGAACGCCAAGGCGATCGCGTCGCGAACGCCGAAGCACATCCCGAGATGTTCTGCCCGGAGAACCCGCATGCCCAGCCTTTCTACCAAGAACTTTACAACTCAAAGTTAGGGCTGTCAATGGCCCGAGCGTCGAGGCGTGCGCGTGCCGGGCGACGACGGAAGTCAGGAAGGCCGATGCGTCAAGAGGCACCCGCCCAGCGCAGCACGCGAAGCGCTCGAAGGGTGTTCCAGCGGCTCGGCTCGCCCGCGCCGCCTTCCATCTCGAAGTGTGCCGGACCCGGATGCGGATTCTCGAGCGCCCAACGCCCGTGTTCGTCGCGCTTCTTCCGCACCAGCTCGATCGCATCGCCGATGCGCTCGTCGGGTTCCACGCCGGCTCGCCGCAGGTAGTCCAGTCCCCACAGGATGTCGTAATGCCACCGCGTGGGGAACGATAGTTCGGTCCACGCCGGCTTCTTCCCGGTCTTCTTGTCCCGCGCGATCGGCTGGCCGGTCGTTCGCGATCGGAACAGATGCCGCTCGAGGAGGTACTCCTGTCCGCGGACGCGAGCGGCGGTGACGTCGGGCCGCGGACCCTTCGCCGTCTCGTATCCCAGTAATCCTTCGAGCACACAGATCGTCGTGTGGAACGACGATCGCTCGCTGGGTGGGGCGTCGCAGTTCCAGCCGCCGTCGCTCAACTGCTCCTGAAGCAGACGGTTGGCGAGACGATCGCTGGCCTCGCCGAAATAGGCGCCGATCGCCAGCACCCGTCCGTTGATACAGGGCTCGACTTCGCCTTCGAAGAACGGCGAGTCGCCGAATTCCGCTCCCCACGTGCAGCGGTCGCGCACCTGGTCGATGGCCCTTCGTACCCGCTCGTTCATCGGATCCACGCCGAGATCCCATAGCAGCTGGAGTGTGTCCTGGGTGGAGATCCAGGCACGCGGGACGAACGCGGCTCCGCCCCAATGGCCATCCGATCCTTGAAGGTCCAGCAGGCGGGCCCCCCAACCTTCCGCGGCGACGCGCGATCGCTCACGCGCAACGATCGCGTCCGGCTCGGCGAGCAGGTCGCGCATGACCTGCCACCGAATCGACGGATCCGAGTCGAGCAGCCATTCGATGACGCTCATCTGCATGCTCCACCGTGGGCACCGCGACGGGACCGAGGATATGATCGCGCGATGGCCCCGCCAGCGTCGAGAATCGCGGCCGGCTCCGCTGGCACTGTCGAAACCCAGTTCCTGGATCTTCCCAGGCCGCTGGTGCTCGACTGTGGGCGGACGCTGCATCCCGTCCGGATCGCATACGAGACGTACGGAACGCTGTCGCCGGCGCGTGACAACGTGATTCTAGTCTGCCATGCGCTGAGCGGCGATGCGCATGCGGCCGGCTACGCGAAGACGCCGCCTCCCGAGAGCACGAGGGACGGCTTCGGCGCCGAGGATCGCGACGGCACTGCCGGCCGCGGCCTCGGCTGGTGGGATGGCATGATCGGCCCGGGCAAGGCGTTCGACACCAACCGCTTCTTCGTCGTCAGCACCAACCTGCTCGGCGGATGCCGCGGAACGACGGGGCCTTCATCTCTGAACCCGGCGACCGGCAGGCCCTATGGTTCGGATTTTCCGGTCATCACCGTCGCCGATATGGTCCGCACGGAACGGGCGTTCCTGGACGAGATTGGTATCGCGCGGCTCGCCGCCGTCGCCGGCGGGTCGCTGGGTGGCATGCAGGCGCTCGAATGGGCAGTGCTGTACCCCGATCAGGTTGACGCGATTGTGGTCATCGCGAGCACACATGCGCTTCGACCGCAGGGCATCGCCTGGAACGCCATCGCGCGCAACGCGATCATCGGGGATCCCGACTGGCAAGGCGGCCAGTATTACGGCACAGGCCGCGCCCCGAACGCGGGAATGGGCGTGGCGCGCATGGTCGGTCATATCACGTATCTTTCGGCGGCGTCACTCGGCGATAAATTCGGACGCCGGCTGCAGTTCGCGGACGATATTCGTTACACGCTGACCGACCCGGAGTTCGAGATCGAGAACTACCTGCGCCACCAGGCGGATACCTTCGTCAGGCGGTTTGACGCGAACACGTACCTCTACATGTCGCGAGCACTGACCTATTTCGACCTCGCCCGGCAGTACGGAGCCGGACGCCTGGTCGACGCGCTCAGGAACGTGTCTGCGAGAACGCTGCTCATCGCGTTCAGTTCCGACTGGCTGTATCCGCCGTCGGGATCCGAGGAGCTCGCCGAGGCCCTTCGGGCGCTTCACAAGGATGTCGAGCTTCACGTGATCGAGGCTCCCTACGGGCACGACTGCTTCCTGTTGGAGGAAGCACGTCAGACTCCTCTCATCCAGCAATTCCTCGCAGGTCAAGCGGCCGAACTGGGATCCCGGGCCGAGTCCCGGTTGGAGTAAGCATGGAAGAAGCTCGAAAGTTTGGATTTGAAACCCGCCAGGTGCACGCGGGCCAGCGCCCGGACCCGAACACCGGCGCGCGTGCCGTGCCCATCTATCAGACGACGAGCTATGTGTTCGAGGACCCGGAATCGGCTGCGGCGTACTTCAACCTGCAGGAGTACGGGAATACCTACTCGCGCATCATGAACCCGACGGTGGCTGTGTTCGAGGAGCGCATGGCGAACCTCGAAGGGGGATGCGGCGCGGTCGCGTTCGCGAGCGGGATCGCGGCGCAGGCGGCCGCGCTCTTCACGCTGCTCCAGCCGGGCGATCACATCGTCTCGTCGTCAGCGCTCTACGGCGGAACCATCAACCAGTTCAAGCACCTGCTGCGGAAGATGAACGTGGGCCTGACGTGGGTTGATCCCGACGATGCGGATGCGTGGAAGGCCGCCGTCCGCGAGAACACGAAGGCTTTCTACGGCGAAACGATCGGCAACCCGGCGGGCAACGTCCTCGACATCGAGACGGTCGCGGCGATTGCGCACGACCACAAGCTTCCGCTGATCGTGGACAACACGTTCGCGTCGCCGTTCCTCTGCCGCCCGATCGAATGGGGCGCCGACATCGTGCTGCACTCGGCGACCAAGTTCATCGGCGGTCACGGGACGAGCATCGGCGGCGTGGTGGTGGATTCCGGCGAGTTCGACTGGTCCAACGGCCGCTTTCCGGTGATCGCCGATCCATCCCCCGCCTATCACGGGCTGCAGTTTCACGAAACCTTCGGCACCTATGGCTATCTGATGAAGCTGCGGGCAGAAACCCTGCGCGACCTCGGCGCGGCCATGAGTCCGTTCAACGCCTTCCTGTTCCTGCAGGGACTCGAAACGCTGTCACTGCGGATGGCCCGCCACGTCGAGAACGCACTCGGGGTGGCCACGTATCTTGCCTCGCACGAACTCGCCTCTCACGTGACGTACCCGGGCCTGCCGTCGAGCCGCTACCGTGCCCTGGTGGACAAGTATCTGCCGCGCGGTGCCGGCGCGGTGTTTTCCTTCGACTGCCGCGGCGGCCGCGCCGCGGGACAGGATTTCATCCGCGGTGTGACGCTGTGGTCGCACCTCGCCAACGTCGGCGATTCGAAGAGTCTCATCATTCACCCGGCCAGCACGACGCATCGTCAGCTGAACGACGAGGAACTGAGGGCCGCTGGGGTGGGCCCCGGAACCATCCGACTCTCGGTCGGTACCGAATCCGTGGATGATCTGATCTGGGATCTCGAGCAGGGCTTCGCACGCGCTGCCGCATCGGCGACACGTGAGGTGGCGTCTCTATGAGCCCGCCATTCGATGTGACCCGCTATCAGGATCCGCTGGGCATCCAGCGCGTCCTGCACAACGCGAAGACGATCGCCATCGTCGGGCTGTCGAAAAACGAGCTGCGCGCGAGCTATTTCGTCGGGCTACTACCTCAAACGGCACGGCTATCGCGTGATTCCCGTCAACCCGCGCGAAGCCGAGATTCTCGGCGAAAAGAGCTGCGCCAGTCTGCTCGATGTGCCGGTTCCCGTGGACATCGTCAACGTGTTTCGCGCGCCGGACGCGCTGCCAGCGATCGCCGCCGAGGCGGTCAAGATCGGCGCCGGAAATCTCTGGTGTCAGTTCTCGGTGATCAACGAGGAAGGCGGGCGCATTGCCGAGGCCGGCGGCGTGTCCGTCGTCATGGATCGCTGCATCAAGGTGGAGCACGCCCGCTACATCGGACGAATGCACTGGCTTGGGTTCAACACCCAGCGCATCACGTCCGTGCGCGGCGGCCTTCAGTAGGTCGGTCTACTTGGGGTCCTAGCGACGGTTACGCTGACGGCGACGGACCAGATACGCGGAGCCGAGGCCAAGCAGGGTCAGCGTCCCAGGTTCTGGTACGGCGGCTGTAACGACGATGTTATCGATCGCGAAGTAGTTGAGGTTGCCGAATGTCGCTCCAGTCCCCAGGAGAGCCACGCTCACCAGATTCGCCCACTGCGGACCAAAGGCGGCCGTCTGGAAATCCGGTTGCCCGCCTGGCCCATCGAAGATGAGGTCTAGGTTGAGCATGGTGGACACGGTGCCGCCGCCGACCTGGTTGCCAGTTACTGTAATCGTGTGGGCCGTTCCGGCTTCTTGCCACTCAGCGTAATCGAACGAGGTCAGAGCGAACGACCCGCCGCCGCTAGGCGAGAACGTCACTCATGCTGGGGGTGCCTTCGGTCACCAGGTAAGTGGTGCCGTTGTCGACGTGGGCACTGTTGTTGGCTAATTGGTAGATGGGGTTGGACCCCGCCATGTCGAAGAAAAATCCACCTGACGTAAGGTCGCCGTTGCGAGGTTCTGCATTAAAAGGAGGCGTCGGCACGAATCCTGGTCTTCGAAAGTAATCGTCGTCGCCTGAGCGCTGCCGACGCTCCCGGCAATAACCAGTGCCACCAGAGCCAGTAATCGCCTCATGTTGTCCTCCGCCCACCGTCCCGCGAACGAGTCACCGGATGAGCTGCCGCTGAGCGAGCGCGGACGGAGCAACGTATGTGCCAAACGAATTTGGCGGCCTTTCTAGACTTCTTTACACGATCCTGAGGATTCGATCGCTCTGAGGGCGATATCAGTCAGCGTCTGACAGCTCAAGGTAGTATTCGGTGGATCCGAACAATCATTGATCCCGTGCGGCGGAGGAACCGATGACGATGAGAGTCGCCGGCGTTCAGGCGCAGGCGATTTCCGCGGAGCGCGCCGCCGGTTTCGTCAAGTCCGGCATGTGGCTCGACTACGGCACAGCCCTGTGCCAACCGGATGTCTTCGACAGAGCGCTCGGCGCCCGCATCCAGGAAGTCACCAACGTCAAGATCCGCCATTGTCTGACGATGCGCCCCCGCGCCGTGCTGGACGCTGATCCCGAAGGCCATCATGTCCATGGGTTCAGCCTGCATTTTTCCGGCTACGACCGGAGACAGCACGATTGCGGGCGCTGCAATTACATCCCGGTCAATCTTGGTGAAATCCCGGATTACTATCGGCGCTTCATTGACCCTGTCGACATCGTCATCCTCAAGACCTGCCCGATCGATGAAGGCGGCTATTTCAATCTGAGCGCGGCGAATCTCTGGCACCGCGCGATCATCGAGCGCGCCAGGATGGTGATCGTCGAGACGAACCGCCGCCTGCCCTACGTTTACGGTGAACAAACGGGCGTGCACGTCAGCGAGGTCGACTACGTGATCGAGGGCGACGACGCTCCGGCGCCCGAACTGCCGAACCCGCCGCCCGGCGAGATCGACGCCGCGGTGGGGCGGCTGATCGCGGCTGAAATCGACGACGGCGCCTGCCTGCAAATCGGCATCGGCGGCATGCCCAATGCCGTCTGTTCGCTTCTGGTGGAAAGCGGCGTGCGCGATCTTGGCGTGCATACTGAGATGATGACCGACGGCATGGCCGACCTCTATAAGACGGGACGGATCACGGGCGCCAGAAAGACGCTGAACCCGGGCAAGATCGTCTATACCTTCGCGCTCGGCTCACGCGATCTCTACGCGACACTCGACCGTAATCACGACATGCACTGCTGCCCGGTCGACTACACGAATCCGCCCCATGTCATCATGCAGAACGACCATGTGATCTCGATCAACAACACGACGCAGGTCGACTTGCAGGGACAGGTGGCGTCGGAATCAGACGGCCACCGTCATCTCAGCGGCACCGGCGGGCAATTGCAGTTCGTGCGCGGCGCCTACGCCTCGAAAGGCGGCAAGTCGTTCATCTGCCTCTCCTCGACCTACGACAAGCGCGGCGAGCGCCGCAGCCGGATCGTATTGAACCTGACTCAAGGCAACGTCGTGACCACACCGCGATCTGACGTCATGTTCGTCGTGACCGAGTACGGGATGGTCAATCTGAAGGGGAAGTCCGTCGCCGAACGCGCCAAGGCACTGGTCGGCATCGCGCATCCGGACTTTCGCGAGGGTCTGGAGCGCCAGGCGTACGAGCATCGTCTGATCCCGCGCGGTCTGTCGCTCTGACGCGTGGTCGATGTCGGAGGCGCGGCAGCACCTCGACTCGTGATGAGATCGGAAATTCACACGGCTGGGGGTACGCACATGACACCGAATGCCACCACGCAGACCGAGGCTTTGCTGCTGACCGAAACCAAGGACGGCGTCGCCACGCTGACGCTCAACCGTCCCGGCCAGTTCAACGCGCTGTCCAGTGCACTCATCGACGAACTGCAGACGACGTTCGACCGCCTCGCCGCGGACCCGGCGGTCAGCGTGGTCGTGCTCGCGGCCAACGGCCGGGGATTCTGCGCGGGGCACGATCTCAAGGAGATTCGAGCCATGGGCGATGTGCGCGACGTCGAGTCGCTCTTCGCGCGCTGCAGCCGCATGATGATGACCATCACGCCGCTGCCGCAGCCGGTCATCGCCAGGGTGCACGGCATCGCGACGGCGGCCGGTTGTCAGCTCGTCGCGACCTGCGACCTCGCGGTGGCGTCCACGGCGGCGAGCTTCGCCACGCCGGGCGTGAACATCGGCACGTTCTGTTACACGCCCAGCGTCGCGCTCGGCCGGGCGGTCGGCCGCAAACACGCCATGGAGATGCTGCTCACGGGCGAGGCGATCAGCGCCGCTGCGGGCGCACGAGATCGGACTCGTCAATCGCGTCGTGTCGCCCGAAGCGCTCGATACCGAGGTCGAGACGCTTGCGAGATGCATCGCCTCGAAGTCGTCGGCCGTCATCGCATCCGGCAAGCAGGTCTTCTACCGTCAGCTCGAACTGTCGCTCGGCGACGCCTATGGCATGGCCGGACACGCCATTGCGTGCGATTTCTTCACTGACGACGGCAAGGAAGGCGTGGACGCGTTTCTCGGCAAGCGCGCACCACGGTGGAAGAACCGACAGTAGCTAACCGGCATGTACAGACGCTGTTGCCGTATCCTGGCCTCGCGTGAGCCGATGACGCCGATCGCGAGACCCGCGACAAATATCGCGGTAACGATCAGCGGTTCAATCCGTAAATCATGTAGTTCACGCCCAGCTTGTACGCTTCGCGTGACGCGTCGATCGGAAAGTGGCCCTGGCCCGACCGCTCCCGGTACTCCGGCACGTCGTTGTCATAGTTGGCGACGACCATGAGCCGCCTTGACGGATCGTTGCCCTCGAAGATGCCGTAGTAGCTCGGCCGGATGTGCGACATCGGGTGGACGATGGCGTCGATGTCCTTGATGCTGAAAAACACGTTGAAGATCTGGTCCGCGTTATCGAGACGTCTGAGCTGGCCCTGGGGGAAGCACCCGGCGGATCTGCGTCTCGAAGTTGGCCCACTCGGCGGCGCCGTCGAAGTCCTCGAAGATGGCGAAGCCGCCCTTCAGCAGGTAGGCGCGAAACGACTCGGCTTCGCGGTCGGTCAGGGTCCAGAAACCGGGCTCCCACATGAGCGCGAGCGGATACTTGAACAGATCCGGATCGTCGAGCGTCAGGATCTCATTGCCGTCGTCGTGGACGTCGAGATACGTCAACTCGCGGATGATCGCCGAGAGGTTCTGCTCCGCGCGCGGGTAGTCGTGACTCCACGCGTCTTGAACACTGCGGTGTTCCGGCGAAGAGTCGGCGGCCCAGCGCAGCCGGACAAGGGTGAACCGGCCGTCGTAGCGGATGGGCGCTGAATAGTGACCGCGTGCCGGAGCATCGCTCGGCGGCCGGTCCGTCGAGGAGCCGGAGAGCAACGCGGCCAGGACGACGAGCAGCGAGCGCCGCACGGCGTTATTATGCCAACACGGCCGCCGGGAGAGCGCGGCGTGGTTTCTCGTTACGGCACTCGCTCATTCTTATTCGCCACCTAACCGGCATGTACGACGCTGTAGCCGTACTCCTGGGCTCGCGTCAGGCCGATGACGCCAATGACCACCAGCCGACTGTTCGGGATCATGCTCGCAACCATCTCCTTGTAGGTTGCGTCGGCATCTCCACTCGAGCCTGCGATCCGGCGCGCGACGCCATGGCTGGCCTGGTCGCAGACCGCGAACTGCACGCCGCGCTTGGCCATCTCGTCGATTGTTTCGATCCGGGTCGCGTTGAACGGGTTGGCCTTCGGCGGCTCGCTGCTCTTCGGATCGGTGTAACTGGTGGCCGCCGCCAGGGCCTTGCCGTACTTCGCCCAGATGGCGTCGGAGTAGCCGAACGCCGTCGCGGAGTGTCTGAGCACGATGAGCACAGCGAGGTCGCCTTGCTCCAGGCCATACATGCTCTTGTTCCCCGAGTAGATGTTGTTCGCAAAATGAAGCGCCTCGGGGACGCCGCGGGAAGAGACCACGTCGAACACGACGCGGTGCTTGCCTGGAATCTTGTCCAACCACTCGTCCTGCGGGTGACGGGCCGGTTGGAATGGAGCGGCTGCGGTTTGCGCGCTCGCCGGGCGGGCGCCAAGAGCAAAGGCGCTGCGACAGCGCTCATCCCCGACATCAACGACCGGCGCGACCACATTCTTGTTCGTCATAGGTCTCCTTTGCACCGCGGAGGATTCTAATCGACGCCGGAGGCGGAAGGCGGTTCGCGCTAGAATCCGGCCTGTTTGCTCACGTCTGACACCGGGCACGCGCCTCGGTCCCTACGAAATTCTGGCCGCCGTCGGCGCGGGAGCCATGGGCGAAGTCTATCTCGCCCACGATCCGCGTCTCGATCGTCGCGTCGCCATCAAGCTGCTGCCGGCCGAGACGGCGGCTGACCCGCGTTCGCGCGAGCGCCTGCGGCGCGAGGCGATGGCGGTGGCCGCGCTCGATCATCCCTACATCTGCAAGATCTTTGAAATCAGCGAGCACGGCGATGCGCTCTTCCTCGTGATGGAGTACATCGCCGGCGAAACGCTGGACCGCCGCCTGCAGAACGGCCGGCTGCCGCTGTCTGACGCCCTGCACATCGCCGGGGAGATCGCCGAAGCGCTTCAGGAAGCCCATGCCGGCCGGTTTCTGCACCGCGATCTGAAGCCCGCGAACATCATGCTGAGCCAGCAGGGGCACGTGAAGGTGATGGACTTCGGCCTCGCCAAGCGAGTCGAGGATCTGCCGTCGCCCGATCAGGCCACACGCGAAATGGCGACCGGCCCAACTGACTGCCCACGGCACGATCGTCGGCACGCCCGACTACATGTCGCCGGAGCAGGTGAAAGGCGTCGCACTCGATAGCCGTTCCGACTTGTTTTCCCTCGGCGTGATTCTGGCCGAGATGGTCGGCGGGCGGCATCCGTTCCGGCAACCGTCGATGGGGGAGACGCTCGCGGCGGTGCTCCGCGAACCGCCTGATCTGGGCGGTGACATCCCCCACGGTCTGACGGCCCTGATCAGGCGTCTGCTGGCCAAGAACCCCGAGGATCGCTGCGCGTCGGCCGCAGAAGTACGCGCCGATCTGGCGGCGCTGGCCGGGGCACCTGAGGAAAGTCGCGCATCAGAAGGCCCGCGCCGGCGGCGGGATCGACTGGTGGAAGACGGCCGGCGGCGGGCGTTCTCGCGATGGTCAGCGTTCGGAGTGGCGGCGGCGTTGGTACTGGCGCGGGTCGGATTCCTGCGGCCGGGTTCTCGCGTGCCGCCTGTGGCGGTGGCGCCCGGCCTGATTCGATCGATTGCCGTGCTGCCGCTCGACAACTACTCGGGCGATTCGAACCAGGACTACTTCGCGGAAGGGATGACCGACGAATTGACCGCCGATTTGGCGACCATCAGCCAGCTCCGCGTCATCTCGCGTGGATCGGTGATGCAGTTCAAGGGCAAGGATCGGCCACCGACGCCCGACATCGCGAGGAAGCTCGACGTCGACGCGGTCGTGGAAGGGTCGGTGTCGCGTTCCGGCGACAGGGTGCGGATCACGGCCCAATTGATCGACGCGCGAGCCGACAGACACCTCTGGGCGAAGAGCTTCGAGCGCAGTTCGCGCGACGTCCTCGCGCTGCAGGCGGAACTGGCGTCGGCAATCGCCCGGGAGGTCAACGTGCGGCTGACTCCGAGCGAGCAATCACGGTTGACCGCCGCACGGAGCGTCAATCCGGAGGCGCACGACGCGTATCTCAAGGGTCGATACTTCTTCAACCGTCCGAGCGACGACAATCTGCAGAAGGCGATCGCGCAATTCGAGGACGCGGTCAGATTGAGTCCGACTTTTGCGCCAGCGTTCTCCGGACTGTCGGACGCCTACCTCTGGGCGGGGTACAACGAAGGCTTTCTCACGGCCACCGAAGCGAAGCCCAAGGCCAGGGCGGCAGCCGAGAAGGCCGTCGAACTGGACGACAGTTCCGCCGAAGCGCACACCTCGCTCGCCGTGTTCAGACTGTTTTACGAATACGACTGGGCTGGCTGCGAGCGCGAATTCCGGCGGGCGTTCACGCTCAACCCCAATTACGCCTTCGCGCACGATCAGTTCGGCATGGCGCTGGCCTTCAAGGGACGGTTCGACGAAGCGATCGCCGAGGGGACTCGCGCGATCGAGCTGGATCCGCTGTCTCCCCAGATCCTGCTGGATGCGACCGTCCCGTTCATGTTCCAACGGAACTCCGGGGCGGCCAAGAAACTCGCACGAAGAGCCGCGGAGCTCGATCCGACGTTCTTCTTCCCCGTCATGATCGACGGGTGGGCCGATCTCGAAGTGGGAAAATTCCGCGACGCGATCCCGGCCTTGAAGAAGGCCAAGGCGATGGAGTCGCCACCGTTCGTGACCGCCTATCTCGCGTTCGCGTACGGCGCCGCGGGGGATCGGGCCAGTGCGACGGCGGAGCTTGCCGCGCTCAAACAGATGTCGAAGGATGGCACCGTGCTGCCATTCAACCTGGCCCTGGTGTACCTCGGTCTTGGCGACCGTCCCCGCGCCCTCGACTACCTCGAGCGGGCCCTCGCGGCCGATTCGCAGATGATGGCGTGGATCGGCCGGGATGCCATCTTCGATCCCATCCGCTCCGAGCCGCGCTTCGTCGCGCTCTTGAAGAAGATGGGCTTCAAGTAAAGTTAGTTATCCTAGAGGCAAGGAGATTCATGAAGACGCTTCCGAAAGCAGCGCTGCTGCTCGTGCTGATGTCGCACCCCGCGCAGGCCCAGACCAACGCCGGCGAGTTGAAGCCGGAACCGAGCCTGCCATTCACGATGACCAAGGTGGCGGAGTTCAAACTCGGATGGCGCCTGGCGTTCCTGCCCGATGGACGCATGCTCGTCACCGAGAAGGTAGGCCCGGTCTGGCTCGTCACGCAGCAAGGGGAGAAGACGCCGATCGACAACGTGCCGCCTGTCCTGTGGCAGGGGCAAGGCGGCATGCTGGGCGTGTTCCTGTCGCCGAAATACGCGACCGACCACAGCATCTACCTCACCTACGCCGAGCCGGGCGACGAACCGGGGACGTCGGGCCTGGCCATGGCGCGTGCGCGGTTGGCGATCGGAGAGGGCAAAGCAAGCCTCGAGGGCTTGGAAGTGCTATGGCGCGACATGCCGAAGGGGCGTGGTGGACAGTTCGGCGCCGCGATCGCGTTCTCGCCCAACGGTCAGTACCTGTTCCTCACGGTCGGCGATCGGCAGCGGATGACGCCGGCGCAGGATCCGAATACAGAGGTGGGCAAGATCCTCCGCCTGACGCTCGATGGCAAACCCGCGCCAGGCAATCCGATGGCAGGCAAAACGGGCGGACCCACTCGTCCGCTGATCAATCCGCCGCGCGATACGGAATTGGCGAAGACCGCCCCCGTGATCAGTACTTACACGGTCGAGGGGCCGAACCTGGCGCTTTCCGAGACCTGGGTAACCGGTGTTCGAACGCCCTACGGTCTGGCGTTCGCGCCAGACGGCCGGCTGTGGGAAGTCGAGCACGGCCCGAGAGGCGGCGACGAACTGAACCTGATCGAGCCCGGCAAGAACTACGGCTGGCCGCTCGTCTCCTACGCCGTCAACTACAACGGCGTCCCGATCCCGAGTCCTGATACGCGTCCGGATCTGACCAAGCCGGTGATCTACTGGACGCCGATCATCGCGCCGGGCAATCTCACCTTCTACAACGGCGCGATGTTCCCGCAATGGAAGGGCTCCGCACTGATGGGCGGTATGCAGACGCAGACACTCAACCGCATCACGTTCGACGGCAAGGGGGGAGCCACGGCTGCCGAACGCTGGGATGTCGGCCACCGCATTCGCGACGTGGAGGTCGGTCCGGACGGCGCGTTGTGGATGCTCGAGGACCGCAATCCGGGCGGGCTGTTCCGCGTGACGCCGAAGTAAACGTCTCCGCGTCAATTGCGGTTGGCGATTACGCGGAATCGGCGAGAGCCTCGTCCGAGACGATCTTGAAGCGCGCCGACACGCCGAGAAACGCTTCCACGACCGCCGGATCGAAATGCGTGCCGCGGCCTTTGACGATCAGCCCGACGGTGTCCTCGTGTGACAAACAGCGCTGGTACAGCGTTCGGGCGCGGACCGCGTCGTAGACATCGACCAGCGCCATCACCCTGCCGGCAACCGGAATGTCGGTGCCGCGCAGGCCCTGCGGATACCCGGTGCCGTCCCACCGCTCGTGATGCGTGTAGACGATGTCCTTCGCCATCGCCAGCGTCGCATCGTCTCGCACGCCGACCCGCGCCTCGGCCTTCAGGATCACGTCGCGTCCGAGCTCCGGATGCCGGCGCATCGCCACCATCTCGTCAGCGGTCAGCGGCCCGGGCTTATTGAGGACCTGATCCGGCACGCCCACCTTGCCGATGTCGTGAAGCGGCGCGAGGCTCGAGAGGAGATCGATGCGTTCCGGCGTGAGCTGCTCGCGGAATTCGGGCTGCGCGGAAAGCTGTTCCGCGAGCAGCCGCGCGTACTGCTGCGTCCGCCGCGAATGGCGGCCCGTCTCGGCGTCTCGGACTTCGGTCAGCGACAGCAGCGCCTGCACCATCAGACGTTGCGTTGACGCCTTTTCCCGGGTGGCGGTGTTCGCGCGGCCGCGTTCGACGGTGAACGTCGCCAGCGTCATCACGGCCAGCGATCCCAGCACGCCGATGGTCGGCGCCAGCGGCGACACGAACAGGCCGCGCGCCGACAGCAGCCAGGTTTCGCCCCACCAGAGCGCGGCGACGCCGGCGCCGGCCCCGACGATGCCGGCAACGATCCCCGCCTGCGCGACGAGCAGCACGATCGCGATGCCCAAGACCAGGACGGTGACGCTCTCGAGCGTCGCGCCGATCGCCGGCCGTCGAATGAAGTCGCGCTGCAACAGGTTGTCGGCGACGGTCGCCTGTACTTCCACGCCAGCGAACAGCGTATCGACCGGGGTCGCCACGACCTCGCGCGTGCCGAGCGCCGTGGTACCGACGAACACGATCTTGCCCTTCAGCGCGTCGGCCGATGCGCCGCCGGACAACACGTCGGCCGCAGACACGTACGGGAACGTGTGTTTCTTGCCCCGGTAGCGCAGCAGCAGGTCGCCCTTGCCGTCGAGGGGCGTTTGTTGATTGCCGATTTCCAACGTCGCGGCGTTGACGTTCACGACGCGCAGCGCGATGTCGCCTGGCCCGGTGGTGGCCATCACCGCAGCGAGCGCCAGACTGGGATAGAGGCGTCCGTCGAACGCGGCGACGAGCGGCACACGCCGCAGGATGCCATCGGAATCGGGCGCCGCGTTCAGGAACCCTGACGCCGGCGCCGCCCGCCCGAGGATCGGCAGACTGCAGACGACGCCGGTGGCCCGGAAAAACGGCTCGTGTCCCGCATCGTCCGGCGGACGGATGATGGCGGCGCCGAGAGGGTGCAGCACGCACGGGCGCGCGCCGAGCGGCGCCGAGTCGAACGTCAACCCGTACCCGAGCACGACGCGCCCCTGCCGCAGCGTGGCGGCGAGCTTGCCGTCAGGTGTCATGTCCGCGCCGGCATCCCGGCTGGCCTTGGAGTCCTGCTCGAACCGATCGGATTCCGGGAAGATGACGTCGAGGGCGATGACCGCCGCGCCCGCGTCCCTCAACCGGGAAATCAGCCGGCCGACGACGTCGCGACGCCACGGCCACTGACCGACCGTGGTCAGGCTGCGTTCGTCGACGTCGACGATGACGACGCCGGCGGCTGGAGGCGTTGCTCGTGCCGACCGCAGGAGCAGGTCGTAGGTCGAGTCATCCAACCGTCCCACGAGCGACGGCCGGTACAGCACGAGCACCGCCGCGAGGACGACGGGCAGCGCGCCGCTGAGGACGATGAGACGCCGACGCGAGGAACCACGCGGCCTCGACACGGTGCGGCTACCTCACCGAAATTTCGACGCGGCGATTACGCGGCTCGGCCTTGTTGTCTCGCGTCTTGACCAGGAGGTCGGCTTCGCCATGAGAGGCCACCGCGATCAGTGTCGGCGCGATGCCTGCGTCAACCAGGACGCTCTTCACGGTCATCGCGCGCTTCAACCCGAGCCCGACGTTGGCCCCGGGGTCGCCGAGCGTGTCGGTGTGCCCGACGACAACAACCTCCGGGACCGTCAGCCGCTTCACAGCAGCCAGGATCTCGGGAACCTTCTGACTCGACTCGTCGGTCAGCGCGTCGGATTCGAACTTGAAGTACAGCGTGAAGTGCTTCGGTTCGGGGGGCAGCGCGGCGAGCGCCGCCCCGAACAGGCGCGTGACCTCGTCTTCGCTGACCGCGCTGACGGCGCCGGGAGGGCCGTCGGCTTTCACCTGTGTCGCCGCGCGCGGCGTGGCCAGATTCGCCGAGCCAAACTCATTGGTCACGCGAGCGTGTCCGGTCACGCCGCTTTCGGGGTCCGGAAGAAGAGCGATCAGCGTCGTCGCTGGCGGAGCCGTGGGAACGTTCGGTGCGACGCGCTTCTTGGGGCCGCAGCCGGCGCCAAGAAGCACGGCGACCGTCAACGCGTAAATCGAAATCCGCGGGTGCCAGATGCCTGGCATGGGCGCTACTACGAGCCGACCCTGATGGCGACGGTCGTGCCACGGACGCCGACGATCGCGGCCGGCGTTTCCAGTCGGATGGAGTCCGGCGCCAGCTTCGCCATGCGTCCGGAGACATAGGCGGCGACACCGCGGACGAAGTTCAGGACCATGCCCAGGCCGCCTTCGGCCGGCGCGAACACGTAGCGCTCGAGGCGAACCTCGCTGGCAGGACCGAGCGAGATCCGCGTGTCGTCCATCATCGTCACGCCAATCGTGCCGTCGGCTTCAGTGCGCAGTGTGTCGATCGCAAACACCGGATCGCCGGGCTTGGCTGCCATCGCGATGTTCTGGCGGACGATGAACGAGTGCCCCGTCGCAACCTTGACGTGACCCGCGGGAGCCGGTTGCTGGGCAAGGGCGGGCGCGCTGACCAGCACGGTCGCGACGAAGAAGGCGCCGGACGTTCGCATTCCAAACATGAAACCCTCCCGGAGATCCGCGGACTCGGAAAACGACGGTCTGCGAATGACAGATTTCGACGCCGACTTACATGAATGTGACGATGCGAGACACGATCGCCGTCGATTTCGCCGAAAACGTCCCTTAAGTCATCGAGAGTGCACCGGTCGTACCGTGGCCGTCTGCTTTTGATTCGTCGAGATACGATGGCGCGTATGCCGCTGGAACCGCCGATCCCCGTTGACACCCGCGCGTTCTTCCGCCCCGTCTCGACCGGCCTCGTCGCCGTGCTCCGTGGCTTGTCAGGCGAGGATTGGGAGCGGCCGACTGTAGCCAGGCGGTGGGTTGTCCGCGATGTCGTCGCACACCTTCTCGACACCACACTTCGGCGACTCTCGTTCCATCGTGACGGGATGAAACCGCCGCCACCTGCCGAGGCCATCACGTCGGAACGCGACTTCGTCGACTTCATCAACGCGCTCAACGCGCAATGGATCGCTGCCTCGAAGCGATTGAGTCCGCGTGTCATGACCGACGTCGTACGAGCGGGCCAGTCGAGATGTCGCCGATTGGTTCGAATCGCTGTCACTCGACGCGCCGGCGCTGTTTCCGGTGTCGTGGGCTGGAGAGCAGGCGTCGGCGGGCTGGTTCGACATCGGGCGCGAGTTCACGGAGCTCTGGCATCACCAGCAACAGATCCGGATGGCGGTGGGTGCGGACATACGGTCCGATCCGAGATATCTGGGCGCGGTGATCGACGTGGCGGTGCGAGGGTTGCCACACGCGTTTCGCGATGTGCCTGCCGGGCCCGGGGAAACGGTGGCGATCGACATCAGCGGCCCCGCCGGCGGCCGATGGACGCTGGTGCGCGGGACCGAGCGGTGGACGCTGTCGCGCGGAGAGCCGTCCGTGGCCACGGCGCGTATTCGTCTGGACGACGACGCGGCATGGAAGCTGTTGTTCAACGCGCTGTCAGAGAACGATGCCGCGCGAGCCGTCCGCGTCGAAGGACCGCCGCAGCTCGCCACTGCTCTGCTGCGCGCTCGATCGGTGGTCGTGTAGACGAGACGATCACGACCGATCAGGTTGGCGATCTACGCAGCGACACGATATCCTCGACCTCGACGAGGGGACAGACGCATGAGCAAATGGGAAGACGAGGCCAATCGTCATACAGCAGAACTCGTCAGGCTCACGATGACGGCCGCCAATCAGGGTGCGGAGCCAATCCTGAAGACGAGGTGGCCAGACTCGGAAAGACGATTGCGACCGAACGGCAGCTGCTCATCGATTCGATGAGCGTACTCCTTCGACGATGACGACGCAGAAGCGGCGGCGAGCCCCGGGCGTGGCGGAGTTCGATGCGGGTTTCCTGTACGGACTGGCGTTCGCTCGAGCGCTGGACGACGCGAAGGATGGCGATCGATCGCGCGCAGCGCGGCCGGGTTCTGAAGCTCGTGAAGGGAAACGAGCAGGAGGCGCCGAGCGCACGCCGAGCCGTGAATCGTCCACACCCGCAAGGACTCCGCAGCATAGAATCGCTCCTTAAACTGCTGAGTCCAGTGATTTCCCTAAGATTTTGTGCAAAAGTGTGTCGCGCTTACATTTCTCACGACTATGCTACTAGGGAATCGGACGACTTCACCCGATTCGGCTGGATTCGAACGTGTCGTTCAGATTCTTCTCGAGGAACACGAAGTTCATACATCGCCCCGGCGGGCATCGCGCCGGGACTGCACGCCAAGCCGGCGACACAGCGTCCGCTCGAAACGCCCGAATCGCGAGCGCTCGCCGCTGAACTCGATACGCTGTCCGTCTTTCTTCCGGAAGACAGCTTCTTCGATGTCCGCACACGCGCGGGCCCGCGTCGCGGAAAACCTTCAAGCCGCGTCGCGATACGCCGCCGTCGTCGACCTTCAGGACGCCAGCGACGCGGCGCAGATCGACGCCAAGCGCCTGGATGACTTCCGCAAGCTGTTTCGGCAGACCCAACAGGCCGTCGAACAGTTGAAAGGCGACGCGAGTGCGGTTCGCGGCGAGTTGAGCGAACTGCGCAGTCTCGGCGAACACCTCGGTCAGGGCTATACGAGACTGGGCGATATCTGCCGTCTGACGGAGAAACGCAGCGAGTTGACCGTCGATGTGCTCAACGCCATCGAGAAGCGGATCGAACCGCTCGAGGTCGTCCGTGAGCTGAGCGCCACCACGGAAGACAATTTCGCTTCGCTGAAGCAGCTCGCTGAAGAGGTGATGCAGTGCGGGGCTCGTTTCGAGGCTCAAAAGGAAGCCATCGATCGTGCTCGCGAAGAAGCCACGCGAGTGGGCAGATTGATGGACGAGCTGCAAGCGCGTGTCGCGCTCTTGACTGAAAAAACCGAGTGGTTGGGAGAGGCCGAGGCCACGGTCGGCCGGCTGGAACATCGGGCGTTCGACACGACGGCGCAGCTCGAACGACGGGCCACGGCGACGATGGCCGAGCTCGAACGGCGCCTCGACGGCTTCGATGGACGGAAGCGGGCGATCGTGCAGGCGCTGGACCGCTGCGTGCGCTGATAGCGACGAAACGTTGTGGACAAGCCGAGGAAAACGGCTTGGACTGGCTGGAACAGACAGGCCGCTGAAACGACCGCCCAATTCGAACGGCGCGGTCAGCCACTTCGATGCGCAGAGGCTCGCGATCGAGCAGGCGTTGGCCACGGCGCTGACCGAGAGCGATCAGAGGTTAGCCCACGCGCAGGAAATGGTGCGCCGGCTGGAACACGAAGGCATCGAAACGGCGGCGCAGCTCGAACAGCGCGTCCGGATTTCGATGCGGAGAAGCAGACGATCGAGCAGGCGCTGGCCGCGGCGGTGACCGGGAGCGACAAGGAGTTGCGGCGAGCCGAGGAAACGGCCGGCCGGCTGGAACGACGGGCCGCCGCGTCGATGGACCAGCTCGAACGTCGCATCGACAACTTCGATGTCGCAGAAGAGCACGATCGAACGGGCGGCGGCGGAGGCGACGCGGGTCACGGCGGTTCTGAGCGCGCTCGAAGCGCGAGTCGCCGCGCTCACCGGGAGCGACCGTGCGCTGGGACAAGCCGAGACAGCGATCGGCCAACTCGAACGGCGGACCGCCGAAGCCAGAGTCCGGGTCGAACAGGTGGTCAGGAGCAGCCCGTCGCGGTTTCCTGCATGGAAGATCAGAGTTCTCGCGCCTCTATCTGCGCTGGGCGGCGATTTTCGCAGTGCTGGTCGCCGTGAATCTGCTCGGCATCGCCATGTTGCTTGCGCCCGATCAGCCAGGCCGGATCGCCAGCCCCGCGCCCGCCGCCCTTCAGGAATCGCCGGCGCCTGTCACGCTGCTGCCCAGCACAGCGTCCCATTTCGCGATGTTCGACATGCCTGCCGGTCGCCCGATCCGCGACGACCGGCACGATGTCGGCCAGGCATCAATCGTCAGCGGACCGGCGAGATCGGCCGCGGGTAGCGCCGGCCGCACCAGCGGCCGACGTGTCCCAGGCTGGCCGCTCGAAGGAGCCCGTTCAATACGTCGGAGCGCTGACGGTTGACTCGCAGCCGGCCGGCAGCGCGGTGTTCGTCGATCGGCAACTCGTCGGAGAGACGCCGCTCGCAACTGACACGACTCCGCGCGGGCTCCCATGTGGTTCGCATCGAGCGTGACGGATTCGATCGCTGGACGACGGCCGTGCACGTTGCCGCCGACAGGCAAACGCGCGTCAGCGCCGGGCTGCAAGCCGTGCGCGACCGCTAAGCGCCGGCTCGAATCCCAGCATCGGCGGCAACAACCGCGTCCTTCACCTGCTCCGTCGCGGTCGTTCCGCTCGCAGGACAATCGTCACCGGCTCCCGCCCGCCAGGATGATCCTGATCGACTGCGGCGTAGCCGCGCTTCTCGGCATGCAATCTCACAACCTGCCCGGCGGCTGCGTTGCTTTTCAAGAGAAAGCTCCCGGTCGCCGACGTCTCGCCAGACTCTCCTCCCACGACGCTGACGGTCGCGCCCGCGACCGCCTTTCCTGAATCGTCCTGGACCTGACCGGCGACGGTCGCATCGCGGGCCGCCTTCAGATTCACCGTGATCGAAGGATTGAAGTCCGCACCGAGATGGACGTCGGTGCGGCCGTGCAGGAACGAGGATTCCAGATCCGCAAACACCGTGACGATGACCATCGGCGGGCACCAGCGCCTTCGGAATGGTGACGACGGCCGTGTCCTGGGATGTCGCCGTGGTTTCGTTCGACACGGTCGTGCGCAACGTCGCGCCCGGTGCCGGATTGCCCTGCGGATCGAGGACGATGACGCGGACGCGGTAGAACTCGCCGCCCCGGATTTTCAGCGACTCGAGATACGTGTTGCGCCAGAATTGGCAGCGCGCCGAGAAAGCAGATGGCGCCGACGATTGGCCAGACGAACGAGTTCGAGAGGATGGCCGGCGCCCGCTTCCCGCGGCGCTTTTGCGCATCCGTTGACGCCAGCGTTCGATTGAGGACGCCGAGAATCGCGGCGATCGCAAACGCGGCAATCGACCAGGCGCTGTTGACGTGGGCTATCGCGCCCGCCATGTCCTTCAGGTCCATCGGTCGTCAGCTCCGGCGGGCAGGCGTGTCCGTTACTTTGCGAGGGCGGCCAGTTTCTTCTGGATCGCCGCGGCCACGATATCGGTGTCGCCGAAGGTCCGCTGACGGATCGCCGCCGCGCGGCGGTACGCGTTCTGCGCCTTGGCCGTGTCACCCAGGAGAACGGCCGCATCGCCGAGCCCGACGAGCGACTCGACGATCGCCGGATGGTCCGCGCCGATCAGCGATTGCCGGCTCTCGATCGCCCGTTCGAAGTGGTCGGCGGCCGCCGCGGCGTCCCTGGCGGCCAGTTCGACCTGCGCCAGCACCTGCAATGCGAGGGCGGTGCCGGGATGCCGCGGCCCGTACGCCTGCATCTGGTCGCGCAGCACGTCCAGTGCCGTTGCCTTCGCCTCGTCGAGGCGCCCGCGATGCCTGGCCAGGATCGCCTGATTGAGCCGTACCGACTCGAGGCCGGGCGCGCCGAGCGCTCCGCTGGCGACGACGGCCGTCTGCTGCTGCGGCCGGGACGGCTGCGCCACCGTGTCTGGGCCTCGTGGCGCGCGGCTGAACGCGTCATGAGCTGCCGCCAGCAGCGGCTCCGCGGCGGCGTCCTCGTTCCTGGCCAGCAGCACCGATGCGACGTTCGTCATGCTGTTCGCCGTACGGACATCACCGGTGCCGAGCGCGGCCTGCCGAATCGTCAGGCCGCGTCGAAACGCGTTCTCTGCCGCCACGAGCTCGCCCTTTGCGAACAGGACCGCCCCGACGTTGTTCAACGCAAACACCACTTCCGGATCGTTGGGCCCGCTCGCCGCTTCGATGGTCGCGACGGCCAGCTGCAGCAGCGGCGCGGCGCCGACGTAGTCGCCGGTTTGGAGCAGCGCCAGCGCGAGATTGTTCGTCGTGGCGGGATCTCCGGGCCGGTACCCGAGCGCCTTCCGGTACAGCGCCACGGCCTGCGCGTACTGATTCTGTCGATAGAGCGCCTGCGCCAGAAAGAACGCCGCATCGGCTGCATCACGTTTGCCGGCCTCGAGCCGCTCTTCACGCTGCTTGAGAGCCGCGGTCAGGCGCTCGGTCGCGTTCGCCATGTCGCCGGCGTAGAGGGCGACCATCCCTTTGTCGTACGGATCGGTGGCGCGAGGTCCATACGCCCGAATCGCGGTATCGAGCTCGGAAGGCTGGATGCCGAGGGTCGCGGCGGCCTGGCGCAGCGCATCGGCGCGACGCTCCGCCGGTTGATTGCTCGCGTCCTTGGGTGCCGTCGAGAGATTCAGTTTCGACACCACGGACACCACGACCTTGCCGTTCTCGAGGAGCGCTCGATCCGTTCGATCCGCCAGCACGACGCTCGCGAAGTTCTGCGACTCGTTCTCGAATGGAGGAACCCGGACCTGGTTGTCCCACGGCGAGATGAACACGAGATCCTTGGGTGCGCTGACGATGGTGAGCGCCACGATCGTTTGCGGCTTGGTTTGCGCTGCCAGGCTGATGCGCGTGCGGCCGGCCGCGTCTGTCGGCGGCCCGATGCTGCCGTCGCCCTTGGTCGCCAGCTGTACGCGTGGAATCGGGGCGCCCTTCAGGTCTGACACCTGCACGACGAGGATGCCTTGCGCGGCGCGGGCGGGCGCCGGCGAGCCGACGAGCAGGACGGCGATCGCAGTCGCTCGAAGGACCGAGCGGGACATGACACTGAGTTAAGAACAACTCCTGCGGCCGCGCAAGCGGTTTTCTGACTGTGACGTACGCTGCATGCGATTGCACACCGGCGCCGCGCGGCCTGCAGCGCCGCGTCAATGCATCATCGAACCGGAACGATCTGGGCGCCGCCCATGCCGGCTCGCTGGAGACGCTGCTGCGCGTCGTCCGCTTCCTGGCGGGACTTGAACGGACCGACGATCACTTGCTGCCAGGTGTCGGCCACACGCCGACGTACGGGGAGACCGAGCGCAGCAATCTCCGTTGAGACAGCGGTCGCGCGGGTGTCGGTCCGAAACGACGCCACGACGATTTCGAATCGTTCGGCGGCTGGTGTCGCGGGCGGGGCTGCCGGCGAGGCCGTCGGCGGCGCGGCCGCCGCACCCGACGGCGCGGTTGCCGGCGGAGTTGCCGGCCGGGCGGGCGACGTGGCCGCCGGTTGAGGGGGCGGAGCGCCGGCCGCATTAGACGGTGAGGTACCCGGACTCGGCGCGCGGTCACCGGGCGGGAGCGGCGTCACCGCCGAAGGAGCGGCTTGCGGCTCCGGCGAGGTCGCGGCACGAAGGCCGTACCAGACGGCCACGAACGCCACGAGCGCCAGCGACGCCGCAATCAGCACGTATTTCGGTCCCTGTCGTGGAGCCGCCGGGAGGTCGGCGGAGCCGGGCTCGTCAGCGGCGAAGGTCGCGAGGGATTCACCGGTCGGCGCTGCAGATCGTGATTCCGAAGGCGCTGGCACCCAGAAGGAATGTTCTGGTTTCGGTTGCCTCGCGGGCGACTCTTCACTCGAGACCCGGGGCGTCCCCAGCGATCCAAGCCCCAGGTCGCCGGCGGCCTTGTTGATTCCGAACGCGTCGACCACCCGAAGATTGGAAGCGCACGCCGCTTCCAGTGATCGATCGCAGAGCAGGTTGATCACCCGGGGGAAGCCGCGGGAGATCTCGAACACCACCTGAACGGCCTCGTCGGTGAACTGCGCGTCCCGTTTCACGCTGGACCACGCCGCCAGTTCATGCGCCAGTTCGGACGCGCCAGGCGCTCGCGAAGCGCCATTGCGGGCCAGCGCAAGCCGGTGATCGATGTACTCGCGCACTTCCTCCTGGTTGAGCGGCTCCAGGCGGAACCGCCGCGTCACGCGCTGCTGGAGCTGACGCAACTCCGGCTGCGAGAGCAGCGTTTCCAGCTCCGGCTGCCCGACCAGGATGATCTGAAGGAGTGTCCCCTTCTCGTCATTCATGTTCGAGAGCAGGCGGATCTGTTCGAGAACCTCCGGCCGCAGGTGCTGCGCCTCGTCGATGGCGACGACGGCGTGCGCCTGAATCGAGCCGAGGGACCGCAGAAATGCCTGCAACGCCTCGACGAGCTCGTGACGCGTCGTCTCCGTCAACCGCGATGGATCCTTGGCGATCACGCCGAAGTCCTCGAGCATCTGCTTGAGGAGGTCGTCGCGCTCGAGCATCGGGTCGTCGATGACTGAGAGGAATGTCTCGCGCGGAATCCGCTTCATGACCGCCCGGCACAGCAGTGTCTTCCCGGTGCCGATCTCGCCGGTCACGACAATCAGCGGTTCGCGCCGCCCGAGCGCGTAGGCGAGCTGCTCGAGAGCCGCCGAAATCGAGGCGCTCGCGAACAGGAATCGAGGATCGGGGGCGAGGCTGAACGGCGCCTCGGTCAATCCGAAAAAGGGCTCGTATTTCTCCAAAGGCATGATTAGGGCCGCCAGAAGGGGTTCACGAACGCGCCGTTGCCCGCGACGTCCCACACCGCGACGCGGGCCCATGTCCAGCCGTGCGCCTTGGCTCGCCACTCGAACTGTCCGCTTGCCGAATTCGCGCGTGTCCGCCAGCTCGATGACTTCGCGGTGTGTCGTCTTGCCGTCGCCCCAGACGATTTCGGCGAAGCGCAGCGGAAACGTCCACTGCGCTCGACGCGCGCCACGATCTCGGCGGCGGACGACGATGCGAGATTCACGTCGGGCAGCAGCACCTCGCCGGTGGTCGTGAAGAAGTCGCCGCTCGCGAGCGGCGCGAGCGCGTCTCCCCATCGATCGAACGCCGGCAGGCGATCGAGTCTTGACGTAGTTGATGTTCATGTGCGCGTACAGCTCGTGCGTGTGGTCGAACTGGAACACGTCGACCTCGCCGAGCAGGCGCTTGCGCAGCCCCTGGTTGTTCAACTCGTCGAGCAGATCGAACGCGCGATCGCCGAGCCGGGGCGACGACAGATCGGAGGGCAGCGCCTTCCATCCGGCGCCGAGATAGCTGGCGTCGCGGAAGAAGTCGGTCGCGAGAATCTTGTCGGGAAACCCGGTCGATCCCTTGGTCCGCGGATGCGTCTGGTACATGTAGCCGCCCTCGCGGCGCACGAGGTCGAGCATCTCCTGCGCGTCGGCGACGCTGTAGACCGTGCCGTACTTCGGATGCGTCGAGACGAGACGCGCCGTTCTTCGGCCGGCCCATGAACCAGTACACCGGCTTCGGAAACACGAGCGTCCAGTGGCCGCCGAGATGCACGTTCGCTTCCTCCGCGGGAATCAGCAGGAACTCCGGATCCGACTGCGCCCGGAGCGCGCCGAAGTAGGCGTGGAGCTCGTCGAGGCGCAGATCGGTGAGATCGGCGGGATGGCCGTCGCCGTGGAAGTCCATGATCATCGAGGCGTCGACGCCCATCGCCTTCAGCACCGGCTTGAACGGCGGCGTCCAGTCGGGGCCGTTCGCCATCGCCTGCACGGTGTCGGCGAGATGCCAGTGCGTGCTCAGCGTCTTGTAGCCGTCGAGCGCGGGGAAGCGATCGCTGTTGGTGTAGCGCAGCACGTGCGCGAGCGCCGTGTCCGGCGCGGCCGGAGCGACCAGAAAGAACACGCTCATCCGCTGCGGCCGTCCCGGCGGCGCGTTCATCCACGGGTAGTACTGCCAGTTCTCGTCGCGCAGCTGCCTGATGCCGAGCGCCGACGCGGCCGCGCCAGGCGCGGTGCCAGACGTAGCCGAGGTTCGAGGAGAAATCGCGCGGAAAGAAGTACTGGTGCGGCGCCGGAAACACCGCAACGCTGCCGCCGGCGGTCTTCACCGCCAGCGTGCGGTGGCGCACCTGAACCGGCACGCGCTCGGCCTGCAACCCGTTCGGCGTGACGTGCTGCAGCGCGCCCTCGGTGTCGTAGAAGGCGACCTCGGAGCGCATGTTGTTGCCCGGCTGTGCGATCGGCCGGCGCTGCCATGTCGAGCCCGGCGTCGTAGTAGTAGGCGACGTCGGGGTCGTAGGTCGTGAGCACCGCTTCCTGTTGAATCAGCCGGCTGCCGGGATAGAACGTGTAGGCGAGCCCGCCATCGAAGCTGCCCATGCGCATGCCGTCGAACACGATCTCCACGCGCTCGCCGATGCTGCGCGCCGGCGCGCCGCGAAGGTGAACGTGCCCTGCACGTGCCGCGTGCCATCGGGGTGGGTCGTCGGATCGTCGAAGAAGGCGTACCAGCCGCCGCGCCGTTTGCCTGTTTCGCCCTGGTAGAACGGGACGCGCGCCGCGCACGACGGCGTCGGCGCCCGCGCCGATGACGTGACCAGCGGCTGCGCGGGATCGAGCGAGAACGTCGCGCGCCACGCGCGTCCCGTCTCGTCGGGCCAGGTGACGGTCACCGCGTCGTCGGCGCGGGTCACAGCGACCGGGCCCGGCCGGACGCCGCGTGAGGTCGAGCGGCACGGACGCCGCCGCGGCCGGCCGCGGCAGGAGTATCAGTGACCGCGAAGAGAGCGCTACGCATAGTACTGGGACCTCTTCTGCTTCAGGAACGCGATCGATCGCCGCAGCTCTTCGAGGCCATTCATCCCGTCCTCCACGGAAATCCAGCCGGAGAATGCGCGCCCGCGAGGATTCGGAAAATCGCATCGTAATCGTTCAGGCCCTGGCCCGTTTCGCCATGCCGCAGCTTGTCGGAGTAGCCAATCGTGCCGTCCGCTGTGCCGCAGCTCGTCGAGGGTCGCGCCCGGCGTCAGATATCGATCGGAGGCGTGCATCGTCACCACGCGCGGGAGCACCTTCTCCAGAAACCGTATCGGATCGTAGCCGCCGACGAGCGCGTTCGACGGATCGTACTGCACGCCGAGCAGTGGGGAGTCGACGCGATCGAGAATCTCCAGGAAGATATCCTCGGGCTGCGCGAACTCGGGATACTGCCAGGTGCCGTCCTTGTAGTGGTTCTCCAGGCACAACACGACGTCGCGCTGCTCGGCGTACTCCATCGAGCGGCAGATCCCCTCGACCGTTCTGCTCGACGCCCTCGCGTCGCGTCATGCCCTGGTAGCGCTGTCCGCTGAGCGTCCGGCAGAACTGGTCCCGAGGCGTCACGGCCAGATCGATGGCGGCCTTCTGACGCTCGACCTGCCGCGCCCGCTCGGCGCGCGTCCGGGTGGGTGAAGTCCGGCGAGAAGCAGAGCATCGAGCTCGTCTGTCCGGTGTCCGCCATCAGCGTGACGACATCGGCGGCGCGGCCGCGAATGAATCCATCGTAGTGCTCGAGCCCTTCCGCGCCCAGCGTCGCCGCCGATCTGATCCACGAGGCGTACTCCATGTCGCCGCGGCACAACTGGTCGAAGTAGCACTTCGGGAAGACGCTGACACGCGGCTGCACGCGCTCCATCGCCACGGCACGTTATCGGCAGCGCGGGCTCCGGTCAACTATGTTAGGCTGCCGCGGCGAGGTGGCTGTGGCTGTGAAGTTCCCGAAATGCGCTGCCCCGTACATCGCCGCGGCCGTCGGCGTCGTCCTCCACGCGGAAAGTTTCGGCGCGATGCAGCCCTCCCAAAGAGTGCCGCGACCGAACGTCGCTCTGCAGCCGCTCGCCCAGCAGGCGCGGCGGCTCGAGACCACGCTCAGCTATCTCGGGCAACCGCTCGCGCCCGCCGACCATCGCTTGATAGACGACGCGCTCGCGGTTGCCGACGAGGAAGAAGGCGTCCAGCAGATCCAGACGGCGCTGGACAAGTACGTGCTGGCCGTTGTGCGCATCAACCCCGAAAGCCGCGTGAAAGTCGAAGAGGGCGCGGCCAAACCCGAACTGGTCGAAGGCGGGACGCGCCTGTTCCTCGTGAAGGTGATCAACCACGGGAATGTGCGCGCGCCGCTGTCGTGCAGAGTCCGAACAGCGGCGACGTGTACATCCGCTCCAACGGGAATCCCGCGCCGCCCATCCAGCTACTCCCCGCAGGAGTCCAAGGAGCGCTGGGCCAACATCTCGCTCTACCAGCGCCCGCCGATGCGGCCGCGGCTTTCCGGCCTGGCGCTCGAGTACGCCATCCTCGAAGTCTACAGCCGCGACGCGGGACAGCGTTCCGCCAAGATCAGCTTCAACGTCGGCCAGGGCTCGCAGGACATCGGGTTCCGCAACGACGTGACCGTTCTGTTCACCGCGCTTCCGGCGCGGCGCATCACCCTGCGCGTGAAGGACGAGAAGGGGCGGCCCACCATGGCGTCCTTCATTCATCAAAGACCGCCTCGACCGCATCTACCCGCTGCCCTCCAAGCGCCTCGCGCCCGACTTTTTCTTCCAGCCGCAGATCTATCGCGCCGACGGCGAATCGGTGCAGCTTCCCAACGGGCTACTACACCTTCGAGTACACCGGCGGGCCCGAGTACCTGACCCGCACCCGCGAACTCGCCGCCGATTCCAACGAACTCTCGTTCCAGCTCGAGCGCTGGATCGATCCCGCCGAGCTTCGGCTGGTTCTCCGGCGACCACCACGTACACGCCGCCGGCTGTTCCCACTACATGAACCCGACCGAAGGCGTCCAGCCCGAGGACATGATGCGCCAGATCCTGGGTGAACACCTGAACATCGGGAGCGTGCTCACGTGGGGCCCGGACTACTACTACCAGAAGCAGTTCTTCTCGGCGAAAGACCATCCGCTCTCCAAGCCCGACCGGCTGATGCACTATGACCTGGAGGTCTCCGGCTTTCCTTCCAGTCACGCGGGCCACATCATTCTGCTCAACCTGAAACAGCAGGATTACCCCGGGACGAAGAAGCTCGAGACTGGCCCACGTGGGACCTGCCGATTTTCCGCTGGGCCAAATCGCAGGGCGCCGTTGTCGGGTTTGCGCACTCGGGCTGGGGGCTGCAGGTCTCCGGCAAGGAACTGCCCAGCGTACCAGATGCCGGGCTTCGACGGGATCGGCGCCAACGAATACATCGTGGACGTGACCCATCCCAACACCGTGGATTTCATCTCGGCGGTGGACACCCCCTACGTGTGGGAACTGAACATCTGGTATCACACGCTGAACGTCGGCTTCCGCACCAGGATCTCGGGCGAGACGGATTTCCCGTGCATCTACGACGGCAAGGTCGGGCTGGGGCGGACCTACGCGAAGCTCGATGGCGCGCTGACCTACGAAGGTTGGTTGCGCGGCCTGCAGGCCGGCCGCAGTTACGTGTCCGACGGCAAGACTCACCTGATGGATTTCAAGGTGAACGGAACCGGCGCCGGTGCGGGCGCCACTGCCGGCGAGGTCGCCTCAACGCCGCGGGCAACGTGACGGTGACCGTCAACGCGGCGGCCTACCTTCCCGATAAAGCCCGAACGAAGCCATCCGCAGCCTCCCCTACGATCAGAAACCCTACTGGGACGTGGAGCGGGCCCGCATCGGCGACACGCGCGACGTGCCCGTGGAAATCGTGGTCAACGGCAAAGCCGCCGGGCGTCAGACCATCGCGGCCGACGGCAAGCTGCACGAGCTGAAGTTCGAAGTTCCACTCGAAGGAAAGCAGTTGGATCGCCGCGCGGGTGCTGCCTTCCGCCCACACCAACCCGGTGTTCGCCATGGTGGGCGGCAAGCCGATACGCGCGTCGCGCGCCAGCGCGGAGTGGTGCTTGAACGCGGTGAATCAGTGCTGGACCCAGAAGGCGCCGGCGATCAGGGCTTCCGAGCGCGCCGAAGCGCGGACCGCGTACGACCACGCCCGCGCGACGTATAAGCGACTGATCGCCGAGTCGTCGACGCCGTAGAGCCGCCATCCCCCGACGGTTCTTCACGAAGCCAGTTCGTGTTCTTCGTTCCTTCGAGACTTCGTGATGAATGTAGGCGCGGTTAAGGGTCCGACAAGCGCCTGGCGGGTATTGCTCGAGATCGAGCACGCTGCCGGTGACGCACTCGCTGGCGCTCGTCGCAAAATACGCGGCAGCATGGGCGAGTCGGCCAGCAGGAGCAGGCGCCCGAACGGCCAGGTCGCGATCGCCGCCTCGATCCAGTCGTCGCCTTTGCCTTCCTGTTCGCGCTTCACGCGCCGCTCGCCTTCGGTGAGCGTCCACCCGACGTTGATCTGGTTGACGCGGATCCGGTCGCGGTTCAGCAGCGAGGCCGCGTTCTTCGTCAGCGTCATCAGGCCGCCCTTCGACACCGAATAGGCGCCGAGCTTCGGCTCGCCGACGTAGGCGAGGACCGAGCCGATGTTGATCACCGAGCCGCCGCCGCGCGCCCTCATCGGCGCGATCGATTCCTGCAGCAGGATGAACGGCGCCCGCAGGTTCACGGCCATGATGGTGTCCCAGCGCGCGACCGCGATGTGCTCGAGGTCGCCGCGGCCGGTGTCGGCCGGCGTTGTTGACGAGGATGTCGAGGCCGCCGAACCGCTCCACGGCAAAGCGGATCAGCGCGCGGCAGACCTCCTCGCTCGTCAGGTCGCCGTCGAAGTACTCCGCGTCGCGGCCGGCCGCCTTGACGCGCCGGACGGTCTCGAGGCCGTCGGCGCGGTCGCGGCCGTGCACCACGATGTTCGACCCGAGCCGCGCGAAATGCTCCGCGATGCCGCGGCCGATGCCGGACGTCGAGCCGGTCACGACCGACACTTTGCCCGTAGCGCGGCTCACGGAATCAGGACCGACTTGATCACCCGTCCTTCGTGCATGGCGTCGAAGGCCTCGCGCCAGCCGTCGAGCGGGTCGTGAGGCCGACGATCTACTCCGGGTGCGTCACGCCGACGATCGAGCAGGTGGATCACGCGTCCCAGACGGGATAGTTGTGGCTGAACGAGCCCTGGAGCCGGATGTTCTTCTGGACGAGCGGGATTCACGTTCAGGGGTAAGAGGTCGGGCGACCAGCCGACCTTCGTGACCTGCCCGTCTGGCCGCGTCAGCGCGAGCGCCGGTCCAGCGGACGGCTCGCGCCCGACGCATCGCACACGAGGTCGGCGCCGAGCGGGTTGAAGCCGCGAACCACCTCCTCGAGCGGCTCACGCGATCGTCAACGACGTGCGTCGCGCCGAGGCGCCGCGCCGTCTCGAGCCGCGGCGCATCGCGGACAGCCCGGCGACAATCAGCGGGTCGGCGCCGGCGAGCGCCGCCATGCGCGTGCACAGCAGGCCAATCGGCCCGGGCCCGAGCACCACGACGGGATCGCCCGGGCGGATCTCGAGTTGACGCACATCGAGTTGTAGGCGACGGCGTGCGGCTCGGCCAGGCAGGCCAGCTCGAACGGCAGCGAATCGGGGATGGGGTGCAGGCAGCGCGCCGGGACCTTCACGTAGGACGCCATCGCGCCGTTGATGCCGTAGCCGAAGCCCTTGCGCTGCGGGCACAGGTTGTAGCGGCCGGTGCGGCACAGCAGGCAGGCGCCGCAGACTTCGGCGGCGGTCTCGCGAACGACGCGGTCGCCTTCGCGGGACGCCTTCACCGAGCGTCCGGCCTGCGCGACGGTCCCGCCGAATTCGTGGCCGAGCACGACCGGGACGTTCACCGGCCACGAATGCGTGTTGTGGGCCTGGTGCACGTCCGAGCCGCAGACCGAGACCGCGCCGACCTGCAGCAGCACGTCGCTGTCGCCGATCTCGGGGATGGCGACGTCGCGCAGCTCGACGGCCAGCGGCTCGAGCGCGTAGTGGACGACGGCGGCTTGCGATTGGTGACCATGATTGCACGAACTCGTGAATGGGGTGGCGCATCGTGTCTTCGGATCTCGCGGCAGATCTCGCGAAAGCGCCTCGCGCAGCGTGCCGCCCGTCACCGGCTTGAAGCCGTCGGCGTCGATCACCAGCGGCGCGCCCAGCACCACCAGCGGCGCGCCATGCGACGGGCACTCGATCGCCTGGCGATCGAGAGGCCGCCCACCGCCTGCACCGGGATCGAGACGGCGCGCACGACGGCGTCGAGTTCGTCCAGCGGGCTCAGGCCCGTGACCATGCGCCGCTCATCGTAGCCGATGTGGTGGACGATGAAGTCGACGCCGAGCCCTTCCATCCAGCGCGCGCACGCGACGCGATCGTCGGCGGCGAGGTTGTCGCCCATCACCTTGACGCCGAAGTCGCGGCCGGCGTCGACGACGCGGCGGATCGTGGCCTCGTGCGCCCGGCCCATGACCACGACGAAATTGGCGCCGGCCTTGGCCATCATCTCGGCCTCGAGATAGCCGCCGTCCATCGTTTTCAGGTCGGCGACGATCGGATGGTCGGGAAAGCGGCGCGCGAAGCTGCTCGACGGCGTGCAGCCCCTCGGCGAGGATCAGCGGCGTGCCGGCCTCGAGCCAGTCGACGCCGGCGTCGACGGCGATGGCGGCGGTCTCGAGCGCCTCGTCGAGCGAGGTCAGGTCGAGCGAGATCTGGACGATGGGGAAGGTGAGGCGATCGAGGTTCATACCATCGCTTTCGGGCCGATGCGCTCGACGCAGTACCGCCCCGCACCCGATCGCTCAGATAGAGAGCCGTGAAGATCCAGCGCCAGTACGGCTGGCAGGA
>CAWBVG010000014.1:0-148258 GCA_963792175.1 uncultured Acidobacteriota bacterium
ACCTGCAGCACGCGCTCGTGATCGGCCGCAACGGCAAGCCCGGGCGTCTTGACCATCTGCTCGAGTCGCACCTGCTTGGAGGTTGCAAGGTTGGCGAACATCTCCATCGTCTCGCGCAACAGATCCTCGATGGTGCATGGCACGGGGACCACGGAGAACGTTCCTGCCTCGATAGTCGCCACGTCGAGCATGGACTTGATCAGGTGCTCCATTCGCCACGCGACATTCTCGATCGACTGGGCCTGCTGTCGGATCGATGACGAGTCAGCGCCCTTTCGCATCAGGGAGGCCTTCATGGTAATGGCGCTCAGCGGGTTCCGGAGGTCGTGCGCGACCACGCCCATGAGTTCTTCGCGAGTTTCCAGCGCCTTGCGTGCCGAATCACGCGCGTCCTGCTCCTTGCGAAACGATCGGCCGAGCAGCGTGGTGAAGTACCAGGCAATCGCGGCGCTTCCGAGCAGCAGGACGACGAGGAGGCTGTAGAGCCTCGCTGCGAGCCGCGCGCGCTCCTGACGGGCCTCGCTGTAGCGCGCCGTGATGGCGGCGTCCTTGTTGTTGACGAGACGAGCGACCGATCCGTCGAAGTCACGGTGAAGCGGCAGGAGATCGGCCTGGTACTGGCGCACGAGCTGGCTCCGATCACTGACTCCTGGCCTGATGTCGAGGATGCGTTGCTGGGCCTGGACGAAGTTATGCGCCGCACGTTCAGCCTGAGCTTCCAGGTCGGGGTTGTGAGCGCTCAGGGGTTGCTGGCGAAGGGCACTGATAATCTCGCTGAATCGACGCGTGGCCTCCTGGACCTTCGAGAGCAGCGCGGGGTCGCCTGAGATGAGGTACGCGCGGCCGTCTGAGACGATCACCTCGCTTTTCCACCGCAGTTGTTCGACCAGCGTGATTTCGTCTTCCTCCGCGTGCATGCGGTCGATCTGCGCATTTGCGACCGTTTGGAGTCGCCGGATCGAAAACGCCATGCCGAATGCCAGAAGCGCGATCAGGACTGCGAAGCCCGCGATCACGAGCGTTTCCAGGTGCCCGTGCGCCGCCATTCCGGTGTTCTTCCCTGACATCAGCGCAACCGAGCATCCATAATTCGCCGACCTTTTCGCGAAGGGGAACCTAGTAGACCCGCTGAACGACGGCGATGCGATCTGTCTCTCTACTGGCGCACGTCACCGTCACTGCCGCGCCATCGCGAGATTGAACCGCTCCTCAGGCGTGATCAAATGGTCGTGGTCGTCCTTGCCGATATCGATCTGCACCCAATGAATCTGGCCGGTGAACTTGTTGCCTTTCGGACCGTAGTCCGGTGATGCGGGCGACCCGCTGTCGCTTCCAACGTCGCAGGCCTCGTCCGCGGAATAGCCCATCGGCTGCGTCCGGTCGACGCGGCCCTTGCCGACCGGCCTGCCGTCGAAGTAGAGCGTCACGTTGCCTCCCTTGGCAAGGCCGCCGCCGTCGTACGCGAATTCCATCCGCACCTGATGCTTGCCGGCCGGAATGGCCGTATCGGACTCGGCGAAGTAGTGGCTGATGCCGAAAAAGTTGTAGCAGTACTTCAGCTTCCCGTCCTTGGCGTAAAGCGTCCACCCGCCCACCGCGCCACCCTGGGTGATGATGACGCCATTGGCTCCGGTCGTCGGCACGGTGACCTCCGCCGTCACCGAATGCGACTTGTTCTTGAGCGTCAGGATGCACGACTCGGTGACGCGCATGCCCGGGAACAGGAGCTGCGTGTTTCCCCGAATCAGCTGCGGGCGCCCGGCGATGTCCGGGTTGATGCGTTCGAAGCCCCGGTCGTCGAGCGGGACGACGTTGTATTTCGTGGCCTCAATCAACCACAGCCGCTGCAGCTCCGCGAGTTTCTTCGGATTCTCCGATGCGAGGTTCTTGGACTGCGTCCAGTCACCGGGGCCGTACAGCTCCCAGACGTCGGTATCGAAGGGTGGCGGCTGATCGGCCTTCCACGGCGTCCGGTGCTTCGTGACGGCCGTCCACCCCTCGTGGTAGATGCCGCGGTTGCCGAACATCTCGAAGTACTGGACGAGATGCGTCTCCGGCGTCTTGGCATCCGTGAAGCTGGCCTTCATGCTGACGCCTTCGAACGGAGCCTGCGCGATGCTGTTGACGATGGCGGGCTCCGGCAGACCGGCCACGTCGAGAATGGTCTTGGCCACGTCGATGACATGGTAGAACTGCGTCCGGATCTCACCCCTGCCTTTCACGCCCTTCGGCCAGTGCACGATCGCTCCATTGCGCGTCCCTCCCCAATGCGAGGCGACCTGCTTGGTCCACTGGTACGGCGCGCACAGCGCGTGCGCCCAGCCGACGGCGTAGTGGTTGTACGCCTTGGGCGTGCCGAAGTCGTCGATCTTGCTGAGCAGGAATTCGGTCGTCTCGATCCCCGGCATGCCGTTGAGCGTCGTCATCTCGTTGAAGCAGCCGTTGATCGTGCCCTCCGCTGACGCGCCGTTATCGCCGATGATCAGGTAGATCAGCGTGTCGTCGAGGATGTTCAGGTCTTCGAGCGTGTCGACGAGCTGTCCGATGTAGTGGTCGACCTGTTCGAGGAAGCCGGCGTAAATTTCCATCTGCCGCGCGAGCACCGGCTTCATATCGGCCGGCATCTCGTCCCATGCCGGTATTTCCTGGTGACGCGCTGTGAGCACCGCGTCATTCGGGATGACGCCCAGTTTCTTCTGCCTGGCGAACGTCTCTTCGCGCAGCTTGTCCCAGCCGCCATCGAACTTGCCCTTGTACTTGTCCGACCACTCTTTCGGCACGTGATGCGGCGCGTGGGTCGCGCCGGGCGCGAAGTAGACGAAGAAAGGTTTGTCGGGCATCAGCGCCTTCTGTTGGCGGATCCACGTGGTGGCGCGATTCGCGAGATCCTCCGTCAGGGTGTAGCCCTCCTCCGGCGTCTTCGGCGGCTCGACCGCCGAGGTGCCTTCGTAGAGCCCCGGGTAGTACTGGTTCGCTTCGCCGCCCACGAAGCCATAGAAGTGCTCGAAGCCCGAACCGGTGGGCCACTGCTGGAACGGCCCCATCGGACTCACCTCCCAGACCGGCACTTCGTGGCACTTGCCGAACTGCGCCGTGGAATAGCCGTTCAACCGCAGAGTCTCGGCGAGCGGCGCTTTCTCCTTCGGCCGGATGCTGTTGTTCCCCGGCGCCGACGTCGCCATCTCGGTGATCGCGCCCATCCCGACCGAATGATGGTTCCGGCCCGTGAGCAGAGCCTGGCGCGTCGGTGAGCAAAGCGCCGTCGTGTGGAAACGGATGTACTTGAGTCCGCCCTTCGCCAGCCGTTCGGCGGTCGGCGTGTTGCACGGACCGCCGAACGCGGACGAGCGATCCGAAGCCCGCGTCGTCGATGAGGGCGATCAGCACATTCGGCGCGCCCGCCGGCGGACGCAGCGGCGTGATCTGCGGGTATTTCGTGTTCGGATCCTTGGCGTCATAGGTGGTCAGCCCGACCGGCTTGGAATCCGGAATCGGCAGGATGTCGCGTTTCACGTCGTCGTTCGGTGTGCCCATCGCTCTTCCTCAGTTGTATGCAGATGCTCGTTACTGCCGTGCCATCGCGACCTTCGCAAGCGCCGCTTCCTGTGCTTTCGAGTCGAGCAGAAGCTTGCCGGAGACGTCCACCGTCACGCTGTGGATCGTGCCGGTGAACTCGTAAGGCGGCTGATACAGCGCGCTGATGGTCGAACCGGGATTGCGCCCGACAGCGACGCCGGAGCCGAGGCCGAGGCAAAGCGGCACGGTGTACGGCAGCAACGACTCGCCCACGAGCGTGTCGTTGATGTAGAGCAGGGCCTTTCCCGTCGAACCCTTGCCCTTCGCCAGATCGGGCTTGCCCGTCGGCTCGAACTCATAGCGGAGCCGCACCTTCCCGGCGGGCACCACCGCGTTCGACTCCACGTGGAACTGTTCCGCGCCGACGTAGTTGTGGACGTAGTGCAACTTCTTGTCCTTCACGAACAGCGTGTAGCCGCCGACGTTGCTGCCGTGGCAGACGATGACGCCCTCTGCGCCTTCTTTGGGAATCTCGACGTCAGCGGTGATGCTGTGCGCGCGGTTGAGAACCTTCGCGGCGACGTTTTCGGGCACGGTTTGCGTGCCCGGATAGTAGGTGTAGACCTGCCGGTCCGCCGTCAACTCCGGGCGTTCGTCAGCGAAGCGCATCTGGCCGCGGCTATCGAGCGGCAGCACGTTGTATTTGCCGGCTTCGGTGTACCAGGTCGCGATCATCTCGATCAGCTTGTCGCGATTGGCCGCCGCGAGATTGTTGGTCTCGGTGGGGTCCTTGCGGAGATCGTAGAGCTCCCAGTGTTTGACGTCGAGTTCGCGCAATTTCTCCTCGGTGAGCTCCATCGCGCCAAAGCCAATCCCGGCTTCCGCGAAGGACGGTCCCGGCACGGGGCACACAGCGCGCCATCCATCCTGGTAGATCGATCGGTGCGCGAACATCTCGAAGTACTGGGTCTTGTGCCGGCTCTCGGCCTTGCCGTCGTTGAACGTGTGCGCAAAGCTGACGCCTTCGATCGGTGACTGCGTGACACCACGTACGGTGGCCGGCGGCTCGAGGCCCAGCGCATCGAGCACGGTCGGCACCATGTCGATCGCGTGCGCGAACTGGTGCCGAATCTCGCCCTTGGGCTTGATGCCGGCCGGCCAGTGCACGATGAACGGATCGCTGACGCCGCCGCGATAGGTTTCCCGCTTCCAGCGCCGGAACGGGGTGTTGCCCGCGAATGTCCAGCCCCAGGCGTAGTGGTTGAAGTACTTCGGCCCGCCGAGATCCTCGATCGCTGCCAGGTTCTGCTGGAGATCGTCGGGCACGTTGTTGAAGAATTTGTTCTCGTTGACGGATCCGGTGGGCCCACCTTCGGCACTCGCGCCATTGTCGGAGATCAACATGATCAGTGTGTTGTCGAGCTGTCCGAGGCCCTTCAGGAACTCGAGCACTCGTCCAACCTGGTGATCCATGTGCTCGCAGAAGCCCGCGAACACCTCCATCATGCGGGCGTAGAGTTTGCGTTGATCCGCCGGGAGCGTGTCCCAGTCCTGGACGTCCGGGTCGTGCCGGGACAGCACGGCATCCTTCGGCATGATGCCGAGCTCTTTCTGTCTCGCGAAGACCCGCTCCCGGAACTTATCCCAGCCGTCGTCGAACTGGCCCTTGTACTTGTCGGCCCACGCCTTCGGCACGTGATGCGGCGCATGGTCCGCGCCCGGCGCGAAATAGAGAAAGAACGGTTTGTCGGGCGCGACCTGCTTGAGGTCGGCGATGAACGCGATGGCCCGATCGGCCAGATCTTCGGTGAGGTGATAGCCCTGTTCCGGCGTCTTCGGCGGCTCGACCTGATGGTTGTCGTAGACGAGGTCCGGATAGTACTGGTGCGTGTCGCCGCCCAGAAACCCGTAGTACCGTTCGAAGCCGCGGCCAAGCGGCCAGCGATCGTACGGGCCGGCGGCGCTGATCTGCTCTGCTGGCGTCAGGTGCCACTTGCCGATGCAATACGTGGCGTATCCCTTCTGCACCAGCATCTCGGATAGAAAGCCGTTCTCGAAGGGAATCGCGCCGTTGCCGCCCGGAAATCCGGTGGACCCTTCCGTGATACACGACATCGCGTTCGAGTGGTGGTTGCGGCCGGTCAAGATACACGAGCGCGTGGGCGAGCAGAGCGCCGTCGTCTGCATGTTCGTGTAGAGCAACCCGTTCTTCGCCAGCCGGTCGATGTTGGGCGTGTTGATCGGACCGCCGAAACATCCGAGTTGTCCGAAGCCCGTATCGTCGATGACGATGAAGAGCACGTTCGGCGCTCCGGCTTTGGCCCGCACTGGCGCCGGCCACGCGGGTTCGGATTCCTCAATCGTGCGGCCCATGCGACCGGGGAACGCCATTCCCGGCTGGTATTCCTTGATTGCCATCGTTTTTCCTCCCGACGAAGCGCCTTGTCAGACAGTCATCGCCACCGTTACGATGAGGTCACTCCCATCGGAACCTGGAAACTGTGTGAGGTGACTTCAGGATCCCTATGCCTCGTGTGACCCTTCGAGTGCCTGAATCGGCGGACGGCAAGGAAGACACGGTCAGCGAATACATCTGCGACTCGCCCGATTGTCCCAATGTCGCCGTCCACGTCGTCGGGGTCGTGCGCGAACTACGAACCTTCGTTGCCATGTGCGCCTACCACGCACGCCTGCTGGCGGAGCGTTCGAAGCGCTGACGCACGCAACAGATTGGCAATTGCAAGGCCAAGGGCGAGGTTGATGTCGTGGGGTGGTGAACGGTCAACCAACTGGCCTGTGCCCTGTGGGTTGGTATCTCGACTCCAGCAGGCCGATTGGCTGGCCAGGCCGGTGCGGGCGTACAAAAAGCTCCAAAATGCCGTGATCGACGAAATGCCGTGACTGTTCCGCAGTCTCCACACGGCCCTTACCGCTTCAAACCAATCGATCTCACATCAGCGGAGGTTTGTGCGGCCAGCCATCCGGCAGGACATGCACCGGGCCATCCGTAACCCAATGCTCGTATTGGAGTTGTTGCTCGAGCGCCATCAGCCACTCGCGAAACGCCTCTCGGGTGAGAAACCGCTCGCTCTGCTTCAGGCCATCGGGACGGACGACAATGGCCACATACTCGGCGGTCTCGTTGTCGTAACGTGTTTCCACGCTGAGCGACGACTGATCGCGCTTATAGAACCACACCATGCACGGTCTCCTGATCTGCCTGCCATCGACGGCGTTCAAGTTCTGAGCCGTTGAGACCGATACGTGCTCCGGTGCCTGAAGCGGTCCGTTTGCTGATCCTCGACGACGACGAGGGTGTCCGCGTGACGTTTGCCAAGGCGTTGGCGCTGCAGGGTTATAGCGTCCGGGCGGCGGGCTCCGCTCGCGAGGCGCTGTATCAGATCGCGCGCGAGCGGCCCGATGCCATCCTCGTCGATCTCAAGATGCCCCTCGTCAACGGCGTCGGATTCCTCTATCGACTACGAGCGGACCCGGCGAATCAGGCCATCCCGGTGGGTGTGATTACGGGCGAGGTCGAAGTGGACGATGCGACCGCCGACGACTTGACCGCGCTCCGAGCGCAGGTCTGGCACAAGCCCGTCTCTCTCGAGGACCTTCAGGAGATCGCGCGGACGCTTCTTGCCTCGACGACCGCCGGGCAAAGCTTCACGACATCAGGCCGGTATATCTAGCCGATAGACAGACGTTCAACGGAGCCCACCGTCCTTCCACACAACGGCTAGACTTCCCGATCGATGAGCGACCCACCGCCCCGCGACGAGCGGATCCTCGGTTTGCGATGCGCCTGGTGTGGCTTGATCATGCGCCGGCCCGTCGGGTTTGCTCAGCCGGACCACCCGCTCTCCTGGACCCATGGAATCTGCCGGGACTGCCAGCGGCGCTTTGAACAGGACACGCGCTGACAACCGGTCTCAATTCTCTCGCGCGGTGCCGGCAACCAGCTGCTTCGCGAGCGACGTGAGCTCGTCCACCCAGAGCGGCTTGAATCGAATCACCGCGCCGAGATCCCGTATCTGACTCACCAGTCGCTCATCGAGCTGATAGTCACCGGTCACGATGGCGACCGGCGTCTCACGATGCCGCGGCGTCGCTCGCAGCGCGCGGAGGAACTCGAGACCATCCATCACCGGCATCCGGAAGTCCACCAGGATGGCGTCCGGGGGGTGCGCGACGGCGTCGCGCAACGCATCCGGCGCACTCATCGCCTTCCGAACCGTGAATCCGGCGATTTGGAGGATCCTCGCGTACATCTCCGCCGTCGGTTCATCGTGCTCGATGATCAGAATCGTCGCCGGCGATGTGTCTGGCGATGGAACAGCGGGATCTCCCATCTACCGTGATTCTACGGCATCGGCTGCGCCCGGTCAGCGCGGAGCAAGCCGCGGGCTACTTTCTCAATCTGAAGTGCTGTGACGTTTCGACGTGCGGGGTCGGCGCCCTGGCGAGTCTCGAAGACGAGACGACCGAGGAGAACAGCAGCACGACGCAGAATGCCGCGGTGGCGCCCACGGCCGTGAAGCCGTAGGCCCACCCGAGTCGCGTCCATGGCCAGGTGCGCGGATCGCGCCAGCGGCGTCCGAACGAGTCGTCGAGCAGTTTCAGAAAGTCGTCGGTGATCGGCTTTGGTGCGACCGCGCTCCACAACTCCCACAGGAGCCAGGCCGCGACGGCGAGTAGTAAAACACCGCACCACACGTTGAACGCGACGCTCAGCGCGCCCGCCTTGAAGGCCACGCGTTCGCACGGCTGCGCGACCGGTGGCGCGGCATAGCAGCCGGTCAAGTCGAACACGGTGACGATGCTGTCCGGCGCCGTGACAATGAGCTGCGTGCCGAAGCCGAGCGCCGCGCACAGGAGCACGCCCATCCAGAATTCCCACGTGGCGAGAGTGAGCCAGGCATGCCACGAATCCGGCGGGATCGTCAGCTGGTGGCGCCGCACGGGCTGAGGTCCGGAAATCTCGACCGCGCCATCCTACGTCTGCCGCTTTCTGGTCCCGGGTTCCATGGTCGTAGCCGCGTCCTCGATCGTGATCACGCGGTTGGCCCCGCGGTTTCCCCACGGCGGTGGTACGCCGTCGCCAACGCGGACGGTGATCACCGGAAACGGCGGTACGTCCGCTGGCCACGGCGTGTGGCAGTCGCTGACGATGACCAGCAAGTCGATGCGCGCGTTCCGCCTTTCAATGAAGGCGCGCAGCCCAACGCCCAGGTCGGTCCCGCCGCCGCCGAACAGCTCGATCGGCGTTCCGGTGAAAGCCTTCCGCACATCGTGCACGGCGGCGTCGCAACACGCGACGATCACGTCCGCGCCGTAGCCGATCTGGCGCGTCAGCCCTCCCAGTTCCGAGACGGCTCTCGCCAGCTGCGAGTCTCCCATCGAGCCGGACGTGTCGATCAGGAACCCGGCACGCGGCCGCGGCTGCTCGAAACTCGCCATGATGAACTCGCCGTAGCAGGCCTGACGGCGATGCGGCCGCCTGTAGGTGCGGTCGTATCGGCCCATCGTGCTGTGCCGCAAGGCTCGGCGGACCGTGTGGCGGAGGGTGGCCATGTAGTCCACCTTCGGTGCGAGCGTGGCGCGGGCCCAGCGCCGCCATGCGAGCGGGACGTCCGTATCGTAGATGGAGGTGGCTTCTATACGTTGCGCCACGTCGCGCCGCACGAGCTCGGCCTTGATCCGGTCGACACCAGGGACGCCGCCCTCACTGCCATCGTCGGCCGGCAGCTCCCAGAATCGGCGCTCGCCGTGTGCGCCTGATCCACAGTCCTGCCCTTCGCCGATCGATGCGTGGTCGCCGGCGCGCGGCGGAGCCGGCAACTGGTGATAATACGTCTCGGCCCTCTCGCCATTCCGCAATCCATACCGGGCGGGCAGCGGCGGATCGCCCGGCAGCGGCAGCCCTTCCTCCTGGAGATCGTCGTTGATTTCGCAGTCGCCGGCCGTATTCCAGCGTCTGTGGTCTCTGATTCCCGCGGCCTTTTTGCGACCCTCGTGGTCGCGCAGCAGGTGGCTGACCTCGTGAACCAGCAGGCTCGCGTTCTGCTCGACGCTATGCGCGGCAAGCCAGGCTTCGTTGTAGTACAGCCGCCACTGCGAATCGACAGCCATGCTGCCGATCAGCGTGGTCTCGACGGGAACGAGGTTGAAGAGCGCGGGCGCGAAGTAGCTGCGCTGGTGCGCCGCGCGTACGCGCGCGGCCTGAAGCGTCCGCGAATAACCGGCAGATTTTGATCGGGTCCGCCTTCGCTCGTCCGGAGCTTCGGCGTGCCAGGCCGGCGAATCAGGTCGACGAGCCGGATGCCCACGTCATTCCTTCGGAACGAGCTTCGCCAGCTGCATCAGCTCGTAGAACGGACGGCACTCTTCGGGCAGCTTCAGCACACCTTCGGGGCGATTCGCTTTGGCGCACAGTGTCCGCGCGGCCGCCGCGGGGATGTCCGCGTTTGTCCTGCTCGCGACGCCAAGGGCAATCATCGCCGCTTCCCAACGCTGCGGCGTCTTGTTGTTGAGGACCGCCCCCGCCAGCGCGTAACAGACGGCGTACGCGCGGTCGACACGATCCGGCAGGACGAAGCGACGAGGATCCTTGAGGATGTCCTCCGGATCCGGCAGGTTCAGGGTTTCACGGTACTCGAGGAACGGCAATGCCTGGTCGCCCACCAGGCCCGCGAGCGCCGCGCCCTGCAGCACGCGATGGCCCGGCGACACGGCTTCGATGGCGGCCAGGAGCCGCGACGCCAGATACCAGGTGCGTCCCGATGGCCAGGGACCGCTGCGCCGGACCGGATCGTCGGGCGGCGCCATCCACGCCTCACGCCCCGCGGCCTTCACGTACGCCGCGATCGTCGCCCGCTGTCGATGATGGTGTGTGTGGAGGTAGTCAGCCGGAACGATCGGCAGGTCGCTCGGCGCCGGAAAGTCGCTCACCATCATGTCGCACCACGTTTCGTGGTCCATCGGGAACTCGCCATGCCACAACCGGTTCGCCATCGGCGGCTGGATCTCCTGTCCACCCGCGGCCCATTCGACGGTGTTGCTGGCGCACAGATAGACCACGCCCCCCTTCCCCGGCTCGTAATCCGGCAGCTTGAGCTCGCCGCACACGTTCTCGGTCAGCAGCCGCAGCATGGCGGCCTGGGTCGTCGGCGGAACGGTCGTGAGCTCATCGAGAAAGACCACCACCATGCAGCCCTCTTCAGCCAGCCGCTGCGCGTCGCGCGCCCAGGCCATCGGCAGCAGCCGGACGCCATCGGGCGTCGAAACCGGAAACCCGCCGAAGTCCTGCGGCTCGCGAATCGAACCGACGAGAATGAACACCTTGCACTTGAGGCCGGCGCGTCCGAATCCCGCCTCGAGGCTCTTCGTGAACTCGGTCTTGCCAACGCCGGGAAACCCGATCATGTGCATCGGGATGCGCGCCTGCAGGCCGATCGCGATCAACTGAACGAAGTGTGTGAACTCCATGTCGATAGTGAATCAAGGGTTAGACACCATTTGCCGTCGGCTGGCGCCGGGAAGCGGTTTTCGCCGGAGAAATCCGAGGGAAGCTTGACCGCGGTGTCTAGCACTGTGGTCTCCCCGAGCACTGAACACTTGCAAACAATCTGCGCTGATGCCTCCGGGAGCGTGCAAGCCACCTGTCCAGCTGAGCTAGAGTGGTTTTGAACACCGATGGCACGCTCCAGACGCGTCCGGCTTCCGCTGGCAAAGGTCAAGGAGATGCTCAGGCGCGAACGACGAAAGAATCGCCGCCTTCGGGAGGTGATCGACGACCTTCGCGGTCAGATCGCGGATCACCGTCGTGACCTCGACCTGCAGTTCACGCGGCTCGCACAGCTGCAGGCGGAGCTCGACGCGTTGAAGCAGTCGATGCGTCGATAAGCGACCGGCCGCTGACGGACCTCGCCGGTCAGCGCAGTTGGCGCGCCCGGATCCTGATCGAAAACTCGCGGCCGGAGAACGGGCCGGCGCCGGCATCCAGTTTCGGTAACCGGACCTCGACGATTTCCTCGGGCTTCACCACGACTGCCGATTTCACGAACTGCTGCGGACCGTAGAAACCGGGCGAATCGGCACGCCCCCATCGGCAGCGCGTCTCAATGGCCACCTCCGTGGCGCCGCTCTCGAGCCGCGCGGTGAGGAACCCGAAGATATCGAGTGGGAAGCTGCCGTCGACGACCCTGTCGAAATAAAACCGGAACGGGCGGTTCGGCAGGCCGCGCACCGCCAGAACCTGGCTGCGTTGCACTTCACTGCCATTGGAGAGCCGCTCGATGAGCCAGACGTCGGCCGTCAACCAGCCGCCGATCCTCCTCTTCTTCCGGGTAGTGGTCGACTGACACTCGGATCGTCGCGCTGCCTCGGCAGGTCTGTCCCTCCACGGTCTTCAGCCCTGCCGGCACCCGCACAGTGTCTACGACCGCGGACTCGCCTGGACCCATCGTCAGCTCGAGGTCCTCATTCGGAATCCGAAACGCGTTGCTGCTCTCCAGGGGATCTGCGTGAACTGCTGCCGGAGTGCGGCGAATCGAACCCAGCGCAGTCGAAACGTGATGGCCTGACGGACGACACGGAGCGCCGTCACTTCGATGTTCCAGCCGGTCGTCGCATCTTCCCTGACATCCCCCACAACCGCGCTGACGCTCCAGGCCTCACAGACGTCCGCGAGTGAGAACGTGCTGGCCACGGGCTTGCCGACGATTACGGGCCCGGTGCTGCGCCAGAGATGGCCCGGCATCTCCCCATGGTCGGTCGAGGTACGAGACTCCCAGCTTGATTTGAAGATCGTTGACGGTCTGTGCGTAGGCGGCAGCCGCGGCGAGGTGGATGATCAGCGCCGTGCATGGAACGATCCTCATGGCATCCTCCCGGAGGGCACATCCTTCCAGGCCGCCGGCGCCTGCACGACACGGGTTGCAGGCGGCGCCGACGACATCGAGGATTCACCCCGCCGCACACCCGCGAGATACCCACCGACCAGCGCCACGAAAACCGCCGCGGCGGCGACAAGGGCACGCAGTGTAGAGCGCTTCGGCTTCGGATTCGTCAAGGCCGTTGCGTCTTTGGCATCCGCTCGGACGAGATGCCGCAACGCCAGAGGTCGAGTAGCAACTCGCGGCCCGCCGGTTCGCTCAGTGCGTGCGCTAGCGCGTTCGCATCGAACGCTTCATCGTCGAGAAACGCCGAGATGACTTCGTGGCTGTCACTCATAGGTCTCACTCTCACGTCTGGCGGCCGGAGTGCCGCATGGGAATTGTTCGCCGCGTGGCGATGGGAGACGCCAATCGCTCGCGGAGTTGCAGCCGCGCGCGGTGGATGCGGGAGCGGACCGCGTCTGGCGTCAAACCGCAGGCTTGTCCGATTTCGTGATAGCCAAGGCCCACGACTTCGCGCATCAGAAAGACGTCGCGATCGAGATCGGGCAGCGTGGCCAGCGCTTCGTTGACTGCAAGGTCGACATCCTGGGTCGCGAGCCGCGATCCTTCTTCCGCCAACGGCGATGGCTCGGGGCGCCGCAGCCGTACGCGATGGTGATCGAGCGCGAGGTTCCTGGCGATCTGAAACAGCCAGGCCCGCACCTCTTCTTCCGCGGCGACGGGAATGGTCGCGCGGCTCACCCGCAGGAAGACGTCCTGCGTGAGATCGCGCGCGGTCTCCGGTCCGACGGCCCGGCAGAAGGACTTGAACAGGCGATGCTGGTGCGTGGCGAAGAGGGTGGCGGCGTCGACGGCCATCTCTGACTGGTACTAAGAACGTTGCGGAGGGTACATCCTCTCGGGCCGTGGGATCACGTTACAGCTTCTCTACCGCCGAGCTGGCGTGCGGAGGGGAAAACGGTGGGGAGAAAGCGGTCTAGGCGACTCGACGGAGACGGCGCGTTCGCTGGCGATACTGGAATGTGCCGCACGCGCCGTGGCAGGTGTAGTAGTCCCACTGCTCGGACAAACGCGCGCTGACGCCCCCGACATGGCTGCGGACGTACTGCAGCGGCCGATCGCAGGCTGGACAGACCAGTGGTGGCGGCACGATGGGCGGCGTAACTCGTCTCGAAACGGCGATGAGCGTCAACCATGAATCGCCTCCGAGTCGCCGCGGGTGGCTCGACAGAGCCAACGAGCCCGAGATGCGACGCCGGCGAACCGGACGGGATCGACTCAGCGCTGTCGCCAGCCGTCCACGCGCGATCGCGTCCGAGCCAGACGGCCTGCAGCAGCGTTCCCGGGAGAACGGCGTGCCGACGACGCGGTCCGCACCCGATGAGCGGGCCAGCGTAACAGCGGCTGGAGTGGTGTCGCACGTCAGCACGACGATGGGCACGTCGGCCGTGAGCGGCTCGGCTCGCAGCAGCGAACAGAGCGTGTACCCGTCGATGAACCGCAATCCGGTCGCGGTAATGACGAAGCGCGGCCGGTGAGCGATCGCCAGGGCGAGCGCCTCACGGCCGTCTTCTGCATACACGATGTCCTGGACGATGGGTCCGAGAATGCTCCGGCACTGATCGCGATTGCCGGCGTCGGGGTCCACCACGAGACCTATTCGCGGCGACGCGAGGTACGCGGGTTTACTTTGCGGCAGCATGTGCGCTCCAGACCTTGACGGCTTCTGAATCTAGGAGCGTGACACGATGCGAGCAAGCGGAAAACCAGCTTCCGCTCACGAAAGTGTGAAACGCAGTTCGCGAGGAGTTGATATTTACTCGAGAGGTCCTGTCAGAATTGCAAGGCTCTCGGAAGACTTGCCTGTCAGAATTGCCAGGCCGCACCGATCGTCACCAGCAGATTGTGGCTGATGAAGCCTTCTGTCGTGGTGCCGTCGGGCCGCAGCGCCTGCAACCCGTAGCGGACCATCAGGTCGCCCGCGCTGACGGACGCGCGCAGGCGTCCACTGGGGATCAGGGCCACGCTGGCGCCTCCTCCGACTTCGGCCGCGAATGCCGTATAGCCGCCCGCCAATTGGCAGGACAGCGGTGTCGGAAAAATGAGAATACACACCGACGCCGGCTCCGAGCCGAAGCGAAGGAAGCCGGCCCGGCCCCGCGCAAACAGATCCACGGCGCCGGCGCTGACGCCGGCGCGAAGACCGGCGAGGCCAAGTGTGCGCTGCTGACGCCGGCCCAAGCCGCCGGTGGAAGCGTCCGATCCGGGAAACCACGTCAGTGCGCCATCGATCGCGAGCGAAGGCGAAAACCGCCAGGCCACGTCGGCGCCGACACCAGCGTCGGTGGTGCTGAGCTCCGACAATCGAAGCACGCCGACGTGTCCACCGACCTCGGCGCCATGCGTTTGAGCCATCGCTTGTGACGAGCCGGCTGTCGCCGCCATCAGCGCGATGAGCAGAGTTCGGCAAGGCGGCACGAGACGCTGTCTAACGGAATCGAATGACATCCTGGGTCCTGACGCGCACGGCGCTGGCTTCACCGATCGCAGTGTCGCAAGCGTACCTCGCCGACGATGTTCAGTCGAGGGGGCGACCGTACAGTCGGTCGGAGACAGCTGGCAGGCGGCTAGCGGCCTGTCCCTGGCGAATCAGTACCGCCGGGATCGCCACGAAAGCACGAAGACACGAAAAAGACCAAAGGGCTTCGTGATTTCGTGTTTTCGTGGCAGGCCACAACTGCTAGGGCGCCTCGGTAAACGCGGTGCGGGCAATGACCGCGACTCGCGCGGGCGCCGTCCAGTTGGCGTACTTCGTCTGGAACTCCGTCTGCACGATGCTGGCGATTTCGTCGACGGTTTTCCCGCCGCGCTTCAGTTCCACGGCGCGCGCCTGAATACCCTTCATCACCGTGCGCTGTTGATCGATCAGCGCGGCGTCGCCCATCATCCCGTGGCTCGGCACGATCTTGAGCGGGTGGAGCGATTCGAGCTGATCGAAATCGCTCAACCAGGCCTTGACGCTCGAGTAAGGACTCGCAAACGCGACGAACGTCTGGTTCATCACGATGTCGCCGGCAAACAGCACGCGATCTCCTTCGACCCAGACCACGGTGTCGCCGCGCGTGTGCGTCGGTCCAAGCGACAGCAGCCGCACGCGCACACCGCCGAGATCGAGCGTGTGCTCCCGGTCGAAGAACAGGTCGGCCTTGCGAAACTGGACATCCTTCAACAGCTCCGCGACCAGCGGCGAACGGCCCGCGAACGTCTGTGCCAGCGTCAGGCCGAACTCGTCGATGTCCTTCTGCTGGGCCTGGGCGCGAATGATTCTGGCGCCTGGAGGAAACGCCGGCTCGCCGAGCGCGTGTTCCGGATGAAAGTGCGTGCTCACGACGTAGAGCTCGGCATTCCTGCTGACGCCGTTGGTCGCGTCCACGACCGTCCGTCCGTTCCGCGGGCCAAGGCCCGTGTCGACGACCAGCGTGGCTCTGGTCCCCACGATGATGCCGACGTTGGGCACGAGGCCGACATTCCGATCGGGAATGACGTAGACGTGGTCCGAGACTTTTGTGATCGCGGCCCCGTCGATCAGCGGATCCGGCGGACGCGGTTGTTGCGCCATGAGTGTCGAGCCAGCCATCAGCCACCCGGCGAGTATGCGTCGCCCCGTCATGAGATCACCCGGAGCTTCACGACGCGCTTCGTTCGTGTCTCGGCCACGTAGATTGACCCGTCCTTTCCCACGGCGAGGTCGTGCACGGCGTTGAACACCGGATCGCCCGCACGGCCGAAACCAATCGTCGTGACGACCCTCCAATCGCGATCGAGCTTCACCACGCCCGTGTGCTGTGTATCGTAGTCGGCTCGCCGGATGCCGACGTAGTAGTTGCCGTCTGAATCGGCCGCCACGCAGAACACCCGTCCGGTGGTCTGGGCATCCTTTGCTCCAATCCACTGCTTCTTGAACGCGCCGATCCGATCGAAGAGCTGCAGGCGGGAGTTCTCACGATCCGCCACCAGCACATCGGTGCCGCCGGGCACGAGTGTGAGGCCGTGCGGGTTGCTGAACTCGCCGGGTCCGGCGCCTTTCTTCCCCCACTCCCGGAGCCACTTGCCGTCCTGGTCGAACAGCGCGACACGGCTGTTGACGTAGCCGTCGGACACATAGAAGGTTCCGTCCGGCCGAATCTGAATGTCGGTGGGTTGATTGAAGTGTGTCGCGTCCCACGCGCCGACGCCCGGCTCGCCGAGCGCGAGCAGCGGCTTGCCGTCATGCGTGAACTTGAACACCTGCTGGAGACCGACGTCGGTCAGGAAGACGTTGTTCCCGGCATCGATCGTGATGCCGTGAGGCACCAGGAACATGTTGGCGCCCCACGAGTGAATCAGCGCTTCCCGAGTCGGCGTCGATTTCGAGGACCGTCGGCTCCGTCAGCTTCGTCGTCGCGGCGGTGTCGAACCCTCGGCCCGGCCGATGAAACACGAAGACATGGCCGTTGACATCGACCGCGACACCGGCCGCTTCGCCGAGCTGCACGGCCGGCGGCAGCCGCGGCCAGTCCTTGACCTCCTGATACCGAACCGCCGGCGCGGCAGCGAGCGGCGGGCGGCTCGAGGCGCCGCCAAGCGCGGCGACACACGACAGACAGCGCCAGGGTGGATCCAGGACGCATTCGCAAGCTGCGCTAGTTTACATGGACGGCGACTCTCCGACAGCTAGCCCCTAGCCCCGACAGCAGTTCCTACCGTCCGCCCTCGATCGCTCGCGCGGCGGCGAGCATGCCGCGAACGACCTCGTAGTTGCCCTCGTGGCACCCGTACTCGAACAAGCGCTCGGCGCTTCGCTTCAGGCGGATGACCGCGGTCCACGGCTTCGTCCACGTCGTCGGGTCGTCGATAGTGATCTGCGTAGTCGATCCGGTCGGGCGCGACACGCGTCAAGCGCTCGACGAGATGCAGGTGGTCTGACGATCCCATGAAGTTGCTGCTCGCCGAGAAATTCGTCGTGTCGATCACGAGCGTCTGGCCGTCCCATCGTCCCCGCGAATCACCCTGCCACTGACGCATCGATGCTGGCAGATGCGGGCGCCCGTCCAGAGTGACGATCCGCGCTTCGTGTATCGCCTCGAGGAACAGCACGACGTACCCGGGCGTTTGCACGATCGCGTAGTACCCGAGCGGCCCGGCGCCGGTGTTGCTGCCGCTGAGTCTCGGCACGCCATAGGTCAGGCACCGTTCGATCTGGTTGAGATCTTCAGGACCTTCGGCAGGGTGCCGGCGCGTCGCGTCGGCCAACGCTCGCTTCGCCTGCGCTTCCTGAGTCAATGGCGGGATCCGGCCGTCAGGCGGATCGACAATGAGCGACGTGCGATTGTCGAACTCCCGCTCGATCATCTCGAAGGTGCTGCCGGTCGAGGTCGTGCTCTTGAAGCGATCGATATCGGCGAGCGCGGCGAGATAGACGGCGTCTCCCGCGGCGAAATCGGCGTTGGTGTTCTTGAAGAGACGATCGGCTCGCCGTCGCAGCTCGGCGACTTCCTCGTCGGTAAGAGTCGCCCGGCCTTCGAGCAGCTTCGGACGTTCGAGCGGCGTCGCGCTGTTGTTCAGCCACACGCCCTGGAGGTCGGGATGGCCATCGGGGCCGAGGCCGGGCGGACCGACGTCGGCCGCGCGCGTCCTGTCCGCAACGGCGCCTGCCTGTCCCGCAACGGACGGCGCGCCGCCGACCAGAGCCGCAAGGGTTACCCACAGTGCGAGAGACCGACTGCTCATGGTCACCTCCGGGCTTACCCAACCGATTCACGCGCGATCGACCTGGAGGAGTCTACGCCACAACCAGATCGGCCGATCAGAGATACGGGTCGTCTATCGCCGCGACAGTTGCCGCCGCACCGGCTGGAACGCGGGCGTGCCGTCCTCCCATTGATTGTCGGTGAGTTGCTGCACGTTCGTGCCGTCATAGCGCATGACGAACAGCTCGCCGTACGGCTGCGGCGCGTCGGTGTAGGTCGCCTCGTCCTTGAAGCCGAGCCGCGACGTGACGAACGCGATCTGTTCGCCATCGGGCGACCAGGCCATGTGGGCGTCGTTGCCGTGACTGAAGGTCAGACGCTTCGCGCCGGTGCCGTCCGGCTTGATGGTGTAGATCTCGTAGTCGCCCTCGGCTTGACGCGAGAAGACGATGAGGTCGCCGCGCGGCGACCACAACGGGAAGTTGTCGTAACCCTTGGTCAACGTCGTGATCGCGTTGGTCTCGATGTTCATGATGCGGAGGCCATCGCCCTCGGGGCCAAACGACCGGTAGACGATTCGCTTGCCGTCGGGCGCCATCGACGGAAACCCGTTGTTGTTGGGACCGCGTGTCACTTCACGAAACCCGCTCCCATCGGGATTGACGATGGCGATTTGCGCGCCGCCCTCCGCGCGATCTTCCGGCTTGAGGAACAGGCCGTGGAACCCGTTGAAGAACGCGTTGAACGCGCCGATGCCGAAAATGATTTTGTCGCCGCTCGCCGACCACTGTGGCGCAAGGATGTTGCGCGACTTGTCCTCGTAAATCACCTCGGACTTGTCAGTGCCGGCCGCGGCAACGACGACGCTGGCGCCGAAAATGCTGCCGGGTGCCGTGCGGCCGGTCATGACGAATCGATCCCCGGCCGGACTGAAAGACGGCAGGATGCCGGTCAGCGTCAACTCGTAGCCGGGATTCCGGCTCCAGATCGAGCGCCAGACGGTGGGCGGCGCCGTCTGTCGTTTGTGGAAGACAACGCGGCTGCCGTCGGGCGACCACGACGCGTTGCGAATATCACCTTTCGGGCCGCGTTTGCCGCTCGCGTAAAAGATGCCGGCGCCGCCGTCGCCGGCGTCCTTGCGGATGTAGCCGATCTCGCTGGCGCCAAGCGGCGACGGCTGGATCTTCACGCCCGCGCCGGCGGGGACGTCCGATGCGACCGCGGTCGCGATGTCGATCGAGACCAGCCGCGTGTCGTTGCCCGGCTCCGGCGACGCGCGGCGGTTCGCCAGCGTCTGCTCCGCCGTCATGCAGTACGCCAGCACGCGCCGGCTGTCGGCGAACCACTTCGGGCTGCCGCAGAAATTGCCGTGCTCGGTGATCCGCTTCAGGCCCGAACCGTCGGGACGAATCACGTAGATGTCGACGACGTGCAGGTGCTCCCATCGACCGTGGGAGAACGGCATCGTGCTGCCGCGATCGGAAGAGAACGCGATCCACTTGCCGTCGGGCGACCACGACGGACGAAAGTCGCCCGCCGGCCCCGACGTCAGCGCCTTCGCTCGGCGCGTCTGCAGATCCATCGTCCACAGGTCCGCCGTCCCGCCGGCGCGGGTGGAAACGAAGACGAGCTGCTTGCCATCTGGCGAGAACGCCGCCTGATCGTCGTAGGCGGGACTGTCCGTCAGCCGCTCGAGTCCGCGGCCGTCCGGACCGGCGCGATACAAATCCGCCTGGCCTTCGCGATCCGATGTGAAGACGATCGACGAGCCGTCGGGCGACCACACGGCGTCGTAGTCCATGCCTGGCGTGTCCAGCAACGGGCGCTCGCCGGTGCCGTCCGCCGCCGCCACGAACAGGCCGATCTGACCGGCGTTGGGGAACACACGGGCGAAGACGATCTTCTGAGGCGTGGACGGCGACGCGGACAGAGCGGCAGCCGCGGCAATGACGATCAGCGTGGTTCGCATGCCGCGGATCTTACCGCGGAAGAGGGACCTGGGGACTGGGGGACATGGGGACTGACACGCCTCGGAAGTCCCCTAGTCCCCAGTCCCCAGTCCGCCTCGCTCAGAACGGCATCGACAGCGATCTCCCCAGAGTGACCTGTTCCCGCTCCGAAAACCCCTCGACGCCGATGGTAATCACGCTCTGCGGGGTGTCGAGGGACAGGCTGCCGTGCACGCGATCCCACCAGGACAACAGGCTGGAATAGTTCGTGTTCATCTCCTCGCCCTTCGTCGAGTGATGGATGCCGTGCATCCGCGGCGTCACGAACATGTACTGCAGCGCGCGTTCGGCCTCGATCGGCAGTTCGAGGTTGCTGTGATGAAAGATGACGGACAGGAACAGCGCCTGCTGCCACGCAGTCAGCGTGTCGCGATCCACGCCGAGCAGCAGCACCTGGGCGGCGCGGAAGCCGGCCGCCAGCGCGAGCTCGCCGAAGTGAAACCGCAATCCCGTGGTGCTGTCCAGATCCAGATCGACGTGGTGCACCGAGTGGAACCGCCAGAGGCCCGGCACGCGGTGATTCAGCCAGTGCCAGAGATACAGCGTGTAGTCGAGCAGCACGAAGCCCAGTAGAACGCGCAGCGCACGCGGCAGGCGGCGGAGCGGCGTCGACCGCAGCAGCCCCAGCCGGCGGCGTTCGGCAAGACGCTGCGCCGGCGCCACGATCGGCAGCTCGCTCGCCGCCGTCGTCGCGGCCGCGAGCAGGCCGATGGCGACGTTGCGGCCGACGCGCGCCGGTCCAGGTTCTTTTCGCGTCCGCAGCGGATGCAGCCGCTCGAAGACGAACAGGGCGCCCGCCGCGACGCCAAACGCCAGCCACTTGATGCGCACCGATCGCGACCTCCGTCCCCCGTGGAAGAGTGTAACGGGGGACGGAGGTCGACTGACAACTTCGGCGGCGCTGCCCTCGTCTAAGCCATCCAATGGCACATCCCGCTGGCGCCGTCCGCTACGCGCTCCGGCAATTCTGGACCTCACGCGTGTTCACCGCCGCCGCCGTCCTCACGCTCGCGCTGGGCATCGGCGGCACCACGGCCATTTTCACGTTGATCCACGCCGTGATGCTGCGGTCGCTGCCGGTTGGCGATCCGGCGAGCCTCTACCGCATCGGCGACGGCGACAACTGCTGCGTGCAGGGCGGACCGCAGGACCGCTGGGGCATGTTCTCTTTCCCGCTGTTCGAGCGGCTGAAAGCGCGAAACGCCGGAGTTCGAGCAGGTGGCCGCGTTTCAGGCCGGCGGCGCGCGATTGAGCGTCCGGCGTGAAGGCATCGACGACGCGGCCAGGCCGCTGCGGTCGGAGTACGTCACCGGCAACTATTTCTCGACGCTCGGCGTCGGCGCCTTCGGCGGCCGCGTCTTCACCCCCGACGACGACAAACCATCGGCGACACCGGCGGCGGTCATCAGCCATCACGCCTGGCAGGGCACCTACGGCGGCGATCCTTCGGTCGTCGGCTCGACGTTCGTCATCGAGGGGCATCCGTTCACCGTCGTCGGCGTCGCGCCGCCCGGGTTCTTCGGCGAGACGCTGCGCAGCGATCCGCCGGACCTCTGGATTCCGCTCCATCAGGAGCCGCTGATCGTCGGCGACCGCTCGCTGCTGCGTCAGCCGGTCGCGGCGTGGCTCCGAGCGATCGGCCGGCTGCGGCCGGGAGCCTCGATCGACGGCATGGCGCCGCGCCTGACGACGGTCTTGCGCCAGTGGATGGAACACGACTCGGGTTATCCCTCCAACTGGATGCCGGAAGTCATTCGCATGCTGCCGAAGCAGACAATCGCGGTCGTGCCGGCCGGAGCCGGCGTCGGCATCATGAAAGAAGAGTACGGACAGAGCCTGCAGATCCTGCTGGGCGTCTGCGGTCTCGTGCTGCTGATCGCGTGCGCCAACGTCGCGAACCTCCTGCTCGCGCGCGCGGTCGCGCGTCGTGGCCAAACCGCCGTGCGCCTCGCGATCGGCGCGTCACGGCGCCAGATCGTCACCCAGGCGCTCGTCGAAAGCGTGCTGCTCGCGATGGCGGGCGGTATCGCGGGCCTCGTCGTCGCGATGGCCGCGGCGCAGCTGCTGCTCAATCTGGCCTTCTCGAACTCCCACTTCCTGCCGATCAGCACGCTGGCCGTCGCTGCCGGTGCTCGGCTTTGCGTTCCTCCTCGCGCTCGTCACCGGCATCCTCTTCGGCGTCGCGCCGGCCTGGTTCGCGACGCGGACGGATCCCATCGATGCGCTCCGCGGCTCGGGCCGCAGCACCAGCGACCACTCGTCGTTCACGCGCAAGGCGCTGCTCGTCGTGCAGGCCACGCTCTCGGTGGTGCTCGTCGCCGGCGCGACGATGCTCGCGCGCAGCCTCAACAAGCTCGAGCACCAGGACTTCGGCTACCAGGTGCAGGGACGGGTCCTGGTGTCACTGAACCGCCCGCCCGCGACCTACACGCCGGGCAAACTGGCGGCGCTCTACCGGCAGATCGAGGAGCGGCTCAACCGTCTGCCCGGCGTGCAGGGTTCGGGCCTGGCGCTCTACAACCCGCTGACGGACAACTGGAGCGAACTGATTTTCGTGTCGGGCCATCCGGCGCCGAAGATGAGCGAGGAATCGGGCGCATCCTGGGACCGCGTGAGCGCCCGCTATCTTCAGAACCTGGGCGTGCCGGTGCTGCGCGGCCGTGCGTTCACCGAGGCGGACAACGAAACCACCGCGCCGGTGGCGGTCGTCAACGAAGCCTTCGTCAAGCGCTTCTTCAAGAGCGACGAGAATCCGCTCGACCAGCACTTCGGTCTCGACCTGCCCGAGCTCGCCGGCACGTTCCGCATCGTCGGCGTGATCCGCGACGCGAAGTTCGCCGGCTGGGGCTTGAACCGGCCGGCGCGACCGATGTTCTACGTGCCGCTGGCGCAATACATCGACTATGACAACGAGGTCATGAAGCGAATCGAGCTCGCATCGCACTTCATCGCCGGCATGCTGCTCGTCACCACTACGCCCCCGGGCACGCTGGAGCCGCTGGTCACGAAGGCGCTCTCGGAGATCGATCCCAACCTGACGATCACCAGCGTGCGGACGATGGAGCAGCAGGTGGCGATGTCGTTCGATCAGGAGCGCGCCGTCGCGAGCCTCGCCGGTCTGTTCGGGATCGTGGCGCTGGCGCTTGCCGCGGTGGGCCTCTACGGCGTCACGGCGTACACCGTCGCTCAGCGAACGAACGAGATCGGCATCCGCATGGCGCTTGGCGCCGACCACCGGCACGGTGATCGACCTCGTCCTGCGCGGCGCGTTCAAGCGCGTCGTCGTCGGATTGATTCTCGGCTTGCCGCTGGCACTGGGCGCCGGGCGCCTGATCGCGACACAGCTTTACGGCGTGGCGTTCTGGGATCCGCTGGCGCTGGCCGTCGCCGCCGGTTCGCTCGCGGTGTGCGCGTTTGTCGCCGCGATCATTCCGGCGGCGCGCGCCGCGTCGATTTCACCGATGAAGGCGCTGAGAGCGGAGTGACAGCTAGCCGACTCCCGTGACAGCGCCTAGCCCCTAGCCCCGACTCCCGTGACAGCTAGCCCCTAGCCCCTAGCCCCGACAGTCTCAGAGTGCCGGAACCATCCACGGCACCACGTACGCCTGAAGCATCGCGAGCAGGCCCATCAGCCCCGTGAGAATCAGGCTGTGCGCGAAGACCTTCGCGAAGATCTCGCCTTCGCGACCCACCGCGCCCACGCCCGCCGCGCCGACGGACAGATTCTGCGGGCTGATCATCTTCCCCATCACGCCGCCGGAGCTGTTCGTTGCGCCCATCAGGACGGGATCGAGACCCGACAACTTGGCCGTCGTCGCCTGCAAGGGCCCGAACAGCGTGTTGGACGAGGTGTCGCTTCCGGTCAGGAAGACGCCGATCATGCCGAGCCACGCCGAGAAGAACGGAAACAGCACGCCGGTCTTCGCGAGCGCGAGCGCCATCGACGAGGTCATGCCGGAGTAATTCATCACGGTGGCGATCGAGAGAATGAACGCGATGGTAATGATCGGCAATCGCAGCTGGCGGAGCGTCTTGACGAACGTCGTCCACAGGACGCCAGGCGCCATCCCCGACATGATCATCGGGATGGAGGCGAACAGCGCGGCCAGGAACACCAGGGTGCCGGCAGCGGCGAGAAAGTCGAGCCTGTATGTCAGCGGATACGCCGTCGACGCGGCGACGACTGGCGGTTCGCGCTGCACGACTGCCGCGGGCTTGCCGTCCTGGATGCGGTACGCGCCAGGCCAGTGGAATTCCCAGACCGGAAAGCGGAAGCCCTGGGGACTGACCGCGGCGCTCGGGCCGATCCACGGGTCCGCGCACAGCCGATTGCCGCCCTGTCCGCATTTCAGCAGCGCCGTGACGTTGGCGGGCGGCTTCAAGGTCGACAGGCCGGCAAAGTTGCCGATCTGGCCGATGAGCACCGTGACAATCAGAATGGCGTAGGTGGCGTAGGCGCGGAACACACGACCGCCCGTATCGACGGTCTGTGTAGGCGGAGCCACGAAGTGGCCACCGCCGACGCCCACTGGCACCGCCGCCACGGCGAACTGCGCACCGGCGGTATAGATTTCCGCCGGCTGCCAGACCCGAAGGAGAAGCGCAACCGAGGTCAACGACAGCAGCGCAGACAGCGCATCTGTCAACTCCGGTCCGACGAAGTTGGACACGACGAACTGGCCGATGGCGAAAGTCCCACCTGCTGTCAGCGCGGCCGGCCAAATCTCGATCATGCGGCGCCACCCCGCGTACAACACCACGAGGTAGGCGGGAATCGCCAGCGAGAAGATCGGCAGCTGACGGCCGACCATCGCCGACAACGCGTGCGTCGTGCTCTGCGTGTCGTGGCCCAGCATCGGCGCGAGCAGGCCGCCGAGCGTCGTCACCGGAATGCCGAGCGATCCGAACGCGACCGGTGCCGTGTTGGCGATGAGTGCGAGGCCGGCCGCCATGATCGGCTCGAAGCCGAGTCCGGCGAGCATCGACGCCGTAATCGCCACCGGCGCGCCGAATCCCGCGATGCCTTCGATGAGGGCACCGAAGCAGAAGGCGACGAGCAGCAATTGCACTCGGCGGTCGCCGGTCAGGCGCGAGAGCGATCGGCGAATCACGTCGAAGTCGCCGCTTTCGACCGACAGGTTGTAAAAGAAGACGGCGCTGAGCACGATCCAGCTGATCGGCCAGAGACCGAACGCCATCCCATGAGTTGCCGCGGCCACGGTCAGCGAAAGCGGCATGCCCCAGACGAGCCACGCAAGGGCGAAGGCTGCCCCCGCCGCCGCGATCGCCGCCCGCCACGGCGCCACGCGGATGCCGGCCAGCAGCACCGCAAGCAGCAGGGGCGGCAGCGCCGCGACGAGCGCCGAGAAGAGAACGCTGCCACCGACGGGGCTATACACTTGATGGAAGGCTTCAGCCATGGGGGGGCATTATGCCCGAAGTAGAGCTGAGCGACGAGATCACGCACACGAATGAGTGAGGACCCGCCGGCGCCTGATGGCGTGCGTCTGGACGTCTGGCTCGACGTCGCCTGCCTCTATCGGACGCGTTCCGAGGCGCAGAAGGCGTGTCAGAACGGAAAGGTGGAGGTCAACGGGCAGGCGGCCCAACCGAAACGACGACTCCACGTCGGAGACGAACTGCAGATCAAGCGTCCGTTCGGGCGCCAGCAGCGCGTGACCGTGCGAGCGCTGGCCGACAGCCACATCCGAAAGACGGACGCGAAACAGCTGTATGAGGACCTGACGCCTCCGCCGACTCCGCAAGAAATTGAATTGCGCCGGGTAGAACGCGTCTATCGAGCCGCCATGAACGCGACCGGCTCGCCTGACAAGCGGCAGCGGCGCGCTCTGAGAAAAATGAAGGGGCGCGACTAGGAGAACGTCGCGAAGTCAGGTCCGCTGACGCGTCCCCTCACTTCATCGGTTTCATTTCGACCTCGGTCGCCGCCATCTTGTAAGAGATCGTCACACGATCGCCGATCTTCGGTGTGACGCCCTTGGTGTCCTTCGTGAGCTCGAACTGCCAGGTTTCCTTGGCACTCTTCTCGACCATCAGGCTGTTCGAGTCGACCGCCTTGACCACGCCGGTGAACTGATACGACTTGGCGGAAGCATATCCGCCGGCCGCGACCGCGAGCACGATGAGAATCACGATCGCGATGCCGGCGAATGTGTGCTTCATGCTGCTCCGTTACTCCGCTTCTGATAGCTAGCCCCGAGCCCCGACAGGTAATCTAGAGCCCCGACAGCTAGCCCCTAGCCCCGATGAGTAGCCCAGCCCTACTCAGGCCTGTTCCCGATATCGCCGCCCGTGGCGCCTGTGCCCTGGCGGAAATTCCGAGTGCCGCCGACTTCCGTACCCAGCCCACCCGTGACACCTTCGGTGACATCCCGGGAGCCGGCGTGATGGCTCTGATCGTGACCCGATCCACCTTCCATCGACTCGTCGTTTTCGAGGCTGTCGGCGTCGCCGCGTCCAGCCGATCCGCTGATGTGATCCCGCGTGCCCGGCGCAGGGTTGATATCGCCGAGGATGCCGCTCAGAATCCGATCCTTCTCTTTGGCCATTCCACTCTCCTCGGCCAGATTCGACTCGCAAGCGTTGTGCCGACTAGACGGCGACCGCGTCAGAGCTCGACGGCGCGGGTTGCTGAGCACGCTGGGCGAGCTTCACCCAGACGCGCAACACTTCGGCGACGCTCCACGCCTGGGCAATACAGCCGCGCGGCGTGTACGGGGGTTCGGCGTCGAACACCTCGCTGATCGACCCGATGCACGCTTCGTTGAGATGCGGCACGAAGCCGTCGAGCACGCGCTGCGCGCCGGCCCAGTCGTCCGGATAGACCTTCAGCCAGGCATCGATGTACGGCCCGGCGAGCCACGCCCAGACGGTTCCCTGGTGATAGGCGGCATCGCGCGCGCGGAGATCGCCGAAGTACCTCGATTTGTATTCCACGTCTCCCGGCGCCAGCGATCGCAGGCCGACGGGCGTCGCCAGCCGATCGCGGACGACGCGCATCACCGGTTCCCATCGATGCTCCAGCAGCACCGGATGCGGCAATGCGATCGCGAAAATCTGGTTGGGCCGGCACTTCGGATCGGTGGGGCCGACCTCGCCGTCGATGACGTCATAGAGATAGCCGCCGTCGGCGTACCAGAAGCGCTCGTTGAACGAGCGGCGCACCTGGTCCGCACGGTCGCGGTACACCTCCGCGCGATCGTCGTGGTCCTTCGCCCACTCCTCCATCAACTTCAGGGCGTTGAACCAGAGCGCGTTGATCTCGACGGCTTTGCCGCGCCGCGGCGTGACGACCCAGTCGTCCACTTTCGCGTCCATCCACGTGAGCTGGTACCCCGGTGCGCCCTGCGCGACGAGGCCATCAACGGGATCGACGTGAATGCCAAACGCCGTGCCCTGCACGTGGCGAGCGATGATCTCCTTGAGGGTCGGATACAGACGCGCGAGCGTCAGCCGATCGCCTGACGACTCGACGTAGCGGTTGACGGCGTGAAAGAACCAGAGCGTGGCATCCGCGGTGTGATACAAGCCTTCCCGCTCCCCTTCCGGAAACATGTTCGGGATGAGGCCGTCACGCACGTAGTGCGCGAAGGTTCGCAGAATATAGCCGGCCTCGGCATAGCGACCGGTGGTGAGCGTCAGACCTTCGAGGCTGATCATCGTGTCGCGGCCCCAGTCGGTAAACCAGTGATAGCCGGCGATCACCGTTCGTACTTCGTCGCCGTAGGCGCGGGCGCGGGCGATTTCACCAGTGCGGCCGGCGGGCGCGATGACGAACTGATCGGCGGCGATCACGAGCTCGGCGGCGAGTCCTTCGCGTGCCTCGGCGGCAGCCTGTGCCAGCAGCCGCTCGCGTCGGATACGCTCGGCGCCCAGCGCGACCGTCGGTTCCAGCACGTTCATCGTCTCGGGCGCTTCCGTCGACGCCACGAGCGTGGCGCGTGTCCCATCGGTCAGCGCGAGGCGGAACGCGCCGGGACTCCAGAGATCGCCGTTCGCCTGGTAGCCGCGGCTTTCCTCGACTGGATAGAGCACGTTGTCGATGCGTTTCGGGTCCAGCGTGAACGTCGCCTCGGCGCCTCGCCACTGCAGGCGAAGCGGCGGCAGCTTGCTGCCTGGGAGCAAAATCTCCGAACGGTCCGCGATCGCGCGGAACTCGTAGGGCAACGCCAGCGGCTCGCTGACCGGCAGTTCCTGCGCGCGGAAATTGACCGCCGGCCGCAGCAGCAGCTCTGCCGGCTCTGACCCCGCAAGCCGCTCGTACATCACGTACACGGTGTTCTGCATGTACGACAGAAACACGCGCTTTTCGATGACTGTGCCTTCCACATCGAAGCGCCAGACCGGCAGGCCCGCCTCGAGCCGGAACTCGACGAGATGCCCCGTGCCATGCGCATCCGGTGCGGCTCCCGTCCGCTCCCGTCCACCGAACTCGTAGCAGCGACCGTCCGCGAAGCGCAGTTCTTCGGCGACCCGACTCAGCATGACGATTCGGCCGAACGGCGCCGGCAGCGCCGCAATGAGCACGCCGTGATAGCGGCGCGTGATCACACCCGCGACGGTCCCCGAGGCGTACCCGCCCAGACCATTCGTGACGAGCCATTCGCGCGTGACGAGCGCGTCCGCGTCCTCCTCACCCGGTGGCGGCCATGGGATACGACGAATCGGCTCCGTGATCCGCATCGGTTTCCTCACACGCCGCGCACGGGTTTGACAAGGTTCGGACGCACGCGACGAAGCGGCCCCGGCGCCAGCACGACGGCAGATTCCCCCGGAACGAACCACTGGCTGTCCGGTTGAATCTCGGGCGTCCCACCGCCGCCATAGGCGGGATCCTCGCTCGACCAGCGAATCAGCCACTCGCTGCCGGCCGGCGGCGCGAGCAGCGGTTCGGCGAACGACGTCCGGTTCAGATCAGCCCCGAGGTTGACGATCAGGACGCGGTCTTCCCGGTGATCGGGCGTGAAGAAGCGCAGCGCGAACGCCGATGCCGACAGCACGCAGCCGTCGAGGCCGTGCCGCCCCTGCGCTCGAAACGCCGCCTCTTCGCGGCGCATCCGCAGCAGGTCGATGTGCAGCGCGTAGATGTCGCTGTGAGTCTCGCGTTCAGCGAAATCGAGCCGGCACCGCTCGAACGTCGCGACCGCGCCGGGATCGTCGAGCGCGCCCGACCTGACCAGCGGTGCGATGCTGGGAAACTGCAGGAGGAATTCGCCGCGGCCACGACGAACGGCGGCCGCCAGATCGCTCTCGAAGTCCGCGAAAAACATGAACGGTGACGACGCGTTGAATTCCTGGCCCTGAAACAGCATCGGCGTGTTCGGACCGAGCAGCAGCAGCGCCGTCATCGCCCGCCAGCGCCCCGGACTCGTCAGCGCATGGCCGCGCTGGCCGCGCGCCGAGTTCGCGACCTGATCGTGATTCTGGAGGAACGTGACGAGTGACGGATGCGTCACGTGCAGGGCGGGCGTGCCCCGGACGTCGCGCTGCCAGTGGTAGTACTGCCCCTGAAAGAGAAAGCCGTACTTCAGCGCGGAGATGAACTCCTGCGGCTCCCCGCGGGTGTCGCTGTAATAGGCTTCGCCCCGGCCGGTCAGGGCGACCATCGCGCTATGGTGAAAATCGTCGTTCCACATCGCGTCGAGCCCGTAGCCGTCCTGGTCGATCGGCCGCAACAGCCGCGTACGTCCTGCGGCTCGTTTTCCGCGACGATCACGATGCCCCGCCCTGCTGCGGCCGCCCGCGCGCGCTGGCCGACCGCCGCTCAGCACATGCTCCGGCGACTGATCGTGAATCTGCTGCGTCGCGTCGAGCCGCAAGCCGTCGAGATGAAACTCGTCGATCCAGTAGCCGGCGTTGCTGACGAAGAACTCGCGCACCGGCCCCGAGTCGTCGCCATCGAAGTTCAACGCCTCGCCCCAGTCGTTGCCGTACCGGTCGCTCGTGTAAGCCGGCGAGAACGCGCGCAGGTAGTTGCCGACAGGTCCGAAGTGGTTGTAGACGACATCGAGGATGACGCCGATCCCGGCCGCGTGCGCGGCATCGACGAACCGGCGGAAATCGTCGGGCTGGCCGTAGAGATGCGACGGCGCATAGAGATCGACGCCGTCATAGCCCCAGCCGAAGCGTCCCTCGAACTCGGCGATGGGCATCACCTCGAGGAGCGTGATGCCGACGCGCGCGAGCTCGGGCAGCTGCTCCGCGGCCGCGGCCCACGTGCCGGCGCGGGTAAATGTCCCAATATGCAGCTCGTAGACGACCTGGCCTTCGAGCGACACGCCTCGCCACGCCGCGTCGGTCCAGCGAAAACTCGACGGGTCGACGACCACCGACGGACCGTGGGGACCTTCCGGCTGGTAACGCGACGCCGGATCGGGATAGAGCTTCTCGTCGCCATCGATCCGGAATTGGTACCGCGCGCCCGCTGGTGCAGGGGCTTCGCCGCTGAAGTAGCCGGGGTGCGCCGCTTCCGGCTGCAGCGCGGTCTGCGTCGCCGCCGACGACGACCGCGATTCCCGGCGCGCGCGGCGCCCAGACACGCAAATGCACGCGGCCATCGCCGAGATACTCGGCGCCGATCGGGAGACGGCGTCGCACGGGCGCCGGCGCCCGCTGTGAAGAGACAGTCGTTGAGCCGGCCATGAGCCGCCACATGAGGTGCACGAACAATGCCGCCTTCGCGGCTTCGCTGCTTCGGCGGCCAAGGGCGGCCTTTGTGCTCGTCGCGCAGCCCTTTAAGGCTGCCCCTTAGCTCAGCTTTGTGGTTTCTCGAGTGTCGAGAACCTGACGCACCTTGCGGGCAAACGTCTCAGGCGTGAAGGGTTTCTGTAAAAACGACGATCCGGGTGTCAGCGCACGATTCATCAATGCATGATCGGTGTACCCGGACATGAAGAGGACCTTCATCGTCGGCCGCGCCGCGCACAATCGCTCCGCCAGCTCGCGCCCGCTCATGTGCGGCATGACGACGTCGGTGATCATCAGGTGGATCTCGTCGGGGTGACGCTCGGCCAGCCGCAGCGCATCCACGCCGTGCCGCGCTTCGAGCACGATGTAGCCCTGACGGCGGAGGACTTCTCGCGCCAGCGCGCGCACGGCGTCCTCATCCTCCACGAGCAGCACGGTTTCCCACGCCTGCTTCTTGACGTCGCCGCCGCCGCTGCCATCACGCGCCGGCCCCGCCGGTGACTCGGCAATCGGGAAGTACACCTTGAACACCGTGCCGTGGCCCAGCTCGCTGTACACCCAGATGTAGCCGCCGCTTTGCTTGACGATGCCGTACACCGTCGCCAGGCCGAGACCGCTGCCCTTGCCCTGTTCCTTCGTCGTAAAGAACGGCTCGAAGACCCGCGCTCTGCGTCGCGGCGTCAATGCCCTCGCCCGTATCGCCGACAGCGAGCATCACGTAGCGGCCCGGAATCACGGTGGCGTGGGTCTCCGCATAGACGGCGTCGAGCTCGACGTTCGCGGTCTCGATCGTCAGCTGGCCGCCGTCGCGCATCGCGTCGCGTGAATTGACCGCGAGGTTGACCAGCACCTGCTCGATCGACGCCGGGATCGACCTTGACCGGGTCCAGGTCGGGCGCGAGCGCGGTGACGAGCACGATGTCTTCGCGTCAGCAGCCGGTGCAGCAGCTTCTCGAGCTGCCGGACGAGTGTGTTGATGTCGACGATTTGCGGCTGCAGCATCTGCCGCCGGCTGAACGCCAGCAGCTGCCGCGTGAGCGCGGCCGCGCGCTCGCCCGCCGACCGGATCTCCTCCAGGTCCTGCCGGAGCGGACTTTCCTTCGGCACGTCGTCCAGCATCAGGTTGCAGTAGCCGAGGATCGCCGTGAGGAGGTTGTTGAAGTCGTGAGCGACGCCGCCGGCGAGCGCGCCGACCGCCTCCATCTTCTGCACCTGGCGGAGGTGCTCTTCCAGCCGGCGCTTGTCGGTGATATCGGTCGCCTTGATCACAATCGCGCGAACCGACGCGTCGTTCAGGCGATTGACGACGACGATCTCCACCGTCCGATCGCTGTCGTCGGGATGGCGGAAGCGGACCTCGGCGGCGACGGTCGTGGTCGGTGTCTGGAGCGCCTCGGCGATGCGCGTGGTGATCGTTTCCCGATCGTCGGCATGAAGGAATTCGAAGATCGACCGGCCGACGACATCGGGCGGCGTCCAGCCGAGATGGCGCTGCGACGAGGCCGTCATGTAGGTGACGCGGCATTCGGCGTCCAGCAGCAGCATCGCGTCGGAGCTGTTTTCCACGAGCGCGCGAAACCGTTCCTCGCTGGCGCGCAGCGCCTCCTCGGCCAGTTGCCGCTGCTGCTCTTCGGCGCGCAGCGCCAGCGCATAGCGGATGGTCCGCTCGAGCGCCTCGACCGACAGATGGGTCTTGCTCAGATAGTCCGCGGCGCCGGCCTTCATCGCCTCGACGGCGACTTCCTCGGCGCCACGGCCGGTGAGCACGACCACCGGTGTCGTCACGCCGTGCTGGCGGACTTCGCGCAGCAGCGCGAGACCGTCGCGCGACCCGAGCCAGTAGTCGACAGAACGCGACGTCGTACGGCTTGGTGGTCAGGGCGGTGAACGCCTGCTCGTAGGTGGGTGCCGTGTCGATGGTGGCGTCGGCCCACGCTTCGGTGAGCCGCAGGAACTGGACGACCATCTCCGCGTGGGCAAGGTCGTCGTCGACCACGAGGACGCGGATGGGATCGGCCATCAAAGGTCAGCGGCGGAAGATGCCGGCGATTTTACCGCCCAGCGACCTGAAAAAACCGCCGACCGCGTGCGCTGTCCGCTCCTTCAACGATCCGCGATGGACCGTGCACAATTGAGAAGGGACCTTGTCTCCGTTCTTGAAGTATTCGGAATAGGTCGGGCAGCCATCGACCGGCCGCATGTACGACACGCTACAGAGCTCTTCGACGTGGATGCCGGGGGGCGCCTGGTACTCGCCGGGCGGCAGTGTCTGTGCGACCCGCTTCATGAAGTCCGCCCAGATTGGCAGGGCGACTCGCGCGCCGTATGCCTCGCGGGCAATCGGCGCCGGCTGATCGAATCCGACCCAGACACCGGCGACGACTGAGGTGGAAAACCCGACGAACCACGCATCGTGATAATCGTCGGTCGTTCCGGTCTTTCCGCCGATGGCTCCGCGGACCCCGAACGCGCGCGCGGGGGCACCGGTGCCCCGCTCGACGACGTCGCGCAGCATGCTGACCATCTGGAATGCGACCGGCGCGGCGACGACCTGGGAGCGTTGAACGGGCCGGTCCAGGACCTGCGTGCCGCTCGCATCGAACACGCTGATGACCCCGCGCGGCTGGGCAATCTGGCCGGCGCCGGGAAACATCGTGTAGACGGCGGTGAGTTCGAGCGGAGTGACGAGCCCGGTGCCGAGCGCCAGCGACGGCACGTCCGGCAGCCCCTCCAATCCGGCGTCGCTGGCCAGCCGCAGCACGGCCTTCGAGCCGACGAGCTGTTGCAGATCGGCGGCCGCGGCGTTGTTCGACTCGAGAAGCGCCGCGCGAAGCGTCATCGCGTCGGGCTGCTCGCCGTGTGCGCTGCGCGGCATCCACTCCGGGTTATCCGGCGCGGTGACGTGCTGGAGGTTCGACAGCAGCGACACTGGCGAGTAGCCGTGCTCGAGTGCCGCGGCGTAGACGAGAGGCTTGAACGCCGAACCAGGCTGCCGCTTGCTGCGCGTTGCGCGATTGAAGGTGCTGCGCGGATAGTTGGCGCCGCCGACCATCGCGAGAATGTCGCCGGTCTGCGGATCGATCGCGACGAGTGCCGCCTCGAGTCCGGGACGCCGCATCCGGTCGAGCCCCATCGCGACCGCGCGCTCGGCCGCGTCCTGCACCTTGGGCAGAAATGCCGTGTGCACCTGCCAGTCCGGCGGGTTGTCGCCGCCGAACTCGGCGCGGAACTGTTGACGGAGATAATCCTTCGCCCAGCCGGCGCGGCCGTCGCTCGGCTGACGGTACGGCTGGATGCGCGGCCGCGCCGCGCGCGCTTCCGCTTCCTGAGCGGCGGTGATGAACCCCTGGTCGCGCATCGTCGCCAGCACGAGATGGCTCCGTTCCAGCGCGCCGTCGTAGTTCGACCATGGCGACAGCGCGGAGGGCGCGCGGATCAGGCCGGCGATCAGCGCCGCCTCCGGCAGCGTCACGGCGCTCGCCGGCTTGCGGAACAGATGCTCCGACATCGTCTGCACGCCGTAGACGCCGGCGCTGAGATAGACGCGATTCAAATAGAACTCGAGGATTTGCGGCTTCGTGAGCTGCGCTTCGATCAGCAGGGCGATGCCCGCTTCTCTCAACTTGCGGCCGTAGCTCTTGACGTTGGACAGGAATAGCGTCCGCGCCAGCTGTTGCGTCAGCGTGCTGGCCCCTTCGGCGCGGCTCCCCTGCTGGACATCGCGGACGACCGCGCGCGCCAGGCCGATCGGGTCGATGCCGGGATGGCGGTAAAACCGGCGGTCTTCCACTGCGACGACGGCGTGCTGCAGGTCGATGGAAATCTCCCGGAGCGCGACGTCGTGACGCTGCTCGTCGAGCCGGAACCAGGGTTGGCCGTCCGCGCCGTAGAAGACGGTGTCGCCGATGCCCCGCGTCAGCCGGTGCACGATGACGGCATAGCGGGACAGGAAAACGGCGGAGATCGCGCCGCCGACGATCAGCGCGACGAGCAGCGCCAGCGCAATCCAGTCCGTGAGGCGTCGGGGCCGCAGCAGGTTCAGGAGGTCCCTCGTCTTTCCAGCTTCCACGCGTAGCCGAACGAGATGCCGAAGATCAGCACGATCAGCCCCAGCGACAGCCACTTGGGGATCTCAAACGCCACGTAGCCTTCCGTATGCAGATACTCGACCAGCAGCTTGACGCTGACCCATCCGATGATCACGAACGCGCCGTCCACCAGCGGCGGGTAGCGTTCGACCAGCGACAGCAGTTGGCCGATCACCAGCCGCATCGTCACGATGCCCAGAATACCGCCTGCCAGGATGACCCACAGCTTCGGGGACATCGCCACGGCAACGAGGATGGAGTCGATGGCGAAGACAATATCGGTCAATTCCACCTTCACCACCGTGGACCAGAAGGGCGTCAGTCCGAGCCACGACACGGCCGCCGGCGGCGTCCGGCGGCTCTCTGCCCCCATCCCCCCGCCGAAGTGCCGGTAGACGAGGTACATCAGGTACCCCGCGCCAACGAGCTTGACCCATCCGAGCCGTATGAGGACCGCGGCAAGGAGAATCGCGACCGAGCGGAACGCAAACGCCCCGATGATGCCGTAGCGAAGCGCTTTACGCTGCTGAGCTTTCGGGAGCCCCAGCACGAGCACGGCCAGAACCATCGCGTTGTCGGCGCTCAGAAGGCCCTCGAGCGCGACGAGCAGCGCGACGGTCACGAAATCAGCGGCGGTCACCATGCGAGCCCATGATCCATCATCCCATCAGACTCCCACCTTCGCTTGTCGGTCCCAGAAGCTCCGGCAGCTTCTGGTGGTCTAGTCCCGAGCTTTGGCGGGCAGGCTCCGCCTTCCCTTGCGGTGCATCGCGCAGGCTTCTACGACACAACCCCCCGGCACCGCCGTCCCCGCCAGCCGTCTTCGTCCGGCTACAGCTGAAGTTGACACGACGCGTATCAAGGCCTATATTTGGATCGACGCAGGGTTGGAATATGGGCCCCGAACCGGATCTGTTCTTCATCAGCGTGGCCGCGCGCATGCTCGGGATGCATCCCCAGACACTGCGGAAGTACGAGCGGCTCGGCCTGATTCAACCGTCGCGGACCATCGGCAGCATGCGGCTGTACAGCCGCGAAGAACTCGAGCGACTGAAGCTCATCAAACGCCTGGTCGACGACGGCGGCATCAACCTGGCGGGGGTCCAGCGATTGCTCTCGATCGCTGAAGTCGTGCAGCGGCTGCGGCCGCTGATGCGCGACGACGCGCTGTTGGCGCGCGACGGCCGGCGCCGCCTCGTTCACGAACTCGACGAGTTGAGCCGCATGCTTGGCTTCGACTGACTATGGACTTCAAGGACTACTACTCGACGCTCGGCGTCGCCAAAACCGCGACGGAGAAAGAGATCAAGCAAGCGTACCGGAAGCTGGCGCGCAAGCACCACCCTGACGTCAATCCGGGCGACAAGAAGGCCGAGTCGCGCTTCAAGGATCTCACCGAGGCGTACGAAGTGCTTGGCGATCCCGCCAAACGCAAGAAATACGACGAGCTGGGTGCGAACTGGCGCGCGTACGAGCAAGCCGGCGCGGGTCAGGGATTCGATCCGCGGCAGTCAGGCGCGTGGAACGCGAACTTCGGCGGCGGCGGCCAGACGGGCTATCGCACGATGACGCAGGAAGAGATGAACGAGATGTTCGGGGGCGAGAACCCCTTCTCGGATTTCTTCCAGACCTTCTTCGGCGGCGGCGGCGGCGGTTTCGGCGGCGAGGACCCGCGCACCGGCGGCCGGCGCGCTCGCGGGACCCGCCCCGGACGCGACGTCGAAAATGAAATCGAGCTCGGCCTCGAGGATGCATACAACGGCACGATGCGGCGGCTGTCGATCCAGCACGATGGCCACACTCGCACCGTCGACGTGCGCATTCCGGCGGGCGTCGGCGAAGGATCGCGGGTCCGCATCTCGGGCGAGGGCGAGCAGGGTTCCGGCGGCGGGCAGTCAGGCGATCTCTACTTGCGCGTCCGGCTCGCGCCGCATCCCCGCTTCGAGCGCAAGGGCCGCGACCTCTACACGCACGTCGCCGTCCCGCTCACGACCGTGGTGCTCGGCGGCGAAGTGGAGGTACCGACGCTGTCCGGCAAGACGCTCAGGTTGAAGATCCCGCCCAACACCCAGAACGGCCAGGTCTTCCGCCTGAAGGGACACGGGATGCCGGTGACCGGCAAATCGGGTGAACAAGGGGATCTCTACGCCACCGTGGACGTGGAGCTGCCGAAGACGCTGACGCCCGAGCAGCGGAAGCACTTTGAAGCACTGAAGGAATTGGAGAAAGGCGCGTCGCATAGCGCCGCTTAAAAAGCTATCAGCTGAGAAGCTGAGAGCCGATAGCTGAGAGCTGTTCATATGAACATCAACAAATACACGGAGAAGGCCCGCGAGGCCGTGGCGGCCGCCATCGAGCTGGCACGCGAGCATAACAACCCGCAACTCGAGCCCGAGCATCTGCTGGTCGCGTTGCTCGAGCAGCGCGACGGCATCATTCCGGATCTCGTGCGCAAGATGAATGCGGACCCCGCGCACGTCGGTCGCGCCGCGCGCGAGCTGCTCGCCCGCCTGCCGTCCGCTTACGGCGGTTCGGAGCCAGGTCTGTCGCCGCGCCTCAACGCGGTGACGAAACTGGCGGAAGCCGAAGCCGGCCGGATGAAGGACGAGTTCGTCAGCACCGAGCACCTGTTCATCGCCGTCGCCGACGAAGGCGGCCGCTCCCCCGCCGCTCAGCTCCTGAAGCAGTCGGGCATCACGCACGACACGATTCTGCAGGCGCTGACGAGTGTCCGTGGTTCGCAGCGCGTGACGACGGAGAACCCCGAGAGCACGTACCAGGCGCTCGAACGCTACGGCCGCGACCTGACCAAGATGGCGCACGAGAAGAAGCTCGATCCGGTCATCGGACGGGACGAGGAAATCCGGCGTGTCATCCAGGTGCTGTCGCGCCGGACGAAGAACAATCCCGTTCTGATCGGCGAGCCCGGCGTCGGCAAGACCGCGATCGTCGAAGGACTGGCGATCCGCATCGATCGCGGCGACGTGCCCGAAGGCCTCAAGAACAAGCGGATCGTGGCCCTCGACATGGGCTCCCTGGTGGCGGGCGCCAAGTATCGCGGCGAGTTCGAGGAGCGGCTGAAGGCGGTGTTGAAGGAGATCACGGACGCGCAGGGTCAAATCGTCCTGTTCATCGACGAGCTGCACACCGTGGTCGGCGCTGGCGCGTCGGAAGGATCGATGGACGCGTCGAACATGCTGAAGCCGATGCTGGCGCGCGGCGAGCTGCACACGGTGGGTGCGACGACGCTCGACGAGTACCGGAAGTACATCGAGAAGGACGCGGCGCTCGAACGGCGCTTCCAGACCGTGATGGTCAACGAGCCGACGGTCGAGGACACCATCAGCATCCTGCGGGGACTGCGCGAACGGTACGAGATCCATCACGGCGTGCGGTTCAAGGATTCGGCGCTGGTGGCGGCCGCCGTGCTGTCGCACCGCTACATCACGGACCGGTTCCTTCCGGACAAGGCGATCGACCTCATCGACGAAGCGGCCTCGAAGCTGCGGATGGAGATCGACTCGATGCCGGCGGAGCTCGACGAGCTCGAGCGGCGCATCATGCAACTCGAGATCGAGCGCGAAGCGCTGCGCAAGGAAAAAGACAAGGCGTCGAAGGAACGCCTCGGCAAGCTCGAAGAGGAGCTGGCCAATCTGAAGGAAGAACGTTCGCGGCTGGCGGCGCACTGGCAGCAGGAGAAGGATCTGATTCAACAGCTGCGGACCCTCAAGGAGCAGCAGGAAGCGTTGCGCGCCGAGATCGAGCGGGCGCAGCGCGGCGGCGACTACACCAAGGCGTCCGAGCTCCAGTACGGCCGCGTGCCGGAGCTCGAGCAGCGGATCCGCGACCAGGAAGCGAAGCTGGCGGACCTCCAGAAGGGCCAGCGGATGCTGAAAGAGGAGGTCGACGAGGAGGACATCGCCGAGGTCGTCAGCAAGTGGACGCACATCCCGGTGAGCCGCCTCATGGAAGGTGAAATTCAGAAGCTGCTCAACATGGAGGAGCGCCTGCACCAGCGCGTCGTCGGACAGGACGAGGCGATCGTTGCGGTCTCCAACGCCATCCGGCGCGCGCGCGCCGGACTGCAGGATCCCAAACGTCCGCTCGGCAGCTTCATGTTCCTGGGACCGACCGGCGTCGGCAAGACCGAGCTCGCGCGGGCGCTCGCCGAGTTCCTGTTCGACGACGAGCAGGCGATGATTCGGATCGACATGTCGGAGTACCAGGAGAAGCACACCGTCTCGCGGATGATCGGTGCGCCCCCCGGATACGTCGGCTACGAGGAGGCCGGCCAGCTCACCGAAGCGGTCCGCCGCCGTCCGTACTCGGTGGTGCTCTTCGACGAAATCGAAAAGGCGCATCCCGAAGTGCTCAACGTCCTGCTGCAGCTGCTGGACGACGGCCGGCTCACGGACGGCAAAGGGCGGACCGTCGACTTCAAGAACACCGTCGTCATCATGACGTCAAATCTCGGCAGCCATTACCTCGTCGATGACCTGACCGAAGGCACGCGGCGCAAGGTGATGGACGCGCTGCGGGAGCACTTCCGGCCCGAGTTCCTGAACCGGATCGACGAGGTGATCTTCTTCCACCCGCTCGGACGCGAGCACATGAAGCGGATCATCGACATCCAGCTGACGGGCCTCGTGAAGCGCCTGCAGGAGCGTAAGATCCACGTCGTGCTCACGGATGCCGCGAAAGAACAGCTCGTGCACGAGGGATACGATCCGAGTTACGGCGCGCGGCCGCTGAAGCGGACGATTCAGCGGCGCGTGCTCGACCCGCTCGCGCTGCGCGTGCTCGAGGGCGATTTCGTCGACGGCGACACCATCGTCGTCGACACCACGGCCGGCGGGCTCATCTTCGAGAAGCAGCAGCCGGTGGCGAAGTAAGCCCGTGGGCACAATAGGTTTAGGCCGGCCTCTCCGACCTGTCCCGTCGAAGCGCATTGCAGATGTGCGCGAAGGCGGAAGCTCGGAGGCGATCGCCCGAGCGAAGGCGGGGCCGGTGGAGGCGAATGGCTAATAAGAGCGTACCGCGGTTCAACCCGCGCGGCGGCGACCGGCGCGGCCCCCGGCAGATGCCAGGCCGTTCGGCGTCGTCGCTCTGGTACGGGCTGGCGTTTCTGCTGGTGCTGGGCGTGGCGCAGCTGTACTTCCTGGCGTCCGCCGGCCGCGCCGTCAGCTATTCCGAGTTCAAGCAGCTGCTCAAGAACGGCAAGGTCGTCGAGGTGTGGATCAGCGATCAGACGATCCGCGGGACGCTGAACGAGGAGATCGGCACCGACACGAAGAGCAAGCTGTTCACCACCACTCGCGTCGAGGATCCCAAGCTCACCGAGGAGCTCGAGGCGAAAGGCGTCAAATACACCGGGGAGCTGACCAATCACTGGCTGACCGACATCCTCGGCTGGATCATCCCCCTCGTGTTCTTCATCGCGATCTGGGGCTTCTTCTTCCGGCGGATGAGCGGCGCCGAAGGCGGCGTGATGTCGTTTGCGCGGAGCCGCGCCAAGATTTACGCCGACGATGAAGTGAAAGTGCGCTTCTCGGATGTCGCCGGCGTGGACGAAGCGGAGAACGAGCTCAAGGAGATCGTCGAGTTCCTGCAGAATCCGAAGAAGTACACGAATCTCGGCGGCCGGATTCCGAAGGGTGTGCTGCTGGTCGGCCCGCCGGGCACCGGCAAGACCCTGCTCGCGCGCGCCGTCGCCGGCGAGGCGAAAGTGCCGTTCTTCAGCCTGAGCGGATCCGAGTTCGTCGAGATGTTCGTCGGCGTCGGCGCCGCGCGCATCCGCGATCTCTTCCAGCAGGCCGAGGCCAAGGCGCCGTGCATCGTGTTCATCGACGAGCTCGACGCGCTGGGCAAAGTCCGCGTGCAGAGTCCGCTCGGCAGCCACGAAGAGCGTGAACAAACGCTCAATCAGCTGCTGGCGGAGATGGACGGCTTCGATTCGCGCAAGGGCGTCATCATCATGGGCGCGACCAACCGGCCCGAGGTGCTCGACCCGGCGCTGCTCCGTCCGGGCCGCTTCGACCGGCAGGTGCTGGTCGACAAGCCGGACATCAAGGGACGCGAGGCGATTCTCCGCATCCACATGAAAGCGGTCCGCGTGGCGGCCGACGTGCAGGTCCAGGTGATCGCGGCGCAGACCGCCGGGTTCGCCGGCGCCGATCTCGCGAATCTCGTCAACGAAGCGGCGCTCCTGGCGGCGCGCAAGAACAAGACCGAGGTGGACACGAAGGACTTCGAGGAAGCGATCGACCGGCTGGTCGCCGGCCTCGAGAAGAAGCGCGTGATGAACGCGAAAGAGCGCGAGATGGTCGCGTACCACGAGTCGGGGCACGCCATCGTCGCCACCAAGCTGCCGGGGCTGGATCCCGTGCACAAGATCTCGATCGTCCAGCGCGGGTTCGGTGCGCTCGGCTACACGATGCAGCTGCCCACCGAAGACCGCTATACGATGACGCGGACCGAGCTCGTCAACCGGCTCGCGGTCCTGTTCGGCGGCCGCGCGGCCGAAGAGGTCGCGATCGGCGAGATCACGACCGGCGCGCACAACGATCTGCAGCGCGCCACCGATATCGCCCGGTCGATGGTGACCGAGTACGGCATGAGCGATCTCCTCGGCGCGGTCAACTTCGACGGCAACAAGCGCGCGAAGTTCCTGGACATCCCCATGCCGCAGGAGCGCGGGCTCTATTCGGAAGAGACGGCGCAGACCATCGACACGGAGATCAAGCGGATCCTCGAAGAGGCGCACACGACGGCACGCCGCATCCTCTCGGACAATCGTGACGCGCTCGAGATCGTCACCCGCCGTCTGCTCGAGGTCGAGGTGATGGAAGGCGACGAGTTGCGCCGGCTGCTCGAGTCGCGGATGCCAACGCCCGCGTAACGTGCCCTGAATGTTTCAGCGCACCTGTCCCGGCGGCAGGCCGACGTCCGGCATCCAGTCCAGTACCCCGGTTGTGGTGGACGTCGTGATCCACTGCTGACAGTTCACCTTGAAGTTCATCCGGCCATCATCGTTGCCAATAACACTCAGGGGGACGGTGACACGCGCCTGATCTTCATTGGGGAACGTCACCGTCGCCGTCCCGACCGGCGTCACCTGGCCGGGCTGACCCGGTCCGAGAGCACGGACGATCTGCGCGGTCGTCGATCCCTGTGGATTCACACCCGAGATTGAGTAGTCCCAGCCGAATGTCGTACCGTCGGCGAGGACGCCGCTGTTTCCCGTCGCGGGGTTTTCGTCGGTATCGAGAAGGATCGAGAACAGCGTAAACGTCCGTTCGAGCGTGCCTCGCGCAAAGGTGACGACGATAGTCGCCGTCCCGCCGCTGACGTCGATCGTGGCGCCGATCACGTCAGGCGAGATCGTGAGTCCCAGAACCGAGAGACGATCTCCCGAGGGATCGGTCACCGCGCCGCGGAGGGTCGAGGCAGACGTCGGAGACGAGGGCGCCTTCGCACCTCGGCACGAGACCGCCGCCAGCGCAAGGCTGGTGACGACGGAACATACGACCCACCTCGGCCGCAGAGCCGCCGATCCGTGCATGCTATACGCCGCTTTCAGGCAAGGCCGCTTCAAGCGCGCCGCTGGCCGACGACCACTGTGTCAACGAAATCACCACGCCCACACATTGCACCACGACAATCAACGCGACACACGCCGGCCATCCGCCTTTCGACCACAGCGCTGACGGCGCCGCGCCCCCGACGCTGCCGCCGGCGTAGTAGAAGGTCGAGTACAGGCCAACCGCAAGGGCGCGATCGCGCGTCGTGACCGCGCCGATGTAGCTGCTGGTCGCCGCCTGCGCGATGAACACGCCGCTCGAACACAGGGCGAGACCGGCGGCGATCACGACCAGCCACGGCGTGAGGGTCAGCAGGGCGCCGGCCGCGCCAAGCGCCATCGCCATCGCGAGTCCCGTCCGGTGACCGTAGCGATCGATCCATCGCCCGCCGAACGGTGTGATGACAATGCCGACCAGGTAGACGACGAACAGCCAGCCGAGCGCGACGGTGCTGAGGCTGAACGGCGGCGCCGCAAGATGGAACGTCACGTAGGTGAACATCGCCACTTGCGTAAACAGGATGCAGAAGCCGATCGCATAGGTCGCGATGAGCTGCGGATTGCGAAGGTGTTCGGCGAGCGAACCCCCGCGCCCTTTCACTCTATGGGTTTCGGGTGCCACCGTGCCGGCGCGTTCTGACGGCAGCCACATCGCCAGCGCAACCGCCACCGCGAGGTTGATCGCTCCGAGCGCGACGAACGATGCCGCCCAGCTCGCGTCGGCCGCCACCAGGCCCGCGACGGCCCGGCCCGTGAACCCTCCGGCAATTGTGCCGGTCATGTAGGCCGCCATCCCGCGGCCGCCGTGCGAGGCCGGCCACACCTCGTGGATGTAGGCGACGGTCCCGGCAAACACGCCCGGCGTCACCAACCCGAGGATGAAGCGCCAGAAGATGAGCTGGGACAACGACGTAGAAGTGGCCGCGAGCGCGGTGGCGATCGCAATGGCGAACGCCGATCCGACGATGACGCGACGGAGGCCCCAGGTGTCGGCCAGCCGCCCGATACCGGGTGCGGCGAGCGCGACGGCGATCGTCGGGGCCGTGACGGTCAGGCTGACGGCAAATCGGGACGCGTGGAAGGTGCGCGCCAGCAGCGGCAGCAGCGGCTGAGTCGAGTAGAGGTCCACGAACGCGGCGAAGCCCGCCAGCATCACCGGGACGATCGGCAACCCGCTGCCCTGAGCGAGCGCGTTGTTTCTCGGCGAGTCGAAGGGCATTGCACTATATTGTTGCCCATGACTCTGCCCTGCCGCATCGCTCTTGCTGCATCTCTCGTCTTCGCCACGCTGATTCCCGTGCCGGCGCAGTCGCCGGGCGGCGTCAAAGCCTTCACCGGCGCGCGGGTGATCGACGGCACCGACCGCGCGCCGATCGACAACGCGACGATCGTCGTCCGCGGCGGCAAAATCGTCGCGGTCGGCCCCGGCGCCAGCGTCACCGTGCCTGCCGGCGCGGAGCGCATCGCCTTGACCGGCAAACACGTGATTCCCGGTCTGGTCAACGCGCACGGCCACGTCGGCAACACCGTTGGCATGGAACAAGGCAAATACTCAGCCGACAACGTGCTGCGCGATCTCCGCACCTACGCCGCCTACGGCGTCACGACGGTCTTCTCGCTCGGCGACGATCAGGAGGCCGGGTTCAAGGCACGCGACACGCAGAATGTGCCGACGCTCGACCGCTCGCGCCTGTACGTGGCGGGCCCGGTCCTGGCGCCGAAGACACCCGACGAGGCGCGCAAACAGGTCGGCGAGGTGGCGGCGATGAAGGCCGACATCGTGAAGATTCGGGTGGACGACAACCTCGGCTCCACGCCGAAGATGGCGCCCGAAATCTACAAAGCCGTGATCGACGAGGCGCACAAGAAGAACATGCGCGTCGCGGTGCATCTGTTTTACCTGGAGGATGCGAAGGCGGTGCTCGACGCCGGCGCCGATTTCATCGCCCACAGCGTGCGCGACGTTGAGGTCGACGATGCGATGATCGGGATGCTCAAGCGCCGCGACGTCTGCTACTGCCCCACGTTGATGCGCGAAGTGTCGACCTTCGTCTACGAGTCGACGCCGGCGTGGTTCTCGGATCCGCTGTTCCTGAAACACGCGGACGCGAAGACGCTCGAGCAGCTGAAGGAGCCGGCCCGGCAGGCCGCGATGAAGAACAGCCGCTCCGCGCAGCGCTACAAGGCCGGCCTGGAGGTCGCGAACCGCAATCTCAAAAAGCTGTCGGACGCCGGCATCAAGATCGCGATGGGCACCGATACCGGTCCGCCGGCGCGGTTCCAGGGCTACTTCGAGCTGATGGAGCTGGAAATGATGGCCAAGGCGGGACTGACGCCGAAGCAGGTGCTCGCCTCCGCGACGCGCGACGCCGCGCGGTGTCAGAAGCTGAACGACGTCGGGACGCTCGAGGCGAACAAGTGGGCCGACTTCGTCGTGCTCGACGCCGATCCGCTCGCGAACATTTCGAACACGAGGAAGATCAGCGCGGTGTATATCGCGGGGAATCGCGCGCAGCCAGTGAGCGCAGTGATCTGGTGATTGGGTGATCGAGTGATTGGTGATCGTTGGAGATTGGGTAGATTGATTGCTGGATTGAGTGATTGGCCCAATCATCCAATCACCCAATCCACAATCCCTCACGATCACCCAATCACCAGATCACCGGATCGATCAGCGTCCCCGCAGGCTTGTCTACGCTGCCCGGCGACCGCGGCCTCCGCCGCCTGGAAGCCAGTCCTCGAGTGCGTGCCGTCGCAGAACGGCTTGCTGGTCGACCCGCCGCAGCGGCACAGGGCGAAGGGCCGCTTCGCGATCTGATACGGGTTGCCGTTCCAATCCACCACCGTCACATCGTCGCCTTCGACGAGGTACGGGCCGTTCTGTCGGACTTTGATCGTCGCCATACGACAGCCTCTGTATCTTTCTAATTCCTCAGTGTCCTTGCGGGTCTTTGCTAGCTCGAGCGCTGCATCGACGCCAGGAAGTCGGCGTTGGTGCGGGTCTTCGACATCTTGTCGATCAGCAATTCCATGGCCTCGACGGGCGACAGCGGGTTGAGGACCTTGCGCAGCACCCAGATCCGGTTCAAGTCCTCTTTCGGGATTAGCAGCTCTTCCTTGCGCGTGCCGCTTTTCGCGACGTCGATCGACGGAAACACGCGCTTGTCCGTCAGCTTGCGGTCCAGGTGGATCTCCATGTTGCCGGTGCCCTTGAACTCCTCGAAGATGATGTCGTCCATGCGCGATCCGGTATCGACCAGCGCCGTCGCCATGATCGTCAGGGAGCCGCCCTCCTCGATGTTCCGCGCGGCGCCGAAGAACCGTTTCGGCTTCTGCAGCGCGTTCGAGTCGAGACCGCCGGACAGAATCTTTCCCGACGCCGGAATCACGGTGTTGTAGGCGCGCGCCAGGCGGGTAATCGAGTCGAGCAGGATCAGCACGTCCTTCTTGTGCTCGACGAGCCGCTTCGCCTTCTCGATGACCATCTCCGCCACCTGCACGTGCCGCTGCGCCGGTTCGTCGAACGTGGACGAGATCACTTCGCCCTCGACCGAGCGCTGCATGTCGGTGACCTCTTCGGGCCGCTCGTCGATCAGCAGCACCATCAGGTACACCTCGGGGTGGTTCTTCGCCACCGACTGCGCGATGCTCTGCAGCAGCATCGTCTTGCCGGTGCGCGGCGGCGCGACGATCAGGCCGCGCTGCCCTTTGCCGATCGGCGTCCACAGATCCATGATGCGCGACGAGATGCTTTCCGGCGTCTCGAGCGTGATCCGCTCCTGCGGGTACAGCGGCGTGAGGTTCTCGAAAAAGAGCTTGTCGCGCGACTGATCCGGCGCCTCGAAGTTGACCGCTTCCACCTTGATGAGCGCGAAGTAGCGCTCGCCTTCCTTCGGCGGACGGATCTGGCCGGAGACGGTGTCGCCGGTCTGCAGGTCGAACTTGCGAATCTGTGACGGCGAGACGTAGATGTCGTCCGGACCGGGCAGGTAGTTGTAGTCGGGCGCGCGCAGGAAGCCGAAGCCGTCCGGCAGCACCTCGAGGACGCCCTCGGAAAAGATGAAGCCGCTCTGCTCGGTCTGCGCTTTCAGGATCTGAAAGATCAGATCCTGCTTCCGCATGCCGGTCGCGCCGGCGACAGTGAGATCCTTCGCGATCTGGGTGAGCTTCTGAATGCTCATGTCCTTCAGATCGGTGATGTTCAGACCCTGACCGGCGCGCCGCTGCTGCTGCTGTTGCTGCGGTTGGTGTGGCGGTGGCGGCGCGGGCTGCGGCGGCGCCGATGGCTGTGCCTGTCCCTGCGACTGCGGCTGCGCCGGCGGCGCGTCCGGCGTCGGCGTCGATTGTGCGGCGGAACTGGATTCGGGATTGGCGGTCTCGGTTGGAGCGGCGGCGTCGGTGGCGATCGGTCCGTTCGCGGTCCGCGCCGGCGTGTGGCGCTTATGATGACTTGGCATGGCGACTCTTGAACATAAGTGCGGAGATTGGTGATGGCGAGCTGACCGCTCGCAGGAGTTACGGAGGCGTGATTCTTGTTCTGAGTATAGGACCCGCCTCTGAGAGTGTCAATCCACCGGCGCCGTCACGCCTTGACGACGCGAATCAGCTCCGGCAGCGTCGGCCGCTTGCCGGTCATCAACAGCGCGTAACGGAAAATCTTGGCCGCCGCCCAGCCGCTCGCGATCGACGTCACGACCAGCAGCAGCGATGCCGAGCCAGACCTCCCAGAGCGGCGGCATCAGGACGTTCACCCGCGCGGTCATCACCAGCGGCGTGAAGAACGGGATCAGGCTCAGCACACGCGTGGCCGTCGTCGCCGGATTGGAAATGACGCTGATCGCGACCATCAGCGCGACCACCATCGGCAGGATCGCGGCCATCATCGACTGGCCGAGCTCTTCGGTGCTGGTGCAGGTGACGGCGACAATCGCGAACAGCACCGAGTAGAGCAAATAACCGAGCGCGAAGAACACCGCGAAGTAGAACAGCAGACGCGCGTTCAAGACCGCTGACAGATCGAACCCGGACACGGCGGTGCTCATCGCGAGCGCCGGCGCCGCCTGCACCAGCGCGACAATCGCGACGATCATCCAGATCGCCGAGCTGCGTCAGGCCCGATCCGACCACGCCGAGGATTTTTCCAGCCATGAACTCGGTGGCGGTGACGGCGCCGAGGATGACCTCGATCAGGCGCGACGATTTCTCCTCGACGATTGCGGTCGCCATCCCCTGGCCGTTGATCAGCACCGCCATGTACAGGAGCATCGCCAGCGACATCGTGGAGGCCAGCGCGAGGCCGAAGCCGCCTTCTCGTTCGCCGCGGTCCGACACCGACACCACGGCCAGATCGAGCTGCTGCGCCCGCCTGACGTCGGCGCTGTCGACGCCGGTGCCGGCGAGCAGGCGGCCGATCGCCGCCGTCTGCACCGCCAGGCGCAGCTCGCGCATGAGCACCGGATTGCCCCCTTCGCGTGCAAAGTAGCGGACGCGGGCGGGCGCCGAATCAGCGCGCTCGAGCAGCAGGTATCCGTCGAGCGCGCGACCGCCGAATCGCTGCGTTGAACGGTGCCCGCGCCGGCGCGTCGGCGGCTGCGATCGTCGACGTCTCGGTGACGGTAATGTGCGGACGCTCGATCGCTCGGAGACGCTCCGCCAGATCGGCGCCGAGGCCTGTCCCGGCGTCCAGGACGGCGATCCGGAGATCGTTCTTGCTCGATCGCCCCAGCATCGGCACCGCCAGCAGGTACATGTCCCAGGAACGCCGGCACGAACACCGTCATGACGACGAACGCCCGGCTCCGGACCCGGGCCAGGTACTCCCGTCTCGCAATCTTGAACACCAGGGTCGGGCTCACGGCCGTGGCTCCGCCGCGCCGACGGTTTCCAGGTAGATGTCTTCGATTCGCGGCTCGTCCAGCCGCATCGACGACACGTCGACGCGATCGAGAACGGCGCGCATCACGGTTCGCGGATCGGCGTCAGGCTCGAGCCGCAGCCGAACCTCGCGGCCGCCATCGTCGCAGGCCTGCACGCCGCGAATCTGATTCAGCATGCCGGGACCGCCGCCGTGCTCGACGGCAATCGTGTTGCGGCCGTACTTCGCCTTGATATCGCGCAGGCGGCCGCTGAGGATCGCGCGGCCATGGTAGACGAGGCAGATCGACTCGCACAGCGCCTCGACTTCCTCCATCCGATGCGTCGAGAGGATCACGGTGGTTCCCTTGGCGCGCTGCTCGAGGACCAGATCCTTCAGGAGCCTGGAGTTGATCGGATCCAGCCCGCTGAACGGCTCGTCGAGCACGACCAGATCCGGATCGTGGATGACCGCGGCGGCAAACTGCACTTTCTGCTGGTTACCTTTCGAAAGCTCGCGCGTGAGCGACTCCGCGCGGGCGCCGAGCCCGACGCGATCGAGCCACGCCGAGGCGCGGCGCGCCGACTCCGCGGCGGACAGCCCGCGAATCGAGGCCAGGAACGCGAGCTGCTCGTGCAGCTTCATCCTCGCGTAGAGTCCCCGCTCTTCCGGCAGGTAGCCGGTCTGCCGTCGCACCGCCAGCGGATCGGAAGACCCCAGCAGCTGCACGGACCCGCCGTCGGGCTTGTAGATCCCGAGCGAGGTGCGAATCGTCGTCGTTTTGCCGGAGCCGTTCGGCCCGAGAAGTCCGAAGATCGTTCCCGGCTCCACCGACAGCTCGAGGCCGTCGAGCGCGCGCGTGCCGTCGAAGGTCTTGATCAACTGGCGGCAAAGCAGCGCCGGCGTCGTCATGTGGTGTCAGGAGCTACAACTGGTACGGATTCTGCCCGATGGCGACGATGCTGCAGGCGATAATCGGCTGGAGGTTGAGGGCACGCGCGCGCGCGACGAGCGCGTCGCTCTCGGCGCCGGGATTGAACCACACTTCGGGAATCCCCTTCTTCGCGACCTCGTCGATCACGCGCTCGCCAACGTCGGGCGGCACGTAAAACGACGCCATGTCGATCGGGCCGGGCACGTCGAGCACGGACGGGTAGGCCTTCAGCCCTTCGACGGTGGCTTCGTGCGGGTTGATCGGAATGACGGTGTAACCCTGCTGCTGATACGCGCGCACCGCGCGGTTGCCGAACTTGTGCCGGTCGTTCGACGCACCGATGACGGCCACCGATTTTTGGCATGCCACGAGTTTAACCGCGGATCGGACCGCGCAGAGGCACGACCAGAGAAGGCCTTGGCGAAGCGTCCGCCCGCGACGCTCGGCGATCTCGGCGGTTGCTTCTCACCTCGCGGTTGCCGTTTGCGGGGCGTGCTTCGCGACGAACTCGAGCAGGCGCTTGCTGCCCTCGCGCAGGTTCTCCATCGACGTCGCGTACGAAATGCGGATGAACCCCGGCGCGTCGAACGCCTCTCCCGGTGTCAGCGCGACGCGCGACTCCTCGAGCAGCGCGTCGGCGAAATCGAGCGACGTGCGGAAGCCGCCGCGGTCGATGCCCGACAGCACGTCGCTGATGTCGACGAACATGTAGAAGGCGCCGGCCGGCTTGCGGCACCGCAGCCGTGCATCGGCGCTGAGCCACTCGTGCAGCGCGTCGCGACGCCGCCGGTACTCGTCGAGCATCTCCTTGACGGTCGCCTGCGGTCCGTTCAGCGCTTCCACGGCCGCCTTCTGCGTGATCGAGGTGACGTTCGACGTCGCGTGACTCTGGATCGCACCGGCGGCGGCCACGACCGGCGCGGGTCCCAGCGCCCACCCGCAGCGCCAGCCGGTCATCGCGTACGCCTTGGAGGCCGATCCGCACAGCACCGTCAGGTCCCGGCATTTTTCCGCCAGCACGCGCGGCAGGTTGTGGGGAACGGCGTCGTAGATCAGCTTCTCGTAACAGAGGTCCACGACCACCCAGATGCCCTGTCGCGCCGCCACGTCGGCAATCGCACCGAGATCCGCTTCCGACACCAGCGCGCCGGTGGGATTGCAGGGCGAATTGACGATGATGCCGCGCGTGCGCGGCGTGACCTTGTCGAGGATGGTCTCCGCGCGGATCGCGAAGCCGTCTTCCGGATAGGTCCGCGCGAGCACCGGCGTCGCGTCGGCGAGCTTGATCTGCTCGGTGAGCGTCGGCCAGTACGGCGCGTGGGTGATGACCTCGTCGCCCGGGCCGAACAGCGCCAGCGCGGCGTTGAACAGCGCCTGCTTGCCGCCCGCCGTCACGATGACCTCGGACTCCTTGTACTCGACGCCGTAATCGCTCTTGTAGCGATCGCAGATCGCGCGCTTGAGGTCCGCGATGCCGGCGACCGGCGTGTAACGGGTGAAGTTCGCGTCCAGGGCCGAGTGGCCGGCGCCTTTCACGCGATCCGGCGTGTTGAAGTCCGGCTCGCCCGCACCGAAGTCGATGACCTCGACGCCCGAGCGCCGCAGCCGGTCGACCGTGGCGGTCACCTTCATCGTCGGAGAGCTGGCAATCCGCGTGGTCCGATCCGCAAGTCTCGTCATGGCGTTCTCTTGAGCCCCTTTCCCCGCAGCCGCTGCTCGACGAGGTCCGGCACCAGGCCTTCGACCCGGCCGCCGAGCGAGAAGACTTCCTTGATCAGCCGCGAGCTGATGTAGGTGTATTGCTCCGCCGGCATCATGAACACCGTTTCGATCTTCGGCCTGAGCCGCCGGTTCATGAGCGCCATCTGGAACTCGAACTCGAAATCCGACACGGCGCGCAGACCGCGCACGATGACCTGTGCGTCGCGCCGTTCGACGTAGTCGACCAGCAGGCCATCGAAGGTGTCGACCTCGACGTTGCTGTGCGTCTTGAACACCGAGCGCGTGATCTCGACCCGTTCGTCCATCGTGAAGAGCGGCGACTTCTCGGCGTTCACCAGGATCGCGACGATGATGCGATCGAAGAGCCGCGCGCCGCGGGAAATGATGTCCACATGGCCGTTGGTCAGCGGGTCGAAGGAACCTGGATAGACGGCTAAGGTAGACATGAATAGAAGGACAGCGCCGAATCGCCGGTGACGAGCTGGCGCGTCCGCGCGAGCCGGCCGGCCGACTCCGGGGACGGCTGCCGACGCGCATGCTCGAGGACGAGCACGCCGCGCGGCGCCAGCAGGGCGCCCGCGCTGTCCACCACGCCGTCCGCCGTTTCATCGTACGGCGGATCGAGCAGGATGAGATCGAACGAATCGTGTGCGTGCGTGAGATCGTCGATCGCGCGGGCGACGCTTGCGCGGATGATAACACAGCCACTCGTCAGGCCGCAGTGCGCGAGGTTCTCCGCGATCAGCTGCTGCGCGCGCCGATCGCGCTCGACGAACGCGACCGACGCGGCGCCACGGCTCATCGCCTCGATGCCGAGCGCGCCGGTGCCGGCGTAGCCGTCGAGCACGCGCGCGCCCGCGACGCGCGGCGCGAGGATGTTGAACAACGTCTCGCGCAATTTGTCGGACGTCGGGCGAAGTCCATCCCACGTCGGCGCTTTCAGTCGGCGACCTTTCAGCGATCCGGCAATCACGCGCATGCGGAGATCTGGTAATTGGAGAATTGGGTAATTGGGTAATTGAATTGGTTGATTGAGCCAATCACCAGATTACCCAATTATCCAATTACCCGATCTCGATGAGCCGGAACCGCTGGTTCCAGTTCGCCAGCAGGCGCTCGACGGCATCCGGGGCGGGCTTGACCGTCGCGAACCACTGCCCCGCTTCGCGCTGCGCCAGGTCGAGCACGTCGCGATCCCGCACGAGATCGATCATCCGAAATGTCGGCACACCCGCCTGCCGGGTGCCGAAGAAGTCGCCCGGTCCGCGCTGCACGAGGTCGCGCTCCGCAATCTCGAAGCCGTCCGTCGTTTCGGTCATCGCCTTGAGCCGTTCGCGGGCCTCGTCCGACAGCGGTGATTGGTACAGCAGGAAACAGTACCGACTGATGGCGGTCGCGGCCGACGCGGCCTCGGAGCTGGTGCAGCTGCGACAGCCCGAATCGTTCCGCGTGCTCGACGATCATGACGCTCGCGTTCGGCACGTCGACGCCGACCTCGACGACGGTGGTCGCCACCAGCACCTGCAACTCGCCGCGCGCGAAGGCCCCCATCACGCGCTCCTTCGCGTCGGCCTTCATCCGGCCGTGCAACAACCCGACGCGGTACTGAGGAAAGATTTCCTGCGCCAGGTGGTCGTGCATTTCGGTCGCCGCCTTCACGTCGACCTTCGCCGATTCCTCCACGAGCGGATAGATGACGTAAGCCAGCCGGCCGGCGTCGAGCTGGCCACGGACGAACTCGTACACCTCGTCACGCCGCGACTCGGGCTTCGCGACGGTCTTGATCGGCAGGCGGCCTGCGGGCAGCTCGCGAATGACCGACACGTCGAGATCGCCGTACAACGTCAGCCCGAGCGTGCGCGGGATGGGCGTCGCCGTCATCACCAGGACGTCGGGATGCCAGCCTTTGTCGCGAAGCGTCGCCCGCTGCAGCACGCCAAACCGGTGCTGCTCGTCGATGACCGCGAGGCCCAGCTGCGCGAACCGCACGTCGCCCTGCACGAGCGCGTGCGTGCCGACCACCAGCTGCAGGGCGCCGGACTCCACTTCGGCGAGCTGGGTCCGCCGTGCGGCGCTCGTGGTCGAGCCGGTGAGCAGCGCCACGCGAAAGCGCGACGCCGCGAGGAGCTTCGAAATGTTCGCGAAGTGCTGTTCGGCCAGGATCTCGGTGGGCGCCATGAACGCGACCTGCAGGCCGTTCTCCATCGCAACCAGCGCCGCGAGCAGCGCGACGATCGTCTTGCCGGCGCCGACATCTCCCTGCAGCAGCCGGTTCATCGGCTGCGGACGCTGCATGTCGTCGACGATTTCCTTGAGCGCCTGCTTCTGACCGTTGGTCAGCCTGAACGGGAGGACGCGCCGCGCCGACTCGCGGATGCGATCGTCGACCTGCACGACGACCGGCTTGCGTTCCGCCGCCGCCGATTGGCGCCGCGCGAACACGCCCATCTGGAACAGAAACGCTTCTTCGAAGATCAACCGGCGCTGCGCCGGCGTCTCGAACGCATTCAGCGCGGCGATCGGCACGTCCTCGGGCGGAAAGTGCGTCGCCAGGAGCGCGGCGTGGCGCGACGGCAGCCCGAGCCGGAGCCGGATGTCTTCGGGCAGGTGGTCCGGCACGTCCGCGGGCAGACGCTGCAGCGCCTCGTAGACGAGACGGCGCTGCATTTTCGGCGTCACCGTACCGGTCTTTTCGTAGACCGGCACGATGCGGCCGGTGTGAATCGTTTCGCCGTCCTCGTCGTCGAGGATTTCGTACTGCGGGTTTGTCAGCTGCAGGCTCGCCGACCCGCGCATCTCCACCGCGCCATAGAAGATGACGTGCTGACCGCGCATGAAGATGTCGCGCAGGTACGGCTGGTTCAGCCACACCGCGCGCATCGATCCGCTGCCGTCGTCGACCGCGGCCTCGAAGATCTTGAATCCCGGCCGCCGCGTGGAGCGCAGGCCGCACGCCAGGATCCGGCCGGCGATCGACACGATCTGTCCCGGCTTGAGCGAGGCGATTGGTTGAAGGCGGCTGCGGTCCTCGTAGCGAAGCGGAAAACGGTAGAGCAGGTCTTCGATCGTGAGGAGGCCGGCGTGCTCGAAATCGGCGGCGCGGCGCGGGCCGACGCCTTTCAGGAACTGGAGCGGCGTCGACAAAAAGGGCTCCGATCCCTTTTCGCGCGGCTCCTCCGAAAAGGGGTCGAACCCCTTTTTGCTCACTGGACGATTATGGCTTGACCTCGCTCGACCTGGATCTCGCGAATCCGCGCCGGCAGTGCAAACGGATCGTCGAGGCTGACGCCCGACGGGTTCTCGGCGGTGCGCGAGTAGTAGCTGACGATTTCCTGCAGGATCAGTTTCGGAATCGGCACGCCGCCGACGCTCGCGGATTCGAGCGCAAAGTGGCCGACGCCGTTGCCGGTCTTCAGCGAGCCGGTCGCCGTCACCGGCACGCGTCCCATCAGGTAGTTCATCGGATCGAGAAGGCTGGTCGGATTCTTCGCTTTCCGCACCGCGTCGAGGTCGACGACGGCGCGGCCGCTCAGACGCCCAGGCCCGAGGATCGTCACCGACGGATCGACGACACCGGTCGGCAGCTGCGACGGGGCCTCGAACACGAGATACGAGTTGACCTCGTTCTCGGTGACCATGATCCGCTGCCCGGCTTTCGTGGGACGCTCGGCGTGGGCGTTGATGCTGGCGACCTTCTGTTTGAGCGTGGCCGCGTCCTTCCGGGAGGCGCGTACGTCGGCGCGCGGCGCTGCCGCGAGCAGCGCGAGCCCGCAGAGCGCGCCGAGGATGGTTACGCCCCGAGGATGCGTCACCTCTGTATTTTACCGCCGTCTTCCTCCTTCGCTCGCTGGATTATGGCGAGCTTCGGCGGGACAGGCGTGCTTATTGCGGCTTCAGCTGCTGCTGTTTGCGATTCGCCTGGCGCGCCCGTGTGACCAGCTCGAGCTTACGGCGTTCCATGTTCTCTTCGAAGACGCGGAACTTCGCCTGCTGGCGGACGTCGAGCACTTGATTGATGGCGTCGTAGGCTTTGCGAATTTCACCGTCAGAACGCGCTTCGAGCTCGTCGAGGGACTTCAGGCGGTCCTTGATCTGGCCTTCGTCGCCCTGCGGATCGTTCACGAGCCGCCTGAGCTCCTGAACGAGACGGGCGCGCTCCTGCAGGCCGCGGCGCCTGGTGTCCTGCAGCGCCTTGAAGCGCCTGAGGAACTGCGGAAAGCGCTCCTCGCTGATCTTGAAGCTGCTCCTGCGCCTGCATCAGCGCGTAGGAATCGAACATCCGCTGGATTTCGGCCGGCGACACCGCTGCTTCGTCGGGCGGCGGCGCCGGGGCGTCCCAGCCGTCCGCCCTGCGCGGCCGACTGCAGCGCCGCTGCTGACCAGCGCCGCCGCAGACGAGAGCCAGACCGACGATCCTTTTCATGAATGCGCCAATTATCACGTCATGCGCCCGAGCGCGCCAGTTCTTCCTGCAGCAGCCGCTGCAGTTCGCGGAGCTCAGAGCCGGTCAAATGCGTCACCGCGTGCTCGGCGCTGCCGCGCGCCGCGAGCCCCGCTTCCCGCGCGGTCTCGAAATCCATATCGGACGACAGCTCGGCGACCAGCGTGAGCGCCGTGTCGCCTGCGGACTGCGGGTCCGCCAGGAGATCGACCGAGGCCACCGGCAGTGCGACTGGCGCCGGCGCTACCGACGGAAGCGGCGCAATCCGCAGGCTCCGTGCGCCCCCGGTTCAACGTGACGGCCACGGCGAGCACGACGGTCGCGACCGAGATTGCCGGAATCACCACGCGCGGCCACGTCCAGAACGACCGCCGCGGCGCGCCCTCGGCGTCCACGGCCTGGCGCACGCGCGCCGAAAAATGATCCCAGAAGAGCGGCGACGGCTCCGGCACGTCGACGTCGGCGGCCGCGGACATCATCGCCTTGAGCTCGGCGAGATGCAGACGGCAGACCGCGCACTCGGCGAGATGCGTGCGCAGACGATTCGGCCCGCGTCCCTTCCGCGAGGTCGATGAGCTCGTCGGGCCGCAGGTGCATCAGAGGACCTCGCCGCCGAGCATCTTCTTCAAGTTGCTCAGCGCGTGGAAGAAATTCGCCTTCACCGCGCCGACCGAGCTGCCGAGCACGTCGGCGATTTCCTGGTGCGACATCTCGTGGTACATCCGCAGGACGAGCGTGGCGCGCTGCTTCCGCGGCAGCTGGGCGATCGCGGCGCGGACGCGCGCCCCTCGCTCGTCCTTCAGCAGCCGATCCGGCGCCGACTCCGCCGTCTCGTCCACGAATTGTCGATCCGCAATCGACTCGCTGAGCGGCTTTTTTGCGCTGACGCGATTGAGGCACACGTTCACGCCGATCCGGTACAGCCACGTCGCCAGCGACGACTGCCCGCGAAAGCTTCGCAGCCCGCGATACGCCCGCAGGAACACGTCCTGCGACAGGTCGCTCGCGTCCTCGTGGTTGCTGACGAAGCGGTAGCACAGCAGATACACCGACCGGCGGTGCCGTTCGACGATCACGTCGAACGCCGCGGACTGGCCGCGCAGGCAGGCCTCGACGAGCGCCCGCTCGTCGAGATCGGCCAACTCGGGCTCAGCAGGCCGCATCGGCTGCGTCACGGTCCTCAGTGGCCACGTTCCAGGGAGCGTCCACGTGAGCGATGATGCCATTGCTCGGCTTCACCAGAGTTAGACCGCGCGAGCAGTGCGTGAAGGTTACATCGGGCGCCTGTCGGGGCTCGGGGCTAGGGGCCAGCTTAGAAATGTGGCCGGGCGGTCATGAGCTGTTCGACCTCGCCGGGCGTCGGCAGGCCGCCGCGGCCGCCGAGCGCCCGGCAATTGAGCGCCGATACGGCGTTGGCGTACGCGAGCACGTCTTCGATATCGCCGCCCGGTTGTCCCAGGCAACCGGCGGCAAAGGCGCCGCGAAAGGCGTCGCCGGCGCCGGTGCTGTCGACGCAATCCACCGGAAAAGCGGCGGTGCGGATTTCGCGGCCGTTGCACCAGGCCAGGCTGCCCTCGGCGCCGAGCGTGGCGCAGACCAGCGCGGCGCCGAACTCGCGGCGCGATCGCGTCGAGCGCCCGTCCCAGCCCCTCGTGTCCGGTCAACGCGGACGGAAACTCCTGCGCCGTGATGATGGCATCGATGTTCTGAAGCAGATCGCCGATGCCGGGCCGGACTTTCTCGACGTCGACGATCGTCGGGATGCCGGCGTCTCGCGCGTACCGCGCCGCCTGAGTCGACGCCGCCGTTTCATGACAGTCGACGACCAGCATGCGCCCCGAGGTGACCGCCGACTTCGGGACATCGGCCGGGTCCCACGTCAAGGCGGGATGCCGATCCCACAGCACGGTGCGCTCGCCCGATCGCGCATCGACCAGGACGACGGCAAACTGATTCGTGGCGCCCGGAACGGTTCGCGCGGCGCTGATGTCCACGCCGTCGCTCATCAGACTCTGCCGCGACAGCGCACCCAGTTCGTCGTCTCCAAACGATCCGATGTAGCGCGCCCGCCACCCGAGTCGCGCGCACGTCGCCGTCGCCGTCGCGATCTGGCCGCCGGGCAGCCGGGCGAACCGCTGCAGACGCTGCTTGGTGTTCGACGCCGGGTACTCGGCGACGACGGTCACCAGGTCGATGCTGTTCAGGCCAAAACCGGCGACGTCGAAGGGCTTCTCGTCGGCGGATGGGATGGAGAACGGCACGCGCACGACGCCGCATCGTAACAGAGCGTTTACACATGACCTGCGCGGTCTCCTGCTCGACCATATCTTGACTTTCGCCTTTGCTTTGCGTAGAGTGGCGCGAAGAGAGCACGAAAGATGCTGCCACTGACAAAACGCCAGCGCGAGATTCTCGACTACCTGAACGAGTTCATCGGCCAGCACGGCTATGCGCCCAGCCTCGAAGAAATCGGCCGGCGCTTCGGCCTCTCTTCGCTCGCGACGGTGCACAAGCACCTCACGAACCTCCAGGAAAAGGGGTTCATCAAGCGCGCGTGGAACCGCAGCCGATCGGTCGAGATGGTGCCGACCCGGACCGGCGGCCGCGCCGTCGAGCTGCCGCTGCTCGGCTACGTCGCCGCCGGCCTCCCCATCGAGGCGGTCGCGTCGAGCGAAACGATCGCGGTGCCCGAGGATCTGGTCGGCAAGCGCGACACCTACGTGCTCCGCGTGCGCGGCGATTCGATGATCGACGAACAAATCCGCGACGGCGATTTCGTCGTCGTCGAAGACCGCAAGACGGCCGACAACGGCGAGATGGTCATCGCCCTGCTGCGCGGATCCGATGTCACGCTGAAGAAGCTCTATCGCGATCCGGGCGGCAAAATCCGGCTGCAGCCGGCGAACGCCGCGATGCAGCCGATCTTCGTCGAGCCCGACCAGGTGCAGATCCAGGGCGTCGTCGTCGGAGTGATGCGGAAGTACTGCAACTACACTTGGGCATGCCCGACGCGCCCAAGCAAATCAACTTCACGATCGTTCCCGACGACAACTCGACGACGCCGCGCACCTACGCGAATTTCTGCTCGATCGCCCACACGCCGTTCGACTTCACGCTCACCTTCTGCGAGGTGATGCCGCTCACGGACAAAGAGATCAAGGACGCCGAGTCGGAGCACGTCGTGCGCGCGCCGGTGCGCGCGAAGATCGTGGTGCCGGTGCAGTTCGTCCCCAATCTGATTGCGGCGCTGCAGGAGCACTGGCGCGTGTACTCCGGAGTCGTACAGCAACGTCGGCTGGAACAAGACGCCAGCGAGCACGATACAGTAGCCTTCGACTGTCAGCCTCAGCTGTCAGCTCTCAGTGCTGAAGCTGAGAGCCGAAGCTGAGACCACGAGCGATGAAAACGCCACGCGAGACGCGCGAGATACTCGATCGGCTCGAGACGCAGCACCCGGGCGCGGATACCGAGCTGCACTACCGGACGCCGTACGAACTGCTGGTGGCGACGATCCTGTCGGCGCAGTCCACCGACGCGCGCGTCAACCTGGTCACGCCGGCCCTGTTCAAGCGCTACCCCAACGCCGCGGCGCTCGCGAAAGCCACGACCCGGAAGCTCGAGCCGCAGATCCATTCCACCGGGTTCTTTCGCGCAAAATCGAAGGCGCTGCTCGGCATGGCGCAAGCGCTTGTCGCCACCCACGGCGGCGAGGTGCCGGCCAGCATGGACGCGCTGGTCGAGTTGCCCGGCGTCGGCCGCAAGACCGCGAACGTCGTGCTCGGACACGCGCTCGGCGTGCCGGGGCTGCCGGTCGATCGCCACGTGCTGCGCGTCGCGAACCGCATCGGCATCGCGGAGTCCGACGACCCCGTCGTCGTCGAGCAGCAGCTGGGCGACGCGCTGCCGAAGGAACGCTGGACGCGGACCTCGGACACGCTGATCCTTCACGGGCGGCGCATCTGCCGGCCCACACCGCTCTGCGACGTCTGCGTGGTCCGCGACGCGTGCGACTTTTACCAGACCGTCGTCGCCCGCGGGCGTGGCCGCGCCTCCACGAAAGACTCAGCCTCCGCTCGCGGCGCGTCGCGCGAGCGACGGCCTGGCCAGCGCAAAGGTCACAAGAGCCGCAGCGATCGCAAACCCCGGAAAACGACTCGTACTTAGCCGCCGTTGGACCGCAAGCAATTCGAGCAGCTCGTCGCCGAGGCGCTCGCCTCGATTCCCCGCCGCTTCCGCGACGCGATGAAGAACATCGCCATCGTCGTGGAGGACGAGCCGTCGCGCGAGCTGCTGGCCGAGATGGAGATCGAACCGCCGGACACGCTGCTGGGGCTGTATCAGGGGACGCCGCTCACCGAGCGGACGTGGGGCTACGGCAACACGCTGCCCGATCGCGTGCTGATCTTCCAGGGTCCGCACGAGCGCGACTCGGAAGACGAAGACGACCTCGTCGTCGCGATCGGCGAGACGCTCATTCACGAGATCGGCCATTACTTTGGTCTGAGCGAGGAAGAGATTGAGGAGATCGAGGAGAAGTACTGGCGTGGTGAAGAGTGACACTGTCGGGGCTAGGGGCTAGGGGCTAGCTGTCACTGATGCCGCAACGAGCGCGCAAACGGTTCGGTCAGCACTTTCTCGAGCCGGCGTGGGTTGAGAAGGTCGTACGCGCGATCGACCCGCGGCACGAGGACACGTTCATCGAGATCGGGCCGGGCCGCGGCGCGCTGACCCGTCCCCTCGCCGCGCGCGCGAAGCGGGTGTTCGCGTATCGAAATCGACCGCGATCTCGCCGCCGAGCTCCGGACGGAAGCCATCCCGAACGTGACCGTCGTCGAGGGCGACGTGCTCGAGACGTTGACAGCGAGACAGCCAGCCCCTAGCCCCGAGCCCCTGACTGAAATGCAGCTAGCCCCTAGCCCCAGCCCCTGCGCGTGGCCGGTAACCTGCCTTACAACGCGGCCTCGCCCATCATGTTCAAGCTCGCCGACCTCTTCGCCGCGGGCGTTCCGATCGGCGATGCGACGCTGATGCTGCAGCGCGAGGTCGCCGATCGCCTGGTGGCAGCACCAGGCACCCGCGAGTACGGCGTCCTGAGCGTGTTGCTGCAACACGTTGCGACGATCGACATGCTCCTGAAGCTCCCCGCTGGCGCCTTCCGGCCGGCTCCCAAGGTGCTGTCGGCGCTCGTTCGATTGCGCTTCCATCCGCCCGAGCCGGCGGTGGCGAGCCCGCAAGCGTTCACCGGGATCGTGCGGGCCGTCTTCACGCGCCGCCGCAAGACCCTCGCGAACGCGCTCCTTGCGGTCGATACATCAGGGCAACGGTCGTTTGGTCCGGCTCTCGAAGCAGGCCGGCCTCGACGGGCGGCGCCGACCGGAGACCTTGACGCTCGCCGAATTTGCCCGACTCGCCGATGCGTATGCCGCCCCGAGATGAGCTGTGCTATAGTTTCGCCGTAAGTTGTACGTAGGTCGTGCCTTACTAGGCCGCGGCCGACACGACATCCCGCCAATCGAGTTTCAGGCGCGCCCAGCAGCCTGATTGAGCCGCAGCGCGGCTCCCTGCGACCCGGTCGCCTCCGCCAGGAGTGTACCGGGCGAAGGTGCGTACATCCGCTTCACTGATGCTCGAAATCGTTGCGCTCGGCGGACTCGGCGAGTTCGGCATGAACATGCTCGCGATCTCGTGGGCGGAGACGACCATCGTCGTCGACGCGGGCGTGATGTTCCCGGACCCCGAGCTGCTGGGCGTCGATCGGATCATTCCGGATCTGACCTACCTGCAGCAGCGCCGCGCGGCAGCGCTGATCCTGACGCACGGTCACGAGGATCACATCGGCGCGGTGCCGCACGTGCTGCCGGTGGTCGACGGACCGATCTACGGCACGCCGCTGACGCTGGCGCTGGTCGAACCGAAGCTCGAGGAACACGGGATTGAAGGCCGCCAGCTGGTGCCGGTGCGGCCCCGCGAGCGCGTCACGATCGGACCGTTCACGGTCGAATTCATCCGCGTCACGCACAGCATGCCCGACTGCGCGGCGCTGGCCATCCACACGCCCGCCGGCATCGTCGTCCACACCGGCGACTTCAAGATCGACCAGACGCCGATCGACGGCGAGCATTTCGACGTGCACCGCTTCGCGCAGCTCGGAGCCGAAGGGGTGCTGGCGCTGTTCGCCGACAGCACCAACATCGATCGCCGCGGCTTCACCGGCTCGGAACTCGACGTCGTCGAAGCGTTCGAGGAGATCTTCACGAGCGTCAGCGGCAAGCTGATCGTCGCGGCGTTCGCGTCGAGCATCTACCGCATGCAGATCCTCGTGGATCTGGCGGCGCAGTTCGACCGCAAAGTCGCGTTCGTCGGCCGCGGGATGCTGCGGAACTCGGAGATCGCGCAGCGTCTCGGCTATCTGCGGATCCCCGCCGGACTGCAGATTCGCGATTCGGAAATCAGCAGCTACCCGGCGCAGGACGTGCTGTGCCTGGCCACCGGATCGCAGGGCGAGCCGATGTCCGCGCTGTCGCGCATCGCGATCGACGACCACCGATCACGTCAAAGTCGGTCCGCAGGACACCGTCGTGCTGTCCGCGCGCTCGATTCCTGGCAACGAGAAGGCGATCGGCCGCGTCATCAACCACCTCGCGCGCCGCGGCGCGGACGTGATCTACGAGGGCATCAAGCACGTCCACGTGTCCGGCCACGGCAGCGAAGAGGAACTGAAGCTCATGCTCTCGCTGGTCCGGCCGCGCTACTTCGTGCCAGTGCACGGCGAGTACCGCCAGCTGTCGCAGCACGCGCGAATCGCCGAGCGGGTGTTCGCGGGACGCGATCCGAAGCCGGAGATTCTGCTCGTCGAGAACGGCGACCTGATTCATCTGGACGCCGACGGCGCCCGCATCGCCGGCAAGGCGCCGGTCGGTCGCGTGCTGATCGACGACACCCGTACGGGCGAAGTCGGCGACGAGGTGCTGCGCGATCGCCGTCATCTCGCGGAGGACGGCCTGGTGGTGCCGGTGGTGGCGATCAACAAGCAGACCGGCGCGCTCGAGGGGGTGCCCGAGATCATCACGCGCGGATTCGTCATGGAGAACAGCCAGGCGCTGCTCGCGGACGGCGCGCGCTTCCTCAGCGACGTCGTGGACCAGGCCAGCGTCGAGGAGCGGACCGATCAGGGTCTGATCAAGGAGAAGCTGCGCGTCGAGCTGCGCCGGTTTTTCCGCAAGCGCTCGGGACGGCGGCCGTTCGTGCTGCCCGTCATCATGGAGATCTGAGACGTGAGCCGATCGACTGTTTCACGCCGGGTCAGCGAATTCGTCGGCGTGGCGCTGTTCGCGGCCGCGCTGATCTGGATCATCTCGCTGGCCAGCTACGAACCCGCGGATCCGGTGTGGTTCTTCAGCAGCGGCGGCGCGCATGCCGCGCCGGCCAACTTCGCCGGACGGGTCGGCGCGTTCCTCGCCGAACTGTCCTTTCAGCTGTTCGGCTACGCGTCGTATCTGGTCCCGGCGCTGATGGTGATCATCGGCTGGAACTACTTCTGGTGCCGGACACTGGATGCGCCCGGCACCAAGGCCACCGGCGCGGGGCTGCTCGTCGGCTGCATCAGCGCGTTCCTGGGCCTGGTGTTCGGCACGCTCGACGTCGCCGGCAAGCCGTTTCGCGCCGGCGGCTACGCGGGCGAGTTTCTCGCCAGGGCGATGTCCGAGTACCTCAATCGGACCGGCTCGATGATCGTTCTCCTGACGATGATCTTCCTGGCGATCATCATCTCGACGCAGTTCTCGTTCGGACGGTTCTTCGCCGCTTTGATCGCGGCGGTCAAGATCGGCTCCGTGCGCGGCATCGACAACCTCAAGGCGTGGCGCGAGGAGCGGCGCCGCGAGAAGCAGCGGCGCGAAGTCATCGCCAAGCATACGAAGAAGGGGCTGGTCCCGGCAGGCGCAGACGCCGCGGGAGCCGACCCGGCGCGCCGTCAAGCGCGATCCAGCCGTCCGAGGTGCCGCGACCCAAACCGCGCCGCAAGGCTGAGGACGACGACGAGGAGGGCGCACCGGCGAAGGCGCCGCTCTTCGGCGGCCTCAAATCGTTCGCGCCGCCGAAGCCGCCGAAGGTCACCATGCCGGCCCCGGCGCTGCCGCTGCCCGACCCGGAGCCGATGACCAAAGCGCCGGCCGAGCGGCGCAAGGGCGACTATGCCCTGCCGCCGCTGGCGCTGCTCGACGCGCCCAAGACCGAGCGCAAGATCGACGAGCGCGAGCTGATGGACGGCGCGCGCCTGCTGGAAGAGAAATGCCGCGAGTTCTCGGTCGAGGGGTCGGTCGCGCAGATCCATCCCGGGCCGGTCGTGACCACGTTCGAGTTCAAGCCCGACGCCGGCGTGAAGTACTCGAAGATCACCGGCCTCGCCGACGACCTGTGTCTGGCGATGCAGGCCGAGTCGGTCTTGATCGACCGCATTCCCGGCAAGTCGACCGTCGGCATCCAGATTCCCAACCGCACCCGCGAACAGATTTCGCTGCGCGAGCTGCTGGAGTCGGAAGCCTACCGGCGCTCGACCTCCAAGCTGACGCTGGCGCTCGGCAAGACGATTCACGGCGAGCCGTACCTCTTCGACCTCGCGCACGATGCCGCACCTGCTGATCGCCGGTTCGACGGGCGCCGGCAAGTCCGTCGGCATCAACGGCATGCTGACCAGCATCCTGTACCGCGCGACGCCGGACGACGTGCGGATGATCATGATCGATCCGAAGCGCCTCGAGCTCGGCATGTACGACGACATCCCGCACTTGATGACACCGGTGGTCGTCGATCCCAAGCAGGCGGCCAACGCGCTGCGCTGGGCCGTGCGCGAGATGGAAGAGCGCTACAAGACGCTCGCGGCGGCCGGCGTGCGCAACATCGAGCAGTACAACCGGAACATCCAGCAGGCGATCGCCGAGAAGCGCACGCCGCAGGATGGCGAGACGCCGAAGCCGCTGTCGTTTCATCGTCGTCGTCATCGACGAACTCGCGGACCTGATGATGGTCGCCAGCAACGAGGTGGAGGAATCGATTGCCCGACTCGCGCAGATGGCGCGCGCCGTCGGCATCCATCTGATTCTGGCGACACAGCGGCCGTCGGTCGACGTCATCACCGGCCTCATCAAGGCGAACCTGCCGACGCGGATCGCGTTCCGCGTCGCCTCGAAGATCGACTCGCGCACGATTCTCGACGGCAACGGCGCGGAGCAGTTGCTCGGCAAGGGCGACATGCTGCTGCTGCCGCCGGCCTCGTCGCGGTTCATCCGGCTGCACGGGCCGTACATCTCGGAACAGGAGAGCGCGCGCCTCGCGAGCTTTCTGCGCAAGCAGGGCAAGCCGATCTACGACGAGACGATCACCGCCGAGGAGAAGATCGCCGACCGACGCCGTCGAGATGGACAAGGACGACCTCTACGACGAAGCCGCCCGCATCGTCGTGCCAGAGCGGCCAGGCGTCGATCTCGTACCTGCAGCGGCGGCTGCGCATCGGCTTCAGCCGCGCCGCGCGGCTGGTCGACATGATGGAGATGGAAGGGCTCGTGTCGCCGGCCGCCGGCGGAAAAGCGCGCGAAGTGCTCGTCGACAAGCAGTACTTCGACGAAGTGGACGCACAGCTGAGGTGAGGGTAGCACTATGACACGCGCACGGATTCTCCTGCTTGGCGGCCTGGCCGGGCTCTACCTTCTTTCGGGAGTGACCGTCATCGCCGCACCGCCCGTCGCCGCGATGTACGTCGACGCGATGGCGCGTGAAAAGGCGATTCGCGTCGCGCTCGCCGACCCGAACGCGCCGCTCAAGCTCGAAGAGGTCCGCGCGGTCGTCCGCGCCTACGAAGCGATCGTCGCGCAGTACCCGGCGAGCGGCTACAGCGACAACGCGCTGTGGCAGGCCGGACACCTGGCGCTCGACGCCTTCTGGCGTTTCGGCCAGGCGCAGGACAAGGACACCTGCGTGCGATTGCTGCAGCGGCTGGTCACGGCCTATCCGACCAGCAAGCTCGCGAAGCAGGTCCCGGCGGAACTGCGGCAGACTGCCGTCGCTGTCCAGCGAGCCGCGCCCCCGCCCGCGGCCGCGCCAGCGCCAGAGCCCGGCGCCGGTGCCGGCGGCCACGAGCAGCACGGCGGCACGCGTTGCCCCACCGCGGCCGGCGTCGAGCTCGATCGCCACGATTCGTGACATCCGCCGCAGCGTGCTGCCTGATGCCGTTCGCGTCACCATCGAGCTGGACGGCGAAGTCCCGTTCCACGACGAGCGGATTTCCGATCCGACGCGCGTCTTTCTGACCTGCCCGGTACACGGCCGGCTCCCGCGCTTCTCGATCGGACACTGCGGTTCGAGAGCGACGCCGATATCGTGCGGCAGGTGCGCCTCGGCCGGCATCCCAACAACACGACGCGCGTCGTGCTCGACGCGGACGGGGTCTCGAGCTACAGCGTCTACCCGCTCTACAACCCGTACCGTCTGGTGATCGATTGCGTGCGAGGCAAGGCCTTGAACACCGCCTCGGCGGCTCTGGCCGCGCAACGGGTCGCGATCTGGCTGCGGTCCGCGCCGGCCGTCACGCCGCAGCACGGTGTGATCCTCGCCACCGCACGCTCCTCCGTTGTAGAGGTCGTCGCGCCGCCACCGCTGCCGCCGCCGCACGTGCCGGTGCCCGCGACGACGACAGCGTCAGCGGCGCCAGCGACGCCAGTGGCGCCGCCGGTCGTAGCGACCACCACGGCGCCTCCGCCGGCGGAGCCGCCGACCAGGAATGTGGCGGGCGGACTATCGATCGCGCGTCAGCTCGGGCTGGGCGTTTCGCGGATCGTCATCGATGCCGGACACGGCGGTCACGATCCAGGCGCGAAAGGCAAAGGCGTCACGGAGGCCGAGCTCGTGCTCGACGTGGCGCTTCGCCTCGAGAAGCTGCTTCAGAAGGTCCCCGGCGTCGATGTCATCCTCACGCGGCGCACCGACGACTTCATTCCGCTGCCCGAGCGGACTGCGATCGCCAATCGCGAAGGCGCCGACCTGTTCCTGTCGATCCACGCCAACGCCAGCAGCAGCACGCAGGCGCACGGCATCGAGACCTACTTCCTGAACTTCGCGAACAATCAGAGCGAGGCGGCGGTCGCGGCGCGCGAGAACGCGACCTCGGCGCAGGCGATGGGCGCGCTGCCGGACTTCGTGAAAGCCATCGCGCTGAACAACAAGCTCGACGAGTCGCGCGATTTCGCCACGCAGGTGCAGCGCGCGATGGTTGAACGGCTGAGACCCTCGAATCGGACGCTGCGAGACCTCGGCGTCAAGCAGGCGCCGTTCGTGGTCCTCATCGGCGCGGTGATGCCGAGCGTGCTCGCCGAGATGTCGTTCGTGACGAACCCGCAGGAAGCGCGGCTGCTGAAGGGGAATGTCTACCGGCAGCGGATCGCCGAGGCGCTGTTCGACGCGATTCGGAAGTACCAGACGTCCCTGAAGGGCGCGACCAGCGTCGCGTCGCAGTAGGCACCACACGCTCTAACCGCAGAGCCCGCGGAGCGCGCAGAGAACATATTCTCTCTGCGATCTTTGCGATCTCCGCGGTTTCTGAGGCCGGCCCGTTCGCGTTACAGGCCCTGAGCGCGAGCGGATCCAGAACAGCACGCTGCCGAAGATCAGCGCCGCGACCAGCGCTCCCAGCACCAGGACGCCCGTCAGCCCGAGCGAGCCGAGAAGAACGTCCGCCAGGCCGCCGAGCTCCTTGTTGGCCGGCTCGATGATCTTCACGACAATCGGTTTCTGCTCGGACTGCACCATCAGCTATCAGCTAAACCTCTAACCGCAGAGCCCGCGGAGCGCGCAGAGAACATATTCTCTCTGCGATTTCCGCGATCTCCGCGGTTTCCAAGCGCCGGCTGTCAGCCTTCACTCTTCATCGCGAACGCCAGCTCGGCGAGCGTTCGCACGGCGACGCCGCTGGCGCCTTTGGGTTGGAAGGGCTTCGCCTCCTCCGTCCACGCGGTGCCGGCGATGTCGAGATGCGCCCATGGCAGATCGCCGGCGAATTCTTTCAGGAACATCGCCGCCGTAATCGATCCGGCCGGCCGGCCGCCGGTGTTCGTGAAGTCAGCGATCTCGCTCTTCAACTGCTCCTTGTAGTCGTCGAACATCGGCATCGGCCAGACCCGGTCGCCGGCCCGATCGGCAACCTTGCGGACGCGCTCCACCCACTCCGGCGGCGTTCCGAACAGGCCGCTCGTGCTCTTGCCGAGCGCGACGACGACGGCGCCGGTGAGCGTCGCGACGTCCACGAGGTGTGTGGCCCCCAGTTGCCGCGCGTACCACAGCCCGTCGCCGAGGATGAGGCGACCTTCTGCGTCGGTGTTGATCACTTCCACCGTCTTGCCGGCGGCGCTCTTCAGGATGTCGCCCGGCTTGATCGCCCGGCCGCCTGGCATGTTCTCCGTCGTCGGCACGACGCCGATGACGCGTACCGGCGCCTTCAGCAGCGCAATCGCCCGCATGGCGCAGGCGACCGCGGCGCCGCCCGCCATGTCGTCCTTCATCTGCTCCATCTTTTCCGCCGGCTTGAGCGAGATGCCGCCGGTGTCGAACGTGATGCCCTTGCCGACCAGGCCGAGCACCGGAGCCTCGGGAGCCCCGGCGGATCGTGGCGGAACACGATCAAGCGGGGCGGCTCGCTGCTGCCGCGCGCGACGCCCAGCAGCAGGCCCATGCCCAGCTTCTCGATCTGCTGTTCGTCGAGAATTTCGACTTTGACGCCTGCATCCGACGCGATGGCCGCGGCTCGCTTCGCAAACTCGCGGGGAGTCAGCGTGTTGCCCGGCTCGTTCGCGAGCTCGCGCGCGAGGTTGCACGATTCGCCGAGAATCCGGCCGCGGGCGACCGCACGTCCCGCCCGCTCCACCACGTCGCCACCGCCTTCGACGACAACGGTCCAGGCGGGCGGCGGAGCCGGGGGTTGATCGCCGGCCAGCGACGTCTTGTAGGCGCCGCTGTAAAACTCCGACAGCGTCAACCCCTCGGATGCGGCTTGTGCCAGTTCCGCGACGTCGCCCCGCCCGCGGACTACGAATGCCACGCTGCCGACGCGTTTCTGGCGGGCTGCGAGACCAGCCGCGGCCGCGAGCTTTCGGATGAGCTCGCCGCCACACTCGTCCTGTCGCCCCGCCCCGATCAGCGCCACGCGCCGCGCTCGCCATTGGCGATCGGTGAACGGCGTCACGAGGATCTCGAACGGTTTGCCCTGAAACTCGCGGCTCGTCAGCGCGCGCGCAATTTCGCCACCCGTCGCGGCATCGAGTCCGGGTACGGCGGAGCTGGGATCGTCGAACCACGGGACGACCAGAAGGTCCGCCGTTGCCGCCGAAAGTGGGTCGTTCACGCAGCTGATCGAGGTCGAAGTCATCGCAGTGGGCATCGCTCGTATTATCCCTGATGCAGCTTGCCCGCGACCAATGCGGACGGTACAATTGAGTGCAGTTCCTGCCGGCGAGGATTTGAGTCATGACACACGTGCGGCGTTACGCGTCGGCCGGCGCCGTCTGCCTGGGATTGGCGGCTGCGCCGTGGTCCATCGCGGCACAGAAGCCCGACACGAAAGACTCGCCCGAGTCACAGCGCCCGAAGCTTTCGCTGAAAGCGCAGCCGATGATCGCGATCTCGCCCGCGCGGGTCGTCCTCACGGCGGAGCTGATGGGCGGCGCCAACGACTACGAAGAGTACTACTGCCCCGCGGTCGTCTGGGCGTGGGGCGACGGCACCGAGTCGGAGAATTCGACGGACTGCGCGCCGTACGAACCCGGCAAGTCTGAGATCAAGCGACGCTTCACCGTCCAGCACGTCTTCAACCGCCAGGGCATGTACCGTGTGACCTTCCGGCTCAAGCGCCACGACAAGGCGGTGGGCTTCGCGACCGTCAACGTGCAGATCCGCCCCGGTCTCCGCGAAGGCGGTCAGTAGCGTCCCACAACCGGACAATCGCGACGCCGGCGCCGGCGTGCCGGCGGTTTTTCCCGCCTTTTTCCGTCGAATCGCCGCGTGCCAACCCTGGCACGCCGCTGGCCTTCTAATCCTCTGATGGACACGCTGCTTCAAGACATTCGCTACGCCGTCCGGATGTGCGTGCGCACGCCGGGTTTCACCGCCATCGCGGTGCTCGCCCTCGCACTGGGCATCGGCGCCAACACGGCGATCTTCACGATCGTGAACGCCGTGCTGCTCGAGCGTCTGCCCTTTCGCGAGCCCCATCGCATCGTGTCGGTCTGGGAAGAAGGCGCGCACCGGCCAGGCAAGAACAACTCGGTGGGTCCGGCCAACTTCATCCGGTGGCGCGAGCGCAGCTCGTCGTTCGACGCGATGGCCGCCATGGTCGACTTGCGCGCGAACCTGACCGGTCGAGGCGACCCGGAAGAGATCGTGGCGCAGACCGTCGAGGCAGCCTTCTTTCCGATCCTCGGCGTGTCGCCGCTCGTCGGCCGCACGTTCACTGACGCGGAGAATCGCGACCCGCAGGTGGCAGTCGTGATTCTCGACTACGACTTCTGGCAGCGCCGCTTTGGCGGCGATCGGGCGATCGTCGGCCAGACCATCCAATTGAACGGCCGGCCGCAAACCGTCGTCGGCGTCATGCCGCAAGGCTTCCGGCTGTTCATCAAGGAACTCTCGATCGCGGGCAAACCGGCGGATCTCTGGAGGCCGTACGTGCTGCCGGCCGACGCGCGCGACTTCCGCGGCCGTTACATGCAGGCCATCGCGCAGCTCAAGCCCGGTGTCACGCGTCGCGCGCGCGCAGACGGAACTCAGCGCCATCGCCGCGGCGCTCGCGACCGAGTTTCCCGCGCGCAACACCGGCTGGGGCGCGCGCGTCCTTCCGCTGCACGATCAGCTGTCGGGCGAATATCGGGCGGCGCTCCTGGTGCTGTCCGGCGCCGTGGCGTTCGTCCTCCTGATCGCGTGCGCGAACGTCGCCAACCTGCTGCTGGCGCGCGGCGCCGCGCGGCAGCGCGAGATCGCGATCCGATCCGCCCTCGGCGCGGCGCGTTCGCGGGTCGTGCGTCAGCTGCTGACCGAAAGCTTCGTGCTTGCTCTCCTTGGCGGTGCGCTCGGCCTGCTCGTGGCGCAATGGGGCGTGGCGTTGCTGCTCGCGATCAGCCCGGTCGATCTCAATACGACGGGCACGGTCAGCCTCAGTTACCCGGTACTCCTGTTCACGGCCACCGCGTCCCTTCTGACGGCGATCGTGTGCGGACTCGCGCCGGCATTCGAAGGATCGCGCACGGAGGTTCAGGAGACGCTGAAGGACGGCGCGCGCCAGGCTGGCACGGGTGTCCGCCATCGACGACTCCGGCAGACCTTCGTCGTCGCGGAGATCGCGCTGGCGGTGGTGCTGCTCGTCGGCGCCGGACTGATGCTGCGCAGCTTCGGATCGCTCCGGCGCGTCAATCCTGGCTACAGCACGAGCAACATCCTGACGATGCGATTGCAGCTGCCGAACACGAAGTATCGCGACGACGAGCAGCGGATCCGCTTCTTTCGCGAGGCGATCTCGCGAATCCAGGAGGTTCCGGGCGTTCAGTCCGCTGGCGCCATCAGCTATCTTCCGCTCAGCGGCCTCGGTGCGGGCACCGGGTTCACCATCGAAGGCCAGCCTGCACCGCCTCCGGGCCGCGACTACGTCGTGGACGTCAGCGTCTGCGACAACGGCTATTTCAAGACGATGAACCTGCCGCTGAAGAGCGGCCGCTTCTTCAGCGAGCGCGAGACGGCGGAGAAATCGAACGTCGTGATCGTCAGCGAATCGCTCGCGCGCACGTACTTTCCGCAGGGCGACGCGCTCGGCAAGCGGCTGGTGATCGAGATGACCCGTCCGAACGTCCCCACCGAGATCATCGGGATCGTCGGCGACGTCAAGTTCGCCGACTTCACCACCGAGCCGCATCCGACGACCTACTGGCCGCACCCGCAGCTCGCCTACTCGGGGATGACGTTCACGGTCCGCACCGCCGAGGATCCGCTGTCGCTCGCGCCCAGCGTCGAGCGCGCCATCCGCACGCTCGACAAGGATCAGCCCGTCGCCGAGGTGCGGACGATGAATCAGTGGGTCGCGAAGTCGCTGGCGCAGGCGCGCTTCAGCTCGACGCTGCTCACGATCTTCGCGAACCTCGCGCTGGCGCTCGCCGCGATCGGCATTTACGGCGTGATGTCGTACGCCGTCAGCCAGCGGACGTCTGAAATCGGCATTCGTCTGGCGCTGGGCGCGACGATGGGCGACGTGCTGACGATGATCGTGCTCGACGGTCTTCGGCTGGCCGTGTTCGGCCTCGCGCTTGGCGTATTGCTGGCCGTTGGTCTGAGCCGCACCATCGCGACCCTGCTCTACGAAACCACCGGCACCGACCCGGTCACCTTCGCCGCAGTCATCGGCGTCCTCGGCGCCGCGGCGCTGCTTGCCAGCTATCTGCCGGCGCGGCGCGCGTCGAGAATTCCGCCGGTGGAAGCGTTGAGGGCGCAGTGATGGAGCGGATCTGGCAAGACGTCCGCTACGCGGGGCGCACCTTCGTACGGTCACCAGGTTTCGTCTCGATCGCGATCGCCACCATCGCGATCGGCGTCGGTGCCAACGCGGCCATCTTCAGCGTCGTCAACGCCACGTTGTTGCGGCCCCTGCCGTATCCGCGCGCTGGCGAGCTCGTGCTGGTGAGCGGCTCGAACCGGCAAACCGGTCAATCGAACGGCGACGCCACGCCGGCAAACTTCCTCGACTGGCGCGCCCGCAATCACAGCTTCACGGGGATGGCCGCCTTTCGAGAAGCCAGCGTCACGCTCAGCGACGGCGATCACCCGGAGCGCCGCCGCGCGGCGATCGTCAACGCCAACTTCTTCGACGTTCTCGAGATCACGGCGGCGCGCGGCCGCACGTTCACACCCGAGGATGAAATCCACGGCGCACCTGCGTACGGCCGTGATCAGCGACGCGCTGTGGCGGGAGCGGTTCGGCGGCCGGCCGGACGCGATCGGGCAGCGTGTGCGCTTCGACAACGAGACCTACACGATCGTCGGCATCATGCCGCCCGGCATCGATTACCCAGGAAAAGCGCAGGTCTGGGTCCCGCCGCACTGGCCTGTGCCCGACGATCCGCTGCTGTCCGCGGCCCAGGATCCGTCCACGCAGCGCAATCACGGGTATTTCTTCGTGCTCGCACGACTGAAGCCTGGCGTCACCGACAAGGGTGCCGCGGCGGATATGGACGCGGTCGCCGCCGCCATGGAACGCGACTACCCGACGACCAATCAAAACGTCGGCGCGACGCTCGTCGGCTTGCGGCAGGATCTGCTCGATGGCGACATCCGGACGACCACGCTGCTGCTGTTTGCAGCGGTCGGCCTGCTCCTGCTGATCGCCGCCGCCAATGTCTCCGGCCTGCTGATGGCGCGCGCGTCGGCGCGGCATCAGGAAATTGCGCTCCGGGTGGCGCTCGGGGCGTCGCGCGGTCGAATTGTCGGACAACTGCTCACCGAAAGCCTGCTGCTCGCCGCCATCGGCGGCGTCTCCGGGGTGCTGCTCGCCATGTGGCTGGTGCCAGCCCTGGTCTCGCTCAGTCCCAGCGATCTCGCGGTGGCGGGAGAGGTGACGATCGATCGGAACGTGCTGCTGTTCGGCCTCGGGTTGTCGACGATCACCGGCCTGCTGTTTGGCCTGGCGCCCGCCAGGCAGATGAGCCGGCTCAACGTCAACGAGGATCTCAAACAGACCGCGCGTGGCAGCGCGAGCGCGCGGCAGCGGCGCCTGCGCGGCGTCCTCGTCGCGGGAGAAATCGCACTCTCGCTGGTGCTGCTGGTGGCCGCGGGACTGACCGTCCGCAGCTTCATCCAGGTGCAGCGCGTGTCCAGCGGCTTCGATCCGGAGCACGTGCTGACGCTTGGGATCGCGCCTGGATCGACGCGTCACACGCCGGCGCAGCGGGCGGAATTCTGGGAGCGGGTCGTCCGGGCCGTGAGCCAGGTGCCCGGCGTCCAGCGCGCGGCCGCGATCAGCCGGCTGCCGCTGCTGCCCGGCAACAGCACGCGCGGCCTCGCGATCAAGGACCTGCCGCCCAACGTTCAGGCGACCGCCAACTATCGAACGGCATCGCCCGACTATTTCGGGGTGATGGGGATCCCGCTGCTGCGCGGCCGATGGTTCGAGGACGGCGACCGCGAAGGACGGCCGCGAGTCGCCATCATCAGCAGCTCGATGGCGCAGCGGTACTGGACCGGTCGCGATCCGATCGGCCAGCACTTTCAGATCGACGTGCCCGGCCCGGAATACACCGTCGTGGGCGTCGTCGGCGATGTTCGCTCCGCGTCGCTCGAGCTCGCGCCGCAGCCAACGTTGTACGTGCCCTACCGTCAGGATGCGTTTCCATCGATGGTGATCGTCGCGAAAACGCCGGCGGCCGCGTCAGCGATGACCAATGCCATCCGCGCCGCGATCTGGCAGGTCGACAAGGATCAGCCGGTAGGGGCGGTGTTGACGATGGACGAGCAGCTGTCCCACTCGCTGCAGCGGCGGCGTTTCAGCGTCACCCTGCTGTCGATCTTCGGCGCGGTCGCGGCGCTGCTCGCGGCGGTCGGCCTGTATGGCGTGCTGGCCTTCATCGTGGCGCAGCGGCGTCGCGAGATTGGCGTGCGCATGGCGCTGGGCGCGACCGGCCGCGACGTCATCCGGGACGTGTTGGGCCACGGCCTGCGGCTCGCGGCGTTCGGCGTGTCGATCGGCCTCGCGCTCGCGCTGGCGATCACGCGGTTGATGGCGGCGCTGCTGTTCGGCACGAGCCCGACGGACGTCGCCACATTCGCGGGGGCCGCGACGCTTCTCGCCCTGATTGCCGCGATCGCCAGCCTGATACCGGCGCTCCGCGCGAGCCGTGTCGATCCGCTGGTGGCGCTGAGAGACGAGTAGGGGCGGACCGCGTGTCCGCCCTCTTGGCGCGATGGACGGGCCGACACATGGGTCGGCCCCTACTTCAGCAGGTCCGCCCCTGACACCTTCCGGCTGCGCGTCTCCGACGTGACACTCTGCAGGTAGTCGCTCACCTGCAGCACGGTCCGGAACACGAGACGGCCGAGCGAACCGAGGCCGTTGGTCTCGGATTCCTTTCCGAACACCGCATCGCCGGCAGCATCGACCTCGCGCTCGGCGATGGTGCCGAGCGTGACGACGGCGTGAACGTAATACTTCTGCGACGCGCTGATGCGATCGCGATTGCCGAGATCCAGCTGTAACGGCAGCGGATTGGGCACGGCGGCATAGCTCGTCGACGAGCCGGCGCCGTCGGAGATTGACACGTCGCCGCCGGAGACCGCGCGTACCAGACGGAACACGCGCGTAATCGCCGGATACACGAGACGGTCCCAGACCGGCCGGCTCTCCCACAGCTCGGCCTGCAGGCGCAGGTGCAGGACGTTGCCGCTGTCCAGCATCTTCTTGAACCGCTCGGGCACGCACGTCGCGGACTTCGAGCGTGGTCTGGACGATCGTGGACGCCGCGCGCACCTCCTTCACCTGGAGATCGAGCGCCAGCACACGCGAGGCGAGCAGGAAGGCAACGACGAATGCGCAAACAGTGCGCATGCTGATGCGTGACGTCAGAAACCCCGGCTGAGCCGGACCAGCACCTGAAGCGAGCCTGGAATGTCGTTGACCTTGTAGCCGAAGTCGACGCGGACGTCGCCGACGCCGATGCCCCAGCCGATGCCGTTCAACCACGGCGCGCTGGCGGCGGGCGCCGGCGGGCTGGCGCGGCCGAAGTCGTAGAGGCCGAACAGCTTCAAGCCGTTGCGCCAGCCGAGCGCGTATTGGAGATTGACGAGCGCCATCGAGTCGCCGACCTCCTGCTTGAAGTCGTAACCGATCACCGTCCCGATGCCGCCAATCCCGAACTGGCGCTGCGGCGGCAGGTCGCCGTTGGACCAGCCGCCGATCGCGCGCACACCGAAATCCTGATGGGGCGACAGCGCAAACCACGCCCGGCCGCTGATGATGTGCCGCTTGAAGTCGAAGTCGCTGTTCAACACCCCTGGCGTCGAGATCTCCGACGTCCAGTCGATGCTCCACAGCGGCGACCGATCGCGCCCGTGATCCGAATCGCTCAGGCGCTCGCCGAACGGCGTCTCGAGCTGATGCCGGCGATAGGTCGCTTCGAGCGATTCCTGATCGAAGCCGCGTCCGTTGACCGACGCGCCGACCTCCACCGCATTCATGCGGCCGTCAGTCGCGACGACGTTCGGCCGGAACGGGTCGTCGTCGTTCCACAGGCTGAAATCGCTCTCGTCGACCAGCGACTCCTGGCGCTCGCCGCGCCAGGCGAACAGGAACTCCACCTGCGGGTGCACGCGCAGCGCCCCGCTGACCTGGACGCCGGAGCGGCGATAGTAATCGCGGTAGCTGTGGCGCGGCCCAACCGCCGCGAGGCTCGCTTCTGTCGAGGAGATCTGCCAACGGTCGTCGGTGGCGGTCAGGTTGTGGAGCTCGCTGCCGAGAAAGAGCCGCGGCGCCGTGAAGAACGGGCGCTCGAAGCCCAGCGCGTACCCGCCATGCTCGGACGCCACTTTATAGGACAGGTGGCCGGCGACGTAGGTGTGGTTGAAGCGGTCGTGATCGAAGACGGCGGCGCCGAATCCGAGCGACGGGACGAAGCCGTCGACGGCGGTGAACCAATCTTCGCGTTCGCCGAGGTCGGGAACCATCTTGAAGCGCCCCGGCGGCTCGCGCAGGCCGACGAGCAACACGCGCCGGCCGTCGCGATCGACGAGATCGAACGATCCCCGCCGTCGCCGCCTGTCGCGGCCTGGCGTGAACGTCGAGCCGTCGCCGTACAGACGGCCGGGACGAATCGCGCCGCGCGTCTGCTGGAGCAACGCGTCCAGCGCATGTTGGGCGCGCTCGCGGTTGAACACGTCGCCGGCGCGCAGCGCGAACTCGCTGGCGAACCGCCGCGCGAGCTTCTCGTCGACGCCCTGAAACTCGACGCCGTCAATCGTCCCCTCGTTGACGTCGATCGTCACCACACCGGATGCCGGATCGAACGACACCTGCGCGCTCGCGAAACTGTAGCCTTCGTCGCGGTATTTCCGCTGGACGCTCTCCGTGATGCGATCCACGGCGCTGGTCTGCGCTTCAGCCAGCGCCTCGCCCACCACCACGCCCGCGGCACGACGAACGACGTCTTCCGGCAACTCCCTCGCGCCGGCGACCCGGATCTCGCGGACGATCGGCGCAGGCTGAACGACGGGGGAGGGAGGATCCTGGGCGTGAATCGCGGCCGGCGCAACCAGGCAGAACAGCGTGGCGACCGACAGCACGGACGAGGAAGACCTGGTCACTCAGCCGACTGTGACGAGCGGGCGCTCGTGAAAGTTCCCGGCGGCGAATTCGAACACCCGCACCTCGGGCGCGTCGGCGGAGAGCCCGATGATGGCGTACACGCTGCCCGGATACGCGGCTTCCGCGACATCGGTGGCTGAAGGCACGGCGGCGCCGTGCGGGTGCGAGTGATAGAAGCCGAGGATCTCGAGGCCGAGCGCCCGCCCGTCACGGCGTGCGTCGATGTGATCCTTCGGGTCGATGACGAACCGCGTCGCCGGCGACGACGCCACATTGCGCGCGCGGCGCGCTTGGACGATCTCGTCGTCGCGACCGAGGAGGATGCCGCAGCACTCTCGAGGAGACTCCTCGCGCGCGTGCGCGATCAACGCGTCTCGAACGTCGCCGGTCGTCGTCATGTGAGCCTTGAGACTTGATCCTGAGACTTGAACTTCAGACTTCGCGAGTGTCACAGCGCTTCCACCACCATCGCGATTCCCATACCGCCGCCGATGCAGAGGGACGCGATGCCGTAACGCAGCTTCCGCGCTCGCAGCGCGTAGATCAATGTCGTCAGGACCCGGGCACCACTCGCCCCAATCGGGTGGCCGAGCGCAATCGCGCCGCCGTTCACGTTGACCTTCGAGCTGTCGAGGCCGAGCTCACGAACCACGGCGATCGACTGCGCGGCAAACGCTTCGTTCAGCTCGAACAAGTCCACGTCCTCGATCTTGAGATCGGCGCGCTCGAGCGCCTTGCGAACGGCCGGGACCGGTCCAATGCCCATGATCTTCGGGTCCACGCCGGTCGAGGCATAGGACAGGATGCGCGCCAGCGGCGTCGCGCCGATCGCCTGCGTCTTCTTCATGGTCATCACGATCATCGCCGCCGCCCCGTCGTTGATGCCTGACGCGTTGCCGGCGGTCACCGAGCCGTCTTTCTGGAACGCCGGTTTCAACGCGGCGAGCGTCTGCGCCGTCGTGCCGGGACGGGGATACTCGTCCGTGTCCACGATCAGCGGACTGCCCTTCCGCTGCGGCACGGGCACCGGGACGATTTCCTCCTTGAAACGCCCTTCGCCGATCGCACGAACGGCGCGCTGCTGACTTTCGGCGGCGAACGCGTCCTGATCCGCCCTCGACACCCCGTAGCGGCCGGCCACTTCCTCGGCCGTGATGCCCATATGGCACTTCTCGATCGCGCAGGTCAGCCCTTCCTGCAGCATCGAGTCGATCGCTTCAGCGTTGCCCATGCGGTAACCCCAGCGGGCGCCCTTCAGGAGGTACGGCGCATTCGACATCGACTCGGTGCCGCCGGCCACCATCGTGTCGATATAGCCGACGCGGATCGCTTCGACGGCGTGCACCACGGCCTGCAGCCCGGATCCGCAGACCCGATTGACCGTCTCTCCCGGCACGCTCACCGGCAGACCCGCCTTCAGTCCCGCCTGCCGGGCCACGTTCATCCCCGCTCCCGCTTGCAGGACGCATCCCATCACCGTGTCGCCGACATCCTCCGGTTTCACCCCGGTCCGGGCGATCGCTTCGCGAATCGCAATCGCGCCGAGATCGACCGCACCGAGGTCCCTGAACGCGCCGCCGAACGCACCAATCGGCGTGCGGCAGGCGCCGGCGACAACTACCTCGAAGTCCTTGTCCATGTGGCAATTATACGTGCTACGATCGATCGATTCTGGAGGGGTACATGTTGTTTCGCGCGCGGATGTCCTTATTGATGGTCGTGGCGGCAACGTCGCTGGCCGTTGCCCAGTCGAGACCGACCGGGGCGCTGCGGCCGATCGATTACCGCGAGCTGGTCCCCTTCGACACCGCCATCCACACCGCCACGCTGCCCAACGGTCTGAAGTATTTCGTGCGGCAGAACGACCGGCCGGCCAAGCGCGTTTCGCTGCGGCTCGGGGTGAAGGCCGGATCGCTCAACGAAGCCGACGATCAGCTCGGGCTCGCGCACCTGATCGAGCACATGGCCTTCAACGGCAGCGCGCATTTCAAGCCGGGCGAGCTGGTGAAGTACTTCGAGACGGTGGGCGCGCGCCTCGGCCCGCACGTCAACGCGTATACGAGCTTCGACGAGACGGTCTACATGTTCGACGTGCCGAGCGATCAGCCGGAAATCGTCGAAAAAGCGCTGACCGCGCTGTCCGATTTCGCCGGCGGCCTGTCGCTGTCGCAGCAGGAAGTCGACAAGGAGCGCGGCGTCGTGATCGAGGAGTGGCGCGGCGGGCTCGGTGCCGGATCGCGCATCCGCGACAAGCAGTTTCCGATTCTGTTCTATCACTCGCGGTACGCGGATCGGCTGCCGATTGGCAAGCCGGACATCATCCGCAACGCGCCGGTCGCGCGGCTGCGGGCGTTCTATGACACCTGGTATCGCCCGGACCGCATGGCCGTGATTGCGGTCGGCGACATCGACGTGCCGAAGATCGAGCAGTCGATTCGGACCGCCTTCACGCCGATCAGGGCGCGGGCGGCCGCGGCCAGGCCACCGGACCAGACGGTGCCGCTCCACAAAGAGCTGCTGGTAGCGGTCACGACCGATCCGGAGGTGACGCGGTCGACGGTCTCGATCGAGCGGAAGCGGCCGCGTGAGAGCGAGCTCCACGTGGGCGATTACCGCCGTCAGCTGATCGAGCGCATGGTCGAACGGATGATGGACGCGCGGCTCGGCGATCTCGGCGCGAAAAGCGGATGCCAAATTCCTCGGCGCCGGCGTGAACTTCGGCAACCTCAACGGAACCGTGTCGACGTTCTCGATGGCGGCCGGCGTGCAGGACGGCCGGCTCGAGGACGGGCTGACGGCGCTGGCCACCGAAGCGCAGCGCGTCAAGGAGTTCGGGTTCACGGCGTCTGAAATGGACCGCGCCAAGCAGTCGATCGCCGCCTTCTACGAGCGCGCCTACAACGAGCGCGACAAGACCGAGAGCCCGTCGTTCGCCGCCGAATACCTGCGGCATTTCTTCGTCGGCGAGCCGACGTCGGGCATCACCTACGAATACGAGCTCGTCAAACAGCTCCTGCCGACGATCACGACCAACGACGCGTCGGCCCTCATCAAGGCGCTCTTGAACGACGACAGCCGGGTCATCCTCGCGGTCTCGCCGCAGAAGCCCGGCATCAAGATCCCGAGCGAGGCCGACCTCCAGGCCGCGCTGAAGTCCGGCACCGCCGCCTCTGTGGACGCCTGGTCCGACAACGGCACGACACGAGAAATCATGGACAAGGTGCCCGACCCGGGCACCGTGACGAGCAAGCGGACGATCGACGCGCTGGGCGTCACCGTGGTGCGCTTCTCGAACGGCGTCGAGGCCTGGCTGAAGCCGACCGACTTCAAGAACGACCAGGTGCTGTTCACGCTGAACGCGCTCGGCGGCGCCTCGCTGGCGGCACCCGCCGACTATGCCGAGGCCACGCTGTCGCCGGCCTACATCGAGTTGTCAGGCGCCGGCGGACTCCGGCCGGGCGACATCGCGCGGTCGTTGACCGGCAAGCTGGTGTCGGCGAACTCGTACGTGTCGCTCTCGACCCACGGCATCTCCGGGAGCGCCGCGCCGGCGCAGCTCGAGACCGCGCTGCAGCTGTTCCATCAGCGCTTCGTCGCCCCCGGCGACGATCCGGATGCCTTCGGTCTGCTGAAACGGCAGCTCGACGCGATGGTCGCCAATCGCGGACGCGCGCCGGCGCAGGTGTTCGGCGAAAAAGTGTCGCAGGTCAACAGCTCGAACCATTACACCAGCGAACCGATGACCGCGGAGCGGATCGCGGCGCTCGATCGCGAGAAGATGGTCGCGTTCTACCACCAGCTGTTCAAGAACGCCGCCGATTTCTCGTTCTTCATGGTCGGCGCGTTCAAGGTGGACGACGTCATCCCGCTGCTCGCGCGCTACGTCGGATCGCTGCCGTCCACCGGCGCAGCGCACACTGAAGTACAAGGACGTCAACCTGCACTTTCCCGACACGACGCAGCGGGTGAAGGTCGAACAGGGGCGCGAGCCGCGCGGCCAGACGGTCATCAGCTTCTTCGCCGACCCGGCGCCCGATCCGGTGGAGCAGGAAAACATCAACGCTGCGACCGTCGTGCTCGACGTGGCGCTCCGCGACATCCTGCGCGAGGATCTCGGCCAGACCTATGGCGTGTCGGTCGGGCTGTCACAGCCGCTGCCGCAGCGCGGCGAGGGACATATCCAGATCCGCTTCGGCGCCGCCCCCGAGAACATCGAGTCGATGACCGCGCGCGTGATGACGGAGATCAAGCGGCTCCAGCAGGAAGGACCGAGCGCCGACCTCACCAATCGCGCGAAAGAAGCGGCGCGCCGGAGTTACGAGCTGGCGCTGAAGCAGAACAACTACTGGCTGGGGCGCCTGCAGTCCGCGGTCACGCTGGGCAGCAACGCGGAGGAGATTCTGAAGCGGGGCGAGCGGATCGACGCGGTCACGCCGCAAACGCTGCAGGATGTGTTCAAGAAATACTTCCCGGCCGAGCGCTCCACGGTCGTGACCCTGATGCCGGCCGCGACGCAGGGATAGCGAATTAGGGATTAGGGATTAGGGATTAGGGATTAGGGATTAGGGCAGCTGATTCTTTAGCCGCTCTCGCCACCGTCTGGCGTCGGTGAAGATTTCAGCGAGGCGGTCCCCTTCCGCCAGGTCCGCGCGCAGCGACTGCAGCACCTCGATCAGCGCGTCGAGCGCCGGACCGATCTCGTCGCGGTTGGTCGCGGCGATGTCCTTCCAGATATCGTCGGGGCTCGCGGCCAACCGTGTCGTATCCGCGAGACCGCGCCCCGCCAGCGCCAGCCCGTCCTGCCCCACCGCGTCACCGACCACCTGCATCAACGCACTCGCCGTCAGCTGCGGCAGGTGGCTGAGATACGCGAGCAACCGATCGTGCGCGGCGGCCTCCATCACGCGCGGCTCCGCGCCGAGCCCCCGCACGAACGCCGACAGCTTGTCGAGCGGCGCGCTGTGGTCGCTCGCCTTGGTCGTCAGAATCCAGGGCCGGCCTTCGAAGAGATCCGGACGCGCGCGCTCGAGCCCGCCCTGCGCCGCGCCCGCCAGCGGGTGCCCGCCGATGAACGTGAAGCGCGGCGGCAGCTGCGCCGCCGCCGCGACGACGTCGCGTTTGGTGCTGCCGGTGTCGGTGATGATGGCTGGCTGCCGGACGTTCTGGTCCAGTTCCGCCAGCAGCTCGATATTCTGGCGGACCGGCGCCGCCAGCACGACGAGATCGGCTTCCGCGAGTACGACGAGATCGTCGGCCGCGACGTCGATGGCGTGCAGGCGCATCGCGGTCTCGAGCACGTCCTTCTGATCGACCGCAATCACCAGCGCCGACGGCCACAGCTCGCGCGCCCGCAGCGCGATCGATCCGCCGATCAGTCCGAGCCCCACGATGCCGATCTTGTCGAAGATCGGAGGCTGTCCGGCCGGACGTTGGTTCGGCTGGATGACGGGGAGTGTTTTTGTCATGGCTGATGGCTGATGGCGGATGGCATATGGTTGATGAGACTCATGAGGCTCTTGTCAGAGCCCCTCGCCATCAGCCATCAGCCATCAGCAATGGCGCGTCTCTTGACTATGTGCCCCAGCCCCGCCGGGCCACAGGCTCCAGGCAGATGGCTCGGCCGATCGCCGGCGCGATGATTCTCAGTTCGGCCATCAGCCGATCGAACTGCGAGGGGAACATGGACTGCGCGCCGTCGCTCAGCGCATGGTCCGGATCGCAGTGCACTTCGATGATGAGGCCGTCGGCGCCAGCGGCGACCGCGGCCCGCGCCATCGGCGCGACCATGTCGCGCCGGCCGGCGCCGTGGCTCGGGTCGGCAATCACCGGCAGATGGCTCAGCTTCTTGACGACGGGAATCGCCGAGATATCGAACGTATTCCGGGTCGCGGTCTCGAACGTCCGAATCCCGCGCTCGCAGAGGATGACGTCGTTGTTGCCGCCGCTGAGGACGTACTCGGCCGAGAGCAGCCATTCCTCGATCGTCGCCGAGATGCCGCGTTTGAGCAGCACCGGCTTGCGGGCGTGGCCAAGTTCCCGCAGCAGCGTGAAGTTCTGCATGTTGCGGGCGCCGACCTGGAAGATGTCCGCGTACTTGTCGATCAGCTCGATCTGACTGAGGTCCATCACTTCGGTGACGAGCTTCAGGTTTTCGGCGGTCGAGGCGTCGCGCAGCAGCCGCAGCCCTTCTTCGCCGAGGCCCTGAAAGCTGTATGGCGAGCTCCGCGGCTTGAAGGCGCCGCCGCGGAAGATCTTGGCGCCGGCGCGCCGCACCGCCGAGGCGGCGGCCCGGACCTGCGGCTCGCTTTCGGCCGAGCACGGCCCGGCGATGACGATGACTTCGTCGCCGCCAATCCGGACGTCGCCGACCAGGATCACCGTCGGATCCGGCTTGAAGGTCTTGCTCGCGAGCTTGTACGGCGACGAAATCCGCAGCACTTCGTGGACGCCTTCGAGCATCTCGATCAGCCCCTTGTCGGGATGCCCCTGCCCGACCGCGCCCAACACCGTTCGCGTCACGCCGGTCGAGCGATGGACGTCCATGCCCATCTCCACCAGCCGCTTCACGACCTGTTCAATCTGGGCCTCGCTGGCCCGCTCTTCCATCACGACTACCATGACTCAGTCCTCTCCGTCTCCGTGCACGAGGCGGCGCTCGAGACGCCGCGCCTCGTCGATGATGCGTTCGAACAGCCGTGCGATCGCTTCGGCCCCGAGCGGTCCTTCCGCAGCGATGCTCCGAACGTGCGCGAGCACCTGCTTCTCGCGCTCCGGCTGATAGACCTCGATCCCCAGCTCCTTCTTGATCCGGCCGATCTCGCAGGCGACACGCGCCCGCTCGTTGAGGAGGCGCACCAGCACCTCGTCGACGCGATCGATGTCGTCTCTCAATTCGTCGAGCGTAGCCAACGGACGTACTCCTCGACGCGCGCCGTCAGACCGGACGCGCCGTTACCTTCAGCGATGATCGACACCAGGGCACTGCCGACGACGGCGGCGTCCGCGTAGGCGCCGACCTCGGCGACGTGCGCGGGCTGCGAAATCCCGAAGCCCAGCGCCACCGGCAGCGAGGAGTGCGCCCGAATGCGCCGCACCAGCGCCTCGGCGCCGGACGCGACCCGGTCACGGGCCCCGGTCACGCCGAGCCTCGAGATGCCGTACAGAAATCCGCGCCCGAGCTCCGCGGCCTTCTGGATGCGTGCGTCGGTCGTCGTCGGGCTCAGAAGAAAAATCATGTCGATCTGTGAAGCCGCCAGCGTTTCGCGGAATGCTCCCGCCTCTTCTATCGGCAGATCGAGGACCAGCACCCCATCCACGCCGGCCTCGGCCGCCTGCCGCGCGAAGGTGTCCAGCCCCAGTCGCAGCAGCGGGTTGGCGTAGGTGAAGACGACAATCGGCGCCGACACGACCGGCCGCACCTCCGCGATCAGCGCGAGCGTGGCGCGGAGGCTGCCGCCCGCCGCCAGCGCGCGCTCGGTCGCCCGCTGGATGACCGGACCGTCCGCGAGCGGATCGGAGAACGGGACGCCCACCTCGAGGACGTCGGCGCCGGCGCGATCGAGCGCCTTGAGGATCTCGCCGGAGCGCGGCAGATCCGGATCGCCGGCGGTCGTGTAGGTGATGAGGCCGGTTCGTCCCGCCGCGCGCAATCGTGCGAACGTCGCGTCGAGACGGCTCACGACGTCGAACTCCCGCGAAGGAGACCGTCGTCGCTACGCGCGCGCAAGCGCCTTCTCCACGGTGTTCACATCCTTATCCCCCCGCCCTGACAGGTTGACGAGCAGAATCGCCTGCGGCCCCAGCGCCTTCGCAATCCGCTGAGCGTAGGCGACCGCGTGCGCCGACTCGAGCGCCGGCAGGATGCCCTCGAGCTTCGCGAGCGTCTGGAACGCGTCGAGCGCCTCCGCATCGGTGACGTAGGCGTATTCGGCCCGCCCCAGCTCGCGGAGCCACGCGTGCTCGGGTCCCACGGCCGCGTAATCGAGACCCGCTGAAATCGAATGCGTCAGGTCGATGTTCCCATCGTCGTCCTGCAGTACGAAGGTGCGAGTGCCCTGCAGGACGCCGGCGCTGCCGCCGGCAAACCGCGCCGCGTGCCGGCCGCGCGCGATCGCTTCACCGCCGGCTTCGACGCCAATCAGCCGGACGTCACGATCGTCCATGAACGCGTCGAAGATGCCCATGGCGTTGCTGCCGCCGCCGACGCAGGCGACGATGGCGGCGGGCAGCGCGCCGGTCAGATCGAGAATCTGCGCGCGCGCCTCGCGGCCGATCACCGACTGAAATTCGCGGACCATCAGCGGATACGGATGGGGGCCGAGCACCGATCCCAAGAGGTAGTAGGTGTCGGCGACGTTGGTGACCCAGTCGCGCATGGCCTCGTTGATCGCATCCTTGAGCGTGCGGCTGCCGGCGTCGACGCGGCACACTTCCGCGCCGAGCAGCCGCATGCGAAAGACGTTGAGCGCCTGCCGATCCATGTCCTCGCTGCCCATGTAGACGTGGCAGTCGAGGCCGAGCAGGGCGCACGCCGTCGCGGTGGCCACGCCGTGCTGGCCGGCGCCGGTCTCCGCGACGATCCGCCGTTTCCCCATGCGGACGGCGAGCAGCGCCTGGCCCAGCGCGTTGTTGATCTTGTGGGCTCCGGTGTGCGTGAGGTCCTCGCGCTTGAGGAAGATGCGCGCGCCGCCGGCGGCTTCCGTCAGACGCTGCGTCTCGTAGACCGGCGTCGGGCGCCCGACGTAGTCCTTCAGCAGCCGGTTCAGTTCCGCGGCGAACGCCTCGTCGTCGCGGACGGCGAAGTACGCGCGTTCCAGCTCTTCGATCGGCTCGACCAGCGTTTCGGGGACGAACCGTCCCCCATACGCGCCGAAGTAGCCGCGCGCGTCAGGATCGCGTCGCGAACGCACTTGTTCCATTGACCGCCTCGAACAGCGCCCGGAGGCGCCGGTGATCTTTCACGCCGGGCGAGGTTTCGACGCCCGACGAGACATCGATGCCGAACGGCCGCACACAGGCGATCGCCTCGCCGACGTTTTCCGGCGTCAGCCCGCCGGCCAGCAGCATGCGCCGTTGCGCGGCAATCCCCGCCGCCGCGGACCAGTCGACCGTCCGCCCCGTGCCTCCCCGCCGTTCCGGGTCGTGCACGTCGACGAGCAGCAGCGTGCGCGACGGCCAGACCGACAGCTGTGGATCGGCGACGGTCACCGCCTTGATCACCGGCGTGGCGATTCCTGCCGCGTCGGCAACGGTCTCGTCGCCGTGCAGCTGCACCGCGCCGAGGCGTACCAGGGCCGCGACGTGGCTCACGTACTCCGCCGGCTGGTTGACGAAGACGCCCACGGCCGTCACGAACGGCGGCAGGGTTGCGGCAATCGCCCGGGCCCGGTACGGATCGATGCAACGCGGACTGCCGGGCCAGAACACGAACCCCAGCGCTCCGGCGCCGCACTCGACCGCCGCCGCCGCATCTTCGGCGCGCGTGATGCCGCAGATCTTCACCAGCACGAACGACCCCATCGTCGAAACACATTGAGAGAGACCACGGCCGAACTCATCCCGGTTTCACCATCGCAATCTTGGTGTCTTTCGTACCCTTTGTGTCCTTTGTAACCTTTGTGTCCTCTGTGCCCGCCGCGGTCGAGGCGAGCAGTTGCTTGAGTTGTTCGCCTGGGTCCGCAGCGGTCATCAGCCGCTCCCCGATCAGGAACGCGCGATACCCGAGGCTGCGCAGCCGCAACACATCGGCCGCCGTCCGCAGCCCGCTCTCGCTGACGCCGACGACTTCCGCCGGCATCTTCGCGATCAATTCCTCTGATGCCTGAACATCGACTTCCAGCGTCCGCAGGTTGCGATTGTTCACGCCGACGATCCGCGCGCCGGCGTCGAGCGCAATCGACAGCTCGGTTGCGTCGTGGACTTCCACCAGCACATCGAGTCCCATTCGCGTCGCGTGGTCGTGCAGCACTTTCAACTCGACCGGGCGCAGCGCCGCGACGATCAGCAGCACCGCGTCGGCGCCGGCGGCCTTCGCTTCGAGCAGCTGGTACTCCGACACCACGAAATCCTTGCGCAGCAACGGGACATCGACGACGGCACGGACCGCCGCCAGGTGCTCGAGCGAACCATCGAAGAACGTCGGCTCGGTCAGAACCGAGATGGCCGCCGCGCCTGCCTCCGCATAGGCCGTCGCGATCGCCGCCGGATCGTAGTCAGCGCGCAGGACACCCTTCGATGGCGAACGGCGCTTGCACTCGGCAATGACGTTGATCGTGCCGGTGCCTGACACCGCGACCGCAAAGCGCCCTTGACGCGATGTCGCGGCCGCCGCACGTTCGGCGAGGGCGGCCGACGGCGTCTGCGCCTCGCGCACCTCGACACTGCGCCGTGTGCCAGCCACGATCGCCGCCAGCAGATCGGTCACGCGCCTGCCCCGAATTCTTCGGCGGTCGACAGGGCGACCAGGTCGGCGAGCGTTCGCTTGGCGTCGCCGCGATCGATCGCCCGCGACGCTCTCAGAATCCCATCGTCGACAGACGACGCCACGCCGGCGATGAACAGGGCGGCCCCGGCGTTCAACAGCACGACATCGCGCGCCGGCCCGCGCTCGCCGTCGAGGATGCCCTCGATGATCCGGGCGTTGTGATACGCGTCGCCGCCCTGCAGCGATCCGGGCGCCGCCTTCGGCAGACCGACGTCTGCCGGATGCAGATAGAACGTGTTGACGGCGCCGTCGCGGCACTCCGAGATCTTCGTGTAACCGGTGGTGGTGAGCTCGTCGATCCCATCGGCGCCGTGAACCACCCAGGCGCGCGTCGTACCGAGCAGCATCAGCGACCGCGCCAGCAGTTCGGTGAACTCCGGCCGCGGCACGCCGACCAGCTGGCGCGTGGCGCCGGCCGGGTTGGTCAGCGGACCGAGCAGGTTGAACGCGGTTCGCACGCCAAGCTCGCGGCGCACCGGTCCAGCGTGGCGCATCGACGGATGGAACGTCGGCGCGAAGAAGAACCCGATACCCGCGTCGGCGAGACAGCGTTCGACGACCGCCGGCGGCGCCGTCACGCGGATGCCGAGCGCTTCGTAGACGTCGGCGCCGCCGGTGCGGCTCGACGCCGATCGGTTGCCGTGTTTGGCGACGTGCACGCCGCAGGCCGCGACGACGAGGGCGGCGCAGGAGGAAATGTTGAAGGTGTCCGACCGGTCGCCGCCGGTGCCGCAGGTATCGAAGAGATCGTCGTACCGCCTCGACACCTGCACCGCGTGCGCGCGCATCGTCCGGGCGAGACCGACGATTTCCGCCGGCCGCTCGCCCTTCATCGCGAGGCCGATCAGCAGGCCGGCGATGTGCGACGCCGCCGCACGCCCCTCCATCACCTCGGTCATCGCGGCAGCGGCCTCGTCGCTCGTCAGATCTTCGTGCCGCGTCAGCTTTTCGATCAGTGCCTGAAACATCAGCGGTCTTCCAGGAAGTTGCGGAGAATCCGATGGCCCTCGCCGGTCAGGATCGACTCGGGATGAAACTGCACGCCGTGAACCGGCCACGAGCGATGCCGCAGGCCCATGATCGTCGCGTCCTCGGCGGTACGCGCTGACACGATCGAGATCCGGCGGCAGCGAATCGCCGGCGACCACCAGCGAGTGGTAGCGCGAGGCGACGAACGGCCCGGCGATGCCGGTGAACAGGCCGCGGCCGTCGTGCTCGATGGTCGACGTCTTCCCGTGCATCGGCACCGCGGCGCGCACGACCGATCCGCCGAAGACGGCGCCGATCGCCTGATGGCCCAGGCAGACGCCGAAAATCGGCGTCGACTGTCCCATTTCGCGGATCACCCTCATCGTCACGCCCGCCTGTTCGGGACGTCCCGGCCCTGGCGAGATGACGATCCGGTCGGGCCGCGCCGCCGCCACCTCCTCGAGCGTGGCGGCATCGTTCCGCACCACCTTCACCTCAGCGCCGAGCTCCCCGAGGTACTGGACCAGGTTGTACGTGAACGAGTCGTAGTTGTCGATGACCAGCACCATCTAGAGCCCTGCCTGAGCCAGTTCCAGCGCGCGCAGCAGCGCCTTCGCCTTGTCGCGCGTTTCCTCGTATTCAGCCGCCGGGTTCGAATCCATCACGATCCCGGCACCAGCCTGCACGTAGGCGCGGCCTTTCGACATGATCACCGTGCGAATCGCAATGCAGAAATCGAGGTTGCCGGCAAAATCCAGGTAGCCGACCGCACCAGCATAGAGACCGCGCCCTGACGGTTCCAGCTGCTTGATGATCTCCATCGCCCGCACCTTCGGCGCGCCGGACACGGTGCCGGCCGGGAAACACGAGACGAGCGCGTCGAGCCGATCGCGATCGTCCGCGAGTTTCCCTTCGACGATCGACGTCAGGTGCATGACGTGCGAGAAGCGCTCGAGGCCCATGAACTGCGGGACCCGGACCGACCCGTATTCGCAGACCCGACCGACGTCATTGCGGCCAAGGTCGACCAGCATGACGTGCTCGGCGCGCTCCTTTTCGTTCCGCTTCAGCTCCTCGGCCATCCGCATGTCTTCTTCGTCGGTGCGTCCGCGCGGCCGGGTGCCGGCGATCGGATGCGTCTCGACGCGGGAGCCTTCGACGCGCACCAGCATCTCTGGCGACGACCCGACCACGGACACGCCGCCCATGCGGATGAAATACATGTACGGTGACGGGTTCACGTGCCGGAGCGCGCGGTAGACGGTGAAGGGATCGGCCGCGACCTCCGCCTCGAACCGCTGCGATAGGACGACCTGGTAGATGTCGCCGGCCGCGATGTGCTCCTTCGCGGCGCGGACCTGCTCCTCGAAGCGTTCCCGGGTGTGGTTCGACGTGAATTCCAGTCCGCTGGCGGTTTCCCGGCGCGCATGCGAAAGGCTGCGCTCGAGCTCGCGCTCGAGGAACTCGATTTTCGCCCGCGCGAACTGATACAGCGACTCGAGGTCGTCGTCAGCCGTGATGCGCGCGTTCGCGATGATCAGAATGCGGTGCTGCACGTGATCGAACGCGAGCACGGTGTCGAACAGCATGAAGCCGGCCTGGTCCGCCCCGTCGACGCCGCCGCCGAGGTCGCCGAGGACCGGCTCGAACCACGACGCCGCCCCGTAGCCGAGATACCCGACCGCGCCGCCGGTGAAGCGCGGCAGATCCGGCACGAACGGCGACCTGAAATCGGCCATCAGGCCGCGAAGCGTCTCGATGAACGGCCGATCGCTTTCGCTGCTGGCGCCGCCGCGATCGAGCGTCGTGCGACCGTCCCGCGAACGCAGAATCAGGAACGGATCCTTGCCGAGGAACGAATACCGCCCGACGTGCTCGCCGCCCTCGACGCTCTCGAGGAGAAACGCGTAGTCGGCGTGCTCGGCGATCTTCAGGAACGCCGAGACCGGCGTCAGCAGATCGGCGACGATCTCCTTGCACACCGGCACGAACGTGCCGCGCCGCGCCAGTTCCTTGAACTCGTCAAACGACGTAGTCTTCATTGCGTGTGAACTCCGTCAGCCTTCTGTCCGCCGCCTGGCGCATGACGCCGGCGCGAGGCACTGCGCCGGTCCACCAGGTGAACTGCTCGTGCGCCTGCCCCACCAGCATGTCGAGGCCGCCAATCGTCCGACAGCCGCGTGCCGCCGCCTCGCGCAGCAGCCGCGTGGCTGGCGGGTTGTAGACGAGGTCGTACACCACACCCCCCGTCAACCGCTCCGCGGGCAGCGGCGTGTCGTCGACGTTGGGGTACATGCCGATCGGCGTGCAGTTGACGAGCAGATCCCAACCGTCCGGCTCGGGCGGCCACGGTCCCGCACTGCCGCCGACCAGCGCCGCGACTTCCTCCGCCTGCGGGCGCTGCCGCGCGTGGACCCGCACCGCGCAACCGCCGGATGCGAGCGCAACCGCAACCGCCCGCGCCGCACCCCCGGCGCCCAGAATCGCCGCGCGGCGACCTTCCAGCTCCACCCGATCCCTCAGCGGATGAAGGAAGCCGTTCACGTCCGTGTTGCGCGCCACCCACCGGCCGTCGACGACGCGGATGGTGTTGATGGCACCGATGCGGCGTGCGATCGCATCGACCTCGTCGACACGCTCGAACAACGAGACCTTGTGAGGAATCGTCACGCTCGCGCCGCTGATCCCGATCGCTCGGCCAAATGCCAGGAAGTCGTCGGCGTCGACCGCCGGCAGCGGCAGATACACCGCGTCGATTCCGGCTGCCGCGAACGCGGCGTTGTGCATCGAGGGTGAGACCGAATGCATCACCGAACCGCCGACGATGCCGTAGATCGCGGTGGTGTCGGAGATCGCGCGCAGGCGGTACTCGTTGAGCAGGGAAGATGCCGTCACCTGTCCGATGTCGCGCAGCGCGCCGGCGTAGGTCCACGCGGAGCCGAAGCGCCCGGCGAGCAGGCGCGTCGCCAGGCCGTAGTCGCCCATACCAATCACGATGATTCGGCTGTCGCGCGAAGCCTCGGCGCCGAGCGCCAGCAGCGGCGCGCAGTCGGCCAGGCACTGCGGCGTGACCGCGACTTTCGCGATGCCGGCGGTCGCGCCGCGCATCGCCCGCAGCTGCTCGGCCAGATCGCGTGTCATGCCGTCGAAGTTGTGGGATGACAGCACGACACGGCGCCCTCCCCGGCTGACCAGATCGTCGAATCGCGCACGCCATTCGATGTCGACGTACTCCGCGCCGGACTCGAGCGCCTCGCTCAGAATCCGCCGACGCTCTTCCTCGGATCCGGTGAAGCCGCCCCCTTCCCAGGCGGCACGGCAGGTGATGACCACCGGCCGGGTGCGCCCCTCGAGGGCGCCGGCAACGCTCGGGTCGCGCACTTTGTCGAGGCGCAGCTCGACGAGGTCGGCGTCGCCGACGGCATCGCGCTGTCGACGCAGGTCCGCCATCGTGGGCGCCGTCACGGTTACGCACAGCTCGGGTGTCGCCATAAACGAAAAAAGCCTCTTCAACCGTTCGGCTGAAGAGGCTCGAGAAATCCGTTCGCGCGGTGGCGGTCAGGCCAAGGCGGATGCCTCTTCGGTCGGGGCCCAATACCACCGCCACGCACTCGTCCCGGCGTGTGACCGAAGAATCCCTGCCTCGCCAACCATAGGAGCCGTCACCATAACAAACCGCACCGTTCCGTGTCAAAATGAAGGAGATGTTCCACCGAAAACTACCAGTCCTGCTCGCGTTTGCCGGCATCGGTGCCGCCGTGCTGTCGCTGGCGTCGCCCGGCCTCCGCGGGGCCACCGTTCAGATGCCGGTTTCCGAGATTCGTCCCGGGATGGTGGGCATCGGACACACGGTGTTCGACGGCACCCATGTCGAGGAGTTCAAAGCGCACATCCTGGGCGTGCTCGAGAACGTCATCGGCACGCAGCGAAACCTCATCCTGGCCCGGCTGGAGGGCGGTCCTCTCGCCAACACCGGGGTCATTGCGGGCATGAGCGGCAGCCCGGTGTACATCGACGACCGGCTCGTCGGCGCCGTGTCGTATGCGCTGGGTAGCTTCTCGAAGGAACCGATTGCCGGCATCACGCCGATCGCCGAGATGACGGACGCGACCACGCTGAACGCGCCGCGGCCCGCCCGGCTCTCGCGTGCACCTCGAGTATCCGCTCACGCGCGAGAACCTCCAGGCCGCCTTCCGCAAGGCCTTGAACTGGAATCGACCGTTCGCCGATCGACCCGGCGACGCACAGTTCTCCGGCGTGACCGCCGTCGCCGACGTCGGCGGCCCGCAGCTCGGCACGCTGCTCCGTCCGATCGCGACGCCGCTCGTGATGGCCGGGTTCGAGCCTGAAATCGCCGACATGCTCGGCAGCGCGTTCCGCGAACAGGGCTTCATCCCGATGGGCGGAAACGCCGCCGGCTTCCATTCCGGCGAGAAGCCGTTTGAAGGACCGTTGAAACCGGGTGACGGCGTCGGCGTCATGCTCGTCAGCGGCGATCTGTCGCTCGGGGCGACCGGCACGGTGACACACATCGACGGCGACCGCGTGTATGCGTTCGGTCATCCGATGTACAACCTCGGCCCGACCGAGTTTCCGATGACGCGCGCCTACACCTACACCGTGCTGCCGAGCCTGTTCTCGTCGATGAAGCTCTCGAGCACCGGGGAAATCATCGGCACGGTCCTGCAGGATCGCGCCACGGCGATCGCCGGCACGCTCGGCCCTGGGCCGCGGATGCTGCCGGTGACGCTCGCGCTCGAATCGAACCGCCGCCCGACGCGCACGTTCAAGTTCGGCGTCGTCAACGATCCGCTGTTCGGACCGCTGATGACCTACGCGACGATCGTCAACACCCTGACCTCCTACGAGCGCCAGTTCGAATCGATGACCCTCAGCGTGCGCGGCTCCGCGAAGGTGCGAAAGCACGACGCAATCGGGTTCAACAACCTGTTCTCCGGCGAGCAGGCCGCGACGGCCGCCGCGGCGTATGTCGTCGCCCCGATCACGTATCTCCTGGGCAACGACTACGAGAAGGTCGACATCGAAGGCGTCGAGATCACCATCGGCACGACCGAGGCGCCCCGAACCGCGACGCTCGAGCGGGTCTGGCTCGACGATCCACGTCCGCGCGCCGGACGCGACACGCCGCTGAAAGTCCTCTACCGGACCTATCGCGGCGAGGAAGTCGTCCGCACGGTGCCGATTGCCATCCCGGCAAACGCGAGCGGCTCGTTGTCGGTGCTGGTGTCCGACGGCAACCGCCTGGGACTGTCCGAGCAGCGCGAGGCGCGAGGATCGCAGTCGCGGAGCGTGGACCAGATGATCAAGGCGCTCAACAAAGGGCGCCGCAACAACACGCTGTACGTCAAGCTGCTCGGCTCGGATGCCGGCGCGGTCGTCAACGGCGAGCTGTTGTCGTCGCTGCCGCCCTCGGTGCTCGGCATCCTGGAAGGCGATCGCAACGGCGGCAACTTCAACCCGCTCCAGAGCGCGACGCTCGGTGAATGGGAAGTCGCCACCGATCACGCCATCTCCGGCTCCCGCACGCTCACGATCACCGTGTCGCAGAACTGATGCGATATTTCACGGCGGCGGTGTTCGTGGCGCTGGCAGCGCTCGCGCTGCAGGCGTCGTCACCGAAGTTCTTCCAGTCGTCGACCCAGACCGATTTTCTCAAGGGCGACGTCGAGAACCTGTCGATTGACAGCCACGGCCAGCTGACGCTCGGTCCGGCCACCGAGCTCGTGTTCGAGACGTCGGCGCCGTTTCTGTGGTCGATGATCGCGGAGTCCGACGGCTCGCTGTTCGTCGGCACCGGCAACGAGGGCAAGGTCTTTCGCATCGATCCGCAGGGCAAGGGGTCGCTGTTCTTCGACAGCACCGAGCTCGAGGCCCACGCGCTCGCGCCCGCGCCGAACGGCGGGATTTACGTCGGCACGTCGCCCGACGGCCGCATTTACAAAGTCGATCGCAACGGCAACGCGTCGCCGTTCTTCAGCTCCGAGGACAAGTACATCTGGGCGCTGGCGGTCGACACGAAGGGCAACCTGTTCGCAGCGACCGGCGACAAGGGGATCATCTACAAGATCGCACCGGACGGCAAAGGCGTGCCGTTCTACAAGACCAACGCGACGCACGCCACCGCGCTCGCGTTCGACAAGGCCGGCAATCTCCTGGCCGGTACCGGCACGCCGGGGAAGGTGCTGCGGATCGATCCGGAGGGGAAGGCGTTCGTCCTGCTCGATTCGCCGTTCCAGGAAATCCGCGCTCTCCGATTCGACGACAAGGGCACGTTGTACGTGGCGGCCCTGAGTGGACGTCCCGGGAGCAGCGGCGGCGGCGCCCCGGCGCTGACGGACGATCGCCCCGACCGCCCGGCGGCGACGGAAGCCCGTGCGCCAATCCCGTCGGTGTCCGTCGAGGTCACCTCGATGTCGATCGTCGACGTCGGCGGGAGCAGCGGCGCCTCGACGCGGGAAGATCGCCGCCAGCCGAAGGGTGCCGTCTATCGCATCTCTCCCGACGGCGTGTGGGACCAGCTCTGGGAGTCGCGCGACGACGCGCCGTACGATCTGACCTTCGATCAGAATGGCACGCTCGTCATCGGCACCGGCGGCAAGGGCAAGATCTACCGCCTCGAGGGCGACCCGCCGCGGCCGACCCTGCTGGCGCGCGCCAGCGCGCAGCAGGTGACCGCGTTCCACAAGGACGCGCGTGGCCGCCTGTACTACGCGACCGCGAATCCGGGAAAGGTCTTCAGGCTCTCCCCGGACCGCGCGCCGCGGGGCACCTACGAATCCGACGTGCGCGACGCGCAGATGGTGTCCACCTGGGGCGCAATCAGCTGGCGCGCCAGCGTGCCGGCCGGCAGCCGCATCGAGATGTACACGCGGTCCGGGAATACCGAAACCCCAGACGACACCTGGAGCGCCTGGGCCGGGCCGTACGTCAACGCCGAAGGATCGCCGGTGACGAGCCCCAAGGCCCGCTACCTGCAATGGCGGTGCGTCGTCACCGGCCAGGGCGGCCCCGGGCCCGTGCTGACGTCGGTGACGGCTGCCTACCTGCAGCGCAATCTGCGGCCGGTGGTGCGCTCGATCACCGTGCATCCGCCAGGCATCGTGTTTCAGAAGCCGTTCTCGACGGGCGATCCGGAGCTCGCCGGCTTCGAGGATCAGTCGACGCCGGACCGCAAGCTCGCCGCCGCGGCCAGCGCCCAGCCCGGGTCGTCCTCGTCGCTCGGCCGGCGCACCTACCAGAAATCGCTGCAGACGCTGATCTGGAAAGCCGACGACGAGAACGACGACGACCTGGTGTACGACGTGCTCTACCGGCGCGAAGGTGAGACGGCGTGGAAGACGCTGCGGAAGGCGACGCCGGAAGCCATTCTCGTGTGGGACACCACCACCATTCCGAACGGGACTTATTTCGTGAAGATCGTCGCTTCCGACTCGGCGTCGAATCCGGCGGCGACCGCGCTGGCCGGCGAGCTGGACAGCGTCGCGTTCGAGGTGGACAACGCGCCGCCGGCGATTGTCGTCGGCAACGTCCGCGTCGATCGCGGGCGCACCATCATTCCCTTCGACGTCAAGGACGACCACTCCCCCATCCAGCGCGTCGAGTTCTCACAGGACGGCCAGCGCTGGCGCGGCGTTTTCCCGGTGGACGGGATTGCCGACTCCCGCGACGAGCACTACGAGCTGTCTGTGGATGGCGAGCTCGGCGAACGCGGCCTGACGCTTCGCGCGAGCGACTCGATGAACAACGTCGCGACCATGCACGTTCCACCTCCGCGCCGACGATAGAGAACCCCAGACGGCTTATCACGAAGACACGAAGAGACCGAAGACCACGAAGAGTCTTTTCGTAAGAGAAGAACTTCGCGTCCTTCGTCTCGCTGCGGCGTTGACCGAGCGAAGCGCGGGGCTTAGCCGAGCGTTACGCCCGGACGGTGCGGATGTGGGTCGTGGTGTCCGCGCGCTTCTTCGGCGGCAGCGGCACGTCGAGCGGCTTGTTGGCGCGAACGGTCGCGCGCTCGACGAGCAGCAGCACCTGCGCGGTTCCCGGCAGCACCGGCTGCGCCGCATCGAGACGTGAGCGCGACACCACGTCGAGCAGCCCTTCGATCAATTGCACCTGGCTCGCCGCGGTTTGACGGCCATTGCGCAGCAGCGGCAGGTTCGGCAGGCGGCCCTGCCGGGTCAGCACCGCCTCGAGCGTGAAGACGGCGTCCTGCCCCGCCGACGCGTTCGCGCGTTGAAACCGCTCGGCCCAGCGTTCGCGGCAGGCCAGCGTCTCTCCCAAATCGGTCACCGAGTCGCATTCGAGCGGCGTCGCCAGCACGTTGACGATCGCCGCCAGCGAATCGGGCCGTTCATCGGCCGCGAACCGCATCATGCCGAGCACGATGACCATGCAGACCAACGCCGCAGCGGCGGCGCCGAGCCCGGCGTACACGAAGTGCATGTCGTCGAACAGTCCACGGACGGTGGTGACGAACGCCACGTCGTCCTCGGCCTTGAGGCGGTTGACGACGTTGGCATTGAAGGCGGCGGCTTCTTCGTGCGTGAAGACTGGGCGGCTTGCCGCGCACGCCTGCAGCAGCGTCCGCACCTCACCAAGCTCCGCGAGCGCCGCGGCACAGTGATCGCACCACTCCAGATGGGAGCCGACCGCAATCTGATCCCGGACGTCGAGCTCGCGATCGTGAAACGCTTGCAGCCGCCGGCGCGCCGCCGCGCAGGAAAGCGGTCTCATGCCGTCCTCGCTTCGCGCAGCTCGAGCCGTAACGACTGGCGCGCGCGCGTGAGGCGCGATTTGACGGTGCCGATCGCGACGCCGAGGGAGAAGGCGATTTCCTCGTAGCTCAGGCCGTCGATTTCGCGCAGCACGATGGCGGTGCGCTGATCGAACGGCAGCTGATCGAGTGCCTGCTGCAGCCGCTCGGCCAGTTCCTTCTGGGCGAGGACGCGGTCCGGCGTCGTGTCGCCGTTCGAGCGGAACTCGCCGTGCAGCGCGATGTGCTGATCGAGCGACACCTGATCCGCTCGGTGACGCCGCCGCCAGAACCGGTGCCGGTTGCGCGCCTGGTTGACGGCGATGCGGTAGATCCAGGTGCGGAGGCTCGACTGGCCGCGGAACCGGTGAATGGTGCGGAAGACGCGAAGGAAGACTTCCTGCGACAGGTCCAGCGCTTCGTCGTGATCGCCGAGCAGGTTCATGGCCAGCTGGACGACCATTCGCTGGTGTTCGGCCACGAGCTCCGAACAGGCCGATTCCTCGCCGGCAGCACAGCGCTGGATGAGCGCCGCCTCTCGGCCGCCTACGTCGCTCCAACTGGCAACGCGCGCCTGTTTCACGGAGATCTCCACTATATCAAGTTAGACCCCGGCCGTGGCCCAGGGTTCCGTCTGGGGCTGCTAGGATAGACGCCTAGGCCGCAGGCCCCCTATGAAGCGCTCCCTTGCCGTCGTCGCGGTGCTGGCCCTGAGCGCCGCGGGGGCCGTCAGCGCCTATTGGGCGGTGGCCCGGCAGCGCGACTACCGGAAGGCGCTGAGCCGCGGCGATACCGCGCTGCGCGAGGACCAGACCTTTGCGGCCATCGAGGCCTACAGCGGGGCGATCGCCCTGCGCGGCGACTCGATGCTCGCCTACCTGCGACGGGGCGAAACCTACCAACGCCGTGGCGACCGCGGCGACCTCGACGCCGCCGCCCGCGATTTTCGTAAGGCGGCGGCGCTCGACCCCAGCGCCACCCACCCCCTGGAATCGCTGGGCGACGTGCTGTATCAGGTCCAGCGGTATGGCAATGCGGCCGACGCCTTCGCCCAGTGCCTGCGGCTGGACGATCGCTCGGCGCGCGTGAGCTACAAGCTCGCGCTGTCCCGCTACCGCGACGGCGACGTGAACGGCGCGCTCGCCGCCGTGAACCAGGCCGTGCGGTTGGACGATCGGATGGCCGACGCCTACTACCTCCTGGGGATCTGCCTGCGGGAAAAACGCCGGATGTCCGACGCGCTGCCAGCCCTCGAAAAGGCGGTCGCGCTTTCTCCGGGCTTGATCGCGGCGCGCGAGGAGCTGGCCGACGTATTCGCGGCGCTCGGCCGGCGCGGAGACGAGCTGGAGCAGCTGCAGCTGCTGGCGGGGCTCGATCGGGATCACGTCGAACGTCAGGTGGCGGTCGGCCTGGCGCACGCGCGCGCCGGGCACTGGGATCTCGCCGTGCTCACGCTCGGGAACGCGCTCGAGCGCAACCCGGACGAACCGCAGATCTATCGGGCGCTGGGACAGGTCTGGCTGGAGCGTCCGCGCGACGACCGCGCCTTCTTGAGCAAGGCGCGGCAGGCGCTCGAGCGCGCCGCCGCGAGTACGAACGCGGGCAGCGACGTGTTGACCTTGTACGGGCGCGCGCTGCTGCAGGAGGGCGAGAACGAAGCGGCCGAGCATACGCTGCAGCAGGCGACGAGCCGCTATCCGATCGAGCCGGCCGCGTTCCTGCTCTACGCGTCCGCCGCCGAAAGGCAGAATCATCTGGATGCCGCTCGCAACGCCCTGATTCTCTATGGCAGCGTCGTCCCGGAGGATCGCGACTTCGTGGCGCGCGCGTCGCGGATCGCGGCGTTGTCACTGCGGCTCAACGACCCTGACACCGCGGTCGAATGGCTGGACCAGGCGGCGTCCGCCAGCCCGAACGATACGAAGCTGATCGCGCTCCTGGCAGAGGCCCAGCTGAAAGCAGGCGACACCGAAGCGGCGTCGGCGTCGATCGAACGCGGCTTGGCAAAAGATCCGGCGAACGCCGCGCTTCGGAGCGTGAAGCTCCGGGCCGACGCCCTCAAATCGAAACGCTGACCGCGCCGCGGCTACAGCAGCGTGGTCCGCGGATTGGCGTGGCCGTCGTCCAACGCCACGCACACCATGTTGAGCCGGTAGTACAGATCGTCGAGAAATGCTTTCTGCGAGACGAGCGAAAACAGGTGATGCTCGGCGATGGACACGATCTGTACGTGCGCACCCGGCCCCGTCATCCACGCGAGCAGGTGACGTTGCTGGTCCAGGCTGAGCGCATCGGCGCCCCAGATAATCATCGCGCCGCTGGTGATCCGTGGCGGATCGGTGGCGACTGCGGGACGCCACTGCCAGATCGGTGTTCTCAGCTGTGGGCGGAGCCGCGACAGCGCCGGGCTGATGCTGGCGTCGTCTCCCACGAGGAGCACGTGCGGATGCCACTCGCGGAACAACGGCGGCTCGTTGACGTGACGGGCGGTCGCAACGGGGAATCTGTCGGGTGGGGCGAACGCTTGAAGCATGTCTGTGTGCCTGTCAGTCCATAAAACGGCGGACCCAACTCCCGAGCAACGTAGATGCCATCCGGTCGATTCATCAGCATCGGCCATTCGAGAGACGCGAGTCAGCTCTGCCGACGTCTCAGCCTGATACAGCAGTTGTAATGCTTTGAGTCGATGAGCCGGCTCGTTGCACGGTACTCGATTTAATTCCTGCCCAAATCGTCCGGCTCGCGCTGGCACCAAACCTGCTGAGTTTTTGCCGAGGTTTGGCCCCAGTGAGTGGTTCGTGTCTTCTGCGCACGCTGCCCCGCACGGTTTTCGTGGTTGCAAGCGCTCTCGCTCTAGCCACCCCTCGGGCCGCCGAGGCCCAGACCGGCGCCAACGTGCTGGTCGTGATCAACCACGCCAGTTCCGCCAGCGAAACGATTGGCCGTCAGTACGCGGAGCGGCGTGGCGTCCCCGAACACAACCTGTGTGTCCTGCAGCTCCCGCTCGACGAGTCGGTCAATCGCGAGGTCTACGACACGCAGATCGAGCAGCCCATCTGGGCCTGCATCGCAAACCGGCAGGCACAGGATCGAATCCTTTACATCGTGCTGACCAAGGATGTACCGATTCGAATCAGCGGTACCAGCGGACGATCGGGCACCAACGCGAGCGTCGATTCAGAGCTGACGCTGCTCTACCGCCGCCGCACCGGCGAGTCGGTTCCGGTCGTGGGCTTCGTACCCAATCCCTACTTCGCCGGTGCCACCGCTTCGGCGACGGTCGAACCGTTCACGCATCGCTCGCACGACATCTATCTCGTGACACGGCTCGACGGTTACACCCTTCAGGATGCACTGGCGCTCATCGACCGCGCCGCCGCGCCGACGGCGGACGGCGTGCTTTGCCCTCGACACGCGAGCGGCGGAGGGCGACCCGATTCCCAACCGATGGCTCGGCGCGGCCGCCGAACGTCTGACGGCGCAGGGACTCGGCAACCGAATCGCGCCAGCCGGGCCGGCGGCCGGTCGCAGCGCGTTCGGCCTGCTGGGCTACTACTCCTGGGGGTCGAACGAGGACGGCAATCGCCGCCGGGCCCCCGATGTCACGTTCTATCCTGGAGCGCTCGCCGGCATGTTCGTCAGCACGGACGGCCGGACGTTCAAAGAGCCGCCGGCGTCGTGGCAACCCGGCGACCGCACGCCTAACGCGCGGTTCGCCGGCACCTCCGATTCGCTCGCCGCGGACTTGATCCGCGCGGGCGTGACGGGCGTATCCGCGAATGTCGACGAGCCCTATCTCGATGCGTCGATTCGACCCGACATTCTGTTTCCGGCCTATGCCGGCGGCCGCAATCTGGCGGAGTCGTTCTACGCCGCGATGCCCTATCTGAGTTGGCAGACGCTCATCGTCGGCGACCCGCTGTGCGCGCCGTTTCCGCGGCAGCCTCTCACCGCCGAGGCCACCGATCCGCCGATCGAGGCCACGACCGAGTTGCCGGCCGAGTTCAGCCGCCGGAAGCTTGCGAACATCTATCCGGCGATTTCACGCTCTGCGGTCGTCGCGTTCATGAAGTTCCAATCGCGCGCACTCCGCGGCGACACGGCGGGCGCACGCAAGGCACTCGAAGCGGCAATCGCCGCGGAGCCGCGGTTCATTCCGGCGCGGATCGAACTGGCGCTGATCGACGACCACGCCGGCAACCGCGAATCGGCCATCGAGCAGTACCGCGCCATCCTGACCTACAGCCCCAACGATCCGCTCGCGCTCAACAACCTCGCGTACGCGCTCGCGGTTTATCGCAACAGTCCCGAAGAGGCGCTGCCGATCGCCCAGCGCGCAACCGTCGTCGCGCGTGAAGATCCGACACGCCTCGGCGGCGCGAGCATCGCGAACTACTACTCACTGGGCACGTACCGGCGCGAGCCGCTGGTGCCGTACTCGCTCGACACGCTGGCGTGGGTGCAGCACCTGCTGGGTCGCCACGTGGAAGCGGCGAGCACAATTCGAGACGCGCTGGCCGCCGACGCCGGCTTCGCGCCCGATCTCCGGTGGCATGCGGCGATCATCTACGCCGCTGTCGACGATATGCATCAGGCGTCTGCCGAGCTGAGCGCGGCCGTCACCGCCGATCCCACGCTCGTGAACCGCGCGGAGATTCAGAAGCTGCGGCAGCAACTCGCCGCCAGAAAATTCTGATCTCCGTTAGAATTGGAGAGGGTTTCCGCAGAATGGCCGCACGTCCGCAGCGACAGCATCCGTTGGACCGATCGGAACGAGCTCACCCGTTTCTGCGTCCGCATCGACCAATAGCTCAACCGGTGGCGCCGCCACCGATCGCGCCGAGGGAGCGCTTCGAGCCACCATGGACCGAGCGCCTGTGGGTACGGCTCGTGTGCCTGGCACTCAAACCGTTCAGTTGGCTCCACCGTTGCAAATGCTGCTGGCGGGGCCGGCTTCGAGCGAAGGTTGGCCATCAGCCGGATCATCTGGTGGTGCTGCACGTCTGCCCGGTATGCAACGCGGCACGGCCCGTCCCCTTTTCCTGCAGCCGGCATCACACCGGAAGCACCTCCTCGTCTAGCCTGCCGCGTCGTTTAAGAACGCCTGCCCCGCCGAAGCTCGTCAATCTTCAATCGAGCGAAGGTGGGTCTGAGCTCGCGTTCGACTCGTCGGACGCGATGCCAAGACGCGTCATCAGTTTCGTCAGTCCCTGACGCGAGACACCGAGCTCTTCCGCCGCACGGCTCCGATGCCCGCCGGTCCGCACGAGCGCGGCGCGAACGAACTGCTCGTCGAAGACGCGGCGCGCCGCATCGAGTCGCCACGACTCGTCGTCTCGCCGTTCACCGAACGCGGGCGGCAGCGCCGTCGGCGGCACGACGCCGCGCTTCGGGCTGCGCACGGCCAGCGCCGCCAGCACATTCTGCAGTTCGCGGACGTTTCCCGGCCAGTCGTAGCGCGCCAGGGCCGCAATCGTTGCCGCGCTGAGCGCGGCGCGGCTGCCCACGCGCTCGGTCGCGTCGCGCCAGATGTGTTCGGCCAGCAGCGCGATGTCCTCGCGGCGGTCGCGGAGCGGCGGCAGCGTGATGCGGATGACATCCAGCCGGTACAACAGATCGAGCCGGAAGCGTCCGGCCTCGACTTCCGCGTGCAGCTGACGGTTCGTCGCCGCGACGATGCGGACGTCGATCCGGCGGGAGGCGTTCTCGCCGATGCGCCGCAATTCGCCTTCCTGAATCACCCGGAGCACTTTCGCTTGCGCGCGCAGCGAGAGCTCGCCGATTTCATCCAGGAACAACGTACCGCCGTGCGCCTCTTCGAACACCCCGGCACGCTCTGACAAGGCGCCGGTAAACGAGCCGCGCGCGTGGCCGAACAGCTCGGCCTCCACCAGGTCGTCGGGGAGCGCGGCACAGTTCAGCGTCGAAAACGCGCGATCGCGGCGCGCGCCCAGCCGATGAATCGCCCGTGCGACCAGCTCCTTGCCACTGCCGCTCTCGCCGTCGATCAGGACGGCGAACGGCGCCGCCGCCGCGCGTTCGATGGCGTGCCGCAGTTCCACCATCGCCGGCGTGACGCCGATCAGTCCGCCGAGAGCCGCGGCCGCCGGCTGATTTCGACGCACGAGCGCCGCGGACACCAGTGGCGCCGCCGCCGTCGCCGCCATCGTCAACACGCTGGCGGCGCGCGACAGGTCGTATGTGGATCCAACCGTCCAGCGTGCGCACAGCGCGGCGATCGGTGTGCCGCCATACTGCACCGGCGCCGCGGCCTCAGTTCGATCGCCGCAGCGGTGCGGAGCGATGGTGATGCCAGCCGCAATCGCCCGCTCCGAGATGTCGCCGTCCAGGCGCCCGCCATCGCCGACGAGGACGTCGCAGTGGCCGTTCCGGCTGGTCATCACACCCACCCCTGCCGCGTGCAATTGCGTCCGAATCCGGCCGCACAAATCCTTCAACACGGCCGCCTCGTCTTCCGCGGTCTGACATGCACGGAGAATGGCGACGACGTCGCCGACCTCGCAGGCTGCCGGCAATGACGCACCTGCCGCCTGCGCAGCGCCGGGCAGATACAAGGCGAGTGCTTTCAGGCCCGTCGAGGCAATCTGCCGGCGCAGGAGCTCGCTGCAGTCGGCGCCGGCGTTCGTGGCGGCCAGGAGATCCCACTGCGTGCGGAGGAGAGGCGGCAGCATCGCTCTGATACGCATCAGCCGCTGAAGCTGCGCTTGGGCGGAGGCGATACGACCGCGCCGCCGTTCGGCCTCCACGAGCAGGAGCCGCGCCTTCAGGCTGCGCAGCGGATCGTGCGCCGCCCGCGCCGCGGCCGTCGATTCGGCAACGTCGCGGTCGACGGCGTCCAGATCGCCGACCGCCAGGTGAACGAACGCGGCTGTACTCGCGATCGCGGCCACTGTGCCCGGATCGCCGCATCCCTGGTACCGCTGCTTCGCATCCGCGATCGTCGACATCGCCGACCGCAAGTCCGTCCGCCCCACAGCGATCCGCGCCGCCAGCCTCGAGTGGCGCGACCCGAGCGTCGCGGACATGCCGTCGGGTAGCGCGCCGAGCACCGTCTGGGCGTCGGCATAGTGACCGCGCCAGAAGAGGCAGCGCGCGAGCGAGAGGGACGCGGCTGCCGATTGCGCGCAGTCGCCCGCGGCTTTCGCACCAGCCAACGCCGCGCCCAGGACACGCTCCGCTTCGTCGAGCCGCGCCAGGCTCACCCAGGCGTCGCCCACGAGCGTGGCGATGTCGATCAACAGGCGATCGCAGCCGGCACGCACGGCATAGCCCTGCGCCTCGTCGAGCGCCGTTTGCGCGTCCCGCGCCCGACCCCGGTGAAGAAGGGCGCCGGCCAGCAATATCGCGCCATCGGCAGCGTCGGACCAACTCGCCCGACGCGCCAGGCCACCGATAGCCTGTCGAAGGTGTCGAATGCCAGGCGCGTGGCGGCCTGCTGCCAATTGGAGACGCGCCGCTTCGACACGCCGGCGAAGGGTGGCCAGTTCCCCGGGGGCAGGCCACGTCGAGGCGCCAGCGGCGGCATCCGGCGCCTCGAGGTCGCCGTTGACGCCCTGCCACCCGTACACGGAGGCCCGCTCCGCGGCGCGCGACGGGCCTGAATGCCGCGCGGCATTTCGGTTCGTGACCGGGCCGGGCCAGAGCGCTTGCACGAAACGTCCCGGCAGTCCTCGCGAGTGACGCGCCGCCTGCCGCACAGCCCTGATCGCCCGGACGTCCATCCGTTCGACATCGGGTCGAAGAGCCGCCATCAGCATGTCGGGATCGATTCGCTCCACCGCAACGGTGTCGACGCCTCTCACCTCGTCGTCTCCGGCGAGCAGCAGAACGTGCGGTTGCGGCGTCGTCGTCATCGCCCGAAGGAATGGGGAAAACCCGTTCGCCGAGCCGCGATGGATGATGAACAGGCTCCGGCCGCGGCACAACTCCGCATATCGGGAGCCGACGAGCGGCGAGGCGATCGGCACGAAGCCCTGCTGGCGCGCTGTCCGCGCCAGTTCGCCCACGATTGTCGTCCTGCCCGATCCTGCAGGCCCGACCAGAACGGTCACGTGAGGCCGATCGCCACATGGCGCTCGAAACATCTCCGCAAGCGCGGCAACGATCGGACGCGCGATGACGCTGATGCCACACGTGTTCAGGGACACAGCCTCGCAACACGGGTCGACCGGCGATCGGTATCCGGTTCCCGTATCGGGTAGCACGACCGCGCCAGTCTCCGCGGAGTAGACCGCCGTGTGCGCGTCCAGCTGCGCGGTCAACGCATTCGATCGGAAGAAGCGACCAGCACGTTCGCGCACCGCGCGTGCGATGTCTGGCGATCCTTGCCAGATTTCAGTACAACGCCAGGCTTCAAATCGCGACGTTTCGCCGACGATGCCAAAATCCACCAGCGGCGCGATCGATCGATGGTGCAAACGGTGCAACCAGTCGCACCGCACTGACCATCGAGTCTGCTCAGCGACGCCACCGGCCGTCCCGAGCGCGAGGATGACACGCGCGCCAGTCGCAAGGTCGATCGCGCGGCGCATCCCATGTTCGATTCCATCCTCGAGCACGAATCGGTCAGCCACGAGCTGCATTGATGCCTCCATCGGTCGGTGGTCGCGACGCGGTGCAAAAATGCCGCCCGTGTTTTTGGATAGAATGAGGCGCTCATGCTGCGCTTTCTCACCGCCGGCGAATCGCACGGCCAGGCGCTCGTTGCGATTCTCGAAGGGATGCCGGCGGGCCTTTCGATCGACTTCGAGGCGATCACCACGCAGCTGCGCCGCCGGCAAACCGGTTACGGGCGCGGCCGCCGCATGGCGATCGAATCGGACCGCGCGCAGGCGCTCAGCGGCATCCGTCACGGCGTGTCCACCGGCGCGCCCATCGCCCTGCAGATCCCGAACAAGGACTGGGAGAACTGGCAGCGCACGATGTACGTGGAAGCGACGATGCCCGAGGGCGCGACGGGGGCCGATCGGCCAGAGGTCACGCGCCCGCGGCCGGGCCACGCCGACCTTGCCGGCTTCGTGAAATACGGCCACGACGACATGCGCAACATCCTCGAACGCGCCAGCGCCCGCGAGACGGCGGCGCGCGTCGCCGTCGGGGCGATTGCCCGGCAGTTGCTTCAGGTCGTCGGGGTCGAGATTGTCAGTCACGTGACAGGCATCGGCTCGGCCGTCGTCACGGATCCGCTCGCGATTGGGTTCGACGAGGCTCGGGCGATCTCCGCCGAATCGCCGCTGCACTGCGCGGACGCCGGGATCGAGCGTGCAGATGATCGCGGAGATCGATCGCGCGCGGGACGCCGGCGACACGATGGGCGGTAGCTTCGAGGTGATCGCGCACGCGGTGCCGCCCGGGCTGGGCAGCCATGTGCAGTGGGACCGGAAGCTCGATGGCCGGCTGGCCCAGGCCCTGATGTCGATTCCCGCCATCAAGGCGGTCGGCATCGGCCGCGGCCCCGCGGTCGCCACCGTGCCTGGATCACGGGTTCACGACGAGATCCTTCCCGGTAACGCCAAGGCGGCGGTTCCGCTGCGACGACCGACCAACAACGCCGGCGGCCTCGAAGGCGGCGTCACCAACGGCGAGGATCTACGGGTGACCGGCTACATGAAGCCGATTTCCACGCTGATGAAGCCGCTGCGCTCCGTCGATCTCGCCACCATGACCGAAAGCCCGGCCGCGATCGAACGCAGCGACGTCTGCGCCGTTCCGGCAGCCGCCGTGGTCGCCGAAGCGATGGTCGCGATCGTCCTTGCCGACGCCGTCGTCGAAAAATTCGGCGGCGATTCGGTCGAGGAGATGGTCGCGAACTGGCAGGCGTTCAGCAAGCGAACCGCCGCCCGCTTTCAGCGCCTCTAGTCTCGAGTTCGGCCTGCTCGTCAACTTCAACCTCCATCGCTTGCCATCCGGCGTCAGCGGATCGTGAACGCCTTTCCAGAGTAAAGTGTGGTTCTGCGGGCTCCGCGAGCTCTGCGTTCAATCGTCCGCGATGATTCGGCCCATTCTCAGATACGGCGACTCGACCCTCCACACACGTGCCCTGCCTGTGGAGACCATCACGCCGGAGATCGATCGTCTCATCGACGACATGATCGAGACGATGTACGCCGCGCCGGGCGTGGGGCTCGCCGCCCCACAGGTTGGCGTTGCGCTGCGGATCTTCGTCGTGGACGTGTCGGTCGGGCGCGATCCGGCGGGTCTCTTCACCTTCGTCAACCCGGAGTTCGTCCAGCGCGACGGGATGCAGCTCGAGGAAGAAGGCTGCCTGAGCGTCCCGGGATTCAATGCGACGGTGGTCCGGCCCTCTCATGCCGTGTTGAAGGGCCTGGATCGTCACGGCGACCCCCAGCAGATCGAGGGATCAGGATTGCTCGCGCGTGCGTTCCAGCACGAGATGGATCATCTGGACGGCACGCTGTTCGTGGATCGCCTGCGCGGGCTGAAGCGCGACATCATCGTCCGGAAGATTCGCAAGCTGACACGCGCGGGCAAATGGTAACGACCGCCGGGTTGCGGGTTGTCTTCTTCGGTACGCCGGAGTTCGCCGTTCCATCGCTCGACGCCCTTCTCGCCTCGCGCCACCACGTCGTCGCCGTCGTCACCCAGCCGGATCGCCCGCGCGGACGCGGGCACAAGACGACGATCGGGCCGGTCAAAGCCCGCGCCGAGGCGGCGGGGCTGCCGATCCTGCAGCCGGAGCGTCTAAAGGATCAGCTGTTTCTGGACGCCCTGACCGCCCTGGGCGCCGACCTCGGCGTCGTCGCGGCTTACGGCAAGATCCTCACCGATGCGGTGCTCGCCACCCCGCCGCTGGGGATGGTCAACGTGCACGCGTCGCTGCTGCCCCGCCACCGCGGCGCCGCACCGGTGCATCGCGCGATTATCGCCGGCGACAGCGAGACCGGCGTCACGATCATGCGTGTGGTCAAGGCGCTCGACGCCGGCCCGATGCTGGCCAAAGTGTCGCGCGCGATCGGGCCGAACGACACCAGCGACGAGGTCGAACGCGATCTGGCGTCGAACGGCGCGGCGCTCCTGGTCGTGACGCTCGACGCGCTCACGGAGGGCCGCGCACGGGAGATACCGCAGATCGACGCCGACGCGACCTATGCCCACCGCCTCACGAAAGACGATGGCCTCGTCGACTGGAGTCGTCCGGCAGTAGCGATTCACAACCAGATCCGTGGCCTCCACCCATGGCCGCACGCCTTCACGTTCGCGCGCGGCCAGCGGCTGATCCTGCATCGTTCCGCGCCCGGGGACAGCGATGTCGAGGCCGTCGCGCCCGCCACCATCGTGGAAGCGGCCGGCGATCGGATCGTGGTGGGGACGGGCACGGGATCGCTGAACCTGCTGGTCGTCCAGGTGGAGGGCAAGCGACCGATGGCGGCCCGCGAGTTTCTGGCCGGCCATCCGCTGACCGCGGGCGAGCGCTTCACCGCGGTCCCATGATCGCGCCGGCGCGCATCGCGGCGTACGAGATCCTCAAGGCTGTCTCGTCCGGCCGCTCCGACCTGCCGACGGCCATCGCCTCTGCCCGCGACGGCCTCCGCGACGATCGCGACCGCGCGCTCGCGGCGGAGATTGCCACCGGGGTCCAGCGCTGGCGCGCCGCGCTCGATCACCTGATCGCTGCGCTGTCCAAGCGCGCCGTCGATCGTCTGGATTCGGAGATCGTCGACATCCTCCGGCTGAGCGGCTATCAGCTGCTGCATCTCTCCCGCGTGCCGGCGTCTGCGGTCGTAGACGATGCCGTGAAGCTGGCGCGGCGTGCGGGAAAACATAGCGCGGCGGGTTTCGTGAACGCCGTTCTGCGGGCGCTGTCGCGCCGCCGGAACGATCTGCCGCTGCCTGCCCGACCTCCGTCCTCGTCAGCGACCCGCGATGCGCATACTCGACTACCTCTCCATCACGCTGTCGCACCCGCGGTGGCTGGTGGAGCGGTGGCTCGATCGCTGGGGCTTCGAGACCACCGAAGCCTGGCTGCGGTTCAACAACACGCCCGCGTCATTGACGCTCCGGGCGAACCGGCTTCGAGCCACGCCGGAAGAGGTCATCGAACGCCTCGCCGCAGACGACGTCCACCTGGTCCGCGGACGCTTCGCGCCCGACGCGTTGATCGTCGAGTCCGGTCACCCGCTGCGTGGCCGGCCGGAAGGACTCTTCGTCGTGCAGGACGAGGCGTCCCAGCTGGTCGCGCTCCTCGCCGAGCCCAGGCCCGGGTGGCGCGTGCTGGACGCGTGTGCGTCGCCAGGTGGAAAAACCACCGCCCTTGCAGCCGCGCTCGATGCCTCGGGCCGCTTGATCGCAAGTGATGTCCGCCGCCGGCGCATGACACTGCTGCGGAACACGCTGACCGCCGCCGGCGCTGACCGGGTGCGCCTGGTGCAGATGGACCTCCTCCATCCGCTGCCGTTTACGCGTCCATTTGATCTCGTGCTCGTCGACGCGCCGTGCTCGGGGCTGGGCACGCTGCGACGCGATCCCGATCTCCGCTGGCGCCGGAACGAGCGCGACCTCCCGGCGCTGGCTGCCGCGGAACTCGTCATGCTGCAGCACGCCGCCGCAGTAGTCGCGCCAGGGGGCCGTCTCGTCTACGCCACCTGTTCGAGCGAACCGGACGAGAACGAAGGCGTCGTCAACGCCTTCCTGGCGACGACACCCGATTTCGCGCCGCTCGACGCGCGCCAGGCGGCGCCGCGCCTGCCGCCCGAGCTGATTGACGCGCGGGGACACCTGCGCACCGAACCCCATGCCCACGGCCTCGAAGCGTTCTTCGGCGCTGTCCTGCTCAGGGGCCGGTAAACGGTCGCATCGCCCTAGCTCAATCAGCTAGCCCCCAGCCCCTAGCCCCCGACTCGACCTGTAGTACAATCTCTGTAATCCATGCCTTTCGGTACGCGCATGTGGAGCGCGGGCAAGTTCGTGATGCTGGTCGGCGCGCTCGTCGCCACCTACGTCCTGTTTGCCGCGGCGTCGATGCGGATCGCCTTGCGCGCCCGGGAAGTCACGATTCCGGATCTGACGAACCGGACCGCCAACGACGCGACCGCGCTCGCCAGCGACCTGGGACTCACGCTGCGAGTCGACGAAACGCGCCGTCCCGATCCGAAGATTGCCGCCGGTCGCGTGCTGGCGCAGGAACCGGCCGCCGGCTCGATCGCCCGGCGCCAGCGCAGCATCAGAATCTGGCTGAGCGCCGGCCAGCGGTCGGCAACCGTACCGAAGCTGGTGGGCGAAACGGAACGGACCGCCCAACTCCGCCTCGCCCAGGATGGCTTGACGCTGACCGGCATTGCCGAAATCCGATCTCCGTCGTTCGCATCGGACGTCGTCATCGCGCAAATGCCGCCTGCCAAGAGCGCCGCCGGCAACGTCTCGCTGCTCGTGAACCGTGGCGACCGCGGCGCCAGCTACGTGATGCCCGATCTGATCGGCGTCAACGGCGATCGGGCGGCGGAAATCCTCCGCGCCCGCGGCTTTCGTGTCGCCGTGGTGGGATCGAATCCGTATCCCGGCGTCGCCGCCGGAGTCGTCATCCGACAGGGTCCGCAGGCCGGTTTTCAGATCGGACCGGGCGAGCCGATTTCGCTCGAGGTCAGCCGGTGAGCGTGCTCATCGCTCCGTCGATTCTCTCGGCCGACTTCGCGGCGCTCGGAGACGCGATTGGCGCGGTCGAGCGCGGCGGCGCCGATCTCATTCACGTGGACGTCATGGACGGGCATTTCGTGCCGAACATCACCATCGGCCCGCCGGTCGTGAAATCGATTCGGCGGGTGGCGAAGGTGCCGCTGGATGTTCACCTCATGATCGCGGATCCGGACAACTACCTCGACGCGTTCGCCGAGGCGGGCGCGGCGATGCTGTCGGTGCACGTCGAAGTGCTGCCGCACCTGCATCGCACCGTCCACGCCATCAAGGCATTGGGCGTCAAGGCCGGGGTGGTTCTCAACCCGTCGACGCCGGTGGGCGCGCTGGAAGAGATCGCCGGCGACGTGGACTATGTGCTGGTGATGTCGGTCAATCCCGGGTTCGGGGGACAGACTTTCATCCCGCGGAGCGAGTCCAAAGTTCGTGCGGTACGAGCGTTGCTCGATCGGGCCGGCAACAGCGCTGCGGTCGAAATCGACGGCGGCATCGACAAACACAACGTGGCGCGCGTCGTCGCCGCCGGCGTGCGGGTCGTCGTCGCCGGCTCAGCGGTGTTCCACAGCCCTGATCCGGAACGCGCGACGCGCGAGCTCAAGGCCGCGGCGCTCGCCGGGCTTCCCGCCGCCTCCGTTCCTCGGTGAGCGCTCCTCCGTCCATTTCCCGCGTGCGCGTGCGATACGCCGAAACGGATCAGATGGGCGTGGTCTACTACGCCAACTACCTCGTCTGGTTCGAGATCGGCCGGACGGATCTTCTGCGGCAGAACGGCTGGAGCTACCGGGAGATGGAAATCGACGGCTACTCGCTGCCGGTCATCGACGCGGAGTGCGCGTACAAGGCGTCGGCGAAGTACGACGACGAGCTCGAGGTACGGACGAGCGGCGGCATGGTGTCGCCGGTTCGTGTGAAATTCAGCTACGAGGTCGTGCGCACGGCCGATCGCGCGCTCCTCGCGACCGGCAGCACCGTGCACGCGACGCTCGATCGCGCCGGCAAACCCTGCCGGCTTCCCGAGCGCGTGCGCGCATTGTTTTCATGAAGGCTCTCATTACCGGCGTAGCCGGATTCATCGGATCGACGCTCGCCGAGCGACTGCTGGGCGACGGCGCGGACGTCGTCGGCATCGATTGTTTTACCGACTACTATCCGCGCCAGGTCAAGGAGCGGAACCTGCAGGCGGCCCGCGCCGATCAGCGGTTCCGCTTCATCGAGTCGCGCGTGCAGGACGTCGACCTTCCCGCGCTGCTGGCCGATCGCACGCACGTCTTCCATCTCGCGGCGCAGGCCGGCGTGAGAAAGAGCTGGGGCAAGGACTTCGAGATCTACACGGTCAACAACATCGAAGCCACGCAGGTGCTGCTCGAGGCGTGCACGCGCACGAAGATCGAACGTCTCGTCTACGCGTCCAGCTCGTCGGTGTACGGTGATAACAGGCCGATGCCGTTTCGCGAAGACACGCTGCCTCAGCCGCTCTCGCCATACGGCGTTTCGAAGCTCGCGGCCGAACAGCTCTGCTACCTCTACTTCGCAAATTACGGGGTGCCGACGGTCGCGCTGCGCTATTTCACGGTGTACGGACCTCGGCAGCGGCCCGACATGGCATTTCACAGATTTTTGCGCGCGACTCTGAAAGGCGATCCGATCACGCTGTACGGGGATGGCGAACAGACACGGGATTTCACGTATGTCGCCGATATTGCAAGCGCGACCGCAACTGCGGCCACACGGGGCGTCCCGGGGCGCGTGTACAATGTTGGAGGCGGCTCGCGCGTATCGGTCAACGACGTGTTGCAGATCATTCAGCGAGTGAGCGGCCGCTCGCCGATCGTGAAAATCGACGAGACGCAGAAGGGTGACATGCGTCACACCTGGGCCGACACGTCGCTGGCAAAGGCCGACCTCGGGTTCGTGCCAGCGGTGGGACTCGAACAGGGTCTCGCGGCCGAGTATCAGTGGCTGACTGGAATACTTTGATCATTTTTCGACGCGTTTCGCTCCTCCTCGGGTGTCTGCTCGCCACTGCCATTCTCGGCGCCAGTGCGTGCACCGGCCGAACCCGCAGCATGGTTCCGGCGGGGACCAGCGAGCCGGACAAGTTCCTGTTCGACAAGGGCACCGACGCGCTCAACAGCAAGAAATGGCTCACGGCGCGGGAGTTTTTCAAGCAGGTCACGGAAACCTACACCGCGAGCCCCTATCGACCGGACTCGAAGCTCGGCATCGGCGACACCTACCTCGGCGAAGGCACCGCCGAAGCGCTGGTGTTGGCAATCAACGAGTTCCGGGAGTTCCTGTCGTTCTATCCGACGAGCAAACGGGCCGATTACGCGCAATACAAGCTCGCGGTGGCGCATGTCCGCCAGATGCGGGCGCCGCAGCGCGACCAGACCGAAACGCGCGAAGCGATTAAGGAGTTCGAGACGTTTATCGCGCGTTATCCGAACAGCAGCCTGATGCCCGAAGTCAGGACCAAACTGCGCGAGACGAAGGATCGTCTCGACGAGTCGGACTATCTCGTCGGTTACTTCTACTTCCGCCAGCGTTGGTATCCCGGCGCGATCGATCGGTTCAAGACCTTGCTGAAAGAAGACTCGGAGTACTCCGGCGCGCGACGCCGTCTACTTCTACCTCGCCGAGTCACTGGTAAAGATGAAGCAGGAGGCGGAAGCTTTGCCGTATTTCGAGAAGCTTCAGCAGGAATTCGAAAAGAGCCAATATCTCCCGGAGACCCACAAGCGCATCGCCGAATTGAAGGCAGTGGCGCAAACCAAGTAAGGAAGAGTGTATGAGACGGACCGTGTCGTGTTCTCTGCTGCTGATCCTCGCTTCGTTTTCGCCATCGCGCATCGACGCGCAGGCCGGTGGGCCGAGCCTGTCCGCAGTAGAGACAGCGGTCGCGTGTGCGCCGCCGCTGACCACGGAGGATGCGCCCTCGAACTCGCCCCGCATCATCGGCGCACAGGACACGACCGCGCGCGCTCTGTATGGACCGCGGGATCTTCTGGTCGTCGGCGCGGGCACCAGTTCGGGCCTGCAGCTCGGTCAGCAGTTTTTCGTCAGGCGCGCGAACCGGTTCGGCTCCCCTGCCGATCGGCGATGGCAGGGCGCTCGTACGCTCGGGTGGATTCGGCTCGTGGCCGTGAACGATTCGACGGCGATCGCCGCGGTCGACCACGGCTGTGACGTGATCTCGCAAGGCGATTACATCGAGCCGTTCACCGCGCCGGTCGTCCCTGCGGACATGGAACGCGACCGACCCGCGGGCGATCCCGATTTCACGGCGATCGGCCGCGTGCTGGCGGGTCTCGAGGATCGGCAGAGCGCCGGTCCCGGCGGCTACGTGCTGATCGATCGCGGCACCGACCAAGGCGTCACCGCAGGCGACGCGGTATGCGATTTATCGCGACATCCGGTCGGCGGGGATGCCGCTGGCGTCCGTCGGCGAAGCCGTGGTGCTGAGCACCGGCAAGACGCTGGCGCTCACGAAGATCACGAGCGCGCACGACGCGGTGTTGAGCGGCGACTACGTCGCGCCGCGACGATAAACGCAGCACTGCCTCGCCGACTTGTCCGCCGTAGCGCGGAGCGCGAAGGTGGAAGCTCGGAGTCGCTCAGGCTGAGCGAAGGCGGGTCAGCCGACTTTACGATCGGTGGCGCGGCGCTGGGCCGTGGTCCGCAGGTCGGCGGGGCGCGGGCCGGCGAAGAGGTTGAAGCGGCGGAAGTAGTCCGCGGCAGAGACCAGCGCGGCGAGCACCGCGACCCAGAGCGCGGCCTGGCCGATCGCGAAGAACTCGCGGCGCCCGTGCGACAGGATCAGCGCCAGGATCGCCACGACCTGGGCGACCATCTTGATCTTGCCGATCGGCGATGCCGGAATCCCGACACCGCGCGCGTACGACAGGCTGCGCAGCGCCGTCACCGCAAAATCGCGACCGAGAATCACCGCCACCATCCACGCCGGCGCGAGATCCATCTGCACCAGCGACACCAGCGCCGCCAGCGTCAGCAGTTTGTCGGCGAGAGGATCGATGAACTGTCCGAACGGGGTGATCTGCTTGCGGCGGCGCGCCAGGTAGCCGTCGGCCCAGTCGGTGAGTGAGGCCAGCCCGAAAATCGCGGCGCCGACGAACTCTGTCGGCACGCCGAGAATCTGACGGCCTTCGAACTTCGTCAGCAGCACGACCACGAGCAACGGCACGAGGCAGATGCGCGTCACCGTGAGCGAGTTCGGCAGGTTCATGGACCGACTCCGCTAATGATAACATCGGTGGTTGCGCATGAAGGCCATCCTGCTCGCAGGGGGCAAGGGCACACGCCTGCGTCCGCTCACGATTCACACGCCAAAGCCGATCGTCCCGATCTTCGACCGCCCGTTTCTCAACTATCAGCTCGACCTGTTGAAGCGCGTGCCCGAGATTGACGGCGTCGTGCTGAGCCTCAACTACCAGCCGCGCCGGATCGAGGAAATCTTCGGCGACGGCGGCGATACCGGCTTCGCCATCCGCTACGTCGTCGAGCCAGCGCCGCTCGGGACCGGTGGAGCGGTGCGGTACGCCGGCGAGTCGCTCAACGAATCGGTGGTGGTGTTGAACGGCGACGTGCTCACGCAGGTGGATTTGGGCGCGGTGATCGCCCTGCACCGCGAACGGCGCGCGAAAGCCACCATCGTGCTCACGCCGGTCGAGAACCCAAGCGCCTACGGGTTGGTCGAGACCGATGCGCAGGGCAACATCCGGCGCTTCCTCGAGAAGCCGAAGCCGCACGAGATCACCTGCGACACGATCAACGCCGGCATCTACGTGCTCGAGCCCGATACCTTCGACCGCATCCCCAAGGACACCCCGTGGTCGATCGAGCGCAGCTTCTTTCCGTCGCTCATCGAGCGGGGCGAGACGTTCGTGGCGCACGTCGATCGCGGCTACTGGATCGACATCGGCACGCCTGAAAAGTACAAGCAGGTCCATCGCGACATGATGGACGGACGCTACAAGCTCGAGCCGTTCGCGTCCCAGCCGGCGTCCGCCTGGATTTCTCCCGGCGCGCGCGTCGAGGACGGCGCCACGATCGAAGGGCCGTGTTTCCTGGACGATGGAGTCGTCGTCAAGGCCGGCGCACGGATCGGTCCATACAGTGTGGTCGGCCGGCAGTGTCATATCGAGGAGCATGCCGTCGTCGAGCAGTCGATCCTGTGGGCGAACACGCGGATCGGTCAGGAGGCGGTCGTCCGGGACTCGATCCTCGGCCGCCACTGCCACATCGGACGCAGCGCCGCGCTCGACCACGGCCTGGTGCTCGGCGACAAGTCGAGCGTGACGGACTACAGTCGGCTTTAGAAGCTATCCGCTCTCAGCTATCAGCTTGTAGAGCGATTCCCAGGCGCGTTCATAGCCGAAAGCTGAGAGCTGAATGAATCTGAATCCAGGAATCTTCAAGGCCTACGACGTCCGCGGACTCTATCCGTCCGAGGTGAACGAAGAGGGCGCGCGCGCCATCGGTGCGGCCTTCGTCGCGTATCTGCAGGCGAAACGAATCGCCGTCGGGCGCGACATGCGGCTCTCGTCCCCGGCCCTGGCGGCCGCGTTCATCGACGGCGCGACCGCGCAGGGTGCGGACGTCGTCGACTACGGGATGGTGTCGACCGACATGCTCTACTTCGCGGTCGCGTCGGACGGCCACGACGGCGGCGTTCAGATCACCGCGTCGCACAACCCGAAGGAATACAACGGTCTCAAGATGGTGCGGCGCGAGGCGTTTCCGCTGAGCGGCGACGCCGGCATCTCCGACATCCGCGACATGATTGCGGAAAACCGCCTGCCGCCGCCGGCGGGCCGCCGCGGCGCCGTGACCACGAAGGACGTGCTCGCGCCGTACGTCGCACACGTCATGGGGTTCATCGATCCGTCGATCGTACGGCCATTCAACGTCGTCCTCGACGCCGGCAGCGGGATGGCCGGGCTCGTCGCGCCGAAACTGTTCGAACAACTCCCCTGCCGCGCGACGAAGCTCTGCTTCGACATCGACGGGCGGTTTCCGAACCACGAGGCGAACCCGCTGATCGAGGAAAACCGGCGCGACATCGTCGAGGCGGTGGTCGCGCAGAAGGCGGATATCGGCATCGCGTGGGACGGCGACGCCGATCGCTGCTTCTTCATCGACGGCACTGGCGGGTTCGTCTCCGGCGATTTCGTCACGGCGCTCCTGGCCGAAGCCTTTCTCATCAAGTATCCGGGCGCGTCGATCATCTACGACCTGCGCGCCAGCTATGCGGTCCGGGACGTCGTGGCGAAATACGGCGGCACGTCGTACATGAACCGCGTCGGCCACGCCTTCTTCAAGCGGCGGATGCGCGAGACCAACGCCATCTTCGGCGGCGAAGTCACCGGGCACTATTACTTCCGCGACAATTTCTACGCGGACAACGGCTTCATCCCGGCGCTCCTCATTCTGGAGCTGATGTCGCGGAAGGGCCAGACGCTGCACGAGCTTCTGCGGCCGCTCGCCAGCACGTACTTCATTTCCGGCGAGATCAACACGAAGCTCGCGAGCATGGACCTGGTGCCGGCGAAGCTCGATCAGCTCGCCGCGAAGTACAGCGACGCGCACCAGTACACGCTCGACGGCCTCTCGGTCGAGTATCCCGGCTGGCATTTCAACGTCCGGCCGTCGAACACCGAGCCGCTGCTGCGGCTGAATCTCGAGGCAACGACGCCCGAAGTGATGGCCGCGAAGCGGGACGAGGTAGTTGCTCTGATCCGAGCCTGATCGCTACAATTGGCGAATTGTCGAATCGGCGAGTTGGTGAGTTGCATTCACCAATTCACGAATTTTCCGATTCGCCAATTGGCCGTGTGCGGGCTTAGGACAATGGAGGACAGAGGCTTCCCAAGCCTCGGACACGGGTTCGATCCCCGTAGCCCGCTCCACCCTTCGCTCGCGATTCAGGCGAAGGGTGCCCACCGGAGCGCAACGCGCGAAGGTGGGCGTTGCTGAAGGTTGCGCGAGCTACGGATGGCAAGCCAACCTCCCTCACGCTTGCCAACACGCGCGTGAGCCACGGCTGGCAAGCCGCCCTTCGCTCGCGAACGGTACCGATCAACGTCGACTGGCCCTGCGCCGAGGCCTGATAGAACTCGACGCGGGCGATCCAGTGGCATCCGAGGCAGTCGCCGTCACCGTCAGCGATGCGGGCGCGATAAACGTCGCGCCCTCGGCGGGGCTGGTCCGCGCCACCGCCGGCGCCGGATTCGACACACTCGTGTCGAAGAAGAGGCCGCTGACGACCGCGTTGGGGTAGCCGGTATTCGTCACGCGTAGGGTCACGTGCCCGCTGAAGGGTCCACTGCCAGGTACTGCCCCGACGGAACCCCTGCAGCGCCCGACTGTCCAGCAGCGCGCCCGACACCGCGTCGCGAATCTCCACCGTTTGGCTGCGCCCGGCGTATTCCCAGTCCACGACATAGAGCGCCACTTGATGCGCCTGGCCGTCGGTCAGATTCACGTCGATCGTGAATACCGGATTCTGGAACCAGGTCGCCGCAATCCGATCCGCACCCGCCGCCTGCTGCAAGGCGCGCACGTCAGCCGTCGAGGCTGCCCAGGTGTACGTGTCGGCGCCGCTCACCGTCACCGCCGCGTAGCTCGGATAACTGACGCTGTCGTTCACAATCTGATAGCCGTCCGCCCCATACATCCCCCGCCAGCTGCCCTGCGTCGTCGTGTCCGTGCCCACAAAGGTGGCGCTCGTCCCGCCGCCCCCGGCGCCATTCACCGTCACATGCACCGGCGCCGACGTCGCCGCCTGCCCCAGCGTGTCATACGCTTTCGCCGTCAGCGTGTAACTCCCCGCCGCCACGTTGTTCCAGCCGATACGGTACGGCGGGCTGGTCACCGCCGGCCCGATCAACGTCGGCTGGCCCTGCGCCGAGGCCTGATAGAACTCGACGCGGTCGATCCCATTGGCATCCGAGGCAGTGGCGGTCAGCCGTCAGCGACGCCGGCGCGGTAAACGTCGCGCCCTCGGCGGGGCTGGTCAACGCCACCGCCGGCGCCGGATTCGACACACTCGTGTCAAAGAAGAGGCCGCTGACGACCGCGTTGGGGTAGCCGGTATTCGTCACGCGCAGGGTCACGTGCCCGCGGAGGGTCCACTGCCAGTACTGCCCCGCCGTGAACCCGCTGCAGCGCCCGACTGTCCAGCAGCGCGCCGGACACCGCGTCGCGAATCTCCACCGTTTGGCTGCGCCCGGCGTATTCCCAGTCCACGACATAGAGCGCCACTTGATGCGCCTGGCCGTCGGTCAGATTCACGTCGATCGTGAATACCGGATTCTGGATACCAGGTCGCCGCAATCCGATCCGCACCCGCCGCCTTCTGCAAGGCGCGCACGTCAGCCGTCGAGGCTGCCCAGGTGTACGTGTCGGCGCCGCTCACCGTCACCGCCGCATAGCTCGGATAACTGACGCTGTCGTTCACAATCTGATAGCCGTCCGCCCCATACATCCCCCGCCAACTGCCCTGCGTCGTCGTATCCATGCCCACAAACATCGCACTCGAACCAACGCTCGAGGTCACGGTAAAGTCATTACTTGTCGCGATCCGCGTGGATCCGCCATTCGCAAAGAGTCGGAACTGATACGTTCCCGATGAAAGATCGTTGGGAAGAACAAACCCGCAGGACCCGGAAGCGGCGGGGCTGCCTTGCATCTTCGAACAGCTCACGTACTGCCAGTCGAGGTATCCGGCATCTGCCGAACCTGCTCCGTATAATCCGATCCAGTCGCTTCCACTGGGTGACGCAATCCCTACCCACGTCGCTGTGACCGTCTGGCCAACAGATGCGGAAATAGGACTCGCATGTAAGAGTGGTCGGAGGGGCAGATGACCCGGTGAGATCGACGATGAAGGTATCGATTCGGTTGGAGCATCCGAATGCCGTATCCGAACCGAGCGTCCCATCCCAGGGGCTCGAGAACAGCGCCCACCTGCCATCGTTGGAAATCTGGGCGAAGGCCTGGCCGTAATAGCAGCTGTTACCGGAATTGTGGGTGTGTGCAAAACGCCAAACCGTATTGGAGCCATCAACCGCAGCGGCATCGATTTCACCAGCCCATGCATATTGGTAGCAGGAGCTTCCGCCGTAGCGTGAGATCAGGATGGGTGCGTTTGGATTCGTGACCGAATTGAGCCACGAGTTGTGATCGGCATCGCACCAACCATTCCAAGGACTTGATGGCTGAGCGATGAACCGGTATTCGCCGGAGTTCATCGCGTCATCCGGATTCCGAAGGACCATGCCGCGTGAATCAAGACCGTTAATCGAACCTGACGAGTTGGCATATTTGCCATTACCCATGGAGACGTGGCCGCTCCAATACACGTCGGCATTCGTGATGCGCGTCCATGCATTAATGGAAAGATTAAAGACAGCGCCACCATTGGCCCCCCAACTCTGCTGATGAAACGTCACCTCCAGCCATGAAGCGCCGGTACCACCCGAAATGCTGTGGATGCCGAGGACCTGGTTCGGCGCGGATGTCGGCCAATTCGGATCTCCTTGCGGAACGCCGTTGATAGTTTTGTTGACGGTATCGATAAGCCTGGTAATTGATGGATTGGTCGGATCTACACAGAAAATCTTTGTCCAGGTATCTTGGATGCCTGGACCGGCCGCAGCACACACCCAGTCGTCACGGCCAACCACAACGGCCAAGTAACCTACCGGATCACCAGTAGAAGGACCGGCAAGATTGGTGCTCACGCCTGTGACCGTGTTGTATCGGGCGATCTGGCTTCCGTTCAAGTAGTAGATGATGTGGGGATCAATCGTGGACCATTCCCATCTGGCGCCGAAGGGCAGCGAATGAACGGCCGGTTGCGATGATCCATCGCCGACCTTGAATGTAGTCGGATCGAACTCGAGCCAATACCCATCTCCATGCGGCCCAGTAAGCTTGATCGCGGTCGAATCGGCGTTCCACGCTCGAAAGAATCCGGCGTCAATGGAAATGAAGGATTGGCCGGACTGTGTATTCTCGTCTGTGACTCGCAGAATCTGCGTGCCGAATGTCGGATCCGCAATCGCAGTATTGGCAGGACCTAAAGCCGGTGGGGGTGGAAGCGGTTTTGGATCAGTACCCGTATACGCCGAATAAGTTGACGGCGAGTTAGCAGATTGTGGGCTCGGTGCTGCCGAAATCGTCCATACAAAAGACACGAACAACAACACACCTATGCCAACAGAGATCCTCATACGTCCTCCGAAGATTCTTGCGGCAAGTCGCAGGTCACTTCACTTACAGCGGCGAGCGAACTGTCCTTTCACACCTATGGATCATCCACTTTACGCTCATTCACCCTCAGGGGAGCCGACCGCCCGCTCCCCTCTGGGTAGACGCTCATTGATCCAAGCGCATGCGGTAGTTCAGCGCATCCCGCCAGAACGGCGCGTAGGCGCGGTTGGTGGCGTGGGCACCCAGGCGGATCGATCGGGCGCGGCGCGTTGCACCGTCCAACAGCCGCTCATCTTTCCAACGCGCGTGAGCCGCCTCCAGCCTTCGGCCTCCCCTTTATGGCCTGCGTTAGCGCGTCCGTCTATCCGTCCGCAAGGCTCAATCCCGCGACAGTCCGGTCAGCGCTACGGCATAGCCGCAGGGTGTGAGCGACTGACCGGCTTCTCTGTTCTCGAGGCAGTGGGGCCCGGCCTTGCAGCCTGAGAGTTCAGGGAGGTTCCCCATGCGCAGCAGATGTCTCGGCTATATCGTCGCTGCGTCGCTACTACTCGCTCAAACCGCTCCCCCTGCATTTGCGCAGAGGAGGGGCGCGACCGGACCACGTGGAGGCACCGTGCACCACTCCGGAGGGCCGCGCCGCGGCGCGACCACGGTCACAGGACCGCGCGGAGGCACGGCCGGACGTGCCCACGGTCCACGCGGATCAGTAAGTGGGGCACGAGGGCCGTACGGAGGAGGTGCAGCACACGCCACCGGCCGATACGGGCGATCGGCGGGCGCAGTGCGAGGGCCATACGGCGGCACAGCCGCGCGAGCTACCGGTCCGTACGGATCAAGGGCGGTCGCGCGCGGACCATACGGCGGCGCGGCCTACTCCCGCAGCTCGTACGCCTGGGGTGGCCGTCAGTACTATCGCCCGGCGTGGAACGCGAACCGGATCAACGTGTACGGGCGGCCCTTCGTTGGCTATCCTGGCTGGCGTGCGTATGGGACCTATGGTTTGGCGCCCGGGCTGGTGGCGTACACGAGCCTCGCCTTTCTCTCGGCGGGCTTGCTGATCGGTAGCTACGCGGAACAGAGCAGGACCGTCTATGTATATGTCGTCAACGAGGGAGGCCAGAACGTCGAGTACCGCGTCAACAGCGCCGGCAGCGTCATCTCCAAGCAGCGTGGTGAACTGAGCGGTCGCCGCCTTGCGCAAGAGTGCGTGACCGTGAGTTGCTTGACGAACGGCGTTTCCGGAAGTGACTGGTCGGCGCCGGGGCGGGAAATCTCAACGTCGAGTTGGCCCGGCGCGTGATCAGCCAGGATGAGGCAGGCAGCGCGACGGCGTTCCGCGGGCTGACGACGGTCAGAACAGCCGGTTCTGTGGGCAAATCGCCACGCGGGCAGGAGTTTGACAACCGGCTGTGATCGCTCTCACCCGAATTCGTGACGTCTGGGCGATAATCGTCCTAGCGTCCGTCTGGAAGGGGGAGCCTGACGATGTGGCCCGGATTCGATCCCGAGATCAAGAAAGAGCTGGAACATATCCGCAGAATGGTCAGTCTCCAGCGGCAGACGCCGACCAGAGAGTGGCCTCTCATCTGTGTGGACGTCGACGAGCGCGTCGGTCTTTTGGTGGTGCGTGAGTGGCCGGACGGTTCGGTCACGGCGTATGTCGGAAGCCGCACCGAACCCTGATTCTTACACGCCTGAGAACAGCAGGAGTCGGCCATATGAAATCAGCGGCAGCTTTCAGAGTGCTCATCGCGAGTGCGTTGCTGGCAGCTGCCTGCCATTCGGCCCGCGAGAGCGCAGACGCCGGTGACACGTCTGCTCCAGCCACGAAGTCGGTGGTCGCGGACAAACCGTTCGTGGCCGCCGGAACAATCACCATGGAGCTCGATGGCGGGTTGTACGTCGTCCGCGCCACGGCCGACAATCACATTCGCGTCGCCCTGACCGGAAACACCGGGAACGCGACAACCGATCTCACGGCAGGCGATACTGCCGCGACCGTCCAGGTGAAGGACACGCCACGCAACTTCCGCGCGACGATCGAGGTGCCTCCGGTGGCGGACCTGGTCGTCCACTTCAAGGGCGGCGAGCTGGTGATGGAACCGATCACCGGCAACAAGGACGTGCAGAGCTACGGCGGCGAGATCAAGATCGGGATCGGCAATCCCGACGAGTATTCATCCGTCGACGCGTCGGTAAAGGTCGGCGAAATCGACGCCAGCGCGTTTGGCGGATCGAACTCGGGACTGCTGCCGCACTTCACGTGGTCCGGCAAGGGCAAGTACACCCTCCGCGCCAACCTCGCCGCCGGCAGCCTGTCGCTGCGAAGCAAATAGCTAACCTCGCGCGACACCGCAGTCGGCTAGCCCGTCAGACCCACTCTGACCCCTCAGCCCCCAGCCCCTAGCCCCGACCGACAGCTGTCACCCATTCGGATTGAACCGATACCCGACCCACGGCTCCGTCACCAGATAGCGGGGGTTCGAGGGATCGGGCTCGAGCTTCTTCCGCAGCTGCCCCATGAACACGCGCAGATACTCCGGCTGTTCCTGCGACGCTTCGCCCCACACCGCCTCGAGCAGCGTGCGATGCGTGATGACACGGTTCGGATGGCGCGCCATGTACACGAAGAGGTCGAACTCCTTCGGCGTGAGCCGCACCTCGGCGCCGCGCGCGTGGACGCGCCGGCTCTCGAGATCCACCCGGAAATCGCCGGCCTCGAACGACGACACATCAGCGTCGCTGCCGCTGCGCCGCAAGGCCGCGCGGACGCGCGCCAGCAGCTCGTCGATTCCGAACGGCTTGGTGACGTAGTCGTCGGCGCCGCAGTCCAGCGCCTCGACCTTGGCCTTCTCCTCGCCCTTCACCGACAGCACGATGATCGGGACGGTCGACATGGCGCGGATCCGCTTGCACAACTCGAGGCCGTCCATGTGCGGCATGTAGAGATCCGTGATCACCAGCTCGGGCCGCCACTCGTTGAAGTTGGAGAGCGCCGCCTCGCCCTCGGCGGCGGTGCGCACCTGATACCCCTGACTGCTCAACACGGTCCGGAGCACGCGCGTGATCTGCGGCTCGTCGTCCACTACCAGCACGCGCGACTTGTCAGTGGTCGTCGGCATCGTGGCACTCATGCTCATTGACTCTCCTTTTTACCCAAGCTATCTCGCCGCCAGCGCCGCCGCCGGCGCCTGACGATCGGTGTCGGACGCCTCGACAGCCACCGGTAGCGTCATCGAGATCGACGTACCGTGGTCGTCGATCGCATCCACCCAAATCCAGCCGGCCTGCGCCTCGACGAGGCGTCGCGCGATCGGCAGCCCGAGGCCGATGCCGCCGCGGCGCGGATCGTGCGATTGCCGGCCCGGAATCCTGAAGAACTTCTCGAAGACGCGCTCGCGATGCTCGGCCGGTATGCCGGGGCCTTCGTCGATCACGGTCAGCCGCACGTGGCGATCGCCGTCCCGTCCTGCCCGGACGGTAATCGTGCTGCCCGCCGGCGCGTATTTGCTCGCGTTGTCGAGCAGGATGTAGATGACCTCCGTGATCGAGGCCTCGTCCACCGACACGCGCGGCAGGTCGTCGTCGAGCGCCACGGCGACGCGGTGGTCGCGCGTCACCGTCTCGGCGCGTGCCAGCCCCGCCCGCACCAGGCTCTCCGCCGGCACGGCGCGCAGGTGCAGCGGCTGCGCCGGCTCGGTCCGATCCGACGTGGACAACCCTTCGATGAACCGGTTCAGGCGATCCGACTCCTCGTCGATGACCTGCAGCAGCTCGTGCCGCCCTTCGCTCGACAGCTCCGAGTGCGGCTTCCACGGACCGGACCGGATCAGCGCGGTCACGGCGGCCTTGATCGCGGTGAGCGGCGTGCGCAGATTGTGCGTCAACGCGTCGAGCAGCGCCGCCTTGAGCTGCTCGTTTCGCCGCGCGGCCTCGGCTTCGCTGGCGCGCTCGAAGGCCGCTTGCAGTTCCTGATACAGGCGTTGAATCTCCTGCTGCCCCGCCTTGGCCTCGGCGGCGCGCCGTTCGGCGCGCGACGCCAGCTCGCCCGCAATCACCGCCGTGACGGTGAAGACGACGAAGGCAATCCAGTCCTCGGGGTCCTCGATGCCGAACCCTTCCGGCGGGAGGAAGAAGTACCGAATAGGCGGCGGCGCCGCTGGCGGCAGAGACCAGGGCGGGGGCCGTCCCCCACAACCTGGCGATGACGACCACGTCCAGCAGCAGCAGCGGCGCGGCCACGCCGGCATAGCTGACCGACGCCAGCTCGAGGCACACGACGATGGCGCCCACCGTGGCCGCGGCTCCAATGAACTTCAGCCAGCGCACATAACGATTATGAACCGCTACCTCGAGGACCGCCAGCACACGACTTCCTTACGCCCTGACGCTCGGCTAAAGCCCCGCCTTCGCTCGGTCAACGCTCCACGAGCTTCGGCGAGGCCGGCTTGTCGACGACTCCGATTCTGCTACAATTGAACCGTGGTTCACTTTTCGAACCGCCGTTCGAAACGCGCCGAGTCGCGCCGCGTCGACATCATGCGCGCCGCCGCCGCCGTGTTTCGCGCCCGCGGCTTCAACGCCGCCGGCATGCGCGACATCGCCGTCGCCGCCGACCTGTCGCCGGGCAACCTGTATCACTACTTCCGCGGCAAGGAGGAGCTGCTGTTCTTCTGCCAGGACCGCTCGCTGGACCGCCTGCTCGACGCCCTGGCCGCCGCGCGTCCGGCCGGCCCGAAGGATCGGCGTCCACTCGCGGCGCGCCTCCGCGAGCTCGCCATCGCGCACGTGCTCTGCCTCATCGATGGCCTCGAAGGGTCCGCCGCTCACCTCGAGGTCGACGCCCTGCCGCCGCCGCTTCGCGAGCGGATCGTCGCCAAGCGCGATCGCTACGAGCGCGGCGTGCGCGCCCTCGTCGCGGCGGACAGGCGGCCGCGGCGCCGAATCGGCCGTCGCCACCCGCGCCTTTCTCGGCGCGCTCAACTGGACGGCCCACTGGTTTCGCCCCGACGGCGCGCAGCCGCCGCAGCGCGTCGCCGAGCTCGTCGCGGACTATGCCGTCGCCGGATTGATCTATGGCCCCACACGCTCACGTCACCTTCACCGTCAACGGCGAGCCGGCCGAGGTCGCGTTCGCCCCCTACAAGACGCTCCTCGAGGTGCTGCGTGAGGACCTGAATCTGCCCGGCACGAAACACGGCTGCGAGCTCGGCGAGTGCGGCGCGTGCGCGGTGCTGCTCGACGGACAAGCGGTGCTGTCGTGTCTGGTGCTCGGCGTCGACTGCGACGGCCGTGATGTCACGACCGTAGAGGGCCTGGCATCCGACGGCCGCCTGCATCCGCTGCAGGACGCGTTCGCCGATCTCGGCGCGGCGCAGTGCGGCTATTGCACGCCAGCATTCCTGGTCACGGCCAAGGCGCTGCTGGACGAGCACCCGCATCCGACACGCCATCAGATCCGGGAGGCGCTTTCCGGCGTCCTATGCCGGTGCACCGGATATCAACAGATCTTCGAGGCCGTCGAAGCCGCGATCGCGACGACCGACGCCCGACTCCCGAATCCCGAATCCCGACTCGCGACTACCGACTCCCGGAGCCGCCGATGAACGTCATCGGCATCCCCAGGCGACGGGTCGACGGCCGCGCCAAGGTCACCGGGCAGACACGCTTTGCGGACGATGTGGTGCTGCCGCGGATGCTCCACTGCAAGCTGCTCCGTTCGACCCTTCCGCATGCCCGCATCGTCCGGATCGACGCGTCACGCGCGCGGGCGCACCCCGGCGTCCACCTCGTGCTCACCGGCGCCGACTTTCCGATTCCGTACGGCATCCTGCCGGTCAGCCAGGACGAGCACGCGCTCGCCATCGACCGCGTGCGATTCGTCGGCGACCCGGTCGCGGCCGTGATTGCGCGCGACGAACTGACCGCCTTCGAGGCGCTGGATCTGATCGCCGTCGACTACGAGCCGCTGCGGACGTTCAGCAGTCCGGACGATAGCCTTGCGCACGACACGCCCCGCATCCACGACTACGGCGACGCCGGGAATATCCACAAGCTCGTCTCGCTCCGCTTCGGCGACGTGCAGGCCGCGCTGTCGGCGGCCGATCACGTGTTCGAGGACACCTTCTTCTACGAAGGCAACACGCATCTGCCGATCGAGCAGCACGCCGCGGTCGCGGCGAAGGACCCTGACGGGAAGCTCGTCTTGTGGTCGAGCACGCAGACGCCGCATTACGTCCATCGCGCGCTGGCCAAGGCGCTCGCCATGCCCGCGGCGCACGTTCGCGTCATCGCGACGCCGAACGGCGGCGGCTTCGGCGGCAAGAGCGATCCGTTCAACCACGAAGTCGTCGTCTGCAAGGCCGCGCTCCTCCTCGATCGCCCGGTCAAGATCTGCCTGACCCGCGAGGAAGTGTTCTACTGCCATCGCGGCCGCCATCCGGTGTTGATGCGCTTCGAGACCGGCGTCAAACGGGACGGCACGATCACCGGCATGCGGGTGCAGACCGTGCTGGACGGCGGCGCCTACGGCTCCTACGGTGTCGCCAGCACCTTCTACACCGGCGCACTGCAGACCGTGACCTATCACATCCCCGCCTACGAGTTTCGCGGATGCCGCGTCTTCACCAACAAGCCTCCGTGCGGACCAAAGCGCGGTCACGGCACGCCGCAGAGCCGCTTCGGCCAGGAGATTCAACTCGACAAGATTGCCGAACGGCTGGCGCTCGATCCCGCCGACCTCCGGCTCCGCATCGTCGAACAGCCGGAGACGCTGACCGCCAACTACCTGCATGTCGGCACGATCGGACTGTCCGAATGCATTCGCCGCGTCACGCGCGCGGCGACGTGGAGTGAACGGTTCCGCAAGCTCCCGCCCGGCCGCGGCGTCGGCCTCGCCTGCTCGTCGTATCTCTCCGGCGCCGGACTGCCGATCTACTGGAACGACATGCCGCATTCGGGCGTGCAGCTCAAATTGGATCGGAGCGGTGGCGTCACGGCGTTCTGCGGCGCCACGGAAATCGGCCAGGGGTCGGACGACGTGCTGGTCGCGTGCGTCGCGGAGGTGCTGGGCATCGATCCGATTGACATCCGGGCGGTCACCGGCGATACCGATCTCACGCCGGTGGATCTTGGTTCCTATTCGAGCCGGGTAACCCTGATGATGGGCAACGCCGCGATTCAAGCCGCCGAGCGCGCTCGCGATCTGCTGGCGGACGCCGTATCGAAGAAGCTGAACGTTCCAAGAGATCGGCTCGTGTTCGCCGAACGCCGCGTCTTCGACACGGAGGACACGACCGTCGGGGTCAGCTTCAGCGAGGCGGTGTGCCTGGCGGAAACGATGTTCGGCACGCTCGGCACGACGGGGTCGTACACGCCACCGCGATCGGCGGCCCGATTCAAGGGCGGCGGCGTGGGGCCGTCGCCCACCTACTCCTACACCGCCGCCATCGTCGAGGTCGAGGTCGATGCGTCCACCGGCTGGATCCATGTGCCGCGCGTCTGGATCGCGCACGACATCGGCCGTTCGCTCAATCCGACACTCGTCCGGGGTCAGGTCGAAGGCAGCGTCTACATGGCGCTCGGCGAAGCGCTGATGGAGGAACAGACGTTCCGCCGGCTGCCGCCGAAGCTCTCGCACGCCCTGGTGCACAAGTTTCCGTCGATGCTGGAGTACAAGAGCCCGACGACGCTCGACATGCCCGAGGTGTTCACTGAGCTCGTCGAGAATCCGGATCCGCGCGGACCGTTCGGCGCCAAAGAAGTCGGGCAGGGCCCGCTGCTGCCGATCATGCCGGCGGTCGCCAATGCGATCTACGACGCCGTCGGTGTCCGGATCGACGAGGTGCCGATCACGCCCGAGAAGGTGCTGCGCGCGCTCGACGCAAAGGCCGCCGGGAAACCGGCGCGAGTCGGTCCAACGCGTTTCCCCGCGGTGCCCTGGCCCGCCGCGCTGGAAGTGCCGCCGCCCTGGGAAGGCGGGGATGGCACGGCCAAAGTTAAAAGTGAAAAGGCAAAAGGCAAAAGTGAAACGGGAAAAGTTGAAAGTGAGGTGGCGCGGCCATGATGCGCCTCCCCTACTTCGCGTTTCATGCGCCGGCTACGGTCCGCGAGGCGGCGGATCTGATCGCGTCGTCGCCCGGCGCGATGCTGGTGGCGGGCGGGACGGATCTGCTGCCGAACATGAAGCGTCGCCAACAGGTTCCGCCAACGCTCGTGAGCCTGCGACGCGTCGGCGAGCTCAAGGAGATCACGAACGGCAACGGCCTCACACTCGGCGCCGGACTGACGCTCAGCGGGCTGGTACGCGAGGCTCGCCTCCGCGAGCGGTATGCTGCGTTGTGGCAAGCCGCATCGTCCGTGGCGACGCCGCATCTGCGCAACATGGGCACGCTCGGCGGCAACCTCTGCCTGGATACCCGATGCAATTACTACGACCAGAACTACGAATGGCGGAAAGCGATTGATTTCTGCATGAAGAAGGATGGCGCGATCTGCTGGGTCGCGACCGGCAGTCCGAAGTGTCTGGCAGTATCGTCCACCGATACCGCCCCTGCGCTGCTGGCGCTCGGCGCAACGGTGGTGCTCACCAGCGTCGACGGTATCAGAGAGATCGCCGTCAGCGACCTCTATCGGAACGATGGAATCGAATACCTGACGCGGAGGCCGAACGAGATTCTGACCAGCGTCCGCCTGCCTCGTCTCGACGGCTGGCGCAGCACCTACTGGAAGCTGCGACGGCGCGGCGCGTTCGACTTTCCTGTCCTCTCCGTGGCGGCTGCGGTGAAGTGCGGCGCTGGCGGGATGGTCGAAGACGCACGGCTGGTGTTGGGAGCGGTCTCGTCGCGGCCGGTCGAAACACCGGCGGCAGCCGCCACGCTCGTCGGTCAGCCGCTGACGGACGACGGGATCGCGCGGGCGGCGGAGCTCGCGGCCAAGCCCGCCAAGCCGATGGACAACACGGACTTCAACCTTCTCTGGCGGAAGCGCGTCGTACGGGAATTCGTGACCTACGCGCTGCGCGAGCTGCGCGGCGACGACATGCGCGAGCTCAGATGGAAGCTTTCGCGGCAGTCGTAGCTCGGTCATCAGAACAGACGCCGGTAGTCCTCGTAGTTCACCGGCACGCCAACCACCAGGCTTCGACGCCGCTCGACGGCCACCTTCACGGCCGACGCCAGTTCGTCCGGATTGCTCGTCCGCAGCCCCTGAACGCCGCAGGCCTCGGCCATCTTCACCGTATCGATCCGGCCGAAATCCATGCGATACCGTTCCAGCTTTCTGCCTTCCTGCGCGAGCTTGATCAGCGAATAGCTGCCGTCCTCCAGGACGACCGTGACAAACGGCGCGCCGACGCGCTCGGCGGTCTCCAACTCCTGCGCATTCATCGAGAAGCCGCCGTCGCCAACCGCGGCCAGCACTGGCACGTCGGGACGAGCCAGCTTCGCGCCGACGGCGGCGCTCAAGCCGTACGCCATGCCCGAGAGGCCGTTCGACATCCAGAACGTTTCGGGTTGGCGGCTCGGCCAGAACTGGCCGAACAGATACTTGTGCGAGCCGACATCAGTCGTCACGATGGTTTCGGTCGGTACCGCTGACGACAACGCGTGGATGATGTCGCCGGGCCACATCGTGCCAGCGGATTCTGTCCGGTCGTTCAGCAGGCTGCGGCGCTTGTCCTGGAACGCCTGAAAGGGCGCGGGCCAGCGCGCCGGCGCCTGGCTCCGCCACGAGTGCGTCCAGCAGCCGGGCGTGATCCACGAGAGCGACACCTGCTGGAAGTCGCCCGCCGACGTTCGCCGATTCAAGAAGCCAGTGAATCGGCAGTTCCGCGTGCCACGTCTTGTCGACTTCCACTGGATCGAGGCCGAGGCCTACGAGCAGATCCGACGCCGCCAGCGCTTCGCACATGAGACCGTCGGCCGCCATGCCGCTGATGACGCCGACGAAGTTCCCGGAAGTCTCGTCGACAATCCCTTTCACCTTCGGCGTGACGGCTACCGGCAGGTTCCAATCAGTGACCCAGCGTCGGATCCGCTGAGCATTCGACGAATGAATCCCCAAGCCGATCAGCACCAGCGGCCGCGTGGCTTTTGCGAGCAGCGCTGTGAGTTCTCTGGCGTGTTGTCGACGCGTCACTCTTATCCGCCACCTCGTAGCGCCGCCCTTCAGGGCTGCGTCGCGGCGACGGCTGCGCTACGACACCGCGCTGCATCCTTCACCGCTTCCCGCGCCGACAGCGTCAGATACGCCGGTCCGAACGGCCGCCGCATGCACTCGTCGAGCGCGCGTCGGACGACCTCTCCGGCGTTCTGGCCCGTGATCGTGTCTACGTACCGGCACAGCGGACTGTAGGTCTCGCGAAGCGGCAGCAGTTGATGCGTGTGGCTGTCCGGAAACTCCGCCGGGATTTGTGCGGAGATCGCGAGCAGCGGTTCCTGATCCAGATACGCGCTGCTGAGTGGCAGCATCAGGTTGGCAGCGCCGGGGCCGAGCGTGGTCAGCACGACGCCAGGCTGTCCACGCAGTTTTCCGTAGACGGCCGCTGCGATACCCGCGTTGGCCTCGTGCCGCATCAGAACGAAATCGACGCCGGCGCGCCGGAGCTCGTCGATCAGGACGAGGATTTCGCCGCCGGGCAGTCCGAAGACGCGATCGATGCCGGCATCGGCGATGGCTTTTGCGGTAACAGCGGCAGTGGTGGGCATGCGGTTGGACGCTCGGCTAAAGCCTTCGCGCTCCAGGTCCTCTTCTCCAGGGCCGAGCGTCTAGTACCCGACGACGCCGCCGACGCGGGCGCTTCGCCGCGCGCCTGTTGCACGATCTTGACGCCGGCGCTGGCGCCGACGCGGGTTGCGCCGGCGGCGATCATCGCTTTCATCCCTTCGAGATCCCGTACGCCGCCCGCGGCCTTGACCCCCATCTCGGCCCCGACGACGCGCCGCATCAGGGCGACGTCGGCGGCGGTTGCGCCACCGGACGCAAAGCCGGTCGATGTCTTCACGTAGTCAGCCCCGGCGGCCTTGGCAAGCGTGCACGCGGTGATCTTCTCATCGTCCGTCAACAGCGCCGCCTCGATGATCACCTTGCTGAGAACGCCGCAGCCGCGGCACGGGTCCACAACCGCCTCGATGTCGCGCTCGACGACGCGAAGGTCTCCGGACTTCAGCGCGCCGATGTTGATCACCATGTCGATTTCGCGCGCGCCGTCGAAAATCGCCCGCCGCGTTTCGTAACCCTTGACGTCCGCGGTGTTCGCGCCGAGCGGGAAGCCGACGACCGTGCAGACACCGACTCCACTGCCGGCCAGCAGCTTCGCGCACAGGGCAACCCAGGTCGGGTTGACGCAGACCGTTGCGAACTTGAACTGCGCGGCCTCGCGGCACAGCTCCTCGATGTTCTGCCTCGTGGCGTCCGGCTTCAACAGCGTGTGATCGATCATCGACGCGACGCCGGGCGGTGCGCCTCCCGCCGCGTGCAGCCCGACGCGAGTGGCGCCGGCGTCGAGAACCCCGCGCAGGCGATCCGGACAGCAGTCGTCGAGCACCGCATGGCACGCGCAGCGCCCCTGCGGGCGGACGGAGGCCGCCGTCAGCTCGCTGACAATCGTGTCGATCAACCGCTGCAGTTCTTCTCTAGTCATCCGCGATCTTCAGTCCCCTAGTCCCCCAGTCCCCTAGTCCCCTCGTCTCCCGCAGCCACCTGCCTCACGTCCCAGCGAGCCCCTAGCCCCAGCCCCTACTGTTCGTGTTCGAGCGCCTGAATCTTGGCCAGCCGCCGAATATACCGGGCCTCGCGCATCGGCGTCGTCACAAACGTGACCACGATCGCCCGCGCCTCGTCGGTGTTCACCAACGACGCCCCGAGCGTGAGGACGTTGGCGCCGTTGTGCTCGCGCGAATACCGCGCAATGGTTTCGGTCGTTGCCATCACGGCCCGAATCCCATCGATCTTGTTCGCCGCGATCGCCGATCCAATGCCCGCGCCGTCGATCGCGATGCCGGCGTCGGCCTCGCCGCGCGCCACGACTCGCGCCACCGATGCGGCCGTATCAGGATAGTCGACCGGGTCGGGACCATCGGTGCCGAGATCGTGAACGGCAAGTCCCCGGCCGCGAAGAAACGTGACCAGCGTCTTGCGAAGCGCCACGCCGCCGTGGTCGCTGGCGATGGCCACGGTGCGCACGTCCGACGGCGGCGCCAGCACGGCGTCGCCGGCCGACACCTGTCCGTCGCGCACCACCGTGATGCGCCGCTCCTTCAACGTGTCTGCCGCCAGCGGTGTGATGTGTCCGCCGCGCGTCAACTCCACCGTCTCGCCGCGCGCGAGCACGCGCGCGTCAGCTTCGGTGATGATCTCGAATTTTTTCATTAGGGTATGATGCTGCCGCCATGCCCGAGTTGCGGCCGTCTGAAATCCTACTCTCTGCCGACCAGATTCAGAAACGGGTCGAGGCGCTCGCCCTGGAGATCCGCGCCGACTTCCCCGACGACCTTCACGTCATCGCGGTGCTCAAAGGCGCGTTCATGTTCCTGTCGGATCTCGTCCGCCACACGCCCGGCCACGTCTCGATGGATTTCATGGCGGTGTCGAGCTACGCCAAGGGCACGACCACGTCCGGCGAAGTCCGCCTGCTGAAGGATCTCGACACGACGCTCGACGGCCGCAATGTCGTCATCGTCGAGGACATCGTTGACACCGGCCTCACGCTCACCTACCTCCAGGACATCCTGCGGGCGCGCAATCCCAAATCGCTGCGCACCGCGTGCCTGCTCAGCAAACCTTCGCGGCGGCAGGTGGACGTCAAGGTCGAATACATCGGTTTCACGATCGAAGACCGGTTCGTCGTCGGCTACGGCCTCGACTATGCCGAGCAGTACCGCAACCTCCCCTATATCGCCGTTCTCGGCAGCTGATCGATCCGCACGGTTTTTCACGAAGACACGAAGGATACGAAGATCACAGAGTCTTTGGTTTTCAGAGATTCTTCGGTCTTCGTGCATCTTCGAGCCTTCGTGATGATCCGTTGACGTGTCACCGGCCCACAGCGGCTCTGACTTTCGCCGCAAGCCGGTTCGCCTCCGCGATGACCGCCGCGCGGTCGAGTGTGCGCAGCCGCCGATCCTTCATCAAGACCTTGCCGTTCACGATCGTGGTTCGCACGTCGTCGCCGCGCGTCGCGTAGACCAGATGCGACACCGGATCGTACATCGGTGTCTGCCGCGCCGCTGACATCGAGACGGCGATCAGATCCGCCCGCTTGCCGGCTTCCAGCGATCCGATCAACCGGTCCATCTGAAGCGCGCGGGCGCCGCCGATCGTCGCCAAGTCGAGCGCCGTCTGCGCCGGGACCGCGGTGGGATCGCGCGTCGACAGCTTGGCGAGAAACGAGGCCTGGCGCATCGCCTCGAACATGTCGAGATCGTTGTTGCTGGCGGCGCCGTCAGTGCCGAGGCCGACCGCGACACCGGCTGACAGATATCTGGAGATTGGCGCGGCCCCGCTCGCGAGCTTCATGTTGCTTTCCGGGTTGTGCGCCACGCCCACCGAATGCCGTTTCAGAATGGCGATGTCGTCATCCGTGACCCAGACGCCATGCGCCGCCAGCGTCTTCGGCCCCCAGAACGCAATCGACTCCAGGTACGCGCCCGGCGTCATCTTGTACTGGTCGCGAGCCATCTGGACTTCGTCTTCCGTCTCTGAGAAATGGATGATGACGGGCGCGCCGTACTTCCGGCCCAGCGCCGCCGCCGCCAGCAGGGTGGTCTTGTCGTTGGTGTAGAGCGCGTGCGGCGCGACGGCGGGGACGACGAGTCCGTTGTCCTTGAACTCCTGGATGAACCGCTCGGCCCGGGCCAGCGCGTCGGCCGGCGTTTTCGCATCGGCGACCGGGAACTGAATGATCGTCTGCCCGAGCACGCCGCGCAGTCCGGCCTCGAACGCGACTCGCGCGATTTCCTCCTCGAAATAGTACATGTCGACAAAGGTGGTCGTCCCGGATTCGATCATCTCCACCGCCGCGAGCCGCGTCCCGACGCGTACGAGTTCGGGCGACACCGTCTTGGCTTCGGCGGGAAAGATGTATTGCTCCAGCCACTGGCGCAGCGCCAGATCGTCCGCGAGGCCGCGGTACATCACCATCGGCGCGTGCGTATGGGTGTTGATCAGTCCGGGGAGCACCACCTGGTCGCGCGCGTCGATCGTCTCGGCCGCCTGGTACTTCGACGCAATCGCCGCCGGGCTCCCCACCTCGACGATGTCCACGCCGTCGATCGCGACGGCGCCAGGGGTCAGGATTGCGTGGGTGGCGTTCTCCGTCACGACGATGCCGCCGGTCACCACCAGCGACACCGGACGCCGCGCCTGCGCACCGAGCGAAACGGCGGCGACGGCGCAGACGATCAGCACGCGTTTCATACGAGCAATTCTACTAGTCCCCAGTCCCCGACGTCCCCAGCCCCCAATTCCCGCCGGTGTATAGTGACGCCGTGCCGGTCCATATCGTCGATCATCCCCTGGTGCACGATGCGCTGGTCTCGCTGCGCGACAAGACGACACCTCCTGAAGCGTTTCGACGGGCCGCGACGCGCATCAGCGTGCTGCTCGCCGCCGAGGCGCTGCGGGCGGTCGCGACCATAGCGGTGACGGTCGAGACGCCGCTCGGTCCTGCCCCAGGCCGACGCATCAGCCGGGATGTCGTGGTCGTCCCGGTGCTTCGCGCGGGGCTCGGGATGCTGGATGCCGTGCTCGAGCTCGTGCCCGATGCGCGGGTCGGGCACATCGGTCTGCAACGCGACGAGATGACGGCGGTGGCGTCGCAGGTACTACTCGAAGCTTCCGGCGCGCCTCGATCAAAGCGACGTGCTGATGATCGATCCGATGCTCGCGACCGGTGGCAGCGCGGTGGCGGCGCTCGAGCTGCTTCAGCATGCCGGCGCCCAGCGAATCAGCATGATTTGCATCGTCGCGGCGCCCGAAGGGGTCGCCGTCGTCGAGCGGCATCATCCTGGCGTCGAAATCTATACGCCTGTCGTCGACCGCGAGCTCAACGCCCATAAGTACATCGTTCCGGGGCTGGGAGACTTCGGCGATCGCCTCTACGGAACGATCTAAGCTAGCAGCTGTCAACTGCGCTCTCCGCTGGCACCGCAGGCTGAGAGCTGAAAGCCGATAGCTGAAAGCCAAAAGCTGAGAGCCGAAAGCTGTTTATGACCAAGACCATCGATCGCCGCACCCAGAACCGGGCACCGCAGGAGCGGTGGCGCTCGGCGCTGACGGAAATCTCGCCGAACAAGATCCTCATTCGAGGCTACCCGCTGGACGAGATGATGGGGCGGCTTGGCTTTGCCGAAGCCGTGTACCTGCTCTTGATGGGTGAGCTGCCGACGCCGGCGATCGGTCGGATGTTGAACGCCGTCCTGGTGTCGTCCGTGGACCACGGCGTGACGCCGCCATCGACGCTCGCGGCGAGAAACGTCGCGACGTCTGGCGCACCGCTCAAGGATTGTGTGGCGGCCGGCATCCTGGCCTTCGGTCCGCATCACGGCGGCGATATCGAATCGTGCATGCGCTTCCTCGACAGCGGACTCTCGCTCGTGCGCACCGGCCTGACGATCCAGCAGGCTGCGGACGCGATCGTCGAGCAATGCGCGGCGGCCAACGAGCCACCCCCGGGATTCGGTCACCGCTTTCACACGCGCGATCCTCGCGCGGCGCGGCTGTTTCAGATGGCGCTGGAGCTCGAGCTGGAGGGAGAGCACGTGAGGCTCATCCGCGTCTGCGAACGGGCCCTCGAAGGGTACAAAGAGCGGTTCGACCGTCCTCTGCCGGTCAACGTCGACGGCGCCATCGCGGCGATCAGCGCCGACCTGGGGTTCGCGTACGAGCTGGGCAATGCGATTTTTTTGATATCGCGTCTGCCCGGGTTGATTGCGCACGCGCATGAAGAGCGCACGCAGCAGGCGCCGATGCGGCAAATCGATCCCAAGGACAACGAATACGACGGCGCCCAGCAGCGGCGCCTGCCAGAAGGGCGGAAATACGCGGTTTGACATATATGAACGACTTTGGTATAGTTATGAACCATTAGGAGTACCGATGTCGCTCAGGCCCGTCAAACGCGTCCTCACACCCAAAGACACTCTCGAAGGCGCCGGCGTCCGGCTCAAGCGCGCCTTCGGCTTCGGCAACACGGAGGAGTTCGATCCGTTTCTCCTGTTCGACGACTTCCGGAACGAGCGGCCGGAGGATTTTCTCAAGGGCTTTCCGTGGCATCCGCACCGGGGGATTGAAACGATCACCTACGTGCTGGCGGGCTCGGTCGATCACGGCGACAGCCTCGGCAACAAAGGCAGCCTCGGCGCGGGCGACGTGCAGTGGATGACGGCGGGCAGCGGCATCATGCACCAGGAAATGCCGAAGGGCGATCCCAGCGGCCGCATGCACGGCTTCCAGCTCTGGGCCAACCTCCCCGCTTCCCTGAAGATGACGGCGCCGCGCTACCAGGACGTGACATCCGACGCCATCCCGGAGGCGGTCGACGACGACGGGACCCGCGTGCGTGTCGTCTGCGGCGAGTTCTGGGGCAAGACCGGACCGGTCGACGGCGTCGCGGCGTCGCCGCAGTACCTCGACATCTCCGTGCCGCCCGGCGTCAAGAAGCACCTGCCGATCGAGACGTCGCGTCACGCGTTTGCGTATGTGTTCGCCGGCTCGGGCACGTTCCGCGGCGCCTCTCAACCTCGCGGCGTGCAGACCGAGGTGGTCGGCGAAGGCGCGGCGACGGTTCGATCGGCGGTCGGCGATCGCTCGCTCGTGCTCTTCGACAGCGGCGATGAGATCGTCGTGCAGGCCGGGGACCAGGGGATTCGCTTCCTGCTGGTGTCAGGACAGCCGATCGAGGAACCGGTCGCGTGGTACGGGCCGATCGTGATGAACACCGAGGAGCAGCTGCAGCAGGCCTACAGCGAGCTGCGCGCCGGGACGTTCATCAAGCATCGCTGACGGCACTCGGCTTCGCCACCCTGCGTTGACCGGCCTGAGCCACTTCAGACACAATTGACCCAATTCGCGAGTCTCACACTGGCGAATCGGGCGCTTAGCTCAGTTGGTTAGAGCGCGTGCTTCACACGCACGAGGTCATAGGTTCGAGTCCTATAGCGCCCACCACATAACCCTCGCAACGTAAACAGCTTAGAGCATTCCGCGACAACGCACGCGATCGACAGCAACCGTCTTGGGGACGGTTTGGGGACGCGTAATGTTCCTTTTCTCGGCCGACCTGACGATCACGCCGCCGGCTCATAGAAGTTGAGCAAGCCGCCGAGCCGCGGACGGCGTCGCACGCGACTCGTCATCTTGATCGCCTGTGGGCTCGAGATGAGGCGATTGTCGAGTCCCTGGTGATTCCGTTCTTCGTGGTCGTGCTCGACGTACTCCGGGACAGCCCGCCGGAAATGCCGCTCCCCGATCGGAATCAGCCGGTCGAGACACTCTTCTTTGATCGACCGCACGAAGCGTTCGGCGTAGGCGTTCGCATTGGGCGCGCGCGCGGGGATGAGGACGACGCGGATACCCGCGTCCCAGAGTCGACGCCGCACGTCACCGCTCCACTTCCGATCCCGATCGCAGATCAAGACGTGCGGCGCGTGCGCCGCACCGCCCTCGGCCGTCGTCAGCGTCCGCACGATCTGCTGCATGAACAGCGCCTCGGGATGCGGCGTGGATCCGAGGATCTGCACGCGGCGGGAGGCCAAGTCGATGACGAACACCGTGTAGTACGTGACCAGACCTCGCCACGTCCAGACTTCCGTTGTGAAGAAATCGGCCCCAGCAATGCCGCCCCAGTGCGCGTTCACAAACGTCTGCCACGATGTCTGGCGCTGCGGAACCGGCGGCAGGCCCGCCGCCTTCAGGATCCGGCGAATCGTCGAGCGGCCCACGCAACGGCCGACATTCTGGAGCGCGCCCTGGATCCGCGTGTCGCCCCACGTCGGATTCTCCGTCGCCATCCGCACGACGAGGTGACGGATCGCTAACAGCACACCGCGCCGTCCGGATCTCCTGGCGTACGTCCACTTCCGGGCGATCATCTGGCGATGCCACCGCAGCAAGGTGTCCGGCGTCGCGAGCGTGGCGATCTCCCGCAGGGCTGCACGGCCGACTCGGTACGCTCGCGCCGCCAGCCGACGGCGATCTTCGTCCGTCAGACGCAGCCGACGTCCACCGAGCTGACGCCGCAGGAGCCGGTTCTCTTCGATCAGGTACGCGACTGCCTCGCGTTCCCGGCGGTCGAGCCAACCGGTCAGCACACCCAGCACCAGCTGCAACGCCACGAAGTCACTCACGAGGTGGAGCTTATATCAGGGCTCGCATGAAGGATGTCGGCCGAGTTGTGGAACACTCCGGGCCGACGCACACCAGATATTGACAACGACTCGAAAACGCCACCCTACGACATGCTTAGATGCTCCTTTCCCGCAGCCAGGCAGGAATATGAATCAACAGATAATCAAGGAGACTCCTGACCGACGGAAGCATTCCACGTGGCGTCGGGTACACGAGGTGGAGAATAATCTTCGCGCCAGACCATTCCGGCAACACCCGTTCAATACGCCCGTCTTTCAGCGGCGCGGACACCACTTGTTCTGGCAGTAACCTGGCGCGTGAATTCCGCGTCCATCAGCGCACGTTGCGGGCGGCGGCACGAACCGGTCGGCTGCAGGTGAGGTTCTCGTCGCGGTCGGCGGTCGGTCGCCCCATCCGCCTGACGACGCGCGCGGCTGCACGGGCGTTCATGCGGAAGAATTACCGCCGCTACGGAGGGCAGAGCCCGGCCGTTGCGCCGCTTCCGTCAGTCCCTGATGACTACGATGAACGTCTCAAGCGCCTTCGACGCCGGTTGCGACTGACGCAGCACGATCTGGCGCGCCGCATTGGCGCCGCGAATAAAGCGGTGGTGTATCAGTGGGAGTCACGCAAGCGAACGCCGTCGCCCGTCTTCTGGAAACGCGTCGAGGCGTTGGGCGGAGCACGGCTGGACTCACGGCGGACGCCGATTGCGTCAATGGGGTCAGCCGCGGACGTTTCCGATCGTCGCCATCTGAAGGCTCCCTGCCCTGAAGCCGTCAGTGAACGATTTGCTCGTCCAATGGCTCGTCCACGTGCTCCAGGTGAGGAATGTCCAAGGCGCGCACCGCTTTGATGGCCATCACCAGCGCTTCATCAGCACGACGGTGCCTTCGTACGTCCTTTCGCGTGGCCCGCAGGACACGGAGGACCTGCGCCCGATCAAATCGCTGCCCTTCACAATGCTCGCAGAAGCTCATGGTGTCCCTCACCCCGGCCGGATCCCGCCAATTCTGATCGTGCCTTGACTGCCCCGTCAGCGCACAGCGCCCACGCGCTGTGGCAGAACTTCACGGCCTTCGGACGAAGCCCGACAGACCGGTTGTTTAGCCCCGCATCACGATGCGAGCTAAGAAGATCAGGAACGCCACAGTCCCCAACCCACTCCGAACAGCGTGGAGTCGGCCCCACCGATTCAACAGCTGTGATAGTTCTGCTCCCTGCGGATCCAACGTCGGATCTAGTAAGCGGGTGTTCGTGGGAAGAATCACGATCAGCGTGAACGGCACGACCGACCCGAGAAGAACCCCCGCGATCATGACCGCAGGATCACGGCGCTGCCACCCGCCGATAATGCCGCTGACGCAGCAAGTACCGCCAACGACGCCTGCATGATCGTGCCTCGTTTATAACTGGGCGCGAATTCACGAACGGCGAGTTCCGTGCCACAACTGAGACGGGCGGGGTGCTCGACGGCGCTCACGTAGATAGCCGCACCTGCGAAGAGACCCGCCGCGAGTGCGGCAACCGTGATTACAAACATAGACTCGGGTCGTGGCCGAAGAACCGATCCTTTCTCGCGTCCTGTAGAGATTGTAAGTCGCAGTCGCCACCATCAAGCAGTCCCACGTGTCGGCGCATGCTCCCGTATCAGCAAATCCTACACACGATTGGTTTAGCGACCGCGCGACCTCGGAACGCCGGTAGCTCAGATCAGACCAGTCGCCAACCAGCATCGGGTGCGGCTGTTGCGTTCAGGTTATGCTTCCGCCCTGGTTGAGCCGGCCAGTGTTCCGAAATCGAACTCGGGAGTGGCATTTGCAAACGCCAAGTGTCGATGCGCTGGACTTGTTTACCTGTCCTGCTGGGGCTGATCGCCGGATTTCCGCGTGATGCAGCGGCGCAAGACAAGCCAGCGAACCGCGCCGTTACGCTGGCGCCGGGGACGCCAGTCGTCAGTGTCGCTGCGAGTGTCACCGACATGAGCGCCCTCGACGACGTGACCGCCTCAGCGAAGCGATTCTCCGATGAGCTGTCCGCGCGGCTCCGACCAATCGAGACGCGTTTACAGAACGATGCACGGCTACGCAGCGCGGGAACCCTCGTCGGCTTGAGCGCTGCTGCGGTCGGCGCGCTCCGTAGACAGCGCGCGCTAACATTCGTCGGCGCGGAGGCGATTCGAATCGGCCTCGACCGGCAACTTCGCATCGTGCGCGCTCGCACGGGTTTCTCGATGACGCCTTCGCTTGGTGACCGCGGCTTCACGGTGACGTTCAGCCGCACCTTCTAAGGCTTTAACTGTCCATACAGTGGGTTTCAAGACCACCGCCATCGACCACTCGGCCATCCCTCCGCGTCGAACATCAGGCCAGAATTCGCGCAATCTCGCCGCTCGCGCTTCGCACCAGGACACCGTGCGTCCCGTCCGCCATCGCGCGACGGACGCGTGACTTCGACCACCGTAACGTTCTTGTCAGCGAGCTTCACCAACTCTGCAGAATTCGCACGGGTCGTACGAATCGCTGCCGAACCGCTCGCCAGTGTAACCGCCAGTGTAACGATCGGGACAGCACGAGAACCGTTCAACACTGAGAGCCGAGCGCCGCGGATAAAATGGGGCAACCGTGGGCATTTCCTTCAGGAGTTGACGATGTCTTCTTCGCGATCAGCTACTCTCGTTCTCGCGAGCTGTCTTGCGTTCGTCTACGCAGCCCCCCGCGTCGCCTGCGCCGCCGCGCCCGATCCATGCTCGCTGCTCACGCAGCCTCAGGTCAGTGCCGCGCTTGGCGTGAGCGTCGGCGCTGGCAAACCGTTGGGCAAGATCTGTCGATGGGCTGCACCCGGTGGCCGTCCAGGTCTCACTCCGGCGCTCGTCCTCACGATGCAGGACGCAAAGGCGTTCGACTTCGCGAAGTCGCCGTCGAAGAGCGCACACGTCGTCAAGACTCCCGCCGCCGGCGTTGGCGACGACGCCGTCTTCAATGCGATCGGCGCCTTGACGGCAACCCTGACGGTAAAAAAAGGCGACACCTACTTCGAACTGCACGTGTACGGGTTCCCCATCGACCAGACCAAGACGATGGAGACAATGCTGGCCAAGGAGGTCGTCGCGAAATTGAAGTGAGGAATGGAGGAAAACCGGGGTTCATACCTGCTGCAAACCAACAGCCTCGAGCACGCCGCCGGGCAACCGACGCTCACGAACCGTGGCAGCCAGAGCGGCAAGGGGGGCATCGGCGCGCGACCTTCCGGAGGGACCCTAGGGGACCAGGGCTGTGTATGCCGTGCAGAAAGTTTTCAACCGAAAACGGACAGGTCTTGAGAGGGGCCGGCGGCGCACAGAAGACGAGCGGCGCACCGTCGGAGTGGCCTCCGGCTGCGCGACACGTCGTCAGCTGACGCGGGCGTTCGCTGCGGCGTCCTCTTTGGCGTCTGCCGCGCGGATCGCTCGGTATCGCTGCTCCAACCACTCGAGGCCATCGCCCTGACGCGCCAGCAACGCGTCGAGCGCCGCGTCCGTGAGCGCCTTGAATCGGTCAGGATGGCGGACGGCGCAACCGCTCAGCGCGTACCAGATGTCCGCCAAATCCTCATCGTCCAAGCGCTGGAATCGCACATCAGGCATGTGACCCACGCGTGCCACAACCGTGCCAGTCCTCGCTCTGTATGCGAGGTCGTCGGAAAGTCTTAAGTCCTTGCCCTATGGCGTTTTAGCGTACGGGTTTTCCCCTACGGCCGTTTCTTCGCCTACCTGGGATACTTAAAATAATCCTTCGCGCGGCGCTAGAATGCCACGCCATGACCGCCAGAGACGCCTTAGCGCAGGCCGTGGCGGCGCCGCGGGGTGAGCGCCTGCATCTCTTCGAAACGGTCTGCGTACCGCGCGGCGCCTGTCGGCGCGAGCCGCTGGCTGACGATCCTGGCCGCTGGACGTGGTGCCCGGACTGCCTCACGGTCTTCGACGACTACGACATCACGGTCAATCCGATTCCTGAGTACGCCAAGCTTCACTAGAGAGCGCGCAGCGCAATTGCGAGCGCAGCGTTTTCTACACTTCACGCCTGCAACTCCCTGCGTTGATTACTACCGCCGATGGTATACGGTGCTCGCGGTTCCCCATGCCCTGGAAGTGTCCTGCGTGCCAAACGGAGATCCGTCACGATGGCGAGATGCCCCACGTGGGTCGCGTGTATCGGTGCCACGTGTGCCACTTAGAACTGACGCTTGACGTGCAGCGCAACACGCTGGATACTGGCCCCATTACCCGCCGAGAAAAATCGCTCGACGGACCGCAAAGGATGATCAAGCAGGAGCCGGCCTGTACCGCCGTGTCCGCACTGTCGCCGCCTAAACGGCGTCGAAGAGGACGACACCACCGGTAGTTCGCTGCGCTGGTTCGTCTGCCGCCTCTGTGGTCGCCGTTGGTCGCTCGCCCCGAAGAAGTCGCGCTAGCGCCGCTGCCGCTTCCTCAACGCGTTCATGCGTTCTTGCGCAGCGCGGGCGTGACGCTGTAGCGTGCCCGCCCGTTCGACGGCTGCCTTCACTTTATTCCGCATCCGCGCACCGTCGGTCGCTCGCGTCGTAGCCTCCGTCGTCGGCGCAGGCTGCCGCTGCGCGGCCAGGCCAGCCCGTACCGCCCGCAGCCACCGGGGCGACAGATCCATCATGTCGAGAGTCGACGCCTTCACGGCGGTCTCTATCGGATCCTCGGCGGTCTGTCCATAAACGACTCGGCGAAGTGGACTCGGTTTTCTTCGGCCTTCCGCCCTCAATAAGCACTAGAGTGCGGTCCGAGTGGTGTTACGGCTTCACGAGAAGTAAGGCGAGTGTGGGGAGTGCTTCGACGGTTGTGCCTTCGCTTGTCTCGCCCCGATTACATGGCGGTTCAGCTTGCTAAACGCCGCGATCCGCCTACATTGGTTACGGGAGTACGTGAGTCGAGAGTTCTGCGCCGAGCAGCGGACGTACGCCAGCCTTCGCCCTCTCCGACGACACCGGTCGCAGATCCTTAAGTCTGTGTGATCGGTTCCCGCCCACACGCACATGAGCCACTGGAGGGCATCGTGCAACACGCGCGCTCCCGTCTCATTCCACCCTCGATTTCTGCGAAGCCGGTTCACGTCTCGACGCCGCCCTGTCCCTACTGCGGCAGTGCCGACACGGAACCTTCCACCATGATGCGGCGATACACGTGCGACGCCGACGACTGGATCCGATGCACCGAGTGTGGGCAGACGTTCACGGCGCCCCGATGGCCGCTGGACTGACGCCAGCGCATGGCCGGCTTCAGAAACGAAGGCGGGTCAGTTCCCGCCCAAAGGGACACCGGTAGGATCATGCAGATGTCTCAGGTGCGACCGCGCGCACGACGCCGATGACGGCGCGTGACGGCCTCGCCCGCGCGATGGAGGCGCGGCGCGGCGACCGGTTGCGACAGTTCCAAGCCGTCTGCCGTCCGCATGGTGCGTGTCAGCGAGAGCCGTTACAGCACGATCCGGGCCGGTGGACGTGGTGTCCGGACTGTCTCACGCTCCACGATGACTACGGGATTCCGATCAATCCGATTCCCGCGTTGGCGAGTGCGCACCGACCCCGAGCCCTGGTATGAGCGACCGATGTCCGTGTGCGGACGGCTGGATCTGTGAAGTTCATCCCGATCAGCCCTGGCCGCAGGGCGAGTGCGCAGGGCCCAGCACGCCGTGTACAGTACCCTGACTGTCCATGGTGGCGTGGACCCGTAATGTCCCATCGTTGAGCCGAGGCGGCGCGTTGAGCGTCGCGGCTCATCACGCGGCGCGACAGTAATAGCTGAGGAGCCCGCCCAGACGCGGACGTCGGCGGATGCTGCCGACTGGGGCTTCTTTCGCAGGCACGCCCTCGATCAATTCGTTCGCCAAGCCTTGGTGATTCCGCTCACGGTGGTAGTGTTCGACGTACTCGGCGATCGTCCGTCGGAGATGGCATTCACCGAACGGGATCATGCGGTTGAGGCACTCGTGTTTGATCGAACGCACGAAGCGCTCCGCGTGGGCGTTCGCGTTGGGTGCCCGAAACGGCGTCTGTACCACGTGGATCCCTGCCTCACCCAGTCGCCCTCGCACAGGCGCACTCCACTTCGCATCTCGGTCACAGATCAGCACGCGATGGCCAACCAGGACGCCGTCATCGGCGGCCGTGAGGGTGCGACACACTTGGCGCATGAACAGGTCGTTGGGAAAGGGTGTCGAGCCGACGATCTGCACGCGTCGCGAGGCCAGGTCGATCACAAACACGGTGTAGTACGTCACGAGGCCGCGCCAAGTCCACACCTCGGTCGTGAAGAAATCCGCGCCGGCGATCGCGCCCCAATGCGCTCGGAGAAACGTCTGCCACGAGGTCGGCCGCTCCGGCACCGGCGGCAGCCCGTGCGCCTTGAGGATTCGCGCGATCGTCGAGCGTCCCACACGATGTCCGACGTTCTTCAGCGCGCCTTGGATCCGCGTGTAGCCCCAGGTGGGATTCTCCTCCGCCATCCGGAGGACAAGCCGTTGGATCTGGGCGAGGACGCCGCGCCGTCTCGGCCGTGTCGCGTACGTCCATTTCCGCGCGATGAGCTGCCGATGCCAGCGCAGAATCGTATCGGGCGTGACGATCGTCGCGACCTGACCGAGACGCCGACGGCCTAACCGATGCCCGTGGCGGGCCAACCGACCGCGTTCCTCGTCGGTCAGCCGAACCCGGCCGCGCAGGTGTGCGCGGAGGATGCGGTTCTCTTCGACCAGATACGCGATGGCCTCCTGCCGCTGGTCGGCCCACCAGCCGGCCACCGCCATCACGAAGAGTCGAACCGCGGCCACATCCACGACCGCGGGAGTCTACACTACCGACTCATGTCTCGTGTCCGAGGCTTCGGCTGAGCAATGGGACACTACGACTGTAACCGCCGGACCGAGAACAACGCCCCAATAGGGAGATAAGCCAAGTCACCGGGTTGCCGATTCAAGTAAATATATCGATACGTTCTCCCGTCCAGAGTATCCCAGCGATAGGGAATGGCCATTCGGCGGGCGTACCATCACTGATACCACGGGCTACCAATTTCATCTGGATTTGACAAGTCCAGCTGTGGAACGCCGTTATGGAACTTTGGAATGAATATCATCGCATCACGGAACTGGATTACGAAGCGGGTTACCGGATCTGGCGTAATTCGCCTTCGAGAATCTGACGATGTATGACGGAAATATCGAAATCGTTCTTAGGATCCGGGTTTGGGATAGCTAAAAGTGGAGTTGCCAGACCGCCGCGGTTGTTGTCACGAACGATACACTGAAGGCGAGCCCGAACAGTGTCGCCCTGCGCACATGTCCGGCTGATAAGCTTCACCGCGTATAGCGGGACCAGTATGAGGACGAATGCGCCTGTAAGCTTGACCAATGCGGTACTGCCGCAGTAAGCAATGCCCCAGATGACCCATACAAACAATGATGCTCGAGTTGCGTTGAGTGCGCGCGAATACAAATCAACAAATACCAATATCGATAACAGACACAATGTGATCAATATACTATCTGACAATGCAAAGTGTGCCTGGCTCAGCAAGGCGTTATCAAGAGCAACGGCTACTGACAGTGTGAATGCGAGAAAGTCACCGGCCACAACGGCACGAAGAATGAGGAATACCAAAACAGGTATGCTGCTCATGCACGACCTCTATCCCTCGAAGGAAGCTCTCGACGGTGCCCTCGCCTCCGGGAGCGTGGATGGGACGCCCGAGACGCTCGACCAACTGGACTCGAGCTCCTCGTCACCCTGGGCGCGAGCGTGGGACGGTCATGAAGTCGTGGCTCTCGCGGTCGGCCTCCTCGCTCTCGATCTTGGCGGCGAACCGGTACACCCTTCGGTTCAGCGACGTGGCCTGCCTGCAGAACCGTAGCGCCTGCGCCGCTACGGCTGGGTGACCACCCGCCCACACTCCCCGATCGGCGCGATCCGCGTCCTCCACTTTCCATTCGACCCGAAGTACTGCTGGGCTGGCGAAGGCACAGTCACTCGTGGTGGGGTCCGCCGAGACGGATGAGAAGTCGCCGAATCGCACGGTGTTGAACGGATCAACAGGACCTGACGTATTGCCGCCCGTCGCGTAGATCGTTCCCACTCCGAAGAGATTCTTGATGGGCTGGCCAGCGTCGACGGCCACGGCCACGGCCGCCGTGGAGGTCTTGGCCACTACAGCGTCGGTGAAGGCCCAGGTGAGGTAGACGGTTTCCCGCAGCGGCGAGAAGCCCACCGTGAGGGACGGGTTGAAGTCGTCGCTGAACGGGGTACGGTTCGCCTCCGCGATGCTGAGGGTGGCGTTGGCGCAGATTGATCGCACCGTATCGCACGGTAGGAAATGTCTCCTCATCCATGACGTGGGTGAACCAGATCCTCGTGCCATCGAAGGGCGGGCGAGGAGGTGATGTTGCCGTCGGACGAGTCGACCTTGACGCTGCTTCCGGGCTGCTTGGCCTCTGACTCGGCGCCGAGAAGGGACTGGAGAAGCTCCTCGACGCCAGCACCGGGCCGAAGGGCGTCGGCACCAGCACATAGAGCTTGTAGCCCGTGCCGGGAACCGCGGCGAGGAAGAAGCTCAATGGACTGTCGACCATGGGCTGGCCCGCGTGCGTCACCGGAGCGGTGAGCGAGTCCACGGTGAAGTAAGGGAAGTCGACGTGCTGGGCCGCGTAGATTGGTGCCTTCGGGATGACAAACGCGATGAAGAACTGCCCGCAACTCCCGGGGTGCAAGCAGTTCCTCGTCGAGAGCAGCAACGAGCGCGTGTCCTGCGCGAGCATGGGAAAGTCGAGGAACGTGCCGGCTGGGGTAGCGTCTCCATGGAATGTCATGCGGAACGTGTTCCACGTGCCGCAGGGATTGTCGCTCTGGGTCGCCGCGACCCACAACGCCGGCGTGT
>CAWBVG010000015.1:0-77757 GCA_963792175.1 uncultured Acidobacteriota bacterium
TGGCGTCGAGATCCGGCAGCGCCTGATACTCCGATACCCAGCAGCGATAGACCTTGTAGGTCAGCGCCACCTGGCCCGCCTCGTTGTAGACCTCGATGAGGAGGTCCTTGCGGAAGTCCTTCAGCGACACTTCCTTGCCGAGTCCGGCATTCAGTTGCCAGACCTTGCTGGCCCAGTTCTCGAACTCGAGGTCGTGGGTCACGCCGCGCTCCAGCGTGATCGCGTCGTATTCGGTGCGCCCCGGCGATTTGCGGCTGCTCGAAGGGTCGCCACCTTCACGGTGTTTGACGACCTCGGTCGTCCGCTTGAGCGTGCCGACCTTGCTCACGCCGGCAACGTAGCGCCCGTCCCACTTCACTCGGAACTTGAAGTTCTTGTACGGATCGAATCGTTGCGCGTTAACGGTGAATTGGGCCATAGGCCACCTTTAGGTCACGATCTGACCGGCGATCTGCTGGATCTGGATGATCACGAACTCGGCCGGCTTTAGCGGCGCGAAGCCCACCACGATGTTGACGATGCCGAGATTGATGTCGTTTTGCGTGGTCGTGTCCTTGTCGCATTTCACGAAGTAGGCTTCCTGCGGCGTCTGTCCCTGGAACGCGCCCTGGCGAAACAGGTTGTGCATGAACGCGCCGACGTTCAGCCGGATCTGCGCCCAGAGCGGCTCGTCGTTGGGTTCGAACACGACCCACTGCGTCCCGCGGTAGAGGCTTTCCTCGATGTAGAGCGCGAGGCGGCGGACGGGGACGTACTTGTAGTCATCCGCCATCTGATCGGATCCGGCCAGCGTACGTGCGCCCCAGCAGACCGGGCCGTAGACCGGGAAGACGCGAAGGCAGTTGATCGCCAGCGGGTTCAGCACGCCGTTCTCGCCGTCGGTCAGCTTGTATTCGAGGCTCTGAACGCCCGCGAGGCTGGCTTCCGTGCCGGCCGGCGCCTTCCACACGCCGCGCAACCCATCCGTGCGCGCGTAGAGACCAGCAACCGTGCCGCTCGGCGCGGAGGGGCGGGGGCGGAAGTCATTCAGCGGATCGGCGACGTCGACGCGTGGGAAATACAGCGCGGCGTTCCGGCTGCGCAGCGAGGCGTTCGCGTCGAGCCAGGTCATCACGCCGTCGAGCGTGTCGCGATCGCCCGCCTGCTGCGGCGCGTCGAGGACATACATGGCCCGCCGATCGGTGCAGAGCTTTCCGCCGCCGCGGCGATCGCCTGCGCATTCGAATCGGGCAGGTTGATCGTGACGGGGAGACACAGGATGTTGAACAGATCCACGTCGAGCAGCGCGTAGATGCCCGTCTTCTGCGCGGGATTGCCAATCACCCCGTTCGTGATTCCGGTCGCATCGCCCGTCGCATCCCATTTGCCGTCGCCGCCCTGCTGTTGCGCCGCCGGGCTGCCGGGCAGGGCCTGCCCCTGCGCCGCGGTGCCGCCCAGTGCGTACTGCTGCACGTTCTGCTTGTTCGCGTCGAACGTGAGCTTCGTCGCGATGGTGCCGCTGAGCGCCAGAAAATCGTCAGGCTTGCCGGTGCCCGCCGTCGCGACCAACCACGTGACGCTGGATGCGCTGCCGAGGAGGGAGACCGTCGCGTTGGCGAGACTCTTGTCCACGGCGCGGATGAGGGACTGCAGCGTGGACGCGAGGTCCGCCAGGCTCGTCGCCACGGCGGGAAGCGTGATCGTCCCGAGCTTCGGACCGGCGCCGAGCGCCACGTCCATCGTGTCGTTCTGCGCCGGTGCCTTGTAGTCCGGGTTGCCCTTCGTGAGGGTGCCTGTCATGGCCGGACGCTTGCCTGTGCCGGCGCTCGCCGCCTCGAGTGTGACGAGTTGCGACGTGGCGTTCACGATCTTCGCGGCGTCGTTGGCCTTTGCCGGATCGATCTCGAGGTTCCGGAACGTCTCCGTCTTCAGCACCTTCGTCTGACCCTGCACGACGCCGAGCAGGCTCACCGTCAGGTTGAACTGCTTCGACGGATCGGTCGTCGCGAAGTCGACGGCAAGCCGGACGTTGTTGCCCCAGGCGCCCGGACTCGTGGCGGTGGCCGTGAGCACGACGGAGCCGCCCGTTGCCGCGTCCTGCATCGCGATTGCGGCGGCCGCGGCGGCATTCGCGGCCGTCGCGGATGTCGTCCTGACCACGTACGCTTCGCTGCCGCCGTTCATGAAGAACTGCTGGATCGCATAGCTGGCTTCGCTGCGGGCGTCGAGCCCTCCGAACTGCCGCTCGAAGTCGGCGAAGCTCAAGATGCGCACGGCATCGTTCATCGGCCCTTGCGCGAAGAAGTCGACGAACGCGCCAATCGACGTCGCCACGCCGACGATCGTGCGGACTCCGCTCGGGATCTCCTCGATATACACGCCTGGATACGTGACGGCGACGGGCATTGGGCGATCTCCTGTATCAAGACTCGTGTCACTCGCTGCAACTGGTTACTGCGATCGCTCAATTGACGCGTTGCCGCGGCGCCGGTTCCGAGACCCGCAACAACCGTTCGGCCTCATCCAGCTTGTCGGCATTCAACCGATAGAGGGGAGGGGCGGCGATCGTGTCAGCGGTCCGCTGGAGGTACTCGTGCTTTACGAGCCAGCGCAACGCCTGACGCGTCTCTTCGACGCGGCGCTGCACCACTTCCTCCAGTAACAGCCATTCGGCGATGCCTTCCAGACTGTCGGCGCTCGCAGGATGGTCGACGTAATGCTTCAGAATCTCTCTGGCCCGTACAGGCGGGTCTTCTTCGGATCGTCCCACTGGCATGACCTGCGTTACCGTGGCACGAGCAAGCGGCGAACCAACGGAGGGCGATCGGCGCATCTCGTTGGTTCCGCGCGTTCTTTGTGGTACGAAAGCCGCGAGGTCCTCGTCGCACCGTGCGACGCAGCGATCCCATGGGAGGCCCTCCCAGATCGGGAAGGCGTCCGATTGGCCAAGCATTGCGGCGGTGGGACCGGCGGGTCCCGGGTGGGATTTCAGCGACCCAGGTCAGACCATGCTACGGTCGATCTGGTAGCGTTTCATCAGACGACCGAATGCCCGGCGGTCCTTCTTCGCTTCACGCGCGGAGCGCGTCACGTTGCCGTTGTGCTTGCGCAAGAGGTTCTCGACATACGATCGCTCGAACGCTTCGAGGGCGCGGGCGCGCGCTTCGCGGAAGCCACCCGCCACCGCTGACGGGGGCAGCCCATCGTCGGAAACGGCTAGGTGGCTCGCCGAAATCGTCGGGCCCTCCGCGAACACGACGGCCTGTTGAATCACGTTGAACAACTCGCGGACGTTGCCGGGCCATGCCGCCCGTGACAGCTGCTCGATTGCCGCGGGCGCCAGCGACTTGCGCGAGATACCTGCTTCGTCGCACAGCACTTGGACGAAGTGCTGCGCGAGCATGAGAATGTCGCCGCGGCGATCGCGCAGCGGCGGCATGACGAGCCGCAGAACGTTCAGCCGGAAGTAGAGGTCGGACCGGAATTTCTTCAGCTGCACCAGGTGTTGGAGGTCGAGATTGGTCGCCGCGATGATCCGGACATCGGCGCGCGAGAACTGGTCGGCGCCGAGCGGCTTGTACGTCCCCTCTTGGAGGAGACGGAGCATCTTTGCCTGCGCGGCGGGCGTCAGCGAATCGATCTCGTCGAGGAACAGCGTCCCTCCGGCAGCCATCGCCACGAGGCCGCGTTGATCGCGATGCGCATCGGTGAATGCGCCCCGCACGTGGCCGAACAGCTCGTTCTCGAAGAGGAAGTCCGGGAGCGTTCCGCAATCGACCGGAATGAACGGGAGGCGCCGGCGCGAACTCAGCTGATGCACCGCGCGCGCGCACAGCTCCTTGCCCGTGCCGGTCTCGCCGAGAATCAGCACCGGGCTGGTGGCACGGGCAACGATCGGAATCTTTTCGACGGTCGAGACGAACACCGGCTCCCGCCCGATCAGCTTGGCGAGCGCCACATGTTCAGTGACGCGAGTTGCTACCTCTTCGGTCGGTTCACGTACGATCGTCACGACGGAGCAGCCTCGGAGTTTCTGAGGGTGAGCCTCAGAGGGTACTAGCACATGTAGCAGGTGGCCGTGAAGATCTAGAGATAAAAGAGGCCACTTTTTTTGTTGTTGAGCTCGGATGTAGCTCAGCGTCGAACTCAACAGTTCCTCTTGAGCGCTGAACCTGCGCGAGGATAGAGTTTCGAAGTTTGAAGTCTGAAGTCTGAGGCCTGGAGGAGGATCGAATGACGCGCAAACAAGCCTTCGTCGTCGTCGCCGCTGTCGCCGCCTCGATCGTTCGACCACAGGCGCAGGACAATCCCCAGGCGACCAGCGGCAGCTGGCGGCCGACCATCGTCGCGCAGCACGGCATGGTCGCGGCGGGCCACCCGCTCGCCGCCGAAGCCGGCATGCGGATCCTCAAGGCAGGCGGCAACGCGATCGACGCGGCAATCGCCACGTGGGCCGTGCAGGGCGAGGTCGAGCCTGGAATGACCGGTCTCGGCGCCGACATGTTCGTCCTCTACTACAACGCCAAGAGCGGCCAGGTGAAGTTCATCAACGGCACCGGCTTCGCGGCGCAGGCGGCAACCATCGACTTCTACAAGTCGAAGGGCGGCATCCCGGACGAAGGTCCGCTGTCGATTGCGGTGCCGGGTGCCGTGAGCGGTGCGGCCTACGCCGTCAAGACCTACGGCACCAAGCCGCTGGCCGAGGTCCTCGCGCCGGCGATCGAGATCGCGGACAACGGATTCCCGATCACCGAGGCTCTCGCGCAGGGACTGCAGAGCGGCAAGGCCAAGCTCGCCAAATACCCGTCGTCCACCAGGCTCTGGTTCAAGGACGGCAAGCCGCTGGCGATGGGCGACATCATGCGCAATCCCGATCTCGCGCGCACGCTGCGCGCGATCGCCGCGCAGGGTCCCGATGCCTTCTACAAAGGCGACATCGCGAAGAACACCGCCGCCTTCCTCAAAGCCAACGGCGGCATCATCACCGAAGCCGACCTCGCGGCGATCGCGGCGTTCGAGGACACGCCGGTCCACGTCAACTACCGCGGCGTCGAGGTCTACGAGTGTCCGCCAAACTCGCAGGGCTACGTGATGCTCGAGGCGCTCAACATCCTCGAGGGTTACAACCTGAAGGAGATGGGGCGCAACAGCGCGCCGTATCTGCATGCGGTCACCGAAGCGCTCAAGCTCTCGTTCGCCGACCGCAACGCCTACATCGGCGATCCGAAGTTCGTGCCGAACATCCCGATGGCGCAGCTGCTGTCGAAGGAATACGCGGCCGTGCGCCGCTCCCAGATCGACCCGAATCGCGCCATCGTCGGCGAGCCGGCGCCCGGCGATCCGCGCGCGATGAAACCGACGACGGCCGGGCAGGCGCAGGTCTACAGTTCGCCGCAGGCCACTCCAACCACGGTGAAGCCGTTCGACCCGGACGAGATCCTGAACCTGACGACCTACCTGACGGTCATCGACAAGGATCACAACATGGTGTCGCTCACGTCGAGCCTGCTGAGCGGCTTCGGCAGCGGCATCGTCGTCGACAAGGGCGGCTTCTTCATGAACGATCGGATGCGCTACTACTACCTCGATCCGAAGGACGTGAACTCGCTGCAGCCGGGCAAGCGCGTGCGCCAGACGATCAATCCGGCGATGGCGTTGAAGGACGGCAAACCGTGGATCGCGTTCGGCACGCCAGGCGCCGACACGCAGCCGCAGACGCAGCTGCAGTTCTTCCTCAACGTCGTGGAGTTCGGCCTGAACGTGCAGGAAGCGCTGGAGCAGCCGACCGTGATCAGCAACAGCTTCCGCGATTCGTACTATCCTCACGACGTCAAGGGCAAGCTCCTGACGCCGGCGATGCTCTCGAAAACCGTCCAGGACGCGCTGTCGGCGAAAGGGCATCAGCTGGACATCCGCAACGTCAAAGGCGTCGGATCGGTGAAGGCGATCCTGATCGATCCGCGAACCGGCGTGCTCATGGGCGGCGTGAGCCCGACCGGCGACAGCTATGTGATGGCATGGTAGACGTGTTGAAGGGGGACATGTGGCGGACCTGACGGGCAAGGACCGGATCATCGTCGCGCTCGACGTGCCGACCGTCGATGAAGCGCTGGCGAGCGTCGAGCGTCTCGACAACATCTCGTTCTTCAAGGTCGGTCTGCAACTGTTCATGACGGGCGGACTTCCAGACCTGCTTCAGGCCCTGCGGACCAGGCGGGTGTTCGTCGACCTCAAGTTGCCCGGCGATATCTCGAACACGATTGCCGCCGTCATCGACGCGTGCGTGAGCATGCACGTGGAGCTGCTCACGTTGAGCGAGTCGATGCCGCTGCCGGCCATCAGGGCGGCGCGCGCCGCGCGCGCGGCACGAAACAGTTCGCACCCGAAATTCCTGACGGTGCCGGTGTTGTCGAGTCTCGACGCGTCGGATCTGCCAGCGGGCGCCGGAGGCGAGAACGGCGTCGAGACGGTGATCGTCAAGCGGGCGCAGGCCGCGCTCGACGCGGGGTGCGACGGCATCATCGCGTCGGGTGACGCGATCCAGGTCTGCCGCCGCGCCTTTCCGTCCACCCTCATCGTCAGCCCCGGCATCCGGCCCTCGGGCGCGTCTACTGATGACCACAAGCGGCATACGACGCCCGCCGAGGCCATCCGGCTCGGGGCCGACTATCTCGTGATCGGCCGCCCGATTCTGAAAGCGCCGGACCCGCGAGCAGCGGCACAGCGAATCATCGAGGAGATCGATCAGGCGCACAGCGTCAGTCCGCTCCTTCGATAATCGCCCGCCAGAATTCGCACAGGAGCTCAGGAAATTAGGAGGCCCCTCCTGATCTCCTGTTGTCCCCTCGGGCGCGTGAAGGCTGCGATTCCTACAGTCGCAGTGCTACATTGAAGGCGCATGGCCCCTGGTCACGCCGATCGTTCGTCCGGTCCGCCGGGCTGGCGGCCGCCGGCGCGCTCACTTGCGGACCGGCGCTGTTCGCCGCGCAGCGACGCCCGCCGCTCTCCAGCCGGTACTCCGATCTCCGCCGTCACTTCCTGTTCGAGTACTACCCCTGGTATCGCAACGATCCGTGGGAACACTGGCCCGAGGGCGGGCATCATCCACCCGCGGATTTCGGATCGAACTTCGTGCCGGCGCTCGGCCTCTACGATTCGCGATCCACGGCGGTGATGGAGCGCCACGCGCGCTGGATTGCGGAGTCAGGCGTCGGCGCCATCGACGTCAGCTGGTGGGGACCGGACAGCAACGTCAACGAGGTCATTCCGACGTTGATGGACGTGATGAAGGCGCACGACATCCACGTCGCCTTCTACGTGGAACCGTACGCCGACGATCACGCGCGCAACTACGCGCGCGATGTCCTGTACCTGATCAAGAACTACGGCGATCGGCGGCACTGGGACTGCTTCCTGCTCCACGAATACGAGGACGCCACCAGCGGTCCGGTCTTCAAGTCCTTCCGGACCATCCTGCCCGACACCAGCACCGACTGCCATGGCGTGACGACGCCGATTGCCGACTACGCGGCAGACGATGTCTGGAAGCGGCAAACCGATGCGGTGCGGGAAACGCTCCGGCACGATTTCGATCGGGTGACGCTGCTTGCCGATTCGCTGCACGTCGGCCGGACCCAGGCCGGCGGGTTCGACGGCATCGCGCTGTTCGACAACTACGTGGCGCCGGACACGTGGCGCCTGCACGCTGACAACTGCACGGCGCGCGACTTGTTGTTCTCCTTTCAGGTCAACCCCGGGTTCGACAGCATCGTGTTTCCGCATCCCGAGCCCGACACGTGCTACAAACCGCCGGCGTTTTCGCCCGGCGGCGGCGTCTACGACTGGACGCGCGCCGGCGACCGCGCAGCGGCCCAGGACGCCAGCCGCGCGCGCATCGCCGAGTCGTTCAAGACGACGGTGGGGCTGCAGACGTCCGCGGCGCTGTCGAACGCGAAGCGCGGGTTCTTCCTCGTGTACATCAATTCGTTCAACGAGTGGCACGAAGGGCATCAGTTCGAGCCGATGAAGGATCGGGCGGACTTGAGCAATGAGGAACGCGCGCTCGGCTATCACAATCCCGACAACGGCCGCTACCGTCTCGACACGCTCCGGGATCTCGTACGAGGCGTTGTGGAAGCTTGAGAGGGAACACATGCGTGTAAAACTCGCGCTGATCCGTGCTGCCCTTGCTCTCTGCGTGGTTCCGCGAGCAGCCGACAACACGGCGTGGTTCGGCACGCCGGTGCCGCCGCCGCTCAGCGACCCGCGCAAACCGATCATGAAACACGAGGATGCGTTTGCGCCGTTGCCGGCGCATTTCCCGCCGCGCCCGGGCCGCCACGACGAGCTGCTCGATGGCGCGGTGCTGAAGACGGATCAGAGAAGGATCGTGGGGTTCGCGCTCGAGAGCCTGGCTGCGGGCGACAAGGTGTGGGGGCGCCGGGCGGCGACGCCAGCCTTCATGCACACCATCGAATGGGTCGTGAACGAGCTGAAGGCGGCCGGCCTGAAGGATGCCAGGACTGAAACCTACGCGGTGCCCGGTCCGATGTGGGCGCCGGTGTCGTGGCAGCTTCAGGTGGTCGGCGATCCGGCGTTTGGCGCCGGCACGCAGACGGTGACGCTGCAATCCGCGTTTCCGCAACCGGGCGGCGCCACGATTGCCGGCGGCAGCCTGACCGCCGGCGTCGTCTTCGTCGGCCACGGCACCGACGCGGATCTCGCCGGACGCGATCTGAAAGGCAAGATTGCCGTCGTGCACGTGAGACCGGAGCCGTCGCTGTTCGGATCGGCGGAGCAGGGGGTGGCGGCGCGGCTGGTGGAGAAAGGCGCCGTCGGCGTGATCAACGCCGTCGAGGGTCCGGGCAACGCGCAGTACTTCGATTCGCGCTTCGCCTGCGGCAAGGCGCCGTGCTTCATGGTCGGCGGCAACGACGGCTGGTTCCTCCAGCAGGTGATTGGCAAGGCCGCGAACGCCGGCGTGCTCGACAAGCTGAAGGTGAGCCTGAGTCTCGCCTCGGAGGAGAAGAGCGCCCTGACATCGGCGAATGGCGTGGCGACGATTCCCGGTCAGTCGGCGAAACGGATCATCGTCAACGCGCACGCGGACGGCTACTTCCAGGGTGGCGACGACAACGCCAGCGGTCTCGCGGTGCTGGTCGGGCTGGCGCGCTACTTCTCGAAGCAGCCACAACCGAAGCACACGCTGATGTTCGTCGCCAGCGGCGGCCACCACGGACCGGGCAATGGACCTGGGTCGCTGGTCGCGGCCCATCAGGAATTGAAGGACGGCACGTTGCTGATCCTGAACCTCGAGCACGTCGGATACGCCGACGTGGTCCGGGGAAAGACGCGCTCGCCGAACAACACCGGGATGTCGTGGGAGCTGAGCGTGACCGAGGCCGCCAAGGCGGTCGGCGTGACGAACGAGTCGCCGTTCCTGATCGATCTCTGGCGACAGGCGGCGCGCTGCTACGGTGTCGCCACCTATCAGTCGGTCGGCCCGACGGTCTCCGGCGATCTCGGCGGCTACCGTCCGCTCGGCGTCCCCATGACGCAGATGATCCAGTCAGGCACGTTCTATCACTCGTCCGGCGACGTCTACGAAGCGGTGCCGGCGGAGGCGCTCGAACGCGCCGCCCGCTTCCACGCATTCCTGCTCGAGAAGGCCGATGAGGCGCCGGAGGCCCTGATCACCGCAGGCAAGGGCACGCCGTATCAGTCAACGGGACCGAGCTGCCCATGAAGCTGGCCGCCAGACTTCAAACTTCAGACGTCTGGGTTTCTCCTCGCGCTCGCAGTTCTCGTCATTCAGGGCGCGGCGCAGTCCCCGACCTACAGCTACCGCAAGGTGATGGTGCCGGTCCGCGACGGCATCAAGCTCGAAACGGTGATCTTCACGCCGACCAACGCCCGCGGGCCGCTGCCGATCCTGTTTCGCCGCACGCCATACGGCGTGCCGTCGAGTGCGTCGAGCGCCGGCCAGGGATCGCTCAGCGAGCTGGCGCGCGACGGCTACATCTTCGTCGTCCAGAATCTGCGCGGCAGGTTCGGATCCGAAGGCACCTTCGAGCTGTCGTCGCAAGCCGACCTCGAGAACCCGAAAGCGACCAGCGAGACGACGGATGCCTACGACACGATCGAATGGCTGGTCAAGAACGTGCCGAACAACAACGGCAAGGTCGGGATGTTCGGTGTCTCCTACGACGGCCTGACGTCGGCGATGACCCTGCTGCGGCCGCATCCGGCGCTGGCCGCAATCTCGGAGCAGGCGTCGCCCGCCGATCAGTGGATGAACGACGACGACCATCGCTACGGCGCGCTGCGCGAGAGCTACGCATTCGAATATGCGGTGTACGAGCAGGCGGACAAGAACGCGAATACGCACTTCAACTTCGAGACCTACGACACGTATTCCTGGTACCTCAACCTCGGGCCGTTGTCGAACATCAACGCCAGGTACCTGCACGGATCGATTCCCTACTGGAATGCCATCGTCGAGCACCCCGACTACGACGAGTTCTGGAAGAAGGAAGCCTGGGTGACGCAGATCAAGGGCGCCTTCGTGCCGAATCTGAACGTCGCCGGCTTCTGGGATCAGGAGGATCCGTGGGGCCCGTGGGAGATCTATCGCCGGTCCGAGCAGAGCGATCCCAACCGCTACAACTTCATCGTCGCCGGTCCGTGGTTTCACGGGCAGTGGCACAACCTGAAGGCCGAGTCGATCGGGCAGATCTCGTTCGGCGGCCACGACACCGCCACCGAGTTCCGCGAGAAGATCGAAGCGCCGTGGTTCCGGGTACTGGCTGCACGGCAAGGGTGAAAAGTTCCCGTGGAAAGCGTCGACGTTCCAGACCGGATCGAATTCGTGGCAGACCTACCAGACATGGCCACCGGCGTCGACCGCAACCAAGCTGTATCTCCACCGCAACGGCCTGCTGTCGTTTGACGCGCCGCCGCCGGGCGACAGCTACGTGCAGTACGTGTCCGACCCGGCGAACCCGGTGCCGTATCGGCCACGTCCGATTTCGCCGACCTATCCTGCCGGCGACTGGCGGCGATGGGAAGTCGGCGATCAGCGGTTCGTCGAGAACCGTCCGGACGTGGCGACATGGGTGAGCCGTCCCCTCGATCGCGACCTCACCGTCACCGGCGAGCTGGCCGCGAACCTCGTCGCGTCGACATCAGGCACCGACAGCGATTTCGTCGTGAAGCTGATCGATGTCTACCCGGAAAGCGCCGAGACGAACGCCTGGGACGCCGGCGCTGGCCCGCAGCCCGGCCAGTACGCGCAGTCGCTCAACGGCTACGAGCTGCCGATTGCGATGGAGATCCGGCGGGGCCGCTACAACAAGAACTACGAGCGTCCCCAGCCGCTCGTCGCCAACCAGCCGACGGACTTCGCCATCCCGCTGAGAAGCCACGATCACGTGTTCCTGAAGGGCCATCGGATCATGGTGCAGGTCCAGTCGACCTGGTTCCCCGTGATTGACCGGAACCCTCAGAAGTTCGTGCCGAGCATCTACAAAGCCACCGCGGAGGACTTCGTCAGCGCCACGCAGCGCATCTACACCTCGCGCGAACACCCCTCGCACGTCGTGCTGCCCGTCGTCCGCTAACGGAGACTACGGAGAGAACGGGATCACCACAGAGCCACAGAGCAACGGAGATTGAACGGAGGGAGCCGGTTCGACGGGCGTCGCGAAGCGACGCGCGGGAGCGGAATCGGATCGTGAAAACGAACACGGCAGTGATCGGAACGTGTTCGTTTTCACGATCCGATCCGTTCCCGCTAGTCGGCCTGCGTGGCAGGCCGACCCGTCGAACCGACTGCGTTTCCCGTTGAACCTCTGTTGCTCCGTTTCTCTGTGGTTATGCCGTTCGCTCCGTCGCCTCCGTGTCCTCGGCGCGCGGCGGTGCGGGCGTCACCGAGCGCCGACGACGGCGCGGATCGTGCCGTCGGTCTTGGTGAGGATGTAGAGCTCGCCGGCGGCGTCGACCGCGAACTGGGCGTCCGCGCGCCCCTCGCCGGAGACGAGGGCCCGGCCCGGGAGTTTCTCGATCTTCCCGCCGCGCGTGTGGTACGCGATCCCGACGATCGGAAACATCGTGTCGAACGTGCTCTTGTCCCACCGCAGCTTGACTTCCTGGGGCGTCACCTGTGTCTGGGCCGCATCCGCGGCGAGCATCTCCTTGTAGTCGGCGTACCAGATGCGGCCAGTGGAGATGTCCGAGAACACGTACTTGCCCTGCAGCGCGGGCAGCGCCTTGCCGCGATAGAGGTAGCCGCTGCCGATGGCGTCGCCGCCACCCGGCACATGGCCGTACTGGATGACCGGATAGTGCGGCACGACCGTGCCGTTGGTCACCGTGCCGGTCACGCGCACTGGAATCTCGTCGACCTCGGGACGCTTCGTCGTCTTGTTGTCCTGCTGCAGGGCCTCGGTACCTTCCCGCATCGAGTAGCCGTAGTTCGCGCCCTTGTGAACGATGTTGACCGTTTCCCACGTGTGCAGCCCGATCGAGTTCGCGATCAGCCGGTTGTTGGCAGGCGTCTGCGGATCGATCGCGAAGGTGAGCCGGTGGGGATTGCGAAAGCCGTACGCCCAGATCTCCGGACGGGCGCCCGGCGTCGCGACGAACGGGTTGTCGTTCGGCACCCGGTACCGGCCGTTCTCGCTCACGACGCTCGACGATTCGTGGGCCTTGAGATCCGGGATGATGCGGTGGATCTTCCCGACCATCGTATCGAGACGCTGCGGGTTGGTCCGGATCGCCTGCCGCGATTCGCCCGAGCCGCCGTCACCGCAGCCGACGTAGAGCACGCGCCAGTCCGCGTCGCCGGACCGCGCCGCCGGGTTGAAGACGAGATCGCCCAGCGGATGGATGCGTGTGTTGAGCTGGACGCGCATCAGCTCGCGGGCGGATCCCTCGAACGTCGTGTTGCCGATGTTGGTATCGGTCCACTCGATCAGCACGCCGTCGCGCAGGATCTCGCCGGGCGTGGCGATGGCCTTCGTCGGCTCGTAGCCGCGCACGTCGAGACCGGGCGTGCTCGCCGCGTCCGGCGCCGCCGGCGCGTCGATCGACGGGTCTTCGATGTGCACGGTGTAGAAGCGGCCGTTCCGCCGGTAGTCCGGGTCGAACTGGACGCTGACCAGACCGTTGGCGTAGCCGGTTTCGTACGCGAAGCGGTGGAAGAGTCCGGTGTGACCCTCGCGGCCGTTGAAGTCGAGATAGACCGAGAGTTTCTTCGACGCTTTGTCGAGGATGTACAGCGGTCCGTTGAGATCGTGGACGAAGAGCCGATTCGCGCCGCCGGGTTCCTCGCGCAAGGCGTTCACGCGCGCCAGCATGCCGTCCGTCTGCCCCTTGCCGTCGAGCTTTCCCGTGATCGGCAGCTCCACGAAGTCCCTGATCTCGAGCGTCAGTCGGTGAAGCGCTCGCCGCGGCGAACACAGCCGGCAACACGGCAGCGAGGCAGGCGAGGCGCAGTGCGGAAGGTGCGGGTCATTTGCCGGCCGTGCCCCTGGGCTGCATCGCCCAATCGTAGTGCGCGGCCGCGCGTTTGAGCAGGTCCGGCACGTCTTCCGGCAGCAGGTAGCCACGCTCGACGAGGTCCAGCGCGGACGACCGCCAGCTTGCCGACGTACTCGTCGCGCCCGCGGTAGCGTTCTTCGATCGACAGCCGGGGATCCTTCGCACGCTCGCGTTCTGCGCGTGTCTGCGCGAACGGAATGTACGATCCGATCTCACCCGCCAGCCGATCCGGAGCGCCGATTGACGCGTGGCGGTAGTTCCAGCCGGCCTGGGTCGCGAGCGGAACGGCGATGTCGGGCAGCCGGATGCCGGCGCGAACGTTGCCGTCCGCGTCGACCGCCGGAACACCGAAGCCGAACGGTTTGCCCACCTCGGGCGGGTCGACGCTGACGATCCCCTTGTCCCAGTCCGCTCCGAAATTCAGGTGATACGCGCGGAGCGGTTGCTGTGGCAGCTGGAAGCCCGGTATGGCGGGCCAGCCAGCCCGGTCCGGAGACGTCAGCGTTCCGTCCGCGATTTTCGGATACGCGCTTGGGGGCGGCGCGCGTGTCTTCGACAACCCAGCGATCGAGCGCACGGAACAGCGCACGGACCGCCGGTCGGTAGTCCAGCGGATTGAGCGCGGCGCGTCCGACCATGCCGCCGCCCGTGTTCGATGCCGGAGGAAACGGTCCGGGACCATGAGGGGCGGACGCAATCATGTAGACGCGCGTCGTGGGTGGCAGCTCGGCGTCTTTCGTGCCGGTCGGATCGGTGTGGACGAGCGATCCCGCCCGATTGAAGTACTCGGAATTCGTCAACAGGTGAAACAGCTTCGGGCACGGTGTTCGTCGCAACCGCGCGCGCGAGCAGGCTGTCGACCTTGCCGGTTTCCGGATCGGTGGATGGGCCGTCGGTGAACGGAAAGAGGTCCACCGGGAAGAGGATGTTGAAGAATTGCAGCGCATCGCGCGACGCCTGGCCGAACCGATGATTGAACGATCCACGGCCAGCGCCGCCGACCTGGTCGAAGACGCCGTCGAACACCTTGCGTCCGCTGCTCGTCGGCGTTGAAGCCCTGATAGACGAAGTGCCGGAGGAAGCGGCCGCTTTGTGACACGCCCCAGCCGATCGCGTACTTCAATCCCGGCGACGGATTGTCGGGCGATGTCGTCGTACTTGAGGAAGCTGATGAGATCCCGCGTGCCCGCCAGCCCACAGCCGAGCACGCGCGGGTCGCTGGTCTTGTACATGACGTCGTAAATCCGTCCCGGTTCGAAACCACCTTCGAGCGCGACGGTCAGGCCATCCGTGAAGCGCCAGCGCGATCGGGGCACGACCTGGCCCTTTGCCGTCGGTTCGTCGCGGACCGTCATCACGTTCTCGGGCGCGTTGGGCTCGAGCGCCAGATAGCCCTGATGATTGCGGTCGGCCAGCGACGCGGTCGCCGCGCGCTCGTTCAGAATGAAATTGCCGCGCACCAGGCCGTAGATGCGCTTGCCGTTCTCGCGATCACGCGACCGGGCTCGCGGACGGCCAGAGGGTCTTCAAGGCTCGCGATCGGCATCTCCATGCGCATGGTCCAGGGCCGCATCGGCACGTCCCACTGCCATCCCATCCAGAGCAGCGTGAACCCCTGCTGCATCAGCGCGCCATCGCCGAACTCCGCCTCTGTCTTCGGATTGAGAGATGCCGCGGCTTTCTGGAAAGTCGTGAGCATGCTCTTGCCGCCGCGGTTGCCGACCTCGTAGAAGAGGCGGCCGTTCCCGCGGCGCGGATCCAGCGGCTTCAACAGATAGAAGTCGGCACTGGCCTCGACTTCACCCCGCGCGTTCCGTGGCGCGAGCTTCAGGTCGACGATGATGTCGTTGGCGGGAAGGGCGGGATCGAGGCCGAAGTCGACCCGCCCCACGAGCTTTTCATACGGACCCGCGGCGCCGAACGGTCGGCCATTCAGCACGACCTCCCGGCTCTCGATGCGGAGCCGCACGACACGGGCCTCGGCGGCAGACGCCAAGAGCAGAACCGTCGCCAGACTGATGGAGATCACACGCATACAGCCTTCACTCTCACGCTGCAAACCACCCCACGATTGAACGCAGAGATCGCAAAGCTCGCAGAGAAAAGCTTAAACCACTCAGCGTGCTCTGCGTGCTCTGCGTTCAACTTCTTTGACGCGGTCAGTCTTGTGTGCTCGAGCGCGTCGCCGGCGCTTTCGGGCGGCCGTCGGCGTTTGCGATGTCCCAGCTCACCTGATGCACCAGGCGCGCAATCTTTTCCATCTTGACGTAGTTGATCTTCTCCGGCCGGTCGTACTGTGTGTGGTAGTCGGGGTGAAGACCCGTGATGAACCCCATCGCCGGCACGCCGCGCTGCAGGAACGGCCATTGATCGCTGCGCCGAAGCAGGTTGGAGCTGTTGTTGTCGTACCGCTTCTTCAACTCGAGCCCGATGCCGCCGTTGGCTTTCTCGACGGCGGCCGTGATGTCGGGGACTTTCGAAAACGCCATCAGGTTGAGCGCGTTGCTGTTCGATTCGGCGGTCTGGACTTCCAGCCCGTTGAACCGGTTGCCGCCGCCGACCGGAATCTCTTCGTTCCGGCCGATCATGTCCATGTTCAGGACGGCGGCGATCGTCGTCAGCGGCGCCAGCGGCTGTTCCGTGTATGCCCACGCGCCGAGCAGGCCGCGCTCTTCGGAGTTCCAGGCGGCGAACAGCACGCTCCGCTTCGGCCGGCGCCCCTCCTTCGCGGCCAGCGCGTAGGCTTCCGCGATCTCGATGAGCGCGACCACGCCGGAGCCGTTGTCATCCGCGCCGTTGAAAATCTGCGTCGCGTCGGCGCCGTTGTGATCGTAGTGCGCCGAGACGATCACCCACTCGTTCTTGAGCCGCGGGTCGCTGCCCTCGAGCAGCGCCACGACGTTGCGATCCGGCACGATGTGACGCTCGACCGAGGTGTGGATGGTCACGCGTGTGCCCGGCAGCGCCACGGGTGTGAAGCCGCGCGCGGTTTCCGCGGATTTGGCCAGATCGTCGAATGACGCGCTGCCTCCGGCGGCAAGCATCGCCGCGATCGCCGGTGAAATCTGCGCCACCGGAATGTGGATGCGATCCGCCCACGCGGCCAGCGTGTAGTTGAGAATCCGCGGCGGCTTGTCCGGCCAGTAGGTGCGCGCCGCGGCCTCGAAGTTCGCCACGCCCGGATGATTGTGCACGTCGGCCACGAAGAGCACCGCGACGGCGCCCTTTTCCTGCGCGGCGAGCGCCTTTCGCCACGCGGTCGACCACTCTGACGTGACCACGCCGTCGAACGGGACTGTTCGGATCGCGCTCGCCCGGCTCGTGATCGAGCGTGAGGACGACCTTGCCCTTCACGTCGCCGCCATAATCGTCGTAGCCGAGCGGCGGCGCGCTGATGCCGAAACCGGCGAATGCGATGGCTCCGCTGACGCTTCCGGTCGCGCTGAATCGATGGGGATAGAACTCCTGCCCGACGGCCAGCTGCCGCGTGAGACCCGAGCTATCGGCAATCTCGAGCGTGTTGAGTGACGGCGGACCGATGGTGGCGGTCATCAGGTTGTACGGTTGGAAGTAGGAGTTGCCGCTGGCGGCCGGCTTGAGACCCATGCGCTCGAAGCGCGAGCGGATGAAGTCGGCCGCGGTCCGGTTCTCTTCGGTATCCGTGAGCCGGCCCCGCAACGAATCGCCAGCCAGGAAGAAGAGATCCGCGCGCAGATCCTCCTGCCGGATCGATTCGTTCTGCGGCGCGCGCTGCTGGGCTAGTACCGGCGCGAGGAACACGATCACGCTGAACGCAAAGACCGCAAAGGCCGGGGCTGCGGGGCGGACTGATTCGGAACAGGGATTTCAGCATCAGATCCTCAATACGTGTCGCGCACGCGTCTGGAGCGGAACAGATACATCAGCCATCCGCCGTGGTACGCCATCGACGCGGCGACGTAGTAGATGGTGTCGCCGGGTATCCGATTGTTGGGAAAGTACGGCGTCGAGTATACGAAGAGATCGGTCGCGGCGGAGGAGATCAGCGCGATTTTCGCCAGCGTCACCGCGCCGGCGTGCCGGTTCGAGAGCGCGATCCCGGCAGCGACTCCCACAGCGGTGACGACGATCCGGACGACGAGGACCGCCACCACCGGGGCGCCGCGAACGGCGATCGCATCGAGCGCGCCCATCGCGGCTACCGCAAGATTGAGCGGCTGCCAAACGATGAGCAGCCGCGACAGGAGTAACAACCAGCCGCGAACTTTCAAGTCTCAAGTTTCAAGTCTCAGGTGTCAAAGCTCAAGGCTCAAGTTTCACGGCTCCCCTTCAGGCGATCAAGGTTCTAATAAAGTCTGAGACTTGATCATGTTGTCTGTACCTCGTTCACCACGGCGTCGCGGTCGGACCTGAGGTTGACCCGCGCCGGCCGCTGTCGCCGGCAGGACTGGCGAACGTCGAGCGTCTGGCGTCGCAGGCCGCGGCGCGCGGCGCGAAGCCGGCCGTCGTCTGGCACAGCGGCAAGCTGCGCGCGAAGCAGACGGCCGAAGCCTACTGGCGCGCGTGCAACGCGCTCGCGGAGTTCTCGGCCACGCGCGACCTCCAGCCGGACGATCCCGCGCAATGGATTCGCGATCGCCTGCGCGGCGAAACGCGCGACATCCTCATTGCCGGACACTTCACCCATCTGCCGCGGCTGCTCTCGTTGCTCGTCGTCGGCGGCGAGGCGGGTGTCGAGTTTCCGATCAACGGCGTGGTGGCCTTGAAGACGGAGGATGCGGGCGAGACGTGGAGGGAGGTGTGGAGGTTGAAGAGCGCGTAAGGAGCTGGTGGCGGTTCGTCTGTGCGCGGATGAAGCCTGAGCGCGCGCGCATGTGAGCGGGTCGGCGGGTGCGTGGAGTGGGGACTCAGGGACTGGGGATAAGTTTTCGGGGGGGGGGGGGGGGGGGGGGGGGGGGGGGGGGGGGTCTAGGTGCCGGTGCTACGGTGCTAGGTGCGATGGTGCCAGGTGCTACGGTGCGTCTTGGTGCCAGGTGCCGGGTGCCGGGTGCCAGCCGCAGCTAGCCCCTAGCCCCCAGCCCCTGCTGTGCTTTCTACCGGATGACGACGCCGATCGACGCTCTCCAGAAGTGGAAGTTGCCCGGATCGAAGTTGATGTTGTCGGCGGTGCTGTTGTTCTGGATGTTACGCAGATACCGCAGGTCGCCGCGTAGTCCGAAGTGATCGGAGAAATACCCCATCACGCCGGCGCCCGCGTTCCAGCCCAGGTCGTTGTTCGACGAGCTGACGGTCGCAACCGTGCCGCCGTCGATCTGTGTCCGCAGCAAGCCAAGGCCCGCCGTGACGTACGGCCGGAGGCCGGCGCCGTGAGTTCCACCAATCGGAATCCCGACGATGAGGTTGCCCATGACGTCGATCACGCTGTTGTTGCCGAAGTCGTTCGTGGTGCCGAAGAAGCTGGGACTCCAGCCGAAGTCGAGCTCGCCGCCGATGATGCCTTTGCCCATCGCGCCAACCTGAGTGCCGATGCCGGCGCGGCCGTTGTCGAAGCTTCGGCCGAGGTTGTTGCCGTCGAATCCAGTGCCCGCGTTCGCTGCAACCCACGGGCTGATGTAGCCTTCCGCGCGCGCCTGCACCGGCGAAAACGCCAGCGCGGCTGCCGCTGTAAGTAGTAGAACCTTTCCTGCACGTCGCATTGCTGTACCTCCGGCTGTTCGGAGTGCAAGCGACGTACCTCGAAGAAGTACTAGACGCACATCAGCTTGCGAACGGACGAGCTCGTCCGCCGGCAGAGGTTGGCCTATCGGGACAACCAGCCCTGAGCGCCGCAGCCGGAGCCGTCTGAGCCGTTTTTCACCAAAACGCGCGTACACCCTCTGAGGAACCTTCGCGGTCCGGCGAAGGCACTCGATTCGATCGAGCACGAGCGCACTGGCCTCGCCAGCTCAGCCGATCTACGAAGGCGGCTCTAAGGGGGAGAACGATGAAATCAGCATTCGGCGCCACGGCTCTCGTGGTGGCCTTCATGTTCGTCTCATCAGCGACGGCCGGAGCGACGACGATTGCGTATGTCGCGACGCCTTTAGGCGGCAGCACCTGGCAATACGATTATTCACTTGGCGGTGGCGCTCTGTCGGCACAACAGGGTTTCGCCGTCTTTTTCGACTCGTCCCTCTATTCCACACTCGCGCTCGTCAGTGCCACTCCTCCGGATTGGGATCCCATCGTCGCCGATCCAATTGCGGATCCTCAGGTGAATTCACCCGGTTACTATGACGCCCTCGCGTTGGTGAATGCACCTGTGTTCACGGGTCCCTTCCGAGTGAGTTTCACCTGGCTGGGAGCGCAAGGCGCCATTCCAGGATCGCAGCCGAGGAGTTTTATCAGCTGGACGCCTCAGGAACTCCGATTCCTTTCGAATCTCTCCAGACCTCTCCGATTGGCACTGCTGACGTTCCCGAGCCATCGACGCTGCTCTTGATGTCGACGGGAGCCGCGCTGGTTCGATTGGCGCGCACCCGCCGCCGTCAATCCGATGAAGCGCGAGGCTCAGATTCTCGATGAGGCTTTACATGGCCCGCTTCATTCGTTTCGCTGGCGGCATCCTGCTCGTCACGTCGACGACGCTGTCCACGTCGTCGACGTCGACCCAGCAATTGCTTACAATCGGCGGCTATGTAAAGGTCAGCGAAGTCCGCGTCACACGGACGGTTACTGAATTCGTCTATCGAGCGACGCTGGCCAACGCGGGATCTGCATTGGCCGGTGCCACGGCTCAAGCTTCGAGCGGCTCGAGTGCGACAACAATTGTCGATGCATCGCTGACGTTCGGATCGGTCGTTCCCGGTGGAACCGTCGTCAGCAGCGATACGTTCGCCTTTCGGCACGATCGGACGGTTCCGTTCGACTTTTCGAATATCCGCTGGGTGATCACGCCGCTGGCCGGAAACCGGCCGCCGGTTGCAAATGCGGGGGCAGATCAAACTGTCGCTGTGTCTGACAGAGTGACGCTTGACGGCACCGGCTCGACGGATGCGGATGGCGATGCACTCCTCTATTCGTGGAGCTTCGAATCTGTTCCGTCTGGAAGTCGAGCCACGTTGTCAGACGCGTCGGCGCTGATGCCGACATTTGTCGTGGATGTGACCGGCACGTATCGAGTCCGTTTGATTGTGAACGACGGTCGAGCCGATGGCGCTTCGGACACGGTCGAGATCAGCACGCGCAATTCGGCGCCGGTCGCACATGCCGGGCCTGATCAATCAGCGGTCGTGACACAGACGATCATGCTTGATGGCAGCGCTTCCTCGGACGTTGACGCCAATCCGTTGACGTTCTCCTGGACGTTGGTGCAGAAGCCGGGCGCGAGCACCACCACGCTGACGGGCCCGACTTCCGTCCATCCTTCCTTCCTGGTGGACATGCCTGGCACCTACATCGCCTCGCTGGTCGTCAACGACGGGATCGTGAACAGCGCGCCTGCGAGCGTCACGATCAGTACCGGCGAATTCGGCGCCGGTCGCGAGCGCCGGATCGGATCAGACGGTCGTGGTTGGCGATCTGGTCGCGCTGAACGGGAATGGCTCCTCCGACATCGACGGCGATCCGTTGACCTACAGCTGGTCTCTGACTGCCGCGCCGGCGGGCAGTACGGCGGTGCTGTTGAATCCGCTCGGCCCGACTCCGTCGTTCGTCATCAACACGCCAGGCGACTATGTTGCCCAGCTCATTGTGAATGACGGCACCGTGGACAGCGCGCCGGACACGGTCGTGATCAGAACAGACGGACGCCCGGTGGCGAACGCTGGCGCAGATCGGACGGGGCTGGTGGGCGACAGCTTGCAGCTTGACGGATCGGTGTCGTCCGATCCCGACAGCGATACGATTGGTTTCTCCTGGACAATCGTCGGCGGCCCCGTGAACGGCGCCACACTGAGCGCACCGACAACGGTCAATCCGACATTCGCTGCGACGGCCGCCGGCACCTACACGGTCCAACTGGTGGTGAGCGACGGACGTCTCGACAGTCTGCCTGACACTACTGACATCGTGTATAACCGAGGCGCTCATCGGCCGAGCCGGCCGTTTGATTGAGAAAATCTGGCCGGCCATGACGGCCGCCGATGCCATGGGTCCGCCGCTGCTCGACCGGGCACCTGGCGAAGCGCTGAGCCGCTTGGACGGCAAAGGCGATGACGCCATCGATTTCTATATCGTCGATGCGTCGATGTGGAGGGAAGGAACGCTGCGAAGCGCCGCCGGCGTTGCGGGCCTGACCGTGAAGTCGCCCCCCGGACCCGCGGCGAAATCCAGCGCATTTGTGCTCTTGCCCGTGACCGTCGTCGAAGCAGCCAACAAGTTCCACACGTCGGCCATCCACGAGCTGTTCCACGTGCTTCAGTTTGCCCACAATGCGGTGTTGACCGGATCGCAGCTGGTGGTATGTCGAGGCGAGCGCCCGTTGGGCGGAAGCGCATTTCGACAGGGCGCTTGCGCCGTGGAGTGAATGGACCAACGGTCAGGTGTGCTTTCCGGCCGGAACGGACTGCCGTCGCCGGGGCGCGTACAGAGAGGTGTACCGACCCTGGTTTGTCGATGGCTATCAGAAGCGTAAGCCGTCCACGTCGCTAACCACCATGGGTCTCCTGAGTCCGTCAGCGACATCGAGGCGTTCATCTGGCCGTACTTCATGGAGCAGGAGACCCGAAGCGGGTCGGCATCCATGAACGTGTGGAGCGCCGTCGAAAATCTCGGTTGTTGCGACCCAGCCGATTGAAAGATCGACTCGCTCCTTCCATTCAGAGAGAACTTCAGGAAGTCTGCCAAGCGGGATCTGAACATCGAACTGAATCCCGGTGACGCGCTTCCAGAAACCGGGCGTTCGTCGCGCTCGACGCGACCCCGAAGATGGTTTCGACGTGAACTTCGGCGCCGCTGACGGGAAGCCACCGGTCCATACGACCGACACGATCGTCGCGCTAGGAGACCTGAAGACAGAGATCAGTGTGGCTCCGTTGGCAGCTCAGTACGCAGAGGTGGCCGTCCCTGGCGACGACGTCAAGCAGATCATTTTCGATCTGCGCGAGATGGCGGACGCGGGCGCTGCCGCCGGCCTCGACATCGACGCCTTCGTGAAGATCAGAAACCGGAACTGGCAGCTGCGCGACCTGAACGGCCGGACCGAGCTCAGGTTCTGCACCGAAAAGCCGGATGAAGACCTCGAATCCTTGTGGTTCGTCGTCAGCAACCACACATTCCCGGCCTCCGGCGGCAGCACGGGCCGCCCCACGATCAAGCGAACGGCGACCGGCGCCCCCTGCGACGATGAATGGATCGGAACGTCCACGCTCATCTTCACGGACCAGGCGAGCTACGAGTCCACCATGACCTGGAAGCGAAACCCTCCGGATCAGGAAGGCACAACAGTCGTGTATGAAGGCGGAGGGACGGTGGAATTCCACTATTTGGTATTCGAGAACCTCGGGTGCACCGTGTCACCGAAGGTGTTCACGATCGATCCGGGGGAGTCAGGCATGTCGGTGGTTTATTCGAGCACCCCGGCCACCTTCGGTCTCTTTGGACGCATGAATAGATTCGTGACGATCAACTGCCCGTCCCTGGAACCGTTCACGACTGGCATCGCAATCGACTGGATTATCGGAACTGGCCAGGTCAGCGAGGATGGAAAGACAATCGCGGAAACCATCGTGACGCCGCAGGTCAGCAAGTCGTACCGTTTCACCCGACGCTAGAGGCTCCGTCCGCCGGTCGTCGCTGGCTGAGCTGTGGAAATGCGCCGATCAATCCACGAAAGCACGAAGCAGCACGAAGAAGAAATATTGATCTTCTTCGTGTCTTCGTGACTTCGTGGTCCCGGTGGAGACTGAGAGGCTGACTGCTTATCGCTTGTGCGATTGCGCGTAGTCGATGGCGAACTGCTTCAGGGCCGGGCTCGTGAGGCCGAGCGCGGTGGCTTCCTGGAACGCGCGCTCGGTTTCCCAGTGGTCCACCGCGAGCCGCTTGATCATCCACATCGCCGCGGCGCGATTACCGGCCGCGCAGTGAATGTACGCCGGCTCGTTGCCGGGTGTCGCGAGCGTCGCGAGGAACGTGTCGGCGACGGCCGGGTCGGGCGCCTGGCCGCTGAAGGGGATGCTGTAGAAGTTGATGCCCGCGGCCTTCGCGGCCGCCGCTTCCGCCTCGACGTTGGCGCCTGCTTCGGTGGGCAGCCGGAGGTTGATGATCGACTTGAACCCGAGTTTCTTGATCTCGGGCACGCCTTCGGGCTTCGTCGCGCCGCCGCAGGCGACGGTGGTTTCCAGGCGCGCGAAATTCGTGACGCCGGGGACTTCCGATTTTGTGACCTGAGCGCCGGCCGGACTCGCGAACGCGAACGCCGCCAGCATCAACAGCGAAAGGCGTAGAACCATGAATGACTCCTTCCCGGGACCGCTTCCCGGAACGGCAATCATCCTACAAAGGCGGGTAGGGCGGGTAGCTAGCCCCCTAGCCCCCTAGCCCCTACTCTTTTTCGACCGTGACCGTGACCGGCTGATTGATGCGCGCGGTCAGCGCCGTTCCCGGCGCCAGAACCGCTTCCTGACGTCCGCCGGCGACGACGGCTGCGCTGCCAGCGCCGGCTCCAGCCGCGGCGCCAATCGCCGCCCCTTTGCCGCCGCCGATGATGGCGCCGATGATCGCGCCGCCGATCGCGCCGCCGCCCACTTTCTGCGCGCTGCCGGTGGCGGGCGCATCGCCGTCCCTGAAGATCGTTTCGGTGTTGATCGGCACGCGCGTCCCGTCGGCGAGCACGAGCGTGTGGAAACGGATGCCGAGTCGCGCGCGCTCCTTGAACTTGCCGCCGCGCTCGACGAGCGACACCGATCCGATCGCGCGAGCTCCCGCCGGCACCGCCACGCGGTCGCCGACACGCACGTCGCGCGTGACGCGGGCGTCGACGCGATCCTCGACGCGCGCCGTCTCACTCGAGATGCGGTTCTCGGTCTGCAGGCCGATCACCGAATCGCGCGCAATCACGAGATCCTCGAACGTCTGCGACGGCGGCTCGGGAGCGCGCGGCGGATCCTGCGCGACGCGAGCCGGCTCGTCGGCGCGCGGCGAGGACGCAGGCTCGCTGGACGGCGGCGCTGGCGCCGGCCGGCGGTTGCGACGAGGCGCTGGCCGGCCAGGTGCTCGTCAGCGGCGGCGGCTGATCGCGGCGCGCGCTCGCCGGCGCGGCGCCTGCGGTTTGACGCGCGGCGTTGGCTGGCGGCTCGGCGCGTTTGCTGACCACCGTCTGCTTCGCGGTGGCCGCCGTCGATTTCTTCGACGGCTCGCTCACGACGGCTTCGGTCTCCTGCACGGGGCGCTCAGGGACCGCAGCGGCGACCGGTGCACCGGTCGGCGTCGTCGCTGGCGCTGCCGCCGGCGTTTCCGCGGGCGCCGTTGGCGTGGGCGTCATGGCGGCAGCGGGTGTCGGCACGGTGTTCTGCCGGGTTGCCAGGTATCCGCCGGCAGCGGCCGATGCGATACACGCCAGAGCAAGTGCCGCGATCGCGAGTCGATTCGAGGACATCAGAAACTCCTTGGACTGCACACGGGGAGAGGCAAGCGCCGTACCCGGCCCCGGCTGCGCACAGGTCCTCTAAGTCCGCAGAGAATAGCAGTTTATCAAATCAGCTCATGCGGGCGAGTGTCCATCCCCGGTGAATGTGTCCTGGGCTGAGTGCAGTCGCACTCGTAAAAAAGCCAGCAAATCCGCATGCCTCGACTGGCGAGGGGGTTGCACCGATTTCAGCGTGCGCCTGTTTCTGCTCATGCTGGTCCTCCTCGGCTGCGTCCCGGCAACCGCATCGGCGGTCACGATCGACGAGGTGGTGGCACTTTCCAAGAGCGGCGTTTCCGAACAGGTCATCGTGGCGGTCATCGAGCGCGACCAGACGCTCTTCACGTTGTCGCCGACGCTGATCATGAAGCTGCAGCGCGACGGCCTCAGCGACAGGATCCTGCTGGCGCTCATCAAGAGCGGCCGCGCGAACGAGCCGCCTGTTCCCGCGAGTCCGGTCGAACCGGTGGCGGCGCCCATGCCTCCGCCGCCTCTGATTGCCGTCGTCGGGCACGGCCCGCAGCTGCCGAACACGTCGGAGTTCGATTCGGTGGCGGTGGACGCCACAGAGGCCCCGCCGCCGCTGCCTGATCCGCCTCCGGTCTTCGTGCCGGTCCCGATCGTCGTCCCTGTCCCGCAGGTCAACCCCCACGCGGGGCGTCGTTCGCGTCTGCAGCCTGAGCAGTACCTCGAGCGCACCGCGAATCCGCAGCTGTGCGTGCGAGCGCGTGCCGCTCGGCCCGTCTCCGTTCTCGGCGGCGCTGACGCGTGTCAGCGAATGTCCCGCCGTGGTGCAGCGATATCGAAATAGCCGCTGAATTTCGGATGGCGGAACCGGGATTGCGGATTACGATCTCCGCATGAAATCCCGCATTTTCCCGTACACCGCGCTCCTCGCCCTGATTCTCGGTTCCGGCCTCCAGGCGCAGAAACCAGCGCCGAAGCCGCCGCAGAAAATCGACGAGGAGTACACGAAGACCATCAAACAGAACCTGCAGGATCCGCGCATCACGACGGAACTCGTGGATCACCTGCCGGCGTCGGATACGGTGCCCTCGCCGCTGAAATTCCTGGGACGCGCCGTCGGCACTCCCGGCGAGCTGACCTACGCCAAGGACATCTATCGCTACTACGAGGCGCTGGCGAAGGCGGCGCCGGGCCGCGCGAAGTACTTCAAGGTCGGCACGACTGAAGAAGGCCGCGACATCGTGCTGCTCGCGATCGCGGACGACGCGACGATCAAGTCGCTCGACAAGTACCGCGACATGCTCGGCGAGCTGACCGATCCGCGCAAGACGACGCAGGAGCGCGCGCAACAGCTGCTGCACACGGCGAAGCCGATTTACTACGTGATCAGCGGAATGCACTCGCCGGAGACCGGCGGTCCCGAGATGCTCATCGAGCTCGCCTACCGCCTGGTCGTCGAAGAGACGCCGTTCATTCAGAACATCCGCAACAACGTCATCACGCTCATCACCCCGGTGATTGAAGTGGACGGCCGCGAGAAGCAGGTCGACACCTACTACTTCAACAAGAAGCGCGCGCAGGGCGATGCGCGCCTGCCGCTGATGTACTGGGGCAAGTACGTGCAGCACGACAACAACCGCGACGGCATGGGGCAGTTCCTGAAGCTGACACAGGCGGTGACGAAGGAAACGCTCGAGTGGCACCCGACCGTCATCCACGATCTGCACGAAGCGCAGACGTATCTCTATTCGTCGACCGGCACCGGCCCCTACAACAACGACATCGATCCGATTGTCGTCAGCGAATGGTGGACCCTCGCGCAGAACGACGTGATGGAGATGACCAAGCGCGGCGTGCCCGGCGTCTGGACCTACGGGTTCTACGACGGCTGGGTGCCGAACTACATGTTCTTCATCGCGCACAGCCACAACTCGATCGGGCGTTTTTACGAGGTCCAGAGCTACGGCCCCGATCCCTACGAGGTCCGCCCCGGCGCGACGACGACGAGCAAGGAATGGTTCCGGCCGAATCCGCCGCTGCCGCAGATCAAGTGGGGCCCGCGCAACAACACGAACATCCAGCAGTCGGCGCTGCTGTTTTCGCTCAGCCATGTCGCGAAGAACAAGGACCTGTATCTCGAGAACTACTGGCTGAAAAACAAACGGGCGGTCGACAAGGGCAAGACCGGGCCGACCTACGCCTGGGTGATTCCAGCCACGCAGCGCCGCAAGGCCGACGCGGCCGACGCCGTCAACGAGCTGCGGATGCAGGGGCTCGAAGTGTCGCGCGCCTCGTCTGACTTCAAGGCGGGTGCCGTCGACGTCAAGGCCGGCGACTACGTCATCCGCGGCGATCAGCCGTTCCGGACGCTCGCGGACATGTACTTCTCGGTTCAGAACTACGCGCCGCAGAATCCGTCGCCGTACGACGACACCGGCTGGACCTTCCAGTACATGCGCGACATCAAGATCGCGCCGGTCAGCGAGAAAGCGATCCTCGATCAGCCGATGACGATGCTGACGGCGGATGCCAAGGCGCCCGGCGGCATCGAAGGCACCGGCAGCGTCCTCGTCGTCGAGCACACGGCGGACAACAACCTGGTCACGTTCCGGTTCAAGAACAAGGACGTGAAGATGGCGGCGGCCGAAGAGGACTTCGAGCTGGCCGGCCACAAGTTCCGGGCCGGCGCGATCGTGATCGCCAACGCCGATCGCGCGAAGCTGGAGCCGATGTTGAAGGACCTGGGGCTTTCGGCGTGGGCGGTGGCGTCGGCGCCGAACGTGAAGACGCACGACCTCGACCTGCCGCGCATCGGCTACATCCACAGCTGGACGCGGACGCAGGACGAGGGCTGGTGGCGCGCCGCGCTCGACACCTTCGGCGTGCCGTACACCTACTTTGCGGATCAGAAGCTGCGGGAAGGCAACCTGCGGTCGAAATACGACGTGCTGATCTTCCCGCACGTCGGCGGCAGCGCGGTGTCGCAGGTCAACGGGATGCCGAAGATCGGGAGCGCGCCGCTGCCGTACAAGAAGACCGCGGACTTCCCGAATCTCGGCTACGTGGATCAGAGCGACGACATCCGCGGCGGGATGGGGGTCGAGGGGCTCGTCGAGCTCGCGAAATTCGTCCAGGAGGGCGGCACGCTCATCACCGAAGGCTCGACGGCGATTATCTTCCCCGAGTACGGCATCACGACCGGAGTCACCGTGGAAGAGCCGGCGGCGCTGTTCGTGCGCGGCTCGATCCTGCGCGCCCGGATCGCCGACATGAAGAGCCCGATTGCCTACGGATACGGCAGCACCGATCTGCCGGTGTATTTCAATCAGGCGCCGGTGTTGAATGCCGGCCGGCGGCGGCGGATTCGGCGGGTTCGGCGGCGGCCGCGGCGGAGCGCCGGGCACCAATCCGAACGCCGGCTTCGGGCAGAACGTGACGCCGAACGCGGCGCCGCTGCGCATTCAACCGTTCGAAGCCGATCAGAACCCGGCGCCCGCCGGGCGGGGCGAGCGTCCGGCGGCGGACGAGATGGCGCAGGTCCGGCAGATGGCGCAGCAGTTCGGCATCGCGATCGACGACACGCGTCCGCGCGTCGTCATGCAGTTTTCGTCGGATCCGAACAACCTGCTGCTGTCGGGTACGCTCGCCAACGGTCAGTTCCTCACGAACCGCGCGGCGGCGCTCGACCATCCGGTCGGCAAGGGGCACGTGGTGATGTTTGCGATCCGGCCGTTCTGGCGGTGGCAGACGCAGGGCACCTACACGCTCGGGTTCAACGCGATCATGAACTGGAACGACCTCGATGCGGGGAAGCAGCAGGCCGCCCCGCGGGACGGCCTCGCAGCAGCCGCAGTGAGCCGAGTCCGACAAGGTACCGGGATTGGTCGTGGTCCGGGATCGGGGCTGATTGATTGCGGCGGTAGTTGGATGAATTGCTGTGCTGGCCGCGTCGGAATCGCAGTTATCGCCACTGTTGCGGCAGTGTCGATGCACACGGCTGCGCAGGCGCCGTATGACGTCAAAGCGAACTACGTCAAGCGCGAGGTGTCGATCCCGATGCGCGACGGCGTGAAGCTGTTCACGATCATCTACTCGCCGCAGAGCGACCACCGAACGTTATCCGATGCTGATGACGCGCACGGCGTACGGCATCGGGCCGTACGGACCGGACAGCTACCGCGCCATCCTCGGACCGAACAACGAGTTCGCGAAAGAGGGCTACATCTTCGTCTACCAGGACACGCGCGGGAAGTTCAAGTCCGAGGGCGAGTTCATTCATCACGTGCCGATCGTCAAGGGATCGTCGAAGCCGAACGAGAGCACCGACACCTGGGACACGATCGACTGGCTGGTGAAGAACGTGCCCAACAACAACGGACGCGTGGGCCAGTGGGGCATCTCGTGGGCCGGCTGGGAAGTGTCGCAGGGGATGATCGACGCGCACCCTGCGCTGAAGGCGTCGTCGCCGCAGGCGCCGCCGCAGGATCAGTTCTTCGGCGACGACTATCACTCGGGTGGCGCGTATCAGATGATGTACGGCTTCAACTGGATGTCGACCAACGCCCGGGCGCGCGTCGCGCCGTCGGAGCGCGACAGCGAGCGGTTCGACTACGGCACGCCGGACGGCTATCGCTTCTTCCTCGAGATGGGATCCGCCGCCAACGCGCTCAAGTACTTTGCGGACGATGTGCCGACCTACGCCGATCACATGGCGCACGGCACGTACGACGAGTACTGGCAGGCGCGCAACGTGCCCAAGGATCTCGTCAACATCAATCACCCGGTGCTGATCGTCGCGGCGTGGTTCGACGCGCAGGACTTCTACGGTCCGTTCCGCATGTATCGCGCGCTGAAAGAGAAGAATCCGTCGAACAAGACGACGCTCGCCGTCGGCCCGTGGTTGCACGGCGGGTGGGCGCGGAGCGACGGCGACACCCTGGGCCAGATTTCGTTCGGGTCGAAGACCGCCGCCTACTACCGCGCGAATATCGAGCTGCCGTTCTTCAACTACTACCTGAAGGACAAAGGGCGCCTGAATCTCGCGGAGGCGGTCGTGTTCGAGACCGGCGGCAACAAGTGGCACAGCTATCCGCAGTGGCCGCCTGCCGGCGCGCGGGCCCGCAACCTGTATCTGCAGGCCGGCGGGAAGCTTGCGTTCGGCGCTCCGGCCGATCGATCAGACGAGGCGTTCGACGACTACGTCAGCGATCCCGCGAAGCCGGTGCCGTACACCGCCGAGGTCACGACGACCGAGGGGCATCTTTTCATGGTCGAGGATCAGCGGTTTGTCTGGGGCCGGCCCGACGTGCTCGTCTACCAGACGCCTCCGCTGACTGACGATCTGACGATCGCCGGGCCGATTGACGTCAGCCTCAACGTGGCTACGACCGGAACCGACGGCGACTGGATCGTGAAGGTCATCGACGTCTACCCGGGCAACCTGCCGGCGCCGATGGGGCACTTCCAGATGCTGCTCGCCGGCGACATCCTGCGCGCGAAATTCCGCAACAGCATGAGCCATCCGGAGGCGATGGTTCCGGGTCAGCCGACGAAACTGACGTTCACCCTGGGCGACAAATACCACACGTTTCTGAAGGGTCACCGGCTGATGGTGCAGGTCCAGAGCTCGTGGTTCCCGATGTTCGATCGCAATCCGCAGACCTTCACCGACATCTACCACGCCAAGGACAGCGAGTACCGGAAGGCGACGCACAAGGTCTTCCGATCGGCGTCGCTGCCGTCGTTCGTCACGCTGCCAGTGCTCGACGCGCGGTAAGGGCCCCGCCAGACAAATCGATACTAATTCGACCAACTGCTGTTTGACGGCGGTTGGGGTATAAACAATCGAAATGACGCCGCCTTCCGACATCATCGTGGTCGGCGCGGGCATCATCGGCTGCGCCGTCGCCCATGAGCTTGCGCGGCGCGGCGCGTCGGTCGAAATCGTCGACGAGCGGCCGGTCGGCATGGGTGCGACGCAGGCGTCTGCCGGCGTGCTGGCGCCGTACATCGAAGCCGGTGCGCACGGACCGCTTCACGACCTGGCGGTGCGCAGTCTCGATCTCTACGACGATTTCATCGCGCGCGTCTCGGCCGAAAGCGGCTCGGCGATTCCGTATCACCGCAACGGGACCATCGACGTCGCCTGAACGAGGCGGAAATGTGCACGCTCGCCGCCAGCGCTGACGCCCTCGCGAAGCGCGGCGTGAGCGCGCGGCTGCTCGACGCCGCGGCCGTCCGGGCCGAGGAGCCGCTCGTCGGCGACGTCGTCGTCGGCGGCCTCGTCATCGACACGCATGGATTCGTGGCCGCGAGCGATCTGACCCGCGCCATCGCCGCGGCGGCCAGGCGCGCGGGTGCTCAGCTGATCGAACAGCGCCGCGTGCGCGGCATCACGAGCAGCCGCGGCGAAATCGTCGTCGACACGGATCGCGGATCGCTGCGCGGCGACACGGTGGTCGTCGCCGCCGGGAGCTGGTCGGGCGAAATCTCGATCGAGGCGCCACGGCGCGGGTGCCGGTCCGTCCGGTGCGCGGGCAGCTGCTGTCGCTCGGCGTGGGTGGGACCGCGCATGCGACGCGTCACCTGGACCCGCCGCTGCTACTTCGTGCCGTGGGACGATGGCACCATGCTCGTCGGCGCGACGGTGGAAGAAGCCGGCTTCGACGAACGCGCGACCGTCGCGGGCGTGCACGATCTGCTCGCCGCCGCCTGCGCGGCGGTGCCGCACGCCTGGGCGGCCGGTTTTCGCGGCGCGCGCGTCGGCCTGCGGCCGGCCACCGCGGACGGCCTGCCGATCATCGGGCGCGTTGGACGGCGCGCCGAACGTGATGTTTGCGTCGGGACACTATCGAAACGGCGTGCTGCTGGCGCCGCTGACCGCCCGGCTGGTGGCCGACGCCATGCTCGACGGCCGCGTCGACCCCCTCATCGCCGCCCTCGGTCCGTCGCGCGTTTGGACGGATGATGAAGAGATACTCTGCGCCGAACGCGAAGGCCGATGGGTGGCGCACGCCGTGCGGGAAGATACGGGCGATCCATTCGGCATCGAGTGCGCTGGCGACACGCGAGCAGGAGGCGATCGAGCGGCTGACACGCTGGCTCGACTGGCAGAGAGACCATGCCGCGGCGCTCGACGCGTTGCAGCAGGCGGAACGCGCGTATCACCGGACCGTCTCCGGCAGCGCGTTTACGAGTCCCACCGAGGGACCGACCGCCGTCGAGATCCAGCGGGATGCGCTGGCGGCAGTCGAAGCCGCGCGCGTGAAGTTGGACGGGGTACGCGCGCGAAAACCGGAACCCTGAACGCGCGCGCACAGAGGACACAAAGGTTACAAGGACACAGTGGAGATCTCATGGCGCGCCTATCTCTCACCGACGCGGAGCAGCGGATCAAGGGTCTCAACGGCTGGACGCTTCAAGGCGACGCCATCCGCAAGCAGTACACGTTTCGCGATTTCCTCGAGGCGATCAAGTTCGTCAACTGCCTGGCGCCGAAGGCCGAGGCCGCGGATCACCATCCGGACATCGTGATCAACTACAAGCGCGTGACACTCACGTATTCGACCCACAGCGAGGGAGGACTGACCGCGAAAGACTTCGAAGGCGCCGCCATGGCCGATCAATGCGCCTGAAGCGCACCTACAGTTCGCGCGAGGTCGCGGCGCTGACCGGGCTGACAGCGCGGCAGCTGCAGCTGTGGGACGCCGGCGGCCTGCTGTCGCCGTCAATCCCGTCGCACAAGACCAGCGCCGGCGGCTACACCGAACGGCGATACACGCCGATCGAGCTGTTCGAGCTGCTCGCACTGGCGGATCTCAGGCGTCGCGGGTTCACGGTCCATCAGCTCCACAGCATCCTGCGGGTGCTTGGCGACCAGTTCGGGACGCGTCTGTTCGAGGCTACCGGCGGCGGCGGTCAGGTCGAACTGCTGACCGACGGCCGGGAGATCTACGCACGCACCCGGAGCGGTCAGTTCTTCAATCTCCTGAAGACGCCGGCGCAGCCGCTGCTGGCGATTGGCAACGAAGGGCTGCTGAAGGAGCTGCGAGGAAAGGTGAGCAGAAAGAAGAGGGCAAGGTGAAAGTTAGAAGTCAAAAGTCAGAACGTTAGCGGATCGGGAACACCTTCTCGAGGTCGTCGGCGGGGCGCGGGATGACGTGAACGCCGATGAGCTCGCCGACGCGGCGAGCCGCCGCGGCGCCGGCATCGGTTGCCGCTTTCACGGAGCCCACATCGCCGCGGATGATGGCGGTGACCAGACCGGCATCGACTTTCTGCCAGCCCACGAACACCACGTTCGCCGTTTTGACCATGGCGTCGGCCGCCTCGATCATCCCGATGAGGCCGCGCGTCTCGACCATGCCGAGCGCGTCGCCGATTCGCGTCTTGTCACTTTCGTCTTGTCAGCCATGGGGTTACTGCGATTCTACCCCGGGCGGCGACCGGAAGCGTGTCGATTACGCGATCGCCGTCGACGAGCCGCACCTCGTTCACCAGGTTCGACACGACGCACGAGTGATTCGGCACGATGCGCACGCGGTCGCCCGGCTTCAGGCCGTGGTGCCGGTCACGCGCACCGTCGCATGTTCTTCGGACAGCCGCTCGATCGTCAGCGGTCGTCGATCGCCGCGCCGTCGAGGCGTCCGTCGCCGTCAGGATCGCGCCGTACCCGGGTGCCGCCGTGATGCCGCGCGCCTGATCGTTCGTCAGCGTCTTGCTGCCGGCGTCGAGGATGATGCGGCCCGTCGTGCTGCGTCACGACGCTCGAGAGCACCGTCAGCGCGCAGTCGTCGAGCGTCGCCGATCCGAGCGCGAGCTGCGTGCGGTCGAAGTACACGTAGTTGCCGGGACGCAGTTCCGTCAGACCATGCTCGCCGGCGCTGAAGCGGAGCGTCGGCGTCGCGCCGACGGACAGCTCCTCGAGCGGGATGCCGGCTTTCGCGGCGCGATCGCGCAGCGCCGTGAGAATCTCCGCCTCGCGATGCGCCACGGCGCGCAGCTCGTCGTCGGACGAGGCGTGATAGCCGTGCCCGGCATGGCTCAGCAGCCCGCGCAGGCGAAGTCCCGGCAGCGCCGAAACACGCTGCACGAACCCGAGCGCGTCGCCGTCAGGGTCGATCCCGCAACGATGGAATCCGACGTCCACCTTGATCAGCACGTCGAGCGTGCGTCCGGCGCGCTCCATCGCCTCGGACCAGCCGCGCGCGACATCCAGGTGATCGACGATGATCGAAATCGTGCGCGGTCCAGCAGCGCCAGAATGCGCGCCGCGTTCGACGGGCTGACGGGGTAGGGCAGACGGATGTTGGCGATCCCGGCGTCGACGAACACTTCCGCCTCGCCCACCTTGGCGCAGCAGACGCCGACGGCGCCGCGGTCGATCTGCCATTTCGCGACGACCGGCGACTTGTGCGTCTTCGCGTGCGGTCGCAGCGCAACGCCGGCGTTCGAGGCCAGCTGCTGCGCGCGATCGATGTTGCCGAGCGCGCGCGGGCGATCGATCAGAACTTGCGGAGTCGGAAGATCAGAAAGCAGCATTGTGCGTGAATTGGTAACTTGGCGTACTTGGTGTTAATTTGAGATCGCAGCCAATCCTTCGTCAATTCCATGCCAACTTCGCGATCACCAGATTCAGGCGAACAGGCCCGGGTATTTTGACGGTTGAACGTCGTAGCCCGGGAAAAATCGGCTGCGGGTCGGCACGCCGAGGTGACGCGCGACGATTTCGCCGAAGACGTCCCGGAAATCGGTGGTGACCGCGAGGTCGCGTCCTTCGTAGCGCTGCTCGACCGCCAGGCCCGGCCACTTGCCGTAGACGTTACCGCCGCGGACGCCGCCGCCGATGACCATCATCGCGTTGCCGTGGCCGTGATCGGTGCCGCGGTTGCCGTTTTCGTTCACCGCACGCCCGAACTCCGACATCGTGAGGACGACGGTGTCGTCCATGCGATCGCCGAGGTCGGCGACCAGCGCCGCGATCGCGCGCGCGAAATCGTCGAGCCTTGTTCGCGAGCTGGCCCTGCGCGGCGCCCTGGTTCACGTGCGTGTCCCAGCCGCCGACGTCGGCGAACGCGACCTCGAGGCCGACGTTGGCTTTGGTGAGCTGCGCGATCTGCCGGAGCGCCTGGCCGAACGGCGCTGCGCGGATACTCCGCGCCGTTCGCCGGCTGGTAGCGGGACGGGTCGGCGCTCTTGAGCATCTTGATGGCGTTGAACGCTTCGCGGCCCGTGCCGTTCAGCAGATGGTCGGCGGCCGCGGCGTATTCGCGCTTCGAACGACGCGCCGACGCCGTCGCTCGCGCTGGCCGCCGCGAATGCCGAACTGCGCGATCTGGCTCATCGCCAGCGCGGGCGCCGTGCCCTGCAGCATGCGCGGCAGCTGCGGCGTCAGCGCCACCGCCCGGAACGGCGTCGCGTCCTCGGCGCTTCCGCGCCTGCAGGTAGCGGTTCAGCCAGCCGTCCGCCGTGCTCTTCACGCCCGGCGTGCCGTTTCCATGTAGTCCTGCGCGTCGAAGTGCGAGCGCGTGCTGTCGGGCGATCCGCAGGCGTGGACGATGGCCAGCTGGCGCGGTCCCAGAGCGGCTTCAGCGCCTGCAGCCGCGGGTTGAAGCCGAAGAAGCCGTCGAGATCGAGCGCGCCGTCTCGCGCGTTCGGCCGCGGAATGGCGATGCTCGGCCGCGCGCGGTAGTAGTCGGCCTCCCGAACGGGACGACCATGCTCAGCCCGTCCACCGCGCCGCGCTGAAAGATCGCGATCAGCTGCTTCGAGCGTCCCGACCCCGCCGCCAACGCCGTCCGCGCCAGAAACGACGGCGCGAAGCCGAGGCTGACGAAGGCGAACGCGCCGTTTTTCAGAAAGACTCTTCGTGAAAGCATGAAATCACCGTCGCTGGAATTCCGGCGCACCGAGGGTCAGCGCCGCCATCTGTGCGCATCGTCGCCTTCGCGATCGTCGCGCGCGTCGTCTCCGACAGGTCGCCGGCGAGCATCTGCGTCTGCAGTCGGCAGCGACGCCGCCGACACGCCGCGCAGCTTGTTGCCGGCAAGCGTCAGCGCGAAGTTCATGCGGCTGACCAGCGCGCCGGTGTTGACCCAGGCGTCCGCCGTGTCCTTGTAGCCGGTCGGCGGCTGGCACTGATAGAGCGGCATCCCGAGCTGCTGCAGCTGCACGGACGAGCGGCAGCGCGTCCTGCACGTCGGCGCCGATCGCGCGCAGCGCGCTGACGACGAACTCGAACGGCGTCTTGACCTTGGCGCGGTACGCTCGGGCGCCAGGAATTCCGGCGAGGTGAGAATCGTCCGCATCACCTCGCGCAAGTCGCCGTCGGTCTCGCGGAACCGCGCCGCGGCGCGGTCGACGAGCGCCGGCGGCGGCGTGTCGCTGACGAACCGGCGCGCCAGCTTCGTCGCGATGAAGCGCGCCGTCGACGGGATGCGCTCGCGAGGATGTCGAGCACCTGCTCGCCGTCGGCCTCGCCGCCGCCCGCCTTGATCACGTGGCCGAGCACGACCTTCTCGCCCGGCGTCGTGGATGCGCGGGTCGAACGTGAAGCCGCCGCCCTGCCGCGGGTTGTCGATCGTCCAGCCGGTGAACGCGCGCGCCACCTCGGTGACGTCTTTCTGCGTGTAGCCGCCGTCGACGCCGAGCGTGTGCAGCTCCATCAGCTCGCGGCCGTAGTTCTCGTTGAGCCCCTTGGGCGCGTTCTTGCCCTGCGGCCGCGGCCGCGGCCGCCGGCGGACCGCGCACCGTCCGCCGAAACCGTCCGCGCGCCATGCGCGGCGGCCGCTCGCATGTGCGGTCCGTCGGATCCGCGCTCATCCAGTTGTCGAGATAGAACAGCATCGCCGGGCTCTTCGCGGTCGCGCCGAGCAGATCGCGGAACTTGCCGAGCACGTGCGGCCGGATCGTCTCGCGCTCGTACTCGGTCAGCATGAAGCGATCCGGCCCTTGCGCGCGTCGACGTTGAAGTGGTTGAACCAGAAGTCGGTCAGCACTTCCTGCAGCTGCCGCTCGCTGTAGACCGCGCGCAGCATCTTCTGCTCGGCGAGCTCCACCATCACGCTGTTGGCCTGTCTGCTGGACGCGGTCGGGCATTTTGCGGCGCTCCGGCCTGCGTCGGCCTCCGCTGGCGTTCTGTTTCCGTTCGCGCCTCGCTTCGAGCTGCGGCAGCTCGTACGCTCCGCGATCTCGCGCGAGCTCAAGCCGATCGGTGGTCAGATCCGCCAGCCGCGCCGCCATCGCCGGGTCGGCGATGCGCTGGGGGTGCAGCTGCTGGTCGATGTAACGGTCGATGCCGATCGCGCGGACCTGCTCGACGTCGCCGGGCCGCGGCCCGAAGGCGATGCGGTTGAGCACGTGGACGATGGCTGCTCGGTCGTCCTTTGGCGTAGCGTCGCAGCCGGACGGGATGTGGCGAGAACTGCAAGGTGAGCGGCAGAACAATGGCAGAAATCGCTTCATTGTCCGGTTAGACAGGCCATGGGCCGGAACGTTTAAAAAACTGCCGTACAATTCTGGCGCCCGATGGCAGATCTTGCGATCGTCGAAGGTCCTTATCTTCAACAAGTTCTGGACCACAGCTTCCCGGTCTGGCACGACGGTCTGAGCCGCGCCGCATACGGGCGCTACTACACGGGCCAGCTGGCGACGCCCTGGGGTCGCACTCTGGTGCGGTTCGCGCTCGTCGAGCGGGGCGAGGTGCTGGCGAGCGCCAAGCTGTAACGCTCGACGCCTCGCTCGACGGCCGTCCGCTGCGGATCGCCGGCATCGGTGCGCTGTTCACCGCGCCTGCCCACCGCGGCCGCGGACACGCGCGCGCGCTCGTCGAGCGTCTGCTGGAACGCTCGGCCGGCGAAGGCGCGACGGCCGCGCTGCTGTTCTCCATCATCGGTGGCGACTACTACGCAGGCTTGGGTTCGAGCCGATCGCACGCCGGATCTTCGCTGCGCGTGATCGAGGACACGAGGCGCGGGGCGCCGATGACGCTCGTCCGCGCCGGCGAGGATCGCGACCTGCCGGACATCGTCGCGATGGGACGCGCCCGCGCCGCGCGCTACCGGTTCCGTCTCGAGCGCGATCGCGACTTCGTTCAGTTCGCGATTGTCCGGAAGCGCCTGCTGGCGGGTCTGGCTCCGGCCGGCGACCGCGAAGTGCAGTTCTTCGTCGCCGAAGAAGGCGGCTCCGCCGTGGCGTATGTCGTCGTCACCGTCCGCCGCGGTGCGTGGGTGCTCGAGGAGTGCGGCGATCGCGATCCGTCCGGCGCGCGTGTCGGCGCGATTCTTCAGGGCCTGATTGCGAGGGATCCGTCAGCCCCGCGGCCGGCGATGACCGCGTGGCTCCCGGCTGATTTCCGGCCGCCGCAAATCGAGATCCTCGGCGAGCAGCCGTCGTCGGACATCATGATGATGCGCGGGCTGGGCCGGTCGGTTCCGAAACTCCCGGATCCGGCAGGCGCGCTCTACTGGCACGGCGACATGTTAAATCTAGCTCTAGGACGACGAGTTCAGTTTCAGGTCGATCGACTTCGTCTCGCCTTCGGAGAGCGAAAAACGTGTCGCCTTTGTGCGGATGCGTTCAAGGAACTCCGGATCGGAAGACTCGCCTGGATTGATGTGGTCGACCGCGATTAACAGGTAATCGCCTGAAGGCAGGCCCTGAGATCTTGAATCGGCCATCCTGATCCGGACGGCCCGTCCGGATGTAGCGCGAGTTCGTGTCCTTCCATCGATCGCTGTCCTGCGGAAACGCGATGGCCGTGTAGTCTCTCGACGCTTCGCTTCTCCCGGTCGTCACGAGGCCGGTCACCACCGACACCCTGTTGGTCAGCTCGATCTCGAGACCGCGCACGTTCCGGTCCGGCTTGAACTCGATGCCGCTGTCGATGACGTCGGCGCCGTTCAGCCGAACTGCTCGGATCGACCAGCCCGCGGGCGGGTTCGACAGGGTCATCCGCCACCGGCCCGGCGAGGTCTTGAGCTCGAATGTATAGTCGTCGGCCACTCGTCCCGGCCCCCCGCCGCCGAAATTCGGTCCGTCCATCGGAAACGCCGCCACGAACAGCGAGGCAGGCAGCGATTGGGCGGCGGCTGGATCGACGATCACGCGTCCAGACACAGACAACGGTTTGCTGGTCACCAGTTGAAGATCGGTGATGTCGTCGCCGGCGACTGTGATTTTGGCCATGGCTGTTTCGGCGTCGGGCCCGGATGGCCCGTTGGGAAACGTACGCAGTTGATACTCACCTGGCGCGACGGCCGTTCAGTTGAAATGAACCGTCCGGCTTGATCATTCCGCCCATGTTGCCCACGAAACCCATACCGGCGGTGATGCGCATCACGTTCAGCATCCCGGTCGCGGGACGGCCATCGGACGTCAGCACCGTCCCGCTGATGCGCACCGCCTTCGTTGGCTTCAACGCCATCACGAGGTCGCTCAGCTGCTGGCTGACACCAATCGTGAAACGCTGCGCTTCGGACGCCTCGACCACGCCTGGAAAGAACATCGGCGCGTACGCCGGCTGGTTCTCACCGCCTTGGCCGAACCCCATGTTCGAACGCCAGGTGGCCTGCAGGTAGTACTGGCCCGGCGTGATGCCGAACAGACGGAACTCCCCGTTGTCGTCGGTGGTCGACTGCCGGCCGGCGCTCATCAGCGTGCGCTTGCCCTGGACGAACTGATATCGCATCGGCGCGACCATGACGTCCGAAAGCGGCTCTCCGAACTCGTCGAAGATGCGCCCGGTGATCACCGCGCCGCGCGGCAGGCTGAAATCCACGCGCTCCACGGTTTGTCCGTCTTTGATCTCCAGCGGCGTACCGGCCTCGAGCGGGCGCGTCTGCCCGTAAGACAGCGAGATGTAGCTGCCCTTCGTTGCATTGATCGTGTAGCGGCCGGCTTTCACTTCCTTGAACTCGTACCGGCCGTCGTCGTCTGTGGTCGCGAGGCGGTTTTCCCGGATCTCTGCGGCGAAAATCCGGACCTGCGCCTTTCGAAGAGGCCGGCCCGTGTCCGCGGCCAGCACGTGGCCGCGCAGCGTCGCCGTGCCCGGCTTTTCGACGTCGGCGGCAGGCGGCTGACCGATGGCGAGGAGCGCGATGAGGATGAGCATCTCAGTACACCACTGGAGGAGAAAACTTCAGCGCAAGCGACCGCGTCTCTCCGTCGGCGATCGACAGACGCTGCGCGCTATCGCGCAGCTGGCCAAGGATGTCCGGATCGTTCGACGCACTCCTTGCTCGAGCTCCTCGAGCGCAACCGCGTAATAGTCGCCTCCGGGCACTCTGAGTTTGAAAGCGCCGTCCCCGCCCGGACGCGCTGTAAAGACGGCATTCGGCCTCGTCCATTGCTCCGCATTCTGCGGGAAAATCAGCACCACGTAGTCGCGCGACGCGGCGCCGTTCGCGTCCACAACCGTTCCCGACAGATCCGCGTGCCGCGCGGAAAGCTCCACGACGAGGCCGTTGATGCCGGTCGGAGGCACATCGAAGCCGGCATCGGTGACGTCGGCGCCATCGAGCCGGACGGTGCGCAGCCGCCAATCGCCACCGAACAACGTTACTCGCGCATGGCCTGCCGCCATCGTCGTCTCGAACGTGAAGTCGTCCTTCACCTGCGCGTTCCCACTGGGCATCATCGGAAGGTCGTTCTGGACAAAAACCCTGAGGCTGGAGCCTTTCGGCGCCGGAGCGCTGTCGTCGAGCACGACGCGGCCGCGAATCGTCGGCGGCTTTTGGACGATCAACTGCACGTCGTTGATGTCGCTGTCGGCAACGGTGACAGATGCCATGGCAGCTTCGCCTCCCCCCGGAATGTTCGCTCGAAGCATGTATTCACCAGGCGTCAACCCAGAGACTGTGAATTTGCCGTCCGGACGCACGGACGTCCCGCCGCCGCCCATCCCCATCATCGAGCGTGACATCGTCGAAATGAACGAGCCGCCAAGCGGACGTCCCTGCGCGTCAAGCGCGATACCCGAAACCCGAACGGTGCGAATGGGCAACAGCGTGAAGTTTGCCCCGGCGATGGTCTGACCGGCAGCGATGGTGATGCGTTCCGCCTGGGCCATGTTTCCGGTGCCGGGATAGTAGGTTGGGCCGTACCCGGAGCGATCGTCGGTGTCGCCGCCCATCATGTTTCGGTACATGGCAGAAAGGTAGTAGCGGCCGGGCGCCAGCCCGAAGATGCGAAACTCTCCAAGATCGTTCGTGCTGGCCACGCGTCCCGTGGGAAAAAGCCGCCGCTCCCCGTTGTTGTACTGCGATCGCAGAGGCATCACCTGCACATCGGTGACGGCGTCGCCTGCCTCGTCCACGACGCGGCCTGTAATCACCCCGGCGCGCATCAACTTGAAATCGACCGCCGCGATCGCTTGCCCGTCGGCGACGTCGATGCGGGTCCCCGCGCCGCCCGGCCGCTTCTGACCCCATGTATGAGCGACATAGTTCGACCTGCTCGCCAACACCATGTACCTGTCGGCCGGGAGCTGTTTCAGCTCGTATCGACCGTCGCCGTCAGTGTTTGCGTCGTAGGTCCGGCCTTTGTCGGACGTCGCTCTGATTTGAGTCCGCGGCAGCGCGTGATCGGTGCCGTCAACGAGCACGCGCCCGCGAATCACGGCCGTGCCGGTTTGTGGAGAGGTATCGCGGGGCGGCGCAGGCGGCTGCGCGCACACGCGACGGGAAGAACAACCAGGGCCACGAGACAAAAACACGCTCGCGACATAGCAGCCTCGGGAAATTAGACGCCGTTCCCAGACGCCTGTCCCTTCCCGCCCTATCGGGCGTCGAGCTTCCGGCCGGCGTCCAGCCGATCGAAGTTCAGCAGCGCGTTGAACACCAGGAAGTAGCTGCCGTCGCGTCTCGCCGCGCCAGATCGGGTTGTTCGAAAGCGCGATCACGTGGCCCTTGTCGAGCGGCACATCGACCACCGCCGCGTGCTGCGCGATTTCGCCGCCGTTCTCGACGAGGCCTGACACCAGCAGCTCGCGCGTGTCGGCGTAGCGAAGGATCACGCGCGGCCGCGCGCCGGCGGGATGACGTTGATGCCGTTGCGCAGCTGCTCGTCGGTCATCGGCACCGCCTGCCAGGCCTCGACCTTCGGCTCCGCCGGGACGTCGACGCCCGGCCGCCCCTGCGGCACATCGGGATCGTCGGCCGTGCCGCGCCCCGTCGGCCGGTTGCCGCCATCGTCCGGCCCGAGGCGGCGGCCGCCGCGCGCCGCCGTAGATGTTCGAGACGCCGAAGATGGGTCCGTTGTCGCACCAGATCGCGAGGTTGTCGTTGTAGCCGTACGCGATCGGGCTCGTGGCGTCCACCATCTTCGATCGCACGGCGCTGCCGACGATGCGCAGGCGCTGGCGCTGCGCGACGGAAAGTCCCGGCGTGAAGCCGGTGGCGACCGCGAGCTCCGCGGTGTCCATCGACGTGAGCAGCAGACCGCCGCGGCGCACGAAGTCCTGCAGATGCGCGACGCCCGTCCAGCCGAGTCCCGGACGCATGTCGTCCGTTTGATCTTCGGATCCGAGGTTCGGCGTTCAGCGGTCTTCTTCCACGGCAGCGCGTTGCCCCACATCGGCATGCCGTTGACGATGGCTTCGTGCCGCGGCCGACCGGCGGAAAGACGATGACGTCGAACTTGGCGCCGAGGTTCTCGTCATCCGCCACGTGCTGCGTGCTGATGTAGGTGAACGGCACCTTCGCGATGTCGAACGCCTGCCGCCACCAGCCCTCGGTCTGCGTCGTCGCCCACGTGTGGAGGATGCGACGCGCGGCGCGCGAAGCGCATGCGTCTTGACGGTCGGCGCGGCGGCGACGGCGGTGACGTGCAGACCGAGATCGGCCGCGGCCTTCTGCATGTCGGCGGCGCCGACGTTCTTGATGATGAACGAGCCGCGGACGAATTTCTTGCCGGCGGCGTCGAACGGCTCTTCCGCGGCCTCGAACGAGGCATCCTTGAGCTGTAGCGCAGCGTGATGAGCGCGTTGTCCGCGTTGTGATTGACCAGGAAGACGCGCGCTCGGCTGTCGAGGTCACGCGCGCCGTTGGCGCGGATCGCCTGCTGACTTTCTCCGCCGCCGCATCGAGGACTTTGACGTCGGTGACGCGGGCGGCCTGCACGTTGAAGAGCTCCGGGAACGTCCAGCCGGTGTCGTCGTACGGCGTCCGCTGCGGATCGTTCGGGCTCCAGTACTGGTAGTCGAGCAGCGAGTCGGCGATGCGGCTGTACGGCTGATCCATCCGGACGATGTAGGAGCCGGCGGGGAAGGTGCGCGTCGTCGGCTGCGTGGCGTCTTGTCCTGCCCGTCCTGCCTGTCCTGCTGCTCCTGCGCGTCGCTCGGCCCCCCCGACGCCTCCTGGCCATCCTGCTCACGCCCGTCCGTCCGTCGTTGTCGTGTCGTCGGCCGCGCCGGCGCTTTCTTCGCCGGCACCGAAACGGTAAAGGACGCCGTCGCGCGCGTGATCTCGACGCCCTGCTTCTGCAGCGTGCGCAGCAGGTCCGCTTGCGCGCCCGGGCGCGGATCGTCGGCCGGGGAACACGTACGCCGCTGGTCCTTCGGTGCTTCGCTTTCAGGATCGAACGCTTGCTCTTCGTGTAGAAGTTGCGCAGGAACAGCTGACTTGTTTCGCGGCGAAGTAGTGCAGCGACGTCAGGAGACCGGTCTGCTGATAATTGTTGTTGTTGCGCTGCGACCAGATCGTCTTCGGGAGCGGCGGATTCTGTTTGTACCACGTGCGGGCATAGTCGTTCGGCTGCAGCGTCCGCTCGACGGTATCGGCGCCGCCGTTGCCGAAGGTCTCGTACAGGCGGCTGATGCCGTTGTGCAGCGCCGCGATGAACATCAGATAGCCGGGCGACCAGGTGTCGAAGTTGCCGTGCGTGAAGACGCCGGGCATGCCGAACTTCGTCATCTCCGACACGTTGTTCCAGCCGATCATCTGCCACTCGTCGGCGAGAATCGGATCGATCCACGCGTTGTACGGACCGTCGCCGACGGTGTTGTCGTAGAGATACGGCACCGACTCGTGCAGGTCGTGCAGCACCTGCGGGTGCCACTGGATGTAGGTGTTCAGGACGTTCTCGGTGAGCTTGAGCGTGACGCCCATCGCGTCGCGGTTGTTGTCGTGCGCGACGTACTTGCCCCAGTAGACAAGGCCCGGCCAGTTCTTGCCCGGGTTGGCGAGGTGCCACTTGTAGACGTCGACCATCTTGTCGCGGCCGTCCACTTCGATCACCGGCGTGATCAGCGTGATCAGGTTGTCGCGGATCGACTTGATGTATTCGTGGTCGTCAACGGCCAGCCGGTAGGCCAGCTCCATCAGCGCGGTCGGCGATCCGGTTTCCGGCGAATGGATCGTGCCGGTGATGTAGTAGACCGGCGTCGATGCCGTCGATGAGCTTCTCCGCCTGCGCATCGTCCATGTTGATCGTGCGCGGGTCGGCGAGCTTCGCGAGGCGGGCGCGCGTTGTCCTGCAGCTTCGCCATGATCGCCTCCGAGGCGATCGCGACGGCGATCATCTCGCGGCCTTCTTCGGTCTTGCCGATCGAGTAGACCTTCACGCGCGGGCTCGCCTTCTCGAGCATCCGCATGTACTGGTAGACCTCTTCGGCGTACGGCAGCTTGCCCGGCGCGCCCGCGACGTCGCCGAGCACCGCCTTCGGCGTCGGCACCGTCTTCGACGCCGGCAGATAGTCCACGAGCGGCGAGGTGAAGAACGGCTGCGTCGTGTATTCCTTGATCTTCTTCGTGTACTCGTCGTCTATCGCGATTTTCGGATCGCGCACGAACGTCGGCGTCTGCTGCGCGGCGACGACGGCACCGCAGCAGCGTGAAGGCAACCACCGCCGCGCCGCAAACTGATCCTGTGAGCCGTCCGGAAAAACGTGATCATGGTATCCGGCGATCTTAATGCTATCGTGGCGCGCATGCGAAGACTTTTGCAGGCGTCGAGCGTGCTGTTACTGGCTGTGTCGCCAGCGACTTCTGGCGCAGCGCAGCGCCGGCGACGAACGCGCGTCGCTCGTCCAGGGCATCGATGCGAAGCGCGAGAGCTACGCCACGATCGCCAAACAGATATGGGGCATTCGCGGAAGTCGGCTATCAGGAGGCCAAGAGCAGCGCGCTCCTGCAGCAGCAGCTGCGCGCCGCGGGATTCCAGGTCAAGCCGGGTGTCGCCGACATCCCGACGGCGTTCGTGGCGACGTTCGGTTCCGGCAAGCCGATCATCGGCATCGTCGGCGAGTTCGATGCGCTGCCCGGACTGTCGCAGGAAGCACAGACGCGCGGCGCGCCATGCGATCGAAGAGAAGGCGCCCGGTCACGGCTGCGGTCACAACCTGCTTGGCACCGGCGCGCTGGCGGCCGCGGTCGCCGTCAAGGAATGGATGGCCGCAACCGGCCAGAAGGGAACGCTTCGCTACTACGGGACGCCGGCCGAAGAAGGCGGATCGGGAAAGGTGTACATGGTTCGTGCCGGCCTCTTCAGCGACGTCGACGCCGCGTCGTCGTGGCACCCCGGCGATCGCAACGAGGCGAGTCCGACGAGCTCGACCGCCAACATCACCGCGAAGTTCCGGTTCCACGGCGTCGCGGCGCACGCGGCGGCGGCGCCCGACCGCGGACGCTCGGCGCTCGATGCCGTTGAAGCGATGGACTACATGGTCAACATGATGCGCGAGCACGTGCCGCAGGAGACGCGCATCCACTACATCATCACGCGCGGCGGCGCGGCGCCCAACGTCGTGCCCGACTTCGCCGAGGCCTATTACTACGCCCGGCAGCCGAACATGCGGATCCTCGACAAGATCTGGGATCGCATCGTCGACGCGGCCAAAGGTGCGGCGCTCGGCACCGGGACGACGATGGATCTCGAGGTGACCGGCGCGGTGTATAACGTGCTGCCGAACGAGTATCTGAGCGGTTTGATGAACAGGAATCTCGAGCGCATCGGCGGATTCCGCGTATACGCGCCGAGGAAGCCAGGTTCGCGGAAGAGATCCGGAAGACGCTGACCGATCCCCCGGATGTCGCCATCGGATCTCAGGAGAAGGTTCGGCCGATGCGCGCCGGGGCCGTCAACAGCTCCTCGACCGATCTACGCCGACGTCAGCTGGAACGTGCCGTCCGTCTCGATGACCGCAGCGACGTTCGCGCCGGGCGTGCCGGCGCACAGCTGGCAGGCCACGGCGTGCGCCGGCAGCACGATTGGCGTGAAGGGCATGATGGTCGCGGCGAAATCGATGGCGCTCACGACGGTCGATCTCTTCACCGATCCGGCGCACATTCAGAAGGCGAGGGCCGAGTTCGACCAGAAGCGCGGACCGAACTTCGTATACAAGACGCGCCTGGCCGACCGAAAGCCCGCGCTGGACTATCGGAAGTAGCGCGGCCCTTCAGGGCTGCCCGCCAGCAGATGTCGTAACTTAGGAGAACGCCGTGATCCTCTCGCGTCGCGACTTTCTGACCAGCAGCGCAGTCGTGGTGGCCACCATGAAACTTCAGGCACAGCGCTCGACGCCGGTCGAGGTGAAAGCCTTGGTGTTCGACACGTTCGGGACCGTCGTCGACTGGCGATCGTCGGTCGCCGACGAGATCGCGGCGCTGGCGAAGCAGAAAGGGCGTCGCCGTCGACGGCGCGAAGTTCGCGGACGCGTGGCGCGCCGGTTATGGCCCGAGCATGAACCGCGTGCGGACCGGCGAGCTCCCGTGGACGAAGCTCGACGCGCTGCATCGGATGACGCTCGATCGCATCCTGGTGGAGTTCAGGATCGACGGACTGTCCGAAGTCGAGAAGGCGCCGGCTCAATCACGCCTGGCATCGGCTGCGTCCGTGGCCGGACGCCGTCGCGGGGCTGACGCGGCTGAAGAAGAAGTTCATCATCGCGCCGCTGTCGAACGGAAATGTGTCGCTGATGACGGATCTGGCGAAGCATGCGGGGTTGCCCTGGGACGTGATTCTCGGCGCCGAGCTCGTCCGCCACTACAAGCCGGATCGCGAGGTGTACCAGTCCGCCGCCGACATCCTGGATGTCCCGCCCTCGTCGGTGATGATGGTGGCTGCGCATCTGGGCGATCTGCGGGCGGCGAAAGGCGTGGGGCTGAAAACCGCGTTCGTGACTCGGCCGATGGAATTCGGGCCGGACGGCAAGCCCGACCTGGAGGCGGACTGCGTCCGTCGACGTCGGCGAAGGATTTCAACGACCTGGCGACGCAGCTGGGCGCGTAAGTCGACTTGAAACGTGAGACTTGAACTTGCGAGCGCGTCAGTGCAACGTGACGCGCTCGGACTCGAACCCGTCGAGCACCCACCCGGCGTCCAGCAGCGTCCGCTCGATCATCGCGTGACGCTGGAACGCCGTCAGGGCATCGTCGAAGCGTTCGATCTCCCGGTGCGTCGGGTTCCACTCCGCCGGGATGCGTAATTCGTACTCGCGATCCTCGCCGGTGAGACCCAGTTCGCAGACCACCGCTTCGTGCTTCCCGCCGGAACGTCCAGCGCAGCACGCGGATGTGCCGATAGTTTCGGCGGCTGCGATCGATCGGCGCCGTGTTCCCGTCGCGTGGCGTGGGAACCGTCAGATGGATCCATGGCCGTTCGGCCGAGCAAAGCTGATGCCAAGACAACTTTCAAGTCTCACGTTTCAAGTCTCACTGACACTGAGACTTGCCATCCTTGAGACTTGCGACTTGGCGAGTGTTCAAACCTTCCTCACGGCCCGCCGTGCAGATCGCCGCCGTTCGCGAGGGGACGCTTAGGACAGAATGATGAATCCTGAAGGAGGCTCTCCATGAAACCACTCGACGGACGCATCGCCCTCGTCGCCGGCGCCACCCGGGGCGGCGGCCGAGGGATCGCGCGGATGCTCGGCGAAGCCGGCGCGACGGTGTACTGCACGGGCCGGAGCAGCCGCACGCAGCCGAACACCAGCACCCACCACTACGCGGGCCGCCCCGAGACGATTGAAGAGACCGCGGAGATGGTGACCGCGGCCGGCGGCGTCGGGATTCCCGTCCGCGTGGACCACAACGTCGAAGCCGAAGTGGCGTCGCTCTTCAAGCGCATCGCCCGCGAGCAGAAGCGGCTCGACGTGCTGGTCAACATCCTGACCGGCCGTCCCGTCGCGTCGTGGAGCAGTTTCTGGAAACAGCCGCTCGACGAGGGACGCGCCTTCGTCGACAGCTGGCTCTGGTCCCACCTCACGACGTCCTGGCACGCGGCGTCGCTGATGGTCAAGCGCAAGGCAGGCTTGATCGTCGAGGTGGTGGAGCAGCCCGGGATTGGCTACCACGGCCAGTTCTTCTTCGACCTGATGGAATCGTCCTTGAAGCGTTTCTGCGTACGGTCTCGCCGTCGAGCTGGCCCCGCACAAGGTGGTGGCGCTCTCGGTCACACCGGGGTTCATGCGTACCGAAGCGATTCTGGAAGGGTACGGCGTCACCGAGGCGAACTGGCGCGACGCGATCGATCATCCCCAGGCCAAGGGCTTCGGCTGGGCAGGTTCGGAAACGCCGTGCTTTCTCGGCCGGGGCGTTGCGGCGCTGGCCGCCGATCCGAACGTCCACAAGAAGTCAGGCGGCCTGTTCGGGTCGTGGGCGCTCGCGGACGAGTACGGCTTCACGGACATCGACGGTGGGCGCCCGCACTGGGGACGCTACGGCAAAGAGCACTTCCCGCAATTTTTCGACGCCAAATCGACGACACCGTTACGAATGGCGGCTGGTGGAGACGGCCGGCGTCTGACCGCTGCGCCAGAGGAGGTGAATCGATGACCGCACGCCAGGCCAGCTGCAGCGGGCAGCGCCGCGGCAAACCGCTCTACTCGGCGTCCATGAACGGGTATTTGTAATCGCGCGGCGGGTTGAAGTTCTCCTTGATCGTCCGCGCGCTGACCCAGCGGACGAGATTCAGCTTCGACCCGGCCTTGTCGTTCGTTCCCGACGCGCGCGCGCCGCCGAACGGCTGCTGACCGACAACGGCGCCGGTCGGCTTGTCGTTGATGTAGAAGTTGCCGGCGGCGTTGCGCAGCGCGTCGCTGGCTTCGAGGATCGCCCGCCGATCCTGCGCGAACACCGCCCCGGTCAACGCATACGGCGACGTCGAGTCCACCACCCGCATGATCTCGTTCCACTTTGCATCGTCGTAGACGTGCGCCGTGACGACCGGCCCGAAGATTTCTTCGCAGAGCAGCTTGTACCCGGGATCGTCGGCCTGCGACGAGCGTCGGCTCGATGAAGTAGCCCTTGCTGTCGTCGTAGCCGCCGCCGGCGATGATCTTCGCGTTCTTCCTGGCGTGGTCGATGTAGCCGCTGATCTTGTCGAACGCGCGCTTGTCGATGACCGCGCCCATGAAATGCCGGAAGTCCCTGATGTCGCCCATCTTGATGTCGGCCATCATCGCGATCGAGCGGTCGCGCACGTCGTTCCACAGCGAGCGCGGCACGTAGACGCGGCTGGCGGCGGAACACTTCTGCCCCTGGAATTCGAAGCCGCCGCGGACGATGGCCGTCGCCAGCGCGGCCGGGTCGGCCGACGGATGCGCGAGGATGAAGTCCTTGCCGCCCGTTTCGCCGACGATGCGCGGGTACGAGCGGTAGCTGCCCATGGACGCGCCGATCGTCTTCCACATGTCGTTGAAGACTTCCGTGCTGCCCGTGAAATGCACCCCCGCGAGGTCGCGATGCGACAGCAGCGCCTTCGAGATCATCCCGGCGTCGCCGGCCACCATGTTGATCACGCCGGGCGGCATGCCGGCCGCTTCGTACAGCTTCATCAGGTAGTGGGCGGAGAACATCGCGCTCGAGGCCGGCTTCCACACCACCGTGTTGCCCATCAGCGCCGGCGCGGTCGGCAGGTTGGCGGCAATCGACGTGAAGTTGAACGGCGTGACCGCGTAGACGAACCCCTCGAGCGCGCGGTACTCGAGCTGATTCCACATCGTGTGGTCGCTCACCGGCTGCTCGTCGAGCAGCTCCTGGCCGTAGTGCACGTTGAAGCGCCAGAAGTCGACGATCTCGGCGCCCGAGTCGATTTCCGCCTGAAACACCGTCTTCGACTGCCCGAGCATCGTCGCGGCGTTGATGGTGTCGCGCCAGGTCGTCGTCAGCAGCTCGGCGGCCTTGAGCATGACCGCCGCGCGATCGTCGAACGACCAGCTCGCCCACTCGTCGTGGGCGGCCTGCGCCGCCGCGATCGCCTGCTGCACGTGGGCTTCGGACGCCTTGTGGTAGTGGCCGAGCACGTGTGCGTGGTCGTGCGGCATGACGGCGTCCGCCGTCGAGCCGGTGGTGACCGCCTTGCCGCCGATGATCAGCGGGATGTCGACGACTTCGCCCGCCATGCACGACAGGCGCGCCTTGATCGAGGCGCGCTCCGGCGAACCGGGCGCGTAGTTCTTGACGGGATCGTTGACTGGCGGAGGAATGCGTCGATGGCCGTTGAACATCTTTTCACCATATCACGGGCGTTTCAGGTCGCGTTGAATGGCGCGGGCGGCGAGCGCGCCGGAGCGCCCGTTCAGGCCGGTGCCGGGGTGGGTGCCGGCGCTGCAGAGATACAGGCGGCGAACCGGGGTGGTGTAGCGCGCCCATTCGAGCAACGGGCGCGCCATGAAGCACTGATCGAGCGCGAGCTCGCCGTGAAAGATGTGGCCGCCGGTCAGGCCGTAGGTGCGCTCGAGGTCCAGCGGCGTGATCACGTCGCGAGCCATGACGCTGGACTCGAATCCCGGCGCGTAGCGCGCGATCGTCCGCGTGGCCGCGTCGCCGAGACTCTCGCGCAGCGCGTCCCAGCCATGGCCGCCTCTCAGACGATGAGGCGCGTACTGGACGTAGGCCGACACGACATGCTGTCCGGCCGGCGCCAGCGTTGGATCCGCGATCGACGGAATGGCAAGCTCGATCCACGGTTCCTCGGCAAAACCGCCGTATTTCGCCGCATCGAAGGCGCGCTCGATCGCATCGATGTCGGTGGCGAGGCGAACCCGCCCCGACAGGGCACTCGCCTGCTGATTGGCGTCGCGCGCTGACAGCCCCGTGAAGTCCGGCAGGCGTGAGACCGCGTAGTTCACTTTCGCGAGCGTCCCATGCGCCCTGATGTTCTGCACGTGACGGATGAAATCGGGCGCGAGATGGACGGGATCGACAAGGCCGAGCAGCGTGCGCTTCGGATCGGCGCCCGAGACGACCGCCCGGGCGGAAATCTGCTCGCCGCTGGCGAGTGTGACGCCCGTCGCCGTCTCGTCCGTCACGTCGATTCGCGTGACGTCGGCGTCCGTGCGAATCTCGGCGCCGCTGGATCGCGCGGCTGCGGCCAGGGCATCCGCCAGGGCACCCGGACCGCCCGCCGTGAACCATCCCGTCGCGACCGGATGTCCTTCTCCCGCGCCGAGCAGGAGCAGGATGGCGGCGGTGCCCGCGGACCACGGGCCGAGAAAGGATCCGGCGATGCCGCCCGAGGCCACCGTGGCGCGCAGCGGTTCGCTCTCGAACCACTCGCCGGCGAGGTCCGCCACGGCCATCGGCATCCAGCGCAGCAGCCGGTACGCGTCGGCTTTGCCGAGCGCTCGAAACGCGCGTCCGGTCTTGAGGAGCTCCATCAGATCCGCGGCCTTCGGGTCGTCGAGCGCCGGCGGCGTCATCTCGCAGACGCGGCGCAGGACGCGGGCGATGGCGGCGAAGCTGGCGAGGAACCGCGGATAGCGATCCGCGTCCGCGGTCGAGAACGCTCGAACCTCGTCGATCGCCCGCCGCGCATCGGCCCACAGCACGAGCGCGCGGCCATCGGCTGTCGGTGCGCAGACGTGCGCTTCGGGCCGGATGATGCGGAGGCCGTGTCGCTCGAGGGCAAGGCCGCGAACGATGGCCGGATCGATGGCCGCCGCGTGCGCCAGCGTCGGACAGCGGAATCCCGGCGCGAGATCGCCGGTCCTGGCGCAGCCGCCCACGCGATCCATGCGTTCGAGGACGAGCGTCTTCAGGCCCGCTTTCGCGAGGAAGGCGGCGGCGATCAACCCGTTGTGCCCGCCGCCGATGACGATGACGTCGTGCATCGCGTCAGACGACGGCTCATCACGAAGTCGCGAAGACACGCAGAGCACGCAGACGCAAAGAATGCTCTGCGTTCTCTGCGAGCTCTGCGGTTGTCATGCGTCATCGCGTCTGTCCCAGAATCCGCCGCGCGCAGTTCCGCGCCGGCGCGCCCATGATGCCGCCGCCTGGATGCGTCGCCGATCCGCACATCCACAGATTCCGAATCGGCGTCTCGTACTGCGCCCAGCCCGGAACCGGCCGCGCGAAGAACAGCTGCTCGAGCGTCAACTCGCCCTGGAAGATGTTGCCCTCGGTCAACCCGAACTCGCGCTCGATGTCGAGCGGCGTCAGCACCTGGCGATGCAGGATGATGTCGCGGATATTCGGCGCGTACTCGGCGATCGTGTCGATGACCGTGTCGCCGAACGCCTCGCGCTGTTCGTCCCAGGTGCCCGACGCCAGCTTGTAGGGCGCGTATTGCACGAAGCACGACAGGATGTGTTTGCCGGGCGGCGCGACCGAAGGATCGGTGAGCGTCGGGATGACCATGTCGATGTACGGCCGGCTGGAGAACTCCCCGTACTTCGCCTGGTCGTAGGCGCGCTCCATGTAGTCGACGCCAGGAGAGATCGAGACGGCGCCGCGCAGATGCGGCCCCGGCCCCGGCAGACACGTGAACTCCGGCAAGGCGTCGAGCGCCAGGTTCACCTTGCCGGACGAGCCGCGGAACTTGTAGCGCCGCACTTCCGCGACGAAGTCCTCCGGCAGCTCCTTCGCGTCGAGGAACCTGAGGAACGTCAGGTGCGGATCGACGCTCGACAGCACCAGGTCGGCCTCGAACTCGTCGCCGTTCGTGGTCACGACGCCGGTCGCCTGGCCGCCGCGCACTGAAATGCGCTCCACCGCCGCCTCGGTCCGGATCTCGACGCCGGCCTCGCGCGCCGCCGACGCGATCGCGTTCGAAATCGCTCCGGTGCCGCCGCGGGCGAATCCCCACGAGCGAAACGCGCCGTCGATCTCACCCATGTAGTGGTGCAGCAGCACGTACGCCGTCCCTGGCGATCGCACGCCGAGAAACGTGCCGATGATCCCCGAGGCCGACATCGTCGCCTTGAGCACGTCGGTCTCGAACCACTGATCGAGGAAATCGACCGCGCTCATCGTCATCAGCTGGAGCTGGTTGTACCGATCGCCGTCCGCGAGGCCGCGAAAGCGGTTGCCGAGAAACAGCAGCTTCATCAGCTCGCGCGGATTGAGCGACATCGGATCGGGCGGCGTCATGTTGAGGATCGGCTTGACGAACCGCGCCATCTCGACCATCGCCTTGCCGTACTCGTCGTAGGCTTCGGCGTCGAGCTTCGAATGCCGCCTGATTTCGCGCTGCGTCTTGGCGTGGTCGTTCACGCGCCAGAGGTAGTCGCCGTTCGGCATCGGCGTGAACGTGCCGTCGAGCGGCAGGATCTCGAGGCCGTGGCGCGGCAAATCGAGGTCGCGAATGATCTCCGGCCGCAGCAGCGACACGACGTAGGAGGCGACCGAGAACTTGAAGCCCGGAAACACTTCTTCCGTGACCGCCGCGCCGCCGAGGACATGGCGCCGCTCGAGCACCAGCACCTTGCGCCCGGCGCGCGCGAGGTAGGCAGCGGCCGTCAGTCCGTTGTGGCCGCCGCCAATGACGATGGCGTCGTAGCGCATGCGAAGGGTGGCGGGCTACAACCCGCAGCTGCGAGTGGCGTTTGCGAGGAGTCGGGCGAGGACGAGCAGGTGAAAACGGCCCACGACGCCGACGACTATCGCATAGTGCCGGCGCCGCGGTCTAGCAGCGTCACTGTCGCTGTGGCAGTCTAATCCCTAATCCCCAACCGCTATTCCCTACGGTTGCTTGTTATACACTACGCCGCCCTTCATCACCCACGTGACGCGCTCGAGTTCCGTGATGTCGCGCAGCGGATCGCCGGCCACCGCGATCAGGTCCGCAAACTTGCCGGCTTCGATCGTCCCGACCCGGTCGCTCCAGCCGATGATTTCCGCGGCCGTCTTTGTCGCCGACAGGATGGCGGCGATCGGCGACTGGCCGAGACGGACGCGATACCCGAACTCTCGTCGCGTTCTGGCCGTGCGGGACGACGGCGGCGTCGGTCGCGAAGCCGATCGGCAGGCCCGCTTTCAGGACCAGCTGGAACGAGGCGTCCTTCATCGCGGCGATCTCTTTCGACCGTGCCTTCTCGGATTCGGGGACGTTCGGGTTCTGCGCGATCGATTCGCTCGTGTAGACCGTCGGCACGAAGTACGCGTGGTGGGTTCGCAGCAGCTCGACGGCCTCGTCGTCCATCATGCTGCCGTGATCGACCGTGTGCACGCCGGCGCGAATACCGGCCTTGATGCCGGCGGTGCCGTGCAGGTGCGCGGCCACGTGCTTGCCCCAGCGCGCCGCCTCCTCGACGGCGACGCGCATTTCTTCTTCGGAGTATTGCTGTCCGCCGGGCGGCGCGCCCTTCGACAGCACGGCGCCGGTGCCGAGGATCTTGATGAAATCGGCGCCCTGCTTGAGATTGGTGCGGACGGCCTTGCGCACTTCGTCGGGGCCGTCCGCAAGGTTTCTCACGATCGGTACGTCGACGAAGATCGAGAACTGACGCGCGTCGCCGGCGCCGCCGGTCGGCGAGACGTAGTTTCCCGAGGCGAGCAGCCGCGGGCCGGGGACCACGCCCTCGTCGATCGCCTTCCGCAGGTCGATGTCGGTGAACGGCCAGGTCGGCCCCATGTCGCGGCAGGTCGTGAACCCGGCCATCAACGTGACCAGCGCGTTGTGCGCGCCGTGCAGCGCCGCCTGCCCCGGCGTCGTCTTCAGCAGCTCGTCTTCCCAGTGCACGCCCGTGCTCGTCAGATGCGTGTGGAGATCGATCAGCCCCGGAAGCAGGGTGGCGCCCCCGAGATCGATGATGCGCGCACCGGCCGGAATCTGTGACGTGCTGCCGGCGGACGCGATGCGATCGCCGCGAATGACGACGACCGCGGGTCGCGGTCACGGTACCGGCACGTGCCAGCGATCATCCTGGCCGCGCGAATCACCGTCACCGGTGCGGGCGCCTGACCGCCGACCATCGAGATCGCCGCGGCGACCGCAAGAAGCTGTTTCATAGGGTGTCTATAATACGTGGCTATGCCGATCGGCACGGCGGTTCACGATCGCACGTTCGCGCTCGCCGGGAGCCTGAATTACCGCGAATGGTCTGGCTACTACGCCGTCAGCGCCTACGAGGCCCACCACGAGCACGAGTACAACGCGATCCGCAACGCTTCGGCCCTCATCGACGTCTCGCCGCTGTTCAAGTACCTGATTCGCGGGCGCGACGCCGTCAAGCTCGTGGACCGCGTCATCACGCGCGACGCCTTCAAGCTGGCGATCGGACAGGTGTTCTACACACCCTGGTGCGACGAGCACGGCAAGGTCATCGACGATGGGACCGTGACGCGACTCGACGAAGACAGCTTCCGCTGGACCGCCGCGGATCCCAGCCTGCGATGGCTTTCGCAGAACGCGATCGGACTCGACGTCGCCATCGAGGACATCTCCGAACAGGTGGCCGCGCTGGCCCTGCAGGGGCCCACATCCGGCAAGCTGCTCGACGCCGTCGCGGATGCCGATGTCAGAAGCCTGAAGTACTTCCGCATGACGCGCGGCGCCATCGCCGGCGTGCCGGTCGACATCTCGCGCACGGGATACACCGGCGACCTTGGCTACGAGATCTGGATGCCGTGGGATCGGGCCACGGCCGTCTGGGACGCGCTGATGTCGCGCGGCCGCCCGTACGATATTCATCCGGCCGGAATGCTCGCGCTCGATGTCGCCCGGGTCGAAGCGGGCCTCCTGCTCATCGAGGTCGATTTCAACAGCAGCAAGAAGGCGCTGATCGAGTCCCAGAAGTACTCGCCGTACGAAATGGGTCTCGGCCGGCTCGTGCAGCTCGACGCGCGGCCGTTCGTCGGCCGGACACCGCTCGCCGAGGAACATCGCCGCGGCCCGGCGCGGCAGATTGTCGGGCTGGACATCAGTTGGCCCGCGATCGAGGCGTTATACGAGGACATCGGTCTGGCGCCGCAGGTGTCTGCCGCCGCGTCGCGCGTCGCCGTGCCCGTTTACAAGGTCGGCCGCCAGGTCGGGCGCGCGACGACGACCACGTGGTCGCCGGTCCTGAAGAAGATGATCGCGCTGGCGACGGTCGCGGCGCCGCACACCGCGCCGGGCACCGAGCTCGAGTGTGAAGTGACGGTGGAAGCCGTCCGTCACCGCGTCCCGGCGACGGTCGTCAAGACGCCGTTCTTCAATCCGCCGCGGAAAACCGCTCCGATCAAGTAACCAGAATGGCCCGGGACACAAAGATCTCTCCGGGTGGCGGAACCGAATCCGCCGAACTGGAGTTGTGCCGCCACATGGAGGCGTACCTGGAGGGCCGGATCGAGGCGTTCGACGCGCTGTACGCGGCGCTGGCGGCCCGCGTCCGGCGGTTTCAGCTGTCGCTGTGCCGCGATGCGTCGCTCGCCGACGATCTCACGCAGGAAACGTTCCTGCAGATGCACCGGTCGCGCCGCACCTACGAGCCTGGCCGGCCGGTCACGCCCTGGGTGTTCGCGATCGCGCGCCATGTCTATCTCATGCACCGCCGCGCCACGGCGCGCCGGCTGCGCTTCGAAGCGACGGTGGCCGCCGATGCCCGCTCGGACGAGACCATGCACGATGCGGCGCGGGCGTTGGGGGACGCGGACGAAGTGCGGCACGCGCTGCGCGACGTGCCGGCCGATCAGCGTCAGGCGCTGCTGATGCATCACGTGCACGGGTGGAGCTTTTCGGAGATCGCGACGCGTCTGGGGATTCGCGTCAACGCCGCGAAAACGCGCGCCTTTCGCGGCATGCGCCGGCTGAGGGGTCACCTGCGATGAATGACGACCTGCCTCGCCGAAGCCCGGGCGAATCATCCCGCGGACCCAAGGCGGACCTTCGAGCCGCGAACCTTCGAGCCATAGTATCCCGCGACCTTCGGCCACTACGGCCGCTGTGGCCGCCGTCGAGGCGGGCTCTCGCCCTGACGCCGCTCGCCATCGCGATCGTGGTCGGGGTCCCGCTGGTCAACTTTTTCCGCACCGATCTCGCGGCGCTCGGTGTTCGTCAAAGCCTGGGGGTTGTCGGTGGTCGAGTCGGCGGCTGGTCTGGCGATCGTCGCGCTCGGGTTGCGCGAGGCGATCCCCGGCCGCGCGCTGCGGAGACGCGCGCTCTTGATCGCGGCGCTCGCCGGGCTGGCGCTGCCGCTCGTCATCTATCGCGTGACCACCGACACGTTCACCGTCGGTCCTCGCACGTGGGCGCAGTGGCGATTCGGCATGGTGTGTTTCCGCACCTCGGTCCTGGCCGCCACACCCGTCCTGCTCGTCTCCGCCTTTTTGACGAAGCGCGCGTTTCCGCTTCATCGCGTGGCGACCGGCATTCTGTGGGGCCTCGGATGCGGGCTGATCGCCGACGCCGGGCTGCGGTTGTATTGCGAGTTCACGACGCTGCCGCACATGCTCCTGGAGCACTTTGCCGCGGTTGTCGCGTCGATGCTCCTTGGCGTGGTCATGACAGCGTCGTCGCTCCGCCATCGGAACCGAGTGAGAGAGTTCAGGCCTGCCCTCCGGCCCGTCGTAGATTTCGACGCGCCTTGGATTCTTGCGGGGCTGGGGACTGTCGAATCCTGGAGTCAGGTGCGCGGGCTGGCGATCGTCACGCGTCGCGCCTGCGCGAATCAGATGCCCGGCCGTGCGTTGAGGATCACCGCGCTGGTCGCGGCCGCCATCGTCGGACTGGCGATTCCTCTGTCGTATCTGCGCGCAACGCGCCGACAACTTCGATCGTGGGGCCCAGATCGTCGGTCGGAGTGGCGGATACGGCATGCGACGTGCTTCCGCACGTCGGTGCTGGCCGCCACGCCGATACTGCGCGAGCGTCTGCTTTGCTGACGCGGCGTGCGTTCGCTCTGTCGTCCGGTGGCGGCCGGTATCCTCTGGGTCGTGCGGGTGATCGCCGATGCTGGCTGCGGCTGTCGTGGTTCGACGAGCATGCCACAGTGATGCCGAGCACTTTGGCGCGGTCGTTTCGCGATGCGCGCTGGTGCGATCATCGCACCGCAACGTCTTGCCGTCGATCGCCCTCGTTCAGCGCACGCTCGGCGAAACTCGATAACGTCGAGGTATCGGAGGCCCTAACATGCTCCGCGATAGGCAGCCCAAGGGTGCGCTACGAGTGCAAAGCGGACGGCGATCGGATCGACTGTTCACTGTACGCAGGCCTTCAGCGCCCTCGCGCGCGTCGAACGATTTCGTCGAACGACCAGAGCAACGCTTCGCGTTCTGAGTATGGCCCCGGCGTGTAGACCCTCGAATTGATCCCCGCCTGCGATTGCTCCGCGATCCACCAGTCTTCGCGGTTCGTGAGATCCCAGAACTCGATGGCATCGTCCGCCTGAAACGCAGGCCGCGCGAGCTCCTCGGGGTGGAAGTGCCATTCGCAGACGATCTCGGTCCGATCGTGCGCGCGCGGCCAGAGCGTGTGCGTCATCATGTAATCGGGATGCAGGCTGAGCAGCAGGTTCGGGTAGATCGAGTAGTAGGCCACCTGCTGGCGCTGTGATTCGCTGAGCCCGGGCAGGTACTCGCGCCGCCGTTTGCCGTCCATGCTCATCGTCTCGACGCCTTCACGAAACCCCATCGCGCCGCCGCAGTAGCAGGCCGTCGGCTCCACGTTGTCCGCGCCGAGGTAGTGGTGCAGGCGGTTCAGCGCCGGATGCAGGTTCGGACAGTGCAGGCACTCGTTGAAGTTGAGGACGATCAGCTTCCAGTTTGCCTTCACGTCATAGACGATGCGCCTGCCGAGTCTGAGGTCGCCCATCCTCCACGCGGCAAACCGGTCCGGCAGGTCGCGCAGCTGCGCACGCAACGCCCGATCTCTGTCCTGCCCATCCCGCCCATCCTGCCCGTCCCGCCCGAGGTGGACGAAGATGTGTCCGTCCCAGGTCTCGCAGCCGGCCCGATGGAGCGGATAGTCCTCCTTGCGGAACTCCGGCGCCATATGCGGCGCTGCGAGCAGCTGTCCATCGAGGTCGTACGTCCATGCGTGGTAGGGACACTGGATGCGCCCGGCGAAGTGACCGTCGGACTGCTCGCACAGCCTCGTGCCGCGGTGACGGCACACGTTGAACAGCGCGTGGATGTCGCCCGATCCATCGCGCGTGACGATCACGCTGTCGTCTCCAAGCGCGCGCGTGAAGTAATCGCCGGCGTTGGGAATCTGATCGGCGCGCCCGGCGCAGATCCAGCGGTTGAAGTAGAAGCGCTCGAGCTCCGCGCGATAGAAATCCGGATCGGCGTAAAAGCGCCGCGGCAGCGTCGTGTGCATCGAGCGTTCATGATACAACCGCCTTCACATGGCGACGCTCAAGCGCGCGCTCGGCCGCTGGGATCTGACGGCGATCGGCGTCAACCAGGTGATCGGCGGCGCGATCTTCCTCGTGCCCTCGCAGGTCGCGGCCCAGATCGGCGCGTGGAGTCCGATCGGTTTCGTGCTGATGGGCGTCGCGACCCTCGCCGTGGCGCTGTGCTTCGCCGAAGTCGGCAGCCGGTTCGATCGCACCGGCGGACCGTACGTCTACACCCGCGCGGCATTCGGACGCTTCGTCGCGTTCGAAGTGGGCTGGATGCAATGGTTCACGCGCGCCGCCAGCCAGGCGAGCGTGATGGCCGGCATCGCCGTCGCCCTCGGCTACTACTGGCCGGCGGTCACCATCGGCTGGCCGCGCGCCGCGGTCCTCATCGGCATCACGTCGGCGCTGGCCTGGGTCAACGTCCGCGGAATCCGGCAGAGCGCGTGGGTCGTCAACGCGCTCACCATCGGCAAGCTGCTCCCGCTGGCGCTGTTCATCGTCGTCGGCCTGTTCTTCATCGAGCCGTCCCGGCTCGACGACGTTGCCGCCGATCACCCTGAACCAGGTCTCGACCGCCGCGCTGCTGCTGATTTTCATCTTCGGCGGCTTCGACGTCGTCGGCACGCCGGCGGGCGAGGCGGTCGATCCGCGCCGTGACGTCCCGTTCGCGCTGGTGACGACGATTCTCGCGGTGATGACGATCATGACGCTCGCGCAAATCGTCGCGCAGGGCGTGTTGCCCGATCTCGCGCCGCACGCGACGCCGATCGCCGATGCCGCGGCGGTGTTCCTCGGATCGGCCGGGGCGCTGCTCGTGGGCGCCGGATCGGTGGTCTCGATGACCGGCAACAACGCCGGTCAGGTGCTGAGCGGATCGCGCATGCTGTTCGCGCTGGCCGAGCACGGCGAGCTGCCGGCGTTCTTTGCGCGGATTCATCCGCGCTTCCGGACGCCGTCGAACGCCGTGATCTTCACGTCGGTGGTGGCGGTGCTGCTCGCGCTGTCCGGCTCGTGGGCCAAGCTCGCGGTCGTCAGCGCGGTCGCGCGACTCGTCACCTACGCCGGCGTCAGCGCGGCAACGCTCCGGCTGCGGGCGCCGGCATTCGCGGCGAGCGTGCCGTCAGCCACCTTCGTCGCGCCGCTCGGTCCGATCGTGCCGATCGTCGCGCATCGCGATGTCGCTTGGCGTCGCCGCCGGGGCGACGCGCGAGCAGTTGATCGGCGGGCTGGCCGCGCTCGTGGTCGGTGGGGTGATGTACGTGATACGGCGACTTCACTCGAAGCGCACCGCCGTCGTATTCCCGCCGCTGACCACGACGCCGACACGTTCATCGCGCGCCGGTTGATACGCGCCGGACAAGAGCGCCGACATCGCGGCGGCGCCGCCGGGTTCGGCGACGATACGAAGGGCGTCCCACAACGTGCGTTGTGCGCCGGCGATGGCCGCGTCGTCGACCAGGACGACGCGATCGACGTAGTCGCGGGCGAGTGGGAACATCAGTTCCCCGACGCGCCGCGGCGCCAGCGAATCCGCGGCGATGCCGCCGGCCGGCGCGTCGACCGGACGTCCGGCCTTGAGCGCCTCGCTCAGCGTCGGCGCCAACGCGGGCTCGACGCCGACGACGCGGACGCGGCCGCGATACCAGGCGGCGATTCCGCCAATCAGCCCGCCGCCGCCGACGGCCACGAGCACGCGTGTCGAGATCGGGCGCCTGCGCCTCGAGCTCGAGCCCCAGCGTTCCCTGACCGAGCAGCGTCTCGCGCTGATCGAAGGCGTGCACCGGCAGCGCGCCGGTTTTCGCCGCCCACGCCTCGCTGGCGGCAAGCGCCTCGGCATATCGTTCGCCGCCGACCACGAGATCCGCGCCGTAGCTGCGGATCCGCTCGACCTTGGCCGGCGACGAGATCGTCGGCACGAAGATCTTCGCAGGCACCTTCAGCTGCATCGCGGCGTAGGCGACGGCGGCGCCGTGGTTCCCGCCTGACGCGGCCACCACGCCAGCGGCCGGCACTGTGCGCGTCAACAGGTTGGCAAAGGCCCCGCGCGTCTTGAACGAGCTGCCGCGCTGCAGCAACTCGAGCTTGACCACGACACGCGACTGCGCCGAGGCCGAGGTCGGCGCCGGCGACCTCGACGATCGGCGTCCTGCGAATGTAGGGCTGGATGAGCGCGTAGACGCGCTCGATATCGGGTCGATCGATCGTGTCACCCATCGAGTCAGCCGAGCAGGCGCTCGAACTCCTCGGGATGGCCGGCGCGCGCCAGCGCTTCCTTGCGGTCGATCAGATCGCGCTTGACCAGCTCGGTCAGCGACTCCTCCAGCGTAAACGAGCCCTGCTTGCGGGTGATCGTGATCTCCTGGTGCAGATGCTGCAGCGCGTTCTTCCGGATGTGCTGCCGCGCGCCGTAGCCGACCATCAGCAGCTCCGCCGCCGGAATCATCCCGCCGCCGTTCTTCGGAATCAGCGTCTGCGTCATCACCGCCGCCAGCGCCATCGCCAGCTCCTGGCGGATGGTGTTCTGGCGCTCGGGCGGAAACGAATCGGCGATCCGGCCGACGGTCGTCGAGACGTCGGTGGTGTGCAGGCTCGAGAACACGAGGTGGCCGGTTTCGCCGGCCGCGACCGCAATCTGCATCGTCTCCGGATCGCGCATCTCGCCGACGACGATGATGTCGGGCGCCTGGCGGAGCGCGGCGCGCAGCGCGGTCGGGAAATCCGGCGCGTCGATGCCGATTTCGACCTGCTCGATCAGGCAGCGCCGGTGCGGGTGCTCGTACTCGATCGGATCCTCGATGGTGATGATGTGGCGCGCGTCGCGGTGGTTGATCTCGTTGACGAGCGCCGCGAGCGTGGTCGTCTTGCCGGATCCGGTCGGACCGCCGACCAGGACGAGGCCGCGCGGCAGGCGCGTCAGCGCTTCGATGTTGGGCGGCAGGTTCAGCGACGCAAAGCGCGGCACGGTGGACGGCAGGCGCCGGATCGCCGCCGCCGAGCGTCCGCGCTCGTGATGCAGGTTGATCCGGAAGCGCCCGAGATCCGGCGTCCGGAACGAGCCGTCGGCGATGCCGACGTCGAGGTACTGCTTGCGCGCGTGCGGCGGCAGCGCCGGCGCAATCGCGTCCTCGATTTCTTCGCTGCCGAGCGGCGCTTCGTCGAGCGGCGTCACGACGCCGTCCACGCGGAGCGACGGCGGCGCGCCGGCGACGAGCAGCAGATCGCTGCCGGACCGTTCGACGACCTCGCGCCAGCCACCCGCGCAGGCGAGCGGTTTGCAGGTCGTCCCCTGCGGAAGCGCGGGAATCGCGCACTGCGGGCCGCGGCGCTCCCGCGTTCAGTTCGTTGACGAGCGCGTCGAGGTCGTCCGGCGGCGTCATCGGCGTGCCGCGCAACGATCCGCAATCGGCACAACATCTCGAGCCGGACCTTGCTGAACTGCGTGTCCGCGCTGCTCATCGCTGGCCGGGCAGCAGCGGGTCGTTCAGGAACCGGACCAGCGGCACGATCTGCCGGAACACGTCGAGCAGCGTGCCATAGAACCTCGGGCTCGTCGCGAGCGCCGGCGGGAGATCGGCCCGGCGAGAAACTGCCGGTACTTCAGGTATTCGGCGGCCGGGTGATCCTTGGGAAAGCCGCGCGGCACGCGCTGCAGCGCTCGCCCTCGAGCGCGCCGACCTGCCGCCGGAATCCCGGCGATTCGACGATCGAGCGGAGCTGCTTCACGTTGGCGGCGATGTGCTCGCGCACGGCCTGGAGCTGCGGCGTCTGCGGCGCGTACATGCCGCCGCCGATCCAGACCTCGTCGGGCGAGACGTGGAAAGTACAGGCCGGCGCCCTCGTGCTTGGGCAGACCGCGCCGCGGAAAGACCGCGGCGACGTGCGTCTTGTAGGGCGTCTTGTTTTCGGAGAAGCGCGTGTCGCGGTAGATGCGATACATCGACACCTTCGGGCTCGCGACGAGCTCCGGCGCGAAGGCGCGGAAATCGTGCGCCAGCCGCTCGACGACGGCGGTCATCGGCTGGCGCACGTGTGTCTCGTAGTCGTCGCGATGCGCGTTGAACCACTCGCGCCGGTTGTTGCGCTTCAGCGCCCGCAGAAAGCGGAGCGTGTCGGCGGTGAAGCGCGGCGCGGCGGTCGGCATCGATCGAGACCTGCCAGCCTATCGCGCGGCCTGCCCGGCGGTCTGAGCGGCCGCCTGCATTTGCGCCATGCGCTCCTGCATCTGCCGCGTCAGATGCGGCACCTGGCCGATCATCCGCTGCATCGTCATCAGCTGGCCGCGATGGTGCATCTCGTGCTCCTTCGCGCGACATCAGCATCTCGAAGCGGGCTCTTCGTCGCCGGCTGGGCGCCGGCGGCATCGTGACCTGCTCCGCCAGGAACGATTCCGGCAGTCCCTCGAGAAACGCCGCGAACTTGTCGCCCTCGGTTTTCAGGAACGCGATCAGCTCGGCCTTGGTCCGCGGTTTGCTTCTTCGGCGGTGAACTTCTGGAACAGCTCCATGAAGTTCACGGTCTTCATGTCGCTGATCTTGTTGCTGTGGACGTGAGACTGGAATCCCGTGCTGACCGCGATGTGCGCAAGCGTCTCGCCGGACGCTGCGGCAGTCGGGCGCCGGCTTGAAGTCGTACTTGTTTTCCGGAATCTCCTCCGCGATCTTGATCGTGTTGTCGCGCACCGTGCGAAACGCCGCCGCCAGATCCTTGCCGCCGTAGTACGTCATGGTTGCCTCCTCAATACCAGCCGATGGGTTGCTCCGAGAGATTGATGTACACCTGTTTCACGTTGAGGTACTCCTCGACGCCCCACTTGCCCAGCTCGCGGCCGATGCCGCTTTGCTTGTAGCCGCCCCAGGGCGCCTCGACGTAGGTGGGCTGCATGTGGTTCACCCACACGATGCCGGCGCGCAGATGCTTGACCGCGCGCATCGCGCGGAAGATGTCGCGCGTCCAGACGGCGGCGGCCAGTCCGAAGTAGGTGTCGTTGGCGATCCGCAACGCGTCCTCCTCGTCGTCGAACGGGATGACGCAGGCGACCGGTCCGAAAATCTCCTCGCGCGCGATGCGCGCGGCAGTTGTCGACGTCGTAGAAGATCGTCGGCTCGACGAAGTAGCCGCGCTCGAGCGCCGCGCCCGTGGCGCGGCCGCCGCCGATCGCCAGCTTCGCTTCGCGCTTGCCGATCTCCTGATACTCGCGCACGCGGTCGAACTGCTCGCGGCTGACGAGCGCGCCCATCTTCGTGTCGCGGTCGAGCGGCTGCCCGACCGTGATGGTGCGCGCCTTCTCCACCATCGCGTCGACGAAACTTCTTGTAAATCGACCGCTGCACGAGAATGCGGCTGCCGGCCGAACAGACTTCGCCCTGGTTGAAGAAGACGCCGAAGAGCGCGCCTTCGACCGCGGCCTCGAAATCGGCGTCGGCGAAGAAGATGTTCGGCGACTTGCCGCCGAGCTCGAGCGAGATCTTCTTCAGCGTGTCCGCCGCGCCGCGCATGATCGTCTTGCCGACTTCGACGCTGCCGGTGAACGCGATCTTGTCGACGTCGGGATGCTGCGACGATCGCCGCGCCGGCGGTGTCGCCCGCGCCGGTGACGATGTTGACCACGCCGGGCGGCAGGCCGGCGTCGGCGAAGCTGGACGCCAGCGCGAGCGCGGTCAGCGGCGTCTGTTCCGCCGGCTTCAACACCGTCGTGCAGCCGGCGCAGATCGCCGGCGCGAGCTTCCACGACGCCATCAGCAGCGGGTAGTTCCACGGGATGATCTGGCCGGCGACGCCGATCGGCTCGCGCAGCGCGAGGCTCATCGCATTGTCGGGCACCGGGATGACGTCGCCGTGAATCTTCGTCGCCAGGCCGCCGTAGTACTCGAAGCAGGTGGCGACGTCGGCGATGTCGAACTCGGCTTCGACGATCGGCTTGCCGGTGTTGCGGGTCTCGAGCTCGGCGAGCTCGTCGCTGCGCGCGCGCACGATCTCCGCCAGCTTGAACAGCACGCGGCCGCGGTCCTGCGCCGTCGCGTCCTTCCACGGACCCTCGTCGAACGCGGCGCGCGCGGCCTTGACGGCGCGGTCGACGTCAGCGCGTCCGGCGTCCGGCACGCGCGCGATGACCTCGGCGGTCGACGGATCGATGACGTCGAGCGTCGCGTCCGATGCGCGGCTGCGACGAACTCGCCGTTGATGTAGAGCTGATGCTGTTCCACGTGTGCAGGTGCCACAGGCGCGAAGCCGCAACGGCAACTATATTGAGTTGCGCGAACCGTTGTAAAGTTGCGCGCATGAAGCACCTGATGTGGATTGCGTGCGCCGCGACGTTGCGGTCCGGCTCATAGCCGGCTTGCGGTCGGAGCGGACGCGGCTCATGCGGCTGAACGCGTCCAGCGCAGCGACGCGCACGCGACGTTCACCGTCGGCACGGCGACCGCGACAGCGCGGCCAGAAGGCGCTGCGGCGTGCTGAAGGTGCCCGCCGGGTCGGACGCCGGCTACGACATCCCGGTCGCCGTCATGCACGGCGCCGCGCCGGGTCCGGTGCTCGCGGTCGTCTCCGGCGCGCACGGCACCGAATACGCGTCGATCATCGCCGTCGAGCGGCTGATCGACGCGGTCAATCCGGCGGAGCTGTCCGGCACGCTCGATCCTGGTGCCGCTCGATCAACGTCCCGTCGTTCGAGCAGATCACGCCGCACGTCAACCCGACCGACAACAAGAGCATGAACCGGTTCTATCCCGGCGACCCGAACGGCACGCAGACCGATCGCGCGTCGTTCGTCATCACGAAGGAAGTCGTCGAGAAGTGCGATCACCTGATCGATCTGCACGGCGGCGATCTCGACGAGAACCTGCGGCCCTACAGCTACTGGACGGTGACCGGCAATCAGAAGCAGGACGAGCTCTCGCGCGCGATGGTGCTGGCGTTCGGCCTCGACCACATCATCATCTCCGCCGATCGGCCGAAGGATCCGAACGCGTCGCGCTTTCTCGAGAACACCGCGTCGACGCGCGGCAAGCCGTCGTTCACCGCCGAAGCCGGCCGCTCGGGGCCGGTCGACGACGCCGATGTCGACGGTGCTCGTCAACGGCGTCCTGAACGTGATGGGACACCTGAAGATGACCGGCGCGGCCGGTGACGCCGGTCGAGAATCCGGTCTGGATCGAGCCGATCGTGTCGATGGCCGCGGAACACGAACGGCGTGTTTCATCCGCGCGTCGATCGCGACGCGCACGTCGCCAAGGGCGCGAAGATCGGCGTCGTGACCGACTACCACAATCGGCAAGCTTCAGGACGTCGCTCGCGCCGGAGGCGGGCATCGTCATGTTCATCCGGGCGCTGCCGTCGCTGAAGAAGGGCGACACGATCGCCAGCATTGGCGTCGTGAAGAAGAGCGCGGTAGGCCAGTGAGCTGCCCACCGACGTCCGATGAGCGCGAAGCGCGCAGGCGCGCAAGCGCGAAGGTGAGCGACGATGATGAAAGCGACGTTCGATGACGTGAATCTGATTCTGCGGCTCTACGAGATGCGGCGCGACGATCGCATGCGCGAGGCGCGGCAAGTGGTTCACCGGCAACTTCAAGGTCGAAGACGTTCGAGGAGTGACGGCGCTGTGCCCGCCGGGCAGCGACGCCAACGCGTCGTACCGGATGGTCACGAGCTACTGGGAGATGGTGGCGTCGTTCCTCACGAGCGGCGTCCTGAACCCCGAGCTGTTCTATCAGAGCGGGCGCGAGCTGCTGTTCTGTTACGCGCGCGTCCGCGATATCCTGCCGGCATTGCGCGAGAAACTCGGCAATCCGCGCGAACTGAAGAACCTCGAGGCCGCGGCCAGGGCTTCATCGCCTGGTGGAACCAGCAGTCGCCCGGCGCCTACGACGCGTTCTGCAAGCGCATCGGCGCGTAGCGCAGCGGTACGGAATGGTCCTTTGCGGCTGATTACCGCCTGATATTAAGATGGGGAGTTCGAACGAGCAGGAGGACAGGATCATGGCTACACACACGCTGCCGAACGTGCTCGTGACCACCGACTGGGTGGCGCAGCACGCCACCGATGCCGGCGTCCGCGTCGTCGAAGTCGACGTCGACACCACCGCCTACGATCAGGGCCACGTGCCCGGCGCCGCCGGCTGGAACTGGACGACGCGAGCTGTGCGACACGCTGGTGCGCGACATCGTCCCGGTCAAGAAGCTCGAAGAGCTGCTCGGCAAGACCGGCATCGACAACAAGACGGCCATCGTCCTCTACGGCGACAACAACAACTGGTTCGCCGCGTGGGCGTTCTGGCAGCTGAAGATCTACGGCCACGAGGACGTGCGGATCATGGACGGCGGCCGCAAGAAATGGCTCGCCGAAGGGCGCGATCTCAGCACCGACAAGCCGTCGTTCCCGGCGAAGACCTACAAGGCGGGCGCGCCCGATCTGTCGCTGCGCGCGTTCCTGCCGGAGGTGCAGCAGGCGATCGCCGGACAAGAAGGCCGCGCTCGTCGACGTCCGGAGCCCGCAGGAGTTCACCGGCGAAATCCTCGCGCCGCCGGGATTGCCGGAAACCTGCCAGCGCGGCGGCCACATTCCCGGCGCGAAGAGCATCCCGTGGGGCAAGAACTGCAACGAGGACGGCACGTTCAAGAGCTTCGACGAGCTGAAGGCGCTGTACGCGGCGCAGGGGATCACCGGCGATCAGCCGGTCATCGCGTATTGCCGCATCGGCGAGCGCTCGAGCCTCACGTGGTTCGCGATGAAGCACCTGCTCGGGTTCAAGAACGTGAAGAACTACGACGGCTCGTGGACCGAGTGGGGCAACCTGGTCGGCGCGCCGGTCGAAAAACCGTGAGCGCCTCAGGAAGCTAAACTGAAAACGTTAAAAGTTAGAGAGTTCAGCGTTAAACGTTAGTCGTATGAAACCAGAAGAGCACTCGCGGCGGCAGCAGGAGCTGGCGGGCTGGCCGGTGACGATCGAGACCTACAAGCTCGGCGACGTCTATCACTGCACGATCGCGAACGTCGATCCCGGCGCGCGGTTCGCGCGCGCCGACGGCGCGACGCGCGAGGAGGCCGAGTCGCGCGCGATCGAAAAGGCCACGCGCTACCTGGCGCAGACGCGAAAGTTCACGACGTGAAGCAACGTCGACGCGCTGAGATCGCAGAGCCTGACGTCTACTGCGACTTCTGCATCTCCGCGTTGCTTGTCTTGATGCCGGTCGTCACGCCCGCGCTGGCGCTGATCATCTTCGCGGCCGGCGCCGTCTCCGGCGGTCTCGGCGCGCTGCTCGGCCTCGGCGGCGGCGTGTTCCTCGTGCCGTTCCTCAACCTCGGCCTGCATTTCCCGTTCACCGCCGCGGCGGCCATCAGCCTGACGACGGTGATCGCGACGTCGAGCTCGGTGTCGGCCGGCCGCGCCGGCAAGCAGCTGATCAACATGCGGCTCGGCATGCTGCTCGAGGTGGCGACCGCCGCGGGCAGCCTGCTCGGCGGCGTCACGGCGCAGATGCTCGCGCAGTCGACGGTGCAGAAGCTGTTCGGCGTCGTCGACCGTCATCGTCGCGATCATCATGCTGACGCGGCTGCAGCGCCGCAACGTGATCCTCGATCCGGACGATCGATCCCGGGCGTGCTCGGCGGGCGCTACCACGAGGACGAGAGCGGCGGCATGGTGACGTACCGGGTGAAGCGGCTGCCGCTCGCGCTCGCCGCGTCGTTCGTCGCCGGCAACGTGTCGTCGCTGCTCGGCATCGGCGGCGGCTTCATCAAGGTGCCGGTGCTGAACGCGTGGTGCGGCGTTCCGCTGCGCGCGGCGGCGGCGACGAGCGCGTTCATGATCGGCGTCACGGCCACGGCCGGCGCCGTCATCTACTACGGCACGGCCAGCTCGATGCCGGCGCTGGCGGCGGCGGCGGTGCTCGGCGTCCAGCTCGGATCGTGGGGCGGGATGCGCTTCGGCGCAGCGCGCGTCGGCGAAGTGGCTGAAGCTGCTGATGGCCGTCGTGCTGTTCATCGTCTCCGGCGATGATGTTCACCAGGGGGATTCGATGAACCGGCTGGAACGGACGATCGGCGCCGTCCTGCGCGCCGGCGTCATCGCCAGCTCGCTGCGCGCTCGCCGTCGGCCTGCTGCTTCAATTCATGAATGCCCGCCGGGCGCGCAGGCTGCTGCTGCACGCTGGCATCGTCATGCTGCTGGCGACGCCGGTCGCGCGTGTCGTCGTGTCGATCGTCGGCTACATTCGCGAGCGCGACTGGACGTTCCGACGCTGACGGCCATCGTCCTGCTCGAGCTACTGGCGAGCGCGGTGGCGGCGCTCGTGTTCAACAAGCGCCTCTAGGAGCCTGTCCGAGTCACCGCTACCCCGCATCGCCTCCTCCTCGCGCCTCGATCTCGCCTCGCAAGCCCCATGCGCGCGACCCATGCGGTGACTCGGACAGGCTCCCAGTCCCGCCCGCCGGCGAATCTGCGCCGCCTCGTCGCTCGAGAAGCGCAGCTGGCCCTGATTCGCCCGGTGGAAGTCGTCGCGCGTCCAGCACGCGCGCATCAGACCCTCTGGTGAGTGGCGACCGTCCGGCAGCAGCAGGTGCCCGACTTCGTGCGCGATCGCGGACGCCAGGATCATGGAGAGGGAGTAGTCGTACTGCCGCGCCTGCGCTTCAACCTGCCGGTAGAAGATGTAGGCGACGCTGGTTCCCAGCTTCGTGAGCACCGCCGCGCCCATCACCAGCCTTTCATGGCGCGACATGTCGCCGGGCTCATACGGAACAAGGACGACCCGAATGTCCGGCGCCGGCGTGGCACGCGACGCGTCGGGTCCGGCCCAGGTCACATCGACGCCGATGCTGTGATACAGCCGGATCACTTCCTGTTGCGCGCGCTCGAGATGGCCGGTGGGCGCCTGAGCGACGTTGTTCATCTGCAGAATGACGGCAATGGCGATCGCGTGAATCAGCATGGTCAGCTCGATCCCATTCTCGCGAGAGGGATCGACGCTGGCGATTACGCGAGACGTAAAGGACGACGAGGCACGACGACAGATGAAGAGGCCGTGACTCCGCTAGACGGCGATGGTTGCCGGCTCGGCGAGGCGGCGCGAGAGCTGCTCCGTCGCGTAATCGGCGGGGAAGAAACACTCGATCTTCAATTGCTGCAGCGTGACGTCGCGCGGCGTGGCGAACTGAGTGATCGTCGAGAAGAACGCCATCGAGACATCGCCGCGCCGAAGCTGCATGGCCACCAGCGGATCGGCGGCAGACACGGCGCCGGGCTCCCGCCATCGCGCGGGGACGCCGGGATACGCCAGCAATTCGTCGCGCAGCTCGACCAGCGCCGCGCTGCCGGTCGCCGCGAGCTCGCGGTGGAGGCTGTGCATCATGCAGGCCGCGATCTCGTGCCAGTTCACGATGAACGGCCGCAGCGCGTCGGGGTCGAACACCTTCCGCATCACGTTCGCCGTGTAGGTGCCGGTCTTGAACGGCTCGAAGACGCGCTTCGTCGCCGCGTTGTGCATGACGATGTTCCACTGCCCGTCGAGCACGAACGCGGGATACGGCTCCTGCTGCCGGAGCATCAATTCCAGCGCCCGCCTCACCGGCTCGAGCTCCGGCGCATTGAGCGGCCGGTTGCCGTACAGCGGGGCGTAGCCGGCGCTGACGAGCAGCGCATTGCGTTCCCCGAGCGGGACGTCGAGCATGCCGGTCAGCAGCTGCACCATCTCGCGGCTCGGCTGCGCGCGGCCGGTTTCGAGGAAGCTCAGATGACGCGTCGAGATGCCGGCCTCGGTCGCCAGCGCCAGCTGGCTCTTGTGCCGGCTGTTACGCCATTGTTTCAGCAGCCGTCCGAACGCGGGCGTTGCGCTGCTCTCGGGGAATCCAAGCAGGGTATTCATCGCGTCTCCTGACGATGGCTCGTCGGTCCGGCCGGTGCAATTACCTGTCAGGTAAAGACGCAGATGGGTGGGGGCGAGGTTCCGGCGGTCAGACCTTGTAGGCGTCGGCAGCGGGCCGCAGCGGTCGATCGAACCAGAGCGGACGTCTGAGCCCGCCGGGGCCGGGAGCGGGACGCGTCATCGCGAGCCACTCCTTGTAGACCTCGTGCGCCTTCGCGGTGTCGACGAAGATATCGCCGTAGTGGTCGCCGGGACCGGCCTTCTCGAGCGTGACGCGCTGGTGCCAGCAGTGCATGCCGCTGACCGGGTCGGGCTGCACCGGAAACGTCAGGTTCTGGTGGACGCCGACTTCGCTCCACCAGATGCGCGAGCTGTCGGGATCCGTGCTCGCGAACGGCTGCGCGCCGTGCACCTGCGACACTTTGTAGCCCGTGCCTTGCGCGGTCGATGGTGACGAGCGCCGAGGCGTTGCGATTGCCCATCTCCTCGTGCAGACGCCAGCGGCCCAGGTGATGCGACATGCCGAGCACGCCCGGGCGGATGCCTTCGGTGACCCAGGCGCGCGTGACGAAGTAGCCGATGCGCGTCCGCACCTTGACCAGATCGCCGGTCTCGACGCCGTAGCGCCGCGCGTCGGCGGTCGCGATCCACAGCGGGTTGTCGTGTGAGATCTCGTAGAGCCACTTCACCGGCGATCGCGTGTGAACCAGCGTCGGCAGCCGGAAATTCGGCAGCAGATCGAACTCCCCGTCGTCGCGCTTGATGTCGCGCCAATGCACGTGGCCGGGGACGTAGCGCGGGACCGCGTGTTCCGGCCAGCCCCAGTCGACCAGCGTCTGCGAGAAGAACTCGAGCCGGCGTGACGGCGTCGAGAAGCCGGCGAGTGCGAGCGCCGTCCACGATCACGCCGATCGGCTTGCCGTCTTTGAGGACTTGCTCGCTGTCGCGATCGAACGACGCGCCGGCCAACGCGTCGGCGTCGAGCGGCGCCTTGTAGGGCGCATAGACGTGGTCCTTCACCTTGAACACGCCGTACTTGCGCATGTAGGCGAGCGGCGTCAGCTGCTCCTGGGCGGCGGCTTCGGGAAGACCCGGGACCGAGTTCTCGAACATCCACCCGTAGTACTCGTCCATCGTCACCGGCTGGCCCGGGCGGTACGGCGACTCGAAATGCTGCCGGATGCCGAGCGCGCCGTCGGGGTCGATGCGCCAGGTCAGCGCCGCCCAGAACTCGCTCTCCTCCCACACCTCGCCCGGATTGGCCTCATAGGTGGCGTTGATACGTTCGCCGCGCTTCTCGCGCGCGACGCGCAGCACCGGCTGACGGAACCCGAGCCACTGCGCGGCGTGCGTTTCCTGGCTCATCGTGTCGTGGCGTTCCGTGCCCAGGCCCATCGGCAGGATGTAGTCGGCAAACCAGGCGGTTTCGCTCCACGTCGGCGTCAGCGCGACGTGCAGTCCGATCTTGTCGCGATCGGTGAGCATCTCCATCCAGGAGAAGCCGTCGGGATTCGTCCACACCGGGTTGTAGACGCGGGTGAAGTAGACGTCGAGTCTGCCGCGGTTTTCCTTGAGGAAATGCGGGAGCAGGAAGCTCATCTCGAAAAGGCCAACGGGTATTCGCGCGGGAACAGCAGCTCGTTCCAGTAGTCGGGCGGCGGCGGCGTCGTCGGATGCTTCGGGACGAACTTGTTCGAGAGGTGAAGGCCGACGCCGCCCTTGGTGCCGACCGATCCGGTGAGCACGACCAGCAGATAGAGGCAGCGCGTGATCTGCCAGCCCCACAGATTGCCGGCGGCGGCCGACCGCCAGTTGTGCGTGCTGAAGGTGCCGCGCGCGCGTCCGATGGCACGCGCGGCCTCGACAATCCGCGCGGCGTCGACGCCGGTTTCTTCGGCGGCAAAAGCCGGCGTGAATGGCGCGTACAGTTCTTTCAGCGCGACGATGAAGTGGTCGAACGTCACCGGAAGCTCGGGTCGTGCCGCGCGAAGATAACCGCGCCAGTCGACCCAGGTGCGGACGAACTCGCGGTCGTAGAGCTCTTCGTCGAGCAGCACCTTGACCATCGCCAGCAGAAGCGCCCCTTCGGTTCCCGAATAGGCGGGCAGCCACACATCCGCCTTCGCCGACGTGTTCGACAGGCGCGGATCGATGACGATCAGCGTCGCGCCGTTGGTCTGGCCTTCGATGATGCGCTGCGCGTGCGGGTTGAAGTAGTGGCCGGTTTCGAGATGCGACGACAGCAGCAGGATCGTCTGCGCGTTGGCGTAGTCGGGCGACGGCCGATCGTTGCCGCACCACAGAAAGTGTCCGAGCCGCGCAGACGACGAGCAGACGTTGGTGTGGCTGTTGTGCCCGTCCAGACCCCAGGCCTGCAGGACGCGGTTGGCGTAGCCGTCCTCGCCCGGCCGGCCGACGTGGTACATGATTTCGTGGCGCCGGTTTTCGAGGATCGCCTTGCGGATGCGTCCGCCGATATCGGCGAGCGCCTCATCCCATGACACCTGCCGCCACTTGCCAGATCCTCGATCACCATCGCGGCACAGGGGATACAGAATCCGATCGGGATCCTCGAGCTGGTTGGGCGTGACAACGCCCTTCGCGCAGGTCCGGCCGCGGCTGCCGGGATGAAGCGGGTTGCCCTCGATCTTGCGGACGGTCAGTTGTTCCTTATCGACGTAGGCGAGGATGCCGCAGGCCGATTCGCAGTTGAAGCAGACGCTGGGAATGATCCAGTAGTGCCGGCGGTTTCTTCGGCCAGCTCGTGGATTCGAAATCCACGTAGTCGTCCCACGTCGCGGGATCCGGGTGCGATCATCGAAGAATCTAAGGATGTAAGGATGTAAGGATTAAGGATGCAAGGACCTGAGGATGTAAGGATCTGAGGATGTTCGGAAGGGAATGGTTCTCGACCGCGCTAGCACCAACATCCTCACTTCCTTAGATCTCACTTCCTTAGATCCTTAGATTCTTACATCCTCAGGAGAGCGGAACGCTCTGGCCCGCTTCGACCCAGATGTATTCCCAGGCAAAACTGCCGGCAAGTGCGAGACCGGCCGCGAGCGCGACCGCAGCCGGCATCCCGCTCCACAGGGCCCCGACGATGGCCGACATGGCAGCGGTGCCGATGGCGCCGCCCCAGAACAGCTTCGCGAATGGGCCGCGGCGGATGGCGTGAACGGCGAGCTGGTGGTGCCGCGTGGGACTCCGCATCACGAGATACTCGAACGCGACGAGGGCCAGATGCGCCAGCATCGCGACGACCAGCGTGACCGCAAGCGTGGCCACGACGCCCGGGGCGGCTGTCACGCCCGGCACGAGCGATGCGAGGAGCAGCACTGCGCACCCTTCGACGATAGCCTGCGCCAGCAGGTCGACGGTCGACTGCGGACCCTGCCACAGATCGCGCGCCAGGCCCTGCTTGAACAGAAAGCCGGTGTAGCAGGTTGTCAGCAACGACACGATCACGAGAGGCCAGAACAGCCACGCGAGAAGCCACGGCGGGCCGACGATCGCCGCGCCGAGCCACAACGTTGTCAGGAGCCCTTGCGCGGTCAGGAAATAGGCGCCCCACACCAGCCACGAGCGCCAGTTCGGGCGGACGAGGATGTAGAAGAAGCGTTCGGGCCGCTCCAGGTCGGCGACGAGAAGCACCGTCGTGACGAGGAGGAACACCAGCGAAATCGCCGGGCCCACCACCGTCGTCAGCGTTGTCCGATCGCCGCTGGCGAACGGCAGCAGAAGGCTGACCAGCATCGTGCCGGTCGCGATGCCTTTCGTCAGCAGGTAGAGCGCCATGTCGAGGCCCCACGGCTTCACGTGCGGCGTGTCGTAGTCGACGCGCGGCGCGCCGGGTTGGAGCGGATCCGCCGCCGGCGATCCCAGCGGGCGCAGCAGCACCTGGCCTTCCTTGTAGATGAACGGGCGCGTCGCCGCTTCCGGGCGGATGACGCTATCGTCAGCGCCGAGATAGAAGACCTTCGGCAGCGTGCCCTTCTCCGGCTTGCGGACCTGCATCGCTTCCATCTGCGCGATCTTCGCGACCTCGCTCGACGGATCGTCGAGGTCGCCGAAGATGCGGCATTCGGTCGGGCACACGCTGACACACGCCGGCAGCAGCTGGTTCTCCACGCGGTTCGCGCAGAAGTTGCATTTCTCGGCGGTATGCGTATTCGGATCGATGAACAGCTGATCGTACGGGCAGGCCACCATGCAGGCGCGGCAGCCGATGCAGGAGTCGCCGTGCAGATCGACGATGCCGTCGCGCCGGCGGTAGAGCGCGTTGGTCGGACAGATCCGCGCGCACGGCGCGTCGTCGCACTGATTGCAGAGGACGGGAAAAAGAATCGGCGGGTGTCGGGGAAGGTGCCTTTCTCGACGGTCTTGACCCAACAGCGATTGACGCCGATCGGAATCTCGTGTTCGGCTTTGCAGGCGATCGTGCACGCGTGACACCCGATGCACTTGCGAAGGTCGATGGCGAACCCGTAGTTGGGCATGCGGGGCGGCGAATATACCACGCACACCGAATCGCCCGCGCGACGGGGATCCGACCAAGTGGCGCGCGAGGAGCTTACGAAGATCGATCGCCCTGGCTGTGGAATGCTCGAGGCGAAGCGGATGTTGTCGGCCGTCCGCGCGCCTCAATCAGCGTACAGGCCGACAACATCAGGTTGGCCCCTCGGGCATTTCCAGGCCGCCAGGACGATCGATCTTCGTGAAGCTCCTCACGCGCCAGAGACTTGAACGGATCCACGTCGCGCGGGCGATTGTGTGTAACGCGTGGTATAGTCGCGCGCCGCATGCCGAACTACGGGTTCGCCATCGATCTTCGAAAATGCATCGGGTGTCACGCGTGCTCCATCGCCTGTAAGGCCGAACATCAGATCCCGATCGGGGTCAATCGATGTTGGGTCAAGACCGTCGAGAAAGACACCTTCCCCAACACCCGCCGATTTTTCTTCCCGGTCCTCTGCAATCAATGCGACGACGCGCCGTGCATGAGCATCTGTCCGACGAACGCGCTGTTCAAGCGTCGCGACGGGATCGTCGATCTTCACGGCGACTCGTGCATCGGCTGCCGCGCGTGCATGGTCGCCTGTCCGTCCGATCAGCTCTTCATCGATCCGAACACTCACACGGCTGAGAAATGCAACTTCTGCGCGAACCGCGTCGAGAACGAGTTGCTGCCGGCGTGTGTGAGCGTGTGCCCGACCGAATGCCGCATCTTCGGCGATCTGGACGACCCGACGAGCGAGGTCGCGCAGATCGCAAGCGCGAAGCGACCTCGGTCCGCAAGCCGAGAAGGGGACGAAGCCGAAGGTCTTCTACATCGGTGCCGAAGAGAGCGCGATTCAGCCGGAGATCGCCACTCGGCCGTTCATCTACAAGGAAGGCCAGGTGCTGCTGCGCCCGCTGGCGTCGCCCGGCGCCGGATCCGCAGCGGCCCGGCGACGCGCGTGTGGACTACGACACTCCGCACGTGAAGCCCTGGGGCCTCGACATGGCGATTTACCTGCTGACCAAGGGCATCGCCACCGGCGCGATGCTGCTGTCGGCGTTGCTCTGCCTTCGTCTGCGGCGATCATTCGCCGCTGACGACGTCGTCGGCCCGGCGCATCTCGCTCGTCTTTCTCATCGTCACCGCCGGCGATTCTCGTCGCCGATCTCGAACGGCCCGAACGCTTCTACTACATCCTCGTGCGCCCGAACTGGCGGTCGTGGATGGTCTGGGGCGCGTATTTCCTGACCGCGCAAGGCGCGATCGCCGACGCTGTGGATCGGCGCGGGCTGGTTCGGCTTCGCGCCGTGCTGCGCGTGCTGCGCTGGCCGGCGGTGGTCGTGTCGATGCTGACGACGTGCTACACCGGATTCCTGTTCGCGCAGGGGCTCGCGCGCGATCTGTGGCAGGGCCCGCAGTCGACGATCGACCTGCTCGCGCAGGCGATCGTCGAAGGCGCGGCGGTGTTGCTCCTCGCGTCCTGGTGCCGAGCGTCGACGCGGCCGCGTCTCGTCGCGGCGCTCGGGCTGACGTTGGTCGGCGCGATGATCGTCCACCTCGGCCTCATCGCGTTCGAGAATCTGTGCTCCGAGTCCCACCCGCCACCACGAGCTCGCCGTCGCCGCCATCAGCCGCGGCCCGTTCGCGCGGCTGTTCTGGGGCGGCGCGATCGCGCGCCGGCCTGTCGCCTATCGCGGGCTGTGGTCGCGGCTTGCCGCGCCGCGGTCGCGCGCGCCGGGGCGCTCCTCGCACTCGCCGGCAGGTTCGCATGGGATACATCTGGGTCGAGGCGGGACAGAGCGTGCCGTTGTCATGGCAGAGTTCCGGTCAGCATCCGGATCCC
>CAWBVG010000016.1:0-15761 GCA_963792175.1 uncultured Acidobacteriota bacterium
AAGACCTTCTCGAGGTCGTCGGCCGGGCGCGGAATGACGTGCACGCCGATGAGCTCGCCGACGCGGCGAGCCGCCGCGGCGCCGGCATCGGTTGCCGCTTTCACGGAACCCACATCGCCGCGGATGATCGCGGTGACCAGACCCGCATCGACTTTCTGCCAGCCCACGAACACGACGTTCGCCGTCTTGACCATGGCGTCGGCCGCCTCGATCATCCCGATCAGGCCGCGCGTCTCGACCATGCCGAGGGCGTCGCCGATATCTACCTTCGTCTTTCCAGTCTTGTCAGCCATGTCGTCTCGTCGCACACACTCCCCCCTGGGGCTTCAGGCTGTGGATTCTACCCCGGGCGGCGACCGGCAGCGTGTCAATTACGCGATCGCCGTCGACGAGTCGCACCTCGTTCACCAGGTTCGACACGACACACGAGTGGTTCGGCACGACGCGCACGCGGTCGCCCGGCTTCAATGTCGTGGCGCCGGTGACGCGGACCGTCGCATGTTCCTCGGACAGCCGCTCGATCGTCAGCCGATCGTCGATCGCCGAGCCGTCCGCGGTCAGGATCGCGCCGAACCCGGGCGCGGCCGTGATGCCGCGCGCCTGATCGTTGGTCAGCGTCTTGCTGCCGGCGTCGAGGATGATGCGCCCGTCGTGCTGCGTCACGACGCTCGAGAGCACCGTCAGCGCGCAGTCGTCCAGCGAAGCCGATGCGAGGGCGAGCTGCGTCCGGTCGAAGTACACGTAATTGCCGGGACGCAGTTCCGTCAGACCACGCTCGGCAGCGCTGAAGCGGAGCGTCGGCGTCGCGCCCACGGAGAGTTCCTCAAGCGGGATGCCGGCTTTTGCGGCGCGATCGTGCAGCGACGTAAGAATCTCCGCCTCGCGATGTGCCACGGCGCGCAGGTCGTCCTCGGATGACGCCAGATAGCCGTGGCCGGCATGGCTCAACAGACCGCGCAGACGAAGACCCGGCAGCGCCGAGACACGCTGGACGAACCCGAGCGCGTCGCCCTCGGGATCGATGCCGCAACGATGAAATCCGACGTCCACCTTGATCAGCACGTCGAGCGTGCGGCCGGCACCGGCCATCGCGTCGGACCAGCCGCGAGCCACGTCCAGATGATCGACGATGATCGAGATCGTCGCCCGATCGGCGAGGGCGAGAATGCGGCCCGCGTTCGAGGGATTGACGGGATACGGCAGACGGATATTTGCGATCCCGGCATCGACGAACACTTCCGCCTCGCCCACCTTGGCGCAGCACACGCCGACGGCGCCGCGTTCGATCTGCCATTTGGCGACGACCGGCGACTTATGCGTTTTCGCGTGTGGCCGCAGTGCAACGCCGGCGTTCGAGGCAAGCTGCTGCGCGCGATCGATGTTGCGTCGCAATCGCGCCTGGTCAATCAGGACTTGTGGCGTTGGGAGATCGGAAAGCAGCATGGTGGCGAATTGGCGAGGAAACGGTCACGCCCAGGGGAGCTTGAGGTTCTTGAAACCCGCAATGCCCTTTTTTGTGACCGCCGCGAGCTCTTTGAGCTGGCCGGGCTCGACGGTGGTGAAGTTGAAGCACACCTTCCCCTGCAGGCGCTTCCTGAGCGCCGGCGAGAGGCTATTGCGCAGCGCCATGTTGCCGTACAGCGGCATGAAGTGGTAGCTGACGGAGCTCTTGTTGATCTTCACCGCCGCGCAGAAGAGCGGCCGGCCGATGCGATCCGTCATGGTCGGTGATGCGAGCTCGAAATGTCCGGGCTCGTCGACCGTGACGGTCAGCCGTTTCGCGTGCGGCACGAGGATCGCACGGAGCGCGGCGAAGGTCGCGGCGAAGCCGTCCGTGTTCGGCATGCCGCGGATTATTCCGCCAAGAGGAACGATCAGATCAAATCAGGCGAACAGTCCCGGGTATTTTGACGGCTGAATGTTGTAGCCCGGAAAAATCGCGCTCGGGTTCGACACGCCGAGGTGACGCGCGACGATTTCGCCGAAGACGTCCCGGAAGTCGGTCGTGACCGCGAGGTCGCGCCCTTCATAGCGCTTCTCGGCCGCCAGGCCCGGCCACTTGCCGTAGACGCGCCCGCCGCGGACGGTGCCGCCGATGACCATCATCGCGTTGCCGTGGCCGTGGTCGGTGCCGCGGTTGCCGTTCTCGTTGACCGCCCGCCCGAACTCCGACATCGTCAGGATGACGGTGTCCTCCATGCGGTCGCCGAGGTCCATGACCAGTGCAGCGATCGCGCGCGAGAAATCCTCGAGCTTGTTGGCCAGCTGACCCTGCGCGGCCCCCTGATTCACGTGCGTGTCCCACCCGCCGACGTCGGCAAACGCAACCTCGAGGCCGACGTTCGACTTGGTCAGCTGCGCGATTTGCCGGAGCGCCTGCCCGAACGGGCTGCGCGGATACTCTGCGCCGTTCGCGGGCTGATAACGGGACGGGTCGGTGCTCTTGAGCATCTTGATGGCGTTGAACGCTTCCTTGCCCGTGCCGTTCAGGAGCTGGTCGGCTGCCGCGGCATATTCGCGTTCGAACGACGCGCCGGCGCCGTCGCCGCCCTGACCGCCGCGAATTCCGAACTGCGCGATCTGGCTCATCGCCAGGGCGGGCGCCGTGCCCTGCAGCATGCGCGGCAGCTGCGACGTCAGCGCCACCGCGCGGAACGGCGTCGCTTCCTCGGCTTTTCGCGCCTGGAGGTACCGGTTCAGCCATCCGTCGGCCGTGCTCTTCACACCCGGCGTCGCCGTTTCCATGTAGTCCTGCGCGTCGAAGTGCGACCGCGTGCTGTCCGGCGATCCGCAAGCGTTGACGATGGCCAGCTGGCGACGGTCCCATAGCGGCTTCAACGCCTGGAGGCGCGGGTTGAATCCGAAGAACCCGTCGAGATCCAGGGCGCCGTTCTCGCTGTTCGGCCGTGGAATCGCGAGGCTCGGCCGCGCGCGGTAGTAGTCGGCCTCACCGAACGGGACGACCATGCTCAACCCGTCCACCGCGCCGCGCTGAAAGATCGCGATGAGCTGCTTCGAGCGTCCGGTCGCCGCCAGCGCCGTGCGCGAGAGGAACGACGGCGCGAAGCCGAGGCTGACGAAGGCAAACGCGCCGTTTTTCAGAAAGACTCTTCGTGAAACCATAATCTCCTCGCTCGGCTTCCGCCTTCGCCCTTCGGCTTCGGCGGGACAAGGCCGCCTTCGCCCTTCGGCTTCGGCGGGACAAGGCCGTCTTCGCCCTTCGGCTTCGGCGGGACAAGAAAGCCTTCGCGCTCGATGTCGTTCACCGCCGTTGAAATTCAGGCGAACCGAGGGTCAGGGCGGCCATCTGTGGGGCATCGCCCGCCTTGGCGATCGTCGCGCGCGTCGTCTCCGACAAGTCGCCGGCGAGCACCTCCTCCGCGGTTGGCAGCGACGCCACGGACACACCGCGCAGCTTGTTGCCGGCAAGCGTCAGCGCGAAGTTCATGCGGCCGACCAGCGCGCCGGTGTTGACCCACGCATCCGCCGTGTCCTTGTAGCCGGTCGGCGGCTGGCACTGATAGAGGGGCATCCCGAGCTGCTGCAGCTGACGGACGAGCGGCAGCGCGTCCTGCACATCGGCGCCGAGTGCCCGCGCGGCGCTGACGACGAATTCGAAGGGGGTCTTGACCTTGGCGCGGTAGGACTCGGGCGCCAGGAATTCCGGCGAGGTGAGAATGGTCCGCGTCACCTCGCGCAAATCGCCATCGCTCGCCTGGAACCGCGCGGCGGCGCGGTCGACGAGCGCCGGCGGCGGCGTATCGCTGACGAAGCGGCGCGCCAGCTTGGTGGCGATCAAACGCGCCGTCGCCGGCTCCCTCGCGAGGATGTCGAGCACCTGCTCGCCATCGGACTCGCCGCCGCCCGCCTTGATCACGTGTCCGAGCACCACTTTTTGGCCGGTGTCGTGCAGCCGCGGGTTGAACGTGAAGCTGCCGCCCTGCCGCGGGTTGTCGATCGTCCACCCCGTGAAGGCGCGCGCGACCTCGGTCACGTCCTTCTGCGTGTAGCCGCCGTCCACGCCGAGCGTGTGCAGCTCCATCAGCTCGCGGCCGTAGTTCTCGTTGAGACCCTTGGGGGCGTTCTTGCCTTGCGGCCGCTGACGCATGCCGCCAGGGACGACCACGCGCTCCGCCGAACGGACCTCGTGCGACGCGCGGCGGCAGCATCGTCCATGTGCGGCCCATTCGGATCGGCGCTCAGCCAGTTGTCGAGATAGAACAGCATCGCCGGGCTCTTGGCGGTCGCCTCCAGCAGATCGCGGAACTTGCCGAGCACGCGCGGTCGGATCGTCTCGCGTTCGTACTCGGTCAGCAGGAACCGATCGCGTCCCTTGCGCGCGTCGACGTTGAAGTGATTGAACCAGAAGTCGGTGAGCACTTCCTGCAGCTGCCGCTCGCTGTAGATCGCGCGCAACATTTTCTGTTGGGCGAGCTCGACGATCACGCCGTTGGCCTTCTGCTGGAGCGGATCGGGTTTTGGCGGCGCTCCAGCCGGGTCGGCCTGGGCGTTCTGTTTCCGCTCGCGCCGGGCTTGGAGCTGCGGCAGCTCGTACTCGCGCGCGATGTCGCGCGAGCTCATGCCGATGGACGCCAGATCGTTCAGTCGCGCTGCCATGCCCGGATCGGCAACCCGCTGGGGGTGCAGCTGCTGATCGATGTAGCGCTCGATGCCTGTCGCACGGACCCGCTCGACATCGCCAGGCCGCGGTCCGAAGGCGATACGGTTGAGCACGTGGACGATGGCTTTCTCCCCCACTTCGGCCCGGCCAATCGTTTCTGCCGGCCTTGTCGTGACGAGAACTGCAATCGTGAACGGCAGGACAAATGGCAGAAATCGCTTCATTTGCGAGATTAGACAGGTCTTGGATCCGGAACGTTTAAGAAACCGCCATACAATTTTAGCGACCCATGGCAGATCTTGCGATCGTCGAAGGTCCTTATCTTCAACAGGTTCTGGACCACAGCTATCCCGTCTGGCACGACGGCCTGAGCCGCGCCTCATACGGGCGCTACTACGCGGGGCAGCTCGCGACGCCCTGGGGTCGCACGCATCTGCAGCGCCTGGCACTCGTCGAGCGGGGCGAGGTCCTGGCCAGCGCCAAGCTGTATACCCTCGACGCCACGCTCGACGGGCGCCCGCTGCGAATCGCGGGCATCGGTGCGCTGTTCACCGCGCCTGCCCACCGCGGCCGCGGACACGCGCGCGCGCTCGTCGAACGTCTGCAGGAACGCTCGGCCAATGAAGGCGCGACGGTCGCGCTCCTCTTCTCGATCATCGGCGCCGACTACTACGCAGGTCTTGGGTTCGAGCCGATCGCGACGCCGGATCTCTCGCTGCGGGTGATCGAGGACACGAGGCGCGGGGCACCGATGACGCTCGTCCGCGCCGGCGAGGATCGCGATGTGCCGGACGTCGTCGCCATGGGACGCGCCCGCGCCGAGCGCTACCGGTTCCACCTCGAGCGCGACCGCGACTTCGTGCACTTTGCGATTGTCCGGAAGCGCCTGCTGGCGGGCCTCGGTCCGGCGGGCGATCGCGAAGTGCAGTTTTTCGTCGCCGAGGAAGGCAGTTCCGCCGTCGCCTATGTCGTGATCACGGTCCGCGGCGGCGGGTGGGTGCTGGAGGAATGCGGCGATCGCGATCCGACCGGCGCTCGCGTCGGCGCGATTCTCCAGGTCCTGATCGCGAGGGATCCGTCGGCCGCGCGTCCGGCCATTACGGCGTGGCTCCCGGCCGATTTCCGGCCGCCGCAAATCGAGATCGTCGGCGAGCGGCCGTCGCAGGACATCATGATGATGCGTGGGCTCGGCCGGTCAGTTCCGAAATTCTCTGATCCAGCAGACGGGCTTTACTGGCACGGCGACATGTTCTGAAGGGCATCCTGCCGATCCCGCCCATCCAGCCGATCCGGCTCTATGGGCCGGCTTTCACTCCTTGAACTGTACGGCGGCTTCGTGTGGTGGCGACGCGGTTTCCCGAATATCCCCGCGACAATCCGCACTGCGCTTTTCGGAGAGGCCGGCCGGTGCCTGCTGCCAGCACGTGGCCGCGTATCGTTGCCGTGCCGGGCCGTTGATCGTCGGCGGCAGGCGGCTGACGGATGGCGAGAAGCGCAACGAGAATGAGCATCTCAGTACACCACTGGAGGTGAAAACTTCAGCACGAGCGATCGCGTCTCTCCGTAGATGATCGACAGACGCTGCGCAGTTTCGCGCAACTGGCCGAAGAGTGTCGGCATCGATGGCACTCTTCGAGCTCCTCGAGCGCGACGGCGTAATAGTCGCCTCCGGGCACTTTGAGTTTGAAGGGGCCGTCCACGGGCGGACGCGCGCTGAAGATGGCGTTTGGACTGGTCCACCGTTCCGCATTCTGCGGAAAGATCAGCACCACGTAGTCGCGTGCCAGGGCGCCGCTCGCGTCCACCACGGTGCCCGACAGATCGCATGCCGCGCGGAAAGCTCCACGACGAGACGTAGATGCCGGCAGGAGGCACGTCGAAGCCGGCTTCGGTGACGTCGGCACCATCGAGCCGGACGGTGCGCAGCCGCCAATCGCCGCCGAAAAACGTCACTCGCGCATGGCCTGCCGCCATCGTCGTCTCGAACGTGAAATCGTCCTTCACCTGCGCGTTCGCACTGGCCATCATCGGAAGGTCATTTTGGACGAAAAGCCTGAGGCTGGAGCCTTTCGGCGCCGGAGCACTGTCGTCGAGGACGACGCGGCCGCGAATCGTCGGCGGCTGGCTGGTCATGAGCTGGACATCGCTCACATCGGCATCACCGATAGTGATGGGCATCGTCGCGGATTCGCTGTTTCGGGGCAGGTTCACTCGAAGAGCGTAGTCGCCAGGAGTGACTCCTGAGATGGTGAATTTCCCGTCCGGGCGAGTCGTCGCTCCACCTCCACCCGTCATGAACGAGCGCGTGATGGTATTGACGAATCCGCCGCTCAATGGACGTCCTTGAGCGTCGAGCACAATGCCGGATATTTTGAATGTGCGAACCGGCAGCAATGTGAAGTTCATGCCATCGACGGTTTGTCCCGCTGCTATGGTGATTCGCTGCGCCTGCGCGATGTTTCCTGTGCCGGGATAATAGGTGGCCAGGTATCCTGCGCGATCGTCGCTGTCTCCGCCCATGGATGGCTCTATACACGGCGGCGATGTAGTAGCGGCCAGGCTGCAATCCGAATATCCGGAACTCTCCGAGGTCGTTGGTCATGGCTCCGCGGCGAGTCGGCATCATCTGGCGCGTGCCATTCATCAGCTGGGAGCGCACCGGCGCGACCTGGACGTCGGCGACGGCGTCGCCCACCTCGTCCACGAGGCGCCCGGCGATCACTCCGGCGCGCATCAGCTTGAAATCGACCGCTGCGATCGTCTGCCCGTCTGCTACGTCGAGGCGCGTCCCCACGCCGCCCGGGCTCTATCGGGCCCTATCGGGCGTCCAGCTTTCGCCCTGCGTCCAGCCGGTCGAAGTTCAGCAGCGCGTTGAACACGAGGAAGTAGCTGCCTTCCGTTTCTCCGCGCCAGATCGGGTTGTTCGAAAACGCGACGACGTGCCCTTTGTCGAGCGGCACGTCGACGACCGCCGCGTGTTGCGCAATTTCGCCGCCGTTCTCGACGAGGCCCGACACGAGCAGCTCGCGCGAATCGGCGTAGCGAAGGATGACGCGCGGGCGCGCGTTCGGCGGGATGATGTTGATGCCGTTGCGCAGCTGCTCGTCGGTGATTGGCACCGCCTGCCAGGTGTCGACCTTCGGCTCCGCCGGGACGTCTACGCCCGGCCGTCCCTGCGGTGTGTCGGCATCGTCGGCGGTGCCGCGGCCCGTCGGCCGGTTGCCGCCATCGTCCGGCCCGAGGCGCCGCCCGCCGCGGCCGCCGAAGATGCTCGAGACGTTGAAGATCGGTCCGTTGTCGCACCAGATGCCCAGGTTGTCGGTGTAGCCGTACGCGATCGGGCTCGTGGCGTCCACCATCTTCGATCGCACGACGCTCCCGACAATCCGCAGCCGCTGGCGCTGTGCGACCGACAGTCCGGGTGTGAAACCGGTCGAGACGGCGAGGTCGGCGGTGTCCATGACCGTCAGGAGCAGACCGCCGTTGCGCACGAACGTCTGCAGGTGCGCAACGCCCGTCCATCCGAGGCCAGGACGCATGTCGTCCGTTTGATCCTCGGATCCGAGGTTCGGCGTTTCAGAAGTCTTCTTCCAGGGCAGCGGGTTGCCCCACATCGGCATGCCGTTCACGATGCCTTCCGTGCCACGGCCGACCGGCGGAAAGACGATGACGTCGAACTTCGCGTTGAGGTTATCGTCCTTCGCGACCTGCTGGGTGTTGATGTAGGTGAACGGTACCTGCGCATTGTCGAAGGCCTGCCGCCACCATCCCTCGGTCTGCGTAGTCAGCCACGTGTGGAGGATCGCGACGCGCGGCGCTCGAATCGGATGGGTTTTCACCGAAGGCGCTGTGCTGGTGGCCACGATCTGGAGGCCCAAATCCGTCGCGACCTTCTGCATGTCCGTCGCGCCGGCATTCCTGATGATGAACGACCCGCGGTTGAACTTCTTGCCGCCGGCGTCGAACGGCTCCTCGGCCGCCTCGAACGACGCGTCCTTGAGCTTGTAGCGCAGCGTCGCCAGCGCGATGTCGGCGTTGTGATTGACAAGGAAGATCGCGCCGGTATCCGACGACGGCGCCCTTGGGCCGGATCTCGCCGCTGACTTTCTCGACCGGCGCGTCGAGCACTTTCCCATCGGTCACGCGGACCGCCTGCACGTTGTACAGCTCGGGGAAGGTCCAGCCGGTGTCGTCGTACGGCGTCCGCTGCGGATCGTTCGGGCTCCAGGACCTGATAGTCGAGGAGCGAATCGGCGATGCGGCTGTAGGGCTGGTCCATGCGAACGATGTAGGAGCCGGCGGGGAAGGTGCGTGTCGTCGCGGCGGCAGTCTTGTCCTGCGCCTCCTGCCCATCTCGCCTATCCTGCCCACCGTCGCTCGGCCCGCCCAGCGCTGTCCTGCCCCTCCTGCCCATCCCGCCCGTCCTGCCCGCTGTTATTCGTCGTCGTCGGACGCGCAGGGGCTTTCTTCCCCGGCACCATGACGGTAAACGAGGCCGTCGCGCGCGAGATTTCCACGCCTTGCTTCTGCAGCGTGCGCAGGAGATCGGCTTGCGCGCCCGGGCGCGGATCGTCGGCGGGGAACACATACGCCGCAGGTCCTTCGGTGCGCGCCTTCAGGATCGATCGCTTGCTCTTCGTGTAGAAGTTGCGCAGGAACAGCTGCTTGTTCGCGGCGAAATAGTGCAGCGATGTGAGGAGCCCGGTCTGTTGATAGTTGTTGTTGTTCCGCTGCGACCACAGCGCTTTTGGCAGCGGCGGATTCTGCTTGTACCAGGTGCGGGCATAGTCGTTGGGCTGCAGCGATCGCTCGACGGTGTCGGCGCCGCCGTTGCCGAAGGTCTCGTACAGCCGGCTGATCCCGTTGTGCAGCGCGGCGATGAACATCAGATAGCCGGGCGACCAGGTGTCGAAGTTGCCATGCGTGAAGACGCCGGGCATCCCGAATTTCGTCATCTCCGAGACGTTGTTCCAGCCGATCATCTGCCACTCGTCGGCGAGAATCGGATCGATCCACGCGTTGTACGGACCGTCGCCGACGGTGTTGTCGTACAGGTACGGCACCGACTCGTGAAGGTCGTGCAGCACCTGTGGGTGCCATTGCATGTAGGTGTTGAGGACGTTTTCGGTGAGCTTGAGGGTGACGCCCATCGCGTCGCGGTTGTTGTCGTGCGCGACGTACTTGCCCCAGTACACCAGTCCTGGGTAGTTCTGACCCGGATGCGCGAGGTGCCACTTGTAGATGTCGACCATCTTGTTGCGGCCGTCGACCTCGATCACCGGCGTGATCAGCGTGATCAGGTTGTCGCGAATCGACTTGATGTATTGATGGTCGTCGACGGTCAGCCGGTACGCCAGTTCCATCAGCGCGGTCGGCGAGCCGGTTTCCGGCGAATGGATCGTTCCGGTGATGTAGTAGATCGGCGTCGACGCGTTGATGAGCGGCTCCGCCTGCGCATCGTCCATGTTGATCGTGCGCGGGTCGGCGAGTTTGGCGAGGCGCGCCGAGTTGTCCTGCAGCTTCGCCATGATCGCTTCAGAGGCGATCGCGACGGCGATCATCTCGCGCCCTTCTTCGGTCTTGCCGATCGAGTAGACCTTCACGCGCGGGCTCGCCTTCTCGAGCATCCGCATGTACTGGTAGACCTCCTCGGCGTAGGGGAGCTTGCCCGGCGCGCCGGCGACGTCGCCGAGGACCGCCTTGGGCGTCGGCACCGTCTTCGAAGCCGGCAGATAATCCACGAGCGGCGAACCGAAGAACGGCTGCGTCGTGTATTCCTTGATCTTCTTCGTGTACTCGTCATCTATCGCGATTTTCGGATCGCGAACGAAAGTCGGCGTCTGCTGCGCGGAGACAACGGCCGCCATCGTGAAGGCAATCGCCGCGCCGAAAACGGTCCTGTGAGGCGTCCGGAAAAACGTGATCATGAGTCCGGCGATCTTAATGCTATCGTGGCGCGCATGCGAAGACTTTTGCAGGCGTCGAGCGTGCTGCTACTGGCTGTGTCGCCAGCAGTTCGGGCGCAGCGCGGCGCCGGCGACGAACGCGCGTCGCTCGTCCAGAGCATCGACGCGAAGCGCGAAAGCTATGCCACCATCGCCAAACAGATCTGGGCATTCGCGGAAGTCGGCTATCAGGAGAAAGAGCAGCGCGCTCCTGCAGCAGCAGCTCCGGGCCGCCGGCTTCCAGGTCAAGGCAGGTGTCGCCGACATCCCGACGGCGTTCGTGGCGACGTTCGGTTCCGGCAAACCGATCATCGGCATCGTCGGCGAGTTCGATGCGCTGCCAGGACTTGTCGCAGGAGGCACAGACGGCGGCGCGTCATGCGATCGAAGAGAACGCGCCCGGCCACGGCTGCGGTCACAACCTGCTCGGCACCGGCGCGCTCGCGGCGGCGGTCGCCGTGAAGGAATGGATGGCCGCGTCGGGCCAGAAAGGAACGCTCCGCTACTACGGGACGCCGGCCGAAGAAGGCGGCTCGGGCAAGGTCTACATGGTTCGGGCCGGACTCTTCAGCGACGTCGACGTCGCCGTGTCGTGGCACCCGGGCGATCGCAACGAGGCGAGCCCGACGAGTTCGACCGCCAACATCACCGGGAAGTTCCGTTTTCACGGCGTGGCGGCGCACGCGGCGGCGGCGCCCGACCGCGGGCGCTCGGCGCTCGACGCCGTCGAAGCCATGGACTACATGGTCAACATGATGCGCGAGCACGTGCCGCAGGAGACGCGCATCCACTACATCATCACGCGCGGCGGCGCGGCGCCCAACGTCGTGCCCGATTTCGCCGAGGCCTATTACTACGCGCGGCAGCCGAATATGCCGATCCTCGACAAGATCTGGGAACGCATCGTCGACGCGGCCAAAGGCGCGGCGCTCGGAACCGGGACGACGATGGATCTCGAGGTGACCGGCGCGGTGTATAACGTGCTGCCGAACGAGTATCTGAGCGGTGTGATGAACAGGAATCTCGAGCGCATCGGCGGATTCCCGTACACGCGCCGAGGAAGCGAGTTCGCGGAGGAGATACGGAAGACGCTGACCGATCCCCCGGATGTGGCCATCGGCTCGCAGGAAAAGGTCCGGCCGATCGCACCGGCGCCGTCAACAGCTCCTCGACCGACTCGCCGACGTCAGCTGGAACGTCCCGCGGTCTCGATGACCGCAGCGACATTCGCGCCGGGCGTGCCGGCGCACAGCTGGCAGGCCACGGCGTGCGCCGGCAGCACATTGGCGTCGAAGGGCATGTGGTGGCGGCGAATCGATGCGCTCACCACGGGCGATCTCTTCACCGATCCGGCGCACATTCAGAAGGCGAGGGCCGAGTTCGACCAGAAGCGCGGGCCCGACTTCGCTAAAGCAGGCGGACGGCCTAGCCGACCGCAAGCCGGCGCTCGATACGGAAGTAGGGAGGCCGCGCGTGATTCTCTCGCGTCGCGACTTTCTGACCAGCAGCGCTGCCGTGGTGGCCACCATGAACCTTCAGGCACAGCGCCCGACGCCGGTTGAGGTGAAAGCCTTGGTGTTCGACACGTTCGGGACCGTCGTCGACTGGCGATCGTCGGTCGCCGACGAAGTCGCGGCGCTGGCGAAGCAGAAGGGGGTTGCCGTCGACGGCGCGAAGTTCGCCGACGCGTGGCGCGCCGGATACGGCCCGAGCATGAACCGCGTGCGGACCGGCGAGCTGCCGTGGACGAAGCTCGACGCGCTGCATCGGATGACGCTCGATCGGATCCTGGTGGAGTTCAGGATTGACGGACTGTCCGAAGACGAGAAGGCGCGGCTCAATCACGCCTGGCATCGGCTGCGTCCGTGGCCGGACGCGGTCGCGGGGCTGACGCGGCTGAAGAAGAAGTTCATCATCGCGCCGCTCTCGAACGGCAAATGCGTCGCTGATGACCGACCTGGCGAAGCACGCCGGGCTGCCCTGGGATGCGATTCTCGGCGCCGAGCTCGTCCGTCACTACAAGCCGGATCGCGAAGTCTATCAGTCCGCCGCCGACATCCTGGATCTCCCGCCCGCGTCGGTGATGATGGTGGCCGCGCATCTGGGCGATCTGCGGGCGGCGAAAGGCGTGGGGCTGAAGAACCGCGTTCGTGACTCGCAAGCCGATGGAATTCGGGCCGGACGGAAAGACCCGACTTGAAGGCGGACTCTCCGTGGACGTCAGCGCGAAGGATTTCAACGATCCTCGGCGACGCGATGGCGTGGGACGTCTGTATGAGCGACTCCGCCAGGCGGGCCCTAGTCACGCGCCTCAACTGGACCCTGTCTGAGACTTAGTAGAACACTTTAACTCCGAGCGCGTCAGTGCAACCGTGACGCGCTCGGACTCGAACCCGTCGAGCACCCACCCGGCGTCCAGCAGGCCGCTCGATCATCGCGTGCCGCTGGAACGCCGTCAGGGCATCGTCGAAGCGTTCGACTCGCGGTCCGTCGGGTTCCACTCCGCCGGGACGCGTAATTCGTACTCGCGATCCTCGCCGGTGAGACCCAGTTCGCAGACCACCGCTTCGTCGCCGTCCCGCCGGAACGTCCAGCGCAGCACGCGGATGTGCCGATAGTTTCGGCGGCTGCGATCGAGGGCGCCGAAGTTCCCGTCGCGTGGCGTGGGACCGTCACATGGTCCATGGCCGTTCGGCGTAGCAAAGCTGATGCCAAGACAACTTTCAAGTCTCAAGTTTCAAGTCTCGCTGACTGTGAGACTTGCCATCCTCGAGACTTGCGACTTGGCGAGTGTTCAAACCTTCCTCACAGCCCGCCGAGAGATCCTCGATCAGGCGGTCCGCGGCCTTGCCTTCGCGGTCGATCGCCCACTGCAGCAGCGACCCTCCCATGATCGCCTGCACGGCGCGCGCCAGCGAATCGGTATCGCACCGCAGCAGCTCGCCCGCTTCGACGGCTTCGTCGAGCAGCCCCTTGATGCCGGACCGCATCTCGCGCGAGTGCGCGAGCGCGTGGCTCTGAAAGTCCGGATTGACCAGATCCATCTGCAGGAACGCAAGGCGATGGGCGGTAGGTGGCGCCGAGGATGTGCTGCGTCGCTGGTGGCGCGCGGGCGCGGGCTCATCGGCTGCGCGATTATAAACGACCATTCACTTTCGGCTTGATTAGTAAATGTTCGTTCATTTACTAGTGCCGCTCATAAGGAGGCAGCCATGAAGACCCTCGACGGACACGTCGCCGTCGTCGCCGGCGCCACCCGCGGCGCCGGCCGCGGCATCGCCCGGATGCTCGGCGAAGCCGGCGCCACGGTCTACTGCACGGGCCGCAGCAGCCGCACCCAGCCGAACACCACGGACCACCACTACGCCGGCCGCCCCGAAACGATCGAGGAGACCGCGGAGCTGGTGACCGCGGCGGGCGGCGTCGGCATTCCGGTGCGCGTCGATCACACGTCGACGCCGAAGTGGCGGCGCTGTTCGCGCGCGTCGCGCGCGAGCAGAAGCGGCTCGACGTGCTGGTCAACATCCTCACCGGCCGCCGGTCGCGTCGTGGAGCAGCTTCTGGAAGCAGCCGCTCGACGAGGGACGCGCGTTCGTCGACGGCTGGCTCTGGCCGCACGTCGTCACGTGCTGGCACGCGGCGCCGCTGATGGTCGAAGCGCAAGTCGGGGCTGATCGTCGAGGTCGTCGAGCAGGCCGGCATCGGCTACCACGGGCAGTTCTTCTTCGACCTGATGGAGATCGTCGCTGAAGCGGTCTGTCGTACGGGCTGGCCGTCAGGAGCTGGCGCCGCACAAGGTGACGGCGCTCGCGGTCACGCCGGGGTTCATGCGCACCGAAGCGATTCTCGAAGGCTTCGGCGTCACCGAAGCGAACTGGCGCGACGCGGATCGACCATCCCCAGGCGAAGAGGTTCGGCTGGGCATCGCATCGGAGACGCCGTGCTTTCGTCGGCCGCGGCGTCGCGGCGCTGGCCGCGGACCCGAACGTCACGAAGAAGCGGCGGCGTCTTCGGCTCGTGGGCGCTCGCGGACGAGTACGGCTTCACCGACATCGACGGCGCCGGCCGCATTGGGGACGCTACGGCAAGGAGCACTTCCCGCATCTTCGACGCGAAGTCGACGACACCGTACGAATGGCGGCTGGTCGAGACGGCCGGCGGCTGACCGCTGCGCCAGAGGAGATGAATCGATGACGCACCAGGCCACTGCACGGGCAGGTTGCGCTCGTGGCCGGCGCCACGCGCGGCGCCGGCCGCGGCATCGCCCGCGCACTCGGCGAAGCGGGCGCCACCGTCTACTGCACCGGCCGCAGCGTGCGCGGCAACCCGTCGCCGTACCGCCGGCCGGAAACGATCGAGGAGACGGCCGAGATGATCGAGCGCGCCGGCGGCGCCGCGATCGCCGTTCGCGTCGATCACACCGTCGAATCAGAAGTGGAGGCGCTGGTCGAGCGGATCGATCGCGAGCAGGGCCGGCTCGACGTCCTCGTCGAACTGCGTCGCCGGCGAAGAGCCGATGATGGCGCAGTGGGGACGTTCTGGAAGACCGAACCTCGACGAACGGCGATGCGATCTTCCGGCAGGCGCATCCTCTCGCACATCATCACCGCGAAGCACGCCGCGCCGCTGATGATCCGCGCCCGCCGCGGCCTGATCGTCGAGGTGACCGAAGGCGACACGCTCGTCGGCCGGCGGCAACCCGCTGACGCAGACGGTGAAGCTCGCGCTCAAGGGCCTCGCGCTCAACATGGCCGAGGAGCTCCAGCAGCACGGGGTGGCGGCGGTCGCGATGCGTCCCGGGATTCCTGCGGTCCGAGTCGATGCTCGAGCACTTCGGCGTCACCGAGGGGACTGGCGCGACGCGGGAAGAAGGACCCGAACTTCCTCGTGTCCGAATCGCCGCTGTTCGTCGGCCGCGCGGTCGCCGCGCTGGCGCGCGGATCCCGAACGTGCTCGAGCGGACGGGTCAGTTGTGCAGTTCGTGGGAGCTCGCGCGCGAGTATGGCTTCACCGACTCCGACGGCCGCCGGCCCGACTGGGGCGCGCACACCATCGACTGGTCGGTGTTCCCGCCGGCGTTCGTCGAGGTCTTCAGGAACGGGAACGCGGCTCCAGCTCCAGTGGCTGAACACGCTGGCCGCCCGCACCCACACGTTCATGGCGAAGCTTCCGGCGACTGGACGGCGCCGCGGCAG
>CAWBVG010000017.1:0-53911 GCA_963792175.1 uncultured Acidobacteriota bacterium
CGAGCGGACGTCGTGCGCGACCAACGTGGATCTGTTACGGCTGTACGAAAAGTGGATCAAGACCGGCAGCCGTCGCAGCGGGCAGCTCCTCGTCGAGCGTGGCGTCGTACCAAATGCGTCGATCAAGGCGACACTTCAGTAAGTTCGGCCTAACCCGTTCCCGGCACTCACAACGGGTAGTGCCCGCCCGTCGTGGCCGGTTCGTCACACGCCTCGACTTTTCTGCTACACAGAACGTCTCCTGGAGCGGACAACTGCCCCTCTTTCAACTCAGAACCGTTCCGTCAGTGAAGGCGTCTAAGGGATCAGCAGTTTTGAACAAACGGTTCATTCGAAGCAGTGGCTCGGTGTTAACAGACGGTAAAAGCGATGGTTACGGCCTCTGATTTGGGTGGTGACGTCGAGAATCGGTCAAGAAACGGCGAGCAGGATGATTGAACGGCGCCGGGATTTGCAGAGAGCTCGTCAGCTTGTCATATGACTCTAGGTCAGTATAGTATTGGCAATTCATTTGCATAACGGCAGGCCATCTTAGCGTGCGGCCCGGCGAACCGGGAAGGGCCAGACGGGCCCAAGGAAGGAGCGGCGGCGATGAACAAGGTCACTCACAAGGCAGAGGCAGCGGAACCGCGCATGTCGCGGAATCGCTACAGTGAACTGAAACAGATGCTCGACGAACGTCGTCGCGAGATTCACGCCGAGGTCCAGGGCAAGATGCGCGGCGTCCGGGAGGAGGGCGCCTGGGGCGGCAAGCTCAACGAAGTGCTCGACGCCGTCGAGAGCGCCGAGGCGGACATCCAGGAAGACATCGAGTTCGCTCTCGTGCAGATGAAGTCCGAAACGCTCAATAAGATTACTGACGCGCTGGCGCGCCTCGAACAGGGCGACTACGGCAACTGTTATGACTGCGGCGAGGAGATCGCCGAGAAGCGTCTCCGCGCTCTGCCGTTCGCGGTCCGGTGCAAGGACTGCGAGGAGGCCCGGGAGAACGCGCAGCAGCGCGAGCGGCAGCTTGCGTCGCGCCGCGGGACCGCTTCGCTGTTCCTCGACATGTAAGACCCGGCGTCCCAACAGGGGCTCCGCCGGTGGCGGAGCCCCAGACCTCCCCACCGGCGTCCCCCCCAACAGAAAAGAAACGAGGTCGCGATGAGCGATCAACTCGAGAACCTCAAAGCCGAGGACGTCTCGATTGGCGAGAAGCCGCTCTCCATTCCGTCGGAGCTGCCGATTCTGCCGCTGCGAGACACCGTCCTTTTTCCGAATTCGTTCATGCCGCTCGCGGTGGCCCGCGAGAGCTCCGTACGCCTGATTGACGATGCGATTGCGAACGGCAAGCTGATAGCGGTCTTTACACAGCGCGACGCAGCCGTTGAAGAGCCGGGCCAGGACGATTTGTACCCGGTCGGCACCGCCACCCACATCCACAAGATGTTCAAGCTGCCCGATGGCAGCCTGCGGCTCATCGTGCAGGGCCTGGCGCGACTCAAGCTCGATCAAGTCATCGATACACAGCCGTACCTGCGCGCCCGGGTGACCGCCGCCACCGAAGACACCAACGACGCCGATCGCCTGGAAATCGACGCGCTCGCGCGCAACATCAAGACAAACTTCCAGCAGGTGGTGTCGCTGTCGCCGCTGTTGTCCGACGACCTGCAGACGCTCGCCGTCAACATCACCGAACCCGGACGCCTCGCGGACTTCATCGCCTCCTCGCTGTCGACCATCGGCACCGCGGTGAAGCAGGACGTGCTGGAGACGCTGGACATCCGCACCCGGATGGACAACCTGAACCGGATCCTGATCAAGGAGCTCGAGGTGCTCGAGCTCGGTTCGAAGATCCAGTCCCAGGTGCAGTCCGAAGTCGGCAAGAACCAGCGCGAGTACTTCCTCCGCGAGCAGATGAAGGCGATCCAGAAGGAGCTGGGCGAAGGCGACGATCAGACCAAAGAGATCGAAGAGCTCAGCGAGAAAATTGAAGCGGCAGGCATGCCCGACGGCGTGAAGAAAGAAGCGCTTCGCGAGCTGGACCGGTTGTCGAAGATGCCGGTCGCCGCCGCCGAGTACACCGTCTCGCGAACCTACCTCGATTGGCTCGTGGCGCTGCCCTGGAACAAGCGGACCGACGAAGTCATCGATCTGCCGAAGACCAAGCAGACGCTGGACAAGGACCATTCCGGCCTCGAGAAGGCCAAGGATCGCATCCTGGAATACCTGGCGGTCCGGAAGCTGAACCCGGAGGTCAAGGGGCCGATCCTCTGCTTCGTGGGTCCTCCCGGCGTCGGCAAGACATCTCTGGCGCGCTCGATCGCGGAGTCGCTCGGCCGCAAATTCGTGCGCGTGTCGCTGGGCGGCATGCGTGACGAGGCCGAAATCCGCGGCCACCGCCGCACCTACATCGGCGCGTTGCCCGGCCAGATCCTGCAGGGGCTCCGCCGCGCGGAGTCGAAGAACCCGGTGTTCATCCTGGACGAGATCGACAAGCTCGGCTCCGATTTCCGCGGCGACCCGTCGTCGGCGCTCCTCGAGGTGCTGGATCCGGAACAGAACAACACGTTCCGCGACCACTATCTCGACGTGCCGTTCGATCTATCCGAGGTGCTGTTCATCACCACGGCGAACGTCCTCGATCCCGTGCCCCCGCCGTTGAGAGACCGCATGGAGGTGCTCGAGCTCGCGGGATACACCGAGGAAGAAAAACTGAAGATCGCGACCGAACACCTGGTCGACAAGCAGGTGAAGAACCACGGGCTGACGCCGGAGTACATCCAGTTCACGCCGGCAGCGCTCCAGGCGGTCATTCGCGGCTACACGCGCGAAGCCGGCGTTCGCAACCTCGAGCGCGAGATTGGCGCGCTCTGCCGCAAGGTCGCGAGGCGCCGCGCCGAGGGTAACGAGTCGCCGATCGAGATTACGCCGGACGTCGTCGTCGATATGCTCGGGGCGCCGAAGTTCCTCGACGAGGAAATGGAAGAGCGCACCAAGGATCCGGGCGTCGCGATCGGTCTCGCGTGGACACCGGCGGGCGGCGAAGTGCTGTTCATCGAGGCGTCGAAGATGGCAGGCACCGGCTCGCTGACGCTGACCGGCCAGCTGGGCGACGTGATGAAAGAGTCGGCCCGGGCCGCGCTGTCGTGGCTGCGCACCCACGCCAAGGAGTACGGCATCGACCCCGACTTCTTCACCAAGGCCGAGATGCACGTGCACGTGCCGTCGGGCGCCATCCCGAAGGATGGTCCGTCGGCCGGCGTGACGATGGCCACGGCGATGGCGTCCGAGCTGACCGGGCGTCCGGTGCGAGGCGACCTGGCGATGACCGGAGAAATCACCCTGTCCGGACGCGTGCTGCCGATCGGCGGCGTGAAAGAGAAGGTGCTGGCCGCACGGCGGCTCGGCATCAACGAGGTGATCGTCCCCAAACAGAACGCGAAGAACATCAACGAGGATCTCACACCGGAGTTGCGGCAGGGACTGACCGTGCACCTGGTGTCGACGATCGACGAGGTGCTCGCGCTGGCGCTGCAGCCCGTCGCCACCGATCTGCGCCCGCCGAAGAAGGTCGCGCGTCCGGTGGGCCACGCCGCCGCGCCACCGCGCTGACGCTTCGCTCGCGCGGAAGTTAAAAGTTAGAACTTAGAACTCGAAGTAAACTTAGAATTCGAACTTGGCAAATCCCGGTTCTCAGTTCTAAGTTCTAAGTTTTAGGTTCATGCAGGCCGTCTATTCGGACCGCTATCAGATTGATCTGGGCCTGCATGTCTTTCCCACCGCCAAGTACCGCCTGATCGCAGAGCGTCTGTCGCAACGTCCCGACATCACGTTCGTCGAGCCCGAGCCGGCCACGTGGGCGCAGCTGGCGCTTGTTCACACCGCCGAGTACCTCGCGAAAATGCGCGATGGAACGCTTGGCGAGACAGAGGTCGATCAGCTCGAGCTGCCATGGTCGGCGGGAATGGTCGAGGGGTTCCGACTGATGGTGGGCGGCACCATCCAGGCCGCTCGCTTGGGCGTGCGGCATCCCGCCCGAGTCGATCGTACGGGAGACGGTTCTCGAACCGCCACTACGACCCGGCATTGTCTGTCACGTCGGCGGCGGCCTGCACCATGCGTTTCCGAATCACGGCGAGGGCTTCTGTCCGTTCAACGACGTCGCGGTGGCGGCGCGCGTGCTCCAGGAGCGCGGTCTCGCGCGGATCGCTATCGTCGATCTCGATGTGCACCACGGCAACGGGACGGCCTTCATCTTCGAGGCCGATCCGAGGGTGTTCACGTTGTCGATGCACCAGCAGCACAACTACCCGCTGTGGAAGCCCAGAAGCACGCTCGACGTCGGGCTGCCGGACGGCGCACACGATGCGACCTACCTGCGCGAGCTCGAACGCGCCCTGCCGCAGGCGATGGCTCATCGTCCTCAGTGTGTGTTCTTTCTGGCGGGCGCCGATCCGTACGAGGACGATCAGCTGGGCGGCCTCCGGCTGACCAGGGACGGACTTCGCCGGCGCGATCGGATGGTCATCGACACCGTGCGCGCCGCCGGCGTGCCGCTGGTTGTGACGCTGGCCGGCGGTTACGCCAGGCGTCTCGAGGACACCGTCGCGATCCACATGGCGACAATCGAGGAGGCGGCCGTCAACAGCTGAACGACGCGATCCCTAGAGCAGCGTCAGCGCAAACGCGGTCTTGAGGTCGACAATCTCGCCGCGCGCCGCCATGCCTCGGGCCTCGGCGATCGTCACGATACGGGACTCGATATCTTCGTCCTCGTCCGGTTTGTGGATCGAATCGGGTGGCGGCGCGTGAAGACCTGACACCCGGAAGAAGATCAATTCCTCGTCACCATAACCAGGGATGGGATACCAGGAGCCGAGCCGCTCGAGGCGCTCCGGCACGCGCCCGATCTCTTCTTCGCACTCCCGCCGAGCGGCGGCGTCCGCCGATTCGCCCGCGTCGAGGCTTCCTGCCGGAAACTCCCACGTCATCCGATCGATTGGCGCGCGATATTGCCGGACCAGCACGACGCGGCCGTCGTCGTCGACGGGAATCAGCACGACCGACGGCGCGTGCCTGACGATGGCGACGTCATGCTCGCGTCCGTTGCGGAAGGTGAGCTTCCCGGCCTCCACGGAGAACACGCGTCCCTTGAACACGGTTTGCACGGTCATCCTCCGCTCGGCTGAAAGCCTTCGCGCTCCATCGGCTCCCGAGCGTCTCGTCACGGCTCGTGCAGCGCGGGGTTGAACGACTCGCGGAGCTCGTCCAGCACGCGCTGCAGATCGTCGGGCAGCTCGCTCGTGAACTCCATGCGCCTCGCGTCGCCGGGATGCGTGAACGCCAGCCGCGCTGCATGGAGGAACGGCCGATCGAGGTGCGTGATGGCGCGAACGTCCCCGGGAACACGGCGATGCACGCCGCCGTACAGCGAATCTCCCACGATTGGATGGCCGATGCCGCTCAGGTGGACGCGTATCTGGTGGGTTCGGCCGGTGTGAATCGCGACGCCGACCAGCGTCAGCACGCGGCCGAAGTGCTCGGCGCGGACGATGCGGGTCACCGCCTCGCGGCTTCGCCGCACGCGCGCCGACGCCGGCGCCATCTTCTTCCGGTTCGACGGATCGCGGCCGATCGGCGCGTCGATCCGCCGCCCGGCCATCACCTCGCCCCAGGTCAGCGCGATGTATTCCTTTTCGACTTCGCGGTCGGCGAACTGCCGGGCGAGCTCCTCGTGCGCCGAGTCGTGCTTCGCGACCACCATCAATCCCGACGTGCCGCGATCGAGCCGGTGGACGATGCCCGGCCGCTTTTCGCCGCCGATGCCGCTGAGATCGTCCACATGGTGGAGGAGCGCGTTCACCAGCGTGCCGCTGGCGTGGCCCGCGGCCGGGTGCACGACCATCCCGGCCGGTTTGTCGACGACGATCAGATCGCGATCCTGGTAGACGATCGACAGCGGCAGCGCTTCCGGCCGCGGGACCGGATCGACCGGTTCGGGCATGTCGATTCGGATCGCCTGTCCCGCTTTGACCTGCTGGTTGGATTTCGCGGCGTGACCGGCGACGAGCACGTGGCCGTCCTTGATCAGCCGCTGGATGTGCGATCGCGAGTAGTCGGGCAGGATCGACACCAGAAAACGATCGAGTCTGGTGCCGTCGACGTCATCGGCGACATTGATGGTGTGAATCGCCATCGCGGTTCGGGCGGCCACACTGGCCGCTAGGCCGCCTTCCGCGCCCTCTTAGGCTCGGGCGTGACGACACGCGACAGATACACGAGCATCACGATCGCCAGCGGCGCCAGCACGATCGAGATGAACTGAGAGGTCGAGAACATTCCGACCGTGCCGCGATCGTCGCCGCGATAGAACTCGATGATGAAGCGCGAAATCGCGTAGAGCAGCATGTACAACCAGAACGTCCGGCCCGGGAAGGGACGGCCCTTCCGTTCGGTGACGAGCAGCACGATCAGGATCAGCAGCTCGGCGCCGGCCTCGTAGAGCTGCGTGGGATGGAGCGCGACGCCCAGCGGCGTGCCGACATTGGCGGCGGCAAAGGGATCGGTGAACGTGATCCCCCACGGCCTGGTCGTCGGCTTTCCGAAGCAGCAGCCGGCAAACAGGCACCCGAATCGGCCGACGACATGACCGAGCGCGATGCCGGGCGCAAACACGTCGCAGGTGGTCCACAGCGGCAGGCCGACACGCCGGATGTACCACAGCGCGACGATGACGGCGACGATCAGCCCGCCGTAGAACACGCCACCGGACCTCGCGAGCGTCAGCAACTCGCGCGGGTCGGCGGTGAACGACTTGAAGTCCGTAATCAGCAGCAGCAGCTTGGCGCCGACCAGCGCGCTGATGATGATGTAGATGCCGAGGTCGAGCACGCGATTCGCGTCGAGGCCGCGCTCCTTGGCGCGGATGCGCGCCAGCTGCAGGCCGAACAGGTAGGCGGCCGCCAGCAGCACGCCGTAGGTGTAGACCGTGATCGGTCCGAGTTCAAGCAGTCTTGGATACACGAGTTCCTATACCGAGCATATCCAGAATCATGATCGCCACGCCGACGGAAATCGCCGAATCGGCGACGTTGAACGCCCAGAAGTGATGGTTCTGCCAGTAGACGTCGACGAAATCGACCACCGAGCCGGCGATGATGCGGTCGAGCAGGTTGCCGGCCGCGCCGCCGATGATGAGCGCCAGTCCGATGCGGGCGACCAGCTGATGGTGCGCGAGGCTTGCCGCATACAGGCCGACGCCGACCAGCGCCGCCGTCGCGATCATCGCGATGACGACGGTCTTGAACGGAAACTCGGCATAGTTGAGGATGCCGAACGCGGCGCCGCTGTTCCGCACGTGGGTGAAATCCATCAGTCCGGGCACGATCGTCACACTATCGTGGATCGGCAGCGTCGCCCGCACCAGCGCCTTCGTCAACTGATCGACGATGACGATCGTCAGCGGCAGCCAGAGCTCGAGCCGCCGCGACTGCGCCGGGAGATGATGTTCCGCTTCTGGCGCGGGGAGTCGCCGGTTCCTTCGCTCATGCCGCCTGATCACCCCGCGACAACGCATCCTGACACCGGCTGCAGAGCCCGGCCCACTGCGGATCGCTCGAGACCGCCGGCACGTAACGCCAGCAGCGCTCGCACTTCACGCCGCCCGCCCGCTCGATCGTAACTCGCGGCCGCGCTTCGCTGTTGGCCTCCACGTCGGCGGGCGCCGGGCGCAGCTCGACGTCCGACACGATGAACAGCATCGGCAGCTCGCGCAGATACCGTTCGAGGAGCGCCAGCTCGGCCGGCGTCGCCGACAGCACCACCTTGGCCTGCAGGGAACTGCCGATCTGCTTGTTCTTCCGGAGCGGCTCGATTTCCGCGAGCACCTGTTCGCGCACATCGACGAGCTGCTTCCAGCGATTGACGAGATCGGCGTCCTGGAACCGGGCGAGCTCCGCCGCCGAGGGGAAGACGGCGACGTGCACCGATTCCTCGCGCGTGCCAGGCAGGAAGCGCCACAGTTCGTCCGCCGTGAACGACAGGATCGGCGCCATCAACCGCGTGAGGCCGTCCGCCATCAGATACATCGCCGTCTGCGCCGACCGGCGGGCATTCGAGCGCGCCGCGAAGGTGTAGAGCCGATCCTTCGAGATGTCGTTGTAGAACGAGCTCAGGTCGACGGTCGCAAACTGAACCAGCAGCTGGGACACGGCGCCGAACTGGTACTCCTCGTAGGCGGTGAGGACGCGCCGGGCGACGTCGGCATAACGCGCGAGGATGTAGCGGTCGACCTCCTCGAGCTGCGCGTCCGGCACCGAGTCGGCGGCCGGATCGAAGTCGTAGAGGTTTGCGAGCAGGTAGCGCATCGTGTTGCGCAGCTTGCGGTACGCCTCCGCCACGCGCGTCAGGATCTCCTTGCCGACGCGGATTTCCTCCTGGTAGTCGCTCGACGCCGTCCACAGGCGGATCACGTCGGCGCCGCTCTCCTTGATCACGTCCTGAGGCAGGATGGTGTTGCCGACCGACTTCGACATCTTCTTGCCGTCGACGTCGATCAGGAACCCGTTGGTGACGATCTGCTGGAACGGTGGCCGGCCGCGAGTGCCGAGACCGACCATCAGCGAGCTCTGGAACCAGCCGCGATGCTGGTCGCTGCCTTCCAGGTAGACGTCCGCCGGCCATGTGAGCTCGGGCCACACCGACAGCACGGCCTCGTGACTCGAGCCCGAGTCGAACCAGACATCGAGGATGTTCATCTCGCGCTCGAACGCGGTGTTGCCGCACGTCGGGCAGGCGAAGCCGGCGGGGATGAAGTCCTCCGTCGGCCGTTCGTACCAGGCATCGGCGCCATATTGCTCGAAGACGCCGGCGGCCTTCTCGACGAGCGCCGGAGTGATGATCGCCTCGCCGCATTTCGTGCAGTCGACCGCGGGGATCGGCACGCCCCAGACGCGCTGCCGCGAGATGCACCAATCGGGGCGGTGCGCCACCATGTTGTACATGCGGTCGTGCCCCCACGCCGGCACCCACCGCACGTCGTGGTCGATCGCGTCGAGCGCGGCCTGTCGCAGCGTCTTGCCCGACGGCAATTGGACCGTGTCGAGGTCGATGAACCACTGCGACGTCGCCAGGAAGATCACCGGGTTGTGGCACCGCCAGCAATGCGGGTACTGATGGGAGAACGTTTCGCGATGCCAGAGCCGGGCCCGCTGATGGAGCGCTTCCGCGACATTGGGATTGGCGTCGAACACCCGCTGCCCGCCGAACAGCTCCACCGTGTCCAGAAAGTGTCCCGCCGGTCCGATTGGTGCGTAGATATCGAGGCCGTACTTCATCCCGGTCTTGAAGTCGTCGGCGCCGTGGCCGGGCGCCGTGTGCACCGCGCCGGTGCCGGCGTCGAGCGTCACGTAGTCGCCGAGCACACCGAGCGACACGCGCGAATACAGCGGGTGCTGGAACCTGACGTGTTCCATCACTTCGCCTTTGAACTGCGCGGCCGGCGGACCAAACGTCTTGCCGCCGGCGGCCGCGACCTTCGAGGCCAGCGCTTCGGCGACGATCACGTACCGACCGTCGACCTCGTAGGCGGCGTAGTCGAACTCCGGATGGAACGCGACCGCCAGATTCGACGGGATGGTCCAGGGCGTCGTCGTCCAGATCAGGACGGAGACGTTCTTGTTCGCCAGCGCCGGCACACGCCGGCCCAGCTCGCCGGCATCCTCGGGCGACAGCGGAAACTCGACGTAGATCGACGGCGAGGTGTGATCGGAGTATTCGACCTCGGCCTCGGCCAGCGCGGTGCGGCAGTGGATGCACCAGTGCACGGGCTTCCGGCCCTTGTAGACGAGCCGCTGCTCGACGAACCGCCCCAGCGCGCGCACGATGGCCGCCTGGTACTTGAAGTTCATCGTCAGGTACGGACGATCCCACGTGGCGAGAATGCCGAGGCGCTCGAACTGCTCGGTCATCGCCCCGACGTAGCGCTCGGCATACGCGCGGCAGGCGCGGCAGAAATCGGCGACCGACATCTCGCGCTTCTTCGGTCCGAGCTCCCGATCCACCCGCAACTCGATCGGCAGGCCGTGGCAGTCGTACCCCACCACGTACGGCGCGTCGAACCCGGCCATCGAGCGCGATTTGACGACGAGCTCCTTCAGGATCTTGTTCAGCGCCGTGCCCATGTGGATGTTGCCGTTCGCGTACGGCGGGCCGTCGTGCAGCACGAACTTCGGTGCGCCCTCGCGGCGCGCGCGGATCTTCCCGTAGAGGTTGATGGCCTTCCAGTGCGCCAGCGTGGCGGCCTCGCTGGTGGCCAGGTTCGCCTTCATCGGGAACTCGGTGCGCGGCAGGTTGACGGTGTCCTTCCACTCAGGCATGGGTATCTCACCGATTCTATAATGATCCGATGGTGCGTTCGACGGTGCTCGACAACGGGCTGAAGGTGCTCGTGCAAGAGGAACACACCGCGCCGCTGGCCTCGGTGTGGTGCTGGTACAAGGTCGGGTCGAAGGACGAACGTCCCGGCCTGACCGGTGTCTCGCACTGGGTCGAGCACATGAACTTCAAGGGCACGACCAACATCCCGCGCGATCAGGTCAAGGGGATCATCGAGCAGTTCGGCGGCACCTGGAACGGCTACACCTGGATCGACGAGACGACGTACTTCGAAACCGCGACCCGCGATGCCCTCGATCGCATGCTGTTCATCGAGTCCGAGCGCATGGGCAGCTGCCTCTATCACCCCGACGACTGCGAGTCGGAGCGGACGGTGATCATCTCGGAGCTGCAGGGCGGCGAAAACGATCCGGATCAGCTGCTCGACCAGGAGCTGACGGCGACCGCGTTCAAGGCGCATCCGTACCGGCATCCGACGATCGGCTGGCTGCCCGATCTGCAGGCGATGACCCGGGACGATTTGTACGGGTACTACCGGCGCCACTACGTGCCCAACAACGCCACCCTCGTCATCGTCGGCGACGTCGACACGGACGAGGCGTTGCGGCGCGTCGATCGCTACTTCGGCGCCATCCAGGCAGGCGACCCGCCCACCCGCATCCGCACGATCGAACCGGAGCAGACCGGCGAACGCCGTCTCGACGATACGAAAAGAAGGCACGACGGCCTACCTGAAGGTCGGGTATCACGCGCCGTCGGCGACTGACCCGCTGTTCGCGCCGCTGCTGATCCTGGACGCGGTGCTGACGGGCGCCAAGGGCGTCAACCTCTGGTCCAGCTTCCGCGTGCCCCCGCCGCAACGGAGCGCCCGGCTCTATCGCATGCTGGTCGAGAAAGGCCTCGCATCGGCGATCTCGGGTTCGCTGATGCCGACCGCCGAGCCGTTTCTCTACACCTTGTCCGCGACCGCCACCGACGGGACGGCGCTCGACGCGGTGGGCACGGCGCTGCTCGACGAAATCGATCGCGTCAGGAAGGGCGGCATCACCGACGCCGAGCTCGCCAAAGCCAAGGCGCAGCTGCGAGCGCGGCTCGTGTTCGACAACGACAGCGTGACCAACATCGCGCACCAGCTTGGCTACTTCGAGACGATTGCCAGCGTGGATCTGTTCTCCATCCTGCCCGCGCGCATCGCGGCCGTCACCGTCGACGATGCGGCTGCGGCCGCGGACGCGGTCTTTCAGCCATCCAACCGCACGGTCGGCTGGTTCGTGCCGTTGCCTGTCGGCAACGGAACCGCAGTCCCACGAGTTGAAACGTGAGACTTGAAAGTTCCGCCGCGAGAGTTGGCCTCAACCCGGCGCGTTCCGTCCTCGAAAACGGCACCGTCGTACTGGCCAAGCAGACCGCCACAACGCCCGCCGTGGCGATCAGCCTCGCGATGCGCGCCGGTTCCGCCTCGGATCCGGATGGCGCGGCGGGCACGACCTGGCTGTTGTCGCGTCTCATCGATCGCGGAACCGCGTCACGGCCGGCGGCGGTGATTGCGGAGGAGCTCGACAGCCGCGGCATCAGCCTCACCGTGACGGTCACGCGCCACAGCTTCACGATCGTCTGTACCTGCCTGTCGGAAGATTTCGAACCGGTGCTCGCGTTGCTCGGCGACATGTTGATGGCGCCGTCGCTGGCCGAAGAGGAGATCGCCACTCGCAAAGGCGAGGTCATTACGGCGATACGGCAGGACGACGACAATCCAGCCGTTCGCGCCATCGAAACGCTGATGGCGCACCTGTACCCCGGCGGTCACCCTTACGGCCGCAGGACGAAGGGGTCGATCGAGGTCGTCGAATCGCTGACGCGGACGGATCTCGCGCGGCAGCACGCCGGCCGCTTTGCGCCCGCGGAGCTGACGGCGGTGCTCGTCGGCGACGTCGAACCGGCCCGCGCCACTGATGTGGCGGCGCGTGTCTTCGGCGGCTGGCGCACGGTGGCATTGCCGCGACCGCTTCTGCCGCCGGTCGCCGCCGCCGCTCGTCGCCAGCGGATCGTCATCCCGATGATGAACAAGGCGCAGGCCGACATCGCATACGGCTTCACCGCAATCGCGCGCCGCGACCCGGCTTACTACGCGTTCTGGCTGATGAACAACGTCTTCGGCCAATACGCCATCGGCGGCCGGCTGGGCGACAGCATCCGCGAGCGCCAGGGGATGGCCTATTACGTCTCGAGCTCGCTCGACGCGAACATCGCGGAGGGTCCGTTGTCGATTCGCGCAGGTGTCGGCCCGGGCAACGTCGATCGGGCGATCGCGTCGATCGACGAAGAGATCGTCAGCATCGTGCGCGATGGCGTCACGCAGCAAGAACTGGACGACTCGCGCCGGTATCTCATCGGCTCCATTCCGCGCGCGCTGGAAACCAACGCCGCCATCGCGAACTTCCTTCAGACGGAGGAAGTCTTCGGCCTCGGCCTCGACTACGACGCGCGGCTCCCCGATCTCCTGACGGCCGTGACGCTCGACGAGGTCAACGCCGCCGCGCGCCGGGTTCTCGACCCGGACCGGGCCACGATGGTGATCGCGGGCCCGTACCAGGAGACTCCGCGGTGAATTGGGTAATTGGATGATTGGGTAATCTGGTAATTGAAGCAATCGAGCAATCGAGCAATCGAGCAATCGATTACCCAATTACCCAATTACCCAATTACCAGATCCGGCGTTCCTGGAGCGTCGGATTGCACGAAAAGCGCGGCCGCCGAGCGTCAGCCTCTTTGACGATGGTAGGATCGAACCCGCGCCATGGACGTCGAGACTTCCGGGGCCATCGAACAACTGGGTCGGCGCATCGATGCGCTCGAAGTGGTCGCTGCGCAGTGAGTTTCGCGCCGGCCTGCGACTGGATCACGCTGCGGATCGCGCTTCGACGGTCTGGAATCGCGCTTCGACACGATGGATTCTGGCCTGGAAGCGCGCTTTGCCGAGACCGCCGGCACACTGACGTTCTGTTCGAATCGCTGCCGCAGGATGACATCCGGATGCTTGCCGAGGCATTCGCAATCGATGAGCGCGATAACCGGAATCCGACCGAAGCGTAATTGCCCGATTCCGGTGTCCACGAAGGCCGTCCTCTTCGACGTCGACTTCACGCTCATCTATCCCGGGCCGACATTCCGCGGCGAAGGGTATCAGGCGTTCTGTGCGCGCTATGACATGGACGTCGATCCGGCGAAGTTCGAGCAGGGTGTCGCCAGCGCCGCGCCGCTCCTCAACAGCCCGGACGATGTTTACGATCCGGAGATCTTCATCGCCTACACGAGCCACATCATCGAGCGGATGGGCGGGCGGGGACCGCGGGTCGACGAGTGTTCGCGGGAGATCTATCGCGAATGGGCGGCGTGCCAGCACTTCGAGCTGTACGACGACGTGCCGGCGGTATTACGGCAGCTGTCGGAGGCGGGCCTGCGGGTCGGGCTGATCTCGAACACGCACCGCTGCCTGGCGTCGTTCCAGTCGCATTTCGAGCTGCAGGGTCTGATCAGCGCGACGGTGTCGTCGTCCGATCACGGTCTCATGAAACCGCATCCCAGCATCTTTTCGTCGGCGCTCCAGCTGCTCGGCGTCGCCCCTGCGGAGGCCGTGATGGTCGGCGACAGCGTGCGGCAGGACATCGAGGGCGCGCTCAATGTCGGGATGCGGGCGATTCTGCTGAACCGCGGCGATAACGCCGCGCCCGCCGTCGTCGGCGACCAGCGAGTGCCGGTCATACGCTCGCTTCGCGAGCTGCCGGATCTGGTAATTGGATAATTGGGTAATCTGGTAATTGATTGTGGGATTGATTCGATACCCAATTGACCATCAATTACCCAATTACTCAATTACCCAATGCAACCCGATTGCCGAAATGCAGACCGTGATCTGCCGTCATCTGACCACGCTCGAGGACTACGCGCAGGTGGTCGAACTCGAGCGTCGCATCTGGGGTCCCGGTTACGACGATGTGGTGCCGGTGCCGATCCTGGCGGTCAGCGTGCTGCGTGGCGGCATCCTGATCGGCGCGTTCGCGCGCGAAACCGGGCATCAGGCAGCCGAGCGAATGGTTGGCTTCGTCTACTCGCTGCCCGGCATCAAACACGGCAAGGCGACGCAGTGGTCGCACATGCTGGGAGTGGTCGCCGAGCATCGCAACGATGGCACCGGCCGCCACTTGAAGCTGCTGCAGCGCGAGCGCACGCTGGCGATGGGCCTCGAGCTGATCGAGTGGACCTACGACCCGATGCAGGCGCTGAACGCGCACCTCAACTTCGCCAAGCTCGGCGTGGTCGTCGAAGAGTACGAAGAAAACGTCTACGGCACCTCGTCGAGCCCGCTGCACCAAGGCAATCCGACCGATCGGTTCGTCGCGGAATGGTGGATCGCGAAACCGCACGTCGAGCGACGGCTTCAGGGCGGCGGCGCGGCGTTGACGCTGCGGAGCGATGAGGTCGCCGACGCGCCAGCCGCGAATCGCGCGACGCCCGAGGGCGACTGGCACGCGTGTGCCGACGTCAATCTCGCCCTCGATGAGCGGCGCGTGCGGGTCGAAATCCCGATGCACTTCACCGAGATGCTGTCCGGGGCACCCGAGAAAGCGCTGGAGTGGCGCCTGGCGACGCGCGAGATCTTCACGACGTACTTCGGTCGCGGCTATCGTGCGGTCGATTTCTTTCTCGATCGGCCGAACGGCAAGGGCGCGTATCTCCTGACGCGGCCCGCCGACCACGCCGCGCAGGGGCCGGGGATGCAGTAGGGGCTGGGGGCTAGGGCTAGATGTCGGGGCTCGGGGCTGGGGGCTAGCTGTTTACTACACGCTGCCCCGGCAGATTCAGTCAGAGACGCGGAGTTCGCCCGCCGCGAATCGCCGCCGCCGCCTCACGCAGCTCGTACCGATTGGCGACGCTGATCGCGGACATTCGTTCGAGGAATTCCAGGACCGCTTCCCGCTCGCCGAGCTTCAGTAGATCCGCGGCAAGATGCCAGTGGTGACTCGAGACGATGCCGTTCGAGTACGCGAGCTCTTCGGACGCCGGCGCCCTCGACGCGTTCCGCAGGAACAGCACGGCCTTCTTCGTGTCGCCGTCACGAAGCGCCAGCGTGCCGAGCGTCATGTTCGCCAGGTAGATGGCGGTGCCGGTACTCGGGGTGATCGCGATACCGGGGCGCCAAGGCGAGGGCGTCCTCCGCATAGCGTTTCGCGTCGCGTTTCGACTGCTCCATGCGATCGCGAATGAGCGGGTCATCGTCCCACCGCGCCATCGATTCCAGACGCTGGCACGCGGTCCGCGCCAGGTCGGGGAGCAGCTCGAATCGCTCGGCCTCCGGCAGGGCGGCGACGCTCTCGTATGCACGTGCTGGCGGCTCGCTCCACAACGGTTCGCCACGACTCCAGCTCTGACGCGATCGAATCTCGAGCAACTCCGTGTGCGCGACGATGGCGGCCGGTTGCACACGAAGGGCGCGCCTGTAACACCACTCGGCCCAGTAATCCGGGTCGAATTCCCTGAACTGGCTGGGACCGCGGACTCCCCTCGCGAGGAACCACCCGGCCGCTGTCAGCAGCTCGTGATCGCGCGATTCGCCAAGCGTCCTGCGAATCGCCAGGCCGGCGGCGGCTCCGGGCGCGCCGCTGGCTGATCTTCCGGAGGCGGTTACGCGAGCGAACCGCATCGGAACCCGCAAGGACGGTCGCATACAGCCTGCCGAGCTGCGCCGTCCACGGCCCCGAGGGATCGGAAGCGCGTGCGCGCTGCAGCATTTGTTCAGCGCGCGAACTGTCCGTGGTTTCGAGAAAGGACGCGGCGTTGCCAAGAACCTGCCCGCGGACATTTGGAGCCTCCGCGAGCGACAGCCACAGCGCCCTGGCCTGCTGATAGCCGACAGGATCGCCAGGGAACGCTGGCTCGAGATCGTTCGGAAACAGGCGCGCCTCGATCGAGCCGGCCAATGGAACATCGGGATGGTGCTCGATCAGCCACAGGATGCGAGCCCGCCGTTTGGCGAGATCGGCGGGCGGCTGGATCCAGTAGGCGACGAGCAGCGACTTCAGGGCCGTCAGGTCGTCCGGGTTTCGCGCCGCCGCCGCTTCGAGCGCCACGACCTGCGCCGGATCGGGCGAACCGTCGACGTCGCCGACGGGCAGCTGCGTTCTGGAGACACGCTCGAGATCCGCGCGAAGCTTCCTTTCGCTCTGCTCCAGTGCGTCGGCAGGTCCGGTCTGGAGTGTTCGCCGCTCGCGGCCGGCAGGAGACGACGAGGAACGTCGCGGCCATACAACAAACGGCGGTCGCGGCCTTGCGGCGTGGAGATGCTGCGACTGACGGAGACGCGTTCAGGATGTGATCGATCCGCCGGCCCAGAAGACCACGACCGTCCATGCCGACGCCTCGCCAGGCACCCGACGTCCGCGGCGGCTGACGAGCTGCGCCATGTCGAGAAGGGTCTGCGCATAGGTTTCCCGTGCGCCTGTCGTGCGAACGGCCGCCTCGTCGCAGGCGTGTTCCGCCGCCGCCGCCAACGCTCGCTCGAGCCACCATGCGACCGGATGAAACCAGAAGAGACAGCGGTTGACGTGCGCCAGCATGGCGACCAGCGGATCGCGCCGCTGGACGTGCGCCATCTCGTGCGCGATAACCGCGCGCATGCGAGCCTCGCTCCAGCTACGCCAGGACGGCGGCAAGGAGAACGACGGGAGAAATCGCGCCGACGGTCATCGGCGTCACGACGGCCGGCGACTCCAGCAGCACCGTTGTAGTCGGAACGTGGGACAGCAGAGGACCGGCATCGTGGCAGATCGATGCGGCGTCCATCACCGGCGATGCGTGCGGCCTGGCGGTAGCCCAACACGCACCGCGTCAGCAGCACGAACACGACGGCGCCGTAGAGCCATAGCGCCAGAAGCGCCGTCGGAGCTGCGCCGTCCGTGCCGATTGCCGCCGGACCGGCCGGCACATGGCCTGCGAGGCTCGGAACTGGCGACGATTTGTCCTCGCGGTCGGCATGCGGCTGGCGGTCGCCGCCCGGGGAAACGACTGGTTCTGTAGCCCGGTTCGATGGCGGGCAGAGAGACACGCATCGGCCGTGCGAGCGACTCCGGCAGAGCGATCGACGGAGTCACGTACAGAAGCGCCGGCATCAACATCATGGCGCTCAGGACCGCTGTCCAGGCCCCGTGCCTCAGGCTCGCGTCGCGCAGGCGGAAGGCACCGAGAATCAGCGCGACCGCCGCTGCCACCAACGCGCTCCGGATGGACGATTCCACGATCACGCGAATCAGAATGGCGGTCATGACGACTTCTTCACTTTCCGCGCGAGGCGCTCGAGCTCGCGAGCCGACACGATGCGCTCGTCCACCATGCCGACGAGAAACTGTTCGACGGATCCGGCCCAGAACCGATCGATGAGGTGCTGCACGGCGCGCGCGGCGATGCGCCGCGCCGCGACGGTCGCCCGATAGACGAACACCTTACCCTCGACCCGGTGGCTGACATAGCCGCGGGCTTCGAGACGGCGAAGCAGCGTCCGCACGCTCGAATCTTTCAGCGGATGACGGGTTCGCAGTCCTTCGCGGATTTCTTCCGACGTCGCAGATCCCTTGTCCGAAATGAAATCCAGGATCGCCTGTTGCAGCTCGGTGAGCGGCCGGCGGGAGATGTTACGGTCTGTCACGTGACGATCTGTAACACTGAACGCTCGCGGATGCAAGTGACGCGAGCTGACGTCGGGGCTGGGGGCTAGGAGACTAAGGGGACTAGGGACAGCTAGCCTAGCCCCTAGCCCCTACTCGTCTCTCGAGTCGAGCCCCTACTCGTTTCTGAGCGCCGTCATCGGATCCACCCGCGTGGCGCGCCTCGCCGGCGCGAGACCGGCCACGAGCGCCAGCGTCATCGTTCCGGCAATGACCAGGGCGTACGTCACGGGATCGGTGGCGGTGGTCTCGAAGAGAAGGCTGGCGAGGAGACGCCCGGCGGCGAGAGCGGCGGCCAGACCGATCGCCGATCCGGCCCCCGTCAGCACCACCGCGCGCCGCAGCACGTCGACGAACACCGAGCCGCGGCTCGCGCCGAGCGCCAGCCGGATGCCGATCTCCGGCAGACGCTGACTGACCGAATACCAGATCGATCCGTAGATCGCGACCCCGGAGAGCGCCGCGGCCAGAACCGCCGTCACCAGCAGCAAGAGCATCGTGCCGCGTGTCTGGGCGAACGAACCCGCGATCCGGTCTTCCATCGTTCGCACGTCGTAGACCGGCATGTTTCGATCGACGGCCTGCATGGCCGCTCGGACGGACTGAGCGATCGCCGCGGGTTCACCAGCCGTCTTGACCACGACGCTGAAGATACCGATTCCGGTTTGAGCGAACGGCCGGTACATCTCCGTCACGGGTTCGCGGCTCAACGCAATGTGCCGCACGTTGTCGGCGATGCCGACGATGCGGAACCAGCTCCCGGCGTCGTAACCGGCCGTCACGCGCACGCGGCGATCGATCGGATTCTCGTTCGGCCAGTAGCGCTCGGCCATCGCCCGATTGATCACGACGACCGGCTCGGCCCGATCGTCGTCAGCCGTCGTGAAGCCGCGCCCGCGACCGATCGGAATACCCATCGTCTGAAAGTAGCCCGGCGAGATGTAGCGCTGATCGACGATCAGCCCGTCACCGGGCTGGCGCGGACGCCCTTCGATTTCGACGCCGGTCGCGCCGCGGGTGCCTCCAAAGGGAATCGCCGACACGAGGGATGCGCCGCGAACGCCGGGCAGCGCTTCGAGACGCTGGAGCGTCTCGGCGCCGAAGACCGCCCTCGCCGGGCGCTCCGCATAGCGCGCGCCGGTGAGCGCCAGCCGGAACGTCAGCAGGTGATCCGGCGCGAATCCAGGATTCACATGCGACAGCCTGACGACGCTCGTGAGCATCAGGCCCGCCGCCGAGAGCAGGACCACCGCCAGCGCGACCTGGGCGATCACCAGCGCGTTGCGCGTTCGCCCGGCGCCGCCGGCGTTGATCGTCCGGGCCGAGGCCTTGAGCGATCCCTGCAGGCTCGCGCCTGGACGATGGAACGCGACGATCGCGCCGAACACGAGCCCGAGCGCGCACGCCAGTCCGGTGCTGACGAGCGCTACCCGCGCGTCGATGTTGACCGCCAGCGATCGCGGTAAAGCGGTTCCGAGCAATGGGATCAAAAGACGAAGCGCCCATCCTCCGAGCATCAACCCCACGAGGCTGCCAAGGAACGCGAGCACGAGGCTTTCCATGATGGCCAGCGACAGGAAATGCGCGCCGCGTCGCGCCAAGCGCGGCACGCACGGCGAGCTCGTGCTGCCGGTTCGCTGCCCGGGCGATGAGCAGCGTCGCCGCGTTCGCGCTGGCGACGAGCAGGAGGAGTGCCACGCCGCCGGCCGCCACGAAGAGCGTCGGCCTGATCCCCCGCACAGTCTGCTCAGCCACGGGAACGAGCCGGACACCGAGGTTCTTGTGGGACGAGGGACGCTCGGCCGCGGCGCGCGCCGCGGCCGACTCGAGCTCCGCCGTCGCCTGCTCGAGCGTCGTGCCGTCGGCGAGGCGCGCCAGAATCGTGTAGTTGTGGCTGATGTCGTTCGACCGCTGACGAGCGTCCATGTGCGTCGAGATCCACAGGTCGCCGTCCTCGCCGATCGGTCCTGGCAGTGCGGCGCGAGGCGGCATCACGCCGACCACGGTGTGTGGCTGGTTGTTCACTTGAATGACGCGGCCCAGGATGTTGGGATCGCCGCCGTACCGCCGTCGCCACAGACCATCGCCGAGGATGACGGCCGGCGCCGCGTCGGTCGTGTCTTCAATCGGCGTGAAGCCGCGTCCGATTCTGGGCACGAGGCCAAGCATCGGCATCACCGATGCCGTGACGGCGTTGCCGCGTACGCGCTCCGGGTTGTCGTCGCCCGTCAGCGAGGAGGCGCCGTTCGCGACGAGGCCGATTTCGGAAAAGGCGCGCACCGACTGCCAGTCCGCGTAGTCCCAGGCGGTCGCCTCGACCTCGAGGACATTCTGCTGCGGCAGCGACTGCCAGACGAAGACGAGCCGGGAGGGATCGCGATAGGGAAGCGGGCGCAACAGCACGCCGTCGAGCAGCGCGAATACCGCACTGTTGACGCCGATTCCGAGCGCCAGCGTCAGTACGACGAGGAGGGTGAATGCCGGCCGGCGCAGCGCGTTGCGCCACGCGAGCATCGCGTCATGAACGAGCACATCGAGCTGCAAGGCCTGACTCCTGACGACAGCGGAATAGGGGCTGGGGGCTAGGGGCTAGCTGTTGCCAGTTGTCCCCGAGCACGGCTGGCCCCGAGCCCCGACAGACGTCTAGACGTATGCCGACGGAAAAGGTTGTCTGACGAAGGTCAGCCTGGAGGCCAGGCGAGGCTGCGGCCGCCGATGAGGTGCAGGTGGATGTGAAACACCGTCTGACCGGCCTCGCGGTTCGTGTTGAACACGGCCCGGAAGCCGGCGGCCGAGATGCCGCGATCGTTGGCGATCGCCGCGGCGCGGCGGACGACTTCGCCGACGATCTGATCGTCGCCCTCGGTCAGCTCGTTCAGCGAGGAGATGTGGCGTTTCGGGATGACAAGAACGTGCGTGGGGCCCTGAGGGTTGATGTCGTTGAACGCGAGCACGCGATCGTCTTCGTAGACGATCGACGCCGGAATCTGACGGTCGATGATCTTGCAGAACAGACAGTCCATGGTCGGTCAGGCCCGCTGCGCGATCGCGGTGCGTGAGATGCCCTGGAGATCGCGCCGGACGCCGACCAGCGCGAGCTCGGGCGCGCCCTGGAGGAGCTCCTCGATCTCGACGTCCTGGCCGAGCCCGAATTCGAAGACGAGATAGCCGCCGGGCCGCAGCTTCCGGGGCGCCTCCGCCACGAGGCGCGTGATGAGTTCGAGGCCGTCGCTGCCGCCGAACAGCGCGAGCGCCGGCTCGAAGTCGCGGACCTCCGGCTGCAGGGCCGGCCGGGCACGGTCCACGACGTACGGCGGATTCGCGAGGATCGCGTCGAACGGACGCTCGACCGAGTCGAGCCCCCGGAGCAGATCGCCGGTCTTGAAACTGATGCGGCGGCCGACGCCGTGACGATCGGCATTGCGCCGCGCCACCTCCAGCGCCTCCGGCGAGATGTCGCTGGCGACGACGGTCGCGCCCGGCCGTTCGCGGGCGACCGCGACGGCGACGCAGCCGCATCCGGTGCACACATCGGCGATCGTCAGCGGCGCGTCGCGGTTGGGGAAGAGCTCGAGCAGCGCTTCGACGATCAGCTCGGTGGCCGGCCGGGGAATCAGGACGTCCGGGTTGACCTCGAATTTCAACCCCCAGAACTCCCGGTGTCCGACGATGTAGGCGAGCGGCTCTCGAGTGGCGCGCCGGGCGACGAGCGCGTCGTAGGCCTGGGCAAAGGCTTCGGGCTCCGAGCCGCCGGCGTCGCTCAGATAGCGTTCGGTCGTCCAGTCGAGCACCTGTTGCGCGAGCAGACGCGCGTCGAGGTCCGACTCGACCGGTGTGATGCCCGCCTCGCGCAGCTGCTGCCGCGCCGTGGCGACGTGCGCCTGAATCGATCGACCTTCAGCTGACAGCGGTCGCATCCTTGAGCTTCTCGGATTGATAGTGAGTGGTCACCTGGTCCAGCAGCTCCGCCAGATCGCCGTTGAGCACCTCGGTGAGGCGGTGGGTCGTGAAGTTGATCCGGTGATCGGTGATGCGGTTCTGCGGGAAGTTGTAGGTCCGGATCTTTTCCGATCGCTCGCCGGTGCCGACCTGGCTGCGGCGATCTTTCGCGATCGCTTCCTGCTGCTTGCGCAGCTCCATCTCGTACAAGCGGGAGCGCAGCACCTTCATCGCCTTCGCCTTGTTCTTGATCTGCGACTTCTCGTCCTGCTGCGAGACGACGGTGTTTGTGGGAAGGTGGGTGATTCGGACCGCGGAGTAGGTGGTGTTGACGCTCTGCCCGCCTGGGCCGCTCGAACAGAAGGTGTCGATGCGCAGGTCCTTGTCCTGGATCTGGACGTCGACCTCCTCGGCCTCGGGCAGGACGGCGACGGTTGCCGTCGACGTGTGAATGCGGCCGCTGGCCTCGGTGGCCGGCACGCGCTGCACGCGATGGACGCCGCTTTCGTACTTCAGCTTGCTGTAGACGCCGCGGCCTTCAATCGTCGCGATGACTTCCTTGAGGCCGCCCACGCCGGTGTCGCTGCTCGACATCACCTCGATCCGCCAGCCGTGACGCTCGGCGAACTTGGAGTACATCCGGAACAGCTCGCCCGCAAACAGCGCCGCCTCGTCGCCGCCAGTGCCGGCGCGGATTTCGAGGATGACGTTCTTCGCGTCGTTGGGATCCTTGGGAACCAGCAGCACCTTCAGCTCGGCGATGAGGCTGTCGCGCCGCACCACGAGCCCTTTCAGCTCCTCGCGGGCGAGGTCGCGCATGTCGGTATCGTTGCCGGCGGCAAGCTCCTCGGTCTGCGTGATGTCGTGAACGACGGACTTGTACTCACGGAACCGCTCGATCATCGGCTCGAGCTCGGCCAGCGCCTTGGCGTGCTTCCGGTACTCCGACGAGTCGCTCTGCACCTCAGCGGTGCCGAGCAGGCGCATCAGATCCTCGTAGCGCTGTTCTTCCGATGTCAGCTTGTCGAACATACAACGGTTCTAACGGTTCAGAGTTCGCAAAGAGCGCCGAGTGAAATTCATTGTTTCTCTGCGTACTCCAGCGCGCTTCGAACGGTTGCTTTCATCCTCCGGAGACCGGCGGCAGGAACGCTATCTCGTCCCCCTCGCCGATGACCTGATCCATCCGCGCGTAGTCGGCATTCACCGCGCTCGAAATCGAGCGCTCGTACTGCGAAAGCTCCGGAAACTCGCCGGCGAGCTGCCGCCAGACGTCGCCAATCGTCGCGCCGGGCGCGAGCTCGCGCGCCAGCTCCGAGGCGCCGGCGATGTCGCGCAGCCGGGCGAACAGCCGCACCGTCACGCGCATGCCAGGCGCTCGGCCTCCCGCCTCGCCCGCTCGTCGTCGGGATTCGCCGTCGCGCCTTCGATCCAGACGTCGCCGCCGTCGAAGAACTCGCGTTTCCAGATCGGCGCAATCTGTTTCACGCGCTCGATGGCGTAGCGGCAGGCCGCATAGGCGTCGCCGCGATGTGGCGAGCGCGCCGCAATCGCGATACTGGCCTCGCCGATCTGCAGACGGCCGATGCGGTGATGCAGCGCGAGCCGCGCCCCCGGCCACCGCTCGGCGATTTCCCCGGCAATCCGCTCGAACGCCTTGAGCGCCAACGGCTCGTACGCTTCGTACTCCAGATATCGGACGCGTCGCCCGAGGTTGTGGTTGCGGACCAGGCCGAGAAAGGTGACGACCGCCCCGTCGGCGCCGGCGCCATCTCCGAGTGACGCCGCGACGCTGTCCAGCGCGAGCGTGTCGGTCCCGATGTGGAGCAGCGGCTCGCATCAGCTTCAAGTATAAGGGTCTGAACGTCCTAGAGTTCTAGCGCTCAGAACCCTAGAACTTTAGAACGCTAGAACTTTGGAACCCTGTATTCCCAGAAGTGATCGAGCGGACCGCGGCCGTGCCCGAGGCCTGGCGCGTGCGCGATGGCGCCGGCGACGTACTGCTGCGCCCGCTGCGCGGCGTCGGCAAGGGTGTGGCCGAGAGCGAGGCCGGCCGCGACGGCCGATGCAAATGTGCACCCGGTGCCGTGCGTGTGGAGACTGTCGATTCGCGAGGCGCGGAATTCGTGAAACTCGTGCCCGTCGAACAGCAGGTCGACGACTCGTCCTCCGCGCGCTCGATGCCAACGCTGAACCCGATGATCCCGACCGCGTGTCCGCCGGTGATGATGACCGCAGCGGCGCCCATGTCGCGAATCGCCCGCGCCGCATCGCGCGCATCCTCCGCTGATGAGATGCGTCGGCCGCTCAATGCTTCGGCTTCCGGGACGTTCGGCGTGACGACGCGCGCGCGCGGGAGCAGCTCGGTGATCATCGCCTGCACGCCATCCGCATCGAGCAGCCGCTCGCCACTCGTGGAGACCAGCACCGGGTCGACGACGACGAGCGGGAGATCGAGCTCCGCGATGGCGGCGGCGACCGCTTCGACGATCGCGGCGGTGGCCAGCATGCCGGTTTTCGTGGCGTCGATCGAAAAGTCGCCCGCGATCGCCTCGATCTGTGACGTGACGAGGTCGGCGCTCAACGGAGCCACCGCCTCGACGCCCAGCGTGTTTTGCACGGTGATGGCCGCGATCGCGCTGGCGCCGTAAACGCCAAACGCGGCAAAGGTTTTGAGGTCGGCCTGAATGCCGGCGCCGCCGCCAGGGTCGCTTCCCGCAATTGTCAGCGCTACTCGCATACGCTAGAATCCGCCCTCATGCAGCCTACTCTGCTCTCGACGATGACGGTGCGTGCGCCTTCGCCAAGCCTCCAGACGGCCGAACGCATCGGCGCGGTGGTCTTCGTCACCATTCTCACCGCAGTCGCCGCGCAAGTGAGTGTGCCGCTGCCGTTCACCCCGGTACCGTTCACGTTTCAGCCGATGGTGGTCCTGGTCGGCGCCGCGGCGCTCGGCGCCAGACTCGGCGCCGCGAGTCAGCTGTTGTACCTGGCGCTCGGCATTGCCGGGTTGCCGGTGTTCGCGACCTCGCCCGTGCTGGCCCCGGGCGCGGCGCGTCTCCTCGGACCGACCGGTGGCTACCTGATGAGTTATCCGCTCGCGGCGTTCGTGGCCGGCGCGCTCGCCGAACGTGGATTCGATCGCCGGTACCTGACCGCGGTCGTCGCGATGGCGTGCGGGCTCGCGGTCGTCTTCGCCGGCGGCGTCTTCTGGCTCGCCGCGTTCGTGCAGGCGCGCGGCCTCAGTGCTGCGCTCGCCGAAGGCTTCTATCCGTTCATCGCCGCCGATTTCGTGAAGCTGCTGCTCGCCGCTGCCGTGATGCCCAGTCTCTGGTGGCTCGCGCGCACACGCTGAAGTCCGACTTTTTGCGTTCCTTGCGTTCTCCCGTTTACGCCTACTTGCGAGGCCCGAACACCAGCAGAAACAGGAACGGCGGGATCTCTTCTCTCGAGATCAGCTCGAGTCCCGCCGCATGGGCGGCCTTGATCACCGATTGCGGATCCACGCGCTGATCCGGCGCCGGACCCGGCCCTCCCCCTCCCGGTTTGAAGTCGACGATGCCCAGACGGCCCTGCGGCTTCAACGACCGCGTGATGTTTCTGAGCAGCGTGACGACCAGGTTGGGATTCGACGGATCGTCCATCTCGTGGTACGAGTCGACGATGATGGCGGCGTCGAGTCCTTTCGGCAGCCGCGGATCGCTCGACGTGCCGAGGATGGGACGCACGTTCATGAGGTTTTCGACCTGCATCCGCTGGCGGATCACCTGCAGCATCGCTGGCTGGATGTCTTCGGCGTACACGACGCCGTTCGGTCCGACGCGCCGCGCGATGTGGAGCGTGAACCAGGCGCCGCCGGCCCCCAGATCGGCGACGACCGATCCGTCCGCGATGCCGAGCGTATCCATGATCTGCTCGGGCTTCTGCCACTGATCGCGATCGGGGGCGTCGAGCAGGCCGAGATCGTTGCGGCTCGAAGAGCTTGCGCTTCGGCGGACTGCCGCGTGGCCGCTGGAGGCAGGAAGGGCAGGAAGGGCAGGAAGGGCGGAGGCCACGTAGGCCAACAGCAACATCGTGAACACGAGATGCGCGCTTCACGACGGTCCTGCCTTTCCGCGATCGCCGTTCTCCTGCCCCTCCTGCCCGATCTCCCGCCCCTGTAATTCCTCCCCGCGTCATCGCATCGACCGAGAGAATCTGATCCAGGCGCGCCGCGTCGATCAGCCCGCGTTCGATGACGAGATCGCGGATCGAGCGGCCCGTTTTCACCGATTCCTTGGCGATCTCCGCTGTCGCGGCGTAGCCGATGTACGGACTCAGCGCCGTGGCCGTCGCCGTGCTGCGGTCGAGCAGCTCGCGGGCTCGCGCATCGTTCGCGGCGATGCCATCGACACAGCGCAGCCGGAACACCTTCATCGCCTCGCGCAGAATCGTCGACGCGTGCAGGGCGTTCCACGCGATGACCGGCATCATCACGTTCAGCTCCAGCTGACCGGCTTCACTGGCCATCGCGACCGTGGTATCGCAGCCCATCACCTGGAAGCACACCTGGTTGACCATTTCCGGTACGGAGGGATTCACCTTGCCCGGCATGATCGACGAGCCTGGCTGCACAGCGGGCAGCGCGATTTCGGCAATCCCCGCCCTGGGTCCCATGCTCAGCAGACGGAGATCGCTCGCCACTTTGCCGGTTTCGACCGCCAGCCGGCGCATGGCGCCCGAGTACGCGAGGACGTCGCCCATACTCTGAGTGACGCGAAACAGATTCGCGGCGGGCCTGAGCGGCAGGCTGGAGTATCGCGCGAGATTGGCGACGACCAGCCGCCGGTAGTCGTCGCCGGCGTTCAGCCCCGTCCCCACCGCGGTGGCGCCGATGTTCAATTCGTACAACTGTTCGGACGCCGCGTCGACATCGTCGGCTCCCCGGCGGACGCATTCCGCGTAGCCGCTGAATTCCTGGCCGAGCGTGATCGGCACGGCGTCCTGCAGGTGGGTGCGGCCGGTCTTCAGCACGTCCGCAAACTCGACCGCCTTGCGCGCGAGGCTGTCGGCGAGCGTGCGGGCGGCGGCGACCAGTGGCGCGGCGCCGAGGAGCAGCGCCAGACGCGTGGCCGTCGGGAACACGTCGTTCGTCGACTGGCCCATGTTGACGTGATCGTTCGGATGGACGCGATGATAGCTGCCCCGCGGATCGCCCAGCCGTTCGCCCGCGCGGTTCGCGAGCACCTCGTTCGCGTTCATGTTGTGCGAGGTGCCGGCGCCGGCCTGGTAGACATCGACCACGAATTGATCGCGCAGCTCGCCGGCGAGGATCTCGTCCGTCGCCGCGAGAATCGCGTCGGCCACGTCGCGCGGCAGCCGTCCGAGCGCGGCATTGGCCTCGGCCGCGGCCTTCTTGACGAGAATGGTCGCGGTCACGAGATCCGCGGGCGCGCGCAGGCCGCTGATGGGAAAGTTTTCGAGGGCGCGCGCGGTCTGCACGCCGTAGTACGCGGCTTCCGGGACGTTCAATTCTCCGAGGGGATCGCGCTCTGTGCGGAAACGCATAGCGGCTTCGCAGTCGGGGCTGGGGACTGGGGGCTAGGTACAGGAACTCGCTCGGGCTGTCAGCTAGCCCCTAGCCCCGAGCCCCGACCAGTATACTGCCCCGTATGCTGCCCTCATTCTTCGACAGCGTGCTCCAACTCATCGTCAGGACGTCGACCGATTTGCCGCCCGACGTGCGGGCGGCGATGAAATCGTCCCTTGGCGCGGAGCCGGGCGGCACGCGCTCCTCGCAGGCGCTGACGATCATCGCGCAGAACATCGACCTCGCGGTCGACAGCGAAGGCGCGATCTGCCAGGACACCGGGATGCCGACCTTCGAGGTCAAGACGCCAGTCGGCGCGAATCAGATCTGGATGCGGCAGCAGATTCGGCAGGCGGTCGCCGAGGCCACGCGTCGGGGCAAGCTGCGGCCCAATTCGGTCGATTCGATCACCGGCGAGAACTCCGGCGACAACCTCGGTCCGGGAACGCCGATCATCCATTTCGACCAATGGGAGCGTGACGCGATCGAGATCAAACTGATCCTGAAGGGCGGCGGGTGCGAAAACACCAACGCCCAGTACGCGCTGCCGGTCGAGTTGCCGCATCTCGGCCGCGCCGATCGCACGCTCGACGGCGTCAGGAAATGCATTCTCCACGCGGTCTGGCAGGCGCAGGGCAAGGGGTGCGCGCCGGGCGCGGTCGGCGTGTGCGTCGGTGGCGATCGCACGTCCGGCTACACGCACGCCAAGGAGCAGCTGTTCCGCACGCTCGACGATGTGAACCCGGATCCGCGGCTCGCCGGGATCGAAGCGTCCGTCATGGCGACGGTGAACAGCCTGGAGATCGGCACCATGGGCTTCGGCGGCAAGGTGACGCTGATCGGCTGCAAGATCGGCGCGCTCAACCGTCTGCCGGCCAGCTTCTTCGTGTCGGTCGCCTACGATTGCTGGGCGTTCCGCCGCCTCGGCGTCGTGCTGAACGCCTCCACCGGCGCGATCGACCGCTGGCTGTATCGTGACCCGTCGCATCCGATCATCCCGATGCTCGACCAGGCCGGCTTCACGAGGACCGGGCGTGAGATCAGCCTGCACGCGCCGCTGACCGAAGACGCCGTCCGCGCGCTGAAGGTCGGCGACGTCGTGATGGTCTCCGGCCGGATGTTCACCGGCCGCGATGCCGTCCACTCGCATCTGATGAAGCACGAGCCGCCGGTCGATCTACGGGGATCCGTTCTCTATCACTGCGGACCGGTCGTCGTGAAGGAAGGCGAGAGCTGGCGCGTCACCGCCGCCGGCCCGACGACGAGCATTCGCGAGGAACCGTACCAGGGGGAGATCATCCGGCGTTACGGCATCCGCGCGGTGATCGGCAAGGGCGGGATGGGCGCCAAGACGCTGGCGGCGCTCGCGGAACACGGCGCGGTGTACCTCAACGCCATCGGCGGCGCCGCGCAATTCTACGCACGATCGATCAAGCGGGTGGATGGCGTGTCGCTGCTCGAGTTCGGCACGCCGGAAGCGATGTGGCATCTCACCGTCGAAGACTTTCCCGCGATCGTGACGATGGACGCGCACGGCAACTCGCTGCACAAGGACATCGAGGCGGAATCCGGCACAGCACCTCGCTGCGCTCGGTGCCTGAGCAGGGATTAGGCTGAGGGATCGGGGCTTAGCCACCCTAATCCCTAATCCCTAATCCCTAATCCCAGTTCAACCCTACTCCCGGCACCGAAGTCTTTCAGCGCGGGCCGCTGATAGCCATGCTCCATGGCGGCGACGTCGAGATCGGTCGTCTCGATGTCTGAGATTGACAGCAGTGGGAAGGGCGAGAGCTCCGCGAGATCGATGGTCTTGAGATAGCCGCCGCACGTGCTGCAGACCTCGAGCCGGCGATCTTTGCGTTCCTCGTCCGGCGCGGCGGTCACGAACTTCTCGCCGCTCTCCTCGCAATAGATGCACGCGTAGGTCGTCAGCTCCCACGCGTTGGAGCAGAACGAGCAGCGGAGCGTGCGATGGCCGCCCACGACTTCGGCGAGCGCCGGCCACGATCCGCAAGCCGGGCAATACCCACGATTCCAGGCGTCGAGCGCCAGCTGCAAGTCGGCGCCGGCATCGCGAGCATGGCCGAAGAGCGACCGCTGCAGCGCGTGGACGAACGGGCTGACGGCGAGTTCGGCGACCAGCCAGACCAGATCGGGCGCCAGGCCCCGGTGCGAGGCGCCGGTACGAATCGCCGCCTGATTGCGCGCGAGCGACGCGGTCAGCAGCGATCCGCATTCGATGCTGCCGTTCACGATGGCGTCGCGAATGTGCGTCGCGGCTTCCCCGGCCCCGCCTTCCGCCAGCGCCTCGCAGAGCCGTCCCAGCGCCGGCTTGAGGACCGCCACCGGCAGGGGAATGGGTTCGCCGGCCAGCACCGGCACGCCGCGCGCGAGCTTCGCGGCCAGGTACTTGGGGGGCAGCGACAGCCGCGGCAGGCGGCCGGTCTCCAGCGTCGCGGCGAGGTCCGAGACGAGGCGGAGGAGCCGCCGCTGCAGGTCGAGCGCCGGCGCCAGGTCCGGGCGGCCGGCCAGCACGTCGCGCCAGCGCTGTTCGGCCAGATCGGCCTGATTCTGGCGCGAAATCGCAGGAATCAGGACGTGTGGCATGGGCGGGCTGTGCAGTATACCAATGGGCCTTCTTGCTATAATGGGCGCATGATCAACGTCTCAGAAACGGCCGCCTCGAAGATCACCGAGCTGCTCACCGAAGAAAACAAGGCAGGCAGCGGCCTTCGCGTGTTCGTGCAGGGCGGCGGCTGCTCGGGCTTCCAGTACGGCCTGATGATCGAGGAAAACGGCCAGGGGTCGGGCGACCAGGTGTTCGAGTCGCACGGCGTGAAGCTGTTCATCGATCCGATCAGCATCCGCTATCTGAATGGCGCCGAGGTCGACTTCGTCGACACCATCACGGGCGGCGGCTTCACGATCAAGAACCCGAACGCGACGTCGACCTGCGGCTGCGGGTCCTCGTTCTCGGTCGAGTAACGCGCAATTGGTGAGTTGGCGATTTGGTGAGTTGGTGAATTGAAAAGGCACGCAATCACCAATTCACCAAATTCCCTAACTCACCAATTTCGACAATTCCCCCCGGCGGGAAGCATTCCTCCAAACGCGATCGGATCGTGAGCGTGTTCCTCCGTCAGGAGGGGCATCTCAGCGCCGACGACCTCTTCGAACACGTCCGCCGCGAAGACGCCGGCATCGGCCGCGCGACCGTCTACCGCACCTTGCAGTGGATGGTCGGCGCCGGCATCGCGCGGAAAGTCGACTTCGGCGAAGGGCGCTCGCGTTTCGAGGCGTCGTTCCGCCACCCGCGGCACTTTCATCTCGTCTGCACGACCTGCCATCGTTCGTCGGAGTTTCTGAGCTCGGACGTCGAGGCGCTGATGGAAGAGATCGCGGCGGCGCGAAATTTCGCGCCGACGCAGTCGGTGGTGCAGATTGTCGGCACCTGCGAGGAGTGCCGGACCGGCAGGGAATCGCCGGCGATTGACGGCACGACCACCGATCGCGTGTTCGCGCGCGACGCGCTGCGGATGGCGATCGCGACCGAGCGCAGCGGCCTCGAGTTCTATACGCGCGCCGCCTCGCTCACCAGGGATCGCCGCGGTCGCGCGGTGTTCCAGAAGCTCGCCGCCGAGGAGCGCGAGCACCTCGGCACGCTGCAGAAGCGCTACGCGGCGCTCGCCGCCAGCGATCCGCAGCTCGAATCGCGTCCCACCTTCCTCTTCTTCAAGGGCGCCGCCAGCGGCCTGTTCGCCGCCGGAGCCAAAGAGCTGACCAAAGGTGTGAACGACCAGCAGGCGCTGCTCATCGGCATCCGCTGCGAGCGCGGATCGCACGAGTTCTTCAAGCGCTACGGCGAACGCTTCGAGGATTCCGAGGGCAAGCAGGTCTTTCTCGAGTTCGCGGACGAAGAGCGGGCCCACCACGAGCTGCTCGTGCGCGAGTACCGCGCGCTGCGCGAACGGCAGCGGCGACCACGACGGCGTGCCGCACGTCCGGGCCGGGCGTCCGCCCGGTGATCGATCTCCACACCCACACGACGGCGTCCGACGGCCGATGCACGCCGGCGGAGCTCGTGGCGCGCGCGTCCGCTGCCGGCGTCACGGTGCTCGCCGTGACCGACCACGACACGGTGGCCGGCGGCGACGCCGCCGCCGAGGCCTGCGCCGCCGCCGGCATCGAGTTCGTGCCGGGCATCGAAATCACCGCGGTCCGTGACGGCATGGACGTCCACGTCCTGGGCTATTTCGTCGATCGGCATTGCCAGGCGCTCCACACGTTTCTGGTCGAACAGCGCCGCCGCCGCCTCGATCGGGTGCGGCAAATCGTCGAGCGGCTGGCCACGTTCGGCATTCATCTGGACGCCGACGCGATCATCAAGCCCGGGCTCGACGATGGCGGCAAGGCTGCGGGCCGGCCGTGGATCGCCCGGGCGCTGGTGGCCGGCCGCTATGTGACCAGCGTCGAGCGAGGCGTTCGAGAACTGGCTGGCGCGCGGACGGCCCGCGTTCATTCCCCGGCTTGCCGCCGCGCCCGCCGAGGTGTTCGATCGCATCCACGCATCGGGTGGCATCGCCTCGCTCGCGCATCCGGGACTGGTCAAGCGGGACGACTGGCTGCCGGAATTTGCCGCCGCCGGGCTCGACGCGCTCGAGGTGTACCACACCAATCACGACGCGACGGCGACGGCGCATTACCGGCACGAAGCGGCCCGTCTGGGACTTGCGGTCTCGGGAGGCTCGGACTTTCACGGCGACGAGTCGCACGGACCGGGCAGCCGGGGAGCGTGTCGCTGCCGCGGGAAGAGTACGAACGGTTCGGTCAGCGCATGCTGAAGCGCCGACGCTGCTAGGCGCGTCACGACTGAGCCGCGATCCTGGAACGGTCAGCGTCTGCGCCGAGCGCCCGCGCCGCGATCCTGGCGACCGCCTCCGGCGCCGTGACTTCCTCGTAGAACAACACCTCGAACCCGTCGAACGCCCGTCGCAGCTCGCCCGGTTCGAGCAGGTGATCCGGCGACGTCGGCCCCGTGCCCAGCGCGCGTTGCGCCGTCGTGAACGTCTCGTACAGCACGACCCCGCCCGGACGGACTGCCCCTCTCAACGCGTGAAACAGATTCCGCTGCAGGTAGCGCGTGACCACGATCACGTCGAATCGCGACGACGGCAGCGGATGCTGCGGTCAGATCGGCGCACCAGCCGTGCACGCGAACGCCGGCAGCGCTCGCGCGCGTCGCGTCGCGTCGCGTACCGCGTCGAATCGCGCGTCCACGCCGAACACGCGGAACCCCGCGATCGCCAGCGCGACCGCATGGCGTCCGCGTCCCATCGCCACGTCCAGCGCCGACGCGTGTTCTCCGCGCGCGCGGCGCCAGCCGCGCAATCCACTCGCCGATGAACGGCGCCGCCTTCGCGCCTTCGGCGCTTCGGCGAGCCAGGGGCGGCTTGAACTATGATCGCGTGATTCATGGCTCAAGCGCTCCTGACCGCCGTGTTCATCGGTCTCGCCGGGCAGGTCGTCGCCGTCGTCTTCGGGCTGCAGGGCACCGACGTCGCGCGCCACATCTCGGTCGGGATCTTTTCGACGATGATCACGCTGCTCGCCCATTCGATGATGATGTTCTATCTGATCGGGAAGGGCAAAGCCGTGAAGGACGCCATGGCCGAACACCAGGTCGCCGGCGACTACTACCGCCGCATCGCGTCCGCCCGCAAACCGGTCTTTTCCATCGCCACGCTGGCGATGGCGGCGACGATGGTGGCGGCGATTCTTGGGGCGAGCGTCGACACGCGCGTGCTGCCGCCGATCGTCCACGCGATGATCGCCTACGGCGCGATCGCGTGCAACGTCGCCGCGCTGAAAACCGAGATCTCCGCGCTCTCCATTTCCAGCGGCGTCGTCGACGAGGTCAATCGCCAGATCAAGGTCGTGACCGCCGCGGTTCTCGAGCTCTCGGGCGTCGTCAAAGACTACCGAGCCCTGCGTCCTCTGCGGATCGCCGCGCTCAGCGTGCAGCCCGGCGAGCGCGTCGCCCTCGTGGGCCTCGATCAGGTCGCCGCCGAGGTGTTCACGAATCTCGTCACCGGGGCGATCCTGCCGGAGACCGGCGACATCCGCGTGTTCGGCCGGCCGACGTCGGCGATCGCCGACAGCGACGACTGGCTCGCCACGGTCGATCGCTTCGGCATCGTCAGCGAGCGCGCGGTGCTGCTCGATCAACTCAGTGTCGTGCAGAATCTGGCGATGCCGTTCACGCTCGAGATCGAACCGCCGCCGGACGAGGTCAAGCGGCAGGCGAGCGTGCTGGCGCACGAAGTCGGACTGCCGGAGTCGATCTGGGAACAGCCGATCGCGGCGCTGCCTCCTGCGTCGCGCGTTCGGCTGCGGCTGGGCCGGAGCCTGGCGCTCGATCCGCACGTGTTGATCCTCGAACATGCCAGCGCCGGCCTGTCGGCGGAGGACGGCGCCGCGCTGGGCGCCGATATCCGCGCCATCGCCCGCCGGCGCGGGACGGCGATTGTGGCGGCCACCCTCGACGAGGCGTTCGGGCGCGCGGTCGCGGACCGGATCCTGAGATGGCAACCGGCGACCGGGCAGTTGGCCGAGCAGGGGACCGGCCGATGGTTTCGGCGCCTGCTCGGCTAGAATGTCTGCCCAGAGGAGAGTCACCATGCATAGTCGGAAGCAGCTCGCGCTGCTCGTTGTGGCAATCATCGGTGCATTGAGTGTGTCGGCGGGGGCGCAGGCGAAGAAGAAGCCGAGGGTGTTCTTCATCGAGCCGAAGAACGGCGCGCAGGTATCGAGTCCGGTCCACATGAAGTTTGGATCCGAAGGGATCGAAATCGCCGCCGTGCCGCCCGGCGATGTGACGACCGCGCGACCCGGCATTGGCCACTATCACATCGGCGTCGGTGTCAGCTGCCTCCCGACCGGCAAGACCATCGTCAAGGGCACGCCGTCGTGGGTGCATTTCGGCGACGGCAAGTCGGAGATCGACATGCAGCTGACGCCCGGCCGTCACAAGACTGGCGCTGCAGATCGGCGACGACCTGCACAACACCGTCGCCGGCACGTGCCAGATGATTACCGTGACGGTGAAATAGGAATCCGGATTACGACTTCGGGATCGGCGGGATTGGAGATTGTCTCCAATCCCGACACCCGCGGGCCACATGAGCTTGAGGGCTGAACCATATTTGCGCCGAAAATCGCGGCGCATGTCTAGTGGAACGGAACTTGATAATCCGACTCTTGGGCAGCGACCTGCCCAAGGAGACTCGGATGTCGAGCGGCACGATCAAACGACTCGTTCGGGACAGAGGGTTCGGGTTCATTCGCGACGATGGCGGCCAGGAGTGGTTCTTTCATCGAAGTGCGGTCCAGGGCAGCTTCGACCAGCTCAACGAAGGTCAGCGCGTCAGCTTCGATGAGGAGCCGTCAGCCAAAGGGCCCCGCGCCGGCAACGTTCGCAGCGAAGGCTGATCGCTGAACGTTCCCACACTGATTCTGTTCGACATCGACGGTACCCTTGTGCTCACCGGCGGCGCCGGCGGGCGGGCGATGACGTCTGCGTTCGAGGAGCTCTTCTCGATCGCCGACGCGTTCCACGACATTCCGATGGCCGGACGCACCGACGCGTGGATCCTGTCGGATGCCGCGGCGGCGCACGGCATTCCCGCTGACTCCGCGGACCTCGCGCGTTTCCCGGACGTGTACGTGCGGCACCTCGCCGCCGAAATCGCCGCCAGCGAACACAGGGACGACCCTGTTCGCGGCGGGCGCTATGGCGTCATGCCGGGCGTCCGCGCGCTGCTGGACGCGCTGATCGATCGCCCGCGACGCCTATCTCGCGCTGCTCACCGGCAATTACGAGACCGGCGCGCAATTGAAGCTGGAACACTTCGATCTGTGGCGCTACTTCCGCTGCGGCGCGTTTGGCGACGGCGCTGCCGATCGCAATGGACTGGTGCCGAAGGCGCTCGCGCGCGTCGCCGCCTGCGGCGGTCCGGCGTTCGCGTCGTCAGACGCCGTCGTCATTGGCGACACGCCGCTCGACGTCGCGTGCGCGAAGGCCGGCGGCGCGCGATTGATCGCGGTCGCCACCGGCTATCACAGCGTCGACGAGCTGCGCGCGGCGGGAGCGGACGTCGTGTTCGAGGATTTGAGCGATACCGGGGCGGTCGCTGCGATCGATTTTCCGAAAGTGACGGACCGCAGTTACACTGACTTCCGACGGAAGTGAACGGGGCCCGGCGGCCCTCCCGGTCTTCAAAATCGGTCGCTCCCCGCTCACGCGGGGAGGCTGGGTTCGACTCCCAGGCGCTTCCGCCAACCTCGCTCGCCTCGCGAGCAGCCGGTTGCCGGCGACGCGATCGCGAGCTCGCGGATGCCGCAGGTCTCGTAGCGCTGGCTGCGCGAAGCGTGGCGCAGCCGATCGCAGGATGCCCGCGAGCGCATCGCGCGAAGGCCGAGCCGCCGGGCTACCCTTCGATCAGACGGACGTCGCCTGCCCGCGGGCCTTTTTGCGAATCCTCAGGCGTGAATTCCACCCGCTGACCTTCCCGCAGCAGCTCGAAGACGGCTCCGCGGACCGAGCTGCGGTGGAAAAAGTGCTCGATCCCACCTTCGTCGCGGATGAAACCGAAGCCCTTGTCGATGAGGAGTCTTGCAATTGTCCCGGTTGGCATAAACGCCGCCTCCGTTCGCCGAATGCCTTGCGCCGAACCCCAGGCTGAGCTGGAATTCGGGGCCAGTCTAGGCAGTTCGGTGCCCGAAGTCAAGGACAGGCCGTACTTTAGCGGAACGGTATCGGTTTGGACACTTGCCAGGTTTCGACGTCCTCGTCGTCCTCTTCATCCTCGTCGTCGTCCTCGTCGTCGTCGCCGTCGTCGTCGTCGAACTCATCGTCTTCGTCGGGATCGTCGTCGAGGTCGTCGTCCAATTTGTCTTCGAACGTCGCGAGGTTCACGGCTGGGCAGTCTCGTTACGAGAGCGGGCTCGGTCGCAGGTTTGACCTTGTCGCGATTGGGCGGCGGATACGTCGTCCAGAAGTGCCGGCCGCAACGCGGGCACACCCAGAACTGGTCGGGCGTCCACGGCATGCCCGGACCCGGATCGCGCATGTCCATCTGAGCGCCGCACCGCATGCAGCGAATCTGGAGATCGCCCTCGGCCATGCGCGCGATTCTATAACATTGGGCCGGTGATTCCCGCCGTGGTGCTCGCCGCCGGACGTTCGTCGCGCATGGGTCGCGCGAAAGCGACGCTGCCGCTCGACGCCACCGACACGTTTCTCACGCGAATCGTCCGCACGTTTCTCGAGGCGGGCGTGGACGACGTCGTCGTCGTGGTGGGACACGAAGCGGACGCGATCGTGTCTTCGTTCTCCGCGAGTGGATTGCCGGCGCGCTTCGTGGTCAATCACGACTACGACCGCGGACAGTGGTCGTCGCTTGTCGCAGGTCTTGGCGTCGTGGATCGGCCCGGCGTGTCAGCCACGCTGATGACACTGGTCGACGTGCCGCTGGTGACGGCCGACACCGTGCGCGCGGTGCTCGCGTGCTACCGCCGCACGCACGCGCCGGTGGTGCGTCCGACCGCAGGCCGCCGGCACGGCCATCCATTGCTCGTCGATCGATCGCTGTTCGCTGAGCTCCGCGCCGCTGATCCGGCGGAGGGCGCGAAGCCGGTCATCCGCGCGCACGCGTCGGCGGCCGGCGACATCGCGATCGCCGACGAAGGGGCCTTCAGGGACATCGATACGGAAGAGGACTATCTGAGGGTGATCAGCGATCGGTCGAGCGGCGGCGCGGGGCGTCTGCGGCAGAGTCGCGATCAGGCTTAGGACCGGAAAAGTCCCAGTCCTCGCGCGGGGCATGTCGCATTTCCGGGACGGCATACCCTTCGGCGATGAGCCAGGAGCCGATGCTCGACGAAACCTCCCGAACTGTGCCGCGCTTGAACGTGTCGAGACGGATCCCGTCGACCTCGTGCTCCCTGGGCGTGACTTTAATTCGGACCCTCAATTACCCACCATTGCCGCAGGAAGATACACACCCTCCTGATTTTCGGCCGTTGTTGCTAGCAGGAGCAAACGAGGTACCCGAAATGCCATGCTACAGTCGCTGTTTTGCCACAGCTCCTCCGCAGGTGAGCCGCCTGTTATGATTCGCCCCCGATCATGAGCATCGACATCGCAGTCGTCCCGGTCGCCGGGCTCGGGACGCGGCTGCTGCCGGCGACCAAATCTCAGCCGAAAGAGATGCTGCCGGTCGGCCGCAAGCCAGTGGTTCAGTACGTCTGCGAAGAGCTGGCCCGCGACGGGTTGCGCCGCATCCTGTTCATCACCGGTCCCGGCAAGACGTCGCTCGAGAATCATTTCGACGTCAACGAAGAGCTGGTGCAGCTGCTTCGTGAAAACGGCAAGGAAGAACTGCTCACCTCGCTGGAGTTCGAGCGCGCCGACGTGCAGTACTTCTACACGCGGCAGCGTCACGCGCTGGGTCTCGGCCACGCCGTGCTGGCGGCGCGTGCGTTCGTGGCGCAGGAGCCGTTCGTCGTCGCGCTTGGCGACTCGATCATCGGCCTCGATCGGCACAGCGACATCGTGCGCCGGATGCGCGAGGTGTTCGAGGACAAGCAGGCGGCCGCCGTCATTGCGCTCGAGGAAGTGCCGCGCGACGAGGTGCGCCACTACGGCATCGCGCAGCCGCTGCGGACGCGGGGCGGACTCGTCGAGCTCGCGGATCTCGTCGAGAAGCCGAGTCCCGCGGACGCGCCGAGCACGCTGGCGATTGCCGCGCGCTACGTGCTGTCGCCCGCCATCTTCCAGGCGCTCGATGCGACGCAGCCCGGGGTCGGCGGCGAAATCCAGTTGACGGACGCGATCCGCCGGCTGATTCGCGACGGCGGCCGCGCCTACGGCGTGGTGCTCGGGCCTCAGGAGCGGCGCTTCGACATCGGCAACTTCGACGCGTACTTTCGCGCGTTCGTCGAATTTGCGCTGGCCGATCCGAAGCACGGCCCGGCGCTGCGCGCGTTCGTCGAGCGCCTCGTGCGATGAACATCATCCGCAAGCGCGCCTACGCGCGGGCGGCGCTGGTCGGCAATCCTTCCGACGGCTATGGCGGCCGGACCCTCTCGCTCGTCGTCCGCAACTTCTCCGCGGAAGTCGTGCTCTACGAGTGGGACACCGTCGAGATCATGCTGACCGAGGAAGATCGCGCCCGGTTTCGCAGCGTTCAGGATCTGGCGCTCGACGTGTCGTTGCACGGGTACTACGGCGGCATCCGGCTGATCAAGGCCACCGTCAAACGCTTCGTCGACTACTGCCGCACGGCCGGGGTGACGCTGCACGATCAGAACTTCACCATCCGCTATCACACCAACATCCCGCGCCAGGTCGGCCTGGCGGGGTCGAGCGCGATCATCACCGCGACGCTGCGTTGTCTCATGGAGTTCTACGCCGTGGACGTGCCGCTGGTGATCCAGCCATCGCTGGTGCTGTCGGTCGAGCGCGACGAGCTGCGCGTGGCGGCGGGACTGCAGGATCGGGTCGCGCAAACCTACGAGGGGCTGGTGTACATGGACTTCGGCGCGGAGCACGAGCGGCAGCTCCACAAGCTGCGGTACTACCAGTACGAACCGCTCGATCCCGCGCTGCTGCCGCCGCTCTATCTCGCCTACCATCACGGCTTCAGCGAGCCCACCGAGGTGTTTCACAACGACGCGCAGGAGCGCTTCCGGCGCGGCGACGCGGACGTGGTCAACGGCATGCGGCGTGTCGCCGACCTCGCGGCGTCCGCGCGACAGGTGCTTCTCGACCGTGACGCCGGCCGGTTGTCGCGGATTGTCGACGAGAACTTCGACGTCCGCCGCTCCATCTTCACGTTGCCCGGCTGGCAGGTGCAGATGGTCGATGCCGCACGCGCGTGCGGCGCCAGCGCGAACTTCGCCGGGTCGGGCGGCGCGATCGTCGGGACGTACGAGGACGAAGCGATGTTCGCCGCCTTGCGGCCGGCACTCGAAGCGGTGGGCTCCCGCGTGATCAAGCCCGTGCTGTAACGGCGTAGAATGACGGCGCAGTCGAGAACGCCGTGGATTCCGAACGTCGTTCGACGCCTTCGCAGCGCCCCACCAGAACCGAGCCGCCGCGCCCCGTGGCGAGGGCCGGCGTGACCCCTGTCGCGCGGATTCTGCCGAACGAATCCAACCGGGGCTTCACGCCCGGAACCGTGCTCGCCGGCCGGTATCGCATCATCGGTCTGCTCGGCCGCGGCGGCATGGGCGAGGTCTACCGCGCCGACGACATCAAGCTCGGGACTCCGGTCGCGCTGAAGTTTCTGCCGCTGTCGGTCGCCGACGATCCGCTTCGGCGAGAGCGTTTCCTGGCGGAAGTACGCAACGCCCGCCAGGTGGCCCATCCGAACGTCTGCCGCGTTTTCGACATCGTCGAAACCGGGGCGGACGGAGGACACGCGTTTCTCGCGATGGAGTACGTGGACGGCGAGGACCTCGGATCGCTGCTGCTGCGCATCGGCCGGTTGCCGCCCGACAAGGCGCTCGATATCGCCCGCCAGATCTGTGCCGGGCTGGCTGCCGCGCACGACCGCGGCGTCCTGCACCGCGACCTGAAACCCGCCAACGTGATGCTCGACGGCCGCGGCCGCGTCCGCATCACCGATTTCGGCCTTGCCGTGGCGTTGGATGCAGTCGGGCTCGAAGCGGACCTCTCGGGCACGCCGGCCTACATGGCGCCCGAACAGCTGGCCGGCAAGGGCGCGTCGGTCCGGAGCGACATCTATTCGCTGGGGCTTTTGCTGCACGAGCTCTACACGGGCAAACGCGCCTACAGCGCCGGCTCGTTCGAGGACTTGCGGGCGCGGAAAGCGCAGGAGATGCCGCCCGCGCCGTCGGAGTTAATCAAGGACATGGACCCGGCGGTGGAGCGCGTGATTCTGCGCGCTACCGCGCGCGATCCGGCGGCGCGGCCCCCGTCGGTCGCACGAGTTGCCGCGGCGCTCCCGGGCGGCAACGCGCTCGAGGCGATGCTTCGCGCCGGCGAGACGCCGTCACCCGAGATGGTCGCGGCGTCGCGATCGAGTGAAGGGCTCGATGCGCGCGCGGCGTGGGCGGCCCTCGCACTCGTCGTGGCTGCGGCCATCGGCGGCGTCGCTGCGGCGTCGCGCGCGCTGGTCTGGAACCAGCCGCCCGCCAAGTCGCCGGAAGTGCTGGCCGAGAACGCCAGGGACATGCTCGCCAGCCTTGGCTACGCGGAGCCGCCCGCCGATCGAGTATCGGGGTTCGAGGTCGATCTCGAACAGTTGCGATACCTGCGAACGCACGATCCATCGCGGTCGCGCTGGGGCCACCGGGACCCCAGCATCGTACGCTTCTGGTACCGCGAAAGCCCGCAGCCGCTCGAGACGTGGCGCTTTCCGTTTCAGTACGGCAACGCGTCGCGAATCAGTCCAGTCGACCCGCCACTCGCGCTGTCCTCGATGGCGCTGGTCCGGCTCGATGCCAACGGCCGCTTGACGCATCTCGTCGTCGTTCCGCCGTCGGCCCTCGACGGCGGCGGCGCCGCGCCGCCCGACTGGATCGCGTTCCTTGCGCGTGCGGGGTTCGATCCGCCCGCATGGCGGACGGTCGTGCCCGAACGAAACCCGCCTGTCTTCGCTGACACCCGAGCCGCGTGGGAAGGGACGTGGCCGAACCGGCGCGACGTCCCGGTGCGGCTCGAGGCCGCAGCCCTCGCAGGCCGGATTGTGTACTTCGAAGCGTTCTATCCATGGAGCCGTCCGTCACGGATATCGCCGGCGCTGCTGACAGCGACAGAACGCGCAGCGCTGGTCCCTCTCTTTCTGGCGCTTGCCGCGCTCATCGTCGGTGCCGGAACGCTCGCGCGCCGCAATGTGCGCGCGGGACGTGGCGATCGGCGTGGCGCCCGACGGCTGTCGATATTCGTGTTCGCCGCGATGTGCGTGTCGTGGCTGATTGGCGAGCGTCACATCGCGACGCTGTGGGAAATCGCACTCCTGCTCGCGGCGCTGTCGTGGGCGGTGTTGGCGGCGGCATGCTGTTGGGTGGGATATCTGGCGGTCGAACCATTTCTCCGCCGCCGCTGGCCCGAGCTCCTCGTCACATGGGCACGAGTCGTCGCGGGCGAATTCGGCGACCCGCTGGTTGGCAGAGACATCCTGATCGGTTGTGCCGCGGGATGCATCATGGCGGCATGGGGCATCGGTTGTCTCCTGGTGCCGGAGTGGCTCGGCCTGACGCCAGATCTCGTGCCGGCCGACTACCTCGGGGTCGCGTACGGTGCACAGGAGGCGGTTCCGATTCTGGTCTGGCGGTGCGCGCAGAGCGTCATGACCGGCCTTGCCGCCGTATTCCTGCTGCTGATGCTCCGCCTCGGACTCAAGTCGCGCACCGATGGCAATCGCCGCGTTCACGGTCGCCGTTTCACTCTTCGGTTCGGCCGCGTCGGCGCACTTCTGGCTGACATGTGCCTTGCTGCTGCCCTTGAACGCGTTGTTCGTCCTTCTGATTGTGCGTGTCGGTCTGCTGGCGGCCGTCGCGGCGTTTTACGTCTCGGGTCTGTTCATCTTCTTTCCGCTGACTGCCAATCTGCGGGCATGGTACGCGGGCGCCGGTGTGACGGCATTCCTCGTCCTCGCGGCGCTCACCCTGTTCGGGTTCACGACCGCGCTCGCCAGGCGCCCGGCCCTCGGCGAGGGCGCCCTCGAATGAGCTCGACGCGGCGCTGAGAGCCGTAACAGGTTCGCTGCGCCACGCTCGTCAACGAACCGGTCACGCCGACTCACCAATCCGGTCGCTCGTGAATAGCGCCAGTCCTCCGACCAGCGCGATGACCCCGGCGAGCACGCGAAACATCATCGTGTAGCTGCCGGTCCACTCGACGCACCACGCGAGCAGCAACGGACCCACGGCCGACGCGAGGACGGTGAGCGCCTGTGCCGCGCCCTGGATCCGTCCCAGATGCCGTCGTCCGAAGACGCGCGGCCAGACGCTGAAGAACAGGACCATCACCAGTCCGCCACCGAGCCCCATGGCGGTCGCCCAGATCAGCACGTGCGCATGCGTGGACACGTGCGGCAGCGCGGCGAGGCCCGCGGCCAGGACGAACAACGACATCGCCATCAGCCGGCCGAGCGGGACGCGGGCGGCGAGCCAGCCTCCGAGGAAGTTTCCCGCAAGCGCCGTCAGCGCCGTGACGACCAGCGTTTCGTAGTAGGTCTGGGCGCTGAACCCGCGCTGCGCGAGAATCGATTCGTTGAAGAGGCCGATTCCGGAGGCGACCAGGCCGTAGAGCGCGGTGCCGGCGGCAAACACCCAGAACACGCGCGTCAGCAGCGCCTCGGTCCACACCATGCCGTGCGCCGCGGGCGCGCCGATCGCCGCCGCATGAACCGTCATCCCGACCGCATCGCCGTCGGGGAGAAGGCCGCGCGATTCCGGTCCGCGACGGACCAGCGCCGCCGACACCGGCGCCAGGCAACACAGCAGGCCACAACCCACCGCCAGCCATGCGCCGCGCCATCCCCACTGTTGAACGAGAGTGCCCACCAGCGGAAACGCGAGCATGAAGCCGACGCTCATCACGACGCTGTAGACGGCCATCGCCGCGTCAATCCGACGGACGAACCAGTGGCCAACCAGGGCGATGCTGACGACCGACAGCGCGCTCTGGCCCAGACCGCGCGTGAGCGTGATCCAGACCGCAAGCGCCACGAACGAGGAGGTCCGACTCATCGCGCACACGACCAGACCGAGCGCGACTGTCACGAGCGTGAGGACGACGCGGCTGCCGAACCGATCGATCGCCTGCCCGACGCCGATTGCGCCGACGGCGCCGAGCATCGTCGCCCAGAAGTTCAGCTCCGCGAAGCTGACACGACTGATTCGAAGGTCCGCGAGCAGCGGCTCGGTAATCAAGCCAAGGCCCTGCGTGCGGCCGGGCAGCGTACCGACCATCGCCGCCGCCGCGACGAGCAGCACGATCCAGCCGTAGTACAGACTCGGCGCGCGCGAGCGGTGCAGGGCAACTGGTGCGGCGTCCATACCGGCAGGATTCTATCCGCGAAGGGAGGATGAGCCGGTCGAGGGGAGGAACAATCCCATCGCCCCGAGCGGGGCGATGGGATCGACGGCAAACGCTACTTCTTGATCGTTTTCCCGATGTCTTCGATCGCTTCGCCGACCTTCCGCTTGGCTTTCCCGAACGTCTCCTGGGTCTTTCCCGCGACTTCGTCCGCCACGCCTTCGTCGTGCAGATCGGCGTTGTCCGTCAGATCGCCCGCCGCCTGCTTGACCTTGCCCTTGAGCGCTTCCGCCTTGCCTTTGAGTTCATCCTGATTCATGGTTGGCCCCTTCTGTATGTGGTCCATGTGTCCTGCGATGTCGTCGCCGACTCAGATATCAAGATTGGTGCCGTTGTCTGGCGACGCTCTTGCCCCTCACATGGGCGCCCTTAAGTTCACCTCAGGCGCGATGATATGGCTGTGTCGCAGCGCGGCGGTGTGGCAATGGCTACCGTACTTGAGCGAAAGCACCACGAGGTCGCACAACTTCTCGTCACCGCCGTGTGGCGACGTACGGGCGAGGCCTGCATCCTTTTCGACCGACACGCCGGACTGCCCGCCCCCGATCCAGCGCCTTCCCCTTAGCGGAGGCCATCGTCGCGATACCACGTGGACTGGCACGCCGAGTGCACTTCGGTGTTGTCGATGAAGAGGATCCCGCAACGTGGACGCATTTTGGTAGGGCTGCTGGCCCTGGCCATCGCGCCCAACGTTCGGGCGACGGCTCCCGATGTTCCCGAAACGGCTGACCACTGCATTCGGCGGTTTCTCGCGCAGGACGACGCGCAGCCCAGTTATCGCGCGATTCGCCGGCTCGAGGCCGAGAACGGCAGCCGGCGCGGCTGGCTCGAGGCCGCCATCGAGTACACGCCGCCGACCGGCTTCCGGTACCAGGTGATCGCCGAAGGCGGATCCGGTTTCATCCGCGACAAGATCCTGCGAGGTGTGCTGGACGCCGAGCGGAGCGCCATCGCGCAAGGCGACACCGGGCGATCGTCGATCGCGCCAGATAACTACGTATTCGAACCGAGCGGCGTCGATCCCGACGGCCTCGCCAAGGTGTTGCTCTCGCCCCGGCGCAAGGACCGTGTCCTCGTCGCGGGGGCGATGTTTCTTCAACCCGGCGACGGCTCCCTCGTTCGCTTGCAGGGACGGCTCGCGAAGAGCCCGTCGTTCTGGGTCAAGAACGTCGACATCGTTCGGTCGTACCAGCGGATCCGGGGTTCGGACCTTCCGATGGCGCTCGAATCCAAGGCCGACCTGCGGCTGTTCGGACCCGCGACGCTGCGAATGACCTACGTCTATTCGGAAGTCGACGGCCATCCTGTCCAGCAGTAACCCATTGCGTCACCGCATCCAGTTAAGACGCTGAACGAGCAACTTACGCAATCGATGGCAGCGGGCGACGAAGGCAGGAAAATAAGTCGCGCGAGGGTGATTCTGGCCAGGCCTCTGTAAATCCGTTCCTAGGAAGCTGCGGACGTGCGCAGCCTCGCCGGCCGGGTGAAGCAGAGGAATACCGCTGACAGGAGCGCGCCCGCGCCGGCCAGCCCGAGCCCTACCGACACGATCACGATCGCTCCGATCTCGACGAGTTCCACGGCGTGCGCCCCATTGACAAGTCCCGTCGATAGACGCCCTATGCGAGCTATCGAGCAGTCTCTCTGAGCCTGCTGCCCTAGAGCACTGCAAGAGAGCAGCCAGCGCGGCGAACAGTGGCACCTCGCTTGCTGTGAACTTTGACAGCATCGCTCGCCGCCCAATCTGGGAGGCGACACCAACCCATCACCTCGACGGGAGGCGCAATGAGCCTCCCGACACGTCTTTCATCAGCAACAATGACGATGTTCCGTCCGGCGACGCTGCGCAAATTGCGTCGCCGGCGCTTCGAGCGATCACTGAACGGAGCCGGTGCCCGGTTGTGCCGGCAGTGTCAGCGCCAGCGCCATCGCCGCCCAACTCGTGCCAGCCGCGGAGATCCACTGGTGCTTTCCGTGCGGAAAGCCGGTGTCCCGCAGGGGCTGGACCGGAAAGGTGCGGCTGCGGACGAGCCACGAGCCGTCGGCGAATTGCGTCCGCAGCAGATACGCGGCGCCGCGGCGGTATTCGACGCTGGAGACCGCGTGTCCGGCCGTCTCGAGCGCGACGAGGGCTTGTCCCGTCGCGTAGGCGTCGGTTTCGAGCGTGGGCAGCTGTCCCCAGCCACCGTCGGGCCGCTGTTCGGCAAGGAGCGCAGTGGCCGACCTGCGGATGTCCACGGCGGACGCGTGGGCCCACGTCAGGCCAAGCAACTGCATCGCGCGTTCCTGTGTCGTGCGAGGACTCGCCGTACGCAGCCAGTCACGCGCCCGCGCGACTCGCGCGTCGGGTGACGAACCGTACAACTGCAGCGCGCGCAGGCTCAACGCGGTCGCCGTGAACGCGTCCCCTTCGAGCGGCGGCCTGATCGCCGGAAGCGGATGGAACGCGCCGTCGTCGCTCTGCCAGGCGGCGATGACGCTGGCCATTGCGGCCGTCGTTGCGTCCGCCTCGTAGCGCTCGGCGGCAAGTCCGAGGAGCGCATAGCTGACGCCGATTGGCGGGTCGGGGATCCGGTCGCGATTCCGGAGCGCCGCTTCGGCGACGCCGCTCAACATCTTGATCGTCACGTCCACCTGGTGGCGCGCCGCCGCTTCGTCGACGGCGAGGCCATGCGCGCGGGCGGCGCCGAACGCCATCTGGGGCAACGACTGGTGATGGCACGAATAGCAGCCCGACACGCGGTTGAATTGCGAGGCGCTCTGTTGAAGCACGGCGATCGCCTTTTCAACCGAGGCTTTCGTGAGCGCGGCTTCGGCGGCTCCCGCGCGCCGCAGCGCCGACACGACCGGCGTGTCGCCGCGGCGCATCGCCCAGACCAGCGCGGTTTCTCCGGCTTGATTCGTTGCAGCGGGATCCGCGCCGAGCTTCAACAGCTCCTCGACGATTCCGGCATCGCCGGTTTCGTTGAACGCCGCCCACATCAGCGCCGTCGATCCCGACCGATCGCGGGCATTGAGGTCCGCGCCGCTGGCAACCATCGTCCGCACCAGATCGGCGTCTTGGCGAATGATCGCGAGCACGATCGGCGGCATGCCGATGAACCCGCTCTCGTTCGGATCGGCGCCCCGCGCGAGCAATCGCTTCGCTTCGGCGACGTCGTTGTGCAGCAGCGCGCCAATGAGGGGTGTTTTCGGGGTGAAGTCGGGAACCTGTGCACTGAGCGTCGCGGACAGCGCGCACGCGCTCACGACCATGGCAAACGTCTTCATAACGGCCTCCTGTCGATGACACCGCCATGTTCGCCGGTCGCCGCGGAACCGCCATTGATCTGGATCAAGAAATGGTCTGACAGGCGCGCTGTGGCGCTGACGGGAGGACCGCCGGTCAGGGTGCTGGAGGCGCGTCGAGCGAGTGCGGCTACCGAGCCGCGGTCTTGCCCAAACCGTAGCCTCCGAGCGGAACGGTCTCAACTCTGTTGCTGAAGCCGGCGATCAGCGGCCTGGCTTTCGCGATGGTGGCGTTCACTACCGGCAGCGACAGCGACGCCTGATGGCTGGCCGCGCTGTCCCACACCTCGGTGATCCACAGCGCGTCGGCATCCGCGGGATCGGTGGCGACGATGTAGCTGAGGCAGCCCGGCATCGCCTGTGTCGATTCGAGGAGCATCGACGCGAGCGCGTCGCGCTGGCCGGCCACGGCCGTCATCTTGCCGATGAGTCCATACATCGTCGTGGCATCCTCCGCTGCGATGATCGCTGACAGGCGAACGCTGAGCGGTGCGATCGCGGCCGTCCCTGCCGCGGCGAGAAACTCACGTCGGGGCACCGGCATGGCGGGATGATAGCAGGCGCGTGCTAGAATTGAGGTTTCTTCCCAAGCGTGGGCCAGTAGCGCAGTTGGGAGCGCGCATGAATGGCATTCATGAGGTCACCGGTTCGATCCCGGTCTGGTCCACCATCCTTCGCTCATGATTGCACGCGAAGGATGGTGTCCACCGGCTTGGCGTTTGAATTCAGGCCAAGCGCAGGTGGACCTGCTTTGAACGCCGAACGAGCTTCGGATGGCAAGCCGGAGCCGGCGCCCCTCCCGCGAGCAACTTCATGACTGGCGAAGGACGGTGTCCACCGGAGCTCGGCGTTTGAATTCAGGCCAAGCGCAGGTGGACCTGCTTTGAACGCCGAACGAGCTTCGGATGGCAAGCCGGAGCCGGCGCCCCTCCCGCGAGCAACTTCATGACTGGCGAAGGATGGTGTCCACCGGAGCTTGGCGTTTGAATTCAGGCCTAGCGTAGGTGGACCTGCCTTGAACACCGAAACGAGCTTCGGATGGCAAGCCGGAGCCGGCGCCCCTCCCGCGAGCAACTCCATGACTGGCGAAGGATGGTGTCCACCGGAGCTTGGCGTCTGAATTCAGGCCAAGCGTAGGTGGACCTGCCTTGAACGCCGAACGAGCTTCGGATGGCAAGCCGGAGCCCCACGTCTGAACGACGCATGCTTCACTGTCGCACTATCGACGTGGTCAACGTGAACGATTGGCTGGTGGTCGAACCCGAGATCATTTCCACGTTGACGATGACCTCTGTTCCGGCTGTCACCTGGATCGACGTGGGGTTCCCCATACGTTCAGCGCAGCACGGAGAGACACCAACGGTTTCAACTTCAAGAGGAGGATGCGCGCCGCCCTCGGTGGAGATCGCCGCCAGCGTCACGACGCCATCGCTGGGTGCCACGACGCGCACGCTTCGGCACACGTAGTCCGGACCCAGGCCAAGAGTGTCCTGAAAGTTGTTGACGCACAGCGTGTCATCCGGCGCAACGGTCACAACCGTCGAGTCTCCTGCCGTAATCCGCTTGATGCGATACAGGTGAACATTCTGAGACGTTGCTCGGATGTAGCGGAAGTCGCCTGCGTAATTGTCGGCTACAACGTATGTGTAGTCGAGGTTGCCCCCGGCGTCGAGAAAACCGGCGGCGCTGTAGTGTCCCAGACTGTCGGTGACGGTCGTGTACCTGCCGTTGATTGAGACGGTGGCGCCGGAAATCGGTGCTGAGGTCGCGCTGTCTGTGACTTGTCCGGTCAGCGTGAAGTTTGGCGTCGGTGGGTGATTGAGTCCAAACGAGAGCATCTCGATTCGACGTGAGCGTGACGCCCCTGGACTGCGGCACGTAGCTGGCGGCTGAGACGCTGACAGTGAACCCTGATAACTGCAAGCCGGTGAGGCTGTAGTTGCCCGAACCATCCGTCGTTGCTGACTTGCCAGCGTTCGGACCATCGACAATCCTGACGGCTGCCCCGCCAATGCCGCTCGCAGTGGTGCTGTCCGTGACGGTTCCGGTCAACGAGAACGTGGCGGCCGTCGGCGTCGGCGTGGGAGACGGTGCGGTCGTCGCGGATCCCTTGGCCCCGCATCCACCGGTGAATAACGCGAACACGAGCGCGAACACCACCGGCGTTGATGTGTTTCTTGCGCATCACTGGGGGCCTCCGGCGTCGTGTCAGGCGATTGTCGATCCGATGTCGGTCGCGAGCGTCTCGTGAGACCAGAAAACGTATCAAGCGAAAAGCACGTTTCCCAGTCATCTTCGTCATACAAGCGACCGTCACGTGTCGAGATGGCCGCGTCATGGCGCTCTCTTCCTTCAAAGCTGGATTTCCAGCACCGGATGCAGGAGAATGCGGGAACGCGCGGTCCTGGGGTGAAGCCAGTCAAAAACTGGCGCAAAATCATCGAACGATCGCCGTTTCGATAGCGTAGGCTCACGCTCGTTGGTGCGGCGGTAATTGCGGATTCGAGCACCGCATCAGCGCACTGCATGGCGAGGTGAAGCGCTTGTAAGCCGTCTATGCTGAACACGGGTGATACACGGATGCTATACAATCGCCGCCGAACAGGAGGCCTTATGCGCCTACGCGTCCTCTGCACGATTCTGACTCTGCTGATGACCGCCGCGATCGCGCGGCAGCTCACTGCCCAGAACCCGCCGCCCCCGCCGAAGCTGTTCGCCTCAGCCGCTGACGTGACGGCGATGATCGCGAAGGCGAAGGCCGAACGGAAGCCGGACCAGCCCAACTTCATCCAGCCGATCGTCGGCCTGGCGCCCTACACCGCCAACCTCGAGCATCGTGTCGCCGGTATTCCGGCGCCCGCGTCGGTGCACGAACGCGAAGCCGAGATGTTCTACGTCGTCGAAGGATCGGGGACGCTGGTCACCGGCGGCAAACTCAAGGACGAGAAGCGGACCAACGCCGAGAACCTCACCGGGTCGGGCGTCGACGGCGGCACGCCGCGCAAGATCGCCAGGGGCGACTGGGTGATGGTGCCCGAGAAGACTCCGCACTGGTTCCAGCAGATCGACGGCACGATCGTCCTGATGTCGATCCATTTGCCGCACGCGCCGACAACGACGCCGTCGCGGTGAAGCGTTGACACCGCGATCGCCGGGTCGATAACCGCAGCACATCGGCTCTTTGCGCTGAAGCCCGGCCCTGCAGGCTCCTCAAACAGGACCGGAGGCGAGCTGCACGGCTCGAAGCCTATCGACCAGCCACGTGGCTGCGGCAAAACGCTTCCTGTACATCCTCGAGAGTCGGGCAGTGCCGCCGCTATTACACCGGTGTGAAGGTCGAGTCCAGGGTCGTGCGCCGGCTGGATCATCGCACCGCACGACGACTCCAGTTCGATCGTGCGGGAAGGGAGTGCCGCCCCCAGCGCCTGCTTGAGCGGCACACCAGCAGTTCTGCGAATCACCAGATGTGCACGCGCTGATCTGGCGGCAGATACAGAGCGTCGCCTGGCTTGACGTCGAAGGCCGCGTACCAGGCGTCGACATTCCGCACGACTCCGTTCGTGCGGTATTTCGCCGGACTGTGGGGATCGGTGATGAGCTGCTGACGCAGGGCACCCTCGCGGGCCTTGGACTGCCACGCCTGCGCGTACGCGAGGAAGAAGCGCTGGTCGCCGCTCACGCCTTCGATGACGGCGGCTTTGCCGTGCTGGGCCTGATACCGTTGGAACGCCGCGTACGCGGCCTCGATGCCGCCGAGGTCGCCGATGTTCTCGCCCAGCGTCAGCCCGCCCTTGATGTGCGTGCCCGGCACCGGCTCGTACGCGTCGTACTGGGCCGTCAGCGCCGCGGTGCGGTCCTTGAACGCCTTCTTCGCGGCGTCGGTCCACCAGTTCTCGAATTTCCCCGTCGGACCGAACTGGCTGCCCTGATCGTCGAATCCGTGGCCCATCTCGTGGCCGATGATCGCGCCAATCGCGCCGTAGTTCACCGCCGGATCGGCGTTGGCGTCGAAGAACGGCGGCTGCAGGATCGCGGCCGGGAAGGTGATCTGGTTCGAGAGCGGGCTGTAGTACGCGTTCACGGTTTGCGGCGTCATCGCCCAGAGCGTCCGGTCGACCGGTTTCGGAAGGCGCTGGAGCTCGAGCTGATGCCGGAACTCGGCGACGGCCATGGCATTGCCGAGCAGGTCTCTGCGCTCGACCTTGATCGACGAATAGTCGATGTATTTGACCGGATGGCCGATGCGCGGCTCGAACGCCGCGAGCTTCGCGAGCGCGGCCTTCTTGGTCGCCTCGTCCATCCAGGCCGAGTTGGTGATGCGCTGCTCGTACGCGCCGCGCAGGTTCTCGATGAGCTCGGCCATCTGCCTCTCGGCCGCGGGCGGGAAATACTTCGCGACGTAGATCGCGCCGACCGCCTCGCCGAGGGCGCCGTTCACCAGTTGCACGCCGCGCTTCCAGCGCTCGCGCTGCGCCTGCACGCCCGCCAGCGTCTTCGAGAAAAAGTCGAACTTCGCCTCGTCGAACGCCTTCGGCAGGTACTGAGCGTGATCGCTGATGAAGTGATAGGCGAGATACGCCTGCCACGTGTCGACCGGCGTCGCCGCGAAGATCTTGCCCATCGCGATGAGCGCGGTGTTCTGCGTCATCAGCACGGTCGGCGACGCGCTCAGTCCCGCGGTCTTGACCATGAGCACCCAGTCGAACTCGGGCGCCTTCGCCTTCAGGCCATCGATCGTCTGGGGATCGTTGAGTTTGGCGATATTGCGGCTCTCCTCCGGCGACCACTGGTCTTTGGCCATCGCGGTTTCGAGCGCGACGATCGCGTCGGCCTTGGCGCTCGCGTCACGGATGCCCGCGAGTGTCTGGATGCGCTCGACGTACGCGCGGTACGCCGCGCGATAGCCGTCGTATTTCTCGCCCGGAAGCAAATAGTTGTCGCGCGGCATGCCGAGCCCGCCTTGGCCGACGATGGCGGTGTACTGCGCCGGGTTGGACAGGCTGGGGATGATGCCGAGGTTCACTGGCGACGCATAGTCAGGCGAGGCGAACAGCAGCTGGAGCGCGGCCTGGTCTTTCGCCGCGGCGATCCGGTCGAGATACGGTTTGAGCGGAGCCGTGCCGCGCGCCTCGATCCCCTCCACGTCCATCCAGCTCGCGTAGAAGTCGCCGATCTGCCGGCCCGAGGCGCCGTACTGCCCGGGGTTCTTCCCCATTTCGTCGAGGATGCCGCGAACGTTGACCTCGGCTTCGTCGACGACGGTCACGGCCACGCCCGCCGAGGGACGGTCGGGCGCGATCTCGGTGCGCGCGTCCCAGGCCCCGTTGGCATACGTCCAGAAATCGTCGCCGGGCTTCACGCCCTGTTTCTGCGACGTGAGGTCGAGCCCGAAGCGGCCGAATTTCGCTGTGCCCGGCGCCGACTGGGTCAACACCGGCACCGCGCACGCCAGCAGACCGACGGTCACCGCGACGCCTACACGGGCTGTCGTTTTCATGTCGATGCTCCCTCAACAGAGATGCCCAATTCTAAACGGCATGTCCGAGTGATACATGAGCAATGTGTGCTCGTTCTTGGGAAGGAGCCAAGTATCCGCTCAAACTCCAATAGCGGGTTCAAAGCAGCTACACTCAACAGCATTCCTGGTTCGAGGCCTGCGCCCCGCCCTGCTCACGTCGGGCGCGGCCGTGCAGTCCATTGCCGATTGCCGGTACAAGCGAGCGTGCAAGATGGCGTTAGACGACGTCAGCCACCTGCTCCGCGCGTGGAGCAACGGAGACCAACTCGCCCTCGACGAGCTGACGCCGATCGTCTATGCGGAGCTCCGACGGCTAGCGCACCGCTACATGCGAGGCGAGCGCCCCGACCACGATCTTCAGACAAGCGCGCTCGTGAATGAGGCCTACATCCGCCTCGTGGATTACAAGCGGATGCAGTGGCAGAATCGGGCCCATTTCTTCGCCGTGTCGGCGCAGTTGATGCGCCGTATCCTGGTCGAGCATGCCCGACGTCATAACCTCAAACGCGGACGGGGCGTGCAGCATGTCTCGCTGGACGAGGCCATGCTCGTGGGCGTAGAACCGGGCGGCAACCTCGTGGCGCTCGATGACGCGCTGAACGCGCTTGCGCGCGTCGATCCGCGCAAAGTGCATGTCGTCGAAATGCGATTTTTCGGCGGCCTCAGCGTCGAAGAGACCGCCATGGTGCTCAAGGTCTCGCCAGTGACCGTGAGACGCGACTGGAGCAGCGCCAAGATCTGGTTGTATCGCGAGCTCACCGGCGAAACCGACGATGGACTTGGATCACTGGAAACAGCTCGATAGCCTCCTCCAATCCGTGCTCGCACGCCCGCCCGAGGAGCGCGACGCGTTTCTCCGACGAGCGTGCACGGGCGATGAGCCGCTGGAACGGCAAGTCCGCGCACTGCTGAGTGCGGAGCCCGACGCGAAACATTTTCTGGAACGCCCTGCAATCGAAGTAGCCGCACTATCGCTCGCCCGCGACCAGAACGACAACACGCCGGAGCGCGCCGACTCGTTGATTGGCCAGACCCTCTCCCACTACCGCATCGTCGAGAAGCTTGGCGGCGGCGGCATGGGCGTGGTCTACAAAGCGGAGGACACCCGGCTCAATCGCTTGGTGGCCCTCAAGTTCCTGACGGACGAACTGGCTCGCGACCGTGATGCGTTGAGCCGATTCCAGCGGGAGGCACGCACCGCCTCCGCGTTGAATCATCCAAACATCTGCACCATTCACGACGTCGGCGAGCAGGACGGCCGCTCCTTCATCACCATGGAGTATCTGGAGGGCCGCACGCTGAAGGAGAGCATCGCCGGCGATCGCGGTCTGGACATGGAGACGGTGCTGACGCTTGGCATCGAAATCACC
>CAWBVG010000018.1:0-68852 GCA_963792175.1 uncultured Acidobacteriota bacterium
TCATTCAGGTTCGAGACGCCGCCGCTGATGATGTCGCCCTCGAATCCAAGCGGTCTGACGACGGCATGGACCTGCCGGACCGCTTCGGCAAAATCCTGCGGGCGGGACGCATAGCCGTCGTGCGCGATGTCTGGCTCGTTGCCGACCTCCAGCGAGTACTGCTGCAGACCGGCGGCTCGTGCCGCCTCCACGGCGCGCCGCGCGCGGGCGGCGAGCACGTGCGGTTCGATCCGATTCGACCCGTCGGCGGCCTGCATCTTGCCGCCGGCGAGCATGAAGAGCGCGCGCATCGGCCGATTCGAGAATTCGGCGACGAGCGCCTCGATCGGTGCGGTTTCGCCGTGCGCGAAGAGATCCTGACGCACGGCCGCGACTCCGATCCGCTCGAAGAACGGAAACTCGCCGGCAATCGGCTCGCCGAACCCCGCGTTGATGCCAAGAACCGTCATGTCGTCCTCGCGATTGAATCATAATCACTCTCGACCGCCGCATGCAGCCAGAGACCATCGGTCGTTATCGCATCCTGCGGCAGCTCGGCGCCGGGGGCATGGGCGAGGTCTATCTGGGAGAAGACCCGGCGCTCAACCGGCTCGTGGCCATCAAAGTCCTGCGCGCGGAATCCGGGACGGACAGGACAGCCGACGCGCGGCTGGTGCAGGAAGCTCGAGCGGCGGCGACGCTCGACCACGCCAATGTCTGCGCCATTTATGAAGTCGGCGAGGACGCCGGCCAGCATTTCATCGCGATGCAGTACGTCGAAGGTGAAACGCTCGCCGATCGACTGGCGCGGGGCCATCTGCCGGTGGCCGACGCGCTGCGCATCGCCGAACAGGTGGCCGACGCGCTCGCGGAAGCGCACGCGCGCGGCATCGTCCATCGCGACATCAAGCCCGGCAACATCATGATCTCGGCCCGCGGGCCGGCGAAGGTGCTCGACTTCGGTCTTGCCAAACGCCTCGATCATCCCGACATGTCGGGCACAGGCGTGGATACGATCCAGCCGCTCACCGCCGCCGGAGTCGCCGTCGGGACGACCGCCTACATGTCGCCGGAGCAGCTTCGCGCCGAGGAGCCGGACGCGCGCACGGACGTCTTCAGCCTCGGTTGCGTCCTGTGCGAGATGGTTGGTGGGAGTCACCCGTTCGCGCGTCAGAGCACCGCCGCGACCATCGCCGCGGTGCTGACGGAGGAGCCGCCGCCGCTTCCACCCGCTGCGCCGTCAGAGCTGCGGCGCATCGCGCGAAAGTGCCTCGATAAGGATCCCGGCCGCCGTTATGCGTCGGGCCGCGACCTCCTGGTTGATCTCCGAAACCTGATTCACGACAGCAGCGCCACCTCCCTGCCCGCGTCAGCGCCGGCGCCGCGCCGCGTTCGTCCTCTACACGTCGTGTCTGGCCTGATCGCCCTGGCGCTGCTGTCGGGATTGGGATGGATGCTCCTCCGTCAACGGCCCGGCCCGAGCGGATCGATTCGGGTGCTGGCGATCCTGCCGCTCACCGCCGCCGATTCGTCCGCCGAGTATCTGGGCGACGGCATCTCGGAAAGCGTCATCAACAGCCTGTCACAACTGCCGCAATTGAAAGTCCTCGGCCGGACGACGACATTTCGCTACCGAGGCGCCAGCGTCGATCTGTCCGCGCTTCGCCGCGACCTCGGCGTCGACGCGGTGCTCAGCGGACGGGTCGTGCAGCAAGGCGACTCGCTGGTCGTGTCGGCCGAACTGACGAACACCGCCGACGGCGCTCAGATCTGGGGGCAGCGCTACAACAACCGCAAGCTCGCGGATGTGTTCGCGGTGCAGGAGGAAATTGCGCGCGAGATTGCCGCCGGTCTCAAGCTCGGTCTCGCCGGCCGCGAGCGGCACTTCGCGAAACGCGATACACGGACGACGTCGAGGCCTATCGGATGTACGTCCTCGGCCGCGAGCACGCCCAGCGGCGCACCGTCGCCGAATTGCAAGCGGCGGTCGACTACTATCGACGCGCGATTGCGCGCGACGATCGCTATGCCGTCGCCTGGGCCGGACTCACCGACACCTACATCCTGCTGAGCGCGCGCGGGGAGACTACAACCGGCGGAAGGGCGCCGCCTGGCCAAGGAAGCCGCCGAGCGGGCCGTCAGCCATCGATGCGGAGCTGGCAGAAGCCCATGCCGCGCTCGGCCAGTTGCACGTGTATTTCGGCCCCTTCGATTTCGAGGCCGGTGATCGCGAGTTGCGTCGTGCCATTGAATTGAATCCGGGCTGGGCGATCGCTCACCAGTACCTCGCGGTCTCGTTGCTGGAACAGGGACGGCTCGACGAGGGCATCCGTGAGCTCGAAACCGCGCATGCGCTCGATCCGCTCTCGGGCTTCATCACCCGTTTTCTGGCGTTCGCTCAAGCCTCAAACGGAAGACGCGCACGCCATGACGATGTATCGCAGCGCGGCGACGCTCGGGCCTGGCTTTGCGACGAATTGGGATGCCGATCTCTATCAGCGCGCGGGGGCGATCGACGAAGGGTTGGCCGAGCTGGAGCGCGCAAGCAGAGGCCGCGAGGCCGATCCGTACGTGCGCTTCAATCGTGCCGTGCTGAGGCGGCAAAGGGGAATCGGGCCGCGGCGCTGCCGGTCGCGTTGGAATTCGAGCGGCTGTCGGCCGGCAATGCGGCGTGGGCGAATTTTGCCGCTCGTATTTACATCGCCTCGGTGACTACGATCGCGGGCTCGATCTGTTGACGCGCGCGATCGATGGCGGGGCGATCCGATCTTTTACAAGGATCAGCCGCTCTGGGAGCCGATCCGTCGCGACGCGCGGTTTCAATCCGCGCTGCGCCGGATGCGAATCCCCACGGACTGAATCCCAATCAGGGCAGCGGCCGGATCCTGATGTTCCGGAACGCAATCGGAAACTGCTGATACTGAAGCCGCAGCTGCCCCTCGGCAAAGCTCGCGTCGTGAATGTCGAGCGTCGTTTCACCGTTCAGCACGACGACGAGATGGTCGCCGTTCGCGGTGATCTCGTAGCGGTTCCAGTCGTCGGCCTTGAACGTGTGCTCGCGCGCGGTCTTGGCGGTTCCGACGATGGCGCCGGTGTTGTAGCCGGCGGGCTGCTGCCGCCAGATCTGGACTTCGTAGCCGCCGCTTTCCTGAGGGGAGCGCACGAAGACGCCGCTGTTCGTGTCCGCGCCGCACTTGAATTCGATCGACAGCGCGAAGTTCTTGTAGCTTCGATCGGAGGTCAGGTAGCCGACGGGCGCGCCGCACGCCGTCAATAACCCATCCACGACTTCCCAATGGGAGGCGCCCTCCGGTGCCGCTTGCGCCTGCGTCGTGACGCACGGTTTCGGCGTTCCGATCTGCCCGGGCGGCGGCGGTTGCGGCGGGCCGCCGCGGCCGCGGCCTTGCGGCGGCAGCGATGCATGCCATCCCGCGAGCGTCTTCCCGTCAAACAGGAGCTGCCATCCCTGTGCGGCGTCCTGCGCGGTCAGGGTGTTGACGGTCTGAGCGCTCGACGCCGCCGACCATAACAGGAGCGTGCCGACCGCGAGCGAGGTCTGCGTCTTCGTCATGGCGGGGACTATCTCATATCGGGAGGCCTACGGCCTGCGCGACGACTTGCTGACCGAGCAGGCGCGCCGGGTTTTATAGCTGTGACGCCTGTGCGAACGATATGCCAGTCTGCCGCTCAGCTTGTAGGGTGTGCGGTTCCGGCACAACGAGCGGCTGAGGGTTCGATCGACCGGGCATCGTAGCCTTGTTACTGGCAATCAGCCTGACGGAATGCGATGATCTGCCCCCGTGGTGATCAAGGCGAAGGACCCGCGCGCCAGAACCCTCGTCGTCGAGCGAGGCTGTGACGTACCCGGCAGACCCGTCAGCGGCCCCCACCGTCCGCGACTCGGATCCCTTCCCCACGATTCAGCGCGCTGCCCGCTGGTGCACTGCGGCGGCCGATCGTCACTGGCGTTTTATCGTGATGGCGTTCAGCCTCGTGTTTTTCTGGAATGCCACCGAGCGGGCGATCCTGAAGCCGTTCTGGCACGACGAGATCTATACAATCGTCATCGCGAGCTTCCCCACGCTCGACACGATCTGGGCCGCGCATCTTGCCGGCCTGGACTCGATGCCGCCGCTCAATCGATTCTCACCCACGCGGTGTTCGGCATCATTGGCGCGGGCCGATCGCCACCCGTCTGCCGGCCATGCTGGGCGTCTGGACCTGGACGCTTGTGTCGTTCGCCATCGTTCGACGACGCTCCAACACGACGGCCGGCCTGAGCGCGGCGCTGCTGATCCTGTTGTCAGGTGCGGGGCCCCTCGCATACGAGGCGAGGGGCTATGGCGTGATGCTCGGGTTGTGCGCGCTCGCGCTCTTTTGTTGGTCGGAGGCCGCGCGCGGCCGGCGGCGAATGCTGCATCTGCCGCTGCTCGCGTGTGCACTCGCGGCTGGAATCTGGACAGCATTTCTACGCGGCCCTGATAGTCGTGCCGATCATCACTGGAGAATTGGTCCGCTTCGTTCGTACCCGTAAATTCGACGTGGCTGTATTGGCCAGCCTCACCGCGGCCGCTGTGGCGAGCCTGCCGCTGTATCCACTCCTCAAGCTGGCGGCGTCCCAGTCGGCAACGTACTTCCAGAAGGTCTCCGTGAGCGAGATTCCGGCCGTGTACGTCTCGATCTCGCTCGCGCTGATGGGCCCATGGGCCCGTGCGTTCGGCGTGCTGTTTGCGGCAGTGTCTTGTTGCCGGCGTTCAGGTTCGAGCCACGCCGGGAGCTACAGCGAATTCCTGTTCACGAGGTCGCCGCGGCGCTGATGACGATGTTCATTCCGGTGTGGGCGATCCTCATCAGCCTTCTCGTCTCGGGCGCCTTCGTGCCGCGCTATGCGAGAGTGGCGGCGGTTGGGTTTTTCATCGTCGTGCCGATTCTGGCGTCGCGCCTGCGAAACCAGCTGGCTCCGCTGCTGCTCTGTCTGTTGTCCTGTGCGATCTTCGTGCGCGCCTTCCGCGCCACGGCCGAGGAAGTCCCCTACCAGCGACCGCTGGAGTACCGCCCGATCCTCAGGACAGCGCTCACTGAATCAGCGCCTGTCGTCGTGACCGGCACGCTCTACCTCCAGATGTGGTACGACGCGCCGCCAGAAGGTCGAGATCGGCTCACGTACGTGACAAATCCATCGGCGGCCCTTCGCCCTCATCGGTACCGATACGCTCGAGCGAGACTACCTGGTACCTTCGCGACTGGTCGCGGGTCATCGTCCAGGACTACGAAACGTTTATCCGCGCGAACGAACGCTTCTATCTGTACGACGCCGAGGCGCTGTCCTGGGTTCTCGAGAAGCTTTGAGAAGATCGGGCGGGTATCCGTGAAATCGGCAGCGAATTCGGAGCCACGATGTACGAGATCATCCCCCGATTCGACGCCGGAACCAGCCGTAGACGTCCTACGTCTAAGGCCGTAGACTGTCTACGACTATGGCCAAACAGCCCGATCAACAGCGCCTGGAGCTCCTCCAGGGCACCCTCGACATGCTGATCCTGCGGACTCTGCAATGGGGGCCGCAGCACGGCCACGGCATCGGCCAGGCGATCCGGGCCCAATCCGACGACCTGCTCAAGGTCGAAACCGGCTCTCTCTATCCCGCGCTGCACCGGCTCGTGAAGCGGGGCTGGCTGAAGCCCGAGTGGGGTGTGAGCGAAGCCAACCAGCGCGCGAAATACTACGAGCTGACGTCGGCGGGTAAGGCCCAGCTGTTGCGCGAGCGCGATCGGTGGGCTCAGCTCGTCGACGCGATCGGACGGGTCATGAACCCGGCGCCGGCGAGCAGGGAGTAGGACATGGCGCCCGACATCGACGACCTCGACGACGAAATCCGCGGCCACCTCGCGATCAGCATCAAGGAGCGGATCGAGCGGGGCGAGGATCCGAAAGCCGCCCGCCTGGCGGCCCTGAAGGAATTCGGGAACGTGACGCTGACGCGCGATTCGATACAAGGCGTCTGGCGCCATCGCTGGCTCAATGCGGCCGAAGGGTTGGCGCCGCGACATCCGGTTCGCCATGCGCGCGCTGATGCGCGCCAAAGGCCTCGCCGCCACCGTCGTCGTGACGCTCGCGCTCGGCATCGGCGCCAACGCCGCGATCTTCAGCGTCGTCCGCGGCGTGCTGCTCCGCCCGCTCGTCAATCGCGACGAAGATCGCCTGATCTACGTGCGGCAGGGCGCACCCGCAATCGGCGCCCCGAACCTGACGTTCTCGGTGCCCGAGATCGACGACATCAAGGCGCGGGTCACCACCGTCAGCGCGTTTGGCGACTTCTCGACGGTCGACTTCACGATGATCGGTCTCGGCGGCGAGCCCCGTGTGGTCAAGGCGGGCGTCGTCAGCGGGTCGTTTTTTGAAGTGATGGGCCTTCGACCATTGCTCGGCCGTCTCATCAACGCGCAGGACGACGGCCCGAAAGCCGCGGGAGTCGCCGTTCTCACGCATCGGTTCTGGACCACGTCCCTCAACAGCGATCCGAGCGTGATTGGCAAGATCGTCCGCCTTGGTCCGCGCACCGCCACGATCGTCGGCGTCCTCGAGCCATCGGTACCCTATCCGGCCGCGACCGAGATCATCGCCAACGTGGTGACGAGCCCGCATCATCTCGGCGCCACGATGGTCACGAGCCGCACACACCGCATGACCGAGCTCTTCGGCCGTCTGGCGCCAGGCGCCTCGCTCGACGCCGCGCGCGCCGAGCTGACGGCGGTACACGCGGCGATGATTCGCGAGCACCCCGAGGCCTATTCGAAGGCCGGCGTCGAAATGACCGTCACGACGCTCCGCGATCAGATCGCCGCACCGGCGCGCACGATTCTCCTGGTGTTGCTCGCCGCCGCGGCGGTGGTGTTCGTCATCGCGTGCTCGAACGTCGCCAATCTGATTCTGGCCCGTTCGGTACGGCGCGAAGGCGAACTGGCGGTGCGCGCCGCGCTCGGCGCCGGTTCCGGCGCGCTCCGGCGCACGCTGCTGGCCGAAAGCCTGGTGCTGTGCGGCGCGGGCGCGGTGCTCGGCCTGGTGCTGGCGCGGCCGCTCGTCGCGCTGGTCGCCGGTTATGCCGCGCGTTTCTCGGTCCGCGCGCTCGATGTCAGCGTCGATGCGAGCGTGCTCTGGGTCGGCGCCGGCCTGGCGATGGCCGCGGCGGTCCTGCTCGCGTACGTGCCGCGGCTGCCGTCGGTACATGCTCCCGCAGGACTTGGCCTGGCAACCGGCGGCGTCCGGATTACGCCGGGCACCAACCGCCGCCTGCGGCTGTTCGCGACCACGCAGATCGCGTTCTCGTTCGTGCTGCTCGCGGGCGCGGGCATGCTGCTCGCGACCCTCGTCGCGCTGCAGACCGCGCGCACCGGCTACGACATGCGGCAGGTGCTGGCCTTCAACGTCCCGGCGTCGGTCACCGGCCTCGGCGACCCGACGGCGATCGCCTTTTATCAGGAAGCGACGCGGCGGGTCGGCAGGCTGCCAGGCGTCGAGGACACGGCGATGGGCAGCTTCGTTCCGTGGCGGGACGCCGGCAGCCTGGGGCCCGGTTTCCAGTTCACCGTCGAGGGTTACACATCCGCCGACGGCGAGGAGAATCCGCGCGGCCGGATGCGCATGGTCGCGCCGCGCTTCTTCGCGGTGCTTGGCGTCCCGATCCTCGCCGGTCGTGACTTCACGGACAACGACCGCCGGGGCACCGAGCCGGTGACGATCGTGAGCCAGAGCCTCGCACTTCGGATGTTCCCGAACGGTGACGCCGTGAATCGGCACCTGACGTGGACCGATCCGGTCTTCAGCATCTACGGCAAGCCCACGCCCACCCGCATCGTCGGCGTCGTCGCTGACGTCGATGACGAACACGTGGTGCCTGGGCCGGCGCTGACCATCTATCAGCCGGTGTGGCAGCTGGGCGTCGCCGGCCGCCTGTTCGTCCGCGCGACAGGCGATCCGTACGCGCTCGTGCCTGCCGTGACGCGCGTCATCCGCGATATTTCCGCCGAACAGCCGGTCGAGCGCGGTGCGACGCTCGAGGACGTGCGCGCGGAAGTGCTGTCGCCGGAGCGGCTGAACGCCTTCGTGTTCTCCGGGTTTGCCGGTATCGCGCTGTTGATTGCGGTCGTGGGCGTGGCGGGCGTGCTGGCGTTCTCGGTCAGCGCGCGCACGCGCGAGTTCGGCGTGCGGCTGGCCATCGGGTCCGCGCCGCGCCGCCTGCTGGCCAGCGTCCTGACGGAGGGTGTGCAAATCGCGGCGATCGGGATCGCGGCCGGCGCCGCTGGCGGCTTCGTGCTCGCCCGCATGGCGACGAGGTTCATCGCGGGCGTGCAGCTGCCCGGCGTTCTGCCGGTGATCGGCGCGACGGCCGTGCTGATGGCCGCCGCGATCGTCGCCTCGTTGATGCCGGCGGCGCGGGCGTCGCGCGTGGACGTGTTGCAGGCACTGCGATCCGAATAAGGCCTTGAGTTGAGCAACGAAATGACTACACAGAAACCGCTCCGGCTGTGGCCGGCCGTCGTCATCGCCATCGTCCAGCTGCTCGTCATGTTCGGCGCTCCTGTTATCGCGCCCGATGCCGGACCCATCGGCATGCTGGGGGGCGTCGTTGGCGCCTTGCTTGTCGCGCTGTGGTGGCTGTTCTTCAGCCGCGCACTCTGGTCCGAGCGCGTCGGTGCGATCGTCCTGATGGTCGCCGCGGTGTTTGCGACCAGGGCCGTCGCCCACGCATCGATGGTCGGGGCCGGCCAGGGGATGATGATCTACTTCCTGCCGACGCCGTACCTCGCCCTGGCTCTCGTCGCGTGGGCGGTGGCCACACGTCATCTCAAGGATGGCGTCCGGCGGGCGGCGTTGGTGGCCGCGGTCTTCCTCGCATGCGCGCCGTTTGACATCATCCGGACGGCCGGTATCAGAGGCGGGGCCGCCGGGGAGTTCCACTGGCGGTGGACGCCGACTCCCGAGCAACTGTTGCTGGCCAAGGGCGGCGACGAGCCCAAGCCGCTGCCGCCGGCGACCACAGCAGCGGCCTCCCCTGGCGCACCTGCCGAGCCTGCCAAGGAAACACCGGCGGCCGCGACCGCCAGCGTGAAGCCCGCAGCGGTAAACGCACCTGCAGCCGCAGAGGAGACTCCACCAGCTTCGGCCGCGATGGACACACCGGCTGAGTGGCCGGGCTTTCGCGGACCCAATCGCGACAGCGTCATCCACGGCGTGCAGATCAAGACCGATTGGTCCGCCTCTCCGCCCGTCGAGATCTGGCGCCGGCCGATCGGACCGGGGTGGTCATCCTTCGCGGTGCACGGCGATCTCCTCTATACGCAGGAGCAGCGCGGTGATGACGAGGTTGTCTCTTGTTACAGGGTGAGCACCGGCGAGCCGGTGTGGCGACACCGCGACGCGATCCGCTTCTATGAATCGAACGGCGGCGCCGGTCCGCGTGCGACGCCGACCCTCAGCCACGGTCGCGTCTACACCCTGGGCGCGACCGCGTTGCTGAATGCGCTCGACGCCGGCACCGGCAAAGTCGTGTGGTCTCACAATGCGGCGACCGACACGGGGCGGAAGATGCCGGAGTGGGGCTTCACGAGCTCGCCGCTGGTCGTCGACGACATCGTGATCGTCGCCGTGTCCGGCACGCTCGCGGCTTACGACGCAGCCACGGGCAAACCGCGCTGGGTCGGTCCGCAGCACGGCGGCAGCTACAGCTCGCCACAACTGGCGACGATCGACGGCGTTGCGCAGATCCTGCTGTTGAGCGCACCCGGCGCCGTGAGTGTCTCGCCGGCGGACGGCAAGCTGCTGTGGGAGCACACATGGGAAGGCGGCGCGATCGTGCAGCCGGCGCTCACGGCGGATGGCGGCATTCTGATCAACGCGATGAGCGCGATGGGCGGCATCGCCACGCGGCGTCTGGCAGTCGCGCACGGAACCGGCGGATGGACCGTCGAAGAGCGCTGGACCTCGAATGGACTGAAGCCGTACTACAGCGATTTCGTCGTCCACAAGGGCCATGCCTACGGTTTCGACGGCAGTATCCTCGCGTGCATCGACCTCGAGGACGGCAAGCGCAAGTGGAAAGGCGGACGCTATGGCACCGGCCAACTCGTCCTGTTAGCCGACCAGGACGTGCTGCTCGTGACGTCAGAGGACGGTGAGCTGGCGCTGGTCAAGGCCACGCCCGACCAGTTCACGGAGCTCGCGCGGATTCCGGCACTCAACAGCAAGACGTGGAACCACCCGGTGCTGATCGGCGATCGCCTGCTCGTTCGCAACGGCGAGGAGATGGCCGCGTTCCGGCTGTCGCTCGCCCCGGCTGCGACGATTTCAGACCGCTGACGAGCGGGATACTTCACCTCTCTCGCCTTTGCAATTACGCGGCTGTCCGCCTATCCTTCGTCTCTCAGTGGGGTCGGATACTGTATCCGACCCCTTCTCACTATCAACGACCTCGGATGAGGGTCGGATACAGTATCCGACCCCTGCTCCACGGAGGAATGCCGTGAAGACGATGCACAATCGCACTCACCTCTGGCTGGCCGCCCTGTGCCTGGCCCTCACCGTTCATCTGCACGGTCAGTCGTCGAAACCGCCCGCAGCCGATCCGGCGTGGCCTCGTAGCGCGGTTGCCGATCCGGCCGCACTCGGCTTCACCAAGGCCGGCCTCGACGCGCTCGACGCACGCATGAAGCAGTCGGTCGCTGACGGCGACACCGCCGGCATGACCTACATCCTGATGCGTCACGGCCAGGTCGCGGACTTCCGCAGTATCGGGCAGCAGACGCCCGACAAGCCGATGGCGCTCGATTCGCTGTTCCGCATCTACTCGATGTCGAAGCCGATCACCGGCGTCGCGATGATGCAGCTCTACGAACAGGGCAAGTGGCAGCTCGACGATCCGATTACGAAGTACACGCCGGAGCTCGCGGGCCTGAAAGAGCTGACGTGGGACAAGGATGGCAAGGTCGTGACCGGCGCCGACGGCGCCGCGGTGCTTGCCGCGCCGAAAAAGCCGGCGACGATGCGCCAGTTGATGAGCCATACGGCGGGCTTCGGCTACGGCCTCAGCGGCGACGATCCGGTCAACAAGGCCTTCCGCGATCAGCGCGTGCTGGCGTCGGCGGATCTCGACGAGATGATGAAGAAGCTCGCCGCCATCCCGTTGCTCTACGAGCCGGGAACGAAGTGGTCGTACTCCGTGGCCGTCGACATTCAGGGCTACCTGGTGCAGAAGCTCTCCGGTCAGAAATTCGGCGACTACCTCAAGCAGCACGTCACCGGCCCGATGGGGATGACCGATACCGCGTTCTACGTCACGCCGGATCGCAAGCCGCGTTTCACCGAGGTCTATCGCTGGGACACGCAGCAGAACAAGCTGGTGATGAACGTCGCGCGGACCGATCGCGGCGGCTTCGAAGATCCGGCGCGGCTCGAGTCGGGTGGCGGCGGCCTCGTCGGCTCGACGCACGACTACGCGCGCTTCTGCCAGATGATCCTGAACAAAGGCGAAATCGGCGGCACGCGCATCCTCAAGCCCGAGACGGTCAAGCTGATGGCGCAGAACCACATCGGCGACTTGCGGGTCGGTGTCGATGGCACGCGGCCGCAGCCGGGAGCCGAGGCGGTTCGCTTCGGTCTCGATTTCGCCGTGTACGTGGAGCCGGCGAGCGCCGGCCTGCCGTTCGGCAACGGGACGTTCTACTGGGGCGGCGCGGCCGGCACCTGGTTCTGGATCGATCCGGTCAACGACCTGGCCTTCATCGGCATGATTCAGAACCAGGGCGGGAACCGTCCGGGCGGTCTCAATTTCCGCGCCGACTCGGCCAAACTGGTCTACGCGGCGCTGGCGAAATCGCCGACCAGGTCGCTCGAGCGCTGATCGCGTCTGCGAGGCACGAGTCATGGGCGGCTCGACAACCATCTCTCCGTGGTGGGCTCGCGGACTGCTGGTCGAAAACTGCTCGTGTACGCTCGTCTGTCCCGGTCACATTCACTTCAGCCAGAGCTGCACGCACGAGCGCTGCAAGGGTTACTGGGCGATTCGCGTCGACGACGGTGTGTTCGATCGCACGACGCTGGCGGGCACGCGAGCCGTCATCGCCTTCGACACACCGCAGCGCATGATCGACGGCGGCTGGCTGCAGACGATCATCATCGACGACTCGGCGTCGCCCGAACAGCGCCGCGCGCTCGAAACGATCCTGACCGGACGAGCCGGCGGACCGTGGGAGAAGCTGGCGGCGTTCGTGGCCACACGCCAGCCGACCGAGTTCCGCGCCATCGACTTCATTGACGAAGGCGCCACCAAACGCGCGACCATCGCCGGCCGGCTGAAGACCATCGTCCAGCGAATCCGCGGACGGGACAAGTCGAAGCCGGTGCTCTTCGAAAACTGTTTCAACCAGATCCACGCGCCGACACAGGTCATCGCGCTCGGCGAGTCGGAGTACGACGACGGCGTCGTCTCGTTCCGGACGGCGGGGTCGCACGGCCTCTTTTCCCACTTCGAGTGGACGGTGAGCGCGACCCCGCTGTCGACCGCCATGTGATGCACGGGCACACTGGTGCGGCGGGCGCGGCCGGATTCTGGCCGCTCACTGCCATGTGGTTCGGCATGATGACGGCCATGATGGCGCCGACCGTCTGGCCGTGGGTGCGGTCGTTCCATCGGCTCAGCGGTCGAGAATCGGGACGCACGCGTCAGGGAGACGGCCGAATTCGTGGCCGGCTACCTGATCGCGTGGCTTGCGTATTCGATCGGCGCCGCTTCGCTGCAGCTCGTCCTCCAGCGTGCCGGCATGCTCGCGTGATCCCGCCGCCTCGGTGACATCCGGACTGGGAGCCGCGGTCTTCCTGTTCGCCGGTCTCTATCAGTTCGCGCCGATCAAGCGCGCGTGCTTGACGCACTGCCGCACACCGCTCGGTTACTTTCTGAGCCGCTGGCACGACGGACCCACTGGCGGTTTTCGCCTCGGCGTCAATCACGGTCTGTTTTGCGTCGGCTGCTGCTGGCTGCTGATGGCGACGTCGTTCGCCGTGGGCATCATGAATGTGTGGTGGATGGCGGCGCTGGCCGCGCTCGCCGTGACGGAGCAGGTCGCGCCGCACGGTCATCGGCTGCGTGTGCCTCTGGGCGTCGGCTTCGTGATTGCCGGCGTTTGGCAGTACGTTGGAGGAAGCCTGGGATAGTCGGCGCGATGATGGAAGGTCGACGCGCTGAGAGCTGGCCGGGAGTCGTTTGCGCGACGGGTGTGGGCGGACGCGTTTCGACTGCTCGAAGCGGCCGATCGCGAATCGCCGCTCGACGCGGACGATCTCGAGCGGCTAGCGACGGCGGCCTACCTGATTGGAAAAGACGCCGAGAGCGAAGCGGTCAGGGGTCGCGCGCATCACGGAGCTCCTCAACCGAGGTGACCGGGAGGGCGCGGCGAGGTCCGCGTTCTGGCTGGCATTCGGTCTCCTTCAACGCGGCGCTTTCGCTCCCGCCTCGGGCTGGCTCGTCAGAGCGGAACATCTGCTCGACGAGGCACGGCTCGAATGCGTGGTGCGAGGCTATCTCCTGATTCCACTCGCGATCCAACGCATCGGCCAGGGCGATGCGCCTGCGGCGCACGACGTGTTCAGCCAGGCCGCCGGGATCGCTCAGCGTTTTGCCGATCGCGACCTCGCCGCGCTCGCCTGTCACGGACGCGGGCGGGCGCTGGTACGCATGGGGCGCATTCCCGAAGGTGTCGCCCTGTTGGATGAAGCGATGGCGGCAGTCGTCGCCGGCGATGTGTCGCCCGTTCTCGCGGGGGACATCTATTGCAGCGTTCTCGAGGCGTGTCACGAAATCCTCGACGTGCGCCGCGCGCACGAGTGGACGACGTGCCTCAGTCAATGGTGTGCGTCTCAACCCGATCTCGTGCGCTATCGCGGCGAATGCCTGATCTACCGTGCCGAGATCCGGCAGATGCGAGGCGCATGGACGGATGCCGAGCACGACGCGCAGGAGGCGTGCGCACTGCTGTCTTCGCCGGAGCCACGGCCAGCCGTGGGTGCCGCGTTCTACGTCATCGGTGAGATCCATCGGCTGCGCGGCGAGTTCCGGAAGGCAGAGGAAGCGTACGGCAAGCCAACCAGTACGGCCGGAAGCCGCAACCCGGGCTCGCGTTGCTGCGGCTGGCGCAGGGCCGCATCGACATCGCGGCATCATCGATCCGCAGCGCGCTGGCGGAGACCGAACAGCGGCGAACGCGCGCCAGACTGCTTCCGGTCGCTGTCGAGATCATGGTGGCGGCCGAAGACCTCGAGACCGCTCGGACCGCCGAGACGGAGCTGTGCGAGATTGCGCGCGCGTTTGGAACGCCCTTTCTTGCCGCCGCGGCCGCTCACGTACCGGTGCGGTGCTGCTCGCCTCCGCCCATGCGGCCGAAGCGATGATTCCACTGCGGCGCGCCTGGGAATCCTGGCACGAGCTGGAAATGCCGTATGAGGAGGCGCAGGCGCGCATGCTGATCGCCGCGGCGCTGCAACAGATCGGCGATCGTGACAGCCGCGACATCGAGCTCGATGCGGCGCGCCAGCTGTTCAAGCATCTGGGCGCAGCGCCAGCCATCACCGCGGACGTCGAAACTGCTCGAGCAACCGACGCCGAAACCCGCTGGCGGGCTCAGCGAGCGCGAAGTTCAGGTGCTTCGTCTTGTCGCAGCGGGCAAGACGAACCGCGCCATCGCCGACGAGCTCTACATCAGCGAAAAAACGGTCGCCCGGCACGTCAGCAACATCTTCAACAAGCTCGGCGTCTCCAGCCGGGCGGGCGCCACCGCACTGCGCTACCAGCGCCACCTCATCTGAGCACTACATAGAACGACCCATTCTCACGCTGCCTGGATTTTGGGGATTTCGTTCGATGCGCTGTGCCGCGCCGCACGAGTAAGGTGGCCTCGTAAGAGGAGGTCACATGTTTGATGCGATCGTCGTCGGCGCGCGGTGTGCGGGATCGCCAACGGCCATGCTCCTGGCGCGACGAGGCTACAAAGTGCTGCTTGTCGACAGAGCGGCGTTTCCGAGCGACACCATCTCGACACATATCCTGTGGCCCCATGGCGCCGAACTCCTCGCGCGGTGGGGACTCCTGACGAGACTGGCGGCAACAGGCTTGCCGCCGATCTGCCGGCAGATGACGTTCGATGTCGGTCCGTTCGCCCTGCGCGGCACCATTCCCGACGCGAACGATGGAGAGGGAGGCTTCTGTCCGCGCCGTCACGTCCTGGACAGCCTGCTGCTGAACGCGGCAGTCGAAAGCGGCGTCGAGGTTCGTGAGACGTTCACCGTTGACGACTTGCTGTTTGCGGCCGACACGGTCGTCGGAATTCGCGGCCATCGCGAGAACGGCCTGCCGGTCGAAGAGCGCGCACGAATCGTCATCGGCGCCGACGGCGTGAACTCCTTCGTGGCACGCGCCGTCCGGGCTCCTGAGTACGACACCAGACCGGTGGCGGCGTGCGCTTACTACTGGTACTTCAGTGGCATCCCGCAGGACGACATCGAGCTGTTCGTGCGTGACCACTGCGCGTTTGGCGGCGCCCCGACCAACGACAGTCTTCATCTCGTGATGGTGAATTGGCCCGCCAGGGAGTTTCCCGACGTGCGAGCCGACATCGAAAACCATGTCTGGCGGGCCCTCGAGATGTCGTCCGACTTTGCGGCACGGGTGCGTCAGGGACGCCGCGAGGAGAAGTGGTACGGCACGGCAGGCGTTCCCAACTACTTCCGCAAGCCGTTCGGCGACGGATGGGCGCTGGTCGGAGATGCCAGCTACAACAAAGATCCGATGACGGCGCAGGGCATCAGCGACGCGTTCATCGACGCGCAGATGCTCGCCGAGGCGCTCGATGCCGGCCTGTCCGGCCGCGGCGCTCTTGACGAACTGCTGGCGGCGCACGAAATGGCGAGAAACGAACGGGTCCGGCCGATGTACAAATTCACGAACGAGCTCGCCGCGCTTGAACCGCCGCCGCCGCACCTGCAGGCGCTGTTTGGCGCCCTTCGCGGCAACCAGGCGAATCTGTGGTGGATGGCAGCGCTGGCTGCGCTCGCCGCGACGGAGCAGGCGGCGCCGCACGGCCATCGGCTGCGCGTGCCCCTGGGCATCGGCTTCGTCATGGCCGGCGTCTGGCAGTTCGTTGGAGGCACCCTCGGATAGTCGCAAGTGGAGGCGATGCGCTCGCGCACTTGCTATGCTGACCCGATGCCAGACGTTGCGATCCGGCCCGCGGTGCTGAGTGATCTTCCGGCGATCACCGACATCTACAACCACTACATCGTCAATACGACGATCACGTTCGACCTCGCGCCCTTCGAGCCCGGCGACCGCCGTGCGTGGTTTGACGATCATGTGCCGGCGGGCCGGCATCGTCTGCTCGTCGCCGTTGATGAAACCGGTTCCGAAGCCGTGCTCGGATACGCGAGCACCAGCCGGTGGCGGCCGAAGGCGGCTTACGAGACGACCGTTGAGTCGAGCGTCTACTGCCGGGCGGACGCCGTCGGGCGCGGCATCGGAACGCGGCTCTATGAAGCGCTCTTCGAATCGATCAAGGACGAAGACGTTCACCGGATCGTGGCGGGCGTCAGCCTTCCCAATCCGGCGTCCGTTGCGCTACACGAGCGATTGGGCTTTCAACGTGTGGGCGTGTTCGAAAAAGTCGGCCGGAAGTTCGGGCGTTACTGGGACGTTGCCTGGTTTCAGCGTCCACTACGGTGACCGCATCATGCACGTCTGCCTTTGAACGGCGATCATGCCGGGCATGGAGCGCGAAGGCTTCAGCCGAGCGGTCCAGGACGGTTGTCCCGTTCGATCTTCTCAATCTGCTCCGCGGTCAAACCCGCGCGGCGCAGGATCTCGAGGACGAAATCGGTTTTCCCGAGGACATAGCGGTCGATGTCGTCCGGAAACCGCTCCGCCAGCTGTTTCTTCAGAGCACCGTAACGCGTGGCGGCCTCCGGGTTCGCGCGAAGGTAGTCGCGCACCGCGACCTGATTGACGACACCGATCGTGCCTTCCGGACAGACATAGAGATTGTGCCGCCGCAGCCCGGCCGGGTGATCGAACGCCTCGCGGTCGTCGATGCCGAGATTGCCGCGATGCACGTAGCCAAGCGACGTGAGCCGTTCGATCGCCTTCGGCACATCGTCTCGCGTGGCGACGACGATCGTCATGTCGATGATCGGTTTCGCCGCCAGGCCCGGGACGGACGTGCTGCCGACGTGTTCGACCCGCAGGGCGACGTCGGCAAGGCGCGGCCAGATGCGCTGACGCAACATCTCGAAGTCGCGCGGCCACGCCGGATCGTAGTCGACGACGATGACGGTCCGTCGGTTCGGCGTTACTCGAATCGTTCGAGGCCTCGAGGTTTCCACACCTTGTTCGACTCCGGCCGCAACAGATACCGGATGAGCGCGCGCGCATCTTCGGCATGCGTCGCCCGGGCAGACACCGCCACACCCGAGTCGATCCACGCGCCGAGTTCGGCGGGCAGCGGACCGACCAGCTCGATTTCCTTGTACGGAAGAATCTGGCTGATCGTCTGAATCGCCATGTCGCCTTCTCCCGCCGCCAGCGCCTGACCGCCTTCGCCCTTCGTGCTCGGCGGCGCGTTCACGCCGGCGAACTCCGGCCGCTTGAGCACGCTGTCAATCAGCAGGGCGACCATCGTGCGCGACGCCGGATTCGAGCGCATCACGGCCTTGGCGCTCTTGAGCGCCACCGCGAGCTTTTCCACCGTCGAGATGTCCGGCTTCGGCGCGCCCGCGCGTACCGCGAGACCCATGCGCGTGCGACCCAGCGGCGTAAAGGTCCCCGGCGCCACGCCGCCGTCGAGCGACAGCGTCGTCATCAGCTGGAACGGCAGCACGATGACGTCGGGCGGCGGCGTTTTCTTCGTCATCTCCTCGACGATCGTGCCCATGCCGACGACGACGATGCCCACCTTCTTGCCGGTTTCCTTCGTGAAATCGCCGGCGATGTCGGGCAGGCCCGACGCGAACACGACGCCGGGAGTGATCACCCTGATATCCGCAGTCGCATAGTCGCCGGAGGTCGGCGAAAAGACCGCCGGCGTGTTCTGCCCCTGACCTCGCACTCCGGGGAGCGAGAGGGTGATGCAGGCAACTGTGAGCACAGACAGACGAATGCCGGACACCTGCGCCTCCCTTCAGTGGTTCTACGAGTCGATCACCGTGTAGTCGAAAAACAACTGGTCGAATACCGCACGATCGGTGAACGCCTTCCAGGTTCCCGCGCTGACCGACGACGGCTTCGACGGCTGGTTCTCGTCGGTCTGAAACACGCGCCCGGCGGCCTTGCGGACGAGCGCCTTCTTGATGGACGGCAGCGGATGCCGCCACGGCGGGTCGTTCTTCGTCAAGGCCCACTGGTTCACGGCCGTGATCATAGCCGTGAACTCCTTCGCGCGCGCCGGCGCGGTCGCCATCCACGAGAGGTTCGCGTAGGTGCTGGACTTCGTTCCGGCCAGCGTTGCGTTGTGGCTGCCGTGATGCCCGACCTTGTAGAGCACGGTCTGGGCCAGCAGCTCGCGGGCGGTGATCGTCCGATTGTCGACGTGCCACGACGGCGCCGTCCACGAGATCCAGTTGCCGCGCTGCGCATCGCCGGCAAACAGCAGGACTTTGCCGGAGTGCGGCAGCTCGAACGCGAGGACCAGACTGGTGTTGTTGATCCCGGTGTTCAACGCCAGCGCGAGGTTCTCGGCCGAGTAGAGCCACTCGTTGTCGATGCGCCGCCAGGGAGCATTGTCGGCGACTTCGACGCGGTCGGTCTCGTCCGTGCCGAGCGCCTCCTTCCCGTAGTGCTCGATGAAGAACGGATCCGGGTCGTTGAAGGCCGACTCGATGGTGACCGCGAACCGGTTGGCGAACGGCGCCGCCGCGGTACCGGCCGGCGCGGTGGCCGCGGCGCTGAACGTGAATCCTTGGCCGTCGTCCGGAAACCCTTCGCCGCCGTGCGGATCTTCGTCGGCCAGCAGGTCCGCATCATGGGGCGGGCCGAGCACGAACACACGGATGCCGGCGGTGCCCGGAATCGTGAGCGGTCCGTCGCCCGGTTTCAGGTACGAGACGCCGCGTTTCTCCGACGCCTTGTCCTTGACGAGCTTCATTCCCTGCTTGTTCACCGACGCCGCCGGGTCGTCCGCGGCGGCGAGCAGGTCGGCCGCCGTGACCGCCTCGTCGCCGCCGAACTCGAACGCGAGGAGTGCGTCCACCCGGCGCACCGAGGCGTCGTCGTCGCCGATCGCGAGTGCGAGCTTGCGCCTCGCCTCCAGCAGACCGAGCAGTTGATCCTTGTGCCGTTTCCGCAGCTCGTTGGCGAGATCGTCGTCCGGATCCTCGGTCCAGGCCAGCCAGGCTTCGTCGATCGTGAAGTCGCCGAAGTACGGGTCGTTCTTCCTCCAGATGCCGTTCAGGTGATCCTGGTGTTCGTGCGTCAGGATCACGAGGTCGATGTGGCCGCCGGTCGCGGCCTCGAGATGAGCGACGGTATCGCCGATCGGCTTGTTGTGGATGAATTGCTGCGAGCCCGGCTTGTAGCCGCAGTCGATCACGACGTACACCGGGTCGCCGCCGCCGTCGCGCGGCAACGCGACGAGGAAGCAGTCGCCGTGCCCCTGCCGGTACATCCGGACGGTGACGCCGTTTTTGGGCGGCTTGAGCTTCGCCATCGCTAGTCCTCCAGCTGGTGCAGCAACGCGAACGGCTCGACGCGCAGGCTGCGGTTCTCGTCGCTGAGGCTCGCCGCAATCCCGGCATCGAAGCTGTTGCCGACCACGCCGCGTTCGCCCTTCAGATAGTCCGCGACCAGGCGCAGTTGCGCGTTATCGGTCACGGTGCCCGCGGTGCGTATCACGCGTCTGATCTCGACGCTCCGCGGGTCGATCAGCACGGTGCACCCGGACCGATAGATGAAGTCCGGCTTCGGCGGCTCGGCGCGCGCGTCCGCCGCGTCCGCGGTTTCCTGGACGTCGGGGTCGAAGTAGCCGCGCCGGCGCTGCGTGATCTCGACGACGATGTCGGTGTGGGCGCCGCCGTCGATGGTGCGCCGGAGCGCCGGACGGACGGCATGCACCTCGATGGCCGGCTCGCCGTACTTGCCGCGATACACCGTCGGCGGCGCCGCCGCCCGGTCGATGACGAGACCGAACAGCCGGGCGTAGTCGCGGCCGTACGAATCGCCTTCGTGAAGCCATTTCCAGAGCAGGAAGCGGACGCGATCGAGATCCTTCCAGATCTCGTAGCGGCTGCTTTCGAGGTTCCACTGCTGCACGGCGTCGCGGACGAAGCGACCGCAAGTGCGGCTTCAGGTCCTGCTGCACGTGGGCGAAGGCGCTGCCACTGGACATGTTCGCGAACAGCTCGTCGCCGCTCGGCCACTCGAGGGCATCGAGCCCCATGCTCCTGACGCCGCGCGGATAGATGCCCCACTCGCGGAAGCTCTCGATGAACACGATCCGGAATCCACTCGTGTCCTCGGGCGAGTAGTCGAGGTCGGCGGTGACGACGCCGCGGAGAAAATCGCCGAAGGTGATGTCGACCGGCGGGCAGTAGTCGATCGCGCGGATGCACATCTGCAGAACGCGCTCGGCGCTGGCGGCCGCCTCGCCCGCCAGACGCTTCGTCAGGTCAGGGTGGATCTCGCCTTCCGGCAGGCGTCCCGGTTCCCTGAGTGGCGATCCGGAACAGGTCGGCGGTGCGCGCGCGGTAGATCAGGAGGAAGGCGCGAAACACCGCCGCGACGAGAATCGCGCCGCGCTCGTGCGGCCCCTCCAGACGCGTCGAGCGCGTGCGGATCGGGCAGGCGCGGCTCCCAGACGCCGGTGTCTTCGTCGGGGCCGCCGAGCGCGTCGCGCAGCGCCGCGCCGCGTCCGGTGGCGCGCCCGAACTGCTGCGCGAGCTGGCCCAGCAGGCTTTCGCTGTGCAGATCGCCGCTGGTCCGCCGGATCTGGCTTTCGAGCACCGCCGGATACGAGAAATGCTGAAACAGCGCCACGATGTCGGCGAACGCTTCGTGGAAGGCGTGCACGTCCGGATTGCTCGGCTCGTTGAAGCGCGGGTGCACGCCGTCGAGCAGCGCGTGGGTCGTCTCGTGCGCGACGATGTCGTGCGACAGGCACGTGAACACCAGCGTGCCCGGCGTGTTGAACGGCGTCCTTGGCGTGACCGGGAAGTAGCCGAACAGCAGCGCCTTCTTCGCCGGGCTGTAGTAGGCGTTTCGCTCGCGCAGCGCGTGCGGGTAGATCCGCAGCCGGCGCACGAACTGTTCGACGTAATCGCCGGGCCCTTTCACGATCTGACGATCGGCCCACAGGGCGACGCGGCCCAGCGCGCGCTCGAAGTGGCGGATGGTGGTCATCGCCACCGCATAGACCATCTGCTGATGAAACTGCGGATTGGATTCCGACGGGGCGATGCCGTCCTGGGCCAGCAGATACCGATCGTTGAGATTCACCGGGCGATAGAAGGAACCGCTGGCCGGATCGCAGTCGACGACTTCGATGTATTCGCCGATCGGGCCGGGCTCCAGGTCCTCCCACGGCACTTCGACGGTGATTTCGTTGATGGCGGCGGTCTCGAGCCGCGTCATCAGGCTCGGATCGAACGCGAGAATGCGCAGCCGCCGCGACGTGGGACGCTCGGTCATGATGGACGCTCCGGCGAACGCCGTAGTGTCCATCACTTATGAAGCGCGCTCAAGCCCGACGATCGGGCTCAGTGTGCGGGTTGCGCCGCCCGCATGATGGCGCCGACGCTGTCCGGCGACAGAAACTGGGCCGGCGAAATGGTGCCGGCGTTCATCTGGACGAAGCCGTCCATCGCGGCTCGATTGCCGTGAATCGCGCCGAACAGCTGCTGCATCTCGGGCGGCGGCGGCTCGAGCGTCGCCAGCTGGCAGGTGAACTCGTACATCGGCAGCACGTGCTCGTCGCGACGCTGTTGGTACTCGCGCATCGCGTCGTCGAACGAACGCGCGCCGCCGAACGCCTGATCGACCGCGGTCGCGCAGAGCTCCGCGGCACGGAAGGCATCGTTGATGCCCTGGGCGGTAATCGGATCTTTGGTGTAGCCCGCATCCCCGACCAGCGCCCAGCCAGGGCCATAGGGCTGGCGGAAGAAGTTCGCCACCGGGGTGCCGGCGAACGGCGCCACGCGCTTGGCGGCGCGGACGCGTTCGGCGAACTCGGGGACGAGGTCGAACATCTTCAGAAAGTGGCCCTCGACATCTTTCTTGTTGGCGTCGAACTCCGAGTACGGCCAGCCGCCGACCGTGAGCGTCAGTCCGTCATGTGTCGGTGCCGCCGCAAACCCGCGGTGTGGACGAATATAGGTGTCGAACCGTCCATCGACTGGAAGATCGCTCCAATACGTGTAGTACGGAGCCAGCAGCATCGGCTTGTCGTTGTAGTGCGCAGGGCTGACGGCTTCCGCGACTTTGGAATGACGGCCGTCCGCCCCGATGACCAGGTTGGCGCGCTCGGTGATGGCCTCACCGGCTTTCGAGCGTCCCTTGATACCCACGACGCGGCCATCTTCGAAGACGATCTCGTCGACGGAAAACGCCTCACGAACCTCGACCCCGGCTTCGACTGCCGCGTCGACCAGCAGCTTGTCGAGCACCGTCCGTCGAGCGCAGTACGCGACCGGTGAATCGGTGGTGCCTGGCGAGCCCGCAATCGTGAAGGGACCAAAATCGAAGGTGTAGGTGTGAATCGGCGGACACCCGGTCGCCGCCAGCCGCTGCAGAAGCCCCCACCGTTCGAGGGCGGCCACGGCCAACGGATGGACGACATGCGTCGACACCGTATCGCTGGGGAACGTGGCGCGATCGACCAGGAGGACGCGATACCCCTTGCGTGCCAGGAGCATCGCCGTCGGCGAACCGGCGCAGCGAGCCCCGACGACAATCACATCATGTGCTGCGCTCACGTCGCCTCCCCTTCCTGCTACTGTACCGTATGCCCCGCTAGTGGAGCGTCAACGCTGAATCGGGACCAGTACCGCAGGGGATCGCCACGAAAGCACGAAGAGACTATGAGCGCGGGCCGCAGGTAAGCTCCTTAGCGGACTGAGATCCATAAGGAGGCAATGATGACTGAGACCCGCACTCTGCCAGGTAGTGTAAGCGAGGCGACGTTATACGTGGCGTTCGAGTTGGGTAAGAAGGACTGGAAGCTGGCGATGACGTCGGGGTTCGGGTTCGAGCCGTGGCTGCGGACGGTGGCGAGTGGCGATCTTCGCGCGGTGGAGCGCGTGCTCGAGGCGGGGCGGCAGCGGTTTGGGTTGCCGGCGCCGGCGCGAGTCGTGAGCTGTTACGAAGCCGGCCGCGACGGATTCTGGATTCATCGGGCGCTGGGGGGCCTGGGCGTCGCGAATCGGGTGGTCGATTCGGCGAGTATCGAAGTGAATCGGAAGGCGCGGCGGGCGAAGACGGATCGGCTCGACGCGCTCAAGCTGGTGCGCATGCTGGTGCGGGTGTGTGCCGGCGAGCGTCGCGTGTGGAGCGAGGTACGGGTCCCGACAGTGGCGGCCGAAGCGGCGCGCCAGGTGAGTCGCGAACGGACGGCGCTGACGCAGGATCAGACGCGGCTCGTCAATCAGATGCGGGGCTGGCTCGCGACCTGGGGCGCGACGCTGCCGACGCGGCGGAGCGGGAGTTGGTGGATGCGTGTGCGCGATTGGGCGGGCGCGGCCTTGTCGGCGGAAGTGCAAGCGCGGCTGGCGCGCGCCGAGGCCCGCCTCCACGGCCTCGCGACGCAGATCGCGGACCTGGACGCGCAGCAGCACGCGGCGGTGACCGCCGCGGCGCCTGCGAGCGCGTTGCGCCAACTGGTTCAGCTGAAAGGCGTCGCCACGACGAGCGCCTCGGTGCTGCTCGACGAGGGGCTGATCTGGCGGGCGTTTCGGAATCGGCGCCAGATTGGCGGCCTGCTCGGGTTTGCGCCGACGCCCTACGCCAGCGGCGACTCGGTGCGGGAGCAAGGGATCAGTCGGGCGGGGAACGCGCACCTGCAGGCGATCAGTATTCAATTGGCGTGGAATTGGGTGCGATGGCAACCGCAGAGTGCGTTGACCCAATGGTATCGGGCGAACTTTGGACGCGGCCAACGCGCGCGGCGGATTGGGATCGTCGCGGTGGCGCGCAAGCTGGTGATCGCGCTGTGGCGGTACGTCACGGCGGGCGTGGTCCCCGCGGGCGCGATCCTCAAAACCGCCTAAGGCGTCGGCGCGTCTCACGCGCACTGCGCGTACGGGTCGTGTAGGGTCGCAGCGCGACCGCCACGAAGACGGTACCGCAGCACGTGTCCGGATGTGAGACTGCACAGTCTCTGGGGGCCGCGCGCCTGCGCGCGAGCCCGGATAGAAGACGAGCACTGGGTCCTAGACTCACGGCTCAGCGCCGGACTCACGTGAGAAGAGAGAAGAGTGGGCGCGTGCGTAGAAGCGACGTGCCCACCGACAGGGATTGAGAGGAGCTTGACCACGGCCCGCAACATAGAAGACACGAAAAAGACCAAAGGGTTTCGTGATTTCGTGTTTTCGTGGCAGGCCACAACTGGAGGACATGGGATGAATCCGGCTGGAGAGCGGCCCGGCAAAGCGGCCTTTGAAATCGGCAAAGGCCCGCGGCAGGTGATGACGCTGAGTGAGTCCGATGTCGAGCGGTGTCTCGATCCGGGCGAGCTGCTGGACGGACTGGAAGACGGTTTTCGCGGACTGGAATTGGGCGACGTGCAGTCTCCACCGCGGCCGGCGCTGACGGTGCCCGGCAAGGGATTCTGTCTGGCGATGCCGTCGTGGCGCCCGGGCCTGCAGCTGACGATCAAGATCGTCAACGTCTTCGATGGCAACCTCGCCAACGATCTGCCCAACCATCTCGCGCTGATCAACCTGTTCGATCCGGATACCGGAGCCGCGACCTGCGTGATGGACGGCACCTACATCACCGGCATCCGCACGGCGGCGTCCGCGGTGCTGTCGGCACGCCTGTTGAGCCGCGCCGGCTGCCGGGTGGCGACGGTCATCGGCGCCGGCGTCCAGGGGCGCGAGCACCTGCGATTGCTGCCGCTGGTTCGCACGCTCGATCGCATCAACGTGTGCTCGCTTCATTTCGAGGACGCCCGGAAGCTTGCGGCACGCAGCGACATCGCGCGCGCGGTGTCAGACGTGGAGTCCGCCGTCCGCGAGTCGGACATCGTGTGCCTGGCCACTCACTCGCCTGTTCCCGTGATTGAGGCGCAATGGGTCCAGCCGGGTGCGCACGTGTCCTCGGTGGGCTACTATCCGCCGAACGGCGAGCTGCCCCGGCAATTGGCGCGGACGCATCGCCTGTTCGTAGAGACGCTCGACGCCTTCCAACCGGCGCCGGTTGGTTGTGGCGAGCTCGCAGGCCTCGACGCCTCCACCGGGACGACGCTGGGCGCGGTGGTGCTCGGAAGAGCGCCCGGCCGCGTCAGCGACACCGAAATCACGGTCTACAAGGCGATGGGCGTCGCAATGGAAGACATGGTGGCGGCCAATCTCGCCTATCAACGAGCGAAGCGGGAGGGCGCCGGCGGCGTGATGGTGTGGTGATTGACAAGGAGTCCAGAGCGTTGTCAGATGACGGCATCTGAACGGCGAAGGACCAGGCGGGCGTCGTCCTCACGAGCGGATCGACGCTGAAACTCGTCGACGAAGCCGACGCGCAGAAATCCGCCGATCAACTGCTGTCGAAGCTTGGGATCGCGCGCAACCGCATCGCCGATATCCAGCGCGTGCCATGGGAGCAGTTGCTCGAAGCCCAGACCCAGGTGACCGGCGGTTTCACGCCGGTGATGGACGGCAAGTACCTGCCCCATCATCCGTTCGATCCCGCCGCCCCGGCCGAATCGCGCGACGTGCCGGTGATCATTTCGACCACGCTCGAGGACGCGGCGCTTCGGCTGACGAACTGGGACCTGACCGAGAGCGGACTGACCGCGCTGATCAACGAGCGCTACAACGGCAGGGCCAGCGAGATCCTGCCGATGTATCGCGACGCCGGACCAGGGAAGACGCCGTACCTGATTCAGGCGCAGATCTTCACCGACAGCCAGACTCGCGTACGCGCCATCACACAAGCCGAGCGTAAGGCGGCGCAGGGCGGCGCGGGCGCCTACATGTACATCTGGGAATGGGTCAATCCGAGCTTCGATGGCAAGTTCGGCGCCGTGCACGGCCATGACGTCGACGCGTCGTTCAACCTGTACCGGCAGAACATGTGTGGATCGGGGCGGAAGGATGGCCGGAAGATGACGCTGGCGCTCGCCTCGGCGTGGATCGCGTTCGCGAAGACGGGGAACCCCGACAACGAGCACATCCCGCACTGGCCGAAGTACGACGCCGCCACGCGCGCCACGATGATCTTCGACGCGAACACACGCGTCGTCAACGATCCGCGCGGTGCCATGCGGACGTACTTCGCCAGGAATCCCGCTCCGGCAACGGCGGCTCAGGAAGATTGAGGGAGCGCGGCGCGATCGCCGCGCTACTGGAACATCACCTGCGCGAACTCTCCGAGGAAGTCGCGCCACAGGAACCAGTAGTGCCGGCCGGGGATCTCGCGGTACGAGGTCTTGAAGCCGTGTTCTTTCACGAGCTTCGAGAGGTTCATCGTGCCTTCCCGCGCTTGGTCGGTCGTCCCGGCGCCGAGCCAATAGAACTTCACGCCGCCGGCCTTGACCGCGTCGATCTGCTTTTCGATCGTCGCATCGACGGTTCGTGGACCGGAGCTGAAGACGCCGATGTAGCCGAACACACCCGGGTTGTTGTTGGTGGCGGCCAGCGTGTGACCGCCGCCCATCGACAGGCCGGCGATCGCCCGATTGTCCTTGTCGGTCTGCACGCGAAATGTTTTCTCGACGAACGGGATGACGTCTTTCACGAGGCTCTGCGGATACGACCCCTCGTAGGGCTGCGGCTGCGCGCCGCGACCGCCGCCGGGCCCGGCGCCGCGTTGCGCGGCGGCCGCCTGCATCGGCGGCGGCGCAGGTGCTTGCACGGACTGGAGCGCGGGCGTCGGTCCGAAGCCAAAGCCCTGCGACACAGTCTGCGTGGCGTTGCCATTCGGCATCACGACGATCATCGGCTTCGCCTTGCCCTGCGCGATGAGGTTGTCCAGGATGATGTTGGCCCGGCCCATCGTGAGCCACGCATCCTCGTCGCCGCCGCCGCCATGGAGGAGATAGAGGACAGGATACTTGCGCGTGCTGGTGGCGTAGTCCGGCGGCGTGTACACCATCATGCGGCGGTTCGCTTGCTTCAGCGTCGGCGACGGATACCAGATCGCCTGCACCGTGCCGTGCGGGACGTCTTTGAAGTCCCAGAGCGCCGACTCAGGGCCTGAAATCATCAGCAGGTTGGCGTAGCGCGCGCCGTCGCGTTGGGTTTCGGCGTTGCCGGGATCGAGCGCCTTCACGCCGTCGACCATGTACCAGTAGCCCCAGAGCTGCGCACCGAGCGGACCCACCGTCACCGACCAGACGCCACCCTCGTCCTTGGTCATCTTGATGTTCGCCCCGCCGTCCCAGCTGCCGTTCAAGGTCACGTCGCTCGAGTGCGGCGCGGACAACCGGAACGTCACCGTCCGGTCCGGGTGAATCTCAGGCGATCGCGGAATCGGCGGTGGAGAGGCCGCGGGCGGCTGTGCCGGCTGCGCGAATGCCGCGGAAACGACCAGCATCACGAGCGCTGAATGGCAGAGACCAGAAACGATTTGACGTGCCGTCATGGTGCAAACCTTTCGTCAAGGCTGACTGCGAGCCAGCGACGTCGAGTCTACATCCGGGCAGGCGGAAAAGCTCTACGGCGTGAGGTTTCAGTCGCGGCGACTTCCCGTGAAGCGCAGCAGCATGAGGAAGAGGTTGATGAAATCAAGGTAGAGCGCAAGGGCGCCGACGACCGCGTACGATCCGGAATGGCCGGAAGGCAGCGCCAGGGCCATGGCTCGAAGCCGCTGCGCGTCATAGGCCGTCAGTCCGGTGAACACGATCACGCCGATGAACGAGATGACGAACCCAAGGCCGTCGTTCTGCCAGAAGATGTTGACGAGCGACGCGATGACGACGCCGACGAGGCCCATGAAGAGGAACTGGCCGGCGCCTTGAAGATCGCGATGCGTCAGCGTCCCGTACATGGCAAGCGAGGAGAACATCACCGCCGCGACGAGGAATGTGCTGGCGATCGACGCACCGGTATAGACCAGCAGAAGGAAGGACAGCGTCACGCCGGTGAGCGCTGAGTACACGACAAACAGCAGCGCCGCCGTCGCGGGCGCCAGTTTTTCGACCCGGGCCGACAGCGCGAACACGATGCCGAGCTGAGCGATGGCGAGCGCCCAGAAGATCGGCCGGTTGGTGGCGATCGTGACAGCCAGTTGCGAGTTCGCGACCGCCCAGGCCGTGATGGCCGTGATCGCGAGCCCCGCGCCCATCCATCTGTACACGGCGCCGAGGAACTCGCGAACCTGCTCGCTCAGTCTGGCGTCGGCAAGCGGAGTTGCGAAGCGGCCACGCGCGTTCTCATAGTCAGCCATAGGTCAATTATAAGAGCGCGACTCGCCCGCTCGCCGTGGCTGGCGCTGGCTCAGCCACCAATTCTGCTAGGGCCGGGGCGTTGGGGCGGGCGCTGCGACACGAATCTTGACGTCCTTCGCGGCCTTGGTCTCCACACCAGGTTTGCCCAGGAACCCGAGATCGCGGAACCAGTCGATGAACCGGTTCGGCCACGTGCCGAACGGCGTGCCATCACGATCTTTCAGGCCGTTCCCATGCACGCCGTTTCCGTAGAGATGCATCTCGAGGTTGGGAATACGCGCTTTCAGGAACGCGGCAAAGTATTCGTCGGCCCACTGCGCGTGAATGGCATCGCCGGTGCCGGCCGACGCGATGAACGAAGGCGGCGCATCCCTGGGAATCGCCGTGTTCGGATCGCGGGCAAATGGCGTCGGACCCGGATAAATCAACACGGCGAAATCGGGCCGCGACCGGACCGCGCGCAGCGGATCGCCCGGCGCGTTGTTGGCCTGATCGAACGTGTCGTAAAAGACCGCGGCCGGCGCCACGAGCTCGGCGCCAGCCGAGAAACCCATCAGGCCGATCTTGTTCGCGTCGATGCCCCATTCCTGCGCATGCGCGCGGACCATGCGCACGGCCTGCTGCGCGTCGTAGACCTCGTCGGTTTGCGCGTTGTACCCATCGCGGCGCAGCCGGCTCCGCAGGATGACGGTCGTCACCCCGTATTGATAGAAGTAGGACACGAGGTCGGCGCCTTCAGTGCCGACGTTCAACGTGTTGTGTCCGCCGCCGGCGATGAGAATGACGGCCGCCCCGGTGTTCGTGCCGCGTTCGACACGATGCAGCTCGATCGAGGGGTTGTGAATGTTGACGATGCTCTGGATGCGGCCGGGCACACCGCTGGTCATGTTGTGCTGCTCCGGCTCGTTGACCCGGTCCTGCTTCAGAAACGGCGAGCCGGGTGGATACAACAGAAACACTTCTCCACCCTGGAGAATCGGCGCCGGCACGAATCCCGCCGGGGTCACCGTCCCCGGCGCGGTCACGGCGCCTGAAGGCGCCGGCGGCTGCTGCGGGTTTTGAGCCGAGGCCGGGACCGGCAGAGACAAGAACAGAGACAGCAGTCCAATCGTCTTCGCACTGAAGGTATGCATGGTCAATTGATCTTCTTGACCCAGATATTCCGCACCGACACCTTGGTCGTCGCCTCGATCTCGATGCCGAACCGGCCGGGCTGATTGTTCGACGAGGCGGGATCGTCGTCGATCATCACCGCCATGAGCTGGCCGTTGACGATGTGCACGAACGTGCCGCCGCGCGCGATGACGACGTACTGATTCCAGTCGTTCGCCTTGACCACGGTGCCGAGCGCCGCGCGATCGGCGATCGTGCCCACGAGCGTCTTGCTGCGCGCGCCGAAGCCTTCCACCACCTGTCCGCGCCAGGCGAGAATCCGCATCGGCGTGTTCTCCGAGTAGAACTGCCCGGTATAGACGCGGCTCGGCCAGAAGTCGGCCTGCGGACCCGTCATCATCCAGTTCAAGTTGACCGGGCCCACATTGGCGGTCACCGCCGGCGAGATGTTGGCCAGCCACGGCAGCCCGGTCTGGCTTCGATACTGGATCCCGCTGCCGCCGTCGCCTTCAACCTTGATCTCGAACTTCAGCGTGAAATCCCGCGCGACGAGATCCCGATAGACGATGTAGTTGTTGCCGCTGGGATTGGTTGGCGTGGACTCGCCGACAATCGCGCCGTTCTCGGCGCGCCAGAACTTCGGGTTCCCGTCCCATCCCTTGAGGCTGACGCCGTCGAAGAGCGAGACATAGCCCGTGTGGTCGTTGAAGTCGAACGGCGCCGGCTCGGTAAACACCATGCGTCCGCCGGCGGCGGGCGGCCGGGTCGGGTGGCGGGCGGCTGCTGCGCGCGCCCGATGGCTGACATCGTCATGACGGTCAGAGCCACACTCGCGCTCCATCTCGCGATCGACGCTCGAGCTCGCGCCATCACTCCTCCTTGCCGGGTCAGCGTATCAGCCGCGCAAGGCGACAATGGGATCGGTTCGCGTCACCCGCCACGCCGGCACGATGCAGGCTGCCAGCGCGGCAACGACAATCACGACGAAGGCCGATGCAAACGACACGGATCGCGGGGCTGACCCGATACAGGAGATATCCCATCAGCCGCGTCAGCTCGAACGCCGCGACAGAGCCTAGCGCCACTCCGCCGATCGTCAACGCGATGCCGCGGACCATCACCACGCGCAACAAATCCCTCGGGCCGGCGCCGAGCGCCATTCGCAGCGCCAGTTCGCGGCTATTCTGCGACACCGTCGCGGCCATCACCCCATACAGGCCGACAGCCGCGAGCATCAGAGCGAGACCGCCGAACACGGTGAGGATCGTCACGGCAATCCGCTGCGAGGCCGTCGTGCGGTCGACCTGTTCCCGCATGGTGATGAGCTCGCCCGGCGCGATGTTGGCGTCGAGCGCATGGATCGCGCGCACCAACGACGGTGCGAGGGCAGCCGCGCTCTGCGGCGTGCGAATCTGGAGCGCCGCGACCGCCGAGAAATTCTGCCGCAGCGGCACGTAGAAAAATGGTTGCGGCGTTTCCAGGAGATTCCGGTACCTGGCCGCCCTCGCGACGCCGACGACCTGCAACCACTTCCCTTTCACCTGCAGTCGCCGTCCGACCGGGTCGGCGTCCCGCCAGAACTGAGCGGCCATCGTCTCATCCACGATCGCCACCGGCAATGACGTCTCGTTGTCGGCCCGAGTGAATTCGCGGCCCGCCACCAGAGGGATCCCCATCGTGGCCAGGAAGGCCGGCCCGATTTCGTTGTACTCCGCCGTCGGCTGCTGGTCGCGTGGAGCGTCGTATCCATCGACGGCGATCGGAGAAGACGAGTAGGTCCGGTACGTGAACGGCGTCATCCTGGACCAGGCGGCGTGCTCGACGCCGCCGATCGACTCGAGGCGATCGACGAGCTCGTCCTGAAAGGTCTTCGCGCGCTGCGGGTTGTATCCGGCCGTGAACAGGTCGACGGAGGTCGTCAGCACGCCCTCGGTCGAAAAGCCGGGATTCGCGTTGCGGACGGCCTGAAGACTTTGGACGAGCAGCCCGGCGCCGACCAGCAGCACAAAGCTCAGGGACATCTGGATCAGCACGAGACTCGACCGCATCCAGGAGCGTCCGCGCGCTCCGACAACCCCACCGGACTGCGATCGCAGCGCACGCGCGAGGTCGATGTTGCTCGTCACGATGGCCGGCACCAGCCCGAAGAGAAGCGTCGACACCATACAGACACCGGCGCTCAACCCGAGTACCCGCCAATCAAGCGCGCCAGGCAGCCGCAACAGGACGCCACCGCGCGGCGGCGTCAACAGCGCCAGCGCGTCGCGCAGCCAGTTGGCCACGACGAATCCGCCCGCCGCAGCGAACGCCGACAGGATCAACCCCTCGGTCAACAGCTGCTTCACCAGACGTCCGCGTCCGGCGCCGAGGGACAGCCGAATCGTCATCTCCTGTTGTCGCGCGAACGCCCGCACCAGCAGCAGATTGCCGACGTTCGCGCACGCGATCACCAGCACGGACAGCACCACGACGAGCGCGATGCCGAGCGTCGGCAGCAGCGCACCGGCGTTGTTGAACGGCGTCTGCCACAGCGGATACAACCGGACGCCGCGGCCGCGGTTTGTCTCGGGATGGTCGTGTTCCAGCCGGGTCATCACCGCTGACAGCTCGGCCTGCGCCTGCTCGATGGTCACGCCGCGCTTCGGCCGGACAAACCCTTCAATCCACTCCTGCCCGCGATCCTCGAGCTTGTAGACGCCGGCGTCGAACTGTGCCTGCATGGACGCCGGAACCCAGAACTGAAACGCGTAGCCGACGAACGTCCCGTAGAACCCCTTCGGTGCGACGCCGACGATCGTGAACGGCAGGCCGTTCAACAGCTGCGTCTTGCCGACGATGGACGGATCACCGCGAAAGCGGTCCTGCCACATCTGGTGACTGATCACGACCACGGGATGGGCGTTGCGGCCGGAGTCTTCGCCCGGCTCGAATCCGCGACCGAGCACCGGATGCACGCCGATGGCGTCGAAGTAGTTCGCGGAGACCATGCTGCCCGGCACCCGCTCGGCGCGATCGCCGACGCTCAGCGTCGTGCCCGTAATCTTCTCGGCGATGAACGACTCGATCAGCGTGCCGCTGCGCGCGAGATCCTGAAAGTCGGGCCACGACATGTCGGTGGTGCCCGCGGCGCCGCGATTGGTCCCGGCCACAGCCAGAAGCCGCCCCTGATCCGCGACGAGCGGAAACGGTCGCAGCAGAATGCCCTCGATCCAACTGAAGACCGCGGCGTTGGTGCCAATACCAAGCGTCAGGCACAGGATCGCGAGGAGGGAGAAGCCGGGACTGCGGCGCAGCATGCGGAGACCGTATCGAAGGTCATGAATCATGGCTGGAACACCCCGCCGAAGCCGCGGTTCAGGCGACTCAGAATCGCCCACCATTGCGACCAGACAGCGCAGAGAATCAAGGCGCGACAGTGTATCGCCGCCGTCGGAGGTTTTTTAGCTCCGATCAGCAGGCCGAACCCCTGCTGATGAGCCGGACTGCTCGACCCACGTCGAGAGCCGACGCGAGCCTCCTACCGTAGCGCGCGACGGAAGACTTATTGCAGAGAAAGTTGTGAGGATATTTTTATGCCGCGTCTTGTCCTTATTCTGGTCATGGGCATCGCGACCTCGGCCATCGCTGCAGGGGCAGCACCCAAGAATTCGCGCGACACCGCCATCGCACGGGCACAGGTGTGGGAAGCCACCGACATCCCATCCATGGACCTCAAGACCGGCCCCACAGGCGAGAAGGCATTCAAGTTCCTCGAAACAGTAACCTGCAAGTACGACAGCAAGAAACTGCCGGGCGCGACACCGAAGTTTGCCTGCCGGATCGAGCAGGACGACGAGGTGAAGGTCAAGTACGGCGGCAGCAACGGCGAGGTGTATGCCGAGGTGGCCGCCACGCGACTGTTGTGGGCGATAGGGTTTGGAGCCGATCGGTATTACCCCGTCAAGATTGTGTGTCGAGGATGCTCCACTGACATCCCCGGCGTCATCCGCAGCCCACAAGAAACCCTGGTCGATCCCGCGATCATCGAGCGCAAGATGCAAGGCAAACCGTTGGAACCCAATGACATCTGGGCGTGGGACGAATTGGATCGCGTCGACGAACGAGCGGGTGGCGCTCCGCGCGCCCAACGCGACGCCCTCAAACTGATGGCGGTCTTCCTGCAGCACAGCGACAACAAGCCGGAGCAGCAGCGCCTGATTTGCCGCGACCAGCCGAAGGACAAGACAAAGGGGAAAGCGGCCGAACGCCGTGGCGGAGCGAGGGCCTGCGACCATCCGTTCATGTACATGCACGATGTGGGACGTCACGTTCGGCCGCTCGAACAAGCTGAATCAGAATGCGGTCGGCTCCATGAATCTCGTCGAATGGTCCCGCACGCCGGTCTGGAAAGATACCGCGGCCTGCGTGGGCAATCTGCCGAAGTCGATCACGGGAACGTTTTTCGACCCGCCGATCAGCGAAGAAGGACGCCAGTTTCTCGCCGACCTGCTGGTGAAGCTGTCGGACGAACAGTTGCGGGGGATGTTCGAGGCGGCGCGCGTCACCCTGCGCCTTCGCAATCCAGCGGATCTCTCGTCAGGCTTCCCCACGGTCGACGAATGGATCGCGGCGTTCAAGACCAAACGCGACCAGATCGTCAACCGTCGCTGCTCGGCGACGTAGCCAGGCGCCGCCCAATTCACGGACCGAATCGTCCCACGTGGAGGAGTCGGGCCGTGAGAAACGCGAGGCCCGCTCCCGCGATGGTGACGAGTGCGCCCATCTTCATCTCGAGCAGGACCGGCCCGGGGGGCATGACGGCGGTTGCGAACAACAAGGCGAAGACCAGCCCAATCGAAGCCGTGGCGCCAACGACGATCAGCTCACGCCAACCGACGTGTCTCGGGAGGTGCAACCCCACCAGGATCGCCATCCCCGCAGCGGCGACGATGCCAATCGGTCGTGCCAGGGCGCCGACTGGAATGGCCCAGGTGCCCGGCTCGAGTCCGTGAAACGGGACGCCGGCGTTGACGAGCCCGAACAGCAGCAGGACCCCTTCCACAGGAAACCGCCACCAACGTTCAAACTGGGTCAGCGTATCGTGCGCCTCCGGTGCGGGCTCGACCAGGAGACCGCGATCGCGCAACCCATGGGGGAAGAAGGGAACGATCGGCACCAGCGCGAGTGCCGGGTAGACGCCCGCCAGATACAGGGCCGACCAGGACAACGTCCCCGGACCGATCAGGTAAATCCAGAAGTTCCTGGTGCCGCGCCGGCGCAAGGCCGCTGCCGCACCGATGGCCACCGCCATCAGACCGAGACCGATGATCGGGTGCGCATCGGCCGCAGGTTGGACCACGGCCACGAACGCCAGGCCGATCGCGTCAGCGGAAATCGCCAGCAACAGCAGAAAGGGGACCGCCGGATGACGCCCGAAGATCAGCCGGGCGACGACGTAGCTGCCGGGAATATCGATGGCGCTGGATGCGACCCATCCCCCCGCCAGCATGTATTCATCCACGTACTGCACAAACGCCAGATAGGACGCGATGGACGCCACGACACCGCCCACGGCTGCAGCGACCGGCAGCGCGGCACGTCGCCAGGGGTGCAGCGCCCCGTCCGGCAGTGTGGCTTCCACGACCTCCTTGGTGATCAGTCCGAGGAAGAAGGCGATGGCGACCTCGTTGACGAAAAACGCGTTGGCGTGCGCGAATTGAAAGTAGCTGTCGGGGAGCGTGTTCGCCCAGACCAGCGCCATGGCGCAGCCGAGCGGCAGCGCGATCAGATAGTCGTGCACGAAGCCCGAGACGTGCCGGGCGAGACGCCGGCTTCTCGACTTCGCTGGCGGTTCGTGGCGCGTCACCAGACTTCTCTCATGTCCGTCTCAGCGCTCGGTCCGGTCCTGACGACGCTGAACCGAACCGGAATCGACGGTCGCACCGGTTCGGGAGACCACCTGGAAGGACAGCCGGTTGCCATCGATTTCCACGAGCATGAAACTGAGATCCTGATCGAAGGCTTGTGCGGTCATGGCGGAGCGCCTGGTGTCGCCCCGTCTCAGCTGACCCGAGGCGCCCTCGACAAAGTAGAGGATCCCTTTTTGCGGGGTCAGCCGTTCATAGATGTGGTCGTGGCCCGCAAAGACGACGCTGACGCCCTGTGCGACGAACAGCGGCTCGAACAGCACCCGCACGTCGACCGACGACCCATGCGTGCCGCCATCGGAGTAGATCGGATGATGGAAGTAACAGATCTTCCACTCCTCCGTCGCGCTCTTCAACGCGTTCTCGAGCCAGGCCAGCTCCCTGCGATCGACCTGGTTGCTGTCGAGCGCGAAGAACCGGACGTTCTTCGTCGCGTGGCTGTAGTACTGATTGCCGTCCATGTTCCAGAGCGGATATTTGCGGTTGGCGGGATCGTCGTGATTGCCGAGCGAGGCATAGAACTTGACGCCGCTGTCGAGCAGCGCCTGATAGGGTTTCGAGAACTTTTTGACGAGGTCCTGCGGTCCCTGGCCGCCGTAGATGTTGTCGCCCAGCATGATGACGCGATCGAACGCGAACTTCCGGTGGAACTGCGCCATCTGATTCGCGATCTGGTACTGCGGCGAATCGCCGGTTCCGGCGTCGCCGATGACAGCGAACTTCACCGAATTCGGCGCGTTGGGAAGCGAGAGCTCCTGGGCCGCGGCGCTCCACCAGCCGAGGCCGAGGAGCAGTGTGGCCAGGAGCCAGGCGCCGTACTTGCGCGTGCGCCCGAGCGCTTGGCCGCGCAGGTAGACGGCGCCGAGGGCGAGCGTCAGAACGAGAACCGCGGAGAGCGACCCGCTGACAACCACCACCGGAGTCTACCTGCCTGCGAAACGCGCTCGCAAGGTCGGCGGAACGAGAAGTCGAGCGTGCGCCGCCTGATGGCTGCCGGGGTAAACGGCGCGATCGTGACTACTTGAGGGAGGGGACCCACCGGACCCCGAAAGCAAACGTCGGCTTGTAGAACTCCCGCTGGACGACGTACTGCGGGCTGCCGTTGTAGAAGCCGAACACCTCGTTGGTCAGGTTCAGGCCGTACACCACCACCGAGAGGTCCGGTGCCAGACGCGCACGTTCGCCTGCGCGTCGACCTGCAGGTGCGTGTACAGATAGCTGTCTCCGCCCGGACCTGCGGTGCCGCCGGCCGTCAGGTCGCCCGGCTTGCATCGGCGTGCCGTCGCTGTTCAGGTTCTGATACTGGTAGGCGATAGATATTCGCGCCGTTGTAGCTCATGCCCAGCCGAATCGACATCGGCCCATGATCGTAGGTCGGGCTGATGTTCCAGGTATGCGGCGCCTGCCGCAGCAGCGGCGGGCTATCGGTCCGCAGGGGTAGGCCGCGCGCCTCTGACGTCGTGTAGCCGTAGTTCGCCGAGAGCCCGAGTCCGCCGAAGACGCCGGGCAGAAACCCGCAGGTGCTGCTGGTAGCGCGATCTCGAAGCCCTGCAGCGTCGCGCTGCCGGCGTTGCCTGGCTGCGACACGAGATAGCCGGCGTACGGCCCCGAGGTCGGCCGCGTCTGCGTCGCGATGATCGGATCGCTCAGCGACTTGTAGAAGTAGCCGGCCTGGATCAGGCCCGAGCGGCGCCAGGTATTGCTCGAGCAGCACGTCGAAGTTGTCGGCGTGCTCGGCTTCAGATCCGGGTTGCCGAGGCTCACCGTCGGCGGTTTCTGCGTGTCAGTTCGACCGGGCCGACCGCTTCGAGATGTCCTGCGGATTCGGGCCGCGACAGCGCCCGGCTGTAGGCACAGCCGCACCGTCGGTGTTCGGCATGGCGCGACATTCAGCGACGCGCTCGGCAGCACGTCGGTGTAGTTGCCGCCGGCCTTGAAGTCCTTCTGCCCGTGTTCGCGTTGAAGCTCAGCGTGTCGACGTGCGTCGATTCGACGCGGACGCCGGCGACGAGCCGCGCGCGCGCCGACAGATCGAGCGTGTTCATCACGTAAGCCGCCGCCACGCGCTCGGTCAGGTCGAACTGCGTCTTGTTCGGCTCCCGGTCCGCCGGTGACGATGAACTGCTGCGGATGCGACGCACGTAGTTCTGGATGTGCGTCGAAGTCGACATTTTGCGACGGCCACGGATAGCTGCCGTCGTAGTAGTTCGGGTCGGTGAAGTTGCCGGCGAACTGAGCGATCGGAATCGTCACGCCCTTCGCGACGGTGTAGGTCGTCGTGTAGGAGTCGTTGTACTTGTTGCCGTTCCGGAACTTGCCGCCGACCTCGAGCGTGCCGAGTCGTCCGCCCGACGTGATACATCTTCCCGTAGCGACGCCGAGCCCTGCAGGTTGCAGCTGCGCCGACTCGCCGACCGACGCCGGGATTCCAGCTCGACAGCTGGTAGTTCGTGATGTCCTCGGTGTTCGTCGGCCCGGGCGTGAAGCACGACGCGCTGAACTGCGGCAGATAGGCGTCGGTCGTCGCGGCCGGATCGTACGCGCAGTTCGTGTCCGGTCCGTTCCATTTGAAGTTCGCGCCGCCGTTGCCGCCCGACTGCAGCATCCGCGACCGCGCGACGGACGCGTCCCAGCGTCAGCCAGCTCAGTCCGAGGGTGTGACGGCCGCTGCCGACCATGTTCCCGACGGCGTAGTCGGGCCGGCGCCAGTCGATGCTGGCCGCCGGCACGTCGCCGTCGTTGAGCGTATAGACCCACTTCTGGCCCCAGTTCCGGAACGTCGAGTACAGCCCGCGCACCGCGAGGCTCGATCCGCTGTTCACGCGGTAGTCGGTGCTGCCGGAGAGCCCCACCGCGTGCGGTAGTACATGTAGTCGCGCAGATCGATGCTGTCGTAGTGCGGGCTCAGGCTGTCACGGTCGGCGACGGCTCGATGTCGTTGATGCCGCGTCCGTTCCAGTCGTAGGTGCCGCCGAGCAGCACGCCGAGCTTCTTGTCGCGGCCGAAGCGCTTGCCGAGCGTGACGTTCGAACTGGCTGACGCCGCGGCCGCCGATGATCGGCGTGATAGCCGCCCAGCGCGGAGACCATCACCATCGGCTGCTCGCCCGCCGTCTTGGTTCGCAGGTTCACGCTGCCGCCGATGCCGTCGCCGTCCATGTTGGCCTGCAGCGTCTTGTTGATCTCGACCGACTCGACGAGGTCGGAGGCGAGCGTGTCCAGCTTGATCTGGCGCACGCCGCTCTCCGGCGACGGCACGTTCACGCCGTCGATCGTCAGGTTGCTCAGCCGCGGCTCGGTGCCGCGGATCTGCACGTACTTGCCCTCGCCTTCGTCGCGCTCGAGCGTGACGCTCGGCAGCCGGCCGAGCGCGTCGGCGACGTTCGCGTTCGGCAGGCTCGTGATGACCTCCGCGGACAGCACCTGCACGATGTTGTCCGCGGTGCGCTCGCGGTTGATCTGCTCGGCCTCGCCTCTGCGGCCGCGCGGCGGTCACGAGAATCTCCTCGCTCTGGCCGGCGACGTCGAGCCGCGATCGAGTGCGGGACGACTGGCCGGCCGCCACCTGACACGTTCCTGCTGAATTCGAGGAAGCCGACGAAGGTCACGGTCACCGTGTAGTCGCCCGGTGCGAGAGCCGAACACCACGAAATCGCCGTTCGCGTCGGTCACGGCGTGCGCGCCGCCTGGCGTGACGGTCACGCGCGCGCCCTGCAGGACCGCATCCGACGAGTCGGTGACGCGCCCTTGAATGGAGCTATTGCGCGATTGCGCCCGGGCCGGCGATGGAGAAAACGATGGCCAGGACGATCATCGCGATCGCGATCGTAATCGTGCGCACGTGTTGACATGGAAGCCTCGCAGTGCGGGCCTGACGGCCCGGTCGTTCACGCGCCGTGTGCGCGCCGCGCTCGTCTGGCGCTTCGTCGATTTCGTGACGATGATGCGATCGATCTCGGCGCCCGCCTCGTCGATCTGCGTCATCGTCAGCCGCGGGCCGTCGACGTCGAACACGCTGAACGAATGACGGTCCGTCACCATCTTCACCACGTAGTCGACGTTGTCCGTCGTCGGCGTGCGTCCAGCGCGACGGATTGTCGGTGAATCCAGCGTCGTAGAGATGCTTGCCGCCCGCGCCGGTGACGATGTAGAGGACGCCGTCGGGCGCGTGTGTGGCGACGCCGTCGAAGACGCGGTCGATCGGTGAACGTGCCGGGCACGCGCCGATCCTTCTCGCCGAGGTCGGCCGACTTCCCGACGCCTGACGGTGCGAAGCGGAGCGGCCGCGGCCGCTGGTAGTTGTGCTCGTGGCCGCTCAGCACGATGTCGACGCCGTGCGCCTCGAACAGCGGCGCGAGCACGCGCATGTGCTGCACCTCGTAGTGCTCGTTGCCGACGTTGAACGGCGGATGATGGAAGACGACGAACTTCCACGTCGCGTCGGTCGCCGACAGGTCGTCGCGATCCACCGCTGGAGTGCGGCGTCGTTCGGATCGATGTACCGGTTCGAATCGAGACAGAGGAAGTGCACGTCGCCGTAGTCGAACGAATAGTTCGCCATGCGCGGAAACCGGGCGCCCGCGCACGCCCGGAACGCCGCGATCCGCGCGTCCGGACCCATCGTCGGCGTCGGATAGGTCGGCGCCCGGGTCCGTTGAGCGGCAAGTGCATCGCCGTGTAGTAAGCAAGCGCGTCCGGATTGCGCGTAAAGTCGGCGATCTCGTGGCCGTTCTCGTCCTTGCCCTGGACGTCGTGGTTGGCGATCACGGTGTAGAACGGCACCGAGCGCAGCAGCGGCGCGCCGAACGCGCGCCCGCGACGTCGGCGTTGTAGACCGGAAAAAAGTAGCGCTGGTACTCGTCGTCCGTTCCGCTCTCGTAGACGTTGTCGCCGCAGTTCATCACGAAGTCGGGATGCTGCTGGTAGGTGTGATACGCGATCGCGCGGTCGCTGATGTCGCCGTAGGAGTTGTCGCCGAACGCGACGAAGCGGATCCGCTGCCCGCGCGGCTGACGCGTGGTGAAATAGCCTTCGGCGAGCGCGGCGCCGTTGCCGCGCACGCGGTAGAAATACTTGCGGCCGAGCGACAGGCCATCGAGCGTGCGGTCCAGTTCAGGCGCGCTTCCGCGTCGCCGCCGCGGCCCGACCGCGCGCGGCGCGGTGCGCATCGCGCCGCGCGGCCGTACCGGTCGGTCGTCCCGAAGTCGACGCTGAAGTCGGCGACGCCGTCGAGCGTCTGCCACGCGACGACGATCGATTCCCGCCCGTCAACCAGCGCGCTGCCGGATCCGGGTTGGATGTAGGGAGTCACCGTAAACAGCGGAAGGCGGCTGCCGTCTGCCGGTGCGGGAGCGGCGAACAGTCCCTTGCCGGCTGGCGTCAACGCGAGCGCGGTGATCCCGCCGGCCGATCGGAGAAAGTCGCGACGACTGATCATGCGGGACAGCGTGTGCCCTCGTCATGACTGGGCTATGTCGTCGAGACAACGATTCGGTAAAGGTTTCAGCCGCAGCGTGTTGTTGAGCGGCCGGCGACAACGGCTTCCTTACGCGATTGCCCGCGGGCTGCTCGATAGGGCCCCTGCCGTGGCATTTCCACGAAGCCCAACGGTCCGTTCGACGGGCGACCCGGGGTACCAAACTTGCCGGATCGATGCCGGCAGATCGGGTGCGCACAAGACAGCGGGTGCCGCAAGGCGAAGACCGGCAAGGCATTCGCGCCTTACGTTGTCGTGACCCCAACGAAACGCAGCTGTTACTAATGACAATATGTTGTGACTTCGCGTGCTGTTGGCGCGTCTCCGGTCGCTCGAACGTCCGAGGGAGGTTCTGGAAAATGCGCGTCTCTGCAGCGCCGATCCTGGCGCGCCTGGTCATGGCGGCAATCGGCGCAGGGGCGCTCGCGCCGGTCGCCGTGCATGCGCAGGTCCCGGCTCCGGATCTGCCGACTCGACTCGTGTCGGACCTCGTCGCGACCGTCGAGAGTCCAATCACCGTCGCCCAGCCGGCAGGACCAATACCGACTCCGGAACACCTCGGGCTCAAGGCGCTCGCCCTGGATTTCTTCGATGACATCAAGCATCTGCCTGCCACCGAGAATCTGTGGTGGGCAATGGCCGGCGGCGCTGGTGCGCTGGCGGTGCATCCGGCGGACAATCAGGTCGGGCCTGTACTTCGTGAACGCCTCCTGGGCACACGACGTGTTCGCGTTTGGCGCGTTCCTCGGCAACACGGCCCCGCTGTTGGCGATCTCAGGCAGCGTCTATGTCGGTGGCCGGTGGCGGCAGAACGATAAGGTGGCGCACCTGGGGATGGACCTCCTGCAGGCGCTGGCCCTGAACAACGCGATCGTCCAGACGCTGAAGTACACGACACGGCGCGAGCGCCCGGATGGCAGCGGCCGGACCTCGTTTCCGTCGGGCCACGCGTCGGACACCTTTGCGGTGGCGACCGCGCTCGAGAGGCACCTGGGTTGGAAAGGCGCGGTGCCGGCGTACGCCTTCTCGTCGTACGTCGCCATGTCGCGCTTGCACGACAACCGTCATTACCTGAGCGATGTCGTCTTCGGCGCAACGGTCGGCATCATTGCTGGACGCACGGTGACGCGCCACGGCCGCGAGTTTCCGGTCACGGTAACAGCCATCCCCGGCGGTGCGGTCATCGTGTACACGCGGCGTCCGACGGCTTCGCCCGCGTCTTGACAGCCGAAACACTCGTTTCAACTCGGCCATACCGGCGATGCGATCGAAGGGCCTTCTTCTTCGCTTTCCTTATGTCGTCTCACAGCGGGGGCGTTAGGATGAGGGTTCATTCCCTGGGGGTGCCCTCGTGCGACCTCGACTCCTTGCCGTCGGCCTCAGCGGCCTGCTGACTGCTGCTGGTGCTCAACCCGTCGCCGCTCAATCCGATCAGCCCTCGATCGATCTGGTTGTCGCTGCAGGACGTCCGCTTCGTGTCGCGCTTGACGAGAGGATTCGCCTTGACAGAGTCGGACAGCCGGTCACGGGAACGGTGACGGAGCCGGTGTATGCGTACGACCGGATCGTGATTGCCGGTGGCACGAAAGTCCGCGGACACGTGGCGCACATCGACAGCGGGTCGAAGTTCGTTCGCGCGCGCGCTTACCTGAACGGCAACTTGTCCCCGACGAAGCATGCCGTCCTCGCGTTCGACACGCTACTGCTCGACGATGGACGTGAAGTCGCGATTGACACGGTTGTGAAGGGCGGCATTCCCAACGTGAGCCGTCGAGTCGCCGGTGGCTCGTCGTCGACCAGCCACCAGACCAGCTCCGACCAGCCGGCCGATCAGGCGAGCCCGACGCTCGCGTCTCGCGCGCGCAGCGAGATCCGGCAGCGGACGGCCGACGCGGTCTCCGAGGCGAAGCAGAAAGTGCGCGACACCTTCGCGTCGATCAAGTCCGTCAGAGAGCCCGGCCAGTTGCAGCGGCTGAAGGACGCGGCGGTTCAGCAGCTCCCGTACCATCCGCAGTACCCTGGCCAAGGGCACGGTGTACGACGCGGAGCTTTCGTCACCGATCTCGTTCGGCCGCGCGGTTCCGGCCGTCGCGGCGCCCGCCGGCACCGCGCCAGCGCCCGACAGCATTCTCACGGCGCGCCTCGCGACCACGCTCGACTCGTCGAAGACGCCGCGCGGCACGCCGTTCGAAGCGGTGGTGACCGAGACCGTCTTCTCGGCCGATCACCAGGTCATCCTTCCCGAGGGCACGAAGCTGACGGGCGAGGTCACATTCGCAGCGCCGGCGCGCCGGTTCCATCGCAATGGCCGGCTCCGGTTTCTCTTCGAACGCGTTCAGGTGCCGAATCAACCGCCCGCGCCGCTGCTGGGCGCGCTGCACGCCATTGACGCAAGCGCCGACGATCGGGTGGCCGTGGATGACGAGGGCGGTGCGACGGTCGAGAACTCGAAGACCCGGTTCATCGCCCCGGCCTTGTCACTCCTGAGCCTGCACGCGTCGCTCGAGGGCGACGGCCATCACTTCGCCGATCCGGACGGCGACGGATCGATCAAGACGGCAGGATCCGGCGCGGGCAGCCGCGGCCTCGGCGGGTTCCTCGGGATGGGACTGCTCGGGGCGGCCGTCAGTCAGATCACTCGACCCGTCGGCATCGCGCTCGGTGTCTACGGCGCCGCTCATACGATCTACACGAACGTGCTGGGCAAGGGGCGCGAAGTGATCTTCGCCGAGGACACGCCGATTCAGGTGAGGCTGGCGCCCGGCCCTCTGGCGCGGTGAGGGCGCTCGTCGCGATCGCGCTGGCGTGGCCGCTGGTCACGCCCGCGCAACAACCCACCTTTCAGGCCGAAACCCGTCTCGTCGTCCTTCACGCGACGGTGAAGAATGCGCGCGGCGAACTCGTGACCAACCTCGAGCGCGGCGCGTTCACCGTCTACGAGAACGGCAAGCGGCAGCCGATCACGCTCTTCCGCCGCGATGACATTCCGGTGTCGCTCGGCCTGCTGATCGACAACAGCGGCAGCATGCGGACGCTGCGGTCCAAGGTGGAAGCGGCGGCGTTGGCGCTCGCCCGTGCGTCGAATCCTCAGGACGAGATCTTCGTCCTCAATTTCAACGACAAGGCTCGGATCGACGTGCCGTTCACGAGCGACGTCGCGGTCCTGGAAGCCGGGATCGCCCGCGTCGACTCGATCGGCGGCACCGCGATGCGCGACGCCATTGAGATGGCGCAGGCCTATCTGGGCGAGCACGCCACCCGCGACCGCAAAGTGCTGCTGGTGATCACGGACGGCATCGACAACGCGAGCGTCGTGGCCCGCGCCACCATCGAGAAACAGGCGGAGCAGCGCGACACCGTGATCTTCGCCATCGGCCTGTTTGGTGACGAGGCTCGCGTCAAACCGGGCCGGCAGGAACTGGATCAGCTTGCCGACAAGACCGGAGGGATGGCGTACTACCCGGCAGACATCGACCAGATCGACGCCATCGCACTCGAAATCGCGCGGCAGATCCGGAACCTGTACACGATCGCGTACGCGCCGCTGAATCAATCGTTCGACGGTACGTATCCGTTCGATTCGGGTGACGGTCTCCGGTCCGGAACGCCTGTCGGTCCGCACCCGCACCGGCTATCGCGCGACGCGGCGTCCCTAGATCAGATCGGCCTCAGCGATTCAGCGACGGTGCATCGTCACGACTTGATGACGATGAACCACGCCGCAACGATCGGGCCCTGGGGACCGCGTCCGCGTCCACCCGGTCCGGCCGCGGGTGGCGGCGCGCCTGCCGGAGGCGCCGGCGCCGGGCCGCGCTCAGGCTGGAACAGGTACACGTTGTGGGTCTTGGGATCGACGGCGATGGTCTTCGCGCCCGCGAATGTCGCGACCGTCGCCACGACCGTGTACTTGTCCGCTGAATCCTGGTGGACGACCGTGACGTTGCCTTCGCCGCCGTTCGGAATGTAAATCAGCTTCCGGGACGGATCCCAGCCCAGCGCGTCGACGCGCGTGCCGTTCGGGATGGACGCCACGACCTTGCCGGTGCTGGCATCCAGAACGACGGAGGTCTTGTTGCAGCCGGAGAAAATGCGGTTTGACGCTTTGTCATAGGCGATGCCGGTCGGCCCTTCGCATGGCGCAAGCGGCCAGGAGGCGGTCGCCTTCCACGTCTTGACGTCGATCACCTGGATGGTGTTCTTGCTTTCGTTGTTCACGAAGATGTGTCCCTTGCCGTCGGCGGCCGCGCCCTCCGGCGCGGTATCTTCGAGCTCGACGGTCGCGACGATGTCGCCGGTCTTCGGGTCGATCGCGGTGAGCGTGCCGATCGGGCGGCTGTGATTCGTGAGGATGATCTTGTCGTCGGGCTCGTCGTACATGATGCCGTCGAGACCTGGGCCGACCTTGATCTGCTTGAGCACGTCCAGCGTCTTCAGATCGAACATGGTCACGTTCTGATCGCCGCTGTTGGTCGTAAAGCCGTGACCGGCCTTGGTGGAAAAGCCGGCGCCGTGCACCCCCGGCGTGTTCGGAATGTCGCCGAGCACCTTGCCGGTCGCACCATCGACCACCATCATGTGCGTGCCACGCGAGACGAAGACGCGGCCGGTGGTCGATTCGACCGCGACGTAATCCGTGCCGCCGTCCCCTTTGATGTCGAACTTTTCTACTTTGAAGGTTTGCGCGTCGACGCGAGACGCACTCAGGCCGACAGTGGAAAGCAGAGCAAACACGGTGAGCACATGTCTTGTCATAGCGGCCGCATTCTACTCTTTCGAAGATGACCGTCAGATGACAATGCCCGGCTCGACCGTTTTCTGGCCCTTTAACGACTTCCTTCGATTCCCGTTTGAGCGTTGACCTCAGGTGGACTGACGCAGCACGGCAAGCGGGTTCACTCTCAGAACGCGCGATGCTGGAATCGCGGCCGACACCGCCGCCGTCATCAGCAGCAATCCGATCGATCCGAACAAGACCGAGGCATCGATGCCGGCCGTCTCCGGGAGAATCGACGCCAGCAGCCGGCCGGCGACGATCGCGAGCGCCAGCCCGCCGGCCGCGCCAGAGGCGACGACGCGGAGCTGGGCGGCAACGGCGCTGCGCCACAGCGACGTGCTGTCACACCCCAGCGCCAGGCGCACGCCGAACTCCGGCATCCGTTCCGCGATTGTCCGCGCCGTGACGCCGGCGATGCCGATGGCGCCAAGCAGCAGGCCCGTGAACGCGAGACCGAGCATGAGCGTCGTCCGGAACTTCTGCGGCGCCAGCGAGTCGGCCAGGAACGTCTCGAGCGTCTGAATCCGATCGAGCGCGAGCAACGGATCCACGCTGGCGATCGCCGCCCGCAGCGGTTGCGCGATGGCCTCGGGCTCGCCCGCGGTTCGCAGCACCAGCCCCATCGGGAACGCGACGTTCGCGGTCTGCGTCCAGGCCGCATACAGCGTCGGCTCCGGTGACTGCAGCAAGTCGACGTCGCTCACGTCGTCGACGACGCCGACGACCGTCGCCATGACGGTTCCCCGCTGGATGCGCCAGCCGATCGGATCGCCGCCGGGCCAGAAGCGCTGCGCGAACGACCGGCTGACGATGGCCACGGCTGGCGTCGACAGCGAGTCCTGGGCGGCGAAGGCTCTGCCGCTCAGCACGCGGATGCGCATCGTCTTGAAGTAGCTGGCGCTGACGCGCCGGAACTGCACGGTGTGGCCGGAACCATCCGGGGTGCGCTGGCCGTCGATCTCCACGAGCGTCTGATACGAAAACCCCGGGGTGAACCGGTTCATCGTCGCGCCCGCGTCGACGACGCCGGGGATGGCGGCGACGCGTTCGAAGATGCGTTCCATGGCGGCGACGCGCTCGGGTCCGTTGGCGTAGCGCGACGGCGGCAGCTGCAGCTGCGCCGTCAGGACGCGATCCGGGTCGTAGCCGGGACCGATGCCTGATGTCCGCACCAGCGCGCGGACCAGCAGACCGCCGACGACCAGCAAAGCCACACACAACGCCGTCTGTGTGGCGAGGAGTAGCGCGCGCCAGCGTTGGCGATCGCGCGACCCCGTCGACCGCGTTGCCGATGCGTTGATCGCTGCCGAGTCCGAGGCGGTCATTGCGGGAACGACGCCGGCGCCAATCGACGCCAGCACGGCACAACCCATGGCGTAGATGCGCCACGCGCCAGTCCATGCGAACCTCGCCGAGCACGCGCGTCGTCGCGGGAGCGATCGCCAGGAGCGCCGGCAGGAACCACGCGCCGAGGACGACCGCGAAGGCGGCGCCAATCGCATTCATGATCGTGATCTCGGCCAGGACCAGCCGCGCCAGGTCCCAGCGCGTCGCGCCGATCGCCCGACGGAGCGCCAGCTCGCCGCTCCTGGCGGTGACGTGCGCCAGGGTCAGGCTCGCGACATTCGACGACGCGATCAGCAGCAGCACGATCACCGCGAGAAACAGCACGAAGAGCGGGGCGCGGAAGCTTCCGTACTGCCAGTCCCGAAAGGTGATCACGCCGCCGGTCCAGCCCTGATGCGTGCGCGGCAGCTCTCGCGTGAGATCGGCGACGATGGCGCGGACCTCGGCGTCCGCCTGCTGGAGCGTCGCCCCGTCGGCGAGCTGCGCGATCGTCACGATGTAGGTGCGTGCCTCGTTGACCGGCGCCGACTGCGTGATGCCCAGCGGCGTCCAGAGCTCTGCCGCGAGAAATGGCGGCGGGAACCCGCGCGGCATCACGCCGATGATGGTGTAGGGATCACCGTCAAGCTGCACGGACCGGCCGACAATCGACGCATCGCCGCCGAACCGCCGCTGCCAGGCGCCATAACTGAGGACGATGAGCCGCTCTTTTCTGGTTTCCTCGTCGTCGGTGAACAGGCGGCCGAGGATTGGACCTTCGGTCGCCAGCCGCAGCATTTCCGCGCTCACCGGCACCGTATTGACGACCGCAGGTTCGCCGCCGCTGGCGAGCACGCGATCGGCCGTCGTGAACGCGGCGACATGCGTCAGCGTGCGGCTGCGCTCGCGGAACCGCACCAGATCGATGGCGTGCAGCGGATTGCGGTACTTCGGGTCCGACAGACCCGGCGGCATCAGGTAGATCGAGACCGTCCGATTGCCGCTTTTCAGCGGTACCGGCCGGAAGAGCGTGGCGTTGATGGCGGCGAACAGCGCGGCGTTGACACCGATGACCAGCGCGAGCGTCGCGATGCCGGCGGCGGCGTAGGCCCGCCGGCTCCACAGCGCGCGAACAGCCTGGCGGAGTTCGAACATGCGTCAAGCATAGGGCCCCGGCCGGCATGCACGAAGTGCATTGTGTTCATCATGATGATGCACCAGGTTTAATGGTCAGGCACCCGCTTTCGATCGCTGCAATTCATCCAACAACGCCTTCACGTGTCGCACGATCGCGTCGCGCATCGGCCGGTATCCCTGATCGTCCGGCACGTCGGGCCAATCGGCTGCCTTGCCCGATCGAACGGCCTTCTCTGGAAGAGTGCAGCCGATGGCGAAAATGTGCGTCGCATCCGCAACATCCGTATCGCTGATCGCCGACGGCTTGCCCGTTGGTACGGCCACGCCATCGGCCTTCAGCCCTTCGACGGCGCGGACCGACAGGTTGTCCTGCGGAGCCGTGCCGCGGAAGGTCGCGCGGAACGGCAGCCCGCGCTCGGCGGCGAGCTTGTTGAAATAGGCGGTCGCGACGACGCTCTTCGCCGCGCCATGCTCGCAGACGAACACGACGGCTTTGTCTCGAGCCGATGGTTGGAGCATGAACATCAACGCCACTGACAGCCATTGCATCTGCATACGGGTTCCTCACTCAAATCGTAAGGCCTCGATCGGGTCGAGGCGGGCCGCCTGCCGGGCCGGGTAGTATCCGAAGAACACGCCGACCGCCGCCGAGCAACCGAACGCGAGCGCGATGGCGTTCGACGACACGCGTGTCGGCCACTGGAACGTGTCGGCGATGGCGCGGGCACCGAACACGCCAAGCCCAATCCCGATCGCGCCACCGATCAGGCTGAGCATCACCGCCTCGACGAGGAATTGCCGAAGCACGTCGCGGCCTCTGGCGCCGACCGCCTGCCGCAGTCCAATCTCGCGAGTCCGCTCCGTGACGGACACCAGCATGATGTTCATGATGCCGATGCCGCCGACAACCAGCGAGACCGAGGCGACCGCCGCCAACAGCCCCTCCATGGTCTGCGTCGACTGTTTCACCGCTTCGGCAATCTCCGTCGGGTGGCGCAGGTTGAAATCATCGTGCGGCGCCAGGCTCGAATGTGATGTCGGTCACGCATCAACGTCGCGATCTCCTGCTCCGCCTGATCGAGGACCGCCGCCGACGTCGCGCTGCACATGATGTCGTCGAGCCAGAGCTGTCCCTTGATCTTCTTCATCACCGTCGTGTAGGGCATCAGCAAGTTGTCGTCCTGATCCTGCCCGGTCGCCGACTGTCCTTTGACGTCGAGGACACCGACGACGACGCACGGCTGGTCCTTCACACGGATGGTTTCGCCAATCGGATCCTGCACTCCAAACAGCTGATCGACGATCGTCTGGCCGAGCACGCAGACGTTGTTCGCGCGCTCCACGTCAACGTCCGTATACATGCCGCCGTGGATGACGTTCCAGTTTTTCAGGGCGAGATACTCCGGGCCCACGCCACGAACCGAGGTGCTCCAATTCTGGTTGCCGTAGACAACCTGCACACGCGTGTCGGCCTGTGGTGTGACGTTCGTGACCAGCGGGACATGTTCTTTGATCGCCTCGTAGTCTCCAAGGGTCAGCGTCTTCGTTCCGAAGGCGCCGGTTCGAACCCCGCTCCGGTTCACACCTCCGGCCTCGACCCAGATCATGTTGGCCCCGATGTTCGTGATGGCCCGCTCGACGCTGGCCTGCGCGCCTTCGCCGATGGCGACCACGCAGATGACGGCGCCGACGCCAATCACGATGCCCAGCATCGTCAAACCGGTGCGAAGCAGATTCTGCCCCAAGGCCTTCAAGGCCATTCGAAGGATGGCAAGCACGTTCATGACGGCAGTCGCCTCCATCCTGACACAGCCAGGGCAGCGCTTACATCGCGGTGAGAGCAGCTCTAGATGGCCGGAGGGGGATCGGCGAAGTGGCCTTCGAACTGCGGCGTCCAGCCATCGCGGCGATCGAGCGCGACGCATTTGACGTCGCCGGCCCGTTGACCGCGGGCCATGCAGGCTGCCAGATATGACGCCTCGGCATTGCGGGCGGCGAAGGCGCGGAGCGGGCCCAGTTGACCCAGGCGGCGCGCATAGCGGTAATGGAAGTTCTCGCCGAGCGCGCGGTCGATAGCGGCGGCGATGCCGCCAAGGTCGCCTTCCGACGCGGCGGCTTCGACATAGAGCACGTAGTGGGGAACGTCGCCGCTGGTGTCGCAGGCGAGCATCGCGAACGACGGCGTGACCCGGCGCGCCGTGAACGCTGACTCGAGAATCCGCGCCGCCTGCACTTCGTGGAGCTTTTCGCCACACCAGTCGGCGACCTCGTTCCGCCCGGCGAACCGCACCAGCGGACACTGGTGGAGGCGCCCGAGGACCGTCACGACGTCGCCGAGCTGATAGCGATACAAGCCGCCGCCGGTCGTGAGCACGACCGCGTAGGCTTGCCCGGGCTCCAGTTCGTGTGCGAGGCAGGGGCGAGTCGCGTCCGGCCGGCCGGCTGAATCCGCCGGCAGAAACTCCAGAAAATGCGAGCGCACCGCCAGGACCGCGCCGTCGCGCCCTTCCCAGGGAAACGAGACAAACCCCTCGGTCGCAATCAGCCCCTTGGCGCGGACGCGCGCCTGTGGGAAGAGGGCCGCGAGCTTTCGGGCCGCGGGTCCGCTGTTGCCGTCGGCCCAGCAACTGATCATGCGGAGACGCGGCCAGAGCCGTGCGTGCCGTTCGGCTGCCGTGCGCGCGCGCAGCGCCGGCTTCAGGTTCGGCTCCTCGCTCAGGAGACGGTCGCTGTGCCGGGACAGTTGATCGGCCAGCAGCGTGAGAAACGATGGGTTCCACACCGAGATCAGCCGGAGGTCCGGCCGCCGCACGAGATGGCGGAGCGTCGCGTACCAGAATTCGTCCATGCTGCGCGAGTGGCGGACGGACGAGGGGACGGCCATCACCGACCGGACGAGCCGCTGCTGAAGACCGCCAACGTATTCGCTGTCGTCCGCGAATCCCACCGGTATGCCGGACGGCGTGATCTCCTGAGACGCCTGCGCAGGACTGACGGACCAGTATCCCGGGCCGCGCAGCAACTCGGGATCGTGGAGGAAGAGGTTCGCGACCCAGGCGCGAATGCCGCGTTGAAACTCTCGCCTGAGGGAGGCCGTGTAGGGAATCCACTTGGCTGCGGACGACGACCCGCTGGTCGGCTCGAACAGGCGCACAGGTTCGCAGGTGAGCACCTGCGACTCTCCTGCGGCGATGCTGGCGACGCCGGCGCGATAGCCGTTGTAGTCGCTCAACGGCACGCGCGCCTGATAGTCGCGCGCGCGTGCGGATGGCGGAAAACCCGAGACGGCGTCCGAACGCGCTGGCCTGATTCCTTCGGAGAATGCCGTCCAGCACGCGTTCCTGTTCCGCGCGAACCTGGCCGAGGGCGTGTCGAAAGCGGACATATTCCGGAAGGCAGCTCGCCAGCCAGGCCGAATTGGCGACGGTGGCGATCACGAGGCTCGCTCTCGCGGCGTGACCAGCCCGATCGGTGTTTCATCCATGCGGGGCGTGGCTTTGAGGAACGCCGCGAGGAACGCCAGATAACTCGTGCCAGAGACCGCGCGCGGCAACCGCCGCCAAATCAGCTGGTGCAGCTTCGGCAGGTGGTAACTGGGCACTTCCGGAAACAGATGATGCTCGAGGTGGTAGTTCTCGTTCAGGAGGAAGAACGCGACGATCGGGTTGGGAAGCATGGTCCGGCTGGCCAGATAGGGATCCGAGGCTTCCGTGATGCCGTGCTGTGTGAAACCGCGGATGGCCGTGAGCGATCCGACCAGGAGAAGCGGCACGAACCAGACCACGAACAGTTCACGATAGGAAAACGTCCTGAGAAGGATGCTGTAGATCGCCGCGAGCAGCGTGTACTCGATGCCGATCAGTTTTCGCTGCGCCAACGACCCGTGCTTCAGCGCCAGCACCGGAATGAGGCACACGTACAGGACCGGCCCCATGGTGAGCCGCACGAAATGCAGACACCACACCAGCGACCGGCTCCGTGAGTAGTTGTGGTAGTCGTCGGGATCGCGCGGGTCGCCGAGATAGCGATGATGACGGAGATGCAGCACGCGATACGCCGAGAACGACATCAGAAAGGTGGACCCCAGCAGGACCGACGCCATCCAGTTCCAGCGCCGGTTCACGAAGAGGACGCCGTGCATCCCTTCGTGCATCAGCAACGGAAACGTGTTGAGCGCGACCGCCGTGACCAGGATGCCGGCGGCGAGCAACGGCGTGGAGGCGACGGAGCGAGCGTGGATGCTGAGCCACATTCCTGCCGACACGAGAGCGATGAAGACGGCGAGCTCTTCCGCCCGCTTGCGTCCGTCGTGGCGCGTCAACGCCGCAAACTCCCGGGATGAATCATGTGCAAGGTTCTTCCGGATGCGAAGCGTTTCGACCACGGGCTCGGTGTCCGGCGCCTCGGCAGGGTCAGGACGCAAGAGCGTCGCGGCGGTCGCCCAGCCGAGCAACACGCCGCCCGCGATGTCGACGGCAAGATGGCGTTTGATCAGGAGTGCCGAGACCACGACCAGGCTCGTCCACACCAACAGGCTGTAGCGCGCGGCCGGCGTCTGCAGCTTCCGCCACGCCCACAACGCGCAATAGATGCCCAATGACGCGTGCAGCGACGGGAAGGCATTGCCGTCCAGGTCCACGGCGACGACACCGCGCGTCAGCGGGTGCACGTCCGCATAAGGAATCGCGGTCGGCCAGAACAGAAACGCAAGGCTCGAGATCGCCACGATCAGCCCGTACCCGAACGCGGCGTTCCGCAGTTCTCGCCGATCCGATATCAGCCACAGCGGAAGCAGGACCAGCAGAAAGAACGACAGATAGGGGACGACAAACAGCGGCACGAACGGAATCGCCGTGTCGACGGCGGTCGGCGCCAGGACCCGGGCCGGGAACAGCCGGACGTGCAATGTGCCGAAGTACAGGACCGTCGTCATCGCGCCCATCGTCGCGAAGACGACGGTCTTTTCTCTCGCCAGCCTGTCCGCCGAAGCGCTCTGCGCGTAGGTGGAATTCATGCGTGAGTTCCCGCCGTCAGCATCCGCAGCCCGGCGCGGGTCAGGTTCGAAGGGGAGATGGGGACCAGGCATGCCAGCTCGTCGCCTTGCGAATGACCGGGGTTCATCCGGATGAAGAATTCCACGAGCGGGTCGCGCAGTTTCCGATCGGTCACCTCGGCCACGCCGGGGCGCAGCGGGTTGGCGCGGCGGAACCGGACGATGCCCAGATCGGCGTGGTAGTCGTCGCCGAATTTCTTGGTCGCCAGCGCCTGCATCACCTGCCGGTCGAACGGCGACGGCTGTACATCCGGGTGCGGCGTGTAGGCGACGAAGAATGTCGGCAGGTAACGCCAGGTCTTGTATCCGGAGGAGATGAGGAACCAGTAGAACAGCGTGTCTGGCGCGTGCTGCTGGATGCACTCGGCCTCGCGAAACACGGTTGTCACCCACAGCCGTGCCAGCAGCGACGAACCCCAATGCTCGCGCGCGATGATGGTGTCGCCCGAAAAGAACCCGACGACGTTCCGGTTCTCGATCGTGATCCCGATCTTCATCAACGTCGAAAACCCCACGACCCGCGTGTCGTCCGGATCGCGCAGCAGAATCACGGTGTCCTTCTCCGCCAGGTCGTCCGCGAACTGCTGAACCGACGTGTTCTGAAAGTAGGTCTCGAGCAACTGGTACATATCCTCGCGATCGGAGGCGGTCACCCGCTCGCGCGACACGACCTCCGCCGCCAGGCGCGGCGATTCAGAGCGTGGCGATTTCCACGTAGGAAGGGCGGTGATCAAGTCGGGCATGCAGGTGACCTCCATCCGGCCATTCAGCGAGAAACAGCCTGCTGTGATACGGCATGTGGGGGCGCTCGCGGGCGGCTCGAAACAGTGGATCGCGCTCGTCGAGGCCCATCAGCACGTAGTCCAGGCCGCGGGCGGCAGCGCGGTCCAACGTCGCATCCAGCAGATCGTCGAACACGGACGGCGCGTCCTGGTCGACGCACGTGAAGACCGCGTAGCCGCTGCGGATACGCTCGCCCGGCCTCGGTAGTCGAGGGCGTCCGATCCACGGCGCGCCGACGTTGTACAGCGGGACGGCCAGACGGATCCAACCCGAATAGGCGCGCACGACGTCCTGCTTGTAGGCCGACTGGTCCCACAACCCGATCAGCCCGGCAATGCGCCCGGCCCGCCGCGCGATCTGAACGTCCTCGATGCGCAGGCCCAGATCTGCCGTCAGCGAGATCAGTCTCGCTTCACTCCACACCGGGAAGAATTGACGGCGCGAGCCGGTGGTCTGGAGAAAGCGGACGATCTCGGGAATGTCGGCGGCGGTGGCGGACTCGACACCCGACACGGACCCCACGCGCCGCGCGGGAATGGCGAAGGTGCAGTAGCGTGCGACCGGGTGAAACGCCGGAAACGCCTTGCGGCCCTTCCTCACGAGGATCCCTTCGGCTTCCCGATTGTCGACGGTGACGGCGGCCAGATAGGCAGGCAAGGGACGGCGATCGTGCAGCTGTTTGAGCATCGAAAAACCGCGCGACACCAGCCATCGGCCGCGGTAGCGGCGATCGATACGTAGCTGACCGAGATAGCCGAGCCGAGTCGGCGCGCCATTCACGAACACCTCGCGTTCCGACCGGCAGGCGACGGCGGCGGTGGCGCCGGTGTCGAGATCGCGCGCCACGAGAACCGTGGCGTTCTCGCCGGTGGCGTCGCAGCCCCTCGAAAACTCGGGCTCGCGCTCATAGGAAATCGCGATCCGTCCCGGCACCGGCTCGCGCCGCAGCAGCCCGCGGATGTGCACATCGTCCGCCGCAGTTGCGAGGCCGATCTGAATGCCCATCGGTCAGGCCAGCGCCACCAGCTGGTTCGCGTCGAATGCGCCGCTGTGTTCGGCTTTGATCAGCGGCGCCGAATACGCCTCGTCACCGAGCGGGAAATTCCGTCGCTGCATGACTTCAGCGCGAAACAGCAGGTTGATCGAATAGAAATGGCTCCACATGAACCATCCGCGGCCGTTCGCCTGATAGTCCAGGCTGCGCCGGAAGATCGAAGAAAGGCTGTAGAACCGACGGCGGGCTTCGACGCAGCGCTCCTCGACTTCCCCGGCCGTCATGCCGCGCGGCGTGAACGGCACCATCCCGTACCGATAGTCCGGATCCAGCCACCAGCGGTCGTACAGCAACCTCCCTTCCGCCTTGAAGCGCTGATACAGCGGCGTGCCAGGGAAGGGCGTCAGGTGATTGAACGCGACGATGTAGAAGTTGTGGCGCTTGGCGAACGCCAGCGTCTCCTCAGTCGTGTCGACACGGTCCTCGTCGTACCCGAGGATGAACGTCACATACAGGCGGATGCCGTGGCGCCGCAGGTTGGCCAGGGCCGTCTCGTAGCCACCGTTCATCAGGTTGAAGCCCTTGCGCATCCGCCTCAGGTTCTCTTCGTTGAGCGTCTCGAAGCCGATGAGCAGTCCCTGGCAGCCGCTGGCCTTGATCAGCTGCAGGAACTCCTCGTCGTGAGCGGCGTTGATGCTGGCCTGACTCACCCATCGCACCTTCAACGGGATCAGCGCGCGGAAGAATTCCTTGGCCTGATCCATGTTCGAGGTGATGTTGTCGTCGACGAAGAAGATCAGCGGCTTCTTGACACGCTTGACTTCCTCCAGGATCTCTTCGGTCGGCCGTCGTGTCTGGGTGTTTCCGAAGTACGACTGGATGGCGCAGAACTCGCAGCGGAAATGGCAGCCCCTTCCCGCTTCCACGAGTCCCACCGGAAGGTAACGCTTGCCGGCAAAGATCGAGCGGTCCGGCCGCAAACCCGAAAGCGACGGACGCTGTGCCTGCTTGTAGACGCGCTGCAGGCGGCCCGCCGCGAAATCGTTCAACACGCGGTGCCAGACCCCCTCCGCCTCGCCGATGACGATGGCTTCGGCGTATTCGCTCGCCTCGTCGGGCACCAAGGTCGGATGAAATCCCCCCATGACGACCGGAACGCCGCGGCGGCGGAACTCGGAGGCGATCTGATACGAGCGCCTGGCGGTGTAGGTTTCGACGCTCATCGCCACCAGGTCCGTGGGCTCGTCGTAGGGAATGGTTTCGGTGCGGTCGTCGTAAAAGCGAACGTCGATGCCCGAGCCTTTGGGGGTGAGTCCGGCAAGCGTGGCCGGCGCGAGCGGCTCCATCTGCCAGGTGCGGATGTAGGGCTGGCCGACTCTCCTGCCGATGCACGGATGGACGAGGGTGAGTCTCACATGGCCTCCCGCACGGCGAACGCCATCGCGTCCAGCGGCGTTTCGGATCCCAGCCGGTGACCGAGCTTCTGATTCAGCTCACGTTTCGAAATCACATTGGCCAGCGCGTAGACGCCCAGGCGCGACACGCTGCGTGCGTTGGCGCTGACATCGGCCGCCCGCTGGATGATCGACCTGGCGCTGTAGAAGCGGCGGCGCGCCAGCAGACAGCCAGCGGTCAGTTCGTCCGCCGTCATCAGCCGTGGGTGGTAGGTCGCCTGGCCGTAGCGATACTCCGGGTCGAGCCACCAGCGGTCGTAGATCAGCCGTCCCTCGTCGCGCAGGCGGTCATACAGTTTCGAGCCGGGCGTCGGCGTCAACGCGCTGAAGTTGACGAGGAACAATTTCGCGCCGACTGCGAACTCCGCGGTGCGTTCGAAGGTGTCAGCGGTGTCGTGATCGTAGCCGAAGATGAACGACCCGTAGATCATGATGCCGCGGTCCCGGAATCGCCGGATCGCCGACGCGTAATCGCCGTGCCGCAGGTTCCACTTCTTGTTCATCTGCGCCAGATTGCTGGGGTCCAGCGACTCGAACCCGACCAGGGCGGCAATGCATCCGCTGTGCTCCATCAAATCCAGCAGCCGGTCGTCCCTGGCGATGTCGATGCTCACCTGACATCCCCATTTGATCTTCAACGGCGCCAGCGTGCGAAACAGGTCCTCGGCCTTGGCCCGATCGACGAACAGATTGTCGTCCACCAGCAGGATGAAGCGACGGTCGAGCGCTTCGATCTCGGCCGCGACCTCGGCGAGCGGGCGCTGGCGCAGGCTGCTGCCGTAAAAGGCGTGAATGGAGCAGAAGTCACACGCGTATTTGCAGCCACGCCCGTATTGCACCGGCGCCGCCAGCCGGTAGCGTTTGCCCCGGAAGATCCGGCGGTCGAACTTCACACCGGCGAGTGCGGGCAGCTGGCGCGATTGATACGTCTTTTGCAGTTTCCGGTGCCGCGCGTCGCGCACGACGTCCTTCCACACGGCTTCCGCGTCGTTGATGACGACCGCGTCTGCGAATTGCAGCGCTTCGTCGGGCAGAAAGCTGGCGTGATAGCCGCCCATCACCACAGGAATGCCGCGGCGACGATACGCGCTGGCAATCTGATACGCCCGCCGTGCGGTGTAGGTCTCCACCGTCAGCGCGACGAGGTCGGTCTCGTGATCCGCGGGAATCTCTTCCAGTCGCTCGTCGAAGAAATCGACTTCGACGTCTTGCGGCGTCAGCCCCGCCAACACCGCGAAGGCCAGGGGCTCCATCGCGTCGTGGGCTCGCCCGCCCATGATGCTGGGACGGATGAATGTGACTTTCACGGGTGCAACAGCCTGAGCCTCATCGTCGCTCGCGTCCGCTCACGTCCGTGGCGCGAGCTGCCAGTCGCATGTATAGAACTTGTCGAGGTTGTTCGCGTAGAAGCGATAGCCGAGATTGGCGGCGACCGAAATCGTCATCCGGGTGCCCGACCCGAACACGCGCCGCGCGATCGATGTGTAGCGATAGGTCTTCTTCCACGCCCGTTCCGTGTGGTGCAGCAGCTCGTCGGGCGACATATTCCTGGGTTCGAACACGACGTGCTGGCCGTCGTAGAGCGACCAGTCCTCAGTCAGAATGCGGTTCTCCGCTTTGAGGCGCCGGAACAGGCCGGTCGCCGGAAATGGCACCGCGATGGCGTAGCGAGGCAGGTCCATGCGCGACTCCATGACGAAGTCGACGGTGCGGTCGAACGTCTCCCGGGTGTCGGAGTCGAAGCCGAACACGAAACAGCCCATGATGGCGATGCCGCGATCGTGGATGCGGTCCACCACCAGGCGATAGTCCTTGCGCATGTTGAAGCTTTTCCGGGTTTCGTCGAGCGCCTTCTGATCGAGCGATTCAAAACCGATCAGCAGGCCGCGGCACCCGCTGCGCGCCGCGAGATCGAGAAGCTCTTCATCCCAGGCGATGGTCGTCGTGACCAGTCCTGCCCAGCGCAGCTTCAGCGGGACGAGCGCGGTGAACAACTCGCGCGCGTACGACACATCGGCGATGAGATTGAGATCGAGAAAGATGACGCGCCTGGCGCCCATCTGGCGCAAGTCCGCGATGACGTCGCCCACCGGCTTCTGCAGCGGCCGCGTACCCCAGGCTGCCGGCACGACGCAGAACTCGCACTGGAAGATGCACCCGCGGGTCGCTTCAATGGTGTCGCTGACGTTCACCATGCCGCGCTTGTAGAGATCGCGCCGGGGGAACGGCAGGCCCTCGAGTTTCAGTCCGGGGCTCTGATCGTAGCGGCGCTGCATGCGGCCGGCGACGAAGTCCTTCAACAGCCGCGGCCACGATTCCTCGGCGTACCCGACGACGACGCTGTCGCCATGGTCGAGGGCTTCCTCCGGGACCAGCGTGGGATGCACGCCGCCGAGGACCACCGGGATGTTCCGGTTCCGGAATCTCCGCGCCAATTCGTACGCGCGCGGCGCGGTTCCGGTGATGACCGTGATGCCGACCAGATCGGCGCCAATGGCGTCTGGATCGATGTCGTCCACACCCTCATCGAGCAGCGCGACATCGGCCGGAATCTCAGGCGGGATCAAGGATGCCAGCGTCGTCAACGTCAACGGCGCGTAGCGCATCGTCCTCTTCCAGATGCCGCCGCGATGACGGTAGAGCGGCCCGCGCGGGCAGAGAAGGGCAATCCGCAATGGCCGGCCGGCGGATGGCGTGAGCGGCGCAGCGATTCGCAGCCGCACGGGTTGGGGGGGCCAGACGATGGAACTCCATCGCGATTCTTCCGCTGGCGTCACACCGTACCTGAATCCCGGGAAGATGTACAGCGGTTTTGTCGTTCACCGCTGTTACGTCACGCGCCATACCCTTCACTGCGAGAACCGCAGCCCAGGAAGCTCACGCGCAGTGGCGCATGGGTCGCGGCAGTGACGGAGGCAGATGACGACCGTGCTCGAACTCGGGGCGGTGATTATCGTTTGGACGTGGCCTCGGGATCGACCTTCTGCAGCAGCCGCTCGAATCGCGGCTCGGATCGCAGCACGTCGAAGTCCGGTTCCACCACCACGTTGACCAGAGACGTGCAACGGCGGAGGGAGCAGGCCTCGAGCAGCGCGAGCGCTTCCTCTTTCTCGCCACTCTGCGCGAAGCACCGGGCGGCTACCACCAGCGCCCCACTCTTCCTGTACGACTCTCCGCACTCGCGCAGCAACGCCTGAAAGCCGCTCCGTTCGAAGGTGCGAGCGATGTTCTGCGCCCGCTCCGGGGTGGACACGCTCTGGCGTAACGCCACGGCTTTGTCGACCAGACCCTGGTGACGAAGCGGCCCATCGAGCCAGAACAGCGCAAGCCCGAAGTGCGGGTCCAATTCGAGTGTCCTTTGCGCCTGGGCAATGGCGTCGTCGTAGCGGCGGGCCCAATACAGTGCGCGGATCAGATTCGTGTTGACGATCAGCGAGAGCGGATCGAGATCGCGCGCGCGTTCCTGTTCCCCGATGGCTTCCTCGTGTCGCCGGCGCAGCGACAGGTAGCCGCTATGCCAGTTCCGACCCAGCGCGTCGTTCGGGTTGAGCTCGAGCGCGCGGTGAAACTCTCGCTCGGCACTCCGCCAGTCCCAGTCGTACCAGGTGTAGACGGTTGCCAGCGCGTAGTGGGCGCTCGCGAGTCCGTCATCCAGTTCGAGGGCCTTGGCCGCCGCGGCCTTTCCGCGCGTCAGCGCCTCCTCGGCTGGCAGCGCATCATACGCGCCCGCGACGACGTAGGTGTCTGCGAGACCGGAATACGCTGACGCAAAATTCGGGTCTTTCTCGATCGCGCGGTTGAAGTGTTCGATGGCCCGCTGCCAGCCCTGGCTCGTGTACTGATAAAACGCGTAGCGTCCCTGCAAATACAGACCATAGGCCTCCGGCTGGACCATGCGCGGCCGATCGAGAGGCCGCACCACGACGTTGATGCGCCGGGCGATGTCGGTCGCGACGGCGCGCTGCAGCGCGAGGATCTCACTCACGTCCCGTTCGTAGGACTCGGCCCACAGATGCATGTCCGTGGAGACCTGGATCAGCTGGGCGGTGATCCGCACGCGTTCACCCGACCGTGTGACGGTGCCCTCGACAACCGCGTCGACATTCAGTTCCCGCCCGATGTCCTTGATGGCGCGCTTCGCCCCCTTGTATCGCATCATCGACGTGCGAGAGGTCACCCGAAGGCTTCCCATCTTGGCGAGGTCCGTGATCAGCGCATCGGTCATTCCGTCGGCGAAATAGTCCTGCTCGGGATCGTCCGAGAGGTTTTCGAGCGGCAACACGGCAATCGAGGTGATGTGCGGTGCGGCTCCGCCTCGGCCGGCAATCCAGCTGCGGGTCCCGCCGAGGTCGGTGCCGATGGCGATTCCGACCATCGCGACCACGGCCGCTGGCACTGCAGGCCACCAGCGGATGCCCGATCGGCCTGACGGCACGTCACGCGCCGCCTGCTCCGAGTGCTGCGCATCCTGCGTGACTGGTGCGATGAATCGATAACCCTTGCGCGGCAACGTCTCGATGAACTGAGGATGTTCGGCCGAATCACTCAGGGCCTCTCGCAGGTGATTCATCGCCTTGTTGAGCCCGCGGTCGAAATCGACGAACGTACCGGCGGGCCATAGCCGGCTCGTCAGTTCTTCGCGGGTGATGAGCTCGCCGGGCCGCTCCAGCAGAGCTAGCAGCAGTTGGAGGGGTTGTTCACGCAGCGGCGTTCGCTGTCCGTCGCTGGTCAGTTCGCCTGTCTTGACGTCGACCGCGAACGTCCCGAAACGGTAAACCCGGACAGCTTCCGAAACAGTTCCCATCGCATCCACGCTAGCAGCCCGTAGTGCAACTCCATCTGCATTCGAACGGCGATGCATCCCCGCTGGCTGCGTTGCTCCTCCCTCAAATATTCCCGATATTCTCAGTCGTCGCGCCTTGCCATCGGGGCGCCTCGCCGTTCTCGGTGCGACGATGGACTTGCACCACGGGCTGCTAGGGGAGGTCCGAGAGTCTACCACCCGACGGTAACCAACATTTCACTGCCAAAGAATCTGCGGGGAATTGATCGCGCCGGCGCATCGCGCCATATCTGCTGCTGAATCGGAAGTCGCCGTGGAGGCGGAAGGAGCGATATGGAGTCAGTTCAGAGGCCGCGCGGGGCGCGGGTGGCGTCGGCGTTGGCCATGGCCGTGGTGGCGCTCGCCCCGATGACGATGGCCCAGGATGGATGGCGGGATCGCGACGAACAGCGATCGCCGAAAACGCTCTACGTCTGGGCGGGCGATCAGGCCCGTGTGGCGCCGGACTTTCTTGCCGTCGTCGACTTCGACGAAGACTCGCCGCGCTACGGACGAGTCATCAGGACGGTGCCGGTGCCGGCGCCTGGCAGCTCCGGCAATGAGCCGCACCACTGCCATCTCTCCGCCGACAAGAACATTCTGGCGTGTGGGGGCCTGCTGGCCCTGCTGCGGGGTCAGAACAGCATTTTCTTCTTCGATGTGTCGAAGGCGCGCCAGCCGAGATTCCTGTTCTCGACCAGCGGCACGCTCTCCAACATCACCGACGACTTCCTGCCCCTGAAGGAAGGCGGATTCCTGGTGACGCAGATGGGTTCCCACACCGGCGGGACGCCCGGTCGCGTTGCCGAGTTCAACGCGGACCTGCAGCTCGTGGGCGAGTGGCCCCCGAATCCGCCAGAGCACGATTTCAACCCGCACGGCATCTCCGCCCGTCCGGAGCTCAACCTGATGGTGACCTCCGACTTCATGATGCCCGCCAGCTCGTTGAACGTGGTCCCCGGCGATCCGCTGCTGCGCGGGATTATCCGCGTGTGGGACTTTCACAGCCGATCGATCGTCCGCACGATCGTGATTCCGAGCGCGCTCGGAACCATGGACGTGAAGCTGATCCCCAAGGATCCGCTGGGCCGCGCATTCACGGCGGGGATGTTCGACGGCCTGGTGTACCTCGTTGACACCACGAACGGCACGGCACACGTCGTCTTCGACTGCGAGACCATCGTGCCTCACGTGGAGGTTCCTGTTCGCGGAGGGATGACGCAGCTGCTGGCCATGCCGCGCTCCGGCGACCGGCTGATCTTCGGGTCGTTTCAGGCGGGTCAGGTCGGCATGCTCGACATCAGCGATCCGGAGCATCCCGTTCAGGCGGGCATCGTCAATCTTGGCATCGATGCGGGACCGCACATGATTGCGCTCACCGACGACGACAAGCGTCTCGTCGTCAGCGACTATTTCCTCAACGAGGACGGCTTCGGCAAGATCCACTTCGAGGGGGACCATCACGTTCGCGTGATCAAGGTTTCCAGGAATCGCCTCGCCCTCGACCGGCGCTTCGACATCGACTTCAACACCGCGTTCGCGACCGGGCCGGCGCGCCCGCACGGAGTAGCCATGAAGTGAGCTCGGGGGCAAGGGCGAAGTGTCGTTCGCCGGATCGTCTTCTCCGGTTACCGCCGGTCGTTGAGTCGGTTACGAGATGTCGTGACTCTACGGGATTCGCCTCCTGGCAGCCCCGTTGCACCTCCACTCCAGAAGGGTCGAATGGAGGGCACATGAAAACGACTCTGATATGGATGCTCGTCGGTGCCTTGATCGGAGCCGTCCTCGCCTCGTTCATCGTTCCGCCGGCGCTCAGCTGGTACACGTCACCGGGCGGCCTGCCGCAAGGTGCGCAGATTCAATCGGTCGTGCAGATCCCGGAGATCATCCGCTACGCCACTTCTCATTTGATTCGCGGACAGGTGATCGGCGGCGCCATCGGCGCTGCTGTGGGCCTCGGAATCGGCATTTTCGCCCACGTCCCGACGCGCCAGCGAACCGTGGCCTGAAGTCGCTTGCAGGGCTGGACGTGGCGCGGTGGCGGGCGATAATCACCGTCATGCGGCCACCCCACGGCGCGAGCCCAGCGCTGATCGCCCTGACATGTGCCGGTTGTCTGATCGCGGCACCACTCGCACAACAATCGCTGCCGAGTGGACCGCTGGTGATCCGCGCGTTCACGCTCAGCTTCGATCCGGCGGGCACGTTCACGCTGTCAGGCGACGGCTGGCCGTCGATGGCCGGGACGTGGACAACGAGCGGCCGGGAAGTGGCGCTGCAATTGACGGACGGGCCCAAGGACTGCACCGGCGCAGGACGCTACACGTTCTCCGTCGACGGCGCGCGCGTCAGCTTCAACCTGATCGAGGACAGCTGCGAACCCCGCCGGATGATTCTCGATCGCAGCCAGTGGCTGCCTCGCGGCGTTCAACCGGCGATGGAGGCGCGCCGCATCGTGCGCGCCGGCGGCACGGCGAACAGCGCACTGCCGCCGCCGGCGAAGCGGCACCGGCCACTGGCCCTCGTTCCGCGGACCCGAAGCGGCCGGCATTGCCGAGCGACAACACCTGCCCGACGACTGGAACCCGGCCACCGGCACGAACATCTTGTGGCGGACGACGATTCCTGGCCTCGCGCACTCCAGCCCGATCGTCTGGGGCGACGTGCTCTTCGTGACCAGCGCCATCAGCAGCCGCCCGAACGCCACGTTCAAACCCGGCCTCTACGGCGACGGCGACGCCTCGGACGATCGATCGGCGCATCGCTGGATGCTGTACGCGATCGACAAGCGCACGGGAAAGATCCGGTGGGAGCGGACGGCGGCGCAGGGAGAACCACGTAACAAGCGCCATATCAAGTCCACCTACGCGAGCAGCTCCCCCGCCACCGAATGGCCGCATCGTCGTCGCCTGGTTCGGCTCGCAGGGGATCCATGCCTACGACTTCGACGGCGGCTTGCGCTGGTCCGTCGACCTTGGCCGAGTCGACATGGGCGCCTACGATATCCCGTCGTACGAGTGGGGACCCGCCAGCTCGCCGATCATCTGGAATGGCCTGGTGATCGTGCAGTGCGACACCCAGACCGACTCGTTCCTGCTCGCGCTGAATGCCGAGACGGGCGAAACCGTCTGGAAGACGGATCGGCAGGAGTTGCCGTCGTGGGGGACGCCCACGATCGTCGACACGTCCGCTGGCCCGGAGCTGGTCACGAACGCATCGAACTTCGTGCGTGGTTACGATCCGAAGTCCGGCCGCGAGTTGTGGCGTCTCGGTGGCAGCTCGAAGCTGACCGCGCCGACGCCGATCTTCGCGAACGGTCTGCACATCGTGGCGAGCGGCCGCGCGCCGGAGCGGCCGGTGTTCGCGGTCCGTCCCGGGGCGCACGGAGATGTGACGCTTGCGCCCGGCGCCACGACAAACACCTACGTCGCATGGAGCAAGACCGGCCGCGGATCGTACATGCCCACGCCGCTCGCGTACCGCGGCATCTTGTACGTGCTGGCCAACAACGGCGTGTTCGATACCTACGACATCACCACCGGGAAGGAGATCTATCGCCAGCGTCTGCCGCTCGTTGGCAGCGGATACAGCGCGTCACCCGTCGCGGCGGACGGAAAGATCTACCTGTCCAATGAAGACGGCGAGATGCTCGTCATCGAAGCGGGCGCAACCTTCAAACACCTTGCGACGAACTCGATGGGCGAAACGCTGATGGCCACGCCGGCGCTGTCGCAAGGCGTCATGTACGTCCGAGGCTCGCACACCCTGTTTGCCATCGGGAGGAAACACGAATAGGGAAGTTTCGCCCTGCAAAACACGAGACATCCGCATACAAATCCTTGCTTCGCACCATCGAGACGCTTAGAGTTCCTTTGCGAAATCGAAATGAAGAATTGAGGAACCATGCGGCCATCCATGCTCTGGATCGCGCTCATCGGTCACCTGTTGCTCGCCACGTCGCCGGCCGGCGCCCAGGATTATCGCGGCCGCGTCCAGGGCTCGGTGGTCGACTCGAGCCGGGGCGCCTGCCGGGCGCCACGGTCACGCTGACCAACGACGCGACCGGCGTCGCGGTCGACGTTCGTTGACCGACAAGGACGGCCGCTACATCTTCGATTTCGTCGATCCCGGGCATCTACACCGATCATCGGCGAGCTGCAGGGATTCAAGACCGCCGAGCAGCGGAACGTGCGCGTGCCGCAGCGCGGCGAGCGTGACCGTGGACCTCGCGATGGAGGTCGGCGGCGTCGAGGAGCGCGTCGTCGTCGAGGCGTCGCCGGTCGCGGTGCAGTTCAACCGCAGCAGCTCCGATATCACGCTCGAGCGGCAGCTGCATCGATCAGGTGCCGATCAGCCGGCCGCAATCCGTACAACCTGGCCAGCCTCGATCCGAGCGATCACGGTCATCGCCGGCACACGAACGAGAACCGGCCGTACCACCATGCCTACGCCAACGACTACGACGCCGGCGGCGGCACGCGCCGCGCCAACGACGTGCTGCTCGACGGCGTCGCCGCTCGGCGCCAGCTACAAGACGGCGTACACGCCGGCCGTGGACGCGGTGGAAGAGATCACCGTCTCCAAGAACAGCGTGGACGCCGAGAACGGCCACAGCCTCGGCGGCATCATCAGCCTGAACATGAAGTCGGGCACCAACGCGCTGCGCGGCTCGGCGCTACTTCTACTGCCGCGACCCGAGCCTCAACTCGATCAGCGATCCGACGATCCGGTCGCGCCCGGGCAGGACACGAGCGCGCTGCGCGGCAGCGAGCTGAAGATGTACGGCGGCACGTTCGGCGGCCCGATCAAGCAGAACAAGATCTTCTCGCTTCACGTCGTTCGAGCAGTGGGACGACAAGCGGCCGCTCATCGATCGTCCGCACGGTGCCGACCGAGCTCGAGCGCCGCGGCGATTTCAGCCAGTCGGTGCTCAACGGCCGCGTGCGCACGATCTACAACCCGTTCGCGTCGACGCTCGATCCGGCGACGGGCCGCGTCGTGCGGCCGCCGTTCGCGAGCAACATGATTCCGCAGTCGCATGCTCGATCCGGTCGCGCTGAAGATGCTGGCGGCGATCCCGCTGCCGAACCTGCCCGGCAACGTCGACAACTGGCAGGGCAGCGTGTACGAGCAACGTCGACTACTGGAACTTCTCGCAGCGCGTCGACGTGAACATCAGCGACAACGTGGAAGATGTTCGCGCGCTACGGCCAGTTCAAGGCCAACCTCTATCAGCAGAATCCGACCGACGCGCGGCTTCTTCCCGCTGTCGGGCAGCAACCGCTACGGCATGAGCATCGCCGGCGACTCGGTCTGGGTGATGTCCGAACAAGACCACGCTCAACGTGCGCGGCAGCTTCTACAACATGACCGACGAGTTCTACAACCCGTCGCTCCTGCTCGGCGAGGACGGCCTGCAAGGACTACTGGTCGCGCCGTGGTATTCGTCGCTCTACAACAGCGGCTACGTCTATTACCCCGCGCTCGACGTGACGACCGGCACCGGCACGGCGACGACCAACCGGCTCGGCCGCCAGGGCCGCGAGTGGTTCCAGCATCCCGACGCGTGGACGGTGTCGGCGCGCATGAACCGCTACCAGGGCCGTCACAACATGAAGTGGGGCGGCGAGATGCGCGCCTACTACGGCGAGGCGGCGCGCTTCGAGCCGATCAACCTGGTCTTCAACTCGGCGCTGACGGCCAACAGCTCCGACACGCCCGATGTCGTCGACACCGGCAACCAGTGGGCGTCGTTCATGCTCGGCGCGCTCGACAACCAGACCTCGGCGCGGCTGGTGCCACTGCAGAAGCCGGACCTGCGCGGCTACGCGGCGTACTTCCAGGACGACTTCGACGTCTGAGCGATCGGCTGACGCTGAACCTCGGCCTGCGCTGGGAGTACGAGCCCGGCCCGACCGATCCGCACAATCGCTCTGTCGCAGCGACTCGATCTGACGCAGCCGATTCCCGAGATGCAGGCGACGCCGCCCGCCATTCCGGCGCAGGCGCGCAGCTGATGGCGAGCAAGGGCTACAGCTACAGCTACAACGGCGCGTGGATCTTCGCGAGCGACGACAATCCGCACGCGTGGCACAGCACGCCGTGGAACTTCCTGCCGCGCGTCGGGCTGAACTACGACGTCGGACGACGACTCGGTCGTTCGCGGTCGCCTATGCGCGCTTCCTGATGCCGACCAGCAACGTGCGCGACACGCTCGGCGACTTCGTCGAACCAGTACACCGGCTATGCGCAGACGACCAACACGCTCGGCCTGGCCAACGGCGTCCCGCGGCAGGTGCTTGGCAGATCCGTTCCCGTCGCGGTCAACCCGGTGATCGAGCCGTACGGACAGTCGTACGGCCGCTACACGGGCCTCGGCGGCGCCGCGAGCCTCGACCAGTACGAGCTCCGGCCGCAGATCAACGACCGCTTCAACGTCGTCCTATCAGAAGGAAATCTGGCGCGGGACCGTCGTCGAGCGAGCTACTTCTTCAACTGCGGCACGCGCGTCCCGTACGACAAGAACCTGAACATGGCGGACCCGGCGTTCAGGTATCGAGCAGAAGGCGCTGCTCAACACGCAGGTCGCCAATCCGTTCCGCAACTACCTGACGCCGGACAAGTTCCCTGGGGCAGCTGCGCAACACCGCGACGGTGACGCTCGGCAGCCTGCTCGTGCCCTATCCGCAGTACCACGTCGCTCCTGCAGCGCAACACCGACAGGCCGGCATCTGAAGGAGCACACGATTGAGCTGCGCGCGCAGCGGCCGTTCACGCACGGCATCAGCTTCCTCGTCGCCTACGCCTGGACAACGAGAAGCGCAAGGAGTGGTTCGACGACATCGCGCAGTATCAGGTGCTCGCAGCGGCGGCGAGGAGGGCTGGGAGTGGCGCCAGACCGACAGCCCGGTCGCGACCGCGTCACCGCCGGCGGTGACGTGGCAGCTGCCGATCGGCCGCGAGCGCCGATTCCTGTCGAACTGCCGGCGCCGCTCGACGCCGTGCTCGGCGGCTGGCAGCTCACGACGGCCGCGCGGTACTTCGGGCCGTCAGCTCCTGTTCAACCAGAGCTCATCGTCGACGGCGATCCGCGCTCGACAACCCGACGCGCGACCGCTGGTTCGACACCTCGAAGTTCCAGCGGCTGCAGGACACGTTCACGCCGCGCAACAACCCCTGGTTCTACGATGGTCTCAACGGGCCAAGCGTGTTCCTCACGGACATGACGCTCACCAAGTCCTTCACCCTGCCGTCGAGGTATCGGCTCGAAGCGCGCCTCGAGGCCTACAACGCGCTCAACGCGATCGTCTGGGACATTCCGGAAATCAACATCTCGAGCCCGAACTTCGGCAAGGTGACGCGCAAGCGCATCGACGGCACGGGCCGCGAAATGCAAATCGGCGTGCGGTTCATC
>CAWBVG010000019.1:0-99632 GCA_963792175.1 uncultured Acidobacteriota bacterium
TGAGCACACGGCGGCGAGTGGAAACCGATGGTATCCCGTTCGTGATGATCGGCTTGTAGCCGTCGATGTTTGACGGGTCTTGCTGCGGGTCGAGCTGCTTACACAGCAGTTTGGCGATGACGTCCACCTCTGACGCCGCTGCGAACAACAGGTGTGCGAGCTCAATCGAGTAGATCTTGTAGTTGTCGGGAGTGAACTCCACGTACCGTGAAACGGTTTCCAGGTCCCGTTCCAGAGCGAGGAAGTAGTTCCAGTGCAACTTCGGAATGCCAGTCAGTTGAATGCCCACGAGGTTTCACCTTCGGCAAAAGCGTTGCTAGATATCCCCGTATTCACTTCTTTACGCGTGAACCTCTTCGACGCGTTTCAGCGACGGCAATTTCTTGATGGCCTTTCCGCTCTTTTCTTCGGCCAACCGAATTTCGTAGAGACTCTGAAGATTCAGCCAGAACTGTGGGCTCGTTCCGAAAAAATGAGCCAGGCGCAGCGCCGTGTCTCCGGAGATCGCGCGCTGGCCGTTCAGGATCGCCGTGACGCGATTCGTCGGAACCTTGAGCCGACGCGCGAGCTCCGCGGCGCTCATGTCGAGCGCGTCAAGCTCCTCAGCCAAGTGTTCTCCGGGGTGAATAGCCCTCGATGCCATGGTGTGTTCCTCAGTGATAATCGACAATCTCGACGTTCGTCGGGCCAGGCGATCCATCCGGCCACTCAAAACAGATGCGCCACTGATCGTTGATGCGGATGCTGTACTGCCCTTCCGATCGCCCTTCAGCGCTTCGAACCGGTTGCCGGGCAGCGCCGCCAGGTCATGAAGGACGTGCGCGGCTTCAAGGCGATCGAGCTTGAGCCGAGCGGACCGCTCGATGCCCGAGAACGCTTTCACCCGCTTGCCGGCCGCGAAATCAGCCGTTCGCTTATCGCGGTAGCCGACGATCATCCAAACCGATTATGACATACAATTACGCGTTACGTCATGCGTAACGACTAACCGCTGCTGCTCGACGCTATGTGCGGTTAGGCAGCCCACGGACGCAGTGCCGAAATCCAGGGCTCTGGTTGAAAGTGAGTCTGTTGCAGTAGGTTGGTCAGACCAGCAGAGTCACACGCAGAGAGGTCACAGTCGTTCGTGACGATCTCGCCACGCGTCGAGAGGTGGTTGAGAAGGTTCGGTGAGACTACGCAGCAGGATCAAACATTCCCTCGAACGGGACCGGCATAGCGGATGCACTTTTAAGCGCACTAGCAGCCTCTATCGTCGGAGGAACGAACAAGCTGCGAAAGGAGCACGTCCATGATGCGCCACAACGTATCAAACTGGATTGCCTGGCTCGGGGCGTTGCTGGTCACCATCAGCGTGGCATCCACGAAGCGCGCAGACGACTGACAAGCGCGGTCGTACCGACGACGGGACACAGCAAGGCAAAGTACACCCCTGACCAAGCCAAGGCTCTGGAAGATTGGACCTATGCTGTGGCCCTCGACGCCGCCAACTGGGGTTCTCCGGCAGTCATCATGTACAACCTGCGGGCCAACGATGCCGTGGGACCCAAACCCAAGGCAGCGCCGAACTCCATCTGGCGAATGGAGGATATTTCCACTCCGAAACTCTCGGTCGAGGCGGGCTATGTCACCCCGAACGTAAACGTCATCTACGGTTTCGGCTTCCTGGACCTCGGTACCGAGCCAATCATTCTGAGTGTGCCCGATTCCAAGGGGCGCTACTACGTGGTGGAAATCGTCGACATGTATTCCAACGCCTTCGCTTACGTTGGTGGAATGGCGACTGGCTACAAGGGAGGCAAATTCGCTCTCGTCGGCCCCGGATTCAAGGGCAAGCTGCCCGAAGGGGTCAAACGTATCGATTGCCCCACGCGTTGGACACTGATTCAGCCTCGCGTCCATGTCATCAACCCGGCGGATTTGCCAGTGGCCCAGAAGGTTATGCAAGCGATCACGGTGCAGGGCCTTGGCAAGTTTACCGGCCAGCCCGCGCCGAAAGCCCCTGTTTATAGTTATGCAGTGCCCGACGTCACCGATGCCAAACAGCCTGCCAGCGCCATGAACTTCACGGATCCGCTGCAGTTCTGGGAAATCTTCTCCGACGTGATCAACGAGAACCCGCCGCCCCAGGACCAGGTCACGGCCGTGTTGCCGAATTTCGAACCCCTGGGAATCAAATTGGGCAAACGCTGGGATCGCGCGAGTCTGGATCCCATCGTGGTCAAGGCCATGGAGCGGGCCGCCAAGGACATCGGGCCGATGTTGAGCAACCTGCCCTTCGGTCAAGTCGTCAACGGTTGGTTCATGCCCGCGCCGACGATTGGCAATTCGCAAACCGATTACCGAACCCGCGCAATCATCGCCCGGATCGGTCTGACGGCCAACACGCCCAAGGAGGCTGTCTATTACCAGGGCACGTTGGACAGTAACGGCCAGCAGTTGACGGGCGCCAAGAAATATACGATCACTTTCAAGGAGACGCCCCCATTCATCGCTCCGGGATTCTGGTCCTTGACCATGTACGATGCCAGCAACTACTACACCGTTCCCAATCCGATCAACCGCTACTTTTTGGGGAGCGACACTCCGATGAAGAAGAACAGTGACGGGTCGGTCACCATCTACATCCAGAAGGACAGTCCCGGGCGGACAAGGAGTCCAACTGGTTGCCCGCACCTGCAGGACCGTTCTACTTGATCCCGCGAGCCTATGCGCCTGGTCCGGCCATGGTCGAATCCCTGTCCAATGCGAAGGCCTACACGCCGCCTCCCGTGGTGGAAGTGAAATAGGCAGGAACGCCGAGGCCCAGGAAATACTCTAACGGGCGGCCCGACCAAGGCCGCCCGTCAGCAGGCTTCTATGGAATGACCAACGCCCTCAAGGAACCCCGTTCTGTTCCACCTCTCAGCCGACTCCCTGATCACGCCGCACGCTGGTAGTGATTCAGCAATCCGCCCAGGCGCGAGCGCCGACGCCCGCGGCCGACCGCGTCGGCCACGGGCGATTCCCGTGATCAGCCGGTTATCGAGTCCTGGTGATTCCGTTCGAGATGATAGTGCTCCACACACTCCGTGATCGCGCGTGGGCAGTGCCGCTCCCCCAGCGGAATCATGCGATCGAGACATGCTTCCTTGATCGACCGAACGGATCGCTCGGCGTGCGCATTCGCGTTCGGGGCGCGCTCTGGTGTCAGGACCACGCGGATGCCGGCGGCGCCACACCGTTGTCGCACCCGCCGGTCTCGCGCTTCAAGCGCTGCCTCAATGAGATCTGTTGAGCCCACTGTCGGTGCCGGCCATGTAGAGATAATGACGCAAAGGAAGAAATTCTCTAAAGTGTCGGTGACCTGCCGCCCAGATCGCCAGACCGGAACCGGCGGATGCCTTCATCTCCGTCTCCTTACGCGGTTCCCCCACGGGCCAGGCCCGGCACGCATGTCGCCTATCAAACATCCGGGTCTCGCGGCACCGGTCGTTGCGGGGTCGTCAGAGGGGCGATCCGGAGGACGTCGCGTGCGCGGCGTTGCCCGTCGAGGAGCCGGAGCTATGCCGCGCGCCATCCTCGAATGGGGGGGTCGACGACGCGTCTGGTGAGGGATGACATGTCTGCTGCTCCTACGCGGCTCGGTCACTCTCGAGCAGGGTCGACCCGCTGGGCTCTGACGGTCAACCCTGATCTGGGGTCGCCTGGGGAATCGTGAAGGAGAACGTCGTGCCGCGAGCCGGCGTGCTCTCGACCCAGATGCGGCCGCCGTGCGCCTCGACGATGCCCTTGGCGATGGGCAGCCCGAGCCCGGCGCCGCGACGCCTCAGCCTTCGGTCGCCTGCCAGAACCGATCGAAGACGTGCGGCAGGTCTCGGGCGCGATGCCGGCGCCGGTGTCGGCCACCCAGAAGATGCACCTCGCTATCCCGCGAGGCCGCGCCGACCGTGATGCGGCCGCCGCGCTTCGTGAACTTGATCGCGTTGCCGATCAGGTTCTCGAACACCTGAAGGAGCCGGTCGCGATCGGCCCAGATCTCGGGAAGATCACGCGTCCAACTCGAGTCGAAGCTCGAGCGAGGAGGAAGAGGCGAGCGGTCTCTGCGTCTCCACCGCCTCGGCGATCAGGTCACGTGCGGCCAGTCGCGCTCGGTTCGACGGTCAGCTGCCCGGCCTCCATGACGGCGACATCCAGAAGGTCCTGAATCAGGCGATTCATCCGCGTGGCGGCGCGGTGGATCGCGTCGCTCGGCTTCTGAGAACGCCGCTCGGGCTCCGGGCCGCGACGCGTGAGGGCCGCCGCTTGCAACAGGATCGTGGACGAGTGGATTCCGAAGGTCATGCGCCACGATGCCGAGCACCTGATCGCGTAGCTCGGTGGCCTCGACCGAAGCGCGGTAGAGACGGGCATTCTCGATGGCCACGCCGCTCGGTCCGCCAGCGCCAAAGCCAGACGCAGATCGTCCGCCCGTAGATGCGAGACGGTGTGGAGGAGACGAACGCGAGGTTCCCAGGAGTTGTCCGCGCATCAGCAGCGGCACGGCCATGAGCGATCTGGGACCGAGGGCGCGGAGCGCCTGTAAATGCTCTGGACCTTGCGCGACTGATTCGAGGTGCTCGCGCTGACATGTTCGATGAGGAGAGGCTGCTTCTTCTCGACGACTGCTCGGATGAGGTCGGTCGATTTCGATCGATAGACAATTGCTCGAAGGATGCGCGAGCGCCGCGTTCGCTGGGTCCGCGCTGGCCACCTTGACCCGCCGGAGGTGCTCGTGCCCCTCCATGAGGTCGACCATGCACCAGTCGGCGAAGTCACGAACGACCAACTGGGCAACGGTCGCCAGCGTCTGGTCGTAATCGAGAGAGGCGGCCAGCGCGGCTGCCGCTCGGCCAACAGCTGCTGCTCTTTCTCGAAGAGCTTGCGTTCCGTGATGTCTCGCATCGCGACGGTGAGGATGGTCTTGCCGCCGACCTGCAGCTTGGAGATCGCCGCCTCCGCTGGAAATTCTTCGCCGTTCTTGCGGCGGCCCACGATGGGGGTGAGGCGATCGCCCATCCGACGGGCGGTCACACGCCGGACGCAAAGCTCTCGACGTGCTGGCGATGCGTGTCGCGAAAGCGCTCGGGCATGAGATTCGCGAGCGGAGTCCCGATGGCCTCGGCCTTCGAGTAGCCAAAGACCTGCTCCGCGCCATCGTTGAAGATGGTGATGCGCTGCGCCTCGTCGATGGAGATGATGGCATCGGCAGAAATCGACACGATCCCGGAAAACTTCGCCTCTGATTCCTGCAGCCGCTGTTCCGCGACCTTGAGTTGTTCGATATCGGTGCACGTACCAAACCATTTGCGAACCTCTCCGTTCGCGCTCAGGACCGGCACGCCTCTGATCAACCACCACTGATAGGCGCCATCCGCGCGCCGCAGACGGCATTCAAGCGAGTAGGTCTCACGATGTTGTGTCGCGCGTTGCCAGGCCTCCCACGCGCGCTGCCGATCGTCCGGGTGGAAGGGCATGATCCAGCCTTCGCCGTGACTTTCTTCCAGGGTCAGACCGGTGTAGTCCACCCATTGCTGATTGAAGTAGATGTTCCAGCCATCGGCTCTGGTGGCCCAGACGATCTGCGGCATGGCCTCGGCCAACTCCCGAAACTCGCGTTCGCTTCTCTGCAGCGCCTCCTGTGCCTGCTTCTGCTCGGTGACGTCCAGCACAGTGCCCATCATTCGGACGGGGTCGCCCTTTGGATTCCGATAGACGCGACCCTTGGCCGAGATCCAGTGAACGGAGTCGTTCGCCCACCAGATTCGACACTCCAGATCGAAGTTGTCGGACACGAAGGCTTGTTCGAAAGCTCGTTGTGCAACTTCGCGATCTTCCGGGACAACATGATTCATGAAAACCGCCGCTCCCCAAGTGGGAACGGCCGCCAAGTATCCGAAGATCTGGTCATGCCTGAGTGACCGCACGGAGGTATCGGTGAGGAGATCCAGGTCCCACATGCCCATGTGCGCCGAATCGAGTGCAGGGTCAGACGCCCTTCACTGTCCTTCAGCGCGGCTTCGGCTCGCTTCCGTTCCGTGATGTCCTCGATTTGAGCGATGTAATAGCGTGGTGCGCCCTCTGGACTACGAAGAATCGACGCGTTGAGTTGGATGTCGACGATCGGGCCGTCCTTGCGGATGTAGCGCTTGACGAGCTGGTATCGTGGAATCTCCCCACGAGCGAGTCGACCCGCCAGCGCGACATCGGCGTCGAGATCGTCGGGATGGGTGATGGCCTGGAACGTGAGCCCCGTCAACTCGGCGCAGTGTAGCCGACAATGTCGCAGAGCGCCCGATTGACCCGAACGAAACGCCCATCGAGCGCGACCAGTGCCATGCCGATGGGCGCTTCATCAATCGTGAGGCGGAATCGCTCCTCGGACTCGCGCAACTGCTCGTTGGCTGACTCTGCCTGCTGGCGGGCCAGCTGTTCGCGGGCCAGAAGCTGCTCGCGCTCGGCGGCGGTCCGCCGCGCCTCCGAGATGTCGCGCGTGATCGTGCCCATCCCAAGCGTTCGGCCCGTTGCGGATCCCGGATCATGAAGTGCTCATCGGACACCGGAATCGCTTCTTGCGTCTGCCAATGCCGGAAGTACGTTTCGCCGTGCCAGCGGCCATGCTCGATCATGGCTCGCACGATGACGTCGGAGGCGAATGCGCGATGCTCTGGCGGGTAATACTCCGCAATCGTCGTACCATCGACGGGATAGTCGGCCGGCAACCCTACCATCCGGCGTCCCGCAGGATTGACGTACATCGGTTTCCCATTCGCGTCGGCGATGCCGATGAAGTCAGGAGAGTTTTCGACCAGCGCGATAAAAATCTGACGTTCCTCCATTGCCCGAGCCAATTCTCTGTTCGCGCGCCTCGATCGCCTCGAACATCCGGTCATCCCAGGAGCTCTTCCCGTTCCAGTCGGCTCGTGGCTCGCCACGTCGTCAGCAGGATGAGGCCGATGGCGGTGAGCGCAAACAGCGAGACCTGAACACTCACGTCGTACCAACCTGCGACGACTCCGAGTCGCGTCGCCACACCGACAAGAGCGGGGGACCACGATCCAAGCCACCAGTGTCCGCCTGGCCATTCTGCCGCTGTTGGTGCGGCTCGCGACCAGCGACATCATGCCGTCATGAGGGCGCCCGCCCAGAAGAGCGACAACGAGCATGATGAACGTCACGGCGGTCTGCACCGCCATCCCGATGCTCGGGGCGTAGATCGGAAATCCATAGAACACGTGCGTAGAAAAAATGTAGCCAGTGGCCGCGACGATGGCGTTGGCTGCGACCGCGAGCCCGCCACCCTGACCGACATAGAACTTCGAGATGCCGAAGTTGAATGAAAGAATCGCGGCTCCAAGGAGGACGAAATTCAGCGACGTTTGTGGCGAGGGACGCCCCGGAAATGGCTGGTGAAGAGACTCGCCTTCGCGGAGGAAGATTCGGTCGATTCCAAGGTCGCGACCGAACGCGTATTCGCTCAAGGTGAGCACACCGAGAAGCAGAACGACAGACGCCAAAAGAGCGGCGATAGGCATCCGCCCACGTGCACGTGTCCCGTCGTTCTCGGCTCAAGAGCACGGCCACGGCAGCGAGACCCAAGCCCGCGGCCGTATTAGGCTGCATGGCCGGGAGCGTTGGGTACCCCTGGTCAGCAGCGTGAAATCGAAGAATCCAGCCGAGTGCAGCGACGAGAGGAAAGATGAAAGCGATCAGGCAGAGCGCCTTCGACAGCGAGAGGCTCAGCCGCACGAAATCGTCGCTGGTTGGACTCTCAACGCGCTGTGACTTTTGTTCGGTCACCGGTAGATGCCCCTACGCCTGTCTGTGTTCAAAGATGGACCGATTATTCTCGCATCGCGCTTATAGGCAGCAAGAGATCTGCCGACTCGGGGGTTAGAAAGGATTCGCCGACTCAGGGGTTTAAGCACGGCGTTCGACCACGATGATGTTGGCGACCGGCGGTCTGCCGATGACCCTGGCGACGCTCGTGCTGGGCTAGGTCTGGCTCTGGCTGATTGAGTAACTTGATGCGCTCAGGAATAGGTCGGAACGGCAATCGACCCTGTCACTCCTCATTGCACAACTCTTCTGTCCGGTACGCGTCAACATCGACCAGGAACCCTTCCCCGTCTTCACGGTTTCCGCGCCTGCGTGCCAAGTCCTGGGTTGAAGTCGAGGGCAGACTCACGCGTGTCGTCACAGGCGCCCCGCCTCCTTGAAGCTCCAGTACCGGACGTCGCCCAGCACCACGTGATCGATCACGTCAATCCCCATCAGCACACCGGCCGCCGCCAGCCGGCGGGTCAACTCCATGTCCTCTGGACTCGGCGCGGGATCGCCCGATGGATGGTTGTGAAACACCACGATGGCCGCCGCGCCGCCGATGGCGGCTTCGCGAAAGACGTCACGCGGCTCGACGCACGAGCTGTTCAACGTGCCGACCGCCAGCACCACCGACCGCAGCACCCGGTGCCTGGTATCGAGCAGCACGATGCCGAACTGCTCCACCGGCCGGGCCGCATAGCGCGGCATCAGATAGTCGACCGCGTCCTGCGGCCGGCGAATCTGCAGCCGGGCGCGCGGCGCGTGCGTCAGCGTGCGCCGCCCGAGCTCCATCGCCGCCACGATCTGCGCGGCGCGCGCTTCACCGATGCCCACGATCCGCATCAGATCGCGGCACGTCGTCCGCGTCAGCCCGTGAAGTCCGCCGTGCGCGGCCAGCAGCGCGTTGGCGACGCTCAGCGCGTTGCCGCTCCGCGAGCCGTTGCCGAGCACCAGCGCGACCAGCTCGTTGTCGCCGAGCGCTGCCGCACCGTGACGCAGCAGCTTCTCGCGCGGCCGATCGTCAGGCGACAATTCTTTCATCGTGTCAGCTATCACCTCGCAGCTATCAGCTATCAGCTGTCAGCTTTCGGCTATCACTGGCGTCACCGCTGGACGCGCCGCAATATTTGCCGCCGCCTTGCTCGAACGGCGAAGGCGGCGCTGCGCAGGCGGAACCCATGGCCACGTCCACGAAACGACGACATTCACGATCTCCCCTGCGGCCACAGCCTTCCGCAAGGTCTGCCAAACGGTCAGGTTCTTGAAGTCCTGCATCGTTCCTCCTTTTTAGTGAGAGCCGAAAGCTGATAGCTGAAAGCCGAGAGCTGGATCCCGACCGCCAAAACGCGCCTGCTATACTTGCCGCATGTCGTTCGTCCGACGTCTGCGGCTCCCGCTCGCTCTCACGGCGGTGCTGCTGACAGCGTCCTGCGGCGATCCTCCGGACAAGGAACTGCAACAGGCCCGCAGCGCGATCGAGTCGGCGCGCGCCGCCGGCGCCGAGGTGTACGCCCGCGACGAGTTCAGCGCGGCCGAGACCGCGCTGAAGAGCGCCACCGAGGCGGTCGACCAGCGCGATTACCGGCTCGCCCTCAATCGTGCGCTCGACGCGCGCGAACGCGCGCAGAACGCCGAGAAGGAAGCGGTCACCCGCAAGGCCGCGGCGCGGACGGAGGCGAGCCGCGCCGTGGCCGCCGCCGGGCGGGCGCTCGACGAGGCGCGCGCCCGGTTGAAGACTGCCGAGGGCGCCCGAGTAGCCGCCTCGTGTCGTCGCGTCCGCGCGCCGCTCAATCGCTGACAACGAGACCGCCGTGCAAGAAGCGCGCACAGCGTTCGGGCAGGGCGATTTCGCGCACGCGACCGAGGCCGCAGGCACCGCGACCACGCAATTGCGCGGGTTGGCCAAGGAGCTCGAGAGCGCCGCCGCTCCCGCGTCGCGTCGCCGCCGTTAGTGGTGAGTGAAAAAACTGATCGCTGTGCGTGATCGGCCCGCGCAGATTCTTCAACCCGCCGCCGCTCGCCTTGCTAAACGCTGGCGAGCTTCCCCTCGCCTCCGCCGGCGAGGCAGGCTCGGCTGAGTCCCCTCGAATCAGCGTCGCTGCCAGTCGCCGTCGAAGAGGACCTCAGCCCACCCGGTCAGATACACGTTGTCGCTGTCCCATTCGACCCGTTGCGTTCCGCCGGGAGCGATAACCTCGGCGGACCGGTCCGCCCCGCCGAACGCGGCCGCGGCAATCAGCGACGCGCACGACCCGGTACCCGACGACCACGTCGGACCAACCCCGCGCTCCCAGATCAGAATGCGCACCGACGTCGGCGATTCGACATGCGCGAACTCGACGTTGGTCCTCGCGGGGAACATCTCGTGACGCTCGATGGCGGGCCCCAGACGCTGGAAACGCGCGTCGTCCGGCAGAGGCCCTAAGACAATCGCCTGCGGGTTGCCGAACGTCATCACGACGACGTGCAGTTTCTCGCCAACCGCCACGAGCGATGTTCGACGCAGGTCGACCGGCCAGCCCATCGCCGCGCGGAAGGTCTGGCGCGATCCGTCGACGCCCGTGCGCGCGAGCCGTTTGATGCCCGCGTCGGTCTGAATCGTGATGTCGACGGCGGCTTGCGCTTCGTCGCGCAGGAGCAGCGCGGCCAGACCCCGCACGCCGTTCCCCGACACCTCTGACGGGCTGCCATCAGCGTTGAACAGCCGCATCGTGTGGGGACGGAGTCGTGCCGGCTGAATGGCTCGAGTCGGCACTCCGTCCCCGACCGGCGCGTAGAGGATCAGGCCGTCCGCGCCGATGCCGGTGTGCCGGTCGCACAATTCGCGAGCCAGGGCATCGGGCGGCCGGCCCGCGGCCTCGGCCGCCGCCACGTAGAGAAAGTCGTTCCCGTAGGCGTGCGCTTTCGAGAACTTCATTTCCGGCAGAAGGCCAGCAGATGCCAGCCGAACCGGCGCACGAACGGCCGCGGCAGCGCGTTGAACGTCCCGACGAACAGGCCGTTGTACACGGCGCCCTTCCAGCCGCCGTGCAGCCGCGACTTGACCGGAAACCGCTCGGGGACGATGGCGACCTGCGTGAATCCGCTGACGAGGCGGCGAAACTCGCCGATGCTGAACTTGAGCAGCACGGGTGCATCGTCGTGTTCCAGCCCCACCTTCATCAGCTTCGAAAGGCCGTTGAGCCACGAGACGCGGTTGTAGACCTGGAACACCGCCTCGCCGCCTGTCTTGAGCACCCGACGGCACTCCTCGACGAGTTGCCGGGGATTCGCCGTGTACTGGACAACCCCGTGGGCGTACACCAAGTCAAAGCTGTTGTCCGGGAACGGCAGATCCTCGCCGTCGGCGACCTCGAACCGGCCCCGAAGCCCCTGCTGCGAGAAGTTGGCGCGCGCCAGCTCGATGGCGGATGGGGCGAGATCGACGCCGGTGACCTCGGCACCGCCCTTCGCAAACCGGGCGAGGTCGACGCCGGCGCCGCAGCCGACTTCAAGAACCAATCGGCCGCGATAGCCGTCAAAGTCCACGAGCCGGAGCAGGTGATGCAGCTTTTCGAAATGATACTGGTCGAGATCGTCGAAGAAACCGCGCGAGCCGACGGGATGCCGCGTAATCTCCAGGTCGTGAATGTGCCGGTCCCAGTACTCTCGGACCTCCGCCGTCGTCGCCACGTCTCACACTATACAGCGACAGCTTTCGGCTCTCAGCCTTCAGCTATCAGCGAAGGCACCCTTTCGCGCTGAAAGCTGACAGCTGATAGCTAACGGCTAATAGCAAACGAGTGATAGCTATAGGATGTCTCCGATGATCCGAGACCTCGACCGCCTGGCCGGCCACACCTTCGACGTGCTGGTCGTCGGTGGCGGCGTCTACGGCTTGACGATGGCCTACGACGCGGCGCAGCGGGGCCTCTCGGTCGCGCTCATCGAACGAGACGATTTCGGCGGCGGCACGTCCTTCAATCACTTGCGCACCATCCACGGCGGTCTGCGATACCTGCAGAAACTGGATTTCGCGCGCGCGCGCGAGTCGGTGCGCGAGCGGCGGACGATGGCGCGGATCGCGCCGCACGCACTCCGTCCGGTCCCGTTCGCGGTCCCGATTTACCGTTCGATCACGAAAGGCAAGCTGGCGATGCGCGCCGGCGTTCTCCTCGATCGGATCGTGGCCGCCGGCCGCAACCACGGCGTCGCCGCCTCGCATCGTCTGCCCGCGGGTCGCGTCATCTCGCGCGGCAATGCCGTGCAGACTTTTCCCGGACTGCGGAGGCAGGGCCTGACCGGCGCCGCCGTGATCTACGACTACGTCACCACTGAATCGGATCGGCTGACCTTCTCCTTCGGACTCGCGGCGGTGGAGCACGGCGCCACGCTGGCCAATCACGTCGAGGCCGTCGCCCCGTTAGTGGACGGCGGGCGCGTGGTCGGCGTCAGCGCGAAAGATGCGCTCGATGGCCGGGCGCTCGAGATTTCGGCGCGGCTGACCATCAATGCGACCGGCGCGGCCGTGGATCGACTGCTGAAACCGATCGGGCTGTCGGCGGGCGTGCCGATGGTCAGGGCGATGAACCTCGTCACGAAGCGCGACGCCGGCGACGAAGCGCTCGGTGGACGCTCGTCCATGGGCCGGTACCTGTTCCTGGTGCCCTGGCGCGAGCGGGCACTCTTCGGCACGTGGGAGTCGGATCGCGTGTGCGATCCGGCGGATACCTCGGTCGCGGAAGGCGATGTCGCGTCGTTCATCGCGGAGCTGAATCAGGCTTTTCCGGCGCTCGATCTGTCGCTCGCCGATGTCACGCTGATTCATCACGGCCTGGTGCCGGCCGTGGTCCGGGGCGGCCATGCGGCTCCCGCCGGCCACGAGCAGATTCGGGATCATGCGACGGAAGGCCGCGAGGGCCTGATCAGCATCGCCGGCACGAAGTACACGACCGCTCGCGCGGTCGCGCAACGCGTCATCGATCTGGCGCTGTCGAAGTTGAAGAAGCCGGCGACGCCGTCCCGGACCGCCACGACGCCTCTGCCTGGCGGCAGCATTCGCGACGTCGGACTCGCGATCGCCGACGCGCGGCGCGAGCACGACGAGGGCCTGCCCAGCGACACCATTCCGCACCTGATTGGCGCGTACGGATCGCGTTATCGCGATGTGCTGGATCTGGCGGCGGGACGGCGCGAATGGCGGACGCGCATCGCCCCTGATTCGCCGGTGATTGGGGCTCAACTCGTCCTGGCGGCGCGGAGCGAGATGGCGCTCACCCTGGCTGACGCCGTCATTCGCCGTACGCCGATCGGCGCGCTTGGATGTCCGACCGGCGACGCGCTCGAACGCGCCGCCGCGATCGTCGGGGCTGAACTGGGCTGGTCGGTCGCGCGAAAGAACGACGAGATCGCCGCGGTGCGCCAGTTTTATCGAGGCGTCGTGCAGGTGTAGCGCGGCCCGTTCAGGGCCGCGTCATGGAATCTTGAACGCGCTGAAGACGTACGTCACACCCGCCGTGAATCCGATCGTCGGATCGATAGAGGTCAACCCGACGTAGGCGGCCGCGTCGAAACGGACCGACGAGTAGGTATAGCGCCCGCCGATCTTCACAAGACTGCGGCTCTCAGTCCCCGGAAACGGATCGCCGCTCCTCGTCGAGATGCGTCCGACCAGCTCGCCGACAATTTCGGCCTGCTGCGTCATCGCCCGCGCGAACGACAGCCCATACACCAGCACGTCGTTCTGGCGATTGCCGACCGTTGGATCCGCAAGGATGCCGAAGCCGAAGTTGCCCACGACGCGAATCGACTGGACGGTCTTGGCGCCGAGCAGCGTCATGTAGAAGTCGGTCGTATCGAGGCCGAGACCGCTCTCGTTGGACGCGTTCGGCAGCTTGGTTGCGAAGCGCACCCCGATCGCGGGCCGGCCGGCCGTTTCGGACAGCAGCCGGATCTTGGTCGCCACCACGGCGTCCTCGACGTCGTGCGTCGTGGTGTCCGTACCGATGGTCAGGAGATTGCTGAGCGGCGCGATACGCCGTTCGGTGATGGACAGCTTGTCGTACAAGCCGCCGTCGATCTGAAGCTCCGCTATCGAGCTGATGCCGATGCTGATGCCAACGGTCGGGATGCGCCAGAGATTGCCCTTCAATCCCGACACCGGATACTCGACGCCGTGGGCGGAGTCGACGCCGCCCTCGAGCAGCACGCGTCCCGCGCCAATCGGCTCCGGGTCCTCCGTAATCAGCGGACGCTGTTGGGCGGCCGCCCGGCACGGCAGGGCCAGCACTCCGAGCAACATCAACAGCGCGATCGGCGATCGGCATTGTTTCATTCGAGCCTCATGACTGATGTGTGTCCACGTCAGAATCGCTTGCGGCTGTCCAGCAACAGCGTGACCGGTCCATCGTTGACGAGCGATACCGCCATCGTCGCCTGAAACTCGCCGGTGGACGTGGGAATGCCCCCGGAGCGCAGTTCCCGCACGACGTCCTCGTACAAAGGCCGTGCCACATCCGGCGGCGCGGCCTGGTCGAACGAGGGGCGCCGGCCCTTCCGGCAGTCGCCCGCGAGCGTGAATTGGGAGACGACGAGCACCGACCCGTCAACGTCGCCGATCGACAGATTCACGTGACGGGATGGGTCGGCCGGATCTTCGAAGACGCGCAGCTCGCGAATCTTGGCGGCGATGTAGGTCACGTCGGCTGGTCCATCGCCGCGTTCCACACCGACGAACACGAGCAGACCCCGTTCGATCTGCCCGGCCGTACGGTCCCCGATGGTGACGGACGCCCGCAACACCCTTTGGACGACTGCTCTCACGAAACGGCTGTGGCCAGATTCGCGCGCAGCTCGCCGGGTGGGTTCAGGCGCGTGTCGAGCAGGTGCCTCGGCGCCGACATTGCCGAGCGCCTTGAGCATCGACTGTTTCACGCCCGGGTGTTCGCGCTCGAGCTCCATCAACAGACGCTTCGCCCGCTGGCGCTGCAGGCCGAGGTCGCCGCACGCGGGACAACAGCAGCCGATGATCGGCAGGCCGCACTCTTTCGTATACGCGCGCGCCTCGTCTTCGCCGACGTACACCAGCGGCCGGATCACGACGTGCGCGCCGTTGTCGGATACGAGCTTGGCGGGCATCGCCTTCAGCGATCCCGCGAAGAACAGATTCAGCAGCAGCGTCTCGATGAAGTCGTCGGCGTGGTGCCCGAGCGCAATCTTCGTCGCTCCGACCTCGGTCGCGATGCGGTACAACACCCCGCGCCGGAATCGAGCGCACAACGAGCAGGGTGTCGCACCCTCGTCCAGCATGTCGTCGATCAGCTCGCCGATGTCGGTGTGCTCGATGCGGAGCTCCCACCCGCGGGCCTGGCAGGTGCTCGCGATCAACTCGTGTTTGTACTCTTTGTAGCCCGAGTCGACGTTGACCGCCACCAGCGTGAAACGGATCGGCGCCCGCTGCCGGAGCTCGTCGAGCAGTTGGAGCAGCGCCCAGCTGTCCTTGCCGCCAGACAGGCCGACCATCACCCGGTCGCCGTCTTCGATCATCTGATAATCGACAATCGCCTTGGTGGTTTTCCTGGCGAGACGCGCCTCGAGCTCGCTCCGATAACCCATCGGCTGATTCTAGCAGCTCGCGGCGTGCACACGATGTGCTACTCAGCCGCGTCACGTCGGGTCGAGACGACGCGTGCGGGAATGCCGACGGCGATCGCCGAGGCCGGAACGTTTTCGCGGACGACGGCGGCCGCGCCGATGACGGCAAGCGGGCCGATCTCGACGCCGTCGAGCACCTTCGCGCCCGCGCCCATCCACACACCGTCGCCGATGACGACGCCGGTCGAGGTTCTGGACTGCGCCAGCACGGCCTTCGCGGGATCGGAGAAATCATGATCGCCGCCGATGACGTAGCCGTAGGCGGCCATCAGCACCGAGCGCCCGATCGTCACGCGGCTGGCGGAAAACAGCTCGCAGTTGAATCCGATGTTGGAGGCGTCGCCGACCTCGATGTCGCCGTTCTTGCACGACAGGATGGTGTTGCGGCCGATGAAGACACCATCGCCGATGCGGATGCCGCGGTTGGTCTCGCCCTTCGCGTCGAGCAGACAGTTGTCGTCGATGACGACATCGCGGCCGATGTGAATCTTGTGCGGATGGCGGAGCACGACGTTCTGACCGAACACGACATTGCGGCCGCACGAACCGAGCAGCCACGGGTACAGCGTTTTGCGAAGCATCAGACCGAGTGCGCCCGCCCGGGGCTGCGCCAGCGTGACGACGAACTCGTACTTCAGGAGCGCGCCGATGCCGGGACGTCCGACGATCAGGTCGCTGTACTTGGTCCGTGCCGACTTCCCCAAGGCAGACAGCTGGTCTTGAATTCGAGCGATGGCTGCTCCGGACACCTTCGTCGTGGATGCGCCGCCGGTCGTCGGATCGTCGCGCGAATCAGATCCAGCCATGCGTCCGGTACCAATCAAGCGTTCGACGGATGCCGTCCCGGAGCCCGACGCGTGGCGCGAACCCGACATCGGCCCGCGCGCGCGTGATGTCGAACGCGCGGCTCTTGGTGAAGAAATCGACGCGGCGGCGAAAAATCGGCGGCTCGATCCGCAACGGCACGCACATGGCCTCGCACAGGGCGCCGGCCACCCAGAACGGCCAGACCGGCAAGTGACGCGTCGGCACGGGGACTCCTGCTCCTTCCGCAACCAGCCCGACCAGCGCATTCAGCGTGGTCACTTCCCCGCCCGCCAGGATATACGTGCGATTCGCGGCGGCGGGGTGTTCGCCCAGCAGCCGGAAGCCGTCGACGAGATCGTCGATGTAGGTGAGATGGTAATAGATTTCGCCGCCGCCCAGCGTGAACCACCGGCGCCGGGCCACGCCGCGAAACAGCCGGAGCAACCGGCGGTCCCCGGGGCCGTAGATCCCGGATGGCCGCGCGACGGTGACCTCGATCCCCAAGCGCGCGCCCGCCGCCCGAGCCAGGCGCTCGCCCTCGAGCTTGGTTTCCTGATAGATGTCGCCGGGTTTGAGCGGTGCGTCCTCATTCGCCGGCGGCCGCTCGACGTCTCCGTGCACGCCGACGGTGCTGCAATGCACGACCCGGCGGGCGCCGGCGCGAGACGCGGCCTCGACCATCAATTGCGCGCCCACGGCATTGACCGCGCGGTAGGTGTCCGCCGGCACGCCGGCCTGCCGATAAATCGCGGCCAGGTGGTAGACGACCTCGACCCCTGCCGCGGCGGCGGTCAGCGCACTCGCGTCGCGAAGATCGCCGGGTACCGGCGTGATGCCGGCGCGCGCGAGCTCCGCGGCCGGTTCGCCGGCGCGGTCCCGTACCAGCGCCGACACGTCGTGGCCCGCCGCTACCAGGGCGCGCGCGAGGTGTCCCCCGGTAAAGCCGGTGGCGCCGGTTACGAGGACGCGCACCGTTCCGCTACGAGCGTCACGGGCGACCCGAACGGCGTCAGCAGGCCGGCCCGATCGAGCTTGTCTTCGGACCACAGCGTGAAACGGCGCGATCCGATCGCCTTGTGCAGCGCGATCGGGAGCACGAACTGCCGGTGCACCGAGCGGATGCGAAAGCCATTGCGGTCGAACGCGTCGGCGACGGCGCGCTGCGTCAGGGCGCGATACGGCTCGGTCCGCCTGCCCATGGCATGCGTCAGCCGCCGCAAGGCGACTTCGAGCGCCGCGACACTTCGCGCGGACGGGTAGTCGACGATGACGAGCCGCTCGGCCACCCGGCACAGCTCGGCGATCGACCGTCGCCAATCAGGCGCGTGCATCAGCAGCCGCAAGCAGACGACGACGTCGAACTCCCGATCGGGAAAGGCCAGCGCGTGCACATCGCCCAGCTTGAATCGCACCCTGACCTTCTGCTCCGCGGCCCGCTGGCGCGCGACGGCGAGCATTTCTTCCGACGCGTCGATCGCGGTCACGCGGGCCCCGCCGCGCGCGAACAGCAGCGCGGCGCGGCCGGTGCCGGTGCCGACGTCGAGGATGTCGCGCTCGTGGATGCGGCCGATCATGTTGGCGAGCACGCGCGCCTGGGTCCCGGCGATGAGCTCGCCGATCGGCCCGCTGAATCGTTTCTCGTCGAACGTCCGCGCCATCTCCGGGTCGGCGTACGCGGAGTAGCTGTAGTGATCCCGCGAGACCTGCTCCGCCGGGCTCGGTGCGGCTCGTCCCTGCTCGGGCCGGCGCTCGGCCTCTCGAGGCGCCAACGGCGGCCGGCCCGACGCCGTCGACGACGGCTGTCCTGGCCCCTTCGGTCGCCGCCGCCGCGGACCGCTCGGCGGCGCCGGACCAGGACCTGTCGGACGGGTCACGCGACGTCCTTCACGACGGCTCCGGGTTGGAGCGTGGGCAGCAACGCCGCGCAGGCGTGCCGCGTGCGTTCCAGGTAGGCCTCGTAGCTGTATTTCGTGTCGGCGAGCTCCTGTGCTCGTTGCCCGAGCGCGGCGGCGCGCGCGGGCTCGTTGAGCCCGGTCAGGATTCCGGCCGCGAATTCTTCAGCCGTCGCGGCGGTCAGGATGGCCGTCTGGTCGCTCAGGACCTGGGTGTGCGTCAACAGGCGGGTGGCCACGATCGCTTTGCCCGAGCGGAGATACTGGTAGATCTTGAGCGGCGTGTTGGTGCCGCGCGAGCGCGGCGACACCAGCAGATCGGCCGCCAGCAGATACGACGGGATTTCGGCGGCCGGCCGTTCGCCGGCAAACAGCGTCACCGCGTCGATACCGATCATCCGCGCCTGCGCGCGGGCCTGCGCGACCTGCTCCGGCTTGCCGCCCGCGAGCACGAGACGTGCGTCGGGCCGGGCGCGCGAGACGATGGCCATCGCCTCGAAGAGCAGATCGAGCCCCTGGTACGCTTCAAACGTGCCGGTGTACAAGACGATCGGCGCGTCCTCGCCGACGCCGAGCGCACGCCGCACGCTCGCGGCCTGCGCGGCGGTGGCCGGCGCATCCGCCGAGCCGGGCGCGTTTTCAATGAGCACGACCTGCGCCGCGGGATCGACGCCGCGCACCGTCTCCTCCAGCGACGGACAGATGACGATGACCACGCGCGAACGTTTGATCATGAAGCGTTCGAGCGCGAGAAACACGCGCCTGACGACTGTCGAGCGGCTGAAGGCAAAGTTGCTCAACTGCTGCGGCAGGCTCGAGTGCATGTCGTAGAGATGGGGCACGCGCAGCCACGCCGCGAGCAGCACGCCGATGAACCCGGCTTCTTCGTGGGAGTGCACCACATCGTAGCGCGCCGACAGCGCGCGCCGGAGCGCTGTGCACGCCAGGAGCGCGTCGAGCGGAAGCTTCGCGACTGACGGTCCGATCTTCACGCCACGCAGGAACGGCGGCTTGAGACTGCGGAAGATCCGGAGACCCGGCATCGCCACCGTCTCTCCGAACGGATACGTGACGAGATCGACCTCGTGGCCCAGCGCGGTGAGCGCCCGGATGCGGTGAAACTCGCTGAAAGGGGTGCCGCGCGGCTCGAAAAACGGCTCGGGCGCGATCATCAGAATGCGCACGGTTCGGGTGATTTTCGCATGAAACCGTAGTACAGTGGCGCCTGCCCTTCTTCTGAATGTCCGCGGAGCATCCCGAAGCGTCGGCCGACCCCTCCTCTGCGCGCCGTTACGTGGTGCTGGCTCTCAAGATCGTCGTCAGCATCGTTCTGCTGAGTCTCCTGTTCTCCAAGATCGACGTGGCGCAGCTGTGGGCGATCGCCCGCCGCGCGTCACTGCGGTGGTTCGCGGTGGCGCTGGCGATCTACGCGGTCAACATGATCGCGAGCACCTGGCGCTGGCACCTGCTGCTGCGCGCGCAGGAGGTGAACCTGCGCCGCCGCTGGCTCCTCGGCTCGTTCCTGGTCGCCAGCTTCTTCAACAATTTTCTGCCCAGCAACATCGGCGGCGACGTCATTCGCATCAGCGACACCGCGCGCGCAGCGCGCTCGACGAACGCTGGCGGCGACCGTCGTGTTGATGGATCGTGTCCTCGGCCTGATGGCGCTGATCTTCGTCGCGGCGGTCGGCGCCTCGGCGGCCGGCGCGGTGCATCCGGCGGCGCTGCCGATCTGGCCGATCTGGCTGTGGGCGGGCCTGCTCGCCGGCGCGGCCGCATCCGCGCCCGCGGTCCTCGCGCCGGTCGGATTCAGCCGCCTGCTGCAGCCGCTCACGGTCTTCCATCCGGAGTGGGTCGGCGGCCGCATCGACACGCTGATCGAAATCCTGACGCGGTTCCGCGCGCGCCCGGGCACGCTCGTGCGCTGCTTCGCGACGGCCGTCTTCGTCCAGGGCACGATGGTGCTCTATTACTTCGCGGTCACCTACGCGCTGCACCTCGACGTGGCGCTGTCGGATATCGCCGTCATCGTGCCGATCTCGTTCGTCGTGCAGATGCTGCCGGTGTCGTTCGGCGGCTTCGGCGTGCGGGAGGCAACCTTCTCGATCTACTTTTCGCGGATCGGCCAGCCGATCGAGTCGGCGATCGCGATGTCGCTCATCGGCCAGGCGCTGATCATCCTGTTTTCGCTGACCGGCGCCGCGGTCTACATATCGCGCCGCAAACACTGATCCTCCGTCACGGTTTTTCACGAAGACACGAAGGAGACGAAGCACACGAAGTGTTCTTTGCTTTGAGAAAAGAATTCGTCGTGATCTTCGTTCTCTTCGAGCCTTCGTGATGAGCCGTGTCAGGGGATGATTTCGTACAGCCGCGTCTGATCGTCCGCGTATAACTGCCGCAGGCGGCCCGCGAACTGCCGCAGCCGCTCCTCCACTTCCGCGCGGGTCTTCGCGTCGTAGACGTCGAGATGGAACATCGCGTATCTGACGCCGAGACGCCCGGCGACCTCGAAGGCGTTCGGATACGGGAACGGCGCCAGCGCCACCGCGGTGTCGCCGAACTCCGGCGGGAAGTAGTCGCTGTAGCCGTTGACCAGCGGCATCCAGTGCCAGGTCGACATCAGCATGTAGATCGTGTGGCGCGAGTAGAACCGCGAGCGATCGAAAAACGGCATCTCGATGACGGGAGCCGCCGGCATCCGGGCGAGCACGCCGTAGGCCGGCGACGGTGCGGGCGGCTGGGGGAAGTTCAGCGGCACGAGGTGATCGGCGATCGCCAGCGCGACCAGCAGCGCGCCCACGCCGGCCGGCCACCGCAGCCGCGGGAGCAGCGCCGCGATCGCCTGTGCGGCGAGCACGGACAGCCCGAAGGCGACGATCAGCGCGAAACGCACCGGCGCCCGCATCAGCGTGAACCCGGGGAGCGTGTAGAAGAACAGGTTGTAGAGCCCGGCGACGGGCCCGAACGACGCCCAGAACGCCAGCACGGTGACGCTGCCGTAGAGCAGGGCGGTTTCGGCCGGCCGTCCGCGCAGCCGGAAGGCCGTCGCGAGCCGGCCGACACCGAGGACGAGCGCGACGAATCCGGGAAACGCGACGTCGCGCCACGGTCGCACGTACGGCAGCATCCACTGGTGCGCCCGCCCGGCTGACGCCAGGTATGAGTGCCAGTCGGCGGCAAATCGGCTCGACTCCGCGAGCGGCCGATGGAAGCCGCCCGATCGCTGGAGCAGCCAATACGGGACGAACAGCGGCAGCACCACGACGGCGCCTACCAGCGCGGCTATACCAACCGCCAGCCAGTAGCCGCCGTCGGTCCACAACCGCCGCGTGCCCGCGGTGACGAGCACCGCCCACCCGATCAGCATCATCACGAAGATGCCGTAGTACGCGCAGCTGAGGGCCGTGAACGCCATCGCCAGCCCGAGCACAATCCCGCGGCCGCCGGTCGGTCGATCAGCCAGGCGGTGAAAAGCGAGCATGCTGAACGGGATCCCCGGCGTCATCAGCAGCTGAATGTGGGGGGTGTGCGCGAACAGGAACGGACAGTAGGCAAAGCAAATCGCGCCAACCGCCGACGCCCAGCGATTCCCGGTCAGGTAGATCGCGAGCAGGTACATGCCGAGCGCACTCGCGAAGAAGACGACCAGCACCACCGTGTTGTGCGCGATGTACGGGTTGCGCGTCGCCCAGTATCCGGGCGCGGCCAGCGCACCGGCCACGAGGTTCGCTTCCGAGTACAGCAGCGTGCCGCGATGGGGATAGAAGATGTTCGCGTCGAACAGATGCACCGGATCGGCGACGATCGTCCGCGCCACCCATGCCACGTTCCACAGCGAAAACTGGCCGTCGCTGCTGTCGGCGCGGGCGTGCCGGCCCGGGTGGATCGAGAGCGGATATAGCAGCAGCGTCGTGAGCGCCGCGGCCGCCAGCACCACCAGCCAGTGTTCGCGCCGCGTCACTCGCCCGCCGGCTTGGTCTGCCACGTCGTCGTTTCCGCGTCGGCGTATTCGGGCACCAGCCGGACGCGGGCCCCGAGGAAGCGGCTGTCGCTGCTGGGCGGCGCGTCGAGAAAGGGCACGAAGCCGGCGCCGGCGCGGATCGACACCGGATACAGATAGCTCGTGGGGTTCTCGTCGCGCGTGTACGGCAGTCCGCTGGTCGACCGCCAGATCGACGCGCGCTTTCTCGGCGGATTTCATCTGCAGCGTTCGCGTCTCGGCCCCGGTCGAGATGGTGACCGTCGCCGGATCGGCGCCGTTTTCGACTTCGACCGTCAGCTTCACGATCGCTTTCGACACGAAGCGGCCCCCGCCGATGTCGACGACCGGCGCGCGCAGGATCACGTCGGCGCGCGACTTGCCTCGAACCCAGAACGCATCGCCCTCGGGGTTGAACGCGTTGTCGTCCGCGAAGTACGCCAGGACCGGCGGCGACCCGCCGAGCGGACGCTTCATGCGGTCCGGATCCGCGGCCATCGGCAGATCGTTCAGCAGCGTCAGCTCGATCGGCAGCCAGCGCAACGGTCCGGCCTTCGCGTGCTCGCCTGGATGGAACGAGGCGTAGAACGGGTTGAGCAGAATCTTCGCCGTGAACAACGCACCGACTCCGAGTGCCGCCGCGGCCGCCCCCATGCCAGCCAGCGGCGGCGTCAGGAACAGGAAGAGCGGATAGAAGCTGAGGAAATAGCGGTTGCCGACCGGCCCGCCGCCGCCCGAATAGGTGAACGGCGTCAACACGATGAGCACCAGCGCGGCCGCGACGAGGGTCGCCGCGGTGAGCCATTGCCACGGCTCGCGTTTCCTCGACAGGAACAGCACGGCGCTCAGAACGCCCGGGAAGAAATACGGAAGCAGACCGCAGAATCGCCCGACGAGAAAATAGACCACGTTGCTGACGAACACCGTTCCGGTATGCGGGTTGACGAGGACGTGGCCGACCATGATCGATTCGCGGCCTCGCACCGGCCCGATGTTCTCGAATGTCTCCCGCTCGTTGGCGAACGGAAACCCGTCGCGTCCATAGAACGTCTTGCGGTCGCCACCCTGATAGTTGAACTCGCCGGTGATCGCGGCGTTCGCCAGAAACAGTCCGCCGGCCACCGCTGCCCACACGACGCCGGTCAGCAGCGCCCGGCGCCATTGGCCCCTGACCAGCAGGAGCGTGCCGATCGGCACCATCAGGATCGCGTGCGGCGGCTTCGAAAACGTCAGCACGCCAACCAGCGCCGCGGCCAGGTAGTCGGAGCCGGCGCTCCCCAGGAAGCCTCTCGCGGGCGTCACCTCCTTGTAGCACCACAGAAACATCGCCCACAGCGCGAGCGAGACGTTGAACAGCTCGGGCGTGAGCCAGACGAAGTACACCGGCACGACCGAGGCGGCGAGAAACGCCACCGCGTAGGCGAGGGCGGCGCGTGGCGTACTCCCCCGCGCGGCGATGAACGTGTAGGCCACCAGCAGGTTCAGGGAGAGCAACAGCGCGTGCAGCACCAGGAACCCGTTCGTCCCGAACACGAACACGAACGGAGCGGCCGCCAGCGGGTAAATGAACGACTTGCTGTAGTAGAGCCGCGTGCGAACCGGGTCTTCCAGCTTGTCCCAGCGGACGTACGGAAACCGATCCGATCGGTGCAGCCGGATCTTCTTGCCTCGCTTCAGGAAGATGCCTTCCGGCCCGCCCGAGGAACTCTTCCCACACCCGGACCAGATCCTTGCGCTCGAACGTGAAGTCGCCGTCGCGCGCGAGGCTGTGCGCCAGGCTGTAGTAGGTCGCTTCGTCGCCTTTGAAGCCCAGGCTGGCCTTCGGGACGTCGATCGACAACGCGCACGCGAGCAGCAGCAGGCCGAGTCCGATCGCGGCGATCGCGCCGGGACTTCGTGTCACGCGGACGACTCGGACGTCAGGAACGACAGATCCGCGTTCAGCACGCCCTTGCGCCGGGTCGCCCGCGACGTGTCGTGGAGGATCGTGTAGAGCCGCTCCATCTTCCGCACGAACGCCGCGATGTCGTACTGACGTCCGGCGGCGCGGGCGGCGGCGCCGAGGTGGGCCCGCTCGTCCGGGTGATCGATCGCCCACACGATTTTCTCCGCCAGCGCGCCGGCATCGCGCTTCGGCACGATCCACGCGTCGTGCCCGGGCGTCAGGATGTCGAGAAGGCCGTCCGCATCGGTGGCGACGATCGGCTTCCCCATCGCGAGCGCCTCGAAACCGGTGATCGGCGTGCCTTCCCACAAGGAGGGAAACACGCTCAGGTCGAACGCCGACAGCGCCGCCGCGACGTCGCGCCGGAATCCGGCGAACACGAAACGATCGCCGAGACCGAGACCTGCCGCCTGCGACTCCAGCGCCGGCCGCAACGGTCCTTCGCCGACGAGGAAAAACCTGGCGTGCGGGCGTTCGCGGACGACGCGCGCGGCCGCGTCGACGAGGTAGGAGTTGCCTTTCGAGTCGTGGAGCCGCGTGACCGTGCCGATCGCGAAGTCGCCCGGCCGGACGCCGAGCTCGTGCCGTGCGCCCGCGATCTCGTCAGCGCTGCGCGAGCGGCTGAATTCCTCGAGCGGCACCCCGAGGTAGACGACTTTGACTTTCGACGCCGGCACGAGACGCGCGTGAATCACGAAATCAGCGGTGCTCTTCGACACGGCAATGGCGATGTCGGTGCGACGGCTCGAGCAGATAGTCGGCGACCTTCTGAAACCAGGGCGTGTCGGTGAGATTGGCGTGCTCGTGAAGGATCGCTGGCAAACCACGCAGCGCCGCGGCCATCCGCCCGAATGTCGTCGCGCCGTAGCCGTGCAGGTGCAGGACGTCGATCTGCTGGCGATCGATGACCCGCAGCAGGTCGCGCAGCGTGAGCGGATCGAATTTCGATCGATGCAGGTAGGTGATGTCGACGCCCTGCGCCTCGAGCGTCTCCTCCGAGAGGTCCTTCTTTCGCAAACTGACGAGCGAGACGCGGAAACGGTCGGGGTCGAAACGCGGAATCATCCAGCTGAACAGGCGTTTGACGCCGTGCATCCGCGATCCTTCCCAGCCGAGGTGATCGCAGACCTGCAGCACGTTCAGCAATCGTGGACTCATTGTCTCAGGAAGCGGCGATTATACCCGCCGCCCTCTGACTCTGCATTGACATGGCCATCTCAGCCTCTTAGAATACCGTCCGCCTGCCAGCCCGACATCTATAGGAGTTCGCCAGGTTCTCCCACCCTGGCCCGCGTACGACCCGACGGTTTACTAAAGCTTCTGGCGAGTCCCGTCGATAAGCCAGAGTGCAACGTAACTCGACAACTGTCGCGCGAGCCGACTCGCGCTGGGCTCAGCCATGAAGATTCCGGGTACCCGATCCCTGTGCGTGTTCGCTCTCCTTGCCGCGACCGGTTGCGCCGCTGAAAAAAGCTCCAATCCGCTGACACCGACCGTCGCCGGACCGATTCCCGGCGTCGACATTTCCGCGCCCAAGGTTCTGACCCCGGCCGCCACCAAGATCCCGGTCGATCAGCAGCCCGTCACGTTGCTGGCCGAAAACGCGTCGAGCAGCGGCGTGCGGCCGCTCACCTATGTCTTCGAGGTCGCGACCGACACCGGCTTCGCCAACAAGGTGTTCGTCCGCGAAGGCGTCACGCCCGGCGACGGCGGCCGGACGAGCCTGCGGTTGCCGGATCGTCTCGCGCCGGAGCGCAGCTACTACTGGCGCACGCGCGCGCAGGATGGCGCCAATACGGGTCCCTACTCCGCACCGGGCGCGTTCGACGTCTTCACCCCGATCGTCATCAACCCGCCGCCGCTGGTCTCGCCGGCCATCAACGCCGTGCTGTCGACCGTGCGACCGAAATTCGTGTTCGGCAACGCGACGCGGTCGGGCCCCATCGGGGCGATCAGCTATGTCATCGAGGTCGCGGACAGCGACTTCTTCGCCAACAAGCTCGGTGTCTGGATCGTGCCCGAGCAGGCCGGTCAGACGTCGTTCGACGCGCCGTCGGATTTCGCCTTCAGCAAGGTCCTCTTCTGGCACGTGCGCGCGTTCGACCCGACGACCAATGGACCGTGGTCGGAGATCCGTTCGTTCCAGACGGCCCCGCAACCGGTCGCGCCGCCTCCTTCAGGCGGTGGCGGTGGCGGTGGCGGCGGCAACTGGGAGAACTGCCCGACCGCAGACAAGGGCAAGCTCTCGGATTGCGTGGTCGCCGCGGTCAACCCGGCTCACACGGTCGAAGGCGCGTTCGAGGTGACGAAGCGGATTGCCTGGCTGCTGCGTGGCGAAGGCGGCGGCCTCCTGATCAAGAACGGCGGCGAGAACATCGTGTCGTGGAAGGGCTACAGCTTTGCGGCGGCGCGCATCTGCTATCCCGACGGGCACATCTACAAGGTGCTGTCCGATGTGCCGACCACGAACGGACCGAGCTGGCAGGACAATGACTTCGTCGATCGCAGCCTCTACCTGCCGGCCATCGATCCGCGTTGAAAGTTAAAACGAGTTAAAAGTTAAAAGGCAAAAGTCAAAGTCGAAGAGTCGAAAGTCAAAAAAGGATGCTTTCAACTTTCAACTTCGCGACTTTAACTTTTAACTTTTAACTTCTACCTTTTAACTTTAGAAGCGGAAGCCGCCCGCCGAGGCCGACCTGGAACCCACCTGCTTTGAGGTTGGGGGCCGAGTCGAGATCGACCGAGCCGCTGATGTAGCGCATGAAGGCCCCGGCACCGACGTGCGGGACGAACATGTAGCTGAGGTCGACGCCGACGTTGATGCCCTTTGCGGTCGCGGATTGGGATTGTATCGTCGGGTTGACGTTCTGGGTACCCGCCGGGATCGACACGGCGGTGATGAGCGACTGTTCAACGCGCGTGAAGGCCGGGCCGATGGAAAGCGCGACATCGACCTTGTCGGTCACCGGCACGAAACCGACGAGCAGCACATACACGCTTCGCTCCTTGTGCTCGGCGGGACTCTCGGGGATCGCGACCGACGCGGGACGGTTGAAGAAGATCGGGCTCGGCACCGACGCGATGCCGGCAGCGGCGCCCGTGCCGCTGAAGGTCGAGAAGCCGACGGCGATGCCAATGCTCGGCATCACCTTATAGCCCGCGCTGAGGTCGAAGAGGCCGCCGCTCGGGATCGTCGCAGTCGTATTCACCGTGGCGGTCTGACCGTAGACCGGAAGACTGAACGAGTTTTCGACGGAGCGAGACTGTGTTTGCGCACCGCCATTCACGTTAATGAAGACCTTGCCCTCGCTCATACTCTGCGCGCCGGCTCGTGATCCGAGATGCCAGGGTGAATCCGATCAGCAGAAGGCTGATGCGCGTCGTCGTGTTCATCGATCTCCTCGTGTCGGTTGTGGAATGGTCGAGCGCGTCGTCGATCATTTCGCGAGCGCGGGGTGATGGTAACACGGACGAGATGCAACTTTTTCGGCTGCAACGACGATCGATTCGGCTACAATACCTCGCAATCCAACCACCGCTTCGGCATAGCCCCGTACTTGGAGCAATTGAATGAGACGAAGAAACCTGGTTCTGTTTGGTGTGTCTGCGCTTGTCGCCTGCGCGCTCGCGTGCAGCTCAGCTAAACCCGCGACTCCAGTTGCTCCGACATCGAGCGGCCCGGTCGCCGCAACGGACGGCTCGACGCTCAAGACGTCGGCGCCGGCGGCGCAGTCGCCGTCGAACGGCGCGAGGCTGACGAGCACCACGGTCGTCCTCACGTCCAGCGCATCGACACCCCAATTCGCCGCCGGCGTACCGCTGCAGTATCGCTTTCAGGTGATGAACCCGGCGGGCACGGTCGTGGCGCAGGCACTGGTCGGATCGCCGACATGGACCGTCACACCCGAGCTCAGCGCTTTCAACACCACCCACACGTGGCGCGTCCGCGCGGAGTACCTCGGCGAGGCGGGACCGTGGTCCAACACCATGTCCTTCATCACGGTGGAACCCTTCATCATCAACGATCCGCTCACGAACGGCAGGACGGTCGGCAAGCAAGTCGGTGGCGCGTTCGTTGCCGGCGGCTGGCAGTCCCGCAGCCTGACCGACGGCATCGACTACGACGTGCCGACCTGCGTCAGCTGCAGGCTCGAGTTCGACCTCACGAACGTCGGCCCCACGGAAGGGTTCTCGTTCGAACGGGATCTCAAGGTGGTCTCGATGGGCGATGCCAACGCCTTCGGCAGCTTCGGCGCCTTCCGCGATCACCCCTGGAAGATGCACCTGGTGCAGCGTGCGGACTTCACGTCAGGATGGGAAATCATCTGGCGCAACGGCGGCACCGATCCCGATGGCGACCCCGGCGATCACCGAATCAAGCTGACCTCGTCGCCAGTCACCATGAACAGCTCGCAGACCTTCCATTTCCTGCTCGACTGGGACACGCGGGGATACTCGATTGCCATCAACGGCATCACGATCATGCAGGATGGGTGGGATCACTGGTTCGAACCACCGAACTTCCGCGTGTCGCTCGGCTGCTATCCGCGCGGCGATTCGTTCATCGGGGCGATCTACAAGAACGTGACGCTGAAGAAGCTTCAGTAGCGCGAGTCGTCGACGAACACACGGTCGACGGAAACACGAAGGGCGGCTGGTTCGAACCAGCCGCCCTTTTTTCGCGTCAGGTTCTTCACGAAGACCGAAGGGTGTTTCATCGTGCCTTCGATAGCGTAGCCGATCCTGTTACTTGCGGACCGTGACCGCAAAGAACCCCGAGTTGTCGCCGAAGTTGTCGTCGTTGACGCCGACGTACAGCCGGCCGTTCGCGGGCATCACGATCGCCTGCGTATTGCTCCCGATCGGGAACGGCGCGCCATTGTCCACGCGGGCAATCAGGCCGCCAGCCGGCATGGCCGCGATCGGAAGACCCGCTCGCGGACCTGCGGTGGCGCTGCCGTCGGGCGTCGCCACGAAGCCGGGCCCCACCGTGATCTGGCCGTTGCTCGAGAAATAGACGCGGTCGCCCTTCTTGACGGTCATGCCGGTATCGGTCCACGGCTGGTTCGCGGCCACGCTGACCGCGCCAGGCGACATCACGCCGCTGGTCGCCACGGCGTTCGCCGTGCCCGCTCCGAGCAAGGACGCGTAGACGCTCCGCGCGCCGGCGGGATTCACGTACACGCGCGCCAGGTTGTTCGCGGAGACGTCCTGACGTCCACCCTCGCGGCGGTCGAACGTAATCACGCTGCCGTCAGGGCTGATGTGGTAAATCTTGCCGAAAATGATCTGTCCGTCGCGCGTCACGAAGACGTGCCGCTCGTGCTCGCTCGGGTTGTTGTCGACGGTCGGAATCTGCTGGAGCTCGGCTGCGGTCGGATCGCCCGGCGTGAACGCGATCATCGCGATGTTGTCGGATGGGTAGTCCGTGCCATTCAAAGTGTAGGTGGTACCACCTTTATAGGTAAGTTCACCGCTCACCCGCTCGCCGTTCCGCAAAACGAACGTCACCGGTTGTGCCGCGAATGCGACGCTGGTGCACGCAGTTACGACAATAGCGGCCAATATTCGACGGATCATGCTCATTCCTCCAGAACTGTTGTGGTTCACGCAGTCTGAAGGGAGCAAGACCCGCTCCAAGCCGGGACGGAGCGGGGACGAAGGTCAGGAGCCCTGGGGCACCTCGTAGAGAGCGACGTCCGGGAAACTTGAGGATGAGCTTCAGCCCGGCCAGGATGTCGGGATGAACACGATCGTCCGGCGACCGGACGATCACATGCGTGATCTGATACTTGCTGAGAATCTGCGCCGCGGCCGCCGGATCCCCGTCCGCCGACGAGTAGAAGCGGTTGACTTCGCGAAGGCGCCCTTCCCCACCGACCGCCGAGTAGCGGACGTCCCAGCCGAGCACGATCCGCCGCGCCGACACGATGGCGGTGAGCGACGGCGTCAGCGGGCGATCGTGAAGGATGACGGTTTTCTCGGGATCCGTCGCCCGCAGCTGATTCGGCGATCGCGACCTCGGAGCGGGTCAAACCGACACGCGGTTCGCGCTGACGATCGGTCAGCTTGCGATCCAGATAGTGCAGCGATGACGGCAACGACAGCACGAAGGCGACGGCCATCGCGATTCCACCGGCGAGCGGACGCGTGCGCGCCCACGCGACGAGCGTCGCCGCCGTGAACACCCAGAGCAGGTACAGACCCGTCAGATAGAACTGCAGCGTGTCGACGTACGGCGACGTCGTCAGCACGAACGGGATGGCGATTCCCGAGATGACGCCCCATCCAAGCAGTCGCCACGACGCGGCGTCGGGCCCGCGCGGGCGTCGAATCGCGCGCCAGACCGCTGGAATCCCCAGCCACCGCACGCCGATGCCGACGAGGAAGAAGACGACCGTCGCCATCAGCAGAAAGATTGGCGTCTCGAGCGGCGGCCACACCGCCAGGCGGCTGGCGGCGCGGGCGAAGGCGTCGGTGAGATCGATCTTGATCAACATCCGCTTGGGGAGGAGGAAGAAGTCGATCACCAGCCGCGTGCGGCGGTCGGCCGGATCGAGCGTCGCGGCACTCCAGAGAAACGGCAGCGTGAAGACGATGGTGAGGGCGACGGTCTCGATGTACCGGCGCCGCGCGGTCCAGTCGCCGCCCGAAAACAGGGCCGACGCACACAACGCGCCCATCAACACGACGTAGCAGAACGGCTTGAACTGGAACAGGACGCCGATGAGCATCGCGCTCAGGACCAGCCATCCGCGCGACCGCGTCTGCAGGCCGCGCACAATCGCGACGAGCGCCGTGAAAAAGACCGGCAGCGAAGGCGACCAGGTCGCGAAATGCAGCACCTGCATGGTCGGCGACAGGAAGTTCGTCGGCCACAGCAGGTAATCCCAGTCGACCGCGGCATGCGGCAGAAACCAGGCCGCCAGATACGAGAAATCGCTGCCGAGCAGAATGAAGACGACGGCGAGCACCGCCACCGCCCGCGACGCCACGGAGCGGACCAGCACGAAGGCACGTCAGCGCCACCAGGGCGTCGAACGTCGGCCAGCCGTATCGGAAGAACATCGAGAGGATCGGCACGCCGCAGAAGCGGTTGACCATCGCCAGGACGAGATGCGCGTAGTACGCCGCGTTCAGTTGATGTCCGGAGTAGTACGACGCCGTCGGCGGCACGGTGTGCGACGCCTCGGAGGCCACCGCCGCGTACCACGACAGGTCGGCGGTGTCGTAGTCGCCGAACAGCAGGATGCCGTCGCCCGTCGATCGACAGGCGCTGCCAGAACACGATCGCGCCGATTCCCGCGGCCAGCACCAGAAGCGCGGCGGCGGCCAGCAGATCTCCGCGTTCGGTCCGCAGCCTGTCCCGCCGACCTGTCCGCCGAAGCGCGTTACCGGCGTCGCGCGAAGGTGGAAGCTCGGGATCGATCGTCGGAGCGAAGGCGGACCAGCAGGCAAGGCCGGCGCCCATCATCGCCGCCGCCGCGTACGGAAACAGCGGGACGAGATGCAGCCGTCCCAGCAGATCGATCAGCACCGCGGATGCGGCGCTGCCGACGCCGAGCGCGATGATCGTCCGCCGCAACGGATCGAGATCGGCGGTGAGGCGCCCGGACACGGCGATGCCGGGACCGAACGTGAAGAGCCACCATCCAAGGAGAAAGCGAACCAGCTCCGGCAGCCGCGGGAGCACGGCGTGCAGCGCCGGCCAGGCGGCGGCGCCGACCAACACACCAGCGATGACACGAAAGAGGAGGGCGGGAGCCGGCAGCATCGCGGGCTGTCGGGCTAAAGTATACCGTGCCTTCGATGCCGGACCCCGCGACCGCGCCCGCGCGATCCCTCTCGGTGATCATCCCCGCCTACAACGAGAGCGAAAATATTCTGGCGACGCTCGAGAACGTCACCCGCGCGCTTCGAGCCGCTGGCGCTGCCGCACGAGATCCTCGTGATCGACGACGGCAGCCGCGACAACACCGCCGCGCTCGTCGACGCCAACCTCGGTACGCTTTCCGCAGGTGAAGCTGCTGAAGAACGAGCGGAACATGGGATTCGGCTGGTCGTACCGGCGGGGCGTCGAGGCGGCCGCGCTCGCGCACATCGTGATGGTGCACGGCGACAACGCGTGGGGATGGGCCACGCTCCGCGAGTTCTTCAGTCACACGGGAGAAGCTGATGTTATCATCGGCTTTACGCGGGACATGCTGAAGGCGCGCACGTGGACGCGGACCTTCGTGTCGAAGGCGTTCACGCTGCTGGTCAACCTGATCACGTGGCGCGGGTTGACGTACTACAACGGCCTCCAGATCCACCGGGCGGCGATCCTGAAGAGCCTGCGCATCGAGTCCCACGGTTATGGCTTTCAGGCGGAAGTGCTCGTCAAAGCGCTCCGCATGGCCCCGTCGTATGTCGAAGTGCCCATGGATCTGATCGAGCGTGAAAAGGGAGAAAGCAAGGCCTTCCGCGTGAAGAATTTCGTCGACGTCTGGCGGACGCTGCGGCTGCTGACGGCGCTCGAATGGGGCCGCCATGAGTGATCGCCGCGGCGCCGCCGCGTCCGACCGAGAGGGCCGGCGCCGCCGCCACCGAATCGGTGGCGCGAGAAGGTGGTGCCGCTGGCCGATCTCGCGAAGATCCGCCAGCAGTTTCGCGACCGCACCATCGTCCTCTGCCACGGCGCCTTCGATCTGGTGCACATGGGGCACCTGATTCACTTCGAGGACGCCCGCGCCCTGGGCGACCTGCTGGTGGTCACCATCACCGCGGACAAGCACATCACCAAGAAGCGCGCGGTCTCGATGCGCGAGGATTTCCGGGCGCGGCAGGTGGCGTCGCTCGAGATCGTCGACTACGTCGCCATCGTCGACGAGCCGTCCGCCGCCGCCGCGATCGAGGCGCTCCGGCCGGACGTCTACGTCAAGGGGCCCGAGTACTCCAACCTGCTCCTCGACAAGACGTCGAACATCTCGCACGAGAAGACGCTGGTCGAAAGCTACGGCGGCCGCATCCACTTCACGTCGGGCGAAACCTTCTCTTCCACCAAGCTGTCGCACTTCCTGCTCTCGTCGACAGAGGCCGCGCAGGACAATCCCCTGCTCCGCAACGATCGCGTGATGTTCCGCGACGTGTCGAGCCGCGGCTTCACGCTCGAGGAGGTCAAGGGATTCCTGGCCGGCGCCAGCCGTCTCCGCGTCTGCCTCCTCGGCGAAACGATCATCGACGAGTGGGTCGACGTGTCGGTGGAAAACATCTCGCAGAAGTCGCGCTGCGTCGCCGGACTCGAAACCAGCCGCGTGCGCCAGATCGGCGGCGCCGGCATCGTCGCGCTGCATCTGGCCGGCTTCGTCAAGAGCGTCCACTGCTTCACCAACGGCCTGAGTGCGGACGAGGTGCCGAAGCAACGTCACGGTGTCGCCGCTCGCCGACTCGCCGCTCGTGAAAACCCGATTCGTGGACAAGAGCACCGGCTACCCGCTCTTCGAGTCGAAGCAGCTGGCGCTGTCGGGCGTCCGCGGCGATGCCTGGCCCGATTTCAACGACTACGATCTGGTGCTGCTCGCCGATTTCGGCCACGGGCTGCTCGATGCGGCGGCGCTCAACCGTCAGCTCGCGGGCGATCGCCGCGCGGTGGTCGCCGCGATGGTCCAGGTCAACTCGAGCAATTACGGCTACAACCTGCCGACCAAGTACGTCGGCGCCGACTACTACAGCCTGAACCGGACCGAAGCCGAGCTCTGCCTGCACGAGCAGGGGCACGATCTGCCGCGCCTGGTCGATCGGATGTCGGCGCTGCTCGGCTGCCGCACGCTGTCGATCACCGACGGCGCCAACGGCGTGATGGTCCGTCTCGGCGACGAGCACTTCGCCCTGCCCACGCTGAGCACGAGCGTGGTCGATACGATTGGCTGCGGCGACGCCTATTTCGCGCTCAGCAGCCTGGCCGCGTGCCTCGGTCTGCCGCCGCGGATGGTGGCGCTGGCCGGCAGCATCGGCGCCGCCGCCATGGCGCAGCGCCGCTGCAACGAGCGCCCGATTTCGGATCAGGAGTTCCTGACCATCGCGAAGATTGTGATCTGACGTGCAGGGCTGGACCGACTATTTCGGCGCCATTTCGCAGGGCCTGGCGCGCCATGGTCGTCACCGATCGCGGCGGGCGCGAGCTGCCGCTCGCCGAAGGCGTCCACGCAGTGGGTGGCGATGACGCGCGCGACCCAGCAGCGCGATGCCCACCTCTACATCATCGGCAACGGCGGCAGCGCCGGCATGGCCAGCCATATGGCGACGGACGCCGCCAAGAACGGCCGCCTGCGCGCGCTCGCCTTCAACGATTCCTCGCTCCTGACGGCCACCGGCAACGACCTCGCGTACGACCAGGTGTTCTCGCTGCCGCTGGAGCGGCTCGCCCGTTCCGGCGACATGCTGATCGCGATCAGCAGCTCCGGTAACTCGCCGAATATCGTCCGTGCGCTGGAGGTCGCTCGCGGACTGGGCGTGGGCGTCGTCACCCTGACCGGCATGCGCGCCGACAACAAGGCGCGCGCCCTCGGCGACCTCAACTTCTACGTGCCGCTTTCCCGCTACGGGTGGGCGGAATCGGCCCATCAGGTCGTGCTCCATTACTGGTTCGATCAGTACCAGGATGTGCACGGCCCGGGCGCCATCTGATGGCGTGTCCGCGTTGAGCGTCCTCGATCACCGGCGGCTGCGGGTATGTCGGCACGAAGCTCACACAGGCCGTGCTCGAACGGACGTCGCAGCCGGTCACCGTTCTCGACACGATGTGGTTCGGCAACCATCTGCCGATCCACCCCCGGTTGACCTTTCTGGCGATGGACGTCCGGAAGATCGACGAGATCGATCTCTCGCTCGTACGACACGGTGTTTCACCTGGCCAACATCGCCAACGATCCGTCCGTCGAACTGAACCCGTATTCGTCCTGGGAAGTGAACGTCCTCGCCGGCATGCGGCTCGTCGATCGGGCCGCGCGCCACGGCGTCAAGCAATTCGTCTTCGCCTCGTCGGCGAGCGTCTACGGCCTGAAGTCGGAACCGCGCGTGACCGAGGAGCTCGAACTCTTCCCGCTCTCCGAATACAACAAGACGAAGATGGTCGCCGAACGGGTCGTTCTGAGCTACAGCGATTCGATGGTGGTCACCGTCATCCGCCCGGCCACGGTGTGCGGATACTCGCCGCGGATGCGGCTCGACCTCACCGTGAACCTGCTGACGATGCAGGCGCTGACGAGAGGGGCGGTCACCGTCCTGGGCGGCGCGCAGACGCGCCCGAACATGCACGTCGACGACCTCGTCGACGCGTACCTGTTCGCGTTCGATCGCCGACTCGCTGGCGTCTACAACGTCGGCTTCGAGAACCTGAGCGTGCTCGACATCGCCAAGGCGGTGACGCGCGAAGTGCCGGCGTCGATCGACATCAGGCCGTCGAACGATCCGCGGTCGTACTCGGTCTGCTCCGACAAGTTCCTGGCCACCGGCTTCGCTCCGAAGCGCAACGTTCAGACGGCCGTTCGCGAGATCGCCGAGGCCTACCGTGACGGGCGCCTGAAGGACGAACCGATCTCCTACAATGTGCAGTGGATGCAGCAGCACAACTTTGCTGCGTAGCGCGACGGCGTCACGCGATGACCCGGCTGCTGCTGCCGCTCGCCGCGGCATCGTCGTCTTTTTCTGCTGTCGCTGATCACCGTCCGGGTTGCGCGGCCGCCGCGATCCGAAGCGTTTCTTTCTCGCCTATGCCCTGCTTCTGCTCGCCGGCACGGCCGTGGCCTATCTGACGATCTGGCCTCTCGAGACGATCGACGACGCGCTCGGGCTCGTCAGCGCGCTGCTCCTGCAGTTGCTCGCGTGCCTGACGATGTGGAACGCGTTCTACAGCCTGCTGTGGGGATTCTCGGGCAGCATGATGTTCGACCTGTTCAACGATCCGTCGCTGCTGCGACCGCGAGAGGTTGATCGCGTCGTATGTCGGCGACGGCCCGGTCGATCGCATTCTCGCGCGGCGATTGCCGAACCTGGAGCGCGGAGGCTGGGTGGCCATTGACAGCCAGACCCTGCGGCTGCGACCGAAAGGCATGGTCATGGCAGTCGGCACGCTCGCGGCCTTCAAGCTGTTTTCGCTCGGGATGGGCGGGGGCGTGAAGTGAACGTGCTGGCTCGCGTGATCGTGGTCGCGGTCGCGCTGTTCGCCGTTCAGGCGCTGGCGGTCGCGGCGATTGCCGCGGTCCGCCGCAACGCCAACATCTATGCCCTCATCATCGGCGTCGCCTGCGTGACCGCGCCGTTGGTGTTCCTGGCCGGACCGTCGATCGTCGGCCGGCCGCTGTCGACCGAGGGGCGCGCGTTTCTCGCGCTGCTGCACCTCTCGCTCGGCGGCTTTCTCTTCCACTTCATGACGCTGCCGGATCGGTCGGTGACGCTGCGGATCTTCGTCGAGCTGCTGGCTGGCGCCAGGCCGGCACGCTGACGCTCGCCGCGCTCGCCTCTCGCTACGGGGTGCGGACGATGGTCGGGCTCGCGGCTCGACCAGCTCGAGCAGGACGGTTCTGCGATCGCCTGACGGCATCGACGCTCTGCCGCGCGGACACGGTTCGGCTGCTTCGTGACGGCGGGACGACAGGCTCTTCGGCACGGTTCGTCGACCGGCCGGCGCGTCCGGCTGTTCCGCATCACGAGTGCAAACTGTCGTGAACAAGAAGATTCTGGTACTGGGTGGCGGCGTGGCCGGATCATCGATCGCCTATTACCTGTCCGAAAAGGGCTACGACGTCACCGTCATCGAGCGCAACAGCAAGGTCGGCGGCCTGGCGCGGACCTGCGAATACAGCGGTCACCCGTACGAGTTCGGCCCGCACATCTGGTTCTGGCCGGGCGGGCCGGAGGACCCGGTCAACGCGACCGTCGTCAAGCTCACGAACAACGAGCTGTTCACCATCGACCGCCGGCTGTTCACCTTCGTCGAAGCCGACCGCCGCAAGTACCGCTATCCGGTGCACTACCAGGACATCGCCGGGATGCCCGACGAGGAGAAGATTCAGCGTGAGGTCCGTCAGAACCGCGACGAGAAGCTGAAGCTGATCGAAAGCCAGCTGCCCGAGCTCGGCCACTGCACCTTCGCCGACTACTTCACCGCCGCGATCGGCGACACGCTCTACCGGAAGTTCATGGCGAACTACACCTGGAAGATGTGGAACATTCCCGGCGACGAGCTCCAGACGTCGATGGTGTGGGCCGATCGGTTTCACCACGCGTACACGAAGCCCGGAGACAAGCCTGGCGAGAAGAGCGCCGCACGCGGCCTCGGCGGCTACGACCCGCTGAAGTTCGAGGACCACACGCTCGGGAAAGGGATCAAGTTCCAGGTGTATCCGAAGCACGGATGGAACGCCGTGTGGGGCGCGATGGTGGCGCGCTCGACCGTGATCCGCGATTCGATCGTCGGCATCGGGGACGAGCACAAGCAGCCGTACGTGCAAGCTCGCCAGCGGCGACAAGCACTACTTCGCCGATTACCACACCGTGTTCTGCTCGATTGACATCGACGAGCTGTGGGGCGAGAACCGGCTGCCCTACACCGGCCGCATGATGATCCCGCTGCTGATTCCCGGTCTCGCGCACGCATTTCCCGAGGGCGCGGAATCGCTGCACTATTCGTCCTGCGAGTTCCAGACGCGCGTGACCGAGATGAAGGTGATCACGCGGCACGAGAGCCCGGACACGTTGATCCTGATCGAGGTGCCGATTCTGCCGGGCGCCGCCGAATGCTTCCCGAGGAACACGATCGACTACGCGCTCGAGCACAATCTGTTCGCGGAGAAAGCGTATCCGCAGCAGTCCGAGCAGGCCTTCGGGATCTACTACGGCTATGTCGACCGCGGGAAGAAGATCCCGAACCTGCGCTACGTCGGCCGTCACTCTGAATTCAAGTACTGGGGCATGCCGGAAACGGTCAACTCGGCGTACCAGAAGTCGCTCGAGTTTCCGGCGGTGTGATGGCGGCCGTTCACCCGCGGGTGCTCGCCGTCGACGACGTCGCACAAGCGCGAGCCGCTGCTGCCGACGCTCGAGTTGTTCGGCCGTGCTCGGGCTGCGCGACATCGATCTCAATCTGCACCACATCCTCGAAACCGGCGTGCCGGTCACGGCGGTCGCCGATGCCGTCGCCGCGCATGGGATGCGGCTGCATCTGGTGTCCGGCGGCTGGTGCGATTTCTTCCATCGAACGCCGGAGATCGAGGACACGTTCGCGTCGGTGTCGCGGCAGGTCGCGATCGGAACCGAGCTCGGCGTGCTCGACGCTGCGGTTGTTCTTCGGCCGGCTCCGGCGCGAGGACTATTCGCCGGGCCAAGGCGGACCTCGTGTGCGCCAACCTCTCCCGGCTGTCTGATGCCCATCCGGGCGTCGCCTTCGTCTTCGAGAACCACGACGGCGCGTCGCTCGATCCCGACGTCTGCCGCGAGATTCTGGACCGCGTGGCGCGGCCGAACATCCGGATGAATTTCGATCCCATCAACTTCGCCAAAGCCGGCGTCGATCCGGCGGCGGCGCTCGACGTCGTTCGTCCCTTCGTCGGTCACGTCCACCTGAAGGGACTCGAGCACGGCGAGTACTGCGAATTCGGCATCGGCGACGTCGACCTCGGGCCCGGTGGTCCAATCGCTCATCGCGTCGGGATACGCGGGACGTTTTACCGTCGAGTACGAGGGCCGCTTCGACGGCACGCTGCGGCTGTACCGCAGCGTCAAGCGGGCGCGGGCTCTGCTGGGCGACTGAGGTACAATGATTGCCGATCGCTGACCCGCACTCGGCGATCGCTATTCATGTCCAAAGACGCGTTTACGCTCCGGTACCTGGCCCATACCGCGGCCGGCGTGCCGCGCGACCTCGCCAACACGCTGGTCGTCTCGAAGCTGAAGCCGATCCGGCCGACCGTGCTGATCTACAACTGCACCTGGGTCTGCGACGCCCAGTGCGAGATGTGCAACAACTGGAAGCACGGCGACCGCAAGTCCGACATGACGCTGGCGCAGCTCGAGCCGGCGATGCAGCCATCCGTTCTGGGGCGCCATCGAGAACCTGAACATCTCCGGCGGCGAGCCGACGACGCGCAACGACCTGCCGGAGATGGTGGAGATGTTCCAGCGCCACCTGCCGCGGATGCGCAAGATCGGCATCAACACCACCGGCCTGACGCCGCATCGCGCCATCCCGATGCTCACCCGCATCGTGAAGTTCTGCGCCGAGCACGATCTGCTGATCAGCGTCCGCGTCTCGCTCGACGGCATCGGCGACATCCACGATCAGGTCCGGCACGTCAAGCGCGGCTTCGACAAGGCGTGCGAGACGATCGACGCGATGCAGGCGCTGTCGCGAGGAGTACGCGAACTTCCAGTTCGGCATCGCCGCCACGATCTTCGCCACCAACCTCGACGACGCGCAGAACATCCTGACCTGGGCGCGCGACCAAGAAGCTCGACGTCGTGTTCAACATGCTGCGCTTCACCGACGCCATGCTGAACAACAAGGAGCTCGAGGAGAAGATCGGCTTCCACGAGCGCGAGGAAGAGTTCATGCGCAAGTTCTTCCTCGATCGCGTGCAGGAGGAATCGGTCCTGAGCGGCCAGGCGTTCCTCTACCTGCACTACGCCGACATGATCGCCAACGGCTACAAGCGGACGATGCCGTGCCCGTTCCGGACGCAGGGGCTGCTGCTCAACCCGTACGGCGACCTGCACTACTGCGAGAACTCGAAGCCGATCGGCAACGTCCTCACGACGCCGGCCGAGGAGCTGTACTTCAAGGCCGAGAACCTCGCCCACCGCGAGCACGTCAAGGACACGATCTGCCCCACCTGCCTCAGCCCGTGCCAGGTGAACGTCGGCGCGATGAAGCAGTTCGTGCCGTACGCGAAATTCCTCGTGCGCGCGTACCAGGTGAAGCACGATCCCGCCCGGCATCTGACGACGCTGCCCAGCCCGCAGCCTTGAAGCCGCGCGCCCCGTCTGCGGCTGCCGCCCGTCGCGTCGCGCGGCCTGACCGCGTTACATCCTCTGGAAGAGTCATCCCCGCGACGTCCTCGCGGCGCGGCCGGCGCCGACTGGCGGCCGATTGCGGTCGCCGTGCTCCTGGTGCTCGTCGATCGCGCGCTGATGGCCTACCGGTGGGTGGTGCTGCTGTGCATCATCGATCCCGCCGAACGGCCGCCGCATCGAGCGAGGTGATGCGGATCTTCTTCGTCAGCACGTTCGTCGGCACGTTCCTGCCGGCCAGCGTCGGCGGCGACGCGGTGCGGGCGTACAGCCTGACGCAGCTGAACGTGCGCGGCGGCGACGCGATCGCGTCGGTCTTCATGGACCGGATGCTCGGCGTCGCGTCGGTCCTGCTGATGGCGCTCGTCGGGCTGGTGCTCGCGCAGCGATCTCGCCGGCAACCGCACCATCGTCGCGGCGCTCGTCGCTGGCGACGGCGCTCTGCGCCGCGACGCTGCTGCTGATCTTCAGCCCCGGCGCGGCCGCGGCCGCCGCGCGCATCCTCGCTGGCTGCCTGCCGCCGTCCGTCAGACCGGCGACGGCGATCCTCGAGTCGATCCGGCGATACGCGGCCTATCGGCGGCAGCTCGTCAACGTGCTGGCCGGCTCGCTCGCTGTTCAGGTGCTGCGGATCGTGCAGGCGTACTATCTCGGGCGCGGACTCGGCATCGCGCTGCCGCTGGCGATCTACTTCGCGTTCGTGCCGTTGATTCTGCTGGTGATGCTGCTGCCGGTCACCTTCAACGGCATCGGCACGAGCCAGGCGGCGTTCGTCTGGTTCTTCGGGCGGGCCGGCGTTGCCGCGCCGGCGGCGTTCGCGCTGTCGGTGCTGTTCGTCGCGCTCGGTGTCGTCGGCAACCTGCCCGGCGGCCTGCTCTACGCCATGGGCCGCACCCGCGCGAATCCTGGCACTGAGCTCTGAAACACGGCCGTCGCGCCGCGGCGCGTCTATCGCAAGCGCGGATCGATGGCGCGGACGTAGGCGACGGGATCGACAAAGTCGTTGTCGCTCCAGCCGGGCGAGTTGGCGCCGCCGGGACCGGCGTCGCCGATGATCTTGTAGATGTGGCCATCCGGAAAGCAGACGCGCGAGGCTGAGAAGGTCAAGCCCAGCCACGGGACGGTATTCTCCCCGCTGCCCTTGAGGAGCAGGCCTCCGCCCGAGCCGCGGAGCAGCCAGGCCACGCGCTTGGCGACCTCCAGGTCCTGCGACCGAATTCGTGGGCCGGACGAAGTTCCAGACGCAACTCACCAGCGCGTCGCCGACACGACCCTGGCACGTCGTTTCCCAGGCGCCGTAGTCGTTGCCGGGCGCGACAGGAGTCGTGAACGTGGCGGCGGCCGACCACGGGCCGTTCAAGCCCTGATACTCGGAGCGCGCAGTCCATGTGTACTTGCTCGTCGGGGTCAGGGGCGCGGACGGCGTCCAGGTCGTGCTGCTCACCAGACCCGAATCCGCCGCGATCGTGCCCAGGGCATCCGTGATGCGGAAACGGTACTGCACTGCCCCGCTGGCGTACGTCAGCCCGCCGCCGGTGACGACGAACGTCGGCGTCAAGCTCGAGGTGCTCACGTTATTCGGCGATTGCGCCACCGGGGCGCTTGCTTTGAGTGACGAGCCCCCGATCCCGCCAGCCGCATCATTCAGACTCGTGGTCGACGCCGACGGTGCTATCGGTGTCGAAGGCGTCGACGATGTCGGCCGGCACGCCAGCGAGGACGCGACTAGCGCCGCCAGGACGCGCGACCCCAAGAGCATTTCGATTCATTGCCATGACTCCTCTGGGATACGGCGCTACTGGACCCGCAGGGCGCTGCCGAGCGAGGCCGGCCGCGGCCTGTTGCCGATGAACACGTTTCGAACGATTTCGCCGGGGAAACTGCCGTTTTCCGGGCCCTGCACCTCGTCGTTCCCGCCAAGGTACGCGAAATGAGGACTCGGTTGGTACGGGATGAGCCGCTTGTCGAAATAGTCGGTCGACTTGTACTCGAGGTCGTAGAACGTGCCGGCGCCGACTGAGTTCTGGATGATCATCCGGAAGCCGTCGTTCCACATCGCCCGGAAGAAGTAGAAGTGCGCCCGGGTCGAGCGCAAACACGCTCTTGCCTCGATCGTTGCCGTCGGCTTCGAGCTGGAATGCCGGATCGGCGAGGCGCATCTTGAAGGAAATGCAATTGTCCGGATTGCCGTTCACGCCGCGGTACTGCACGGTGAACAGCCACGGGCTGTTGTAGACATTGTTCGTGGAGTCTGACATCTCGAACAGCTTCAGCTTGGCGCCAGGGCCGTTGGGATGGAGCCCGGCGATTTCGAGCGAGAACTCGCCGGCCGAGAGCGGCTGCGCGAGCTGATACCGCACGTAGGCGTTGCCGTTATTGAGGCGGATGCCCTGGCCGCTGATGAACGTCGTCGATCCGACGATCGTCCCGATCGTGTTGCCAAATACCAGAGGATCGTACAACTCGCCCGGGCGGTTGTAGCCGACGATGGCCGTGTTGAAGCTGCGGGCGGCTGTCCAGTCCGAGACACTCGTTCCCTGAACCACGCGCGCGCGCCAGAACAGACGCGTCGCCGGCTGCAGATCGAAGTCGGGTGTGTACGACGTCGTCCCCGAACCCTCCGGGATGCCGGTCTGGCGGGCGAGCACGGGAAATGATCCAGGGGACGACGTGCTCGAGAAATCGTTCTTGTCCGACACCTGAAATTCGTAGGTGCGAGTGCCGGTCCCGCCTGCCGGGCTATTTGTGACAGTCAGCGTGGGCCGAAGGGACGCGAGCTGGGCCTGGTCGTTCGGCGACGTCGCTGTCGGCGCGGTCAGCGTGCCGACGCCTGGGGTCGGACTGGCCGGCGCCGCGGTTTTCGTGCACGCAGACGCCGTCACCACGCACAGTCCCACGGCCAACCAGCGACTACGTTTTCATTCTCTAATGCTCCTCGACGGGCGTGACAGGCTGCAGTGGACGCTGATGCGGCGCCCGGGCGGCGTCTATGATAAGCGAACTCATTAGTTTTTGCGGGATATTTCTTCTAGGACCACATATTCTGCACAAAATGGCGCGCGGTTCCGCCATTCTCTTGCGCTACAATGGCCGCGAATCAGATGGAGCTCATCAAGCACGGGCCGGGACGACCTCGGAAGTTCGGCCGGCCCTCGCGCGCAGTGACGGTGACGCTGCCTGAAGACGTGCTGACACGCCTCGGCGTCCTCGACACCGATCTCGGACGAGCGATCGTGACGCTGGTCGAACGCCGCGGCGCACGCGCCCGCAGCCGCGCGGTCAAGCCCGCCGAAATCGCCAGCTACGGTAGCCACGCCGTGATCATCGTCACACCGGTGAACGCCCTGAAGCGGATCGCCGGTGTCCAGCTGGTGCCGATCGGCAACGGCCGCGCGTTGATCTCATTGGAACGCGCGCACTCAGTGCCCGAATTCGAGCTCGGCGTGGGCGACGTGCTGTCTCGGGGCGATATCACGGAAGCGGAACGGCGGACGCTCGGAGCCATCGCCGACATCCTGAAGCAAACACGGCGGTCGCGCAGGGTCATGCTCGAGGAGCGCACGATCATCGTCTTCGAAATGAAGCGACAGCGCCGGCGCGCCTGACGCCCAGCGGCGGCGAGTCCGATAGGAGTGAAGAGTTCATGACGACTACGCGCATCATCGTGTTCGCGATCTGTCTGACGGTGGCCGATGCGGCCGCCGCAGCGGCGCAAACCGTCGACCCGAAGGCCTACCTTGACGTGAACATCGCGGGACAGACGCAGTCGACCACTGTGTCGACGAGCTCCACTTTTTCACTGTTCGGCGAAACCGGGGCAACCAGCTCCAGCTCAGACCGTCGGGCAAGGGCTGATGTTCGATGCCGGTGCCGGCTATCACGTCCGCAAGGACTTCACGATCGGCGTCGCGGTTTCCAGGTTCACGCGTGCGCCGGAGGGTACGGTCCTGGTGACGGCTCCGGATCCCATCGCGTTCAATTCGTTCTCGGTGCTGTCAGCGACACCGAAGCTCAGACAGACGGAGCTGGCAACCAGTGTCAAGCTCGCGTATCTGGTGCGAGTCAGCGACGGCATCGAGGTTTCGATCTCGGGAGGCCCGTCATTCGTTCGGCTGAACAAGGAGATTGCAACTGGGAGCGTGGTGAATGGCGCCCCACAGATTGCAATCGCGTCGCAAACGGGCACTGGAATAGGCGCGTACGGCGGCCTCGATCTGAACTATCTCTTCACGCCGCGGCTGGGCACGGGCGTCTTCGTGCGGTATCTGCGGGCTCAGGTTGATCTGCCGGCTGCATCCGACTTGAAGGTCGGGGGCTTTCAGGGCGGTGTCGGCCTTCGCGTCCGCTTCTAGAAGGCCGGCCAGCCCCGAGCCCCTCGCCAATCTCCCGTGACAGCTAGCCCCTAGCCCCGAGCCCCTACAGATTTTCTACTACTTGAACCCCATCTGCTGCGCGTACGCCTGATTGGCCGCCGCCTGCTGGTAATGCTGCGCCGACAGGTGATACGCCATGAACGACGCGAACGCGCTGCGCTCGATCCACCCGAGCGTCCGTACCAGTTTCCGCCGTTCCGGGAAACGGTCGATCAAGACCCGCTCGAAGATCTGGCTGCTGACGTTGTTGATCAGCGACATCTCGAGGGTGACGAACGCGTCGTTCAGAATGCGCCGTTGTCCGGCTTCATAACTCAGCGGCCGATCGTTTGGCAGACCGCTCAGCGTGAAGCGCTCGTTGCGCTCGTTGTACCCATGGCGAAAGAACGGCTGCGAGGTGTTCCAGTCGCGCATCGTCCCATCGTAGGCGATGACCGCGGGTGCGTATGTCGTCGGGTCGAGGACGACCCGCTTGAAGATGCTTCCGACTGCGGATCCGCCGTCGCTTTCCTGAGCGGACGCCAACGCCGGCATCAACACCACCGCGATCGCCAAAGCGGTAACAGATTGCCGCGTCCAACCCTTCACGCCGAGCCATTTCGACCTCCGGCGCTGTGTTGGAGCAAATGGCACGCCGGAAAAGATTCGAACGGTCGAGGTAAGTGTGGTACCGCGGTTGCTGCTCTGACGGGAGCTTCAGCCCTCCGCCGCCACTTTCAGATCTGTCAGTGCCGGATAGCTGAGAAGCTCGTCGGGGCTCGGGGCTAGGGGCTAGCTAGTTCCAGCGTGTGCGGGTGCGAGCGTGGTGGCGCGCGACACCGCCGCGCGCGCGAGGTTGCCGAGAATCGTCGGGTACGCCTCGCACGGCGTCCAGCAGTGCGAGCAGCGTTCTTCCATCACGTCCGCGCGCAGCTCGCGCCGGCGATCGCCGTCCCACAGCGCCGCGCAGGTCGAACGCGTTCTCGCGCAGGTTGCCCACCTTCGCGTCCCAGATCGAGCAGGCGTACAGGTTCCAATAGGCGTCGATGAAGCACGACGACGACAGCGCCGTGCACGGCAGCGGCGACTTGCCGGTTTCGTAGTACCGGCTCACAAGCGCCTGATACCGATCCTCCAGGAACTTGACCGGATGGAGCGCCGGACCCGTTCTTCTTCCGATGGTCCTCGATCGCGCGCAGGATCTCGACGTGATGCTGCTCGACCGGATAGCCGACGTTGTCGAAGTAGTGGCCCGACTCGTGCCCGACGTTCAGGTGCAGCTCCGATCGGCGGAAATCGGGAATCACCTCTCGGATGGCGGCGATCGTCTCGTCGACGCGGCTGGCGTTCTTCGCCATCAGCGTCATGCCGACCACGGTCTGAAAGTTTGACCGCTTGATGCCGCGCAGCCGCCGGAACGTCTCGATCGCCCTTGTCCCAGCTGCCCGGCAGCCCGCGCATCTCTTCGTGCAGCGCCTCGCGGGCCGTCGATGCTGATGGTCGTCATCAGCCGGCCGACGCCGCGCTCCAGCGTCTGCTCGACGAGCTCGACCGTCTTGTCGCCGAACCAGCCGGTCGTCGGGAAATTCAGGAGATACAGCGACCGGCAGCTCTTCTGAATCGCCGCGACCAGTTCGTCGAGATCGCGCCGCATGAACAGTTCGCCGCCGGTGAGATGAACCCACTTGAACTGCGGCCAGCTCTCGAAGAAGAGCGCGACCTCCTCCGGCGTCATCTCGTTCACGCTCTTCTTCTGCCAGATGTTGCACATCTCGCAGCGGAAGTTGCAGTGATACGTCGCGACGAAGGTGACTTTGTAGGGCAGGTCGGGCGAGCGCAGGTTGGCGCCCAGGATGGCGCCAGCGAGCCCGATTTGGCGGGTCAGCATGTACCGGGACTTCGATCGTAACAGACCGACTGATACCGGTCAACGCATTGATGGCGTGGACCTTGACCCGATCTCGACGCGGTCGTTATACTGGCCGGTCTGTTCCCAACCGCCCGACAGCTCCAACTGCCCGAACCGTGAGCGACACCCGTGTCACCGTGGTCATCCCCGCCAAGGATGAAGAAGGGCTCATCGGCGAGATTGTCGACTCGGTGCGACCGTACGCGGACGAAGTGCTGGTCGTCGACGGCCACTCGCGCGATCGGACGCGCGACATCGCCGTCGAGCACGGCGCCCGCGTCATTCAGGATAACGGCCGCGGCAAGGGCGAGGCGCTGCGGCTCTCGATCAGCGCCGCCACCACCGGCATCGTCGTCTTCATCGACGCCGACGGCTCGCACGATCCGCACGGACATTCCCGCGCTCGTCGCGCCGATCAAGGCCGGACCAGGCCGACATGGTCATCGGCTCGCGCGGCAAGGGCGGCAGCGACGAGCTTCACGGCACGCTCGAGCAGTTCATCCGCTACGTCGGATCGCAGCTGATCATGCTCGCGATCAACTATCGCTGGAACGTCCGGCTGACCGACAGCCAGAACGGCTTCCGCGCCATTCGCCGCGACGTCGGCCGGCAAACTCGGTCTGACGTCGAACCTGACGACGATCGAGCAGGAAATGCTGATGAAGGCCCTCAAGCAGGGCTACCGCGTCAGCGAGATCGCCAGCCACGAATACGAGCGCCGATGGGGGACGTCGAAGGTCGTGGTCTGGAAGCTGTGGTTCGCGTACGTCTGGTCGTTCCTCCGCAACCTGATTTGACCGAAGGCTACGACCTCAGCCGGCGGTCGGCGCTGCTCTGGGTCGCTGCCGCCACTGCCGTCGGCGCGGCGCTCCGCTTTTACGGCCTCGGCCTGGGGCGCGCCGTACTTCCACTTCCACATCGACGAGCACATCGTCTTCACCTACGCGGAATCGCTCTCTCGAAACACCAAGGAAGCCGCGGAGTCGGCGAAGTTCTTCATGTACTCGCCGGTGCCGATGTACATCCTGAACGGGATGACCGCGGCGTCACAACGCGCTCGTCCACCGGCTGGATCTCACCGTTCCCCGCGACGAAGTCACCTACATGCTGCTGGGACGCGTCGATTTCCGCCGCGCTGGGCACCGCGACCATCCCTCTCGTGTACCACGTCGCGCGCCACGTGTCGGGCCGCCTGGCGGGCGTCTTCGCCGCGTTTTTCCTGGCGTTCTCCGTCATCCACCTGCGCGAGTCGCACTTCTTCAGCCTCGACGTGAGCATGACGTTCTTCACGGTCGTCGCCTGGTGCTTTCTGGTGCGCACCGTCGAGCGCGGCGATGCCGTGGGCGCCGCGGGCTCCGCGCTCGGCCTCGGACTCGGCGTCGCCTCGAAGTATTCGGCGGCGTTCATCGGGCCGATGATCGGGATCGCGGAACTGCTGTCGCCGTTCGGCCCGCGAGCGCTTGACGCCGATCCGGCCATGGATCCGCGTCGTCGTGCGGACGGCCCTCACCGGCCTTGCCGGTATCGCCATCTTCCTGCTGCTGGATCCGCTGGTGGTGCGCTATTTCGACAAGTTTCAGAGCGACATCAAGGTCTGGGTCATCGACCCGCTCAGCGGAACCTCGAAGCCCGAATGGATCGCGCAGTTCGCCGACGTCAACGCGATTCCGTACTGGTTCACGAACCTGCTGTGGTGGGGGCTGGGGCCGGCGCTCGAGATCTGGGCGATTGCCGGCGTGGTGTGGCTGCTGTGGCGGCGCGATCGGATGTCGCTCCTGACGGCGGCTGTTTCCGATCGTGTACTGGCTGTCGGCGGGCAAGACCGCCACCATCGCGCCCTTCATCCGCTACACCGTTCCATTGGCGCCTCCCCTCGCGGTCGCTGCCGCCGCGTTCAGCGCTGATCTCTGTTCGACGCCCGCGCTGGCGCCGCCTGAGCGTCGTCGCCACGACGATCGTCATCGGGACGACCGCGCTCTGGGCGATCGCGTACATGAACGTCTACCGTCAGCCGGACAGCCGCCTCGAAGCCTCGGCCTGGCTGCTCAAGAATGTCCCCGCGGGCTCGAAGATTCTGGTCGAGCCGTCGCACAACACGCCGCCCATGGGCTCGTACCTGAACGGCGTCAACTTCTACGGCAACTACGTGCTGTTCTACCCGCAGACGGATAGGCACGACTACTATCAGCTGTACGCGCTCGATACCTACCGCAGCCTGTATAACCGCGGCACGGACGACGACTTCCGCCGCAATTACATTCAGTCGCGGCTCGCGCTGGTCGACTGGATCGTGATGGACGACACGTTCCTCCAGCAGTATCAGCATCTCCCGTCGCCCGATCACGCCGTGGTCAAGCAGTACTACAAGGATCTGTTCGACGGCCGTCTTGGCTTCAAGCTGGTCAAGACCTTCAAGACCTATCCCTCGCTGTTCGGTCTGACGATCAACGACGACGATGCGGAGTTGACGTTCCGGCTGTTCGACCATCCCCGCGTGTTCGTCTTCCTTCGCCAATGAAGGCGTTGGTCACCGGCGGCACCGGGTTCATCGGACGACGGCTCGTCCGGCAGCTCGTCGCGCACTACGGCGTGGACGCCGTCGCATGCCTGGTCAAGCCGCCGGTCACGCCGCTCGAAGCCGAGGCGCTCGAAGCGTTCCGCGGTCAGGGTCTGCGGCTCATCGAAGGCGACCTGATGGCCCGACCGGTCGCCGCTCAGCCGCCGCCAGCGGTCGACGTCGTCTTCCACCTCGCGGCAAACATCGACACCGACGCGTCGCTGGAAGCCCTCCGCGTCAACCACGAGGGCACCGATCGATTGCTCGACTGGCTGTCGGTCGTCTCCCGTGGGACACGGATGGTGTATGCGAGCTCGGTTGCGGTTCACGATCGGATGGCCGCGCCGGAGGGACCGATTGTCGAAACCAGTCCTCTGACTCCCCGGACCGGTTACGGACGGACAAAGCTGCGGGGCGAAGAGATCCTGGCCGAACGCGCTACACGCGATGGCTACTCGTGGACCGTGCTCCGGCTGCCCACGGTCTACGGGCCCGGACAGAAACCCGACGGCTTGTTCGATCAGCTCATCAAACGAGCGGAGGGCGGCTCGCTGCTCGGCCGCCTCGACTGGCCGGGGCGCACGAGCATCGTTCACGTGGACGATGTGGCGGCGGCGATGATCGAGCTGGCGGGCCGGCCCGAAGCGGCAGGCGAGGTGTTCTGTATCGCGAGTGACGAATCGCTCACCGTCGGCGAGCTGGCAAGGGGCATCGGCGCAGCGATCGGGCGTCCGGTTCGACCGATTGCGATTCCCGGGCCGCTGGTCGCGATCGCACGGTGGATCGTGTGGAACCGCGCGATCGCGGCGATGGTCCCCGCCTCCGGCCGGCTCGCGTTCTGGCGTCTCAGCCTGATCATCAGCGACGGTTTCTGGTTCGACACCACGAAGTTCCGCCGCGTCTACACCAGGCCGCTGAAGACTCTGCCGGAAGGACTTCGCAGCCTGAAGTTGAGGAGCTTGAGACTTGAGACTTGAAACTTGAGGCTTAGCGCGCCTTCAGGCGCGCTAAGCCTGCACGCTCGTCGGCCGAGATCGCGTCAAGGAAAGCCGTCTTCGTCAGCTCGAACCCGGCTGTCGTGTGAAAGACCCACCCGGCGGCGCCCGCGCTGCGCGCCTCCGTCACCGCACGGGCGTAGTTGGCGGCGCCGAGCGGCTTCCCATCGTCCGCGCGCCGCTCCTCGTTCAAGTAGATCGGTACCGATCGCCCGGCCTTGTCGAGCACCGCTCGCAGCGCACGAACGCGTGCGCCGGTCGCCGTTGCCCAGTCGTCGGTCCGCGGCAGGTGCGCCGCTACCAGATCGACCCCGACTGCCTCCGCCCCGGTGCCGGCCTCCTCGCGGAGGTTCTGCGCACCCGCGTCTGTCACCTCGCCCTTGGCGGACACGAAGTGGTACTCGGTGCTCGAGATCGTCACCAGCCGCGCCGGGTCGATCGCCTTGACTTTGTCGCGGAGCGCGCGCGCAGCGCGGTGCGAAATGGGACCGTCCCCGTGATCGTGTTCGTTGTACAGATCGAACACGACGTTCCGGTACTCGCGAAGGGCGCTCGCGATCGACTCGACAGCCTTGAGGCGAGCCGCATCCGACGCAAACAGCGCAAACGGCTGTCCGGGCAGTTGGCCTGGCCGCAGCAGGACCAGCTCGAAGATCAAGCCGCGCGACTCGAGACGTTTGGCCAGTTGAACGAGGCGCGTCCGTCCCGGCTCGCTGAGCGTGCCGTCCGGCAAATAGATCGGCTCGTGCCAGTGCGCCCAGACGCGCACGAGGTTGATGCCCCACGACTTCAAGGCATCCAGATCCTGATCGCGCGGGGCGGCCGGACCCAGCGCGTCGAACAGGCTGACGCCGACCACGAATTGCGGGTGCCCATCCAGCTGAAACGCCTTGGCGTCCACCGTGAGAGCCGGGCGCGGCGCCGCTGCGACGAACGCGACCAGCGCGAGCGCGCCAATCGCGGCGGCCATGCCTATTCGGAGCCGATACGTCCTGGAACGCGGTAGCGAAGACTGCTGGTCGTCACGCCGATGCCTTCGAAACGACTGCTGCACAACCACCACTTCCAGTTCTCGTAGATTGCCGTGAGCCGGCAAATCCCCGTGACGGTTTCGGTCTTGCCGGCGTTTGGGTTCTTGGGATCCTTCGGGATGTCCTTGAATACACACGTGCCGCTGACGTCCGCGAACGTCCGGTCGGCGTTTGGCGTTACCGAGACGTTCGTATAGGTGCCCGACAGGATCTGAAAATTGATCCGGTTGTTGGCCACGTCGTTGTACTCGGACGCCTTCTCCGAGCAGCTGTCGCTGAAATCGGCGACCGCCTGCTGCGCCGGAATCGTAGAGGTCGGAAACAGCTCGGTCAGGAAACGCATGCTGATCGTCATGATTTCCTTCGGCGAGTCGTTGTAGTGCACCTGCACGGTCGACGACACGGAGTTCTCCTTCGGCTGCCCCGCCGAGGTGTATTTCTCCGTGATCAGCAGCTTCAACGTATAGAGATCCGGCGTCGTCTGCTGCCTGGGCGCCCGCCAGGTCGCGATCGGGCCCGAGCCTGTGAACGTGCCGTTCACCGGCGTGGCTGACCATTGATACGTGAGTTGATCGAGCGGCGTTTCAGCGTCGGAGACAAACGCCGTCGCCACGACTGCCTGATCGGCTTCGACGCGTGGACTGCTGACCGTCATCGACGCGATGATCGGCGCGTCGTTGCGCACAACAACTGGAGGTGGCTCGACCACGGCGGGAGGCGTAACCGGCGACGGTTTGGTTGTGGAGTCACCACAGCTCAGCGCGCAAAACGCGACGACGAATACGGAAGAGAAGACCAGCGGTCCGCGGCTCTGCACGAATACAGCTCAGCTGTATTTTAGCCACGTTCCATTGTTGATCGCCAGAGCGCCCGGGACCTGGGCCGTAGGCGCCCGATATAATTTTCAGGTGCGACGCGCTGTGTTTACAGGGTTGCTCGGCGTTACTTGGCTTGCGATGGCTGTCTCATGCGGTGGGCCGACTGCCCCATCGGCGGTCGGGATCTCTTCGATTGCGCCACCGACGGGAAGCACGTTCGGCGGCACGGCGATCACGATCGTTGGAACCAACTTCGCCGCGGGCGCGACCGTCAACATCGGAACCGTGCCCGCCACCGCAGTGACGATCGAATCGCCGACCAGAATGACGGCAGTCACCGGTCAGAGCGCTGCCGGAACGGTCGACGTTGTCGTGTCGTCACTCGGTCGAACCGCGACCCTGCCTCGATCCTTCACGTACTCAGCGCCGACGCTTGCGGAGAATACTCCACCCGTCATCGTCTCAATTCGAGCGCTCGGTACTCGTCCGAACGAACCGGCACAATTCGCCGACCTCGATGAAACGATCACTCTCACGGCTTTTGTGCAGGATGCGGAGTCGCCAATCTCTCAGCTGGGCTTCGAGTGGGCCTCAAATGCCGGTGGCACGTTCTCTGGGGCGGGTCCGGTGGTGCAGTGGCGCGCTCCGAAGAACGGTCAGACGCCATCGTCGGCGACGCTGACGGTGACCGTTGTCGAAAAATATCAGGGAGCCGATCCGACCGGGCTTCCGCTGACCAAAGAAAACCGTGTGAGCATGACGACCGTGGTGAGCCTGCACGACTCGCCCAGCGAGATCGGATCGCTGGCGCGGCAGTTTCTCTTCGATTTTTCAGATTCCAGCATCCGCGACGTCGGCTACATCCTGCGGAATTTCAGCGATCGCTGCCCTGACGGCAAAGCGAGTGAAACGAACGATGTCGCATTCAACCGACAGCATTTCATCATCAATTCCTCTTCCATTGGATCTGCTTCGGTCAGCGTCGATTTCGCGGGCACTTGCCCACTTCGACTGCGGCGTGCCGACGCCTGCGCCGAGGTGCCGGCCGACTGGGCTTCGACGTCTCTCGACGACAAGTCCAAGTCGCATGTGATCGGCACCGATCAAGTCACCGCGGTTTACGATTCGAGTCGACAACGCTGGGGTTTGTGCGACAGCGATTTTGACGGGCACGATGCCACGCTCTCCAGCCTGCGAGGTTTCATTCGGTAACTCGGTTCGATCTAGTGACTAACGGTCAACGTGCGGTCCTACTTGTGTGGACGAAGGGGCCACCTGGTAGAGCACGGTGTCGCCTTCCACAGCGAGCTTGATGAGTCCTGCCGTGCGATCGAGATCGGCGCTCTTCGCCGGCCCGAGGGCGCCGAGGTGAACGAACGCGTGCGTGACGCCCAGCCGCCGCAGCGCGGCAATCGTTTCCGACGCGGGAAAGGCGTTCAGCTGGTTGTAGTGCTCGACGTAGCTATCCGGCACGAACCCGCTGTAGCCGTTCACCATCGGTTTCCAATGGGCGGTGGAATTCAGCATGAACGGCGCGTTGAAGAACGCACCGCGCCGCATCGGCAGCGGTAGTTCGATGACGACCGCGTCGCGCTCGAGGGCGAGGCGGTTGTAGATGCCTGGGATGCCCGTGTACTCGCTGTAGTAGACCGGCGCCGCCAGCGGCTCGAGCGCGAGGAGGGCGAGCAGGGCGAGCGACGCGCCGGTCCGCCACCGGCGGCCGGCGGTCCATCGGCGGACCGTCGCGACTCCGTACGCGCAGAGGACCGCCGTCGCGACGATGCCGAGGTAGCCAAACCGCGAGACGGCGCGGATCGCCTGCAGCGGCGTGAGCACGCGATACAGCCACGCGTACCCGGGCAGTTCCGGGCCAAACGAGAGCATGACGCCGACGATGCCGAATGCCAGACACATCCGTGGCCGCGGATCGCGCAGCGCGACACCGCTGACCACCGCGACCATCGCGAGGGTAAGGGCCGCGGCTCCGGGATACAGTCCGTTGCCGGTCATCCAGTTCGCGAGGAACAGCCGCGGCAACCTGCCCGGCGTCGTGAGGTAATCGCGCCAGTTCGCCACGAAGCCGGCGACTTCCTCGATCGGCCGCTTGAATCCGCCATGGCTCAGGCTCCAGTACGGCAGCAGGTACGGCACCAGCACGACCAGCGACACCAGGCCCGCCAGCACAAGGCAACCGGCCAGCTTCAGCGCGCGCTTTCCCGTCCATGCTTCGGGACGGACGGCGAGGGCGGCCGCGAATCCGACCGAGGTGATGACGAGCAGATAGAACGACGCCAGCGCCTGAAGGACGAACCACGCCGCAAACGACACCGCGTGGCGCGCGCGCGGATCGACCAGCAATCGATCGAACGCCAGCAGCGCGAACGGCAGGAACTCGACGTGCTGCGCCTGCAGGTGAGGCATCCGCGTCAGCGTGTGCGCGTTGAATCCGAAGACGATGCCTCCTGCCAGTGCGGCCCACCAGTCGCCGGTCCAGCGGACCAGCACCAGGCACGCCGCCCAGCCGGTCAGCGCAAAACCCGCGATCAGCAGGATGTTGTACGTGAGAACCGGCGACGCTCCGGCCCAGACCAGCGGGGCCCCCATCGCCGACTGCACGAGCAGCGCCTCTGAATACGCCAGCGTGTTCGGTTCGGGATAAAAGATGTTGGCGTTGAACAGCTGCAGCGGCGCGCGCGGCGCTTGATGAATGACCCAGGCGACGATCCACGTGTTGAGAAGCGTGTCGCCGTTCTCGTTGCGGGACAGATGCGCAGGATCGGACGCGAGCGGCCACGTATGGACGACCGCCAGCGCGACGAAGAGCGCGAGCGCCGCCAATCGTGGTGCGCGGCCGACGAACAACGGCGACAGACGACGGACATGGGGCGCCGTCAGCGCGACGGCGAGCGCCAGAGCGATCGCCAGCGACACCCAGAGGATCCACTCGAGCACCCGCGCCGCCCAGACCGTGGCGTAGCCCGCCCGACGCTGCGACAGCATCCACGCTGGAATCGGCGTCAGCGCGTCGCCGCCGCGCGCCCAGCTCACTTCCAGCACCGAAGGTCCGCCGGCCTGAAAGTACTCGACGAGGATGAAGTGCGGTCCGCGCTCCAGGAACGTTTGCCCCGACCTCGTGACGGCGCCGTGCGTCCCGCCGTTGTCCACGATCAGCCGGCCATCGACGTACAGCCACGAGCCATCATCCGAAGTGGTGGCAAAGCGGTAGGAGCCCGAGCGCGCGACGGGCAGATACCCGCGCCATCGCGCGCTGAATGTTTCCGGCGGGCCGTTCCCCCACCGGCGTGCCAGCGCGCTCGTCGACGCGTCGGGGTCCACGCCGGTGAGCGCGGCGACCCCGTTGCGATCGACGTTGGTGAAGTATTCGGCGGACAGTCCGTGCGAGACGCGCAACAAGGCGCGGCCGGCGCCTGCAAGAATCGTGATCACCAGCGCGACGACGAGAAGGCGTGCGCCCCTGGCCCCGACGAAGCGCCGACCCTGCGAAAGCGGGCCTGCCTCGCCGAAGCGCCGAAGGCGCGAAGGCGGGCTCATGTGCCGGGGATTTCGAAGCGCGCGCGCAGGCTGTCGTAGAACGTTTGAGCGATCTCTCTCGAGCCCGACTTTGCTCGGGTGCAGGCCGTCGGATCCGATCCACGGATCGGGCACACCGCCGAACGCCTGGTACAGGTCGACGAGCGTGGCGCCTTCCTGCGGCGACCATCGCGCGGATCCGATCGTTTGCCGGCACCACGGTGCCGGGCGCTCCAGCCTTGGACCCGCCCACTCGTTGCGGCAGCAACGTCCCGACGAACACCGGCAACCCGCGGCCGCGTGCTGCGCGGATCATCGCGCGCAATCCGTCGACGAGAGCCGGAATCGCCGCCGCCGCGTCGCCGGCAGCGGCACCGTTGTTCAAGTCGTTGGCGCCTTCCATGATGAGGACCGCGCCGGCGTTGTCGCTGTTGAGAGCATCCGTGAATCGCGAGAATTCGGCGGGATCCGCCGGCCCTCTGACCGCCAAGCCCTTCATCGAGGACGACGATCGAGTCCGCCTGCGCGGTGTAGCGCGTCCGCAGCAGCGACTGCAGCACCGCCGGGTACGATCCCGGCGGATTGGGCGTGATCAGGAACGGAAACAGCCCTTCGGTGATGCTGTCGCCGAACGCCAGGAACCGCGTCACCGAAATGCGCGGCGACGGCGGTGGCGGCTGCGTCACGGTGACGGTGAAGCGGCACGAGTCGGTGCGCTGCTTCGCGTCCGTCGCGGTACACAACAGACTCGTGGCGCCGACCGGAAACAGCGTGCCGCTTGCCGGGAAACAGCCGCTCGTCAACGGCGGAGCGCCGCCCGTCACCGTCGGAGACGTGTAAGTGACCGCGACTGACTGACCGGTTGTTGCCTGAACGGTCTGATCAGCCGGACAGCTGATCTTCGGCGCCTCGGGAGTGGGAGCGGTCGGCGTGCTGCCGCACTGCGCGACCACGATCGCACTCATGAAAAGCCAAGCCAATCGACGGAGGACCAGATATGGGCGGTGCAAGCTGCAGGAGTACCGATGGTAGCATGCGCGCCGAATGACGGCCAGACGGCTGTCCCCTTCTACGCTCAGCGCATTCCTGTGCAGCAGCGTCGGGCTCTGGGTTTCGTGCGGCACGCTCGCCGTCGCGGCCATCGCCGCCGGCGCGCCCCGCATCGGCGTGCTGCCCTCATTCTGGTGGCTCGGCGTCGCCTCGGCCGGCGCGGTCGCGCTCGCGCTGGTTCTTCGACCGGCGCCCCGGCGCCTGGCGGTGTTGTGGCTGTCGGCACTCCTCCTCCTCCCCTGGCTGCCACGGCCCGCCGCGCCGGCGATGCTCGTCTTCACAGGACACCTTCGCGAGTTCGTCTGGCTCGCCATTGCCGTCGGCCTCGCCGCACCGTTTGCCGTTCGCGCGGCTCGTGGATGGCGTCTCGTCACCGATCCGCGGCGCGCCGCCTGGATCGCCGCGGCCGTGGCCGCGCTCGTATACCTTGGCGCCGCGTCGTCGTTGTGGCCGCGGCTGCCGGCCGGCGACGAGCCTCATTACCTGGTGATCGCGCAGAGCCTCCTGCGCGATCACGATCTCCAGATCGAGAACAACCACACGCGCGGCGACTACCACGAGTTCTTCGCCCCGCCGCTCAAACCCGACTACCTGCGCCGCGGCGTCAACGGGCAGATCTACTCGATTCACGCGCCTGGTCTTCCCGCGCTGGTCGCTCCCGTCTTTGCGCTGTTCGGGTATCGCGGCGTCGTCGTACTGCTGGCGCTGCTCTGCGCAGCGGCGACTGGACTCGCATGGACCGCGATCTGGCGCCTGACCGGGCGTGCGGACGCGAGCTGGTTCGGGTGGGCGACGGTCGCCCTCACCGTGCCGTTCGTGTTCGAGACATTCACGGCGTTCCCCGACGGCCTCGGCGGATCGATCGTGATGGCGGGTGTTCTCGTGATGCTCCTGGGAGCCACCGCGTCGGAGCGTGTCCTGCTGTGCGCGGGCGCGGCGCTCGCCGTGTTGCCGTGGCTGCACACCCGTTTTGCCCTGCCCGCCGGCGCGCTCGGGCTGATCGTCGCCGCCCGACAGCTGCCGTCGGCCGACCGCGCGCGCCGGATCGCCGTCTTCCTCCTGGTGCCGGCCGTCAGCGGCCTGGCCTGGTTCTGGTTCTTCTACGCGATTTACGGCACGCCGAATCCCGCCGCGCCGTACGGCGGATACACACAGAGCAGCCTGACGAACATTCCGCGCGGGCTGACCGGTCTGCTCATCGATCAGCAGTTCGGGATCCTGCCGTACGCGCCCGTGTATCTGTGTGCGCTCATCGGATTCGTGCCGCTCCTTCGTCGAGCGCCACGCGAGGCCGGCGAGCTGGCGCTCGTCATCCTGCCCTACGCGTTGGTGACCGCCGCCTATTTCATGTGGTGGGGAGGGTTCAGCGCGCCTGGCCGGTTCCTCACGACCGTCCTGCTGCCTCTGTCGATTCCTGCGGGCGTCTGGTTTGCGAACGCGGGCGCTGCAGGGCGGCTCGTCGGCTGCGGCGGACTGCTGTTCAGCGTCGCGATGACCGCGACGCTTGCCGCGGTCGATCGCGGCCGGCTCGTCTACAACGTTCGCGACGGCGCGTCGCTGTTTCTGCTCTGGCTCGCGCCGCTCGTCAATCTTCACACGGCGTTCCCCAGCCTCTTTCAGGGCGGCGTCCTGAACGCGTGGGGGCGGGGAGCCGTGTGGCTTTCCGGGATTGCCGCGATGACGGCCGTAGGCGCCGCGCTCGCTGCCAGGCGCGTGGCGCTCTCGGTCGTGGCGCTCGCCGTTGGCCTGACGGCAGGCCTCTTCGCGACCGTTGCGGTCACCGTCGTCTGGCGCAGCAGCGATCCGCAGCCGGTCGCCGCGGAGCGCGAAGGGCCGATCTTCCTGCGCGCCCTCGACCCGGCGGCACAACAGGTGGCGGTGCGATTCAATCCGCTCCGCAGACTGCGGGTCAGCGATGTGCCCAGTCTGGCGGCGATCGGCATGCCAGGCCGACGCCCCTCGGATCCGCTGCTGACCGTCGTCCGGCCGCCGGCAGGAATCTACGTCGTCGAGGCGGTCGCCGACGGCAACGCCGGTCGGGTGACGGCCGGTCTCGATCGCGAACCGGGCCCGCTGTGGAGCTGGGATCTACCCGCCGTGAGCGGTCCCTGGCGTCAATCGATCGTGCTGCCCGTGCCTTCGCTCTCGCTGCAGATCGACGCGGACGCGGCCGGCCGCCGCGCGGTCAGCGCGCTGTCGATCCGCGCCGAACACGTCGCGTCAGGGCCGGCCCGGTTCGATGGGCTCGAGGCGCGCCGCGCCGGACGCTATGGCCCGGCGACCATGTTCCTCGTTGACGGCGCCGCGTATATGGAAAAGGCCGGCGCATGGGTGGCCGGTCGAGACGAAGCTGGGTTTGTCATCGTCCCAGACGCCGGATCGATGGTCCGCGTTCTGCTGCGGAACTTTGCCGTGGACAACGTCGTGACCATCGACAGCGCCGGCGGTCAGCAGGAATACCCGATGAAGCCACGCGAGGAGCGGACGATCGAGGTGCCGGTGGACGGCCGCACGGGGGCGGCAATCGTGCGCGTCAGGAGCGCTGCCGGCGCGCGGCCGTCAGACCTCGAACCCGGCAATCTGGACTTGCGGCTGCTCGGTTGCTGGATTCAGGTTCAGTGAGGCTCTAGCCGTTGGCCACGACACGCGTCGTTCGTCCGCTGCCGGGCAGGATCTCCCGTATCGCGTAGGTCGGCTTGTTCTGCGATTCGTGGTAGGTGCGCGCCTGCATCTCGGCGAGCAGCCCCACGGTCACCAGCTGGACGCCGGTGAACATCAGCACGATCCCGAGCAGCAGCAGCGGCTGATGCTGGTTGAGCGACAGGCTGCCCATCAGGCGCCAGAAGCCCAGCCAGCCGGTCAGCACGAGGCCGGCCAGCCCCATGGTCCCGCCAATCAGGCCGAAGATGTGGAGCGGTCGCGTCGAGTAGCTCAGCAGAAACTTGACGGTCAAGAGGTCCAGCACGACCCGGATGGTGCGGCCGATCCCGTACTTCGATCGCCCGTGCTTGCGCGGGTGATGATTGACGACCCGCTCGACGATATTCGAGGTCTGCTCGCTCGCGATCGCAGGCAGGAATCGGTGCATCTCGCCGTACAGCTTCATGCTCTTGACGATCTCGGCCCTGAACGCCTTCAGGGAGCAGCCGTAATCGTGCAGATGAACGCCGGTGACGAACGAGATGAGGCTGTTCGCGATCATCGACGGCAGGCGGCGCGAGAGAAAGGCGTCGCGGCGGTTCTTGCGCCACCCGCACACGATGTCGGCGCCGCGCTCGACCGCCTCGACCATCGCCGGGATGTCGCGCGGATCGTTCTGCAGGTCGCCGTCCGACGTCACGATGATCCGGCCGCGGGCATGGTCGAACCCCGCCGCGAAGGCCGCCGTCTGCCCGAAGTTCCGGCGGAAGCGGATGACGGTCAGGTGCGGATCGACCGCCTGCAACCGCGCGAGCGTCTCGAAGCTCTCGTCCGTGCTGCCGTCGTCGATGACAATGAGCTCGGTACGATCGTCCCCAGGCGCGCAGCGTGTTCGACAGCTCGGCATGCAGCTCGTCGAGCGACGCGGCTTCGTTCCGCACGGGAATGACCACGGACAGGTCAATCATCGGCATGATCTTATCGGGTTTTGCGGCCTCGGGCTTTGCTCCAGAGCATATATCCGGCAAAGGCCGGCCACCAGGACACCCACGAGCGCCAGCGACGCTTCGGTCCCGTGCTCGGCCACATAGGCGCTGGCCCGGCTGCCGTATCTGACCGCTAGATACCCGAGCGCGACGTAGCGGATGGCGCGTCCGATCGCGATTGCGGTCGCAAATCGCGTGGCGCTGATGCCGACCACGCCGGCGAGCAGCACGAAGATCTTGAACGGCGCGGGCGGCGGCAGCAGCGACGGCACGAGGACGGCGATGATGCCGTGGCGCTGCAGCGACGCCATGGCGCGTTCGATCTTCTCGCCCGTGAAGCGCTTCCGGACCAGCGCCTCGCCTCCCTTCTTGCCGATCGCGTGCATCACCAGACAGCCGGCCATCGAGCCGGCGATCGCGGCGAGGATGTACCACGCGACGAATTCCTTGTGCCGCGTGGTCATGATGATCAGCAGGAGATCGGTGGCGCCGGGCAGCGGCAGGAACGTCGAATCGAGGAACGCGACGAGGAACAGCCCCGGCGCACCGAGCGCCATCGCGAGCGCGCGGATGCGGCCGACGATTCTCCCCATAAAATGAGGTGGTGATTATACCCGCCGCCGCTCCGCTCGATCGTTCGGAGCCCCGGCCCTTCGACAGGCTCAGGGCCATCCTGAGCGCAGTCGAAGGATGGCGAGGCAAGCCGTCAGCGCGACGCGCGATTGTCCCGGGCGTCGCGCTCGCGGCCGCCGGCGCCGGTGCGCTGACGGCCGTGCATTATCATCGGCTCGGTCTCACGCTCAGTCACTACGATGCGCGCGGCCATCTCGTCGTCGCGCGCCGGATCTTCGACAACATCACGCCAGGCTGGCAGCAGATCGGCGCCGTGTGGCTCCCATTGCCGCACCTGCTGAACGCCCTTCCGGTTCAAATCGATCTCTTTTACCGAACAGGCGCGTCGGCGGTCGCCCTCTCGATTCTCTCGTTTGCCGTGGCCACGGGCGCGATCGCGTGGATCGTGTCCGCGCTCACGGCATCGCGCCTCGCCGCGGCCGTCGCCGCGATGGTCTTCGCTGCCAACCCGAATGTGCTGTATCTGCAGTCCACGCCGATGACCGAGCCGCTGCTGCTGGCGCTGACGCTGCTCGGCGTGGCGTTGCTGATCGAACGGCGGATGCGGGGACGCTCACGTAGCGCGACCCTTTAGGCGTCGCGATCGCAGGCCTGAAGGCCTGCGCTACGGACGCCGGCCGTTGTCGGCTGCGTATTCGCGCTCGCCTGCCTGACGCGCTACGAAGCCTGGCCGGTGACCGTGGCCGCGCTGGTGTTCGCCGTCTGGGCCTGCTGGCGTCGTGGCGACGCACTGCAATCGGCCGTGCGCCGCATCGGACCGATCGCGCTCTACCCCGCCCTCGCCCTGATCGCCTTCGCCGATCTTCAGCCGCATCGTCGTGGGCCGCTGGTTCGTGTCCGGCGACTTCTTCGTGCCCGAGAACAAGGCGCTCGGCGATCCCTGGCTGGCGGCGAAGGAGATCGCGTGGGGCGTGCGGATGCTCAGCGGACCGCTACTCGTCGCCATCGGGCTGTTGGGGTTCGTGGCGCTTTTGGCGATCGGCGCGTTCAACCGCGCGCGCGCGTCCGCCCTCGTCGCCCTGTCGGTGGTGGCGATGGCGGCGATTCCCTGGGCGGCGTTCGTGAATGGCCACCCGTACAGGATCCGCTACATGGTGCCGCTGATCGCGGTGGAAGCGATCGGCGCGGGTGCGATGGTCGGCCTCTCGAGACGGGCGCGCGGCGCCGTGGCGGTCGCCGTGCTCGCCGCCGTTGCGTACGAGCTGCGTCCGCTCGATGCCGAGGCGCCGATGGTCGTCGAAGCGCAGTGGGATCGGCCCAACGTACCGCTCCGTGCGCAGGTGACGGCCTGTATCGGAGCGCCGCAGCGCGGCATGAAGATCATGGCGAGCATGGGATCGCTCGCGCACCACATGCAGGAAATGTCGCGCGCCGGCTTCGCGATCCGCGACTTCCTCCATGAAGGCAACGGCGATCTGTGGCTCACGGCGATCGATGGCCCCTACCCGTTCGCGCAGTGGATCCTGATTGAGGAAAAGGCGCAGGGCGGCGACGTCCTCGCACGCACCGCGCGCGAACACCCGCATTTCCTCGACGGCTACCGGCGCGTGTGCGAAGGGGCCGGGCTCGCTCTGTACAAGAGACGAGTAGGGATTGGGGGCTAGGGACTAGGGATATCGGGCTGGGACTAGGTCAGTCTGCCTAATCCCTAATCCCCAGGCCCTGATCCCTGCTAGAAGCGGACGTTCACCGTGAACAGGTAATTGAACCCGCCCAGATCGAGCTTGGTGCCCGAGAAGTCCTGGTCGGCCGGCAGATCTCCCTTCGCGGACTGATACCGGATCTCACCGCCAATAGCCCAGGACCCGACCGGCACGCGCACGCCGCCGAGAATCACCGGACCCGTCGCGGTGCCGCTGCCGATAAACGTGTCGCGGAAGATGGATTGATCCGTCGCGAGAAACTGACCGCTTTCGGAATACCGGTAGTTGAAGACGCCGACGCCGGCGCCAATGTACGGCTCGATACCGTTGCCGCGGCCGAGCGGGAGGAAGCGCACCGTCGCCGTGAACGGCACGACGCGCAGTTTCAGATCCTGTTCGATTTCGGCACCGTTCGTGTTGACGAAATTCAGGTACACCGTCGGCACGGTCCGCGTGCTGAATCCGACCCCCAGACTGCCTTCAAAGTTGTTGCCGAATCCGATGAGCCATTCGCCGCCGAACGTCGGCCCGTTGAAGTCCTTGATGTTGAACGCGAGAAAGTTCAGGTTGTTCAACAGGACGTCATTCCTGTCGCGCGCATCTTCGCCGCGCAGGGTGAATGCGCCGACATAGAAGTTCACCGACTGCTGGGCGGAAGCGATGGGCGTCGCCAACAGTCCAAGCACCAGGGCCCCGGCTCCAAACGAAACGAATCGCCGCATGGTCGCGCTCCTTTGCGTTTACCAGGGGTAGCAGAAGAGGTGCCAGAAAAGCCGCGGAAAACGCGCGTAAATTGTCACAATTCGGCCACGATTGTCTCTCGCGGATATCAGAACGTCCGAGTCTGTGGACTCTTGAACGCGCGGATCACCTCGAGCATCGCGTCGTGCAGGTGGCCGTTGGTCGCGAGCACGTTGCCGCCGCGCGACGTGAACGGACCGCCGCCGAGACCGGTAACGCGACCACCTGCCTCGGACACAATCAGCGCGCCGCCGGCGATGTCCCACGGCTTGAGGTCGGCTTCCCAGAAACCGTCCATGCGCCCCGCCGCGACCCAGCACAGATCGATGGCGGCCGACCCCAGGCGCCGCACCGCACGCGCCTCCGCGACGAAGGCGGCAAACAGTCCGACGATCTCGTCGATTCGGGTGCGGACGTCGTAGGGGAACCCCGTGACCAGCAGCGCGTCGACGAGATGGCTGGCGGCCGTGACATGGATCGGCGCGCCATTGAGAAACGCGCCGCCGCCGCGCTCCGCGGTGAACAGCTCCCGGCGGTTCGGATCGTAGACAGCCGCGACCTCGGGCACGCCGTCGATTTCGAGCGCCAGCGACGCGCAGAAGATCGGCACGCCGTGCGCGTAGTTGGTGGTGCCGTCGATCGGATCGAACACCCAGCACGGTCCCGCCGGAACCGCCGCCGCGCCGCCCATTTCCTCAGCGAGGATCTGATGATCCGGAAACCGTTGCGCGATGAGCGTCGCGAAACATGCGCTCGACGGCCAGGTCCACCTCGGTGACGAGATCGGTGGCGCCCTTCTTGTCGATGCGGAAGGCCTGACCGAGCTGCGCCATCTGCATCTCGCCGGCACGGACAACCGCTTCAATCGCGGTGGTGAGAAAGATGGGACGCGGCGGCACGCTAGGCCTGGACGGATCCGTCGTCGGCGGCAGGCTGCACGCGCTTGAGCATGCTGATTTCCATCCCGCCCTCGGGCGCGCGCCGCAGCTGGACATCGTCCATGAAGTTGCGGATGAGGAAAATGCCGCGGCCGCTCGATTTCAGCAGGTTCTCGGGGTCGAGCGGGTTCGCCACCAGCCTCGGGATCGAAGCCCTCGCCCTGATCGCGGACGCGAATCGACAGCTCCGGCACCTCGCCCAGCGACGTCCCGAACTCGACGAACACGCGTTTGCTCGAGTCGTTGCGGTTGCCGTGTTTGATGGCGTTGATGACCGATTCGCGAATCGCGACGCTGACCCAATGCATGGCGTCTTCGTCGAGACCGACTCGACGGGCCAGATGGTCGCTCACGACCTGGACGAAATCCAGCATCTCGAACGCGCTGGTGAATTCGAGGCGGATAAGCTGATGGCCGTTTTGCGTCATCGATGCGTCAGGAGGCCCAAGAATACCATCTGTCGCGTAAGATCCATCCCCAGATGTCCCTGTCACCCGCCGCCACCGTCAGGCCGGCCCGGAGCCTCCACGGCCGCCTGGCGGTGCCCGGCGATAAGTCGATTGCGCACCGGTATGCCCTGTTCGCGGCGCTCGCCCACGGCCCGTCCCTGCTGCACAATTTTGCCCCCGGCGCCGACTGCCGGTCGACCCTGAATTGCCTGCGACGGCTCGGCGTGTCGATCGAGGAAGGTCCGGCCGGCACCGTCTCTCTACTGGGACGAGGTTTGGGGCAACTCCGTTCGCCGGCTGGCCCGCTCGACGCCGGTAATTCCGGGACGACGATGAGGCTGCTGTCGGGGGTCCTGGCGGGACACGCCTTTTCGAGCACGCTGGTCGGTGACGCCTCGCTCTCCCGCCGGCCGATGCGGCGCGTCATCGAGCCGCTCGAGCGGATGGGTGCGCGTCTCGAGGCCGTCGACGGCCACCCGCCCCTGACCGTTCACGGCGCCCGCCTGCACGCCGATCGCCTTTCAGTCGCCCACGCCGAGCGCCCAGGTGAAGAGCGCGGTGCTGCTCGCCGGACTCCACGCCGAGGGCGTCACGAGCGTGACCGAGCCGGCCTCCACCCGCGATCACACCGAACGCGCGTTGACCGCGTTTGGCGGTGTGGCAGCCGTCGAGGGACTTACCGTGTCCGTGGCGGGCGGCCAGCAGCTACACGGGCAGACGCTCATCGTGCCCGGCGACTTCTCGTCCGCCGCCTTCTGGCTCGTCGCCGCCGCGGCGCTGCCGGGTTCGCGCGTCGAGATCGAAGGCGTCGGCCTCAACCCGACGCGCACCGCGCTCCTCGGCGTGCTGCGCCGCTTCGGCGCGCGGGTCCACGTCGAGACGGCCGCGGACGAGAACGGCGAGCCTCGCGGGACGGTCGTGGTCGAAGGCGATCGCGCCGAGGCGATTGCCATCGCGCCGGAAGAAGTGCCCGGCCTGATCGACGAGCTGCCCGCCATCGCCGCGCTCGCCGCCCACGGCGGCGAGGTCACCGTCCGCGGCGCCGGCGAGTTGCGGGTGAAAGAAAGCGACCGCATCAGCGCGCTGGTCGCCGGCTTCCGCGCGCTCGGGATCGACGCGGACGAGCGCGACGGACGGGTTCGTCATCCGCGGACGGTCAGGCAGGCGCCCGATCGGCGGCGTCGCCGACGCGCGCGGCGATCACCGGATGGCCATGGCGTTCGCGATCGCGGCGCTCGCCGCCGAAGGGCCGTCCACCATCGACGGCGCCGAGGCTGTCGACATCTCCTATCCGGGCTTCTTCGAAACGCTCCAGCGCCTCGTCTCGTGAACGCGAGCTGAGCGGACGCGGGGCGCCGGAGCGCAAACGTGACTTCGGCCACAGAGACACAGAGACACAGAGAAAGCGCGGGGCCGCGTCGAACGCAAGGACGTATCGATTCGACGGGCGCCGCGAAGCGGCGCGGCGGGGCCGAGACGATCGGCGGAAATGAATCGCGCGGGAATGAGTCAGCGACTCATTTCCGCCGATCGTCTCGGTCCCACCGATGGCCGGCTACGCCGGCGGTCCCGTCGAATCGATTGCCGCGGTGTCTCGGTGTCTCGGTGGCCAAGTTTGCGCGACGGCGGCCCGCGCCGATCCTGTGGATCGCCGTGAAGGCAGACAAGGTGTATCTCGTCGGCTTCATGGCGGCCGGAAAGACCACGCTGGCGCGCGCGCTGGCGAAGCGTCTCGACTGGCAGGCGGTGGACATCGACGAGCTCATCGAGCAACAGGAGCACGCGCCGGTAGCCGAGATTTTCGCGAAACACGGCGAGGCCTATTTCCGCGCGGTCGAACGCCAGGTGCTCGTGGACCAACTCGCCCCGCGTCACATCGTGGTCGCGACCGGCGGGGGCACGTTCGCCGACCCGCAGAACCGGGCGGCAATCAACCGGGACGGGGTCTCGGTGTGGCTCGACGTCCCCCTGGAACGGCTGGTCGACCGGGTCCCGGCCGACGGCCGCCGGCCGCTGGCCGCCGATCGCGCCGGCTTCGAACACCTGTATCATCAGCGGCGCGCCGCGTACGAGCAGGCGCACAAGCGGCTCGATGCCGGCCGGGCAGGGGTTGACGCGCTGGTCGAACAGCTCTTGGACTGGTTACAACACTAACGATGCGCTACCTCGTCCTGACCGACATTCACGCGAACCTCGAGGCGCTCGACACTTGTCTTGCCGACGCGCGCACTCGTGCGTTCGACGCCACCCTCGTGCTGGGCGATCTCGTGGGCTACGGCCCCGACCCCAACGCGGTCGTCGAACGCGTACAGGCACTGAAGCCGGTCGCGATCGTCCGCGGCAATCACGACAAGGTCGCGTGCGGCCTGGAACAGGCCGAGGGGTTCAACTCGGTCGCCAAGAGCGCGGCGCGCTGGACGCTGGATATGCTCACGCCGGAGCATCGCGACTGGCTGTGCGATCTCCCGCACGGTCCCGTCCTCGTCGACGATGTGGTGGAGATCTGCCATGGCTCGCCCTTCGACGAAGACGCCTACATCTTCGACGAGCTGGACGCGGTGCGCGCGCTGAAGGTTTCGACGCGGCCGCTTGTGCCTCTTCGGCCACACGCATTATCCGGTGACCTTCGAGCTGTCGGCCGACAACTTCGATTCGCCCGGGCCAGCCGTCGCGGCGGAAATGCGGCTGATGCTCCGTCCCGGCTCGAAGTACCTGCGTGAACCCCGGCGCCGTCGGTCAGCCGCGCGACGGCGATCCGCGCGCCGCGTACGCGATTGCCGACACCAAGGCGCGCTGCGTCGAGCTGTTCCGGCTCTCGTACCCCGTGGAACACACGCAGGCGAAGATTATCGAGGCAGGCTTACCGGAAGTGCTCGCGCAGCGGCTTGGGAATGGGCAGATAAAGTTAAAACTTAGAAGTTAAAAGTTAAAAGTTAAAAGTTGAAATGCCTGTCGTCTGCATTTCAGCGTAACTCTTGAGCGGGACTGTCTTCCTGGTTTTAACTTTTAACTTTTAACTTTTAACTTCGCCGCGGCGCGTTCTTCGCGGCGTTTCAACTCAGCGGCGAAAGCGTCTCTTGCCGCTCGCGACCCGAGCACCCACCCGATCACGATGCCAATCAGCAGCACCGACGGGATGAAGATGAAGTGACCCGCGGTCATCGGTGGCTGCGGCGCTGTTCGAGCGCGCGCATCTCGGTCTCGACCTTCCCGAGCCGCCGCCAGATCGTCCACAGATAGAACATCGCGGCGAGCCAGATGAAGGAGTACGCCGCCACGAGCAGCGGCGCGGCCGGCAGTTGATCCACCGGCGGCAGGTCCTTCACCGGCACGTACTCACTTTGCGCGGCGGGCGGCTGGAACGCCAGCGCCGGCATGGCGGCGCCGGCCATCAGCCACACGACCAGAAACAGGCGACGCATCATCTCAATCCTCTTCCGCAAGATACAGTTGGTCGAGCGCCGTCCGCTGTCGTTCGAGGTGAACGCGCGCCGCCAGCAGCAAGCCGTACAACATGAAGAGCGTCAGCGCGCTGAACCAGAACGCGCCGCGCATCCCCGGCTGCAGCGTCGGCACGACGGTCGTCATCGGGTGCATCGTGCGCCAGATGTTGACCGAAACGTAGATGAACGGCACGTTGGCGGTACCGAACACGGCGAGGCCGGCGGCCAGCTTGTCCGACCCGGGTCCGCCGTATTTCCGGACGAAGAGGTAGCCGACCGCAATCAGCCAGCCGACAAACGACATCGTCAGACGAGCTTCCCAGACCCACCAGACGCCCCAGGCTTTTCTCGCCCACAACGGTCCCGTGACGAGGACGATGAGTCCGAAGAGCGCCGTCAGCTCAGCCGCGGCAATCGCCACGCGATCGGCGGCAGGATCTCTCTTCCACAGGTACAGCGCGCTGGCCACGCCGCACACCACCGCCGAAATGAGCATCACCATGCCGCTCGGGGCGTGAAAATACATCACCTTCTGCACGAGCCCCATCGTCGACTCGTAGTCGGCGTGCGCAATCACGACCGGCGCATACGCGAACATCGCGGAGGTCACCAGCAACAGCGGAAAGAACGCTTTTCTCATATCCCGCCCTTCCTGCCCATCCCGCCCCTCCTGCCCTTCCGTTCGATCCTACTCCGTCATGAGCGGCTCGAACGTCCACAGCGCGAGCATCAGAAAAACCGCATCCATGCAGAGCAGCAACACGATCCACATGATCGCACTCGGCCGATCCACCGGGGTCTGGGTCAGCGCGACAGTCCCTCGCACGCCGCCAATCATCAACGGGACCGTCATCGGGTACAGCAGGATCGGCAGCATCACGTCGCGCGTCCGCGCACGCACCAGCATCGCCGCGAACAGCGAGCCGACGACGGCGAAGCCGACCGTGCCGGTCAGCAGCAGCGCGACCAGCAGCACGGGTTCCTCGAACAGCCGGGAGCGGAACAGCAACGCGACCAGCGGCACCAGCAGCAGCTCGCAGACCACGAGCAGGACCACGATGCCCAGCATCTTCCCCACGTAGATGGCGGCGCGCGGAGCCGGCGCCAGCAGCAGCGCCCTCAGCGTCTCGCCGTAGCGCTCGCGCTCGAACGTGCGACCCAGCGCCAGCGTTCCGGCAAACTCGATGGCAATCCACAGAATGCCCGCCGCGGCATCCTCGAGCGGCTCTCCTTCCTTGACGAAGGCGATCGAGAACACGAGCACGCACGAGAGCGCGAAGAGCAGCGTCGTGTAGAGAATCTCCCGGCTCTTGACCTCGATCGCGAAATCCTTGCGCAGGACGAGCAGCGCGGTCCTGACAAACATCACGCGCCCCCGACGACTCGCCGGTAGCGCGCGCGCAGGCCGGGCGCAGCGGCTTCATCGGCGACGAGGCGGCCGTCGCGCAGCAGCACGACGCGCGTGATGAGTCCCTCGGCCAGATCGAGGTCGTGCGTGGCGAGCACGACGATCGCGCCGCCTGCAGCCAGTTCGCGGACACGATCCGACACGACGCCGACCGCGCGATCGTCGAGGCCGGTAAACGGCTCGTCGAGAAGGACGAGCCGCGGATCGTGCAGCAACGCCCGTTCGAGCGCGAGACGCTGCCGCATCCCTCGCGAGAATCCGGAGACATCGTCGTCTCCGCGTTCCTCGAGGCCGGCACGCGCGAGCGCGGCTTCGACTCGCCCCGCGCCAACGCCGTACAGCTCTCCGAAGAATCTCAGGTTCTGCCGTGCCGACAGCTCCGGGTAGAGGTGCAGCTCGTGTGCGAGCAGGCCGAAGCCGGCGCCGCAGTGCAGCGCCAAGCGCACGCGCCGGTTGATCGCCAAACCGCACCTCGCCGCTCGTCGGCGCGACCAGCGTCGCGAACAGGCCGATCAGCGTCGACTTGCCCGCGCCGTTTGGCCCGAGCAGCCCGAGGATGTCGCCGGCGCGCGCGGTCAGCGAGAGGCGCGCAATCGCCCGCCGGCGGCCGAAATGTCTGGAGACGTCGATGAGGCTGACAGCGTCGAAGTCGGCAGTCACAGCCGTCGAAGTCTTTGCAATTCTAGACTACTACGGGCTGCTTGCTAGGCGGCCAGACCGCTGCGGTCTGCGGGCTCGGGGCCCGTATCGTCGTCGTCGAGCGCGCTGTAGATCTGCTCGAGCGCGGCGAGGATCTCCTCGCGGCGCGCCAGATAGCGCCGCTCGTCGCCGCGGCCGCCGCGGCGATCGCGCTCGAGGCGCACGAGATCGCTGAACAGCCGATCGCGGCGCGCGATCAGGCGCTTCCGCTCGGCGGCGCTTCCGGACGCATCACCGCTCGGACGTCCAGACATCCAGACGCCGACCGCGACGATGAGGCCAGCCAGCGCCAGCGCGACAATGCGCGGCGCCCGGCTGTGATGCGCGATCCCGCCGACCTCGAGCTCCAGCGGCTGTCCAGCCGCGATGGCGCCGCCAGTCGCGGCAATGAACACCTCGCCCTGCGCCGGGCAGCTCGCGCTGCTCTTTGATCTGCGCGGACGACAGCGTCGTGCTCCCCGACTTCTTCACCACGACCGCGAGCTGTTCGAGCATCACGGGGAAACGCTGCGCGATGGTCAGCGATCCGGTCGCCGCCGGCATCTGATAGGCCGCCTGCACGTAGGTGTGCCCCGGCGGAAACGGGCCCTGCACGCTGATGTGCGATCCCGCGGCGGCGGCATTCGGCGAGGAGCCTTCCATGATCGTGGCGCCAATCGCGCCTTTCGGCAGATCGAACTCGAATGGCGCCGGCAGGGTTGACCGGCACGCGCGCGTTGTTCGCGATATCGAGCAGGTAGAACACCTGGGCCGCTTCTTCGATCGGCTCGACCACGATGCGCGATTCGGCGCCAAGGACGACGTCGCCCTTCACCGCCGGAGCGTCCGGCTGCGTCGCCGGCGGCTTCGACGGATCGGTCGCAACCAGCATGAGACGGATGCCGCCGCGCGGCGGCGCCTGGAACTCCTGCGATTCGAGATGCTCGCCCGCCACCTCGGTGCTGGCCTTCACCGTCGCGCCTGGCGTCACGTTGTCGAATTGCGCGCGCCCGGCCTCGTCCGTCTTTGCGGTCAGCACCTGGTCGCCGACGCGCAGTTGAACCGGCTGGTTGGGGATGTTGTTGGACAGTTCGCCGCGGATCACGCGCACGGAGATCGATCGGTCCGGCAAGTCGGTGACTGGCCGCGGGATGCCGGACATCTGCTTCGGGTCCGGCATCTGGAACTGGCCACGTATACCGCGACCCACAAAGGACACAAAGGACACAAAGGACACGAAAGAGATGCTTGACCTGCCGCCTTTGTGTCCTCTGTGTCCCTCTGTGTCCTTGTCTGCATCAGATCTTCTGCCCGCACGACTTACAGAACCGCGCGTCGGCGTCGTTCACGGTTCGCACACGATCGCGCGATCGCGCGTTCGCGCTGGCGAGCGTCGCGGGCAGTTTCTCGCCCGAGTCGCTTCTCCAGCTCCCGCTCGATCCGATCGCGATACCCGGCGCCCGCGTCCAGCTGCCGCATCAGGCGGCCGACGCGCGCGCGCAGGCGGCCCGACATCTCCTTCCAGTCGGCGTCCGACAGCTTCCCCATCGCCCGATCGAACTCCAGCTCCTTGATCGAGCGCAGCGCCAGCATCTTCTCGCGCTCGAGGGCCACGCGCGTGCGGTGACCGATCATCACGGTCCGATCCTCGTCCGGGCTGACGAGTGGACGCAGGGTGCGGAGTGCGGCCAGGCCGACGAGCGCGGCCGTGGCCATCAGGATCGACAGAAACACGATGGAGGTGACGCTTTGACCGCGTGCGATGAAGGTGACGGCGGTCGCGCAGCCCAGGGCCGCGAGCACGAAGAACTGCCAAGGCTGAAGCCCGATGGTCCGGCTTCAGCCGGACCTTGTCAGTCGAGGTCTCGGAGCTCATCGTCGATGCGCTCCTCGAGGGCCGAGTCGATGGCGACGTGTTCCTCTTGCGCGTCTGCTTTGCGCGTCCACTTCACGGCGGCGAAGCCGATGGCCGCGGCGCCCGATGCGCCCAGCAGGTACGGCACCAGCCACGCCAGGCGGTTGAACCCCTTGTCGATCGGCGCGCCGAGCATTTCCTCGCTGCCGTACTTCGCGAGAAACGCCTGGATGATCTCGTCGTGGCCTTTGCCCTGATCGATCAGCGCCGCCAGCTCGCCGCGCATCTCATGAGACGTCGCACACGCGTCCTTCCTGCACTCGCCGATGTTGGCGTGGCCGCAGGCGCCGCAGGTGCAGACGATTTCGTGCTGCAGCTGCTTCTCGAGCTCGGTGCGCGCGTAGAACGACGTCCGCGTGTTCTGGTCGCCGCTCATGCCCGGCTGCGCGAACGCCGGCGCCGCAAAGAGGATCGCCAGCATCAGCGTGAGCGCCGTCGTCGTGGCCGCCGTTTCAATCGGCATCCGTGCCAGCGCGAACGAGTACATGCGCTCCGGCAGCAGCGCGATGCCGGTGCCGAGCGCCAGGATGCCAAAGCCCATCCACACCCAGTTGACCAGCGGGTTGACGTGGATCTCGAGATTTGCGACCTGCGTCCCCACTTCGTAACCACCGAGGGTCACGTATAAATCCTCGGCCAAGGATCGCCGGATGGCCACCTCGGTCGTCGGCTCCTGCTCGTGCTTCCGGAAGAACCACTTGGCCGGATACAGCGTGTCGATTTGTTTTCCGTCGGCGAACACCGCGAGGTACGCCGTGACCATCTGTTTCTGACCGTCGTCGCTGACCTTCACCGACGTGTTGCGCAGCGTGTAGCGGCCGATCTTGACGTCCTCGCCCGCCTTCAGCGGCACCTGCGTGTCCTTGTTGAAGCCCATGCCTCCGAAGCCGAGGAGGATCAACACGAACCCCAGGTGCGCGATGTAGCCGCCGTAGCGCCGCTTGTTGCGTCCGACGAGGCCGACCAGGGCGGTGAAGATGTCGGTGCCGGTGTTGCGGCGCCGGATGTTCGCGCCGCGGAAAAACTCCTGAGTGATCGTGGCGGCAACCAGGGCACACAGCGAGAAACAGATTCCCGACGCCCACACGCGAATACCGAGTGCCGCGAGGGCGGCCGCCGTGCCGAGGCACGCGATCGCGGGCCACATGAACTGATACGCGAGATTGCTCAGGGTCGACTTGCGCCACGCCAGCAACGGACCCGCGCCGGTCAGGAACAGGAGGACCAGCGCGATCGGCGTCATCCACTTGTTGAAGAAGGGTCCGGCGACCGTCAGCCGGTTGCCGGTCACGGCTTCGCTGAGCGTCGGGAACATCGTGCCGAACAGCACGAAGAACGCCGAGAACAGCAGAATCCAGTTGTTGACCAGGAACGCCGCCTCGCGCGACATCCACGAGTCGAGGTCGTTGCGCGCCTTCAAGAGCGGCAGGCGCCAGATCACCAGACCGAAGCTGACGACCAGGATGGCGACCATGAACCCGGTGAACAGCCACGCCAACACTGGATCCGAGCCGAACGCGTGCACCGACTGAACGATGCCCGACCGCGTCAGGAACGTGCCGAAGATGGTCAGGAAGAACGTCACGATGACGAGGACGACGTTCCACACCCGCAGCATGCTGCGCCGCTCCTGCACCATCACCGAATGCAGAAACGCCGTGGCCGTGAACCACGGCAGGAGCGCCGCGTTCTCCACCGGGTCCCACGCCCAGTAGCCGCCCCACCCGAGTTCCTCGTACGCCCAGATCATGCCGAGAAAGAGACCGAACGAGAGAAACAGCCAGGCAAACATCGTCCAGCGGCGCACCGCACGCAGCCACGAGTCGTCCAGGTGGCCGGTGGCGAGTGCCGCGATGCCGAACGCAAACGGGATCGTCATCCCGACGAATCCCGTGTAGAGCGACGGCGGGTGGATCGCCATGTAGAAGTTCTGGAGCAGCGGATTCAGACCCTCGCCGTCGGCACGCGGTCCGGACAAGTAGGTCAGGAAGGGGTTCTTGTGCACCACCATCAGATAGAGGAAGAACATCTGGACCGTGGCGATCGTCGTGACGACGTACGGGATGAGCTCGCGATGCCGCTCGCGGTTCACATACACCGCAATCGATCCGAAGACCGACAGCAGGAACACCCAGAACATGATCGACCCGTCGAGGCCGCCCCAGTACGACGTGATCTTGTAGAACAGCGGCTGCACGCTGTCCGAGTAGTGCGCGACGTATTGGATTGAGAAGTCGCCCGTGAGGAACGCGTTGATCATCACCGCCGAGGCGGCCGTCATCAGCGCGCAGACGAGATAGAACGCGCCGATCCCACTCTCGACCAGGCGCCGCGCCTGCCGCCGGGCGCCGACCACCGACACCACCGCGGCATAGGCGCAGACGACGAACGACGCGAGGAGCAGGAAACTGCCGAGGGAGGCCATTTAATGTCCTAGGACTTCTTCTCGTACTTCGAAGGACACTTCGCCATCACGCCGTTCGGCTCGGTGTGAAACCCGTCCGACGTCAGCGTCCCTTTGAGCACGACTTCAGCTTCGCTGCCCGGCGTGTCCTTGAACGTGTCGGGCACGATCCCGGTGTAGCGCGCGTTGACGACCTGGCCGTTGTTCTGCACCTTGAAGATGTACTCGAGCGTGTTCGGCTTGCGCATGATGGAGTTCGTGACGACGTGGCCGTGCAGCTGCAGGCGTTTGCCCTGCCATGCCTGCTGATTCGTCATCACCTCGTCGACGTGCTTGTAGTACTCCGTCCCTTCGCGCAACGTGGACCATAGCAGGCCCGTGAAGGCGACGACGAGAACCGCCGTGGTTGCACCTATCTTGATATATCGATGTGTCATAAGGACTTCCGGGAGAAGATCAATCGTCAGAATAGCCGGTCTGCGGGTGGGACGCAAGGACCGATCGGAGCAGTTCGGCGACCGCGGCGACCGGCAATCCGACGACGTTCGCGTACAATCCTTCGATTCGGGGAATGAATCGCGACGCCAGGCCTTGAATGGCGTAGGCGCCGGCCTTGTCGCGCCCTTCCCCGCTTGCCACGTACCAGGCAATGTCTTCTTTTGTCAGCACCGAAAACCATACGGCCGTGCTCTCGACGCTGCCGACCTCGTGCGCGCCGTAGCGGATGCTGACGCCGGTCAGCACCTCGTGACGCCGTCCGGCCAGCCGCCGCAGCATCGCCGCCGCTTCGTCGTCGTCGCGCGGCTTGCCGAGGATCTCGCCGTCCACGACGACGGTCGTGTCCGCGCCGAGGATGATCGCGTCGGCTGCCTGGACCGCCGCCGACTTCTCCGCCGCCAGCCTTCGGACGTACTCCGCTGGCGTTTCGCCGTCTCGCACGCGCTCGTCGACATCCGACACGACAATCTCGAACTCGTATCCCGCCGCGCGCAACAGCTCGGCACGGCGCGGCGAGGCGGACGCGAGAATCAGGCGCACGGGCGCAATGATAGGATCAACCACATCTGGTGATTGGGTGATTTGGTGATTGGGTGATTGATTGAGGCCGCTCACGCACGCGTTGCCCGGCGCGCTCGTGCTCCTGCTGCGCGACACGCCGTTGTCGGACGGCAAGGTCGGCTTCGCGTGGCGCGCTGCGGTGGGACCGGCGGTCGAGCGCGCCACGAAGGTCAAACTCGAGCGGCGGACGCTCATCGTCGAAACCACCTCGCTGCAATGGTCGCGCGAAGTGACGCGATCGACGCCAACCATCCTCAGGCGCCTGCAGACGCTGCTCGGCGCCGATGTCGTCGATCGCATCGAGGTTCGCCGTGCGTGACTCCGTCATCGTCAGCGCCGTCCGGACGCCGACCGGCAAGTTTCTCGGCGCGCTCAAATCCTTCACCGCGCCGCAGCTCGGCGCACTGGTCGTCGCCGAAGCCGTCCGGCGCGCCGGCGTCGACGTGGACACCGTCGACGAATGCATCATGGGCAACGTGGTGTCCGCGGGCCTCGGACAGAACCCCGCGCGACAAGCCGCCCTCAAGGGCGGCCTGCCCGATCATGTCGCCGCGGTCACGATCAACAAGGTCTGCGGCTCGGGACTCAAGGCGGTGATGCTCGCGGACCAGGGCATCCGCGCCGGCGACATCGACATCGCCGTCGCCGGAGGCATGGAGTCGATGAGCAACTGCCCGTACCTGCTGACGCGCGCACGCGAAGGTCTGCGCATGGGTAACGGCGAGGTCGTCGACTCGATGATCAACGACGGCCTCTGGTGCGCGTTCGAGCAGGTCCACATGGGCAACTCGGGCGAGGTGGTGGCCGAGCACTACCGCGTTGGCCGCGCCGCGCAGGACGAGTACGCGGCGCAGAGCCATCAGAAGGCCGCGCGCGCCACCACCAGCGGCGACTTCAGGGAAGAGATCCTCCCGATCGCGATTCCGCAGAAGAAAGGCGACCCGGTGGTCGTCGATCGCGACGAATCGATTCGCGCCGAGACGACCGCGGACGCGCTTGGCGCGCTCAAGCCGGCGTTCAAGAAGGACGGCACGGTCACCGCCGGCAACGCACCCGGCGTCAACGACGGCGCGTCGGCGCTCGTCGTGATGGCCGCCGAGCGCGCCCACTCGCTCGGCCTCGCGCCCATGGTTCGGGTGATCGCGCAAGCCACCAGCGGTCTGGCGCCGAAGTTCGTGCTGATGACACCGGTCGAAGCCGTGCGCCGCGTCGCCGAAAAGGCCGGCTGGGATCTCAAGGACGTCGACCTCTTCGAGCTCAACGAAGCCTTCGCGGTCCAGGCGGTGGCGGTGCTCAACGAGCTCGGCATCGATCGCGATCGCGTCAACGTCAACGGCGGCGCCGTCGCGCTCGGACACGCGATCGGATCGAGCGGCAGCCGCGTGCTCACCACGCTGGTCTATGCGCTGAAACGCCGCAACCTCAAACGCGGCATCGCGACGCTGTGCCTGGGTGGCGGGAACGGCGTGGCGCTCGCAGTCGAACGTCCGTGACACGGCTTATCACGAAGCTGTTTTTCTTCGTGCCTCGCGAAAGTACGTTGATGGAGATCAAAACGGTCGGCATCGTCGGCGCGGGCCATCGAAGCCTCCGACTATCCGGGCTTCATCGCCAACCGCATCCGATGCCGATCCGAAGTACCGGCCGTGTCCGCTACTGCGCCGGATGGTCGCGGCGGGACTTCTCGGGCGCAAATCGGGCCAGGGCTTTTACACGTACTAGCCACAGCGCCAGGGCGATCGGGCCGAGGATGGCCAACTCCTGCGCCATCGCCAGAAGGTTCTGGGAGAACACCGGCCACGTCAGCAGGTGGTTGCGCCTCGTCTGCCGGAAGAGATCGAGCCGGAGATATACCAGCCAGCATCGAACGGCCAGAGCACCTGCAGGCCCGGCGGCGGATAGAGATCGACGCCAAGCCAATCGAGGAGCAAGTGCGACGAGTACGCGGCGGCGCACGTCATGCCGACGCGCACGGCGTGCCGTGGCGCGAAAACGTACGCCGCCACGGCACCAAGGAGTCCGACGATCGCGACCGCGCCAATACTGTGGGTGTAACTCCGGTGCCGCGCGAACGCGAGATCGAGATCCGGCGTCATCGCGAGCAGCGCACAGGCCATCGACAGGCCGTTGCCGGCACGGCGATACCACGACGCGCTGGCCGGCGACGCTCGCCAGGCGCGGTCGCCCGGCACCAGATCCGCGGCCCAGGCCACAGCAAGACCGGCGAGCGAGTGGCCAAAAGGGCTAGGCATGGGGGGCCCTATGATGGCAGATTCTGCGATCCACGCGCGAGAGAGGCGAAAGTGACTGTCCTTCTAAGTGACTGATGTTCTGCGTGTTCTGGCGTTCACTTCACGTTTTTGCCATTGACTTTCGCCAGGCACGTTTCTAGAATAGACGAGCCTTCCGAGGAGAGACCGCATATGCCGATCGAGAGAATCGACGAAAGACAGGACCGCGAACGAGCCAAGGCCGTGGAACTGGCCGTGGGCCAGATCGAGAAGCAGTTCGGCAAGGGCTCCATCATGCGCCTGGGCCAGAAAGGCGCCATCCAGCCGATCGACTTCATCCCCACCGGCGCCATCAGCATCGACTACGCGCTCGGCGTCGGGGGCGTCCCGCGCGGCCGCGTCATCGAAATCTTCGGACCGGAATCGTCGGGCAAGACGACGCTGGCCCTGCAGATCATCGCCGAAGGCCAGAAGCTCGGGGGCATGGCCGCGTTCGTGGACGCCGAGCACGCGCTCGACGCCTTGTATGCGCAGAAGCTCGGCGTCGACATCGACAACCTGCTGGTGTCGCAGCCGGACAACGGCGAGCAGGCGCTCGAAATCGTCGAAGTGCTGATTCGTTCGAACGGCGTGGACGTCGTGGTCGTCGACTCGGTCGCGGCGCTCGTGCCCAAGGCCGAAATCGAAGGCGAAATGGGCGACGCACAGATGGGCCTGCAGGCGCGCTTGATGTCGCAGGCGCTGCGCAAGCTGACCGGCGCCGTGTCGAAGTCGAAGACCTGCCTCATCTTCATCAATCAGCTGCGCGAAAAGATCGGCGTGATGTTCGGCAACCCCGAAACGACCACCGGCGGCCGCGCGCTCAAGTTCTACTCGTCGGTGCGCCTCGACATCCGGCGCATCGCCAGCATCAAGGACGGCGACGCCGTCGTCGGCGGCCGGGTGCGGGTGAAGGTGGTCAAGAACAAGGTCGCGCCGCCCTTCCGCGAGGCCGAGTTCGACGTGATGTACGGCGAGGGGATTTCAAAGACCGGCGATCTGCTCGATCTCGGCGTCGACAAGCGCATCATCGAGAAGAGCGGCGCGTGGTTCGCCTATGGCGGCGAGCGCCTCGGTCAGGGTCGCGAGAACGTCAAGCAGTTCCTGAAGGACAACCCCGAGGTCTACAAGGCCATCGAGGATCGCGTGCGCCGCGAGCTCGGGATGACGCGCGAAACCCCGGAGGCCGCGGCCGTCTGACACCCGCCGGTCTACAGGAGGTTAGAAGATTTCAGGAGGACATGCGGCGCCGAACCGCGGATCCTCCTGATCTTCTGATCTCCTGTGATCACCTCTCCGAGGCGAGCGCAGCGAAGAAGGCGCTCGGAATTCCGATCCCGAACGCGTGTATCAGCAGTCCGTTCGCCAGCACCGGCAGCGCCGGCCACGTCGCGGCGCCGATCGCGGAAAGCGGGATCACCACGCGGTTCATGAACAGGTACACGAGCAAGCCGTAGACGATGCCGCACGCAATCGGGTGGCGTGTCAGCACGGCGACGCGCCGGCTGACGACGAAGTACGTCGCAACAATCCCGAACGCGATGAAGTAGTGCGTGATCGCGCCGAGCGCGGCGGCGCCCACGCCACCGGTATACGCGGCGCGGCCAAGCCACCCGCTCGCGATGCTCTGAAGAATCCGCACCGGCGTCGTGCCGGATCTCAGCCCGAAAAACACGAACGCGTCTACGATGTCGAGCGTGCCGACGACGAGCGTTCCGTAGAGGATCGCCCGAGCGGGGCTCAGACGGGCCGGTTGCATGAGTTATTGACGGGCGATCGCCGCCACGGCGGTCGCCAGCACGCGCCTGCTCCCCCGCTCCTGCACGAAGGCCACGACTTTCAGGTTCGGCCGCGCCCAGTCGGACGGCAGCTTGATCGTCGCTTCCGCGATAGACGACGAATGCACCCCCTCGGCGACGGTGCGAAGGTCGCGCGCGACCGCCGCGTGCGTCAGCGTGCGTCCCTGGTTCTCGCCGCGCTTGACCTCCGTCCGCAAGCGATCCTCCGTGACGGCAACGAGCAGGTCGGCGCGATCGCCGGCGGCAGACGCTGGCAGGCTGGCGATCGTCACTGACACGTGCGCGACGTTGGCAGCTGCCTCGTCGACCGCGATGCGAATGCTGCCGTGCGGCCCGGCGACCGCGCGCTCGATCGCGCGCCGCGCCGCGGCGAGGTCGCTGCCGACGAACGCGTCCTGCCCGTCGACGACCATCTGCGGCGTGTAGATGTCGGCGCCTTTCAAGCGGTCCGCGTACTGCTGCTGCCGCGCGGTCAGGGCGGCCGACGAGAACCGATCCTTCCAGCCGAGCCGGTCCCAGTAGTCCACGTGCTCGCCGAGGCCCACGATCTGGACGCCCGCGGCGGGCTGCGATTCGATCAGCTTCTCGAGCAGCGTGTCGGCAGGGGGACAGCTCGAACAGCCCTCCGCCGTGAAGAGTTCCACGAGGACGGGGATCGGCGCCTTGGCTGCGCCCTGGGGTCGGAGCGGGGACGGAGGCGTCTCCGTCCCCACTCCGACCCCAGCCCACAGACTGGCAACGACGAGATGCGCGAGCAATTGCCGCATGGTGGTAGCCGTACTGTAATCCGTCAGCAGGCGGCCTGACGGTCGTTTCAACCCTCCGCGCGGCTGACACGTCCAAACCGCTGGATCGGGAGGACTCTGCATGTTGCGATCGATCAAGGCATTAGGACTGTTTCTGCTCGTGGCGTCTGCCGCGCCGGTGTCGGCCCAGACAGACATCCACGGCACCTGGACGGCTGAGATTCGACAGGGGAAGGTCTTTCTACAGGTTCGGACGACCCCGCCGGCCGACTGGAACCGCTCGGGCAACGGGAACGGCGACTGGAACATGGGCCAGAGCTTCCCGGTCGACGAGTTGTCCGGACTGCCCGCCAACGACGAGCACCTGACCGCGGCCAGCGTCAAGTTCGACCTGCGGCGCGAGGCCGGTTCGCTGGCCATGGAAGGCTCGTTCCGCGACGGCCGCGGCGCCGGCCTTTTCAACTTCGCGCCGCGCGACGCCTACGTCGGTGAAATGCGCAGCCTCGGGTACACCGAAGACCTCCCGTTGTGGCGCCGCTTCCAGCTGGCCGTGCACGACGTCGGCCCGAAGTACATCCGCGACCTCAAGACCGAGGGCTTCGACAAGCTGACTCTGGACGAGATTCAGCGCGCGAAGACCCACGGTGTCACCATCGAGTACATCAAGGGGATCAAGGCCGAAGGCTTCCGCAGCGCCAGCCTCGAGAACCTCGTTCGCACCCGCGACCACGGCGTCACGCAGGAGTACATCAAGGCGATGAAAGCCGAGGGTTTTGCCGGCGCGACGCTTGACGAGTTCGTGCGGACGCGCGACCACGGTGTAACCCAGGCCTACATCCAGGGTATGAAGCAGGCGGGCTTCGGCGGCGCGAGCGTCGAGGACCTCGTGCGGGCGAAGGACCACGGCGTCACGCCGGAATTCGTCCAGGAGATCAAGGGGATGGGTCTGACCGTGACGGGCCTCGAACAGTACATCCGCCTCCGCGACCACGGCGTGAAGGGCGATTTCGCCAAGGAGCTGAAGGCAGCCGGCTACGACAAGCTGTCCGCGGAAGAACTGGTCCGCGTCCGCGATCACGGCGTGACGGCGCTCTACGTCCGTGATCTCGCCGCTCAGGGAGTGAAGGACGTGCCACTCGAGGATCTGATCCGGATGAAGGATCACGGCGTGTCGGCGGACTACATCGCGGACATGAAGGGCCTCGGCCTGAAGGACCTCACGCTCCAGCAGATCGTCCGTCTACGCGATCACGGCATCACGCCCGGGTTCGTGAACCACGCCAAGGCGCGCGGGTTCAAACCGGTCGACGCCGACGACCTCATCCGTCTCAAGAATGGCGGGCTCTACAAGGACAAACCCTAGGGGCATTCGGCAAATTGGGTAATTGGAAAATTGGGTAATTGGGTAATTGCGCAATTGGCAGATCAATGACCCAGTTACCCATCACTCGATGACCCGATTCAGGTGCCCGCTGTCCGATCTGACCGCCCGTTACCCGAGCCCGCCGCATCGCCGGCCTGGCAAGCCTCATGCATCCGTGATCAATATGCTATTGCTGGTTGTCTTGCTGATCGTGCTGTGGGCGCTGGGGTTGATGACGTCGTACACCCTGGGAGGGCTGCTTCACATCCTCCTGGTGGTAGCCATCATCCTGTTCCTGGTGCACGTCATTCAGGGCCGGTCGATCGCCGACTGATTGCGCCGGCTTGCGCCACAATCTCCCTCGCCGGTACAATTGGCGGGTTGGTGAATTTGCGGCTTCGCGAATTTACTGACCAATCACCAACTCACCAATTCAGGCACTGCACGAGTTGTGTGGATTCCTGCCCGGCGAGGTAGCTCAGTTGGTAGAGCATACGACTGAAAATCGTAGTGTCGACAGTTCGATTCTGTCCCTCGCCACCATTTTCTCAGCCAAATCAGCACGTGCCCGGTAGCCAGAGCAGTATAAGCGAGGATTGGGGTTGCAGCGGGGTTGCAACTTTGCGTTGATACCCGGCTGTCTCTGTCACGGCTTGGGGATGCTCTTCCGCGAAGATCCGCAAAGACCACCCGATCCTGCGTGGTTGTGCGATCGATTCGTTGCTTCGCGGGTGAGTCAGCATTCGGATGGGTGACTGACCCCCAGTCCGCTTTTGGCCTTTTTTTTGTCGGTTTGCTGGGAACGCCAACACATGCCACAACAGCGATAAACATTGGCGGTTTTCACGATTCGCTGTTTCAAATTCGTTCAGCGCAGTGCGCCTTGTCCCACGATTCTGTTACCCCGGTGTTACCCTGAAAAGAGCCAGTCAAAGGGCCGCGGACCTCTTTCAACCAAGGGGATTCAAGCAGCACGCGAGTTCAAATCGGGGGCGTGGCAACCAGCGGTACTTGCAGCTGTGGAGCGGGGCGCCGTAACTCCGGGTTGTCACTCATGCCCCCACCCGTTCGCTTCAGCACATACTCGGTCAATCCTCACGACACGGCATCCCGCCCAGATCTGGCCAACACCGGCGCAAATACTGTACAGCGCTGGCAGCAGAGGCGGTTTTCGAACGGCAATAGCAGACACTCTGGCTCCCGTTCTCGTCTCGCCTGAATTCCGATGTGTGCGCAATGATATGGCGTTCCAGATGGGAAGAAACAGCGAGGATCTATGCTCTGTTCGACTATCGGCGCCGACCCAACGGCATGCCCCGTATCCGGCACGTGCCCCAGTCGTGGTATCGGCACTTGTCAAATCTCTCATCGTCGGTGATGAGAATGGCCTCGTCTGCAGTCACAAATCGATAGCGATCGGCGTACCGATCAGATTCGACATGCTGCGCGAGAGCCGAACCCCGAGCGCCACCCTGCGGCCCGAATCGAGCGGGCGGAGACGTTTCAAACTCTTCCCATGTCGCAAAGCGAAGCTGCCGCCGTGCGGCCAATTCATCAACGAGTTCTTGTGCGCGCTTCGTCAATTCCTCCCTGGAGGCTCTGAGAACTGCAGGCTGATCGCTCAACTGATTGAAGTTGTCTTTGTAATCCCTGCGGAAAAGGATCCAGCCACCCGTGGGCGTCCGAATCCACATTCCGACACGAATGGAGAGAACTGGTTGATGGTCGCCGTGACGGCCATACGAGACATCGACTGTGCGTGCACAGACGGCGACTTGGCCTTCCGGTACAAAGTTCGTCAGGGCCTCTGGGGGTTGGGGCGGAACGTACCCGGACAACGCGGAGTAGCTGAGACACTCACAGAACGTATCAGCTCGAACATCCACATCATCGAGAGCGCTGAAGACAAGAATCTGGGTACTGGCCGGTTCGTCTGCTAGCAACGTCGAGATTATGCCTGACGCTCCGGGGCAGTCTTCGCGATTGAGTCGCTCGGACTGATCACACCCAGATCGCCAATCCGCCTGAGGACTTTTGAAGCAGCTGCAGCAGTTCTAGACGATCCAGTTCCTCCCGTGACGAGAACCAGGCGGTCTTGGTCGACGGCGAGTGGCCGCTGCCAGGAATGCCCCTTTCGCCCCGAGTGGCAGGCAATCCAAAGCCTAACGAACTGATCCACTACAGAGCCAAGCGGTGAGTCTGGGCTTGTGCTGAGGCTGACGCTTCTCTTGACGTTGATGAAGCAGAGGCCGCCCGTCGACGTAGACACGAGGATGTCGTCGACCGGTGCCGTCGTTTCAAGTTCGATCTTCGTGGGTGAAGCCCTTGCCGGCAGACCGAAGAAGTCGATCGCTGCATCCGCCAGAATGTGGACGCTGAGAAACGCTGCGACGTTGTTTTGGAATGCGATTCCCGGCCTGGGTCGCGCTTCCGCCTGTCATATCTGTGGATCTCCGGTTGAATTCGCTCGCCGACCGGGAGAAATGGCCGTTGTATCTTCGCTCAAGCGCTGGACCGCAGGAAGCAACACGTGTTAGGCCGCAACGACCGTGATCCGCGCCGCTTGTCGTGACCGGGGCTTGTTCTTAATCACGATCTCGACATCCTGGCCCAAGGCATTAAGGAACGTCATGAGACGCTCGACGGAGAATCCCGCGAGCTTGTAGTTCTTAAGAGCCGATACCTTCGGCTGGCTTAAACCGAGAAGCGTGGCGGCGGCCGTTTGAGTGAGGCCCCGATGCTCGAGCACTTGGTTCAGCGCGTAAGCCAGCCGCAGCTTCGCCTGGCGTTCGGCGGCGTCCGGATAACCGAGATCCTCGAATACGTTCGTGGACCCTCGGGTGATCGCGGCCGATTCAACGCGTCGTTTTGCCATAGTGTTCCTCGTAATCTCGCTGCGCTTGTTTCAATCTTTGCTCCACTATATCCACGTCTCGCTTGGTGGTCCGGATGCCGGACGGCGACTTCTTTTGGAAGGCGTGAAGGACGTACAACGCCTTCTCGTATCGAACGGTGTACACGCTCGATACGCGTTTCCGTCGTGCGATTCAACGATCTCCAGCACACCCGGACCGAGGCCTTTCCACGGCTTCACCGTCGGGGCAGTTCCGCCGAATTGAGCGATACCGAGGGCGTTCCCCATGTCGTCCTTGACAGCCGCCGGAAAGCTCAGAAAGTCGCGCTTGGCCGACCCAACCCAATGCAACGGCTTCTCGTCGGCGGCCGGGACACGACGCACCTCATGATTATCCCTGTTCTGGGATATTCAGGCAAGCGAGCACTCTATGCGCATGGACCGAGTGCCCGTCGTTCGGTGATTCTAGTGAGGTCGCCTGGTCGCTCGCGACCATCATCAGCCGACGATCCAGATAGAACTCGTCGCAAATGGCACCGCGGCGCTAGTCGACCGCAACGATGGGGTCAATCGGCTATCCCAGGACGCTTCGCGGATCCAGTTAGCTTAGAAAGCCGGACTTTGTTGCCATCAGGCGGAGTCGCGCCCCGTCTGAACGAGCGCGCGAAGGGGGCCCATCGATGTCTATGATTAGGCCCCCACTGCTGATAGCATCCGCTGCCCGGAGAAACAGACCCATGGTCGATGCTTCGAAGATCCTCGTCTTGGGCAGCATTGCGCACGAGACGCTCCTCATCCCCGACGGCGGCAGCCGCGGCGGTTATCGCCAGCAGGCAGGCTGGGTTGGCGCACCGCTGCTGCGCGAGATGATCTCCCAAGCTCTCGTCGAGCTGCCGCACGATCCGGCACGAAGCGAAGACGACACGAAGTTGGCGCAGGACGCACAGGCCAAGATCGAATACACGCGTGTACGGCCGGACGAACCCTCTCTTGCCGATCCCGATCTGGTCCCCGCGTGCGTCCACATCACTACGGTCTTCAAGCGAGTGCCGAAAACCAGCAAGCCGAGAGACCCCGACTTGGTCCTGCGCGTGTCGAAGGAATACTCGTCGTATCCGCCGGAGCCGAAACCAAAGGACAAGTCGGAACTAGAAGCCGACGCAGCCTCTCCGCTCGCCCGCCAGATGCAGAGCGCAATCAGAGATTGCGACAACCCAGAGATCCTGGTCCTCTTCGACTTCAGCGAGGATGGCAGGAAAGCCGCCCGCGCGAGTCTGCCCAGGCTGGCGGACGGAACGGGGCGGCGCACGACCATCGTGGGCTTTGCGCGGGAACTGCATGGCAAGGCGCTCGGCTGGCTCGAGGGGCTGACGCCGGCGGTCAGCGGCGGAGCCGAACGGACCGTGGCGGTGCTCAGAGCCGAGGAACTTCGCAAGGCAGGACAGATTATTGTCGAGTCCGGGCCGATCGAGCGAACGGTGCGGGATGTGGTCGCGAGCCTCGAGCGAGAGCCGCTCTCGACGATCAAGAAGCACGCCTCGCAGCTCGTCGTCCTCTTCGAGGAGATCGGCGCCGTGCACCTCAATCTCACCGCAACTTGCGGTAAGCAGTGGATGCACCTGAGCTCGAACCTCGACACGATTGCCCACGAAGGCCTCGAAGAAGTACGGCCACACAACCGGCCGCTTGTCCACCACGCTTGTCGCCATGGCCCGGCGGCTGGCCTCGGAAACGCCCGGCGGGCCCTTGCCGGATTTGTCCGGCGCCATTCGCCTGAGCCTGGCTGCCGACCACCGCTACTTCACGCAGGGCTTCACGGAGAAGGCACCGCTCAAGACGCTGCAGACGGTGCTCTCCTATTGGAGTCGCCAGCAGCTGAAAGCGCTGCTCGAGGGGGACGATGAGCGCAAGGCCGACTCGAAATATTTCCTGTCGACGCTCAGCTTTCCCCGCGAGCCATCGGCCCTTGGTGCCTGGACGCGACTTGACGATGCGTTCTCGGGTAGACGCAGGCGGACCGGCTTCGCGACATCGTGCTAAGAGGGCCTGAGGCGGCGCTGCAGCGTGAAGAGCGCGGCGGCGATCCGTGGTACCCGGAAGCCCGCATCCTCTGTCCCTTCATGCGCGTCGGGGATCTCCGCACCTTCGACGAAGACGAGATCGCCGGCTATACGTCGCTGATGCGGCTGTTCACCAAATACTGCACAGCCCGGAATGGACGGCGCCGTTGTCAATCGGCGTGTTCGGACCGCCCGGTACCGGCAAGTCGTTCGGCGTCAAGGAGCTCGTGAAATCCGTCAACCCAGCGGCCGAGAAGCCGCTGACGTTCAACATGTCTCAGCTGCGGTCGGTGGAGGCGCTGAACGACGCCTTCCACGACGTCCAGCATCGCGTGCTCTCGTCGGACGACGTGCCGCTCGTGTTCTTCGACGAATTCGACGCCACCTTCGGGAGTGACCTGGGGTGGCCAAGTACTTCCTCGCGCCCATGCAGGACGGCGTGTTCCGCGGTAAGGCGGCCGACTACAGCATCGGGCGCGCCTTCTTCGTGTTCGCGGGCGGCACGACGGCCTCGTTCGCCGAGTTCAAGGATCGCGCGACCGGGGGATCGGAAGCGGACGCGAAAGCCGCGAAGCTGCCCGACTTCGTAAGCCGACTGCAGGGCTTCCTCGACATCCAGAGCATCAATCCCACCGGCTCATCCGCCTCTGAACTACCGCAGAAGACCTTACAGCGGCGCGTCAGAGCCGCTCTGTACGGCGCTTCCTCGCCGGGGTGCTCTTCTAACAGATAGAGTTCCTGCTGCGTCCCGACGAATGCGTGAGCCGCCCGCGCGCGCGCGCCGTCGGGTCACCAAGGTCTTCGACCATGGATGCCGGGGTGGCTGGTCTCCCTGCCAGTCGAAGGGCTCGTTGAGGAATATGCATTTGGGCATCGACCGGGCGTTGTCCAGCGGCGACGGAGCCAGGTCTTCGAGCGCCGACGGATCGTATCCGCCGGCCAACACAAAATCCCACGGGGGCAGCCGCGAGATCGCCGACGCGCACGGGTCGAGCAGAAGCTTGTGAACATTAAAACGGTGTCCTTCGCGGGGTTCGTACGGGCCCTCCACGCGGTACGCGAAGAGTTGACCGGCGCCGATCCCCTTCACCCACACGTGCCAGACATCTCCGGTGCGGTTGTGCGCGGCATCCAGATCGATCACCCGAGCGGGCACGGCGTCGTCGGGATGGCCGAACAACTCCAGTCGGACTCGGGTGGCATGACGGCTGAACAGGGCGAAGTTCACGCCGCCTTCTGTTTCGAGGGTTCCCAACGGCAGAGGAGCGCCCGTTCGCACGTCAGCGCGATCGGCGAGTCGCCGCAATGTAGTCGTGCAACTGGCGCGCGGGCGTCGCCATCAGCGTTGCCAGAGGATGCGAGCGGATTCCAAGGGAACCGCCACTCCAGAGCGCTGAGGGATCACGCGCGCCGTGTAGTCGCTCGCTGGACGCGTCGTGGGTACCGTCGCGCGATAGACGGAGGGGCGGGCTGGGTCAGGTTGCGGCCGCGCGCACGTCATGTCCTTCCGTACAGGATCGCCGCCGTCCGGCCCGTCCGCATACAGTTCGACGCGCACCGCATGCGGGTCGACACCGTTCAGAAAGAGTCGACCTCAAACACGGTGTGGTCGGCGTTGCGTTGACCCGCACGTTTCCGAAGCGCAGCGAGTCCCACTTCCCGTCCACCGCCTGATGCCACTCGACCAATTGCCTGCCACGGCGCCGTTGTTCGCCGCGCGCTCACGGTAGGCGGCTGCCGCCGGGAGGTAGTGCTGCTCGGTGTATTCGCACACCGTCCGGTTGGCGGAGAAGTGCGGCGTCAGCCGCGCCATGCTTTCCCGCATCCGCCCCACCCAGGCCGTCGGAATGCCGTGTTCGTCGCGGGCGTAAAATTCGGGGATCACCGTCTGTTCGAGCAGGTCGTAGAGCGCCTCTGCTTCAATCACGTCCCAGGCTGGATCATCACCGTGCTCCCGGCCATCACCTAGCGCCCACCCCACTTCAGGGAAGTACGCCTCCGCCCACCAACCATCCAATTCCGAGAGATTGAGGCCGCCGTTGACCAGTACTTTCATGCCGCTCGTCCCGCACGCCTCCCACGGCCGACGAGGCGTGTTGAGCCACACGTCCACGCCTTGCACCAGGCGCTCGGTCAACTGCATGTCGTAATCGCTGATGAAGATCGCGTGCGGACGGACCTCGGGCAGGCGAATGAAGTGGACCCATTGCTGAATCAGCGCCTGTCCCGCCGCGTCCGCGGGATGGGCCTTGCCTGCCAGGATGAGTTGCACGGGGCGCTGAGGATTTGACAACAGACGCAGCAGTCGGTCCGGGTTGTGGAGCAGGAGATTCGGTCGTTTGTAGGTGGCGAAACGGCGTGCAAAGCCCAGCGTCAAGACGTGGGGATCGAAGAGATGCCTCATCTCCTCGACCGTCTCGGAGGACGCGCCAGCGGCGGCATAGTGCCGGGCCAGGCGCTGACGAGCGTAGTCAATCATCGACGTGCTGGCAGCCGCGCGAAACTGCCAGAGCCTGGCGTCGGAGATGCGGCGGATATCTTGCTCCAGGTTGTCCGTCGGCTTCAGCCAGCGGTCCTTTCCACAGGCGTCCGTCCAGAGATTATCGGCTGCGGCCGAGTCCCACGTCGGCATGTGGACGCCGTTGGTCACGTGTCCGACGGGCACATCGTCCTCTGGCCAGCGGGGAAATAGCGGCGCGAAGAGGTGTCGGCTGACTTGCCCGTGCAAGCGACTCACGCCGTTCACCGCCCCGCTCCCCCGGACCGCCAGATAGGCCATGTTGAACGGCTCCGACGGGCCGTTCGGATTCTGACGGCCCATCGCCAGCAGCTCGTGGCGTGTGATGCCGAGTTCCTTCTCGGCATATTCTCGAAGGTATCGTTCGATGAGGGCGGGGGCGAACCGATTGAAGCCGGCGGCGACGGGCGTGTGGGTGGTGAAGACGTTCCCCGCTCGCGTCACGGCCAGCGCGACGTCGAAGGGTTGACCGGAGTCTTCCATGAAACTTCGCGCACGCTCCAACGCGGCGAAGGCGGCATGCCCTTCATTCAGGTGACAGACCTCCGGCTTGATGCCCAGCGCGCGGAGCAACCGCCAGCCGCCAATCCCGAGCAGCAATTCCTGCGTGAGGCGCACCTCCGGTCCGCCTCCATATAACTCGCTGGTGATCCCGCGATGCGCGGGGAAGTTCGCGGCGTCATTGCTATCGAGAAGATAGAGTGTGACGCGACCGGCCTGCACTTGCCAGGCGCGTACCCAGACCCAGTACCCCGGTAGGGTGATCTCCAGCCGCACCCACTCGCCATTCGAGGTGCGCAACGGCGTGATCGGCAACTGTCCCGGATCGTTAAATGGGTAGAGCGCCTGTTGCGCACCGTCTATGGTTCATCACTGAAATAATCCACGATGGGTGCTACTGCACTTTCTTTTTCATTCAGGTTAAAATATCCTGTTGCTTTTTGATTACTTTTTAAATCGGCAAAATCAAACCCGCTGTGTGTCATCCGCAAAGGTGTAAATATATATTTGCGTACAGCCTGCTCATAGGTGTTCTTTGTTACATCTTCAATAATATAACCCAGCAGGAGATACCCGCTGTTGGAATAGTTCCACCCGGTGCCAGGTGAAAAATCGAGAGGCCTGTCTTTGAACAAGGCCAGCATTTTTTCGCGGGTAGCAGGTTTGGTCATCTCATTTTTCATGAACTCTCCGTCATTGGTATAATTAAAAATGCCCAACGTACTACTTAGTAATTGCCTTATCGTGATACTATCTCCTTTCGGGTAGCCGGGGAAATATTTACTGAGCTTATCTGAGACAGAAAGCTTTTTTCTTCCTGCAGTTTCAGAATGACAGCAGAGGTAAACTGTTTTGTTATGGAACCCAGTTGGAAAATAGTTTGTTCATCATTTGGGGTTTTCGATGTGGCATCGCGGTATCCATACCCTTTGTTCAATAGCATCACGCGATTTTTTTGCCACCAGTGCAGAGCCATTAAACTTGTTCAACTTTGCGTAAGCGCTCAGCAAAGTGTCCAGCTTATCGCCCTGGGCAAAAATGAAATGATTAAGACATAAAATTGTAACGAGCAAGAAAAGTTTTTTCATTAGTTGGAATTGACGTGAAAATATTGAAGATGTAATATGAGCAATATGCGCTCCAAATTATTTGTACAATTTAAGTAATTATTACTGTCGCTAAGGTTGATTTTTTTTAGGTATTTGCAATACGTCAAATGTTCTTTGTAACATGCCGATAAATCTTTCTCTTCTAATTTTCCATTTTCATCTCTTGGAACAAAGACAATTTTTTCGGTAGTAAAATTAAAGGGAGGGTCAGGAGATGATTTTTCGCGTATTAAAATATATTTATGCATTTTTTTCCTATGCGGCGGGTGAGGAACGCCCGGTGGCCGTTGATGACTTCTTCGGGGTAGACGGCCTTGTATCCCATCGTGACGTTGATGTCGCGGTGACCCGCGACAAGTTGGGCGATGTGGGGCGGCATGCCATGCATGATCGCGTCGGTGATGAACAGGCGACGGAAATCATGGGGGGTGAACCTCAGCGCGACGCCGCTGGCGTCGGTCAGTGTGGTGCTGGCCAGTGTGTCGTTGATCAGGTGGCGGATCACGACGGGGCTCAGCGGACGGTCCTCCAGGCGCCAATGCCATTGGAACAGCAGCGGCGTCGGCGGGTTCCAGATCTTCTCGTTGTAGTCGTATGCCGCGACGAGCGGGATGCCGCCGCCGGGTTGGCGGATGCGGGTGACGATGGTGGCCAGCACGTCGGCCAGTTCCGGCGAGATCACCAGCAGCCGTTCGGCGTCGGTCTTGGACGGGGCGATCTGCAGCAGCGGAATCAGTTCGCCGGTGTTCGGCATGCCGGTATTGGATCAGGCTGTGGTGGCTCAGTTCGGTCAGTTCCTCGATGCGGATGCCGGTCAGCCGCAGCACTTCGATACTGGCCCATGCCCAAAAGGCGCGTCGCTCTTCGGCTTTCAGGTCACGGCGACTACCGGTCACGGGGTCTTCGGCCCAAAGGTGGCTGCCGGATTGCGGTGAGCGCTCGGCTCGCCGCAGCACCTGCCCGTCGACACTGAACTCCCGACCAGGCTCGGTGGCCAGGACCGCGGCCAGTGTGTTCGCCGCCCGCTGGCGTCGGTTCTCGGCAGCGGTCACCAGCATCGGCAGCACCGGCAGGCGTTCGCGGGTGCGCTGGTCCATCCGGGACTTGCGGGCGGCGGCGGTTTTGGCGCGGCCGCTGGTCAGCTCACCGTCACGGATGGGGCAGACCGCAACCCACGGACCCCACCGGGCCGGGTCGTCGGCGGCCCATTGCGCGATGTCCAGATAGAACGTCCGCACGTTGCCCAGGTGCTGGATCGCCGACAGTCGCGCAGCATGACGCTCGACGAGCTTCACCGCTCTGGACGGTCGTAGTGGTCTTCACCTGCATCCGCAGCTTCCATGCCGCGGCGACCTCGATGGGACAGGTGCAGCGAGGCGATGCCTGGGTGGTGGCGCTCCAGGTCGCGCCAGAACAGCTTGCCCAGGACATAGGACAGTGCGAGCACGGTGCTGTAGTCCGCGCCAACCTGGAGTTCGCGCAGGTAGTTCACGAGCAGGTCCCGGATCGGCCGGCACGCGATGTGATATCGGTCGATCATCTCCTCGACGCTCATCTGGCCGCAGACGTGGAACGCCCTGGTGCTGGCCGGTGCGTTATCGGGGAACCGGCCCAAGGAACGCACCAGCTGGTAGAAGAACGCGCTGCGGTATCCGCGGTCGCTGCCGCCGGCTTTGGTGACCTCCGCGGCGAGCTGCACCATCTGGATGCAGTCGCCGACGGTGATGTCGGCGGCCCGGCCGCCTTTGCCCGCCATGATCATGGCGATACGCGCCAGCGCGACCTGGCGGGCCCCGTCGCCGACGCCAGCCGCCGGCACTGGTCGTTTACCACCGCGAACCCCTGCGGGTCGCGGCTGCGGGCCATGCGCAGGCGGCGAGGTTCTTCGGCGACGGAGTCGCCAGCAACCAGCCCAGGCTGGGACGGATCACATCGGCACAGATCAGCACCGACAGGCCCGCGCGAACAGCGGTTCTGCAGGTTACTGACCGCGGTCTCGGTGCGGCCGGCCGCCAACGGCGTTACCGCAAGGATCCGCCAGTCGGCGGCGTGTTCCGCGCCAGAAGCGGCCCACCGCGCCTGCCAGGTACTTCCCGGCATCGTTGCCAGCCAGTCCAGCACGGTGCGCACGCCGCGGCGCACCTCGGCCTGGTATTTGGCGTTGTCGGCGGTGAACGGCGCGGTGAGCACCCGGGCAAGGACACGCCCGCGCGAGGCTTCGGTCGCCTCCCACGACATGGGATTCACCCGGGGCGGGAACTGTTTTTGCAGTTCGAACACGTCACGGCGATCCGAGCGGGCTCGCCGCTGATCGCGGCCGGCTGCGGGCGCTGCCGGCCAAGCCGGCACCGTCGTGGTCACCGCGCGGCCCCCGGGAACAGCACATCCAGCGACTCGGGCCGGTATTCCGGCGTAATCACCGCCGGCGCCGACGGCGCCGCCGCCCGCCGCGCATGGTGGGCCAGGATGCTTGCGATGGTCTCCCCGACCGGGGCCGAGGTATAGATCTGGGTGGTGGTCAGCTGGGCATGACCCAAGATCCACTGCACGTCGGTCAGCGGCATCTGCGGGTCGCGGGCCATCCGATAGGCAGCAGTGTGACGCAGGTCATGGATCGAATAGTCCGTTCCAAGAACGGAATTCACGCGGACGAACATCGCGCGGGCGGCGTGATAAGTCAGCGGCCGCAACGGCCGCCGCAGTGTCTGCCACAGCGGATCGTCGCGCCTGGTCGGCATCTGTCCGTGAAATTCCGCCTGATACAGCCGAAGCCACACGAACGCATCCGGTGAGGCCGGAAGCTGCTGCGCCGCCCGGCTGCCCTTGCGGATCACCGTGATCAGCTGCGACCCGGCATCCACATCACCGCAGCGCACCCCCAGCAGCTCCGAGGCCCGGGCACCGGTCGAGACGAAGAACGCGACCAACGCCCTATCGCGATGCGATCCCAGCCCGGCGAACAGTTCGTTGAACTTCTCATCCGGTATGCAGCGCGGCGGCCGGTCGACCAGCTTGGGCCGATACAACCCGACCCGCTCGTTGCGATGCGGCTGCATCGGATTATGGTGCGCACCAACCCGTTTGCGTCGCCGCTCCCGCACCAGCGGGAACGGGTTGAGCATCGGCCCGGCACCGGTGTCGACATGGAAGTCGTAGAACGCCCGCAACACACTCTCGCCATGCGCGGCAGTCCGCGGCGCATACTTCCCACCCGACGCCGACCGAGGGTGCCATGATCTCTGCGCTTCCAGCGCACGCTGGCCGGCTTGCTCCCGATCTGCACCCAACGGCAGAAATCACGCGCCTCGACCCAGGTCGCCTGGTCCCACGGCACCTGCACCGCCCACAGAAACCTCAACCAGCGCAACAGATCATGACCATACGATCGCTGCGTCGCTTCCGACCGCCCGGACGCCTGCAGCTCCTTGAAGAACGCAACGACCGGCACGACCACCTCCCCGAGCGGATCGACCACCCGATACGGCACCCACGGCGAACCAGTCACCTCCAACCGCCCGACCCGAGCAACCACCAGCGTCGCAAGGTCGCGCTCCGACTCATCTCCGATCACGGGCCGCAACCCTAACGGCCACCCATCAGACATGCCAGCTGAACAGGGACAACAGCCTCGGCAGTTCAGTTAACAGGCAACACCTACCAGGTCGACCCCGCGCTGGTCGGGCGCAAGGTCGAGTTGGTGTTCGACCCGTTCGACCTGACCCGCATCGAGGTTCGCCTGGCCGGCATGCCGATGGGGCTGGCGATCCCGCACCACATCAGCCGCCATTCCCACCCCAAGGCCAAACCCGAAACCCCGAGCACGCCACCGCAACCGTCCGGTATCGACTACGCGCAGCTGATCGAGACCGCACACGCGGCCGAACTGGCCCGCGGCGTCAACTACGCCGCCCTCACCGGGGCCAGCACCCAGATCCCCGGCCAGCTCGACCTGCTCACCGGTCAGGAGGTTGACGTCCGATGATGGAGTTGATCTCGTATTTCGGTTTTTCGCGGATGCCATTCGGCCGCGATCTGGCCCCGGGCATGTTGCACCGTCACACCGCCCACAACGAAGCGGTCGCCCGCATCGGTTGGTGCGTCGCCGAACGGCGCATCGGCGTGATCACCGGCGAAGTCGGTGCCGGCAAGACCGTGGCAGTGCGTGCCGCGCTGGCCGCCCTGGACCGCAGCCGCCACGCCGTCATCTACCTGCCCGACCCCACCGTCGGGGTGCGTGGCATCCACCACCGAATCGTCGCCTCCCTGGGCGGCCAACCCCTGACCCATCATGCGACTCTGGCTCCCCAGGCCGCCGACGCGCTAGCCGCCGAACACGCCGAGCGCGGACGCACGGCCACCGTCGTGGTCGAGGAGGCGCACCTTTTGGGTCACGACCAATTGGAGGCCATCCGCCTGCTCACCAACCATGATCTGGATTCGTCGAGTCCGTTCGCCTGCTTGCTCGTGGGCCAGCCCACCCTGCGGCGGCGGATGAAACTCGGCGTGCTCGCCGCGCTTGACCAGCGCATCGGGTTGCGCTACACGATGGCGCCCATGACCGACAAGGAAACGGCCAGCTACCTGCGTCACCACCTGGCGCTGGCCGGGCGCGACGACGCGCTGTTTTCCGACGACGCCGTCGGGTTGATCCACCAGACCAGTCGCGGTTACCCCCGCGCGGTCAACAACCTCGCCCTGCAAGCCCTCGTCGCCGCGTTCGGCGCCAACAAAGCCATCGTCGACGAATCCTCCACCCGCGCAGCTGTCGCCGAAGTAACGGCAGACTGAACACCACCACGACACCCTGAACACCACCAACCCCGCCGGACACCGCCCGGCGGGGTCATTTCATACCCCCACATCCTCACCGCCAATGCCGCCATCATGCTCATCGTGAGTGCCGGTCAACACTCGGTCCGCCATTGGGGTGCACTCATCAGATGACGGCGGGGCCCAAAGTGCTCTCGGATGTGGCTGAAGGCAAACAGGAACCGTTGGGCCTGCCCAGGCGAGGCGAAGCGTTTCATCACCCGCTCCCGGATCCTGGTCGGCTGATGAGAGTTCTCCGCCCGATTGAGTTCAGGTATCTCGATTGCCGGTGCTCGACCGAGGCCATCACCTCCCGATGCGCCACTGCGTAACTGCGGAGCTTGTCGGTGACGATCACCCGCGGCACATACCGCAGGCCCTTGAGCGAGCTTTCGGAAGCACTTCTTGGCTGCTGTGGCGTTTCGGCGCGACTGCACCAACACGTCGAGCACGTTGCCGCGCTGGTCGACCGCACGCCACAGGTAGTGGATCGTGCCGTTGATCTTCACAAACACCTCATCGAGGTGCCACCTGTCACCGGGCTGGGCTCGGCGCCGGCGCAGCCCGTTGGCGTAGGCCTGCCCGAACTTGGCGCACCAGGCCCGGTCGGGTAGGACCGGCGAGTTGCCCCGCCGATCCCCCCGAGAACCGTACGTGCCACTCGTCGCGGCATACGGCTCAAGCAAGCCACGAGGGCGTGCGGGTTAGCTACGGTCGCCGGCCCGCGTTGCCTTGACGATGCGCTGCCGCAGTCGCCGTACCTCCCACTCGCGATCCAACCAGTTGACCCAGTCCCAATCGACCGGTGTCCAGGTCGGTCTCGGCGGAAGGTCCTCTGGTCCGTTCACCATATCGGCGCCTAACTTGTCCTTCGGTTCCAGCTGCTTCGGCATACCGTCGTCAAAGGCTCACCTGCCCATGTGGGCGCGCTTTCGCGCCCTGGCACACCGCCAGGTATCCGGCCAGTTATACGAACCGACCAGCGGAGGGCTGATCGAACTCGTTCGCTTTCCTGTTGCCTTTCGGCCGCCGGCATTAGGCTTCTTGGGCATCCTGTACCCGCCTGCGGACATCAGCCTTCCTCACAGTCGGCCCACCGGACAGGGCCCGGCCCACGACGGGGTTACCACGTTCCACACGTACGAGACTCGACCGGGGTGGGGTGCCCCCCTCTACCCCGGGACGGCGGTGTTCACCCGGCCGGTACGATCTCTCCGGCCGGCGCCTGCCGCTTCCCAGCGACCAGTCCTACCCCCCGGCTACCACATTCCATCGCCGATGGCCTACGTGACGAGGCATCATCAGGGGTTCACTCACGTTCACCCGTCCGGTCTTCCCCTCACCTGTAGCGGCCGGATGGTACGGCAGCCCTTGGGCGTGAACTCCGAGCTCCATACCCCACCGTTACCAGTGACGCACGTCGGAGCGGGGACAGGCATCGAACACTCGCCTGGGACTACCCCTTCATCCGAAGCTCCATTCGAGCAGTCCTCTCGTCACGTGCGACCTCGTGTCGCACGATCGTCTCGTAGCTGACCGCGACACCACGTGCCAGCACCAGCTCCCTTGACCTCACGAAAGCTCAGCGGGAACCGGTGATACAGCCACACGCAGTGCGCGATGATCTCCCCGGGTAGCGGTGCCCCTTGTACGACGGCGATGCAGCCGTCATCACTACCGATCCTGGCAGCGACCAGCCAACTCACCAACTTGATGACAGTGCCCGTCGAGGCGTTTGTCGGTCATCGTTTCGTTGCTCTCGTGGTGACCCCGACGGCCCGGACGAAGTTGTCGGCGAAGACCTGGCAGACGGTGTCGATGTCGGGGAACTCGACCAGGCCGGAGTTCTCCGCGGCCGGCCGCATGAACAGGTGGATCAGCATCGGTGCCATGAGTTGTTGGGCCAGCAGCGGCAGGGGAACGTCGCGGACCCGTCCGGCGTTAACCTCGCCGGTCAGCCAGCCGCCGACAACCATGAGCAGCCGTGGAATGACGTGACCGACCAGAGATTGCACGGCAGGGCTCGTGGGGCGGGCGAGGGCTTCGGCAAGTATCGCCGGGAGTACGCGCGGTGCGCGGCCCAGCACTTCGGCTAGGACGTGGTAGAGCCCGCAGACGGTGCCGCGCAGGTGTCGTGGCGGTTGGGCGAAGTATTCCTCGACCTCGCGGATCGGGCTGTGACGTTCGAAGACAGCGCCCAGCAATCCGTCCCGACCGCCGAATACGGCGTACAGGCTGGGCACAGAGCAGTTGGCGCGGTTCGCGATCGCTTCCAATGTGGCTGCCGTCAAACCATTTTCGTCGATGAGCTCAGCGGCGGCGTGGAGCGCGCGGGTGCGTACCGGTGGCGTACCGCCGGGGTCGATGCCACGGGCACGGACGGCGTCATCCAGTGCCGCGCGGGAGCCGCCGAGTCGGCGCAGCAAGGTGCTGCGGGAAATGCCGGCGTGTTGTGCGATGACGATGACCGGGACGTCGGCGACATCCTGACCGAGTTCGTCCGCGGCCCGCAGCGCCGCCTCGACCACGTCGTTGGGTACCGCCGCGGCGGATTCCGGCTCGGCCGGCTGGGACCGGGTCACTTCGCGCGTCATGGTCATGTCTTAGCGCAGACTATGGCCGCCGTCGACCAGCACCGCGCCTGCGATGTAGCCGGCCACATCGCAGGCCAGGAACACCACGGCCTTGGTGAGGTCGTCGGGAAAGTCGGAACAACGTCGCAAGGGCGTTCTTCGTCTCCCGTTTCCTCTCGGCCAAAGACCCATGCTGGGCACCGGGATCATCAACACGCCTTCGGGCAGGCCATCAACCATTTGTCTGAGGTTCAGGTATATGAACCATATACATGTGTATCGTGTTTGGTGGCTGATTGCACAACCCGATTGCCGAACGGCGCCAGCCTTGCCATCGGTGCAAGTAAGACCTTGGCGCCACAGTCAGATTCGGCGACGAATGACTTCGAGGAGAGATGTCCGATCCGGTTCCCGTCGGTGTCGCGGATGGCGTCACATCCCGATGCGCACCAACTCGCCGAACTCGTCGCGCTCGTGGACGCGGGCAAAGTGCGCCGCCTCGCTGACGTCCGGACCTACCGAGCTTCCCGACATCCACCAAGCCGCGCTGAGCGGCACTCTGCATGACAAGACCGTCCTCCGACCGGACCTACCGGAGAGCTGGGACACGAAGAAATGGAGACACCCATGACCCAAGCTGAATCGACCACCTGCGCGATCGCCGGGGGCGGGCCCGCCGGGATGGTGCTCGGATTGTTGTTGGCCCGCGCCGGGATCGAGGTCACCGTGTTCGAGAAACACCCAGACTTCTTCCGCGACTTCCGGGGCGACACCGTGCATCCGGTCACCTTGACCCTGCTCGACGACCTCGGACTGTATCCCCAATTCGAGGAACTGCCGCACAGCGAGGTCAAGAAAGCCGAATTCGACATCGGCGGGCGCAAGGTCACGGTCGCGGACTTCACCCGCTTGCACCAACCACATCCCGTTATGGCGTTGGTGCCGCAATGGGATCTGCTCAACCTGTTGGCCGAAGCCGGCAAGGCCGAACCCACCTTCACCCTGCGGATGAACACCGAAGTCACCGGGCTGCTGCGCGACGGTGACGCCGTCACCGGTGTGCGCTATCAGGACCCGAACGGCCCCGGCGAACTGCGCGCCGACCTCACCGTCGCCTGCGACGGGCGTACCTCCACCGTACGGCGCGAAGCCGGCATGATCCCGCACGAATTCCCGGTGCCGTTCGACGTCGGATGGTTTCGCCTCGACGCCACCACCCCAATCAAATATCAACTGACTCCCCGCTTCGCGCCCGGGATGTCACTGGCACTGATCCCCCGCGAAGGCTACTTCCAGACCGGATGCTTCCTGCCCAAAGGAGGTGAGCAACAGTTGCACGCCCGCGGGCTGGACAGCTTCCGCTCCCGGGTCGCCGAACTGGTGCCCGAGGCTTGGTCGAGTCCCTCACCTCGTGGGACGACGTGAAGGTCCTCGACGTCAAAGTCAACCGGCTGCGTTGCTGGCACAAACCTGGGTTGTTGTGCCTCGGCGATGCCGCCCACGCCATGTCACCGGTGGGCGGCGTCGGGGTCAACCTCGCCATCGCCGACGCGGTCGCCGCCGCAACCATCCTCGCCGAGCCCCTGCTCGAACACCGCGTCAATGAAAGCGACCTGGCTGCCGTGCAGCGCCGACGAAAACTACCCGCCGTCATCACTCAGGGCATTCAGAGAGTCATGCACCGCGGGATGCGCCGCGTGCTGCTG
>CAWBVG010000020.1:0-41810 GCA_963792175.1 uncultured Acidobacteriota bacterium
CCGGACCTGTGGGTCCACTCGATACACGATTTGCGGCTCGCGCGTCGGATCCGGTGGCGCCGGAAAGACCGCCCTGGCCGCCATTCGCAGGCCGCGAGGCCGAGCACGGTCGCCGCCGCGCTGATGCCGATCCGTCGCCGCACGCTCACTTGACCAGCACCAGGCTGCCCAGGACAGCCATGTCGAGCCCGGTGCCGTAGAACACGCGGACGGCGTCGCGCGGATTGCACACGATCGGCTCGTTGAATCCGTTGAACGAGGTGTTGACGAGCATCGGGCACGCCGGTCAGGTCGCCGAACGCGCGAATCAGGTCGTAGAACATGCCCGGCCGATTCGTCGACGGTCTGGACGCGCAGCCGGGTGGCGTTCGCCGGCAGGACGCTCCGGAGCAGCGTCGCGGTCGAGGACCTCGTACTCGTACTCCATGAACGCCGATTTCGCAGGCCCCCGGAAATAGCGCGGCACGTCCTCGGCGCAGACCACGACGCTGTACGTCTCGTGTGGCTTGCGCTGCTTCAGGAACACGTTCAGGTTTTCGAGGACGTACGGCGCCACCGGACTGGCGAGAATGCTGCGATGGCCGAGCGCCCGGGGGCCCCACTCCATCCGCCCCTGGAACCAGCCCACCAGCTGTCCCTTGGCGAGCGCGGCCGTCGTGCGGTCGATGACCTGTCCGCTCCGCAGGTAGTCGTACGACAGCTTGCAGTTGTCGAGAACCGCCTTGATCTCCTGCGGGCTGAACTCGGGGCCGAGAAACGGCGACAACGGCTCCCGCCGCTGCAGCGGCGCTTCGTGCGCGGCGACGGCGAGCGCGGCGCCGACCGCCACACCGGCGTTTCCCGGGTTGGCGGGCACGAAGACGTCCGCGTACAGCCCGGACTCCGCGAGCAGCGTCGTGAAATAGCTGTTGTAGAACAGCCCTCCCCCGAGACACAGCCGCGGGCACTCGAAGCGGCGCCTGATGTCCGCCACGACGGCGAGCAGCAGTTCGCCGATCTGCCGCTGGATCTGATCCGCGAGGCTCGCGCGCTGACCCACGGACGCGGCCGAACCGTTTCGGCCAACGATGCTGGCAATCGACGCCTGGAAGTGGCTCGGGATGCCGAGATGATCGCCGTGGCAGGTGATCGCCGGGACCGACGCGTCGCAGCGCCGTTCGCCGACACGCGCCAGCGCTTCCAGCCGGTGCTCGTCGCCGTCGCGTCCAAATCCCATCGCCTCGGCCGCCAGCGTATAGGCGCTGGCGAAACCGGGGCCCGTCCACGAGAACGCCTCCCGCGTCGATGCCCTGATCGGTCCCGCGCCAGACGGTCAGCTCGGGGTTGCCGCTGCGATCGCAGACCAGGATCGTCGCGTCCTCGAATGGCGAACTGTAGAACGCCGTGGCCGCATGGGCGAGATGGTGATCGATGTATTCGACCGGAGGTCCTGGCGGCAGCTGAATGGACGTTTCCGCGACGGCGTAGGCGGAAATGTCCCGCTCCGAGCAGCCGCCCAGGCGCAGCATCGTCTCGAGCGTCTCCTTCGGCAGCTGGCCGGGCCGCAGCGCCGCGCGCCGCGTCCGCGTGACGCGCGCGTGCTCGCAGACGCCCACGACGCGGCCCGCATCGCACAACGCGAGGGCCGCATTTCGTGAGGCGCCGGCAATACCGAGGATGACGGACATGGACAGCGTTTACGGAATCGCTCGCACAATCATCGGGCCGATCCGATTGGCCACGCCGAGGGGCAGCTTTTTCCACATCGCGATGGCGAGGCGGAATTTCGGGTTGGTCGGACTGGCGTTGGGGAGTTCACCGCCACCAAGCAGCCCGTACTCCCAGTACAACGGAACGGGCGCCGCGCCCCACTGCTCCTTGAACTTGTAGGTGCCTTCATTCGGCGTCGAACGTCCGAAGTCGAACGTCGTGCAGCCTCGCGCCGACGCGCCTTCGAGCATGCTCCAGTACAGCAGGTGATTCGGACACAGCGCGTTGAAGTCGCGCACCGACGACGCCCATGGGATTTCGACGGTGCCGCGTGTCTCGAACGTGAGACCGGCGGCCACCGGCAGCGCCTCCCGCGAGACGACGTGGATTCGCGCCCGCCCGGGAAACGCTCGCAGCACTTCGGCGAAGAACCGCACGCTGTGCACCGGTGTGCCGAGGTCGCGCATGTTGCGGGCGAAGACTGCGTAGAAATCATTCAGGAGCTCGCCGCCGCCGTCGCGATAGGTCAAGCCCGGATTTCTGCGCCTTCCGGACCTGATTGCGCGCTTTACGATCGAGGCCGTCCCAGAGCGCCGGCGCCGCACGCAGCGGCAGCGTCATGGTGACCTTGTGCTGTTTACACGGCAGGTCGGCAAAGTGCCGGCGGAAGTGCCGCAGCTCGACGTGCGCGCACCGGCGCGCACGCGCGGTGTCCATCGCCGCATCGAGCAGCGCTCGCGCCGCCGCGTCGTCGTCCGCCAGCACGCCGCCGTAGTTGAGAAACGGCAGCGAGACCAGCGCACGGCCGAACAGCCAGCTGTTGAGCAGCACCGTTGGGAGCACGCCGACGATCGTCCCTTCGCGGCGCGCCGCAAAATAGATCGGCGGGCACCCCAGCGCGCGCTCGAAGACGTCGCGCCAGGCCCACTCGTGGTACCCCGTTGCATCGGTACGGCTGGCGACGTACTCGTTCCACTGCGGCGAGGCGTCCTCGACCGACACGACCGGTGCGCTGGTCGCCACTGCCGCGCGCTCCGCGCCGGCCGGCGTTCGATCGACGGCAGCCAGCATCGACATCACGCGACCTTCAACGCCGCGAGATCCAGCATCGACGTCACGGAGTCGAACCGGAAGTCTCGAACCAGCCGCGCCAGACGATCGGCCGTCCGCTCGAGGCCGCGATAGTGGCGCAGGCGCGTGCCCATCCCTACCGACATGCGCGGCTGGTCCGGATCGAGTTCCCAGGGATGCGTATAAAACGTGACGGGTTGACGCTCGACGCGGTTGACGCGGTCGATGCCCCACTTCGTCCACGCGTACGGAAACTGCCGGAAGTAGCCGCCGCCGCCGATCGGCAGATTGACGCGCCCGAGCCTGACGGTCGATCCCGGCACTTCCAGGATGGACCCGCCGGACCGTTCGCAGCACGTACGGATGTCTGCGGCGAGTCGGGAATGCCATACCGATCGTGATGGATCGGGAAGATACTCGCGTCGTACGCGAACCCCTCTTCGATCAGCACGTCGAGCGTCCACAGGCTCGAATCGATCACCGAATAACTGGGCGCACGAAAACCGACGACCTCCACCCCCGCGGCGTTCTCGATCGCGTGTTTCGCCGAGCGGACGTCCTCGCGAAACTGACTCGGCGTCAACAGGTAGACCAGCTGATGGTTGTAGCCGTGGGACGCGACCTCATGACCAAGATCGGCGATGCGCCGCACCAGGGACGGAAAACGCTCCGCCACCCAGCCGAGAACAAAGAACGTTCCGCGCACGTTCGCGCGGTCGAAGAGCTCGAGGACGCGATCGGTGTTCCGCGACACGCGGCTCTCGAGCGCGTCCCAGCGGGCCCGCGGCACGACGCGATCGAACGCCGACACCTGGAAGTAGTCTTCGACGTCCACCGTCATCGCGTTCACGATCGCGCCCGATGACGCGCTCGCGGGTTTGACTGTCGCGAGCGCAGCCGGCCTCGGCGGCTCGCTCATCGCGCGCCCTTCCGCGTGATGACCGTCTTGATCGTCTCGAGGACGATGACGAAGTCGAGCGCGATCGAGAGGTTCTTGATGTAGTACAGGTCGTACTGCAGTTTCTCGATCGCGTCCTCGACGCTGGCGCCGTAGGTATAGCGAATCTGCGCCCAACCGGTCAGCCCGGGCTTCAGCACGTGCCGCTGGCCGTAGTAGGGGATCTGCTCGGTCAGCTTCTGAACGAATTCCGGCCGCTCCGGCCGCGGACCCACGAAGCTCATCTCGCCGACGAGCACGTTCCAGAGCTGCGGCATCTCGTCGAGGCGGGTCCGCCGCAGGAATCCACCGACGGGCGTGACGCGCGTGTCGTTCGCACTGCTCCAGACCGGGCCGGTGGCGGTCTCCGCGTCCTCGCGCATCGTCCTGAACTTGTGCGCCGTGAATTCGCGCCCGTGACGGCCGACGCGGCGCTGGTGATACAGGACCGGACCCGAGGACGTGCATCGCACGGCGATCGCGACGAGCAGCATGACCGGCGCGCCGATCAGCAGGCCGGCGGCCGAGAAGATGACGTCGAGGATCCGCTTCGCGGTCATCAGCAAGCGCGTCTTGCGGAATCCTTCCGAGAAAATCAGCCACGACGGCCGGAGGTTCTCGACCGCGATCTTGCCGGTGTATTCCTCGTAGACCGACGCCAGGTGATCGAACGTCACGCCGCTGTCGAGGCGGATATCGAGCAGCCGGTCCATCGGCAGTTTGCCGCGCGCGTCGGCCAGGCTGACGACCACGCGGTCGACATTGAGGCGCGAGACGAGCAGCGGAATGTCGTCGATGACGCCGACCACGCCGGGATTGAGCACAGGCGCGCCGACCCGCGCCGGATCCGGGTCGACGAATCCAACGATTTCGACGCCAAGCTCCTGCCGCCGCTCGAACAATTCACGCGCGAGATCGACCGCGGCCGCATTGGTCCCGACCAGCAACAGCCGCTCTCGAGGCGCGACGCGCTGCGTCAGCCAGGCAAAGGCCATTCGCCAGGCCACGACCAGCGTGACCATGAAGACGACGGAGATCAGGAAGACGCCGCGCCCGACGATCCAATCGGGCGCCAGGAAATAGATGGCGGCGAGAATCAGCGAGGTGGCGCCCAGCGCCTCGATCAGCCGCGTCGTGAGGTCGCGCACGCTGGCGACACCGCGCAAATCGTACAAGTCGGCGTAGTACAAGGAGAGCTGGCAGACCCCCACGATGAGCAAGCGCCTTCCACAAGCCGTTCTCGTTCTGCAGCAGCCACCACGCGTCCGCGCCGAGACGCACGTAGCTGCCCGCGGCGACGGCGCCGAGCAGCAGGCACGGTCTCGCCGGCTATCAACACGAACGGTCGCCAGTTGCTCGGGAACATCTACCCTGTCGCAGCCTCGGACTTCGTCTCGTTCTTCGGCGCCGCGTCACTTCGCTTTCGCCTCCAGAACATCAGGCCGCTGCTGCGCTTGCTTGGCGAGGCCGTACGCGTAGGCGCCGTACCCGTAGTAGTTGTACGCGGCGACCATGTCCGCGCGGGCCATCCGGTTCAACACGACGCCGAGAATGCGCTGCTGGCCGATCGCGTCGATCGCGCGTCGAACCAGCGGATACGGGCGTCGCGTGCGCGCTGACGACCAGGACGGCGGTGTCGATCATCGCCGCCAGCAGGTTCGCGTCCGGCAGCAACGCCACCGGCGGCGTGTCGACGATGACCCAGTCGAACTGCTGCGAGGCTTCCACGAGCAGACGGTTCATCGTGTTCGACACCAGAGCCGGCCATCGGATCCGAATCGGCCCGTCCGGCGGTCAGCGCGCACAAGTTCGGCGCGATGGTGTGAAACCGCAGGCCTTCCTTTTCGGGATGACGAAGGCTGTCGCTCAACCCCGTCGTGTTCGGCAGCCGCAGGATGTCGTGAATGCTCGGCCGCCTCAGGTCGGCGTCGACCAGCAGCACGCGGCGCTGATACGAATGGCTGAGGGTCAGCGCGAGGTTCGTGGCGGTCAGCGTCTTGCCCTCGGCCGCCACCGCGCTCGTCACCATCAGGGTTCGCGCGCCGGATTGCAGCTGGTGATGATGCAGCGCGGCCCCAAGCCGCCGATACTGCTCGACCAGCGTCGACTCGGCGCCGGGCCCGACGACCACCTTGCCGATGCCTTTCTGGCCGAACTGATAGGTCGACCAGAAATCGTCCCGCGGCCGCGGCAGTGCGATGACAGGGGCCCGCTCGACGTGCGACCTCGCGCTCCTCGCTCGATCGGTCGTCCGGTCGTCCCGATCCAGCGAGATCGACCGGCGCGAGCGGTTCGACGTCCTCGAACGCCGAAGCCGCCGCCTGCGACGACTCGCCGGGGTTCAGGTCGAAGTCCCAGTCCTTCGGCACGCGACGGATCGGCGCCCTTGCGTCCGCGCGCTGCTGTCGGACTCCGCGCCCGGTTGACGCCGTCCTGCCTTTCTCGAACGCCTCTCTCAAGCGTGACATGCTATTTCCAGACTCTCCATGCGACCGCGGCCGCGCCGGCCGCTACCGTAAACAGCACGGTTGCTGAGATCGCAATCAGCTTCCGCCGCCGCGCCAGCGCGGCTGCCAATCTCGGGAAGGATCGGCACCGTCGCAAGCACCAGAAGATTCAGTGCCGCGGTCACATCCGCCTCGGACTTCAGCGTCTTGTCGAGGTACTCGATGAGCACCATCAGCGCCACGCCGAAGCCGATGCCGGCAGCCAGACCCATCGACTGCAGCTGCGGCCGATTCGGGCTGGTCGGCCGCTCGGGCAGCCTGCGCCGGATCGAGAATCTTGAACTGCTCGCCGATCTGGCGGCGTTCGAGGTTCGCGGCCACCTTCGAGTCTTCTTTCTTTCCGAGCAGACTCGTGTACGTCGACTGCAGGGTCTGATAGTCGCGGGTCAGCTCGGTCAGCTCCGACTGGCGGCCGGCCGCCGCTTCGATGCGCTTCTGGTAGATCCGCCATCGCCTTCTGGATGCGCTGCTCGGTTTCGAGTCTTCGACGCGATCTGCTTGTCGATCTTCTCGATCTCGGCCTTCATCTCAGCGAGACGGTTTTTCTTCAGCCGTTCGAACGGGCTGACGACCGGGCCCGTCGCGGACACCGGACGCGCGAGCGCCTCGGCGTCGGCCTTCTTCTGGAGCTCGGTAATCACGCGCTTCATCCGCAGGATGTCGGGATGCTGCGGCGTCAGCCGTGTCTGCATGCCCTGCAGCGTGGCCTGCGCCGCCTCCAGCTGCTGCGCGGCGGTCGCGCCGACTGGCAAGTCCGTCGGGACCCACCTGCGGCGGTCGGCGGCGGCGGCGGCGGCGGCGGCGGAACCGCGTCCGGCGACTCGGCGTCCGCGATCTGCCGCTCGACGACGAGCCGGTGATCGCGATCGCGATTCAGCGACTCGGTCAGCGCCTGCAGCTGCATCTCGAGGTTGTGGAGGCCCTGCATGTTGGCGTCGCGCTGCTCGGGCAAGCTCGCCGGCGTACTGACGCTTGTACTCTTCCACCTTCCGCTCGGTCTCGATCAGCCGGCGTCGCGCATCTTCGAGCTGCGCTTCGAGGAACTGGTTGGTGCCCTCCGCCAGCACTTCGCGATCGCGCAGGTTCTCTTCGATGAACAGCGACGCGACCCGCTCGGTGACGCGCATCGCGGTGCGCGCCTCGTCGGACGTGAAGCTGACGCGGAACGCGTCGCCCTTGACCACCTGGACGGCGATGTTGCCGCGCATCCGCTCGACGACGTCTTCCATGATCGCGGTCTTGCGCGCCTCCGCGTAGAGGTTGAAGTCCTGAATGATGCGCTCGAGACGCGTGCGGCTCAGAATCTGCTGCTGGATCGACTGCAGCCGATCTTCGATACGCGTCGTGACCGTCGACTTCACGTAGTTTTCCGGGACGCGCTGCGGCACGACCAGAATCAGCGTGTCCGACCGGTAGAGGTTCGGCAGCGTGCGCACCCAGGCGTACACGCCGGCGGTGATCGCGATGGCCGGCAGAATCGCCCACCATTTGCGGCGCCATGCAATGAGAGCGATGTCTTCAGGCGTGTACTGTTTGCCCGGAATCACGGTTGCCCCGTCGGTGTTTGACCGCTGGATCCGTCGCGCGCGTCGCTGGCTTGATCAGCGGCAACCACGCGGTCAGCCCGACGCTTACGCTGCGGCGATCCAGATCCGGCACGAATCCGAAAGTCTGTTGAAGCCTGGCGGAATCGAGAACCGGTAGTACGACGCCTGAGCGTACAGGCCGAGATGCTGAACAGCCCGTACGTCAGGCGCGTCGACGCCGTGTAGCTGATGATGTTGCCGCCTGCCGTCGAAAACAGCTGCTGGCCCCGTGATGCGCCGGCGCCCGCCGAGAAGTGGAGACGCGCGGTCAGCGGTCCGCCGATGCCCGCGTTCGCGCGAATCGGTCATCAGCGGTTGCTGAAACCGACGACGTAGGAGGTCCCTCGCGTGTAGCCGAGCGAGGCGCCCCAGATCCGTCCGATGGATCGGCTGAGCGTCGCGCCGCCGGTGACCACGAATCGCGGTGTCTTTGCCGGTGGTCGCAACCGGACGCGGGTCGCCGTTTTTGGCGACCGACGCGCCGATCGTCAGGCTCAGCGTGTAGTGGCGCCCGAAGGTCAACGTGAGTCCATCGCCGTAGCCGAGTCCGATGTCGAGATTGTTCGTCCGAACCGGTTCGCGATCCGGCTTCGACGGCTATCGCGCGACTCCAGAATGCTGTAGCCGACGTGGAACGCGAGCTTGCGCGTCAGGTTGTGACTGAACGACGCACTGGCGCCGACGCGTGATCTCGATGCTCGACCGTCATCGTCTCCCGTGCATGATCGCGCTGATCCCAGACGACTCCCGCCGAGAAGCCGCGACTTCTTCGTGAACCGATTCTCGATCGATGCCGACGCGCGACTGCCGATCGGACCCATGTCGAGTGCGACGGCGAAACCCATAGTCGCTGCCGACCGGGCTTTCTTCGCTGGTCGTGTTCTTCAGGAACGGCGCGTACTGGTAGTACGGCGCGTATCCGACGCCCGCACCGAACGACATCGAGTCTTGTTCGTGAACTTCGTCGTCAGGCCAGTCGACGACGTTGTAGCTCTAGAACCAGAATGCGTCACTGCCGAGACTGCTCTCGAACTGCTGAACGCCGCCGTCGCCGCCGACAGCTGAACTGGCTCCGCGTGCCGCTTCGTGCGGAAGCCGTAGCGCGACGGAACCCTGAAATCCGTTCGCGACCCCGTGCTTGAGAAACCGCGGATCGATGGCCGTCAGATCGCCGCTCCGCCGGCTACCCGGCGCCTGCGCCAGCGAGGTTGTCGTCCCACGCGGCGAACGCCGACGCCGCGCACGTCGAGCGTGTGCGGCTGGTCCTTCGGGACTGCCCTTGAACAGCCCCGAGAACGGTCCGCCGCATGGGCCGCTCGGTCTGCGCACCGCAGGCGCAGCCACGCCGACGCACGCCGCAATCGCGCACACCAATCGAATTCCGAATGTCTTTCGGCTCACGCCTTGTCCTCGATCGTGCGCTACGGAACGATGATGGTGTCGCCCGGTTTCAGTTCGATGTTCTGGGTCAGCTTCTTGCCTTCGATGACTTCCTTGTAGTTGAACTTGAAACTCATGCGGCTTGCCGTTTTCGATGCGCACGATCGAGATCTTGTCCGGCTTCGCGTAGTCCGCCAGGCCGCCGGCAATCGAGATCATCTGCAGCACCGTGGTCGACGCCGGTCAGCGGATACGGACCCGGCTTGCGGACTTCGCCGGTGATGAACACCTTGCCGGCTGTTGATCTCTTTGACGACGACCGTGACGTTCGGATCCTCGACGTACTTCTTCGACTCCTCGACGATCCGATCCTTCAGCTGCGCCGGCGTCAAGACCGGACGCCTGGACGTCGTTCAGCAGCGGCAGCGAAATCTTTCCGTCAGGACGGACCGTGACCTCGGCCGTCAGCTCCTTGTCCCGCCAGAACACGATCGACAGCACATCGTCCGCGCCGATCGTGTACTCGGGCGGCAGCGTGACGCCCGGCGCCGCGCACGACGGGCGGCGGCGCGGCGGTCCGCGCGCGGCGCCTGCGGCCGGCGCAGCCGGTCGGCGGGCGCGGCAGCGCCTGCGCTCTGCGCCGCGCACGGCATCGCCGTGCCGGCGATGGCGAGACGCGGCCAGGACGCGCCGCGCGAAGCGCGCTAGCGATACTCTTTGAACGGAATCTGGCAGTCATGTTTTCTGAGGAAATTCAGGAACCGTTTGTAATCGCGCGTGTCCATGTTGAAGAGGCGCGCGACGATCTTGTAGTTGCCGCGGGCTTCTTCCAGGCCCTTCCGGACCACTTCGCGCACGTTCGCCCGCGTGATTTCGCGCTCCATGAACAGCGGATAGACCGACGTCCAGAACGATTCGCCGTTTTCGGTCAGCCGCTTGTACAGATCGTCGGCGACCGTGCGGCGGCGCTCGCGCCTCGGCCGGAAGCTGATGGCGTCCTGCGCTCGGATTTCGGGCGGCAGGTCCTCGAGCTCGATCTGCGGGCCCTTGGCATTGACGACCAGCCGCTCGATCACGTTCTCGAGCTCGCGAACGTTGCCGGGCCACGAGTGCTCGCAGAGCGCCTTCATCGCCGTCGGCGAGACTTCCGTGATGGGCGATCGGTTGGCCGCGACGTAGCGGCCGAGGAAGTGCTCGACCAGCTCGGGAATGTCCTCGCGCCGATCGCGCAGCGGCGGCACGACGATGTGGATGACGTTGAGGCGGTAATACAAGTCGTCGCGGAACTGACCCTGGCTGATCAATTCGCGCAGATTGCGGTTGGTCGCCGCGATGACGCGGACGTCGACGTGGCGGCTGCCCCCGTCGGCGCCGACCTTCTGCAACTCGCCGGTCTCGAGGAAACGCAGCAGCAGGCCCTGCATGCGCAGCGTCATCTCGCCGACTTCGTCGAGGAACACCGTGCCCGTGTGCGCCGTTTCGAGCTTGCCGGGCTTGTCGCGATAGGCGCCGGTGAAGCTGCCCTTGACGTGGCCGAACAGCTCCGATTCGAGGAGCGTTTCGGGAAGGCCGGCGCAGTTCACCGGCGCAAACGGCATAGGGGCGCGTGGACCGAGCGTGTGGATGCTCCGTGCGACGATTTCCTTGCCGACGCCGCTTTCGCCGGTGATCAGCACCTTGGCGTCGGACCGGGCCACGCGCTCGATCTCTTCTTGGAGCGCGAGGATCTCGGGACTGTGGCCTATTAAGTCCACTCGAGTCTTTGCGCGCATGGTCATTGTGCTCATTAACAGTCCACTCCGGCGGTCCAACGGGTTGATGCCCGTCGGGGTGCAAGGGGGTCGCCACCTTTAGTCGCCGCCCAGAAGGTCGCGCTAAATAACGCTCCGGTTGACCTTTAGATGTAGAGCCTGGCGGATTAATCACCGTCGGAAGGAAGACTTATGTCGCCAAACGGCGACCTATCAATCGAAAGTCCTGACTTTCTCTGACTTCGATCGGCTGATTGAGGCCAATTGACCGATTACAAAACGAGGGCGTGATCGCGCGCGCGCGCGATCAGTTCGGCGGCCGATGGCTCGTCGCCAACCTGGCTGGCCACCCCGATCCGGACGGCGGGTTCCGAACCGTGCGGACGGGTCTCGAAGACACGGGCGAGCCGCCTGGCGACGACCTGTGCCCCGGGCGGCGGCGTCTCGAGCAGGAGGATGCCGACCTCGCCCGACGTGAGGCGTCCGGCGAGGTCGGTCGGCCGCAACTGCGGCCGCACAGTCTTGATCCAGGTGTGCGCCGCCTGGAGGGACAGCGGCGCGTCGCCGGACGACAGCAAGACGAGCGACGCGGTGTCGTTCGCGGCGTGCGCCGCGCGCACGTAGCCGTCGAGAATCTGATCGAACGATCGCGTGACGACCCGGCGATCCGGATCGGCGTCGATGCGCCGGATCGCCGACGGCAGCCAGGTGCCGAAATTCGCGGCCGCCGCTTCGAACAGCCTGACGTCGCGACGCGTGAAGGCGCGACCGGTGGCGCACATCTCCAGGATGGCGGCGTACGGTCCGCTCGTGTTGACGTGTGTGCGCAGCGTCTGCGGCTCGGCGACATCGTCGAGCGCCGGATCGAGGTGTTCACCGCCGCCGACAACCAGGACGGGTGCCCCCTGGGCGCCGAACACCGCAAATCCTCCGGCGGCGTTCAACGCCGCCGCCGCTTCTTTCAACGCGCGCGACGCCGCGTCGTGCGGCGACTGGCTGTCGACGAAGTGTTGCATGACCGCCCACGTCAGCCGCGCCGTCTCGACGCCAAGCGCCGCGTTCACGGCGTGCGCGAGCGCGGCGACGTAGAGCTCGGAGCGTTCGGATTCCGTCGGATCGTGCGCGGCGGTCATCGCGATCACCCACGGTCCGCCTTCGGCGGCCAGGTGAACGATCGCCGTCTCGCCGGAACCCGCAAAGCCGAGATCCTGGCGATCGGGCGTCGACAGGCGGGACAACCCGGCGCCGATGGGAAACGCCGACGCGTCGATCTCGCGCGGTCCGGACGTGACGTCGGAGCCCGGCAGCGACACCTCCAGCGTATAGCGGCCGTCGAGACCAGACCGGTAGGCGAACACTTCGATCTCGTCCCAGACACTCAACGCCTCGGCAAACGTCCGCACGACTTCCCGATCCGACCCTGAGGCGATGGCCGTGTGCAGCAGCTGATAGAAAGCCGCGATCTTGTGCAGGCTGTCGGCGTGTTCGACGACCGGGTGAGAGAGCTCGTCTTCGAGGCAGTTTGCGAGCAGCAACCCCGCGCGCGCGAGGTCGCGATCGCCGAGCCGCAGTGTCTCCGCGCCGATCAGCACGGCGCCTCCCACCGCGCCGCCCACGACGATCGGCGTGCACGAGACCTGATACCCGCCAGTCGTCGTCGTGGTGGGCGTCGCCGTGGCCACCGATTCGCCGACGGCATCCTGCAGCGCACCGCCGGTCGGATCCGGATCGCGTCCGAGGAGGCCGCCACCGACTGTCAGGGAGAGCACGTTCAACTGCTCGTCGACGACTTCGACGGTCACACCGAGCAGGCGGTGCGCGTCGAAGAGCCACTTCCACATCCGACTCTGCGCGACGTCGCGAAGCTTCGACGGGGACGGGGACACTTGTCCAGATGCCTCGCGCCGCTTGGAAGGTTGGTTGGCGAGCACGGCTCAGAAGAGGCGACGACCCCGGCTGCAATCACGCGGCCACAGCACAGGACTCGGCGCCAATGTGTGCGACCGAACGATATACCAAGCGCAACCATGAAGTTCCGCGCAACAAAACCCAGAATCCGCTTACATTTTTCACCCAGACCTCGACCCTTTTGCACTCGTGATATGACTTTTTGTCCGCCTTGCGTCTTTTAGGGTTGAATTTCGTCTCTGCTTACCGGTAGTATCTTGCTCGCGGCTGTCTTGGAGAATCAGAAGGAGCGCGCCGCTGAATTCCCCTTTGAGGCAGACAAAAAACCCGTGACTGCACAAGAGCTGACTCTCGTTCGACGCGCCCAAACAGCGAACACCCTTCCGCCTGCGCCTCTTCTCATTGGCAGCAGCGACGCGATGCAGCGACTTCGCGAGGACGTCGACGCCGCCGCGCGGTCCGATGCCAAGGTGCTCATCGTCGGCGAAACCGGCGTCGGCAAAGAAATCGTCGCGCGCATGATTCACGAGACCGGCCGCCGCCGGACGCGCAATTTCGTGACGATCAACTGCGCCGGACTCCCCGACTCGCTTCTCGAGTCCGAGCTGTTCGGACATGTCCGCGGCAGTTTCACCGGGGCCTATCGCGACAAGCCGGGCCTCGCCGCGATGGCGCACAACGGCACCTTGTTCCTCGACGAGCTCGGCGAGACGTCGTTGCGGATGCAGGCCCTGCTCCTTCGCTTCGTCGAGAACGGCGAAATCCAGCGCGTCGGCTCGGATCGCATCGACGGCCGCGTCGACGTCCGGATCATCGCCGCCACGAATCGCAACCTCGCCAAGCGCATCGGCGAGGGCGAGTTCCGCGAGGACTTGTACTATCGTCTCAACGTGATTCGCCTGGCGATTCCGCCGCTGCGCGAACGCGGCGACGACGTGACGATGCTGCTGCGGCATTATCTCTCGGAGAGTGCGACCGCGCATCAGGTCGATCTGCCGCGCCTGACGCCGGCCGCGGAAAAAATCCTGACGTCGCACCGCTGGCCCGGCAACGTCCGCGAGCTGAAGAACGTCGTCGAGCGTCTCGTCATCCGTCATCGCGGACGCGACATCGTTCCCGACGATCTGCCCGCGGAGATCCTCGACGCGGTGACGTTCGCCGGCGACACCGAGCCCGCAGGCGGCACCCAGGCGCCAGACGAAACCAAGTCGCGCGCCGAGGTGCTCTGGGATCCGATGGTCGTCGGCGGCGAGAGCTTCTGGACCGTCGTCTATCCGGCGTTCATCGATCGCGAGCTGACGAAGACCGACCTGCGCCAGATCGTCAAGGCCGGGTTGCAGCGAACGCAAGGCAACTACCGGAAGCTCGTCGAACTGTTCCGGATGGCGCCGGGCGACTACAAGCGCTTCCTCGCGTTCCTCTATCAGCACGATTGCCATCTGCCGTTCCACGGCTTCCGCGAGCCGCGAGGCAACGAACCAGGCCGCACCGCGGCCGCGCGCAGAGTAGTTTCGACCTGTGACGGTGAGTTCGCTCTGGTCGGTCGACGAGGATTCTCCCGCGTCCGCTATTGAATCTGCAGCTCGGACAAGAGGCGTCGCGCGTCGGCGGCGTGCTCGAAGGTCGGGTTCAGTGCCAGCGCCATTTTCATGGCAGCAATCGCCTTGGAGTCCTCGCCTTGTTTCGCATAGGACATACCGAGATGGTAGTGAAACTGGGGTTTGTTTGGTTCCTTGTCGATCGCTTTCCGAATGAACTGCACCGCTAAATCGGCATTTCCTTGCGCGTAGTAGGTCCATCCCAACGTGTCATTGAACTCAGGTTCGTCCGGCAATTGCGCGTGGGCCGTCTGGGCGAGCTGCAGACGCAAGGTCGAGGCTCGCGCCGGTTTCGGCGTAGTGGAACGCCAGATTGTTGGCCGCGATGGCGGCGCGCGAGTCGATTTCGAGAATCTTCTCGTACCTCCTTGCGTGCGTCGCCTCCCTACCTTGTTTTTCGAACAACATGGCCAGCATCGTGTGGGCAGCGACCGACCGTGGCTCTATCGCGGCCCAGCTCTCGAATTGGCGTCTCGCGTCATCGAGATTTCCGCGGGCCCCGTAGATGCCACCAAGCATGGCGAACGCACCCAAATTGGTCGGGTCCAGTTCGATGGTCTTTCGCAGGGCGGTTTCGGCCCGCTCGAAATTCTTCACACTGTAGTAGAGGTGTGCTGCCAGGAACCAGGAGGTCTTGTCGTTCGGCGCTTCGAGAAGCCGCGCTTCGACGCGGGCGATCGCCGAGGCTTTGTCATCGAGGTGAGATCGACGGCGACCATTCCGGCAGTGCTTCTAGGCGAATCGGCGCCAGTGTCAACGCGGCGAGAAAAGCCGCCTTTGCGGCTTTCGGATCGTGTCGTGCAAGCAGAAGGGCGCCCAACTGCACCTGGATCGGCGCGGACGGCGGCTGAGTTTTCTTAGATAGCGAATTTCTTTTTCCGCTCCCGCCGCATCGCCGGCTGCAATCAGTGTACGTGCTAGCGTCAACCGCGCGTTGACGTGCTTCGGGTTGATCGCCAAGCGCCTCGCGCGACCTCCACCGCGGCGTTGAATTCGCCCTTCACCGCAGGATCTGTGCCAGGCCGAGGTGTGCTTCGACCGAGCGGGCATCGCGTGCGAGGACACGCTTGAACGCGATCCAGCGCGGATTCAAGCTGCCGTTTCGCGATATACACATGGCGATGATCAATTCGGCTCTGCGGACCGGTTCGGATCGGCTGCCGCCGCCGACTTAAGTGACCAGCGCCTCGTCGAGTTTTTTTTCCTTCAGCAACAGCTGACCCTTCAACAAAAGGGCCGCGCGTTGATTCGGTTCGCGCTTGAGGACTTCGTCTACGGCTTCGTGGGCGTCGGCGACGCGCCCCTGCTTGTAGTCGACCGCGGCAAGGCGTGCCGTTGCCAGGGCGTACGTCTCCCTGTTCTCAGTCAGCCTCCTGAGAATCGGCACGGCCTCTGCCGGTCGATTGACCCGCAAGTAGTATTCGGCCAGAGCGAACTGACCGTCGGCGCTCTGCATGGCGTCGACGACCACTTTGAGCGGCGCTTCAGCTTCCAGGGCGCGACCAGTCCGGAACAGGAGTTCCACCAGGTTGGTATTCACCTGGAGGTTCTTCGGATCGAAGACTGCTGCTTCTCGCAGCACTTGCTCGGCTTCTTCTTCGCGGTTTTGCGATCGGTAAAAGCTGGCAAGCGCGACGCGGGCCGTCGCCGACTTGGATCTGCGTCAATCGCCTTCTTGAAGGACGCCTCGGCCATCCGCCGATCGCCATGTGCGAGCTGAAGCGCCCCCATGTTGGAGTACGCCGGACCAGACGCGGATCGACGTCAATCGCTTGGCGGAGCAGGTCGAAAGCACCGGGCACGTCGTCCAGCCCCGCCAGCGCGTTGCCGAGGAGCATCAAGGCGGCCGGCATTCCGGGGCGTTCGCGAAGGACGCTCTCCGCACGGTTTTGGCCTCAGCAAAGCGGTTGGCCATCAGCAGCAACGCGCCCGCTTTGAGCTGCGCCTCTGTGTGTCCGGCATGGTGTCTGCGGCGCGATGTACTCGTGATAGGCGGCTTGGACATCGCCTTGCCGGGCGTGAAGGTCTGCGAGCCTCAGCCTCGCGTCGCCCCGATTTGGGATCCTGTTTCAAGGCGGCGCGATATTCGAGGATGGCTTCGTCGTACTTCTTCTGGGCGATATACCGTTCCGCGCGCGTGACGTGCTCCGTAGCGCTCGTCCGGCACCCCAGACCAACCAAGCACACCATCAACAGTGATGCTACCGACGCAGCTCGAAGCATGTAACGGGTCGGAGCAAGATTCGCTCCTCGACCTCGCGTCGAGCCATTCGGTCCGCCCCCCTTCGCTATCTGGGCAAAGTTGTTCATTCAGCCGTCTTTATCGACATGTCGCAGCTGCAAAACGGGGGGTTAAGCCGTGGCAAGGAGTCAGCCGGCAACGATGGGAAGAACAAAGTCGGCCTCCGAAAGGAAATTCGAGAGTGGAAACGGCGGGCGCAGGCGAAATGCTTCGGAATAACGCCCATATGGCTGAGGAGTCAATCTTGCACTGACGGGCCCTTGCGAAAGTCCTGTTCGAAGGCGATGAAACGGGTTCTCCGTCGGGAGTCGATATGACGAAGCAAATGGGAATTGCGCCGGTCTTGGCCGCGCTGATGGTATTGACCGGTAGCGCTTCGGCTTCTGCGGGAGTTGTCACGTTTAATTTCAACAGCCTCGCATCCGGAGCGAACAGTACCAGCATCGAGCAATACATGAATACCGTTCTGGCTGGCAACGCGACGGTCACCGTATCGGCCGAAGCGCAGGCCGCAAAAGGGTACGACGGGGACGGACACGCCGTGGGCGTGGGAGGCAGCACCGTGTCCCGCACACTGGGCACGTCAGAGGGCGCCGGCGGCGTTGTCGCCGGCATCGCATGCACGGGGGTTAACCCGTGCACAGGTACAAATCTGGACACGTGGATCAGAAACGCGGCGAACACCACCGGCTTCTACTTCGATTTCAGCAGCAACTTCATCATCGACAACGTGAGTTTCGACTATGAGATCATGCCGGATGGCACCTGTACTCAGCTCACCGCGGCGGGATGCGGCGGCAATCCTGTTCAGGGTTATACCCAACCAGCCGGACTTCACATTCAGCACGGATCTCGGGCAAGTGTTTCACCAATATGCCTCGGCGCCGTCGGGATCAAACACGCATTCACCGGTGAGCGGCGCCGGCAATGAACTCCGCCGCAGCTCGCGCCCGTCAATACCGGCGCGCTGGTCTTCAACGTTGGCAGGATCGAACATCCTGAGCTTTGCCGACTGGCCGGCGACGATTGGCATTGACAACCTCGTCATCACTTACCACACGCCGCCGGTTGGGACGGCTGCCGTCGCCGGAGCCGGCGTCCTACTGTTGCTCGGCACGGGCCTTCTGAGCCTTAGCGCTGCGGCACGTCGACGCAGACGCGCGACGAAAGAGTCGTAGAGCCTCCACGTGGGAAGTGACGGCTGGGCGCGGCCGCTGTCACTATTCGCATGTCGCGCCCGCCGCCTTCCTGTTGCTGTTCTTCTGCACGTTCGAAACGAGTCGTCCCGCGACTGAAGAGCTGTCGCCGGATGGTCGTTGGATGATCCTTTCTGGCTGGCATCCAGCCACTGAGCCAAGGATTCAAGGACCACCTGCGTGCACGAACTCGAATCGCAATCAGCCGACAGTGAACGCACGGACATCGACGACGCGTCCGAACCCGAACCGAGCGAGCCGATCGCGTCGGCGCAGGTCCGGCAGCGCGAAGGGCTGCCGCCGCAATACCGGATGCGCGCCGAGCGCCACTACGTGGACCATCTCAGCGCGCCATCGTCCAGCGTTCCGGTTCAACTGATCCCGATTACCCAGCTGGCACCGCGGCCGCAGTCGGCCTCCAAGGATCTCGATCCCCTGGTCCGGTCCATCCGGGCGCACGGCATCCTCCAGCCGCTGCTGGTGCGAAGAGACCGGACCGGTTATCACGTGATCGCCGGATCCAAACGGCTCGGCGCCGCCATCACGGCGGGGCTCGCCGAGGTGCCGTGCATCGTGCATCACGTGGACGAGGCGGGCGCCACGGCGCTCGAGGCCGCGGAAAAGGTGCGCGGCGAACGCACCGGCGGCGCATTGCGCGCGTCGGTCGGCGGGCGAATCGCCGAAGGGGTCACCGCCATCGCAGACGATCTGTCGCGCATCCGGGCCACCGTGGGATTGCTGCGGAATACGCCGACCGGATTCCAGCAGGTGGTCGCGGTCGATCTCCTGGCGGCGCAGACCTGGCGCGCGCTCTGGCTGGCGAACGTGGCGTCGTTCCTGTCGGGCGGCAAGTATCCCGACGGACGAACCCGGCCGCTTCCGGTCGTTGTCGACGACATCGTCGAGCGCTTCGAGCCGGAGTGCCGGCTGTCGCGTCTTCGGTTCACGGTCCTTCATTCCGGCGCGGCCGCGCCGCATGTCGGCGATGGTCCGGTCGGTTTCGCCCTGACCAGCGCGATCATCGTCACGCTGGCGCTGCTGGAGCCGGGGGCCGAGCCCGCGCTCGACATACACACGCAGGCCCTCGGCGAACGCGGGTTCGTCATCGAAGTCATTCAGCGTCACTCGTTCGTTTCAAGAGAGACGGCCGAGCGCTTCTCCAACCAGCCGCTATCGGCTCCGGCGGCGGGAAACACCGGTCTGGGCGCACTGGCGCTGTCTCATGTGACGGCGCTGTATGGCGGCGCATCCGAGCTGCTCGTGACCGACGAGCCAGGAAGCACGCTCCGGCTGACATTTGCCCACTTCTAGCGGGCGTCTAGAAGCTGAAGCGCAGCGCAATCGAGACGTTGGAGTTGTGGTTGAACTGCCCCAGGAAATCGTCGGGCTCGCCTTCGATTCCGACGCCGGTCAGCGTCAGCCGCCAGTGCTGCGCGAACGCCTGCGAGTATTCGCCCTTGATATAGAGGCCGTCGCCGCTCTGCCGCACGGCCGCTTCGATGGCGACCGTGCGCCGCGGGTCGACGGTATAAGCAGCCCGGCCCAGGATCGATTTCGCGATGCCGCGATCCGGCGCGAATGAAAACACGCCGCGGTTCTGCGTGACCGCCTCACCGGCGTAGCCTACGACCAGCACCCACTCGCGAATCTGGCGCTCGACTTCGATGACATACAGCACGTACTCGTCGTTCGTCGACGTCGGTGACGTGAAATAGGCCGCCTCGCCTTTCAGCGTCACCCACTGCGTCGGGATGGCCAGGTCCCCACCGTAGCTCCGCAGCGACGGAAACACGCGCGTCAGCTCGAGTCCGGTCGGCACGAGTCCGGGCGGCACGAGTCCGGGCGGCACGGGTCCGGTCGGCAGCAGACGCGTTTCGATGTTCGGGAGATGGTTGAAGCCGTCGAAGAACGAGAGCGACGCATCGAAGCGGCTGCCCGCATGACTCCACCTGACGCCCTGCTCCGATCCGCTGGGCAGGATCGATCCGCCGTCCACGATCGGAATGCCTTGCACCGCAGGTGGCAACACCGTCCAGCGTTGGTTGAACAACGGCAGTCGACTCGGCGTCAGCTGGGGTGACCAGACCGCCTCGAACGTCTCGTTGCGGAAGTGCAGCGACGGGTGGACGGCGATGACCGGCAACACGTCGGTGTCGAGCACATTCATGAAGTCGCGCGGTGCAAAGCGATCCGTCGGATTCAGCACGTCCGCCCGGGCCCACCTGATGAACGCCTTTCCAGCGTCGATCGTGAACGGCCCCTTGCTGAGGGTGACCGCCAGCCGCCGCAGAGCGAGTCGCGGCCGCCGGATGGCGCGATCGTCCCAATCGAATCCATTTTCCACCTGATCGTGTGAGTTCGCGCGCAGGTCGAGACCGCCGGCGATCTGAAACCACTCAGCCGGTTTGAGGAACACCTCCTCGCGAGCCAGTAGATCGCCGACGTTCCGCGTCGCGTCGTTCGGCGCGCTTTGCGGAAACAGGAAGTCGCGCACGTCGATGAAACCGCGCTGCGCGATCGGCTGCGCGCCAGCGGCCGCCGGCAGGAGGGCAACGATCCACGTCAGGACGATGCGGGCAACCACGCGCGACGGCTGCGACTGCGCGGCGCGGCACGAGGGATGGCTGATCCGGGGCACTGCCATCAGCGTCTGACGTCCTCGACGATCCGGCCGTCGCGCAAGGTGATGGTCCGCTGGCAGGTCTGGGCGACATGGGCATCGTGCGTGACCATCACAACTGTTGCGCCGAGGCGTGAATGCAGATCGCGAATGAGCGTCAAGATGTCCTCTCCGGTTCGGCTGTCAAGGTTGCCCGTCGGTTCATCGGCCAGCAGGATTGGCGGGTACACCGACAACGCGCGCGCGATCGCGACGCGCTGCCGCTGACCGCCGGACAGTTCTTCGGGCAGATGCGTGAGGCGATCGCCGAGCTGCACGAGCGACAGCAGTTCGCGCGCGCGCTCGTCGACCTTGCGGCGCGGCCACCCGCGCAGGTGAAGCGGGAGCCCGACGTTTTCCAGGCACGTCAGCGTGGGCAACAGGTTGAAGAACTGGAAAATGAACCCGATCTTGTCGCGTCGCACCTGCGTCAGCTTGTCGTCGTGCAAGCCGGCGAGCGACTCGCCGTCGATCAGCACATCGCCGGTGGTGGCGCGGTCGAGGCCGCCGACCAGGTTGAGGAGTGTCGATTTGCCGGAGCCTGACTGACCGATGATCGACACCATCTCGCCACGAGGAATCGTCAGCGTCACCTCGTCGAGCGCGGTGACGCTCCGCTTGCCCTCAAAGCGCTTGGTGGCGCGATCGAGCTGAATCATTCGTATTCTTATCGAACGCTTAGAGTCATGACATTACGGGCCCGATCGCACACCTCGGCTGGACGGTTGGGCCGCATGCCCTGCGATTCGAGCGCCGGGTTCTGATGCACCTCCAATCTTCGCTTGCCCACGTCCGCCGTGGTAGCGGATAGTGTGCAGCGGAGGTCAGCATGGGGAACCGCCCTTCCGGCCGCCGCGACTTTCTAAGACAGATGACCGCACTCGGCGCAGCCAGCCTTCCGGGCATCGCGCCGCTCATCGGGCACCGCTCCGCGGATTTCCCTGATGTGATCGCGGTCGGACCCGCTGCGAAACCGAATTACGATCCCACGGCGAAGTTCGAGATCACGGTCACCGAGGTCGATGTCCGGCGGACACCGGCGGGACGACTGTTGATGGCGCGCGTCTATCAGCCAAACGGCGCGGGACCATTCCCAACCGTGCTCGACCTGCACGGCGGCGCGTGGAATGCCAAGGATCGCCATGCCGAAGAGCCGATGGATCGCGCGCTGGCCGCCAGCGGCATCGTGGTCGTCGCCATCGACCTCACGCTGGCGCCGGAAGCGCCGTATCCGGCGTGCGTTCAGGACGCCAACTACGGCGTGCGCTGGCTGAAATCAAAGGCCGCGGCGTGGAAAGGCGACCCGTCCCGAATCGGCGTGTACGCCAGCTCCAGCGGTGGACACGTCGCCGAGCTGCTCGCGATGCGCCCGCGCGATCCGCGCTATAACGCGATTCCGCTTCCCGACGCGCGCGGGGTCGACGCGACGATCGCCTACGCCGCGATGCGGTCGCCGATCAGCGACCCATTCGCGCGCTTTCAGCACGCGGAGAAGATGAAGCGCGAGGCCATGGTCAAGAACCACACGACCTTCTTCAAGCCGTGGGAGACGATCCACGAAAGCAACCCGCAGGAGATCCTCGAGCGCCACGAGCCGGTGACGCTCGTGCCGCTGCTGATCATGCAGGGCGCGCTCGACGACAACGTGCTCCCCGCGGTGCAGGAAAAGTTCGCCGCGACATACAAGGCCGCCGGCGGCGAGTGCCAGTACCAGCTGTTCGAAGGCAGCGAGCACGAATGGGTCGCGACGCCGGGTCCGCAGACCGATCGCGCGCGCGAGATGGTGAAGGCATTCATCGCTCGTCAGCTCAAGGCACAGTCATGAGCCGCATCACGCTGAAGGTGAACGGCACGGCCCACACCGTGGACGTCGAGCCGTTGACGCCTCTCCTCTACGTGCTCCGGAACGATCTCGGCCTGCAGGGCCCGCGCTTCGGATGCGGGCTTGGTCAGTGCGGCGCCTGCGCCGTGATCATCAACGGGGTCGCGACCCGCTCGTGCGTCACGCCCTGCTCCAACTGTGAGGAGCGAGATCACCACGCTCGAAGGCCTCGCCAGCAACGGCACGCTGCACCCGGTCCAGCAGGCCTGGATCGACGAGCAGGTGCCGCAATGCGGCTTCTGTCAGAACGGCCAGATCATGACCGCCGACTGTCCTGCTCGACAAGACCCCGAATCCGACCGACGCGCAAATTCGCGAAGGCATGGCCGGCGCGCTGTGCCGGTGCATGACCTACTACCGCGTGCAGGCGGCCATCAAAAGGGCGGCAGTCACGACTGCGCCGAGGCGCTGCCTCGGCCGAAGCGCCGATCTGTCCGCCGAAGCGCGGAGCGCGAAGGTGGAAGGCGCGAAGGCGGGTGTCGCATGAAGGCGCCTTCGAACATTCCGCGACGGGACTTCCTCAAGGGTTCGGGGATGCTGATCGTCGGGATCAGCGCCGCGGCGGCCGCCGGCCCGTTTGCGGCAGATGCGAGCCGCGGCCGGCTTGCCTCGCCAAGGCGCGGAATAGCGGGACCCTATCCCGACCCCGACTTCCGTCAGCTCGACTCGTGGATCGTCGTTCACGAAAACAACACCGCCGCGTTCTACGTCGGCAAGACCGACTGCGGTCAAGGCACCGGCACCGCGTTCCGCCAGATGATGTCCGACGAGCTCGACATCGCATACGACAAGACCAGCTGCGTGATGGGCAGCACCGACGTCACGGTGGATCAGGGTGGATCGGGCGGGTCGGACGCGATCCAGACCGACGGCTGGCCGATGCGGCGCGTGGCCGCCGAGGCTCGCCGCGTGCTGCTCGAAATGGCCTCGACCAGGTTGGCAGTTCCCGTGGCGGAGCTCGCCGTGAGCGACGCACTCGTCACCGTCAAGTCGGATCCCTCGAAAAGGGTCACCTACGGTGAGCTGATCGGAGGAAAACGATTCAACGTCACGCTGACCGGCAACAATGTCGACGCAACTACCGGCACGGCCAAGGTCAAGGCCGTGCAAGATCTCAGGATCGTCGGACAGTCGCCGCAGCGCTACGACATCCCCGCGAAGGTGAACGGCTCGTTGAAATGGGCCGTCGACGTCAAGCTTCCGGGCATGGTGCACGCGCGCAACGTCAAACCGCCAGTCGCCGGCGCGACGCTGGTCAGCATCGACGAGTCCGCGGTCCGGAATCTTCCCGGCTTCATCAAGGTCGTCACCAAGGGCAACTACGTCGCCGTCGTCTGCGAACGGGAAGAGCAGGCGATCACCGCGTCCAGGCAGCTCAAGGTTCAGTGGCAGAAACCGGCCACGTCGCCATTTCCGACCTCGGACGATCTCTACGCGTATATGCGCAGTGCGATCCCAACCTCGAAGCAGGGCCCGACGGTCAAAGGCGATCCCGATGCGGCGCTTGCCGGCGCCGCCACCGTGGTTGAAGCCGAATACGACATGCCGTTCCAGGGGCATACCGCCTTCGCGCCGGCGCATGCACTGGCCGACCCGTCGAACGGTCAGATGACGGTCTACTCGAACGACATGAAGTCCTACGGGATGCGAAACGGGATCGCACAGTTCCTCGGCATGCCTCGCGACCAGGTCCGCGTCGTCTGGATGGAAGGGCCGCAAGGCTACGGCCGCACGGCGGCTGACGACGCGGGATTCGAGGCGGCATACCTCGCCAGGGAGATCGGCAGGCCGGTGCGCGTGCAATGGATGCGGCACGAAGAAACGGCGTGGGACACGAAAGGTCCGGCGTTCACCTTCAAGCTGCGCGGCGGGCTCGACGCGCAGGGCCGGCTGGTGGCGCTCGATTACAACGCCCAGGCCGCGGACTACTGTCACGTGGGCTACAACGAGGCCGACACGGTGTTGATTGCGCAGCTCATGGGACGACGGCGCGCGACGCCGGCCGCCGGCAGCGCCGGCACGCCATCGGACATGTACGAGATCCCGAACAAGCGGACGGCGTCGCAAGTCGTGAGCCTCCCGCTCGTCTGGGAGACGCCGATCCGGACCGGCAACCTTCGCGATCCGAATGGTCCGCAGATTACCTTCGCCGCCGAATCGTTCATCGACGAGCTAGCGGCCGCCGCCAAAGCCGACCCGATCGAGTTCCGCATGCGCCTGCTCACGGGCGCCGCGACCGACGACAGCGGCTTCAAGCGCGCCCGCTCGATCGCCGTCGTCAAGGCCGCGGCAGAAGCGTACGGCTGGGATCCTCGTCCGTCACCGAAGAAGATCGACAGCGGCACGATCCTCACCGGCCGCGGCATCGCCTACTCGTACCGTAATCAAACCGTCGTCGCCGAAATCGCCGAAGTCGAAGTGAATCGGCGCACCGGTCATGTGTGGGTCAAGCGACTCGTCTGCGCGCACGACTGCGGCCTCGTGATCAACCCGGAGGCGCTGCGCCGCACCATCGAGTGCGGGATGCTCCACTCATTGAGCCGCGCGCTGCACGAAGAAGTGCGGTTCGACGGCGAGAAGCCGACCGGCGTCGACTGGATCACCCATCCGTCGCTGAGGCACACCGACACGCCGGCGACCATCGACGTCGTGCTGGTCAACGGCGACCCGAACCCGAAGCGCCCGGATCTGCCGCACTATGGCGCCGGCGAAACCATCTGCAAACCGCTCATCGCGGCGGTCGCGAACGCGATCTTCGATGCGACGGGTGTGCGGCTGCGGCGGGTTCCGTTCCGCGATGCGCGCGTGCTCGAGGCGCTCAAGGCGGCGCGCGTGTAGTTGGTGGGACGACTCCGAACCTCGTGCAGAGCTTCAGCCGCCTGTACCGTAACAACCACGAGTCGACGTCAGAACGCCGCGTGCGGATCATGTTCGCTCGATAGCGGATAGGGCGTATTATTTGCCGAGACAGGTATGCGCATCGCCCGGAGATTGTTTGACCTCTGTCTGCGCGTCGGGTCTGGCGGCCACCTTCGTCCTGACGCTCGAAGCCCAGCCATCACCGGTTGGCGCGCAGCCGCCCGGTGGCACTCATCGGGCACTCGTCACTCGCTACTGCGTCTCGTGCCACAACGATCGACTGAAGAGCGGCGGCCTCGCGCTCGAGGCAGTCACAGCGCAGGACGTCAGCCAGCACCCCGAGGTCTGGGAAAAGGTCGTCCGAAAGCTTCGCGTGCGCCAGATGCCGCCGGTCGGCGTGCCGCGGCCGGACGATGCCGCGTACGAAGCCGAGATTACATCGCTCGAAGCATCGCTCGACGCAGCGGCGGCCGCGAAACCGAACGCCGGCCGCACCGCAACGCTTCGGCGTCTGACCCGAACCGAATACCAGAACGCGATTCGCGACCTGCTTGCGCTGGACGTTGACGTCGCTTCACTCCTGCCCGCGGACGAATCCAGTTATGGGTTCGACAACGTCACCGTCGGCGATCTCTCGCCGACGCTGCTCGACCGCTACGTGGCCGCGGCGGAAAAGATCAGCCGGGTCGCGGTCGGGCGACCCAGTGTCTCTCCCGGTGGCGAGACGATCAGGATTCAGCCCGACCTGACACAAGAAGAGCATATCGAGGGTCTGCCGATCGGCACGCGCGGCGGCGCGCTGGTTCCGTATACGTTTCCGATGGACGGCGACTACGAGATCCAGATTCGCCTGACGCGCGATCGCGACGAGCACGTCGAAGGGCTCAACGAGCCGCACGATCTCGAAGTGCTCGTCGATCGCGAACGTGTGCAGCTGTTCACGGTGAAGCCGCCTCGAGGGTCGGCCGCGGCGTCGGAAGACGCCCCGCCGTCGCACGCGACCGTGGACGAGCATCTGAAGGTGCGCATTCCGATCAAGGCCGGCCCGCATGCGCTGGCTGTGACCTTTCTGAAAAACCCGTCGGCACTGCTCGAGACGCCACGACGGCCCTACCAGGCGCACTTCAACTCGTACCGGCATCCGAGAATTCAGCCGGCCATCTTCTCGATTGCGATCATCGGTCCGTATGCCGCGAAGGGTTCCGGCGACACGCCGAGCCGTCGCCGGATCTTCGGAAAGCCTGCCGCGCCGAAGCTCAGTCGCGTCTCGCTGAGCGAAGGCGGGCCGCCGATCAGGACGAACGCGGCGCCAAACGCCTGCTGACGGCGCTGATGCGGCGCGCCTACCGCCGCCCGGTGACAGACCAGGATCTGCATGGTCCGCTCAACCTGTACCGGCAGGCGCGCGCGGCGGAGGGATTCGACGCGGGCATCGAAATGGCGCTGTCCGCCGTGCTCGTGAGCCCGAACTTCCTGTTCCGCGTCGAACCGGACCCGGCCGGCGTCGCGCCGAACACCGCGTACCGCGTCAGCGATCTGGAACTCGCGTCGCGGTTGTCGTTTTTCCTGTGGAGCAGCATTCCGGACGACGAACTGCTCGACACGGCAGCCGCGGGCAAGCTCCACGAACCGGCCACGCTCGAACGACAGGTACGGCGGATGCTGGCCGACTCGCGGTCGCGCGCGCTGGTGACCAACTTCGCGTCCCAGTGGCTGCACCTGCGTAATCTCGCGTCAATCACGCCGGACATGCGGTTGTTTCCCGATTTCGACGACAACCTTCGACAGGCGTTGCGCGAGGAAACCGAGCTGTTCGTCGAGAGCATTCTGCACGAGGATCGCAGCGCGCTCGATCTGCTGAGGGCCAACTACACGTTCGTCAATGAACGCCTCGCCAGGCACTATGGGATCCCGCACGTATACGGAAGCCGGTTCCGGCGCGTGTCGCTCGACGAAGACAGCGGGCGAGGCGGACTCCTGCGCCAGGCGAGCATTCTCATGGTGACCTCCTATGCCACGCGCACGTCGCCGGTGCTGCGCGGCAAATGGATTCTCGACAACCTGCTCGGCGTGCCGCCGCCGCCGCCGCTGCCCGATGTGCCGGCCCTCAAGGACAACACAGTCGACGGCAACTTGACCGTTCGCAAGCGCCTCGCCGAGCATCGCTCCAACCCGCAGTGCGCCTCGTGCCACAACCTGATGGATCCGGCGGGTCTGTCGCTGGAGCGATTCGACGCGATCGGCCGCCGGCGGACGGCCGAAGAAGGCGCCCCGATCGACGCCTCCGGAGGTCTGCCCGATGGCAGCCAGTTCGTGGATGTGCAAGGACTCGAGCAGGCGCTCCTGAAACACCCTGAGCGTGTTCGTCAGCACGCTGACGGAAAAGCTGCTGACGTATGCGACCGCGCGGGGCGTGGAGTACTACGACGCCCCGGCGATTCGCGCGATCGTACACGACGCCCGGCGACAGGACTATCGTCTGTCGTCGATCGTCCTTGGCATTGTGAAGAGCACGCCGTTTCAGTTGAGGATATCGCCATGATCATCACGAAGAAGGCCCTGCCGCGGCGGACGTTCCTGCGGGGCATCGGCGCGACCTTCGCGCTGCCGCTGCTCGATGCGATGGTGCCCTCGATGACCGCGATCGCCAAAACGCCGGCCGATCCGGTCCGCCGGCTTGGCTTCGTGTACATGCCGATGGGCAGCGACATCGCCCGCTGGACGCCGCCCGGCGAAGGGCCGCTCGGCGAGTTGTCGCCGGCGCTGCAGTCGCTGAAGCCGGTGATCGATCAACTCACGGTGATCACCAACCTCGAGCTGAAGAACGCCTATCCCGGCACCCATGCAACCTCGAACGCCGCGTTTCTGAGCGCCGCGAAGGCGAAATGGACTGAAAGCACGGACTATCACCTCGGCACGACGGTCGATCAGATCGCCGCGCAGCAGATCGGCCAGCAGACCGTCCTGCCCTCGCTGGAGCTGGCAATGGACCTGCTCCAGACTGTCGGTCAATGCGACAACGGCTACGCCTGCGTCTATCAGAACAACCTGTCGTGGTCATCGCCGACCACTCCGCTTCCCGCCGAGGCGCATCCGCGCGTCGTCTTCGAGCGGCTGTTCGGCGACGGCGGCAGCGCCGCCGATCGCCGCGCCGCGCTCAAGCGGCGAGCCAGCCTGCTCGATTCGGTACGCGAGGAGATCGCGCGGCTTCAGAAAACGCTGGGCCCCGACGACCGCGCCAGGGTCGGCCAGTATCATGGACAGCGTTCGCGAGGTCGAGCGCCGCATCCAGAAGGCCGAGGCCGACAACGCAGACAACCAGCTGCCGGATCTCGATCGCCCGGTCGGCGTGCCGGTGTCCTACGCCGATCACGCGCGGTTGATGTTCGACCTGCAGGTGCTCGCGCTACAGGGCGACGTCACGCGGGTCGTCACCTTTCAGCTCGCGCGCGAAACCAGCACGAGGACCTACAACGAGATCGGTGTCGCCGACCCGCATCATCCGCTCACGCATCACGGCGGCAATCCGGAAAAGATCGCAAGGATGGCGAAGATCAACGCGTTCCATGTGTCGCTGTTCGCGTACTTCCTCGAGAAGCTGAAGGCCACGCCGGAAGGCGACGGCAGCCTGCTCGATCATTCGCTCTATCTCTACGGCAGCGGCATGGGCAATCCGAACGTCCACGACCACGTGAACCTGCCGATTCTGGTTGCCGGCGGCGGCGCCGGACGGGTGAAGGGATCGCGTCACATCAGGTACGTCGAGCCGCGGCCGCTGGCCGACCTGCACCTGACGCTGCTCGAGAAGGTTGGCGTCCGGATGGACGCCTTCGCGGACAGCCAGGGGAAAATCGAGGAGTTGCTGTCGCTGTGATCAGGCAGGATGGGCAGGATGGGAAGAAACTGATCATGCGCGTGAAACCCGTTGTCATCTGCGCGGCCGTGCTGCTGATGTCCGCCGCCAGTGTGCGTGCCGTCGGTTCCGACGCGGTGGTGGCCGACGCCGCCGAGAAGATGGACCGCGCGGCGATTCGCATGCTGCTGCGGCAACGCGCGAACGTGAACGCGCCCCAGGTTGACGGGATGACCGCGCTGCACTGGGCGGCCTATCAGGACGATGTCGACACCGCCGACCTCCTGATTCGCGCCGGCGCCAACGCCAGGGCGGCGAACCGGTATGGTGTAACCCCGCTCTCCCTCGCCTGCACGAACGGCAACGGTGATCTCGTCGAACTGCTGTTGAAAGCGGGCGCGGATCCGAACGCGGCGCTCCCCGGCGGAGAAACCCCCTTGATGACGGCGGCGCGCGTCGGTTCGCTCGCCGCGGTGAAATCGCTGCTCGCGCGCGGCGCCACTGTCGATGCCAGGGACGAGCGCCGCGGGCAGACGGCGCTGATGTGGGCTTCGGCCGAAGGTCACGCCGACGTCGTGCAGACACTCATCGAGCTCGGCGCAGACGTTCGTCTCAGGTTGAGTTCCGGGTTTACGCCGCTGCTGTTTGCAGTCAGGGAAGGCCACAGTTCCGTCGTTCGCGTCTTGCTGAAGGCGGGCGCCGACGTGAACGAACCGGTCCCGATGGACCGGAAACGCGGTTATGGCGGACGGCTGCCGCCGGCGGGCGCCAGCCCGCTGCTGCTGGCGGTGATGAACGCCCATTACCAGCTGGCCGCGGAGCTTCTCGAGGCCGGAGCCGATCCCAATGCCAACCTGACCGGCTACACCGTGCTGCACGCGATCACGTCGGTTCGCAAACCGGGCGTCGGCGACAACGATCCGGCTCCCGAGGGCTCCGGCACGCTGAGCAGCATCGAGTTCGTGAAGAAGCTGGCTGCCGCCGGAGCGAACGTGAACGCCAGGATGACGCGTCGCGCGAACCTGGCCAACACTCGCTTCAACGAAGTCGGTGCGACGCCGTTCATGCTCGCCGCCCTCACGGCGGACGCCGAGCTGCTGAAGACACTGGCCGCGCTGGGTGCTGACACCAAGCTGCCGAATGCCGACAACACGACGCCGCTCATGGCCGCCGCCGGGCTCGCCACGCGGTCACCCGGCGAGGACGCCGGCACCGAACCGGAAGTGCTCGAGGCGCTTCAGGTCCTGCTCGATCTCGGCGCCGATATCAACGCCGTGGACAACAACGGCGAAACCGCCATGCACGCCGCCGCCTACAAGAACCTGCCGCAGGTGGTGCGATTCCTCGCGTCGAAAGGCGCGGCGATCGATCGCTGGAACAAGGACAACCGCTTCGGGTGGACACCCCTGGCCATCGCGGTCGGCTACCGCTTCGGCAACTTCAAGCCGTCGCCTGACACGGAGGCCGCGGTTCGCGAAGTGATGATCGCCGCCGGCGTCACGCCGCCGAAGGTCGTGACGGCAAAGACGCAGCAGATCTACTGAAAGGCGCGTCAGGGGCTAGGGGCTCGGGGCTAGCCGACGCAGGCCTATTGCGTTCGATTAGTCGGGCACCAGCATCCGAATCATCCCGTCCTGCCGCGACGTCAGCAGCAGCTCTCCGTCGCGCGTGCGACTGAGATGCAGGTCGGCGCGCGTCGCCGTCGTGCCGTTGGCGGCCTCGACGAGCTCCCGGAACGTCACATACGTGCGGCCGCCGTTCGAGCCCTTGACGTACAACTGGATTTCTTCGACAGGCGCGACCGTCTCGGGGATGCCATCGTCCGCCTTCTTGATGGCCGCGAGATCGGCCGCGAACAGCCGGCCCCGGACGATGTCGCCAAAGACGAACTTGTCGCGGAGCGCGGGAATGCGGCCGCGATAGGCGAACCCGCCGGTGACGGCCTGGCCCTGCGTGTGGTCGTACATCGCGACCGGATAGGTGAACTCGTCTTTCGTCTGCCCGCGGAGGATCTCCGCGGACAGCGGGAACAGCTGATCGAGCTTGCCGCCGGGCCGCGTGATGCCGTTCTCGAACAGCCCTTCGCGCTTCATCCACCCGTAGTTCCTGCCCTCGTGGACGATGTTGATCTCTTCGATGTTGTTCATCCCGATGTCCGCCGCGAACATCGTTCCGTCGGTCGGGTCCCAGCTCAGGCGATGCGCGTTGCGAAATCCATAGGCGTAGATTTCGCCGAGCGTCTTGGCATCGTTGTCGGCGGCAAACCGGTTGACCGCTGGAATCGTGTAGTCGCCAAGCCCTTTCGTCCCCTTCGACGCGGTGGGGGCGCGCGGGTCGAAGCGAAGGATCGCGCCAATCACCGTGTCGAGCCGCTGCGTCTGGCCCGGGTTGTTCGCGTGCGGACCGCCGCCGTTGCTGAACCCGAGGTCGCTGCCGCTTGTATAGAGCAGCCCGTAGTCGGGATCGCCAGGTTTCGACGCCGGGTTGAATTCGAGGTCGCCGTACGGGTGCGTCAGGTTCGCAACGATGTGTCCGACGCTAAGCAGCTCGCGTCTGGTTCCGTCGAACGTGCCCGCCGCCGGGATTCGTGGCGTGCCACTCGGTGATGATGTTGTGGTAGGTGACATCGGATGGTGAAAAGCCTGGCGGGATGAAATTCGGCGTCGCCGGGTTGCCCGGCGCGCGCTCGGCGTGCACCGTGTAGAACAGGCCGTTCCGCTGAGAACTCCGGGTGAAACGTAAATCCGACGAACCCGCTTTCGAGTCTGTTGTAGATCGCGAGTGGAAACGTCGTGGCGACGTTCGCATAGACCGTCGGCCGGTTGCCGCTGTCGAGCAGGTACAGAATCCCGCGCGAGTCGTTGACGAACCGCCGCCCGTCAGGAAGATCGCGCACGAAATTGATGCGCGCCCAGCCGGCCGGCGTGACGTCCTGATCCAGCGGCCGCATGCCCCGCGTGTCCGGCAGCCGGACGAGGTCGCGGACCTGGACCGTCAAGCCGCGCTTCACGATCGGCGCCGGCGTTGGACTGCTGACGATCGGTGCTCCGCCCTGCCAGCCGCGGGCGCCGGCCGACCAGACGGTAAGAAACAGAACGGTTACGAGCCGCAACGGTGATGGCATGTCGTCCCTCGCTCGCGACATTCTCGCATCGACGAGCATCCGCGTGTCAGATCTAGCGAGGGACGACCTTGGGCCTGCCCTGAGCGCGCGTCGAAGGGCCGCCCTGAGCACCTCGTCGAAGGGTCAGTTCGACCCGGCTCCCGCGGCCACCGGCGCCTCGTACAGCTGCCGCAGTTCGCACTCGCCTTCCCCGACGACGTTCAGGAAGCGTTTGACGAACTCAATGGCCTCTTCCTTCGACTTCGCCTCGATCAGGGCGAAGCCGCCGACGACCTCCTTGGATTCCGCGAACGGCCCATCTTTGACCGCGAACTGGCCGTTCGTAATCCGGATGCGCGCGCCCAGGGGTGTCGGCAGGCAACCCTCGGTGCCGAGAAGGTAGCCCTCGCGCATGCCCTCCTCGATGAGCTTTCCCATCGTTGCGATGTGCTCAGGGCTAGGCGGCCGGTTCGCCTCTTTCGCGGTGTAAATCGACAGAAATCGCATGTCCTCTCTCCTTTTTCGGCTCAGCCGACGTATGTCCACCCATTCATACGTCGAACGAGGGCGCCGGAAATCGACAGGGCGATTCAGTGAGGCCGGCCTGAAAACCCGGCCGCGCCACGCAGGGCGTCTGCGTCGAGCAGTTTCCCGTCGAGCATCACCAGCCGCGTCTGACGCAGGTCCCCGATCTTCGTGGACGGATCGCCGTCGACCAGCGCCAGATCGGCGGCCTTGCCGACCTTGATCGACCCGGTCTTCCGATCCTGGCCCACGAGCCGCGCAGGCACGATCGTCGCCGCCGCCAGCGCCTCCGCCGGGGTGAAGCCCGCCTGCACGTAGATTTCGAGCTCGTGCACGAGCTCGATTCCGGCGCCATCGGTGCCGGCGACGATCGGAACGCCGGCCTTGTGCATCCGGCCGAGCAGGTCGACCATCTTGGCCCAGCTCGCGCGATAGTCCGCGCGAGTCAGATCCTTCGGCACCGCGAAGCCGCCGCTCCTGAAGCCTCGCTCGGTCGTCGGCGGCAGCGTACCGACAAACGGAGCGTAGGACGGCGACAGGTCGCCGTTCTCGGGCACGTACAGGCTCTCGAACGCCACCATCGTCGGATCGCTGTAGATGTGTTTGCTCGCCATCGTGCCGATCATCGTCTTCATCGCGGCGCCCTCGAGGTTCACGTCTCTTCGCATAGCGTCCCGGCCCCTCAAAGCGGAGAATGCCGTTGGACTCGCGGATGACGCTGTCCGGCATCGCCTGCATCATGACCCAGTTGATGTGCGTGACCTCGTCGTACCCGGCGTTGATCGCGTCGAGGGGACGGATGCCCGCCGGAATGTGGCCGTGGACGTGGAGTCCAAGCTTGTGCGCTTCCGCGATGCTTCGCGGCAGCCACGCCGGGTTCAGCGTGCCGTAGAACTTCACGCCGGTGAAGCCGTTCGCCTTGGCCTTGGCGACCAGGGCAACCGCCTCGGCCTCGCTCGTGGCGACGTTGGCGACCTGCGCGGTATAGGTGCCCTTGCCGTCGATGAGCGACGATGGGTAGACGTGCGGCATCAGGAGCGAACCTGCCGCCGCACGTGTCCTGCGATCGATCGTGCGCACGTCGTCGTTTCCGGGGTCGCGGATCGAGGTGACACCCATCGACAGTTCCTGCAGCCCCGTGTAGTCGTCGCCGACATGCATGTGGCAATCCCAGAGACCGGGAACGAGCGTCTTGCCGCGGCCGTCGATCACCTGAGCGCCCGCCGGTACGGTCACGGATCCGGCGGCGCCGGAGGCCGTGATGATGCCGTTGTCAACGACCACCGTTTGATTGGCCAGGAACCGCACGCCCTCGGCGTCGAACAACCTCACGCCGCTGAATGCGACTGGTCCCGCAGGCACTGTGACGAGGGACTTGAGCAGGGCCGGCGCCTGCGCCGCCATCGCGCTCGCCTGCGCATCCTGAATCCTCGCTTGCTCGCCCGCGTACGCCTCGGGCAGCCACGCGAGGCCAAAGGCTACGCCGAAGAACTTGTTGTTCGCGTCGGCCCACACCGGCAAGGGTGACGTGCTGATGCCGGAGATCGCCCACAACGTGATGGTCTGCTTCGCCGCGCCGCTGCCGACGTCGAGGTCCGCCAGCTTGACGGCGCGCGCGCTTCCGCCGGGCAGCAGGTTCATCGTCTTGTCTGGGCGCGCGAGCAGGGTTTCCACGAGCCACGCGTTCGTATCGATCGGTCCCGCCTGCGACACGTAGAAGGCCGCCGCCGAATAGCTGGCGCTGCCGGCGTCGATCGGACTCTTCCATCGCGCCGTGCCGGCGGCTGATGGCGAAGGTCTCCCCCGCATCGCCCGTCGGCGTCACGCCGCGAATCGCGATCGCCGACGGCATTGCGTCGGGCCCGGCTTTGCCGCTCGAGTCGAGCTCGAACACCTGGCCCCGGAGGTTCATGCTCTCGCGCCCCATCCGGGTGCCGTCCGCGGTCACCCAACTCCAGGAGTCGCCGTGCTTGCCGCCAGTCGATTGGATGACGAAGTGCCTTGCGTTGGCCGGCGGTTTCGCAAGGTCGGATGCCGGTACCTGTGCCAATACCGCCGATGACGCAATCGCGGTCATCGTGGCCAGAACAACTGTTCGATCGATTCTCATACGAAATCATTATCGGTCACGCAGCGTAAGATGAGATCGGCATCATTGACGCGAATCGCGAAGGGAGAGGACGGTCCGATGAATCCAAACCAGGCGTTGTGGGAAAAAGGCGACTTTACGCAAATCGCGGACACGATGCGCGAGAGCGGAGAGGCGTTCGCGAAAGGACTCGGGATCACGAAAGGCCTCAAGGTCCTGGATCTCGGCTGCGGCGACGGGACGACGGCTTTGCCGGAGGCGAAGCTCGGAGCAGAGGTCCTGGGTGTCGATATCGCCAGCAATCTGGTGGAGGCCGGGAACCGGCGCGCCAGAGAAGCGGGCCTCACGAACTGCCGGTTTCAACAAGGCGACGCGTCCAATCTGCACGACCTGAGCGACCGGACCTTCGACCTCGTCGTCAGCGTCTTTGGCGCGATGTTCGCGCCCAAGCCGTTTGACGTGGCCAAGGAGATGGTGCGCGTGACCCGGCCGGGCGGTCGAATCGTCATGGGAAACTGGATTCCCAACGATCCGACGCTGGTCGCCCAGATTCTGAAGATCAGCTCCTGGTACTCGCCGCCGCCGCCGGAAGGCTTCATCAGCCCGATGACGTGGGGGATCGAGAATCACGTGATCGAGCGGTTTGCCGGCGCGGGAATCCCGGCCGAGAGCGTCTCGTTCGTCAAAGACACCTTTACCTTCAACTTCACGGGCACGCCGGCGGAGTTCGTCACTCGCTTCCGGAAGTACTACGGTCCGACGATGAACGCATTCGACGCGGCGGAAAAGAACGGACGCGCGGACGATCTGCAGAGGGAGCTGGAAGCGCTGTTCAGCAGTCAGAACACGAGCCGGCATCCGAGTGCGACCTCCATCCCGGCGACGTTCCTGCGCCTGAGCGTGACCGTCTGAGGGACGCCTTGCATTCGCCAGCCGTTTCCCTTATCACAGGGATGTGAAAGCGGCAGCGAAGACCCCACGAGCTGGCGCTCGTCTCGACACGCGCGGTCTTCGGCAGGTCGCCGACCAGATGTTCTCGCGCGCGTCGGGTGCGCGGCTGCGCGAAGGCAACCGCGTGCGGCTCCTGAAAGACGCCGCCCAGAACTATCCCGCCTGGCTCGACGCGATCGGTGCCGCGCGGCACACGATTCACTTCGAGATGTACATCATTCACGAGGACGCACAGGGCCGCCTGTTCGCCGACGCCCTGATCGACAAGGCGCGACAGGGCGTTCGCGTCCGGCTGCTCTACGACTGGATGGGCGGATTCGGGAAGACGTCGCGGGCGTTCTGGAAGCGCTTGAGCGCCGGTGGCGTCGAGGTCCGCTGCTACAACCCCCCGCGCTTCGACAGCCCACTCGGCTGGGTCAGCCGCGACCATCGCAAGATGATCTCCGTGGACCGCACGATTGCCTTCGTGACCGGACTGTGCGTCGGCCAGATGTGGGTCGGCGATCCAGGGCGGCATCTGGATCCCTGGCGCGACACCGGCGTCGAAGTGCGCGGTCCGGCGGTCGCCGACATCGAACACGCGTTCGCGGACGCCTGGGCGGCGGCCGGCCGGCCGCTCGAGGACGACATCGCATCGGCCGAGGCGTCGATGGCTCTTCCTCACGCCGCCGAGGATGACGGGGCCGATGTCGCCGCGATGCGGGTCGTGGCTACCGTGCCGAATACCGCGGGCATGTTCCGTGTCGATCAACTGGTCGCTGCGCTGGCGCGCAAGACACTCTGGCTGACCGACGCCTATTACGCCGGGACCACGCCATACGTGCAGGCGCTGCGGGCCGCCGCCGCTGACGGCGTCGACGTCAGGCTTCTCGTGCCCGGTAGCAGCGATATCGCGCCGCTGCGCCCGCTCTCGCGAGCCGGGTATCGGCCGCTCCTCGAAGCCGGGATCCGCGTGTTCGAGTGGAACGGATCGATGCTGCACGCCAAGACTGCCGTCGCGGATGGCAAATGGGCGCGGGTCGGATCGACGAATCTGAACGTGGCCAGCTGGTTGGGAAACCGCGAACTCGACGTGATGATCGAGGAAGAGCCGTTCGTGAGACGGATGGAAGAGATGTATCTCACCGATCTGGCCAACGCGACGGAAGTCGTACTGGATGCACGCAACCGCGTGCGCGCGCCTGGTGCTCCGCCTCGCCCGCACAAGGCCGCGGCGACGAGCAGTGGGGGCCGGGCGGCGGCCGGGGTGATGCGGATTGGCAGCACCGTGTCGGCCGCTGTGAGCAACCGCCGAGTGCTCGAGCCGATTGAAGCGCACATCGCGATCATCGCGGGTGCGGCGCTCGCGGCGCTCGCCTTCATCGCCTTCACCTATCCCCGCGGCATCGCCTTTCCGCTCGCCACGATCGCCGTCTGGATGGCGGCCGCGTTGCTAGTCCGCGGACTCAGCCTGCTTCGCGCTCGAACGCGGCAACACCGCGAACGAATTGGTCAGCCGGAGAGCGTGTCCATCCACAATCCGCCTGTCCAGCATAAAGGCCCCGAACCCCGAATCTGACGTTCACCAGCACAGCGTCTGCGATCCGCTGAGCGATTCGCGCCTCGAAGACCGCCCCGCTTGCCCTGTCCGAATGACCTGCGAGACGTCCCCGCCGGTATCGGCCTTGCTGTTTCCGTTCACGTGATAGCTGTCACATCGGTTGCCGGGCAATGGATACCCAGTTAACACGTTCAGCCGTGGATGTCGTCGCCACGTACCGTGATCCCTCACCGGGTTTGGTGATGTCACGGTGGCGCCGTCGCCGCTGGAATCGAATGGAACAGGAAGGCAATCATGTCTCGCACTCGGAACGGAACAGCACACGCGGCGCTACATCCTCGAAATTGCGACCCTCGTCGTTGTTCTCGGCTGCTGGATGGTCATGCGCACCTCGCGACACGGCGCCTGCGACAGACGCGGCCGATGCGGACGCTGACGCAGAACGCGCAGGACATGCCGGTGAAGACGACTGGACAGACGCGAACCGACACCGGGCAGACGCGAACCGAAAAGGATCTCCTGGGAGAAAAGCAGATTCCGGCGGATGCCTACTACGGCGTGCAGACGGCCCGGGCACTCGAGAATTTCCAGATCTCGGGAATTCCGATCAATCACTACCCCGGATTCGTCGAAGCCTGGGCCATCGTGAAGCTTGCCGCGGCGCAGGCGAACACCGACGTCGGTGCGATGAACAAGGAAAAGCTGGCGGCCATCGAGCAGGCCACGCAAGCCGTGCGTAACGGCGAATACCACGATCAGTTTCTGGTCGACTGGTACCAGGGCGGCGCCGGCACGTCCACCAACATGAACGCCAACGAAGTGCTGGCCAACATCGCCCTGGAAAAGACCGGGCACCAGAAAGGCGAGTACCTCGATCGTCGAGCCGCACGACGACTTGAACATGTCGCAATCGACGAACGACTCGTACCCGACGGCCATCAAGGTGGCTCTCGTCCTGCGAAACGATAAGTTGGTCGCAGAGCTTCAGATGCTGTCCGACTCGTTTCGCGCGAAAGGCAACGAGTACATGGACATGGTGAAGATGGGACGCACCGAGCTTCAGGATGCCGTGCCCATGACCGTCGGACAGGAATTCCACGCCTTCGCGGCTTCACTGGACAGTGAGATCGCGGTGCTGCGAGAGGCCGAGAAGCAGCTGTACGCCGTCAACATGGGCGCCACGGCAATCGGGACGGGATCAACGTCCCCAAGGGCTACGCCGAGAAATGCGCCAAGCACCTCGCCACGCTGACGGGCAAGCCCTTCGTGCCGGCGTCGGACATGCTGGCGGCCACCTGGGATCAGCAGGGCTTCGTGGCGTATTCGGCCGCGCTGAACAGTGTCGCGGTGAAGCTGTCGAAGATTGCCAGCGACTTGATTCTGCTCACCTCGGGTCCGCGTGCGGGCCTCGCCGAGATCAATCTGCCGGCGCTGCAGCCAGGCTCGTCGATCATGCCGGGCAAAGTGAATCCGGTGATTCCCGAACTCGTCAACCTCGTCGCCTTCCGGGTGATGGGCAACAACTACACCGTCGCGCTTGCGGCGCATTCGGGGCAGCTGCAGCTCAATGCCTACGAACCTGTCGAGGGGCTGGCGATGATTGAGTCGCAGCATCTGCTTTACAACACGTCACGAGCCTTTCGAACGAAGTGCGTGGACGGCATCACCGTCAACAAGAAGGTGCTGGACGCACTACATGGACACGACCGTCGGAATCGTGACGGCGCTCAATCCGGTGCTCGGATACGAGAAGACATCGGAGCTGGCGGCCGAGGCCTACAAGAGCGGGAAGGGCGTGCTTGAAATCATCCGGGAGCAACACCTGCTCACCGAGCAACAGATTGCTGACGTGCTCGACCCGGCGAAAGCTGACAAATCTCGACAAGAGCGCGTACCGCGACAAGGGCGCAAACCGCGACAAGAACGCGGACCAACGGAAGTCGAAGTAGACGGGAGTGTGGACCATGAAGTCATCTTTTCAAAGACTCAGGTTGCGCTGGCGGTTTGCGGACTGATTGCCATTGCGCAGCCCATCGCAGCGCAAACGAAAAAGCCGAACATCGTGATCCTGGCGACCGGCGGCACGATCGCAGGCGCGGCGGCTTCTGGTACGCAGGCCGGCTACCAATCCGGCGCCGTGACCATCGACGCGATGGTCGCTGCGGTTCCTGGAATCTACCGACCTCGCCAACATCAAAGGCGAGCAGATCTCGAACGTCGGCTCGCAGGATATCAGCTTCGACATCATGCTCAAGCTCGCGAAGCGCATCAACGAACTCGCACCGTCGAGCAATGTGGATGGCATCGTGATCACCCACGGGACCGACACGATGGAGGAGACGGCATTCTTCCTCAACCTCACGGCGAAGACCGACAAACCGATCGTGATGGTGGGATCGATGCGTCCCTCGACTGCGGTCAGCGCCGACGGTCCGCTGAATCTGTACAACGCGGTGGCGGTGGCCGCTGATCCCAAAGCCGCCGGACGCGGCGTGCTCGTCGTGATGAACGACTGGATTCACGGCGCGCATTCGCTGACGAAAACCAGCACGACCGCGCTGCAGACCTTCATGTCTCCAGTGCGCGGCCTCGTTGGCGTGACGGCGTACGGGAAGAACGACTTCTTCTCGTCGCCGTCATGGAAGCACACGACGCAGACCGAGTTCGACATCAGCGGGGTCACCCAGCTCCCGCGCGTGGACATCATCTTCGCGGTCGGCCGACATGTCGCCGGATTTGATTGACTGCGCGGTGACGAACGGCGCCAAGGGCATCGTGATCGCGGGCGTTGGAAACGGCAACATGAACAAGGCCTCGGTCGACCGCGGCGGCTCATGCGGTGAAGAAGGGCGTGGTGGTCGTGCGGAGCTCGCGCGTGCCGACGGGTATGGTCGGCCGAAACGTCGAGCTCGACGATGACAAACTCGGCTTCATCGCGTCGGACGAACTGAACCCGCAGAAGGCGCGGATACTCCTGGCGCTGGCACTGCTGAAGCCTCAGCGGAGCCCGAAGGAACTGCAGGCGCTGTTCGAGCACCTACTGACGCGATCGTGTCGTTGCGAACGGGAAGGTCCATGTTGAAGCAAGCGGCAATTGTCGGCGTGCTGTTGCTGCTTGCACTCATCGCGCACCCCAGAACCGCGGTGGCCCAGCAGGCGCCGGCGACCCAGTCAACGGCCAGCCTGCCGGGCCGCAAGGTGCGGCTCAAGCTGCCGCGCCCGAGACGCTCGACAATGAACTCCAGGCCGGCGACGAAGAACTCGCAACGCCCAAGAAGGACTTGGTCAAATGGAACCACTACGAGGGAGATTTCTTCACGATCCGCGCGGGAGCGCGGCTTCCTGGACGAGTTCTCGGCCTACTCACAGGATGAGGCCAGCAAGGAACAATTCCAGCTATTTCCCGAAGCCAAGGTCAGGGATGCCAGGTTCCTGTTCAAAGGCGCGTTTCAAGTTCGAGCGCCACCCTATGACCTGGAGCTCCGGCATCATGTACGACACCCCGACCGAGAGATTTCTCGTGCGTGAAACAGGGGTCATGTTTACCGTTCCGGAAATATCGGGGTACATCTTGGTCGGACGCACGAAAGGAAGGTATTTCTCTGAACAAGATCATGGTCGGCTACGCCGGGTGGACCATGGAACGAACGCCGATCAGCGATGCGACCATTCCGATTCTGGCCGACGGCATCAAGTGGATAGGCTATGCACCGGAAAAACATCTCGTGTGGAATCTGGGGGCCTTTGCGGACACATTGTCTGAAGGCCAGACGTTCTCGACCTACAGCCAGTCAGTTCGTCGGCCGGATCGCGTGGCTGCCGATTGAGAACGAGACAACCGTTCTCCACCTGGGTGTCGCCACGCGGTACGGCAAGCCCCTCGACGGCATGCTGCAGCTTCGTTCAAGGCCCGAGGCATTTGAGGCTCCGTACTTTATCGACACCGGAAAATTTCCAGCCAAGAGCACCAGACAACTCCAGTTGAGGCCTACTACCGTCCTCGATCGTTCCTCGTCGGGAGCGAGTATTTCATGCAGGCGGTCAATTCTCCGGAGGAGGGCAATCCGTTCTTTCAGCGGTGGGAAGGTCGTCATGACCTGGCTGCCCACCGGCGAGATCCGGCCGTACAACACCATCGGCGGGTTCTTCGATCGGGATCTCTCCATCGCGGCCGGTTTTTCAGGGAGGACCCGGAGCGTGGGAGTTGGTGGCGAACTTTTCCTACGCCAACTTGAACAGCGGGCCGATACAAGGCGGGAAGTTCTGGAGATTCACGCCGATGGTGAACTGGTATCTCTCGGACAACATCCGGCTCGAGTTCACGTATGGCTATCGGTTCGCTGAATCGCTTCGGCCTCGTTGGCGACGACGCAGTTCTTTCAGACCGGCTTCAGCTGCAGCTGTGATCAACCCCTCCCGGACTCGGCATCAGCTTCCGGACAAAAAAATAGCCGGTCGTGGTGACCGGCTGTTTTTGGTGAAAA
>CAWBVG010000021.1:0-103568 GCA_963792175.1 uncultured Acidobacteriota bacterium
GCGCGTTGAGCACCTGCGGCCGGTTGATTGTCAGGATGGCGACAGCGCCGTCGCGCTCGAGGAGAAGCGTGTCGAAGGCCATGGCTCGACTCTACAGCGGGAACGGATACATCAGCCAGCCGAGCACGAGAGCCGACGCGACGAAGCCGGCGAACATCGCGCCGCCGTAGCGGATCTGCTCCTTGACGTCGTCTTTGGCGATCGCCGCGAAGACGAGCGAGACGAAGAACGCAAACAGGATCAGCAGCAGGAGGTGGCTTCGCATCGACCGGGACTCACTTCCTCCCCAGCGCGATGTCGTAGGCATCGATGACGACGAGCAGATTCAGCAGTCCGGCGACGACGAGAAACGCGTTGCCGTACTCATAGGTGACGGCCCGCACGTCGCCGGCGCCATAGCCGAGCGCCTTCGACAGAAAGTAGGTCGCGCCCATTCCGAAATCCGCGAGCGCCTCGAGCAACACCAGCGGGTCGCGAGAAATCGAACGGAAACAGGCGTCCGCGCAGCGTCAGGCCGATCACGAACATCAGCGGCAGTGCGACGAGAAACACCAGCCCCTTGTTCCGCCGTCCGAGCCACAGGTGTCCGGCACCCGGAATCGCCCACGATGCGAGGCACAACAGCACGAGGTTGCCGGATTGCGACTCTTCCGCGGCGGTGGCGCGCACGGCCGCTAGTTTACCTCATCCCCTCGGCCGCTCCCGGCGCCGCGGACTGCACAATCCAGGCGACGACGACGCCGATCGGCAGGCCGGACAGCGCGCGAATCCAGTTCGCGGGCATGTCGCCAGTCGTCCACTCGTAAACCAGCGTCGCGGCCGCCGGGACGATCGAAACGATCAGGAGCATCCTGGCTGAACGGAGCGCGCCGCCTTCGCGCGCGGGCGGGGACGGGACGCGCGCTTCGGAGCGAAGGAAAGACGTCAGCCGACCGACGAATGGCAATGCGATCGCCGCGATCGCCGCGCCAGCGTAGATGCCGAAGCACCGAGCGCAGACCGGCATCTGCGATCCCCAGAGAAAAAACGATCGTTCCGGGCGCTGATGACACAGAAGACTGCCGACGAGGTAGGTGCCGAACGACAGCAGGTAGACCGGTGTCGGCGGATACGGCCGGCTCGACGCGAACGCCGCCAGCGGCAGCGCGACGAACCACGTCACCGAGGCGCCGACGAACGCGCGCCGAAGAGTCCGGATCGGCCAGGTCATCCCCAGCGCGAATGGTACACTCCGGCCGGATGCCTGAACATCCGGACAAGCGGCACCTGGCCGGCGTCGCGCTGGTCTCGTGCACGCTGCTGATGACCGAGCTCGCTTGACGCGGATCTTCTCGGTCGTCATGTATTACCACTTCGCGTTCCTCGCGATTTCGATCGCCCTCTTCGGCGTGAGCGCCAGCGGCGTCTGCGCGTATGTCCTGCGACGACGCCTCGAGCGCTGGTCCACCGACCAGCTCCTGGCATGGACCGCTCTGCTCTACACGGCCTGCACCATCGTGGCGCTCTTTTTCCTCGTGCGCCTGCGGGTCGGCCTCAACTACTCGCCGCGCAATCTGGCGCTGATGCTGACCATCTACGGGTTGGCCGCGCTGCCCTTTTTCTCCGGCGGCCTGACGGTCACGCTTGCCATTGCGCGGCTCTCGTCGCACATCAACGCGGTGTATGCGTCTGATCTGATTGGCGCCGCGGCCGGCTGCCTGGTCCTCATTCCGCTGCTCGATCGTCTGGGCGCGCCGGGCGTCGTCCTGACGGCAGCCGTGTTGTCCGCCGCCGCCGCCGCGCTGTTCGCGCCGCGCGACCGGCGAAGCCGGATCGTGTCGATCGGCGCGGCGATGATCACGGTCTCTCTCGCCGGCCAACTCTCCGGCATCGCGGTGTTCGACGTCGTCGTCACGAAGGGACACCTCGGCGACCGTGTCCTCTTCAGCAAATGGAATTCGTTCTCACGGATCGGCGTCTATGAACGGACGCACGGCGACTGGTCGCTCAGCTACGCGTACCGGGGACCGTTGCCTGACACGCGGTACATGGATATCGACTCGGCTGCCTCGACGCCGATCCTCGGCGTGAAGCCGGATCTGTCGAACGCGGAGTATCTCCGTTACGAGTTGACGGCGCTCGTCTACCACCTCGTAGGGGCCAGAAGGGCCGCCGTCGGGGCTAGACGCTGGCCGGCCAGGACCATCGGGGCTTGGGACTAAGCTAGCCGTCCCGTGTAGATCCTCAGCCGGTTCAAGCTCACCGCTAGCACTGAGCGCCCAGCTAGCCCCCAGCCCCCAGCCCCAGCCCCCGCAGCGTCAGGCTTTACCGCTCTGGTGATCGGTCCCGGCGGCGGTCGCGATCTGGTATCAGCCCTCGTCTTCGGCGCCTCGCATGTCGACGGCGTCGAGATCAATCCGATCATCGCGGACGACGTGATGCGGGATCGGTTCCGCGACTTCTCCGGCGGCATCTACACCAACCCTCGCGTGCGGATCGCCGTAGACGACGGCCGCAGCTTCGTTCGGCGGACGCCGGATCGCTACGACGTCATCCAGGCGTCGCTGGTCGATACCTGGGCCGCGACAGCGGCCGGCGCTTACACACTGACCGAAAACACGCTGTACACCGTCGACGCCTTCAACGACTACCTCGATCACCTCAACGAGACGGGCGTCCTGTCGATCACACGCTGGGTGGCTGACGGCCTGCGCCTCGTGTCGCTGGCTCAGGCGGCCTGCGAGGCACGCGGGTGGTCCGCCGCCGAGCGTCTCGCGATCGTCCGTCATGGACGCGTCGCGACCTTTCTCCTGAAAAGAGCGCCATTCACCGCCGGGGAGGTTTCTCAACTCCAGGGCGTCGCCACTCGAATGGGCTTCGACATCCTGTACGCGCCGAACGCCGCAACGGGCCCGGACGAGAATGTCGATGGGACGCAGACGGCCGACTACGCGCGCCTGATTCAAGCGCCCGACCGGACGCAGTTCTATCGTGACTACCGACAGGACATCCGCCCGACCACCGACGATCGCCCGTTCTTCTTTCACACCACGAAGCTCGAGCGCCAGTTCAGCGTCGCGTTCAGCAAGACGATGCTGTTCGGCAACGGGTTGAGCGCGCTGCTCACGCTGCTCGGGATCTCGGCGACGCTCGTCCTGCTGTTCGTCGTCGGCCCCCTGGTTCTGACCGATCGCGGCGCACGGCGTCCGGGCAGGTGGCCGTTCTGGCTCGTCTACTTCGGCGCGCTCGGTGCCGGTTTCATGCTGATTGAGGTGTCGATCCTGCAGCGATTCGTGTTGCTGCTCGGTCACCCCGTCTATTCGCTGACGGTGACGCTGTTTTCGCTGTTGCTCGGGACTGGACTCGGCGCGGCATGGAGCCGGCGTCTCGACAGATCGGTCGCTCCGCCGAACGGGTCTGGCGGCCGTGGCTGCGGTCGCCGCGATGGCGGTGCTCGTCATGTTGATCTCGACACCGATCGTCATCTGGGCGATTCCGTTCGGGCGGAGCACACGGATGCTCATCGCCGTCGCGCTGCTGGTGCCGATGGGGGTGGCGCTCGGCGTACCGATGCCCACGGGTCTCCGGCTGCTCCATGAATCCGCGCCGCAGATGGTGGCGTGGGCATGGGGGATCAACGGCGCGATGTCGGTCCTCGGGGCGACGCTGGCCATCTTCATCGCGATGAACTGGGGGTTTCAGGTCACCCTGCTGGCCGCGGCGTTCACCTACCTTCTCGGCACCGCCGCTTTGCGCGCTGCCGCTAAACCCTCATAAATCAGACGCTTAGTTAACGTCGAAACTCGAACGTTGTTTCTACGTCTAACGATGTTAGACTAGTGAACACCGTTCATCAACCAACCGCGCCCGACTCGAGGTCGGACACGGTATCGGCCCCGGATCGGCACGCGTCGTCCGACACCGGCCTCTGAACCAATCACGCAGGGACCCCATGGGCATCAAAGAACGTCAAGAGAGAGACCGGGAAGCCGTGCGGCGCGCGATTCTCGACGCAGCCCGCGACCTCTTCGTCACCGAGGGCTACCAGAACGTGTCGATCCGCAAGATCGCCGAGCGCATCGAATACAGCCCGGCCGCCATCTATGGCTACTTTGCCAGCAAGGACGACATCTTCTTCGCGCTGGCCGAAGAGGGCTTTCGCCTGCTGGGCGACCCCGGGGACGCGCCGCGGCGCGCCTATCTCGAACAGCTGCCCCTGGTCGAACGTGTTCGCGCCAACTTCCTGCGCATGTACGAATTCAGCCGCGAGCAGCCGCAGTACTTCGCGCTGATATTCCTCGACCGATCGGTCCCGCGCATCAGCCGCGAGTACGAACGGTTTGCGTTCGCGCGGGAGATGAAGGCGCACATTGTCGAAGGCATCCAGGGGTGCATCGACGCCGGCGAGTTTCCGGCGACGCTCGATCCGGTGGTCGCGACGCGAACGTTGATGGTCGGGATCCTCGGCGTGGCCGCGCTGCGCCTGTCCGAACGTCTGGCGCCCGGCGAAAACGCCGATCACCTCGCGTCGGACGTGATCAATCTGACGCTGGCCGGATTGAAGTCCGGCGTGGCGCTCCAGTCGCGCACCGCGCCGTGCGCGCTGGATCAACAAGTCATCAATGCCCAGGCTTCCTAACTTCGAGGAGTCGTTCATGAATCGTCGTCTCACAGGCATTCTCCTGGCCGCCGCACGTGGCGTCGGCCTGCAGCGCCGGCAGCGCCAAGACCAAAGAGCAGTCGGCGGCGCCTCCGAGCATCCCGGTCGCGGCGGCGGCCGCGGTCGAGCGCCCGATCGCACGCTTCATCCGGGCCACCGGCACACTGATGGCCGAGGAGCAGGCGGACGTCGCGGCCGAAACCGCCGGCCGCGTCGTCTCGGCCCCGGTCGAGCGCGGCACGCCGGTTACCCAGGGAGCGGAGCTCATCCGCCTGCTGGCCGCCGAAACCGACGCGCAGTTGAAGGAGGCGGAAGCCAATGCCGCCCAGATTGAGGCGCGCCTGGGACTGACGTCGGGCACGTTCGACGTCAACGCCGTGCCCGAGGTGCAGAACGCGAAGGCGGCCTACGACCTCGCGCAGAATGAATTCGGGCGCATCAAATCGCTGCTCGAGCAGCGCGTCGTCTCCCAGTCCGAGTACGAGCAGCGCCGCACTCAGATGGAGGCGTCGCGTCAGCAGTACGAGGCGGCGAAGAACGGCGCGGCCCAGCAGTTCCAGTCGTTGCAGGCGGCAAAGGCTCGCGTCTCGCTCGCACGCAAGGCGCTCGCCGACACGATCGTTCGCGCGCCGTTTGGCGGCGTGGTCGCGCAGCGCCTGGTGTCCGTCGGCGATTACGTGACGAAGGGCATGAAGGTCGCGATCGTGGTCCGCGTGAATCCGCTGCGGGCGCAGCTGACCATTCCCGAGCAGTCGGTTTCCGCCGTGGCGATCGGTCAGCCCGTCAACTTCGAAGTCGATGCGTACCCCGGCCGCCGCTTCGAGGGGAAAGTGAAATACGTGGCGCCCTCGCTGCAAGCCGACCAGCGCGCCCTCACCGTCGAAGCGCTGGTCCCGAATCCCAACGGCGAGCTGAAGCCGGGCTTGTTCGCAACCGCGCGAATCGAACAGCCGGCGCGTACGCCGGGCGTGCTGGTGCCGGCCACCTCGGTGGTCGTCGCCTCCGGCACGAGCCGCGTGTTCGTCGTCAACGGCGATCACGTCGAAGAGCGCATCGTCACGACGGGACAGCCCGTCGGCGATCTGATTGAAATCACCAACGGGTTGAAAGCCGGCGAGCGCGTGGCGACCAAGAGCGTCGCGCAGCTCACCGACGGCGCAAAGGTGTCGTAGCGCAGGCCTTCAGGCCTGCTTAGGTGTTGTCATGCAGTGGCTTGCCTCTCTCTGTGTCAAACGGCCGGTCTTCGCGACCGTGCTCATCCTGTCGCTGACCGTCATCGGCGCCTACTCCTTCACGAAGCTCGGCGTCGATCGATTCCCCAAGATCGACATCCCGACCATCGTCGTCACGACCGTGCAGCCGGGCGCCGCACCGGAGCAGATCGAGACCGAGGTCACCGACAAGATCGAACAGGGCGTCAATACCATCAGCGGCATCGACGAGCTGCGTTCGATCTCTTCGGAGGGGATCTCGCAGGTCATGATCGGGTTTCTCCTCGACAAGGACGTCGACGTCGCCGCGCAGGAAGTCCGCGACAAGGTCAACGGCGTGCTGCCGCTGCTGCCGCGGACGATCCAGCAGCCGCGCGTCGATCGCTTCGATCCCGACGCGGCGCCGGTGCTCAGCCTGGCGCTCAGCGCCAGCAAGCCGGTGCGTGACATCACGGAGTTCGCCGACAAGGTCCTGCGCCGCCAGCTGGAAAGCGTCAACGGCGTCGGACAGGTGCTCGTCCTCGGCGGCCGCAAGCGTCAAATCAACGTCTGGCTGGACGCCGATCGCCTGCGCGCCTACAACCTGACGGTCAACGACGTCGCGCGGTCGCTGCAGACGCAAAACGTCGAAACGCCCGGCGGGCGCATGGACCAGGGACCGCAGTCGGTGACGCTCCGGACGCGCGGGCGGATCGCGAGCGTGGCCGAATTCAACGACGTCATCGTCCGGGAAAAGGACGGTCATCCGGTTCGCGTCGGCGACGTGGCGCGTGCGGAGGACGGCGAAGCCGAGCCAGAGACCACTGCCAACGTGAACGGCACCGGCACCGTGCTCCTGCAAGTGCGGCGGCAATCGGGTACCAACACCGTCGAAGTGGTGCGGGCGGTCAGGGAACGGCTCAACGATCTGAAGGCGACGCTGCCGGCCGGCTACAACGTGCGCGTGGTGCGCGACACGGCCGACTTCATCGAGGCCTCCATCCACAACGTCGAAGAGCACCTGATCGTCGGATCGATCCTGGCGGCGCTCGTCGTGCTGCTGTTCCTCGGCAACCTGCGCTCGACCATCATCTCGGCGATTGCCATCCCCACGTCGATCATCGCCACGTTCGGCCTCGTCTGGTACATGGGCTTCACGCTCAACGTCATGACGATGCTCGCGCTGACGTTGTCGGTCGGCATCGTCATCGACGACGCGATCGTGGTGCTGGAGAACATCTACCGGTTCATCGAGGAAAAGCACGAGAACCAGTTCGAGGCGGCCGTCGAAGCGACACGCGAAATCGGTCTGGCGGTGCTTGCGACGACGCTCTCGCTGGTCGCGATCTTCGTACCAGTCGGCTTCATGGGCGGCATCGTCGGCCGGTTCATGAAGAGCTTCGGGCTGACGATGGCATTCGCGATCATGGTGTCGCTGCTGGTCAGCTTCACGCTCACGCCGATGCTGTCGGCGCGTTGGCTGAAGGTCGATCGCGGCGACAAGGGCGGCCACGGCTCGAAGGACTCCAGGCTATTCCACGCCATCGACGTGTTCGTATACGCGCCTCCTCGAGTGGTCGATGGCCCACCGCTGGGTCGTGGCCATGGTGGCTGTGCTCGTGCTGTTCTCGAGCGTGCCGCTGTTCATGGCGGTGAACAAGAATTTCATGCCCCAGGACGACCAGGCCGAGTTCGAGGTCAATATCCGCGCGCCCGAGGGCACCAGCCTCGAGTCCACCGAGGTGATCACCAATCGGATCGCCAACGCGATGCGGCAGCATCTGCCGGAAATCGACTACACGCTGGTCACGGTGGGTGGCGATCCGGCCAAGACCCGCAATCTCGGCAACATCTACATTCGGCTGACGCCAATCGAGTCGCGGACACGCGATCAGTTCGCCGTCATGAACGCCGTTCGCAAGGAGGTGCTGCCCCCGCTGTCGGCCGGCCTGCGCACCGCGGTGCAGCCGGTGGCGGCGATCGGCGGCAGCGGCTCCGCCGCGGCCGACGTGCAGTTCGTCATCAGCGGTCCGGACCTTCCCAAGCTCGAGTCGATCAGCCGGCAGATGGTCGAGCGCATCAAGACGATTCCCGGGGTCGTCGATCCCGACACGTCGATGAACGTCGGAAAGCCGGAGCTCTCCGTTCAGGTCGATCGTCCCAAGGCGGCGGATCTCGGCGTGCAGATCGGCGATGCGGCTGAAGCCCTCCGCCTGCTGGTCGGCGGCGACCAGGTGACGACCTACAACGAAGGCGGCGAACAGTACGAAGTGCACCTGCGGGCGCGAGCGGAGAATCGGACCACCCAGGCGGCGGTGTCCGGACTCACGGTGCCGTCGGCGCGACTGGGCAGCGTGTCGCTCGAGAACGTCGCCGACTTCACTCCGGGCACGGCGCCGTCCGATATCAATCGCCTGTCGCGGCAGCGGCAGGTGACGGTCTTTTGCGGTCTGTTGCCCACGGCATCGCAGGCCGAGGTTCAGACGGCGATGCTGTCCGAGTTCACCCGTCTCAAGCCCGGCATCGAGTACCGCGGGGGCTTCACCGGCCGCTCGCGCGAGCTCGGGCGCGCGGCACAGAACTTCGTGCTCGCGTTCGTGCTGTCGCTCGTCTTCATGTATCTGATCCTGGCGGCGCAGTTCGAGTCGTGGCTGCATCCGATCACGATTCTCCTCTCGCTGCCGCTGACGCTGCCGTTCGCGCTGCTGTCGATCCTCATCTTCAGGCAGTCTCTGAACATCTTCTCGGCGCTCGGCCTGCTGGTGCTGTTCGGCGTCGTGAAGAAGAACTCGATTCTGCAGATCGATCACGCCAATCAACTGAAGGAGAGCGGGCTGTCGACGCACGACGCGGTGGTGCGCGCCAGCCGCGACCGGCTGCGACCGATTCTGATGACCACGTTCGCGTTCGTGGCCGGGATGATCCCGCTGATCGTCACGCGCGGCATCGGCGCCGGCACCAACCACGCCATCGGATTCGTCATCTTCGGCGGACAGTCGCTGGCGCTGCTGCTGACGCTGCTCGTGACGCCGGTCGCGTACTCGCTGTTCGACGATGCGTCGAAGATCCGACTGTTTGGCCGGCGCTCGCGACGCGCCGAAGAACCGGCACCCGCTCTGGCAGGCGCGATGCCGTCAGGAGCCGCCATGCGCAGGACCATTCTCGTGGCACTCGTCACCCTCGGCCTGGCCGGCGCCGCATCGGCGCAGACGGCAACGCCGGCCACCCTCCGGCTGACGGTCGACGAAGCCGTGAAGATGGCGCTCGAGAACAACGTGGATCTCAAGGCCGACCGGCTCGATCCCCAGATCAGCGACACCCGCGTGGCGGCGGCGGCCGGCGCGTTCAAGCCGTCGTTCAACACCAGCGTCAACTCGAACAATCAACTCCAGCCGCCGGCCAGCTTCCTGATTCCAACGGCGACCAAAACCGATGTCGTCACCTCGAATGCCGGCTTCGCCCAGCGGCTGCCGTGGTTCGGCACGACCTACAACGTCGGCTGGTCGACGACGCACACCAACAGCAACAGCTTCTTGAACAGCTACAACCCGCTGCTTCAGTCGGGGCTGTCGCTGAACGTGTCGCAGCCGCTCCTTCGCGATGTGTTCATCGATGCCGCCCGGCAGCAGCTCGCGGTGACGCGAACCAACCGGGACATCGCCGACACCAGGCTGAAGGAGAGCCTCGTACACACCACGGCCGGCGTGAAGGCCGCGTACTGGAACCTCGTGTCGGCGCGTTTCAACGTGGATGCACGGGGATCGGCCCTCGAGCTGGCACAGGAGCTCGTGCGCGTGAACAAGGCGAAGGTCGACGTCGGTTCGTCGCCGCCGCTCGATCTGGTGTCGGCGCAGGCGGAGGTCGCCAGCAACCAGGAGCAGCTGATCATCGCTGAAACGGCGGTGAAGCAGGCGGAGGACCGCCTCCGCGTTCTCATCTACGATCCCACGGTGCGCGACAACTGGGCGATTCGGATCGAGCCGATCGATTCGCCGCCCGTCGGCAACGCGTCGCTCGACGTCGACGCGGCGGTCACGACCGCGCTCGAGATGCGGGCGGACCTCCAGCGCGTGCGCAAGGACATCGTGAACGCCGACACCGCGGTCAAGTACGCCGGCAACCAGCGGCTCCCGGACGTGCGGTTCAACGCCAGCTACCAGGCGAGCGGGCTCGGCGGCACCCAGGTACTGCGCACGGGCGGCTTTCCCGGAACGATCGTCGGACCTGGTGCGGTCACCGATTTCGGCTCGGTGGTCGGACAGCTGTTCGGGCACGACTACCCGACCTGGGCGGCCGGCGTCAGCGTCACGTATCCGATTGGTGGCGGCGCGGAGCAGGCCAACTACGCGCGCACGCAAGCTGGAACGCACGCAGAGCGGCGAGCGCCTGAAGAGCGCGGAGGCGAAAGCGATTCAGCAGATTCGCGACGCCGCCTGGAAGATCGAGATGAACGGCAAACGGATCGAAACCACGCGCGCGGCGCGCGAGCTGGCCGAGCAGCGGCTCGACGCGGAGCGCAAGCGCTTCGAGGTCGGGATGTCGACGAGCTTCCTCGTGATTCAGGCGCAGCGCGACATGGCGCAGGCGAAGACCAACGAGCTGGGCGCCGTGCTCTCATACGACCTGTCGCTCGTCGACTACGAAGCGCTGCAGCAGGCGGGGCCTGCCGGGCAGGGTTCGGGCAGTTCGCAGGGTTCGGGAGCTCAGAGTGGCGGCGCCGTGATCGCGCCGCCGGCCGCGCCGGCGACGTCGACCTCGGGGCGATCCGTCATCGGGTTGCCAGGCGTGCCACAAGGCCAGTAGGGGTCAGGTGGGTCGCGTGGATCGGCATCGGCCAGGCTCAACACTCGCCGAACGCTTGTGGCGCGTCAGGAAGAACCACACGTCGATCGACGCGCATATCAGCGACCGCGGCGTCGGCGTCGAGATCAGGTACTTCTACGACGGCGAGCCGGTGCTTTCACAGCAGTGGCCGACACGCCAGCTGGCGCTGACCGACGCGGCCGCACGGCTTCGCGATCTGCAGCGCGCGGGGTGGACGACCCACTGGTAAGGGCCGCGCTACAATCTCGGCGTTCATGTCTTCCCAGACGCTCGGCGCGCGGTTCATCCGGACCGCGAAGCGGCAGTTGGCGTCGTTCTGCATGGCCGACTCGACCGGCCGCGAGCTGACCTTCGGCCGGGCGCTGGTCGGAAGCCTGCTGCTGTCGCGCGCCATTCGGCGGCTGCCCCGCCAGTCTCGCTATGTCGGGCTGCTGCTGCCGGCCTCGGTCGGCGGCGCGCTCGCCAACATCGGGACGTCGATCGCCGGCCGCATTCCGGTCAACCTGAATTTCACGGCGGGCCACGACGCGATGGCGGCGGCGATCGAGCGCTGCGGCATCCGGACGATCGTGACGTCGAGGACCTTTCTGGCGAAGGCCGGCATCGAGACGATGGGCGGCATGATCTTCCTGGAAGATCTGCTCGCCTCGACGTCGGCCGCGCAGAAGGCGTTGATGCTGGCGGCGGTGCGCCTGCTTCCCGCGGGCCTCCTCGAGCGGCTCTTCTGTCAGCCCGCCGATCGACACGAGATCGCGACCGTGATTTTCTCGAGCGGCAGCACCGGCGTACCCAAGGGCGTGATGCTGACGCATCACAACATCCTCGAGAACATCGCATCGGTCAACGACGCATTCGCGCTGACCTCGGCCGACGTCATGGTGGGCGTGCTGCCGTTCTTCCATTCGTTCGGCTTCACCGGCACGCTGTGGTTTCCGATGATCACCGGCTTCGGCGTCGCCTACCATCCGAATCCGACGGACGCCAAAACGATCGGCGAGCTCGCCGAGAAGTACAAAGGCACGCTGATTATCAGCACACCGACGTTCTGCGCCGGGTACATCCGGAAGATCCGCCCGGAGCAGTTCGCCCACCTTCGCTACGCGATCGTCGGCGCCGAGAAGCTGCGGGAGCCGACGGCATCGGCGTTCTACGACAAATTCGGGGTGCCGCTGCTCGAAGGCTACGGCTGCACCGAAATGGCGCCGATCGTCTCGGTCAATCTTCCCGGACATGACGCCGCCGGCGTGGCACGCGCACCGTCCGGGCACCGTCGGCCGTCCGCTGCCGCGCGTCGAGGCGAAGGTCGTCGATGCCGCGACGCTCGAGGGACCGCTGCTCGATACCGAGGGACTGCTGCTGCTGCGCGGACCCAACCAGATGCTCGGCTATCTGGACGATCCCGAGGCGACCCGCAAGGCGCTGCACGACGGCTGGTACATCACGGGCGACATTGCGGCCATCGACTCGGACGGGTTCGTCCGTATCACCGATCGGCTCTCTCGCTTCAGCAAGATCGCCGGCGAGATGGTCCCGCACATGAGGATCGAAGAAGAGATCCAGCGGCTTCTCTCGGAGCCTCACGTCTGCATCGTCACCTCGGTCCCCGACGAGACGAAGGGCGAGCGGCTCGTCGCCTTCTACACCGATCCCGGCGTCACGCCGCAGCAGGTGTGGGAGCTGTTGTCGACGACCTCGATGCCGAAGCTGTGGCTGCCGAAGCGCGACGATCTTCGTTTCATCGAAGTCGTTCCGACTCTCGGAACCGGGAAGGTCGACCTGCGATCGGTCCGCGACATCGCGTCGGCGGTGTCGCGACCCTGACCAGCCGCCGCCAGGGCTTCGGCGGTCCGCGATCGCTTCAGCGAAGGCGGAAGTCGCGCCGCCGCGCTACGCCGGCAGCGTCAGCGGACCGAAATGCTCCTGGTAGCGCCGCTTGAACTCGTCCCACGTGTACGAGTGGCTGAGCCCACCGAGGTGCTCGAGGGCGTAGGTCGCCGCCACGCTCCCGAGCTGCGCCGCGATGTCGTACGGCAGCCCGACCGCGAGTCCCTTCAACAAACCGCCCCGGTAGGCGTCGCCGACGCCCGTCGGATCGACGATCCGGTGCGGCGTGACCGCGGCGACGTCGACGCGGCCGTGCCGCGTGATCACGCGACGATCCCTGTTCGCCACGCGTGACAACGAGCGCGCCCGCCTCGACGAGGATGTCGTCCTCGCTCAAGCCCGGTCTTCTGACGCAGCAGCTCGAGCTCGTAGTCATTGACGATGACGAGGGCCGCGCCCGTCACGCCGTCGCGCAGCTCGTCGCCTGACATCCGGGCGCATTGCTGCCCTGGATCGAAGATGAACTTGATGCCGAGCGTGCGGCATTCCTCGGCGTACTGGACCATCGCGCCCGGATCGTTCGGCGAGATGATGGCGAACCCGCAGTCGCCGACGGTGCGGAACGACAACTGACCGGCATCGGCCATCGCGCCGGTGTAGAACGAGGCGATCTGGTTGTTGTCCTGGTCCGTGCTGCAGAAGAACGAGGCGCAGAACTTGCCCGGAATCTGCCGCGACAGCGACGTATCGACGCCGGCGGCCTCGAGCCACTGCCGGTACTCGCCGAAATCCTCGCCGGCGGTGGCCATCAGCAGCGGCCGCTCGCCGAGCAACGCCAGCGTGTACGCGATGTTGGGCGCGCAGCCGCCGCGCCGCTTGTCCATCGTGTCGACCAGGAAGCTCAGGCTGACGCGCTTCATGTGCTCCGGCAGGAAATGCTCGGTGAACTTCCCCGGAAATGACATGAGGTAGTCGAAGGCGATCGAGCCGGTCACGACGATATTCATGATTTGACGTAGCGTCCGATGATGGGCGCGAGATCCTTTTTGGTCTGTTCGGGCACGTCCTTCATCTGGGTGATGATGGCCGTGGCGAGCGCGTCCTTGCACCCGCACGCGCGCGCGCCGGCGATGTGATCGACCGCTTCGGCGATCGTCTTCTGCGCGGTCGCGGCATTCTGCATCAGGTTCGCGATGATCAGATCGACCGTGACCGAGTCGTGATCCGGGTGCCAGCAGTCGTAGTCGGTCACCAGGGCCAGCGTGGCGTAGCAGATCTCCGCTTCGCGCGCGAGCTTGGCCTCCTGGAGGTTCGTCATCCCGATCACGTCCATGCCCCACGATCGGTAGAGCCGCGACTCGGCGAGCGTCGAAAACTGCGGCCCTTCCATGTTCACGTAGGTGCCGCCGCGATGGACGGTGGCGCCGACTGCCGCCGCCGCATCGGCGGCAATCGCCGAGAGTTGCCCGCAGACCGGATGCGCGAACGCGATGTGCGCGACCAGGCCGCGGCCGAAGAAGGTGCTGATGCGTCCTTTCGTCCGATCGAAGAACTGATCGGGCACGACGATGTCCAGCGGCTTGTATTCCTCCTTCAGGCTGCCGACCGCGCTCGCCGACAGAATCCGTTCGACGCCGAGCACCTTGAAGCCGTAGATGTTCGCCCGGAAGTTCAACTCCGACGGCAGAATGCGGTGCCCGACGCCGTGCCGCGCCAGAAAGGCGACCCGCTTTCCGCGCAACGTGCCGAGCACATACGGCCCCGACGGATCGCCGAATGGCGTCGAGATGGTTTTGTCTTCGCGGTCGGTCAGTTCGGCCATGTCGTACAGCCCGCTGCCGCCGATGATGCCGATTTCGATCGCCATAGCTGTTTTCAGCGCCTGATTCACCACAAAGGACACCAGGAAGATCTATCTGTTCCATCGGCTGTGTAGCTCGCCGGTATAACCCGGCGGTTCCCGTCTTCTTCGCGGATGTAGCCCGCCGCGATGGACGGGATCATGATAGAAGAAGACGAGGACTTCCCTTGCCATCGCATCCTCGTTGAACGCCCGCTTCGCGGCGAGCGTGTCCATGGGATACAGATCGAGTGCCGGGATCCACGACTCGGTCACGTGCCCCGTCGTCGGAATGAGATCGGCGGCGAACGCGGCGCTCTTGCCGCCGGACTCGATCATCACGACCTGATGATGTGTCGAGTGACCGCCCGTCCGCTTCACCCTCACCCCCGGCATGATCGTCACGTCATCGTCCACCAGCTGCAGCACGCCGGCCTCGGCGAGCGGCCTGTAGTTATCCGGCTGATATCGCGCCGTGTTCTGCGAGTGGACGTGCGTCGCGTCCTCCCATTCGCCGCGGCGGACGATGTATTGCGCGCGCGGAAAACGCGGGCGGAGCCTGCCACTCGGCGTCGCGGACGGTGAAGCCTCCGGCGTGGTCGAAGTGGAGGTGGCTCGCGAGGACGATGTCGATGTCCTCAGGCGCCAGGCGCGCATCCGCCAGCGCGCGATCGAGATCGTAGCGATGATCCACGCCGTAACGTGTCGTCGAATGCCGCGTCGCCCTTCCCGCCGAGTCCCGCGTCGATGATCATCGTCCGTGCGCCGCGGACGATCAGCGGCCGCATGCCGAGCGTGACGCGGTTACGGTCGTCGGCGGGCGCCGCGGCGGACCATTGCGCCTTCGGCACGATGCCGAACATCAACCCGCCGTCCATACGAAGAAAGCCGTCGGACAAGGAAATCAGTTCGAGCTCGCCCAGAGTGAATCTCGAGATCGCCGGATGGCGGACTGCGCTGACTGGCGGACTGGATTGGCGACCGCCGGTTGCTTGAGCTCGATGAGCACGCCGTGCGCCGACGAGGGATGGACGAAGGCAATCGTCGAGCCTTCCGCGCCGGGCCGCGGCTGTTCGTCGATCATCCGGACGCCGCGCGATCCGGAGCTGCGCGACCGCCGCGTCGATGTCGTCGACCCGCAGCGTGATGTGGTGGAGGCCGGGACCGCGCTTGTCGACATACCTGGCGATCGCCGATTGCGGCGCCGTCGCCTCGAGCAGCTCGAGCTTCGACTCCCCAACCGGGACGAAATGCGCGCGCACCTGCTGGCTCGTCACCTCCTCGGGGGCTTCGACCTCGAGGCCGAGCGCGTCACGATAGAACGCCAGCGCGGCGGACAGATCTTTCACGGCGATGCCGATGTGGTCGAGGACAGCTTTCACGGATTCGGTAATTGGGGAAGTTGGGAATCGGGTAATTGGAGAGCGCGGCCGAGCAGGTCGGCCGCCGCCGTGTACGGATCGACTTCTCGCGTGGCGATGCGCTCGACCATCTGCGCCAGCTCGCCCGCCTTCAGGACATGTCGCTCGAGGTGATCCATGAAGCGCTGCGAGACGAGCTCGCGCAGGCGATATTCGCCGCGCGTCTTGCGTCGCGTCAGCTGCGTGTCGGCCGCGTGCGCGCGGAATTGCTCGATCGCGGCGACGAGTTCGGCGACGCCGGCGCCGGTCGTGGCCACGGTCTTCACCACCGGCGGCCGCCACTCGCCGCTCTGATAGGTGTGCAGCGCGAGATTCGCGTCGACCGCCGCCACCAGCCGGTCGGCGCCTTCGCGATCGGCCTTGTTGACGACGAAGATGTCGGCAATTTCCATGATGCCGGCCTTGAGCGCCTGCACTTCGTCGCCGGTGCCGGGCACCAGCGTCACAATCGAGATGTCGGCCGTCCGGATGATATCGACCTCGTCCTGGCCGACGCCGACCGTCTCGATGACGACGACGTCCTTGCCGGCGGCGTCGAGGACGAGCGCGGCGTCGCCGGTCGAGCGCGCGAGGCCGCCGAGATGGCCGCGCGTCGCCATGCTGCGGATGAACACGCCCTCGTCCGCCGCATGCGATTGCATCCGCAGTCGATCGCCGAGGACCGCCCCGCCGGTGAAAGGACTGGTGGGATCCACCGCGATGACGCCGACGGACCGGCCGCGCGGACGCTTCTGTTCTCAGCTCGTGTGACCAGGCGATCGACCAGCGTGCTCTTGCCGGCTCCGGGCGGGCCGGTGACGCCAATCAGATAGGCGCGTCCGGTCTGGCTGAAGATCGCGCGGACGAGGTCGCCACTCGCGGGATCTTCGTCCTCGATGAGCGAAATCGCGCGCGCCATCGCCCGCGGATCGCCCGCCAGAACGCGTTCGGCGAGCGTCATCGAGACAAGAGCTGCCGCGCGATGACCAGGCGCTGGATTTCGCTCGTGCCTTCGCCGATCGTCGTCAGCTTCACGTCGCGGAAATATTTTTCGGCCGGGTAATCCTTCACGAACCCGTAGCCGCCGTGGATTTGCACGCAGTCTTCGGCGACCCTCACCGCCGTCTCGCTCGCATACAGCTTCGCCATCGAGGACTCGAGCGACGTCCGCCCGCCGCGGTCCTTCAGGTACGCGGCGCGATAGGTCAGCAGCCGCGCGGCTTCGATACGGGTGGCGGCATCGGCGAGCTTCCATTGAATCGCCTGAAACGTCGAGATCGTCTTGCCGAACGATTTGCGCACTTTCGCGTACGCGAGCGCCGCCTCGTAGGCGCCCTGCGCCAGGCCCACCGACAGCGCCGCAATCCCGATGCGGCCCGCATCGAGCACCTGCATCGTGTTGACGAACCCTTGTCCCTCGGCGCCCAGCAGCTGATCGGCCGGTATCCGGCAGTTCTCGAACAGCATCTCGCTGGTGTCGCTGGCCCGCATGCCCAGCTTGTCCTCTTTCTTTCCGGGGCTGAGACCGGGAGTCCCCTTGTCGACGATGAAGGCCGAGATGCCTTTGGTGCCGGCGGCGCGATCGGTGACCGCCATGACGACCATCGTGTCGCCGACACGACCGTGCGTCGTGAAGGTCTTGGATCCGTTCAGAACCCAGCAGTCGCCGGCACGCGTGGCCGTGGTCCGCATGCCGGCAGCGTCGCTGCCCGAGGAGGACTCGGTCAGCCCCCAGGCGCCGATCTTCTGGCCTCGCGTCAGCGGCGGCAGGTACTTCTGTTTCTGTTGTTCGTTGCCGAACAGGAAGATATGCGCGGAGCACAAACCGTTGTGCGCGGCGACCGACAGCGCCACGGCCGGATCGACGCGCGCCAACTCCTCGATGCAGATGCAATAGTCGATCGCCGACAGGCCCGCGCCGCCGTACTGCTCGGGGAACTGAATACCGAGCAGTCCGAGCGACGCCAGCTTCGGCATCAGCTCGGCGGGGAAATGCTGGTGCTCGTCCCATTCGCGCACGTGAGGCCGCATTTCTGTTTCGGCGAACTCACGCACGCTGCGGCGGAGCAGTTGTTGTTCTTCGGTCGGACGGAAATCCACGTAGGGATTCTACGTGAGGTGAGGTGCAGGGGACGTACGTCAGTAATACACCGTCACCCGAAAGCTGCCGGTGTTGTCCTTCAGGTAATCGTCGTTCACACCCAGATACAGCCGCCCTGACGATCTCATCCGAATGGCGCCTTCATCATCGCCGATGAAGAAGTAGTCGTTGCCATCGCCAATCCGGCCGATCAACGCCGCCGCCGGCCGGGCCGGGATCGGCCTGGCGTCGTTGCGCGGCGAGTTGTGTTCGCCGGCCGGACCGTCCTGCCGATTCGGTCCCCAGCGAACGCGGCCGGCAGCCGAAAAGTACAACGTCTGACCGCCGCGAATGTCGATGCCGGTATCCTTCCAACCCAGCCACGAATCGACGCTGACCTCGCGCTCCCGCAGCCCTGACGGCCGGCGTCCGTCGCGCGAGTCGTTCCGGTCGCGCGAGTCGCCGCGATCGCGGTCCAACCCTTGCCGGTCGTCGCCGCTCCTGTCGAATTCGATCCGCACCACGTCGTCTCGTTCAACGCGCATGCGTTCGCGGCCGAGAAACCCCCGCCGCGCCTCGAATTCGATCACGCCGTCGCGCATGGCGATGATGGTGCCTTCGACACGGTTGCCATCGCGCAGCACCAGCGTATCGGCGCTGACGATGGTGACGCACACGAGAACGCACAGGCCGCACAGGCCGCCAAGGCTCGTCCTTGCGCGCGTGACAGCCGCTCGGTTCTGGCGCGTCGACAGCGGCGCGGGGGTGCGCTGTGGCCTCATCGCTTGTACTCCTTACGCGGTGGACTTATTATGGCATCTGGAGGGTTTGCGTGACGCGTCTCCGTCCCCTTGCCGTCATCGCGCTGCTGCTGCTCATCGCCGCGCCCGCTCGGGCGGACATCACCGGCTTCATCGGCGCCGACCTGACACCCACCAATCGTCGGGTCCTCGGCGGTGCGTTCGGCATCGGACTGCTCGTCATCGGCTTCGAAGGCGAATACGCGTTCACGCCCGACGATCCCAAGGCCAGCGCGCCGTCGCTGACAACCGGCATGGGCAACGTCCTGCTGCAGACGCCGGTGGCGATCTTCGGCGTCCAGCCGTACTTCACGACAGGCGCCGGCCTGTATCGCGAAACGCTGGGTATCCATCAGGACACCAGCTTCGGCTTCAACACGGGCGGCGGGGCGAAGATCACGTTGATCGGCCCGCTCCGGCTGCGTGTGGACTATCGGGTGTTCAAACTGGGAAGCGACGCGCTGTACTCGCCGGCGCACCGCATCTACGTGGGATTGAACCTGAAGCTGTGACTACTTGCTGAAATCTGACACGAGCGACAGATTGAAGATGGTCAGGCTCGCCAGGGAGTCCGAGAGCGCCTTGTACAGCGGCCGCACGTCGTCGGGAAAGCCCTCCGCCAGAATCGCCGACGGCGTGTAGTCGGTGTCCGCCACGACCGGATCGATCAGGAAGACGTAGATCGACGATCCGCTCGGACCAGGCTCTGAGGCCTTGTACACCTTCCACGACGCCGCCTGCTGTGCGCGTTCCGGTCTGGCGCTCTTTTGAAGCGCTTCCTGCAGCTTGCCGACGATCTTCTCGAAATCAGCGGTCTTGTCGGCCTTGACGACATTGACCGTGAGCGCGGCGTCCCCGGTGAACATGTACGCGCTCTTCGCGAGGGTCGCCTTCGGCGCGGGGGCCGCGGGCGCGGCCTGAGCGAATGCCGAGGTCGCCGACAGCAGGCCGGCGATCGCGCACGTCAGGCCGCGAGTCGCAAGGCTACTTGCCGAGCTCGACAACTTTGGTCAGGTGCAGCAGCGCGCCAATCGCCGGGGTGCCGTAAGCGTCCGAGTACGTCTTGTACAGGGTCTGTCCCTCGGCGGCGAATCCCTCGACCAGGATGTCGCCCACCTTGTACTCGGCGCCTTTGGCCACCGGATCCATGACGAACACGTAGATGACCGCGCCCGAGGGCCCCGGTTCGGTGGCCTTGAACACCTTCCATCCGGCCGCCTGCGCCTTGCGCTCGGGCTTTGTCGCTCTTCGCGAGCGCTTCCTTCACTTTCCCGAGCACCATTTCGAAGTCGGCCGTCTTGTCCGCCTTCACGAAATTCAGAATCACACCGGCGTCCCCGGGAAACACGAAGGGACTCGGCGCCGCGGCAGCCGGCTGCGCCGGTGCCGCGGCCGGCGGCGTCTGCGCGAATACGGCGGTTGCCGACAACAGGCTGGCGGCAAGTCCAAGGGCGATCGAGCGAACCATCTGGCCTCCTCTGTGCGGTCTGCGCAAAGGGCGCTACTTTAGCGTACTTGGGGCTACACGAAAACCGCCATCACTTCATGAGCAATCAGCATGCCCTCACGGGTCAGCCGGAGGCCGTCGCCCTCGTGACGCAGGCAGCCGGCATCGACGAACGACTGCAGCTCGGTCGCCGAACCGCGCCCAGACGTCGACGCCATAGCGTATGTCTATGGCATTCAGGTCGATTCCGTCGACCAGCCGCAGGCCGGTGAAGAGGGCGTCGCCCAGTCGCTCGTCGGGTGACAAACGGCGCACATCGACCGCGGGCGACGCCTGACGGCTGATGCGTTCGATGTAGTCCTCGGTGGCGGAGACATTCTTCCAACGAACGCCATCCCGCGTCGAGTGGGCGCCGCAGCCGAATCCGAGCCATTCGCCGTCGGTCCAGTATTTCAAGTTGTGCCGCGATTGACGGCCGGCGCGCGCCACGTTCGAAATCTCGTACTGCCGAAGCCCGGCGTCCTCGAGCCGCTCCATCGCCGTCGTATACATCGCCGCCGCGTCGTCATCCGGCGCCTGCGACCAGCGCGCGCGCGCCATCGCTTCCTTGAGCGGGGCGTTGGGATACACCTCGAGCAGGTACAGCGACACGTGATCGGGCGCGAGCGCGATGGCGCCATCGACGGTCGCGAGCCAGTCTGACGTCTGCTGCCCGGGCAGCCACATCATCAGGTCGATGCTGACGTTGTCGAATCCAGCGGCGCGGGCCTCGGCAACCGCGCCGCGCGCACGCGCCGCGCTGTGAAGGCGCGACAGCCGCTGCAGCTCGGCGTCGTTCAGCGACTGCACGCCAAAGCTCAGTCGGTTGACACCGGCGATCCTGAAGGCGGCCAGCCGCGCCTGGGTCACGGACTCCGGGTTGGCTTCGAGTGTGATCTCGCGGTCGGCGGTCACGTCGAACGACGAGGTGCAGGCAGCGATGATGCGCGCGACCTCTTCGGGTTCGAGGAGTGACGGCGTGCCGCCGCCAAAGTAGATGGTGTCAGCCTGGGGCCGCCGGTCGGTCGTCGCGTCGCCTTCGCTCGTGGCGCAGGCCTTCAGGCCTGCCCGCTCGATCTCCGCGACGAGCGCGTCGACGTAGCGGGCCTTCAGATCCGCGTCGAACAGACCCCGATTGAAGTTGCAGTAGTTGCAGATGGCGGAACAGAAGGGGACGTGGATGTACAGACCCAGCATTGGGTAATTGGGGAATTTGGTAATTGGGTAATTGATTGACGGATCGGCCCTGCTCAATCACCCAATCAATGACCAGATTACCCGATTATCCAATTACCCAATCTCAGGATTCCGTCTCAGGATCCGGCCCGCCCTCCCGGCCACTTGAGGTCCGCACGGGTGTCGCGGGTGCCGGACTCGCGCAGCTGGGCGCGGGCCTGGCGGCCGGCGCGCGCGGGCAGCGTTTTCTTCCGCATCTTCCATAGCGTGATGAGGTCGTCGACGCCGCCATTGACCGGCAGCTCGCGGTAGTCGGCGCCGTCCATCTCGATGAACTCGCACATCTCGTGGAGACGCGAGCGCATCCGGATGCCGATGCGGAACAGCAGCGAGTTCGGGTCGGTGTCGTCCGGGATGTCCATGTAATTGGACGTGAACAGCGTCAGCCGCCGCTCGTTGTAGCGCGTGTTGACGATCAGGTTCATCGTCTCGTCGACCCACTCCGACGTTTTTTCGGCGCCGAGGTCGTCCAGCACGAGCAGGTCGGCATGCATCACGGGCCGCAGGATCTCGAGTTCCGTCGTCCGGATCGACGGATCGTAGGTGCTGCGGATGACGCGCAGCAGGTCGCGCGTGTCGTAAAAGAGGCCTCGGGCCCCCGACGCCTGGATGACCTGTTTCAGGACCGCGACCGCGAGGTGTGTCTTGCCAACGCCCGGCTGGCCTTCGAGCAGCAGCCCTCTCGTCACGACTGGAAACGTCGTGACGATGCGGCGTGCCTGGGCGAGCGCCTTTTCGAGACTTTCGTTGTACGCCGCGAAGTTCTCGAGGGAGCAGTGCTGGTAGCGCTTGGGAATATTGGCGTCGGCGAGGTGCTGCTGCCCGATCTGCTGGCGCCGGCACTCGCAGCGCGCGACCCGGCGGGCGCCGTCGGTTTCGACGGGCTTCCACCCGGTGTCATCGCACAGCGGACACGGCATCCTGAGCGACCTCAGTTCAGGTGCGAGCGCAGCTTGGCCGAGCGCCGGAGCTTTTCCTTGGCGCGCGTTTCGATCTGGCGGACGCGTTCGCGCGAAAGGTGGAGGCGGTCGCCGATCTCCTGAAGCGTCTGCGGCTCGCCGTCGCCGAGGCCGTAGCGCAGCCGCACCACTTCCTGTTCCTTGCCTTCGAGATCCCGCAGCGCGGCCGCCAGCTCGTCGAGGTCCGCCTGATGAATGAGCTCGTCCTCGACCGGCAGCTGTTCGACCGGCAGCCGATCGCCCAGCGTCTCGCTCAGCGAGACGTCTTCGCCGCCGGGACCGCCGGCGTGAAGGACGGCGAACATCTTGGGCGGAAACGAGAACGCCCGCGTCGAGTCCGCGAGCACGTGCATCATCGACTGACGCACCCACCACACCGCATACGTGATGAACTTGACGTTGTGCGCGGGGTCGAAGCGGCGCGCCGCTTCGATCAGGCCGAGATTGCCTTCGTGGATCAGATCCAGGAAGGACACGCCGTGGCCACGGTAGCGCTTGGCGTACGAGACGACAAAGCGAAGATTCGCCTCGACGAGCTGCGCCATCGCAGCTTCGTCGCGATCGTCCTGGATGCGCGCGCCGAGCGCGCGCTCCTCGTCAGGCGTCAGGCGTGGAAGTTTTGCGATTTCCCGAAGGTAGGCACCAAGCGAGCCCGCGTCTTCATCCCGCCTCGACACGGTGACAGCATACATCAAAGTTAAAAGGTAAAAGTTAAAAGTTAAAACCAAAAATGCGGCGCAGGTTGCTCCGCTGCCCAACTTTCAAATTTTCGACTTTAACTTTTGACTTTTCACTTCTGACTTTTGACTTTCACGAGATCTTTCGGCGACGACTTCACGAGCGCCGTCGACAATCGCTGCTCCCAGTCGTCGATGCCACGCGTCATCTCGTGCTTGACGTACTCCATGAACTCGTTGACTTCGTGCTGCATGGCTTCGATTTTGCGGCGCATGTTGAGGATGATCTCGACGCCGGCGAGATTGACGCCGAGATCTCGGGTAAGTGACAGAATCGTTTCGAGCTGCTCGAGGTCCTCTTCCGAGTACAGCCGCGTGTTGCCGTCCGTGCGCGACGGTTTCAACAAACCTTCGCGTTCGTACAGCCGCAGCGTCTGCGGGTGGATGTTGTACTTCTGCGCCACCGCGCTGATCATGTAGTAGGCTTTGCCGCTCGGTTTCTTCATGTCAACGGCCTGTACGCACGTCTTCGCTGTTGATTCGTCCGAATTCCCGGAGCAATTCCTTCGACCGTTCGTCGAGCAGCTTCGGGAGCACCAGCTTCACTTCGACGACGAGATCGCCGCGCCGGCCATCGCGCGGCGACGGCGCACCGCGCTCGCGCAGGCGAAAGCGCTGACCGGACTGCGTCCCGGGCGGCACGCGCAGCCGTGCCGGACCGTCGAGCGATGGCACCTCGACCTTCGCGCCGAGGCCCGCCTCGTGGATGGCGATGGGAATCGTCACGTGGAGATCGTCGCCCTGGCGACGGAAGACCGGGTGCGGCTGCACGCGGACGGTGATGAAGAGGTCGCCGTTCTCGCCGCCGTGGCGCCCGACGTGGCCCTTGCCCTGCACCCGAATCCGCGCCTCGTCCGACAATCCGGGCGGCAGTTCGATGGTGAGCGTCTCGGTCCGCATCTCGACCTGCTGCCCGCCGCAGGTCGGGCAACGCGTCCGGCTGAGACGTCCCGACCCGCCGCAGTGGGCGCACGGCTTGGAAAACACCATGTGCCCGCGCGCCGATTTCACGACGCCCGTCCCATGGCAAGGCGAACAACGTGTCTCGTTGACGTTCAGCCAGCCGACACCGCGGCACATGCGGCAATGCTCCTGCCGCGTGACGGTGACGGCACGCGCCCCGCCGCGGATCGCATCCTCGAGCGTGACGGTGACCGCCTGATGCAGGTCAACGCCACGTTCCACCGTCTCCGCAGGTGCCCGATCGCGCTGCCGGAACACGTCGGCGAACAGATCGCCGAACGTGGACGCCTCGCTGCCGTGCACGCTGACCGTGAAATCGAATCCTTCGAAACCGAACGTGGGACCGGGCTGGGTCTGGTCCGTGGTCCCCGTGGCGTCGTAGCGCCGCCGGCGATCCGGGTCGATGAGCGTCTCGTACGCCTGCGCGATCTGCCGGAAATGCGCCTCGGCCATCCGATCGCCCGGATTGATGTCTGGATGGTACCGGCGCGCAAGCCTCTTGTACGCGCGCTTGACGTCAGCGACCGTCGCGCCCCGCTCGACGCCCAGGATGACGTAGAAGTCCATTCACAACTTTCAAGTCTCAAGTCTCAAGTCTCAAGGGGAAGGCTCACTGCAGTGATTGAGCTTGCAGACTTGAGACTTGAGACTTGCAGCCGTCTACGACTTACCCTCGTCCACGACCTCCGCGTCGATCACGTCGCCCTGCTGACCGCCACTCGCGCCTGCGCCGCCGGCCGCGCCGCCGCCCGCCGAATCGCCGCCGCCCGGCGCTCCGGGACCCGACGCGCCGCTCGCCTGCTGCTTGTAAAGCGATTCCGCCGCCTTGTGCTGCGCGGCGGTGAGACCTTCGAGCGCGCGTTCGATCGCCGCCGTGTCGGTGCCTTCGCTCGCCTTCTTCACCGCTTCCATCGCGCTCTCGATCGCCTGACGATCGGCCGCGCCCAGTTTCTCGCCGGTGTCCTTGAGCAGACGCTCGGCGCCGTACACCGCCTGGTCGGCGCGGTTGCGCAGCTCGATCTCTTCTTTCCGCTTGCGGTCTTCGTCGGCGTGCGACTCGGCTTCCTTCATCATCCGGTCGACTTCGTCCTTCGCCGAGGCCGCTCGACGCGGTGATCGTGATCTTCTGTTCCTTGCCGGTGCCGAGATCCTTCGCCGACACGTTGACGATGCCGTTGGCGTCGATGTCGAACGTCACCTCGATCTGCGGAACGCCGCGCGGCGCCGGCGGCAGGCCGACGAGATGGAACTTGCCGAGCGTCCGGTTGTCGCGCGCCATCGAGCGCTCGCCCTGCAGCACGTGCACCTCGACGCTCGTCTGGTTGTCGGAGGCGGTCGAGAAGATCTCGCTCTTCCGCGTCGGAATCGTCGTGTTCCGCGGGATCAGCGTCGTCATCACGCCGCCCATCGTCTCGATGCCGAGCGACAGCGGCGTCACGTCGAGCAGCAGCAGGTCCTTGACGTCGCCGGCCAGCACGCCGGCCTGCACGGCGGCGCCGACCGCGACGACTTCGTCGGGGTTCACGCCCTTGTGCGGCTCTCTGCCGAACAGCTCCTTGACGATCGCCTGGACCTTCGGGATGCGCGTCGATCCGCCGACCAGCACGACTTCGTCGATCTTCGACGGGTCGAGGCCGGCGTCGGCGAGCGCCTGCTTGGTCGGCGCCGACGGTCTTCTGCAGCAGATCCTCGACGAGCTGCTCGAACTTCGCCCGCGTCAGCTTCATCTGCAGGTGCTTGGGACCGGTCTGGCGTCCGCGGTGATGAACGGCAGGTTGATGTCGGTCTCCATCACGGTGGAGAGCTCCATCTTGGCTTTCTCGCCGGCTTCCTTCAGGCGCTGCAGCGCCATCCGGTCCTTGCCGAGATCGATGCCGTCGCTCTTCTTGAACTCGGCGATGATCCACTCGATGATGCGCTGATCGAGGTTGTCGCCGCCGAGGTGCGTGTCGCCGTTGGTCGCCTTCACTTCGACGACGCCTTCGCCGACTTCGAGGATGGAGATGTCGAACGTGCCGCCGCCGAAGTCGTAGACCGCGATCGTTTCGTCCTTCTTCTTGTCGAGACCGTAGGCCAGCGCCGCCGCCGTCGGCTCGTTGACGATGCGCATGACTTCGAGGCCGGCGATCTGGCCGGCATCCTTCGTCGCCTGCCGCTGCGCGTCGTTGAAATACGCCGGCACGGTGATGACCGCCTTGCTGACCGGCTGTCCGAGGTACTCCTCCGCCGCCTGCTTCAGCTTCTGCAGGATCATCGCGGAGATTTCCGGCGGCGAGTATTCCTTGCCGTTCGCCTTGACGCGCGCGTCGCCGTTGCTGGCGCGCACGACCTGGTACGGCACCATCTTCATCTCTTCGTTGACCTCGTCGAACTTCCGGCCCATGAAGCGCTTGATCGAGAAGATGGTGTTCTCGGGATTGGTCACCGCCTGCCGCTTGGCCACCTGGCCGACCAGGCGCTCGCCGGTCTTGGTGAACGCGACGACCGACGGCGTCAGACGTCCGCCTTCCGGATTTGTGATGACGACCGGTTCGCCGCCTTCCATGACGGCGACAACCGAGTTGGTGGTCCCCAGGTCGATGCCGATGATTTTGCTGCTCATTCGTGTCCTCGCCGGAAGCTGATCTCCATCCAACTATAAAAGTTGTGCGTGGTATACTCAAGGTGCCAGCTAGCCCTGCCGTCGTTCGAGGGTTCCATGTCTCCCCATCCGCAGTCTTGCTACAGCCCTCCTCCGGCAGGTGTCTTCTCGATCACGGCGATCGCGCTTCGCGCGGCGCGCTGCGTCGTCACGCCGACGCGCAGGAACCGCAGCCGCCGGCCTATCTGACGGTCGTCGACCGGCGAGGCGACGCTCGAACGCGCCGGCGAGAGCGAACCGGCGACCGCGCAACATGCCGTTTGTCCCCGGCGATCGCCTGCGCACGGGCGCCGGCCGCGTCGAGATCGCCTTCCCGGACGGAACCGCCATCGAGGTCGGCGAGAACTCGGAAGTCGAAGCGATCTCGCCCACGCGCGTGCGCCTGATTGCGGGCACGATGGATCACATCCAGCGCGCGGTGGCATCGTCGCAGTCGGCCACCTATCTGCCGCAGGATCTGCAGACGTACGGAAGCACATTCGATCAGTACGGCTCGTGGCAGTACGACCAGCCGTACGGGTACGTCTGGTATCCGCAGGTCGGGCCGACTGGCGTCCGTATTCGTACGGCTACGTGGTCGCCGATCCGTCGTACGGCTGGACGTGGGTCGGCGCCGACGCGTGGGCGTGGCCGACGCATCACTACGGCCGCTGGGGGTACGCGCGCAACGCGTGGTTCTGGATCCCGGGCCGCACCTGGGGAGCGGCGTGGGTCTCGTGGTCGTTCGCCGACGATTACGTGAGCTGGTGTCCGCTCGGCTGGAACAGCCGTCCGGTTTTCGCGCTGTCGATTGGATCGCGCCGCGGGTGGGACGACTGGACGGTGCTGCCGCGCGGACACTTCGGCGCGCGCGGCGACTACGCGTACCGCTTCGCGGTCGCGCCGCGGCGCTGCCGTCGAACGCGTCGTTCACCGCGCAGCCGAGCCGACCGTCGGCCGCATCGGCCGCGTGGACGCACGCAGTCGCCAGTCGTCGGCGAGTTCCGTCTCGGTCGACGAGCCGCCCGGCGCCGGTCGCGGCCTCGCCGCCAGGCGGAACCGTCCGCAGGCGACGGTCGGACGCGCCGCAACGACGCCGTCGAGTCGCAGTCGGGACTGGCGAGCCGCGGATTCGCGGCCCGGCAGCGCCGCGACCGTCGGACGCGACTCGACGCGCCGATCGACCGGCTGCCAGGCGACTGACGCGCGTCCGACGCCACGATCGGTGTTCGCGACCAGCGCCAGCGTGGGCGGATCCGTCGCCGACGATCGGCAGCGTCCCGCCGCCTCATGCCGCGCACGCCGACGCCGGCACGCGGCGATCGTGCCGCGCCCGGCGGCGTCCGCGCCGCACTCGGCAATCGGGCGTCCGGATCGGGATTCGGGATTCGGCCGTCGATGCGGACTCCGGACTCGAAACCGACTGTCGCCCACCGACGCTCCACAGACACGCAACGCCCGACCGACTCCCGACCGGCGTCCGACTCCCGAGTCCCGACGCCCGACGCACCGACTCGCGCCGGCGGACGCGCCGTCACCATCTCGCGGCGCCGCGGCCGGCGCGGCCGCCTCCGCGCCGCGTCCGACGCCGCACGAGCGGGCGGCACCCGCGGGCGGCGACGCTCGTGGTCAGGCGCAGGCCCGCCGGCGCTAAAGGTTCTAAGGTTCTAGGGTTCTAGAGTTCTAGCGTTCAAGGTTCTGGTACCCTAGAACCATAGAACCTTAGAGCTGAGAACCTAGAACCTTAGAACCTTAGAACCCTAGAACCCTGACATGACTCATGTCGTCAGTTCGTATCGCCCGCAACGCGGGCATCGTCGTGCTCTTCATCGTCGCGGCGATGCTCGGCGTCCTCAGCGGCGTCATGTTCGCCTACGCCGGCGACCTGCCCACGGTCTCGGCGCTGGACAACTACTCGCCGAGCACGATCACGCGCGTCTACGCGTCGAGCGGCCAGGTGATCGGCGAGTTCGCGACGCAGCGGCGCGTGATCGTCGGCTACGACGACATCAACCCGCTGCTGCGCAACGCGATCATCGCGACCGAGGACGCCGAATTCGACAAGCACTTCGGCATCAACTTCTGGCGCATCTTCGCGGCCGCGGCGACCGACATCATCGAACGGCGCCGCGAGCAGGGCGCGAGCACGCTCACGCAGCAGGTGGCGCGCAACCTCGATCACTTCGGCCTGACCAAGCAGAAGCTGTTCGAGCGCAAGATGCGCGAGATCATCCTCGCGATCCAGATCGAGAAGCGCTACACCAAGAAAGAGATCTTCACGATCTACTGCAACCAGATGTACCTCGGCCACGGCGCCTACGGTGTCGAGGCGGCGTCGCGGCTCTATTTCAACAAGTCGAACAAGCAGCTGTCGCTCGACGAAGCGGCGCTCATCGCCGGCATCTTCCAGTCGCCGGAGCGGCAGAGCCCGTTCGTGGACATGAGGCGCGCCACCCAGCGCCGCAACGTCGTGCTGCAGCGGCATGGCCGACGAACGCTACATCACGCAGGCAGAGGCCGACGCCGCCAAGGCGAAGCCGATCGTCACGCGCGGCGCAGCCGTACGCAGCCGCCGGGCATCGCGCCGTTCTTCGTCGAGGAAGTGCGCAAGCATCTCGAACGCCAGTACGGCGCGAAGGTGCTCTACGAAAACGGCCTCGACGGTCACGACGACGCTCGATGCGCGGCTGCAGGAGATCGCCAACCGCGCGCTCGAGCACGGACTGCGCGCGCTACGACAAGCGCCACGGCTGGCGGCGCCCGACGCGCAACGTCATCGCCGAGAAGCACACGATCGAAGGCTTCAAGGACGAGCGATGGATCCGGCCGATCGGCCGTCGGCGACGTCGTGCCCGCCGTCGTCGTGACCGCGCCCAAGACCGGCGCCGCGCGCGGCTGCGCATCGGTCCCTATCACGCGGATCTCGAGCAAGGCCGGCTACGCCTGGACGCGCCGGACCTCGGCGGCCGACCTCTTCAAGCCGGGCGACCTCGTCGAGGTCGGCGGTGACGAAGATCGACGAGGCGACCGGCGCCGCGACCGTCACGCTGGATCAGACCCCGATCGTCGAAGGCGCGCATCGTCGCCATCGAGAACCGGACCGGTCAGATCAAGGCGATGGTCGGCGGGTGGAGCTTCGGGCGCAGCAAGTTCAACCGCGCGGTGCAGGCGTATCGTCAGCTCGGATCGACGTTCAAGCCGATCGTCTACACCGCGGCCATCGATCGCGGCTACACGCCGACCTCGATCCTCATCGACGCGCCGGTCAGCTATCCGTCGGGCAACGGACAGATCTACAGCCCGCACAACTACGATCACAAGTTCGAGGGTCCGGTCACGCTGCGCTGGGCGCTCGAAGAGTCGCGGAACATCCCCGCGATCAAGATGATGGACACGCTCGGGCCGAAGAACGTGCTCGACTACGCGAAACGGTTCGGCTTCGACGAGGATTTCCCGCCGTATCTGCCGATTGCGCTGGGCGCCGGCGACGCGACGCTGCTCGAAATCACCAGCGCCTACACCACCTTCCCGAATCAGGGCGTGCGCATGAAGCCGTTCACCGTGCTCAACGTGAAGGATCGCGACGGCAACCTGCTCGAGGAAAACCGCGCCGAGCCGAGCGACGTCATCCGCGCCGACACCGCCTTCGTGATGACGAACCTGCTCAAGCGGCGTGCTGGTCGCGCGGCACGGGCATCCGGGCGGCGGCGATGGCCTCGCAGTGGCCGCTGGCGGGCAAGACCGGCACGGTGGACGACAACACCGACGCCTGGTTCGTCGGCTTCGATCCCGGACATCACCGTCGGTGTGTGGATCGGGTTCGACGACAAACGGAAGTCGCTCGGCACCGCCGAGCAGGGATCGTTCGCCGCGCTGCCGATGTGGATGGAGTTCATGAAGGCCTACATCGACGGCCGGCCGGACAAGGACGAGCCGCCGCAATTCGAGGCGCCCGGCAACATCGTCTTCCTGAGCGTGCAGAAGGGCGACGGCGCGGTGCTGCCCGTCAGACACGCCGGGCGCGATCCGCGAAGCGTTCATCTCGGGCACGCAGCCCGGCGCGGTTCGCGCCGGAATTAACGCCGGCAGGTACGCAGAGCTGATTGGTCTCTGCGTCGCTGACTGCGTTCCCTTTCCGAGCCGTCACGCGTCACCGCGCGATCTTGCCGACGCCGCTGCACGGCGAGCCAGAGATCGCCTTTCTTGTCGATCTCCATGTTGCGCACGGTGCCGCCGCCGCTCGGGATCGGCCACGTCAGGAACTTCTTCGTCTCGGGGTTGAATCGGACGAGCACGTTCTTCGCCTCGTCTCCGGTCTCGACGTACCAGATCGGCGCCGTCTGACGTGACGTCGATCGCGTAGGGCTTGGAGTCGGGGCCGCCGGGCGACGCGAACTCCTCCACCTTGCCGGTCTTCGGATCGAGGTGGCCCAGGAAGCCGCGCGCGTAGTCGCCGTACCACACCGTGTCGTCCTTGCCGATGGCGATGCGCCGCGGCCGCGCCTCCTTGTTGGGCAGCGGGTACTCGCGTGATGACCAGCGTCTTCGGATCGGCGCTGGCGATCTTGTTCGAGTTGAACTCGTCGAAGAACGGAACACCCTTCGAGTCAGGCGGACGCCGTACGGCCGCGAGTTGACGGTCGGCGATTCGACCAGCTTGATGGCGCCGTTCGGCGCCTTCGGGATCCAGCGTGCCGATGAAGTTGCCGGCCTGGACCGTGAAGAACAGCCGGCCGTCCTGCAGGAACGCGATCGTGTGGGGATCGCGTGGCCTTCGGGTTCGGCATCTTGTACTCGGTGACCTTGCCGGTCTTGGGGTCGACCTTGCCGATGAGCCCCGCGGCGTTCCCCGTGTACCAGATGTTGCCGTCCTTGTCCGCCTGGAGACCATGCGGTCCGGAGTTCGGCGTCGGCAGCGCGAACTCCTTGAACTGTCGGTTGCCGGATCGAAGCGGCCGATCGTGCTGGCGCGTTGCGCCGTGTACCAGATCGATCCGTCCGGAGCCACGGCGGGATCGTGCGGGTACGCCGGCTTGCTCGGCGTCATCCACTCGTCGATCTTCACGTCGACGGAATCGGAAATCGCCGGCAGCGCCTGCAGCGCCGTCACCGAAGCCGCGGCGAGCACGAGCAACGCGAAGGCTTTCACGCGCATAATGTCCTCCAGATGAAGAGGATTGTAATCCCGGCGGCGCTGATTCTGATCGGCTGGCCGCTCGTCGCGTCGGCATTCAAGGAAGGGCCGTATCCGAATGTTACCGGCGGTTTCGGCGAACAGTCGTGCCACCTCTGCCACCTCGACAATCCCATCAATGCGCCCGGCGGATCGGTGACGCTGACGGCGTTCCGTCCTCGTTCGCAGCCGGACAGACCTATCCGATTACCGTCACGATCAGCCGCGACGGTCATGCGGCGGGGCGGATTCGAGATTGCCGCGAGGTTTGCGAGCGGGAAGCAGAAGGGAAGCAGGCTGGCGTCTGGAAGCCGCTCGACGCGCGCGTGCAGCTGATTCCCGGCGCGGTCGACAAAGTGCTGACGTTCGTCCAGCACAACCTGGCCGGCTCGCGGGCCGCCGACCGCGGGCGCGAACAGCTGGACGATCGACTGGACGGCGCCGCAGACGCCGGCCGCGCCCGTGCAGTTCAACGTCGCCGCCAACGCCTCGAACAACGACGACTCGCCGCTGGGCGACTACATCTACGTGAAGACGGTCAGAAGCACGCCGGCACGGGAGCGGGGCATCTTACGCCGCGGGCTTGCGTGCGACGCGTCGGAACTCTGAAAGCCAGTTCTGGACAAATCGAACAACAGGCACGGCAAGGGTCCGCTCGGATTCGACCGTCAAGAATCGCCGGCCGTCGCGACTGACACCGTATCGCGCAGTCGGACCAGGGGCGAGCGAAGAATCGGATGGTCGAAGAGGCGCTCGGGAGACCCTGCGGAGAACGCAACAGCGGTCGAGACGACGACGCGCATCAACGTGTCGCCCTCCTTGAAGAACAACTCCTGGCCGTCTGGTCCCCACGCCGGCGCCTCACCGCCATTCTGGGATACCTGCCAGCGCCCTCGACCATCCGGGAACGGGCGGACGTAAACCTCGAATCGTCCGCCGATATTCGAGGAGTAGGCCGCGTATCGTCCGTTCGGAGCGATCACATCGCGCCCTCGTTTGCGGAGTTCTGCGAAAAGTTGATCGCCTCGCCATTCCCGCCGGCGCCGTCATTTCTCCAAACCAGATGCTGGAATTCGCGCTTCCGGTCAGCCCGCCTTCAAGGACGATGTAGCCCATGTAGCGGCCGTCCGCCGTACGGTCCACGGCCGCTTTGAATCCTTTCGGCGCCGGAACGGGCAGTGCTTTGCCAAATCCGTCGGCGGACTTGACCATGATCACGGTGTCGTTGAGCGTTTTCTGCAGCGTGAAATAGATCTCGTCTCCCGATCGGGAGAAGATCGCGAACAAGGGTTTCGCGCCTTCCGATTCGCCTCCGAGCTCGAATCGCGTTCTGCCGAAGCGCTGTACGTCATAGAGCCAATACGCGCGATTCGCTCCGTCTGGCGCAACCACGATGCCCGACGACCATCCGGTGAGAGCGATAGGATATCGATGCTTTCGTGCGTCTGACCAGCCTGCTCGAGAATCTTCCCTTCGCGATCGCGCCATGCGAGTCGCTGGCCTCGAACGCGACCGGCATCCAGGTAGGTGAGCGTCCGTCCTCAGAGAGACTCATTCCCTGGCCGGACCTTTCGATGAGGAACGCCTCACCATTGCGGTGAGTGTCTGTGGCGAAAACGGCAGCGCCCAAATCGACGGGCTCGCCACTGGGTTCCGTCGATACAGGATGCGCCCGCGATGGCGAGGACCGAGCTCGGGCCAGTTGCTTTCGAGCTGCGCCAAGACCTGGCGTTCGCCGTCAGGCGTTCGCAGAACCAGGTCGTGGCCCGCTGCTTTCGATTCTGCGAACACGACGGCTCGTCCGCGCGGCGTGTCAAAGAGGATCACATCGTCGGCATGGTCCTCCTTCCACAGCAACCTCGGTGATCCCGCGCGGGCCGGAACCTCGTAAATTCCTGCGCCGTACCTGCTGAACACGATCGATTCGCCGTCGTGGCTCCAGGCGATGCCGGCTACCTGGCGACCGCTCGATCGTCCATCGGGCAGCGTGCAAATCGTCGTCGCGGAGCCACCTTGCGAGACGGACACTCGCCTCAATTCGTGCTCCGCGGGAAACACCAGGTCCTGGCTGTCCGGCGACCAAGTCAGGTAATAGGCCGAGTCCGAATAGTAGCCGCCATCGGCTTTGCCACCGGGAATCTCGCGCGGTGTCTCGCTGGCCACATCCCGAATCGACAGTCGGCCGTTCGATCGGTAGGCGATGTGGCGTCCGTTGGGCGAAATCACAGGGCGGACTTCGTCAAGCGCCATCGAAAACCGGTGGACTGATTCGTCGCCGCCACTTGCACCTTTGCGCGGGAGCAGGGCGAGGCCGGACAGACTCACGATGAGCAGTGCACCGAGGAGCTCGACGGCGATGCGAAGTCGACGCACGCCTGGATGTGAGAATGACGTCCTGTCTATCTCCGTCGCCGACGCGTCGAGCTCGATCCGAGCATCGCCGATGTCGCGCAATCGACGCTTCGGATCCTTCTCCAGGCATCGTTGCAGCAATCTCCGCACGCTTGGCGGTGTCGCTTCGGGCAACGCGCGCCACTCCGGCTCGCGCGTCAGAATCGCGGCGACGGTGTCCGATACCGTTTCACCGACGAACGGGGCGCGCGCCGTCAGCATTTGATAGAGCACGCAGCCAAAGGCCCAGATGTCGGTACGCTTGTCGATCGTCTTGCCGCGCACCTGCTCCGGGCTCATATATGCCGGAGTGCCCAGCAGCACGCCTTCACCGGTGTGAGCAACGGTGAGTGTCGGTGATTGCGTCGAGATCGGCGTTCGCGCGCCTCGTCGCCGGACGCCTTCGCCAGACCGAAATCGAGGACCTTGGCGACACCCTCGGGCGTCACCTTGATGTTTGCCGGCTTGAGATCGCGGTGGATGATCCCCTTCTCGTGGGCCACATCGAGCGCTTCCGCGATTTGCCGCGCGATCGGAACCGCTTCGTCGATGGGTATTGCGCCGCGCGTGATGCGCTCGCGCCAGTGTCGGCCCTTCGACCAGTTCCATCACCAGCGCGCGGGCACCCTGGCCTTCTTCGAGCCCGTAAATGTGCGCGATGTTCGGATGATTGAGCGACGCGAGCGACGTGCGCCTCGCGCTGGAGGCGCGCCAGTCGGTCGGGGTCGCTCGCGACCGCTGGCAACAGCACCTTGATCGCCACGTCGCGATTGAGCGTCGTATCGCGCGCGCGATACACCTCGCCCATTCCGCCCGCACCCAGTGCGAAGCGGATCTCGAATGGCCCGAGGCGAGTGCCAGCTGCGAGCGTCATCCGCAAATCGTGCAGGCCGATTCTACGCCCGGACCGGCTCTTGGCCGGACCACGACAGTCGAACGGCGAATTGAACTCACGTGCAGGATCATTTTCCCAGCTCAGCTGTGATCGGGTCGATTCACCCCCGCCGAATCCGGCCGGTCGGTATAATCCGAGACACCGACAGGCGATTGCGCGTCTAACACTGCAGCCGGTCCATGACCTGGGTCCGTCACACGATGTCCTCCGATTCCCGCACCATGGCGTCGCCCGCCGTCATCGTCGGACGGTATCGCGATCGTCACGCTGATCGCCCACGGCGGCATGGGCTCGCTGTACCTCGCCCGCGATCCGGCGATCGATCGCACCATCGCGCTGAAGCTGCTGCAGAAGGGATTTGACGACGAGTCCGCGCGGGAGCGGTTCGCGCGCGAAGCTCGGGCGGCCGGGCGGCTTCGACATCCCAACATCGTGACGGTCTTCGATGTCGGCGAGCACGACGACCAGCCGTTCATCGCCATGGAGTACGTGCCTGGCGAAACACTGGACCAGCTGATCCGGCGGCGAACGCCGCTTTCGATCGCGAACCGGCTGCTCATCCTCGAGGACGTCTGCTCCGGGCTGCACTTCGCTCACACCGAAGGGATCATTCACCGCGATATCAAGCCGGCCAACGTCATTCTCGACATCGCCGGCACGATCAAGATTCTCGATTTCGGGCTCGCCCATGCGCCGGACTCCGGCATCACCAGGGTCGGGGATCAACTGGGCACGTTGAACTACATGTCGCCGGAGCAGGTGCTCGGCGCGCATCTGGATCATCGCTCAGACATCTATGCCGTCGGCGCGCTCGCCTACGAGCTGATCTCGTACCAGAGAGCGTTTCCCGGGACGGTGCAGAGACGGAACGATGTACCGGATCCTGAACAGCGATCCGGCGCCGCTCGCCGCCCTCGTGCCCGGCCTCGATCCTGAGGTCGCGCGGATCGTCGAGCGCGCGATGCGCAAAGAGGCCGACCAGCGGTACCAGAGCCTGGACGACATGCGCGAGGATCTCGCGACGGTCCGTCGTCGTCTCGAGGGGTCCGACACCGCTCCGGCGCCCGACGTCGACGCTCTCACTACCGTCGAACCGCGAAGCGCCGCCGAGGGCAGTTCGCCGCTCACGCCGATGCCGGTCCGGCAGTCCCGGGCGCGTGCGCTTGCCGGCGTCGCGCGCGATTCCACACCGGTGGTGCGCGAGGAGCTCGCGTCCTCCGCTCCAACGCTCGGCTCCGCGCCGGCGAGCGAGCTGAGGCCGCCCGAAGCCGCTGTCCGTCGAGGGTCGAAGCGACTCGCGATCGCCGGCGCGATCGCGGCCGCAGTGCTGGTTGGTCTGATCGCTGCGTACTCTCGATCCGCCTCGTCGAATGGACGTCTCGCGGCCGGTGACACCGCCAAGACGCCGGAGACACTGTCGGCGCCTGCGGCAGTGCCAACACCAAATGCCGGAGACGCCGATCGGAGTGCGGCTGCGATCGATGAACGTCTCAAGCAGATTCGAGCGACGGCCGCGCAACAGCTCGCGGCCGGACAGCGTTCGCAACTGCTCGATACGCTCAACGCCGGACTCTATCTGGACGGCAACGACGTGGAGTTGAATCGGCTGCTCGACGACTTGAAGCGCGCGGCGCGGCAGTTCGCGGCGCAGGCCCGTACCAACGCGGCGCGCCGCGGCGCCAGCGAAGGCGCGTCACTCGAGTTTCGAGACGGCCTGGCGCGGGAACGCGGTGGCGAGGCGTTCGATCGGGCCGGCGATCGGGCGCAGGCGATTCGTGCCTTCTGGGCGGCTACCGACCTGTTCGACCGTTCGTCGGGGAACCCGGCACGAACCGTCGCGCCGGCGGTGGCGGCGGCTGTGCCGTCACCGCCGCCGGAACCCGCTGCCCCGGTCGCGAGGCGCGATCTCTCCTCGGCACCCGCAGACCGGCCGGCTCCACCCGCACCGCCACCGGCTGGGCCACCCTCGTCTGACAAGCCGCCTCAAGTGGCGCTCCCAGCGACGCCGGTGCCGTCGACTTCGGTATCGGCTGACGGCGGCCGCGACGCGCGAGGGTCTGATGTCGCCGCGATTCAGGAGACCCTGCGGCGCTACGCGGACGCGTACGGCAGCCGCGACGTGGCCGCGGTCAAAAAGGTACTGCCGTCCCTCAGCGTCCAGCAGTTGCGCGGGCTCGAAAAGGACTTTTCGGATTACCGCAGCTACAGCGTCGAGATTGCCGATCCGCACATCTCGGTCGACCGCGAGACGGCAGTCGCGACCTCTCAGGTGACGCGGTCGTTCGTCACCAGGAGCGGCGTCGCCGGTGGACACACCATGGCGACGACGTTCCGGCTACGGAAGATCGACGGATCGTGGGTGATCGAACGGCTGGAGTCGCGGTGAGACACGGTTCATCACGAAGCTACGTTCGAGCCTTCGTGATAGACCGTCAAAACGAGTAGTCGAGGCTGATCACCGGCGTCACGCGGTCTCGCAGGCCAGCGCTGGTCAGCGCAAACAGCAGGTTCGCCGACACGAGCATTTTCCGGTACGGGTTGAACCTCACCCCGGTGGTGCCGACCACGAGGTTCAGGTTGCCGGGCTCCAGTCGGAACTGACGTTTTGTGACGTGCTCGACCGGCCGGTTGGGCGTAGGGCCAGACCCGCCACCACCGCCGCCGCCACCGCCTCCTCCGCCCGTGCCGCCGGTGCCTCCGGGGCCCGCCTCCACGAAATCGAAAATGGTATCGGCTTCCCTGAGCCGCCCCTGATCGCGAATCGTGCGTCCGAGAACATCGGCGATCAGCGTCAAACGGGGCGAGACGGCCACGTCGACACCCGCCGCGTAGTTCCATTCGCTGTGCAGCGAGGCACCGGGCAGGCCGCCGCGGCTCGTGTACGTGTAGCCGGCGTTGAGATGCGGCGAGAAGTTGCCCACTGCAATCGACCCGATGCCATAGACCTTCGCTTGAAGCGCACCGGTCCCGAGCAGATCGCTTTCGTCGCCAGTAGGAGTCCGCACGTCGATGGCCGCCGCGAGTCCGCCGCCTCGCCCGGGCAGAACGTTGTACTTCGCGCGCACCAGCACGTCGCCCAGGCCCGCGGCGTGGCCCGATAGCGCAAAGATGTGTTCGTCCGGGTTGTCGCCTTCGAAGACGTGAAGGTCGGGGTTCGCGGTGGTCGCGAGACGGAGAATACGCGCGCGAATGCTCGCGTCGATGTCGACGGCGACCAGCGGGACGGCCACGCCGAGATCGAGCCGGTCCGTCAGTCCGTACGTCGCCTCGAACACCACCGTATTGGTGGTGAGGTTGAGCGCGAGCGCCGCCTCGATGATGTCGCCCTCGAACGCGGGATTCAACAGGCTGCCGTCTCCGGCCTGGGCGCCGTTCTGAACCTTGCCGCAACAGTCCGTATGCTGGATGTAGAAGTTGATCTCGCGCTGCCGCAGGCTCTTGCCCTCGAAGGTGTCGTACTTCGATCGCTGGTAGCCGACGCCCAGACTTCCGCGCTGGCGGCCAATCGTCAGCGCGCGCTCGGCGAAAATCGGACCGAAGCTCTCGCTGGTGCGGCTGAAGGTTCCGAGCGCCGGGTCATAGGTGTAGGTGAATCCGCCCGAGGACGAGCCGAGCGGGAACGTCGACAGCAACGTCACGATCTGCTGGTTGAACTGCTGCGGCGTCTGCAACTGCTCCGGGCTCGGCTTGAAATGTGCGGCGTGGCTGGGTACTTCGGGCGTGCTCCTCGGGGCGAGCACGATGGTGTTGCCGAACAGGTTGGTCAGGATTTCCGAGAGCGGCAGCCGCGATTCCTGGCAGATCGCCGGTTGCGCCACGAGCAGGCCGAGCGCCGCCGCGATCGAGACGCGATAGATCCACGTTCGCATGTGAGGACTCTGTTCCGAGCATCGTACGGATGTCGTGCGCCTGTCAATCCGGGAAATCTCGGTCCCTCGACCCTGATTGAACGCGCCAGCCACGGCCAGCTACGCGCGCTCGCGCGAGGATGCACGTCGGCGCATAATCTGGGTATGACGTTTCTCCACGACTTGAGATTTGGCGCGCGCCTGCTGGCGAAGACTCCAGGGTTCACCGCCGTCGCCGCCATCTCGCTCGCGCTTGGCATCGGCGCCAACACCACCGTGTTCACGCTCGTCAACGCCGTGCTGCTGCATCCGTTGCCGGTCGAAGATCCCGCGCAGCTCGTGTCGGTCTTCACGACCGACGAGCGTAATCAGGGGAGCGGCGCCGCGTTCGGCGACTTTCTTCAAACCTCGCCGATGAACTTCAAGGACCTTCGCGACAAGAACGAAGTCTTCTCGGGCACGGCCGGCCATGTCGGACTCCCGCTGAACATCACCGGTGGAACCGGCAACCCCGATCAGATCTTTGGCGAGCTGGTCACCGGCAACTACTTCACCGTGCTTGGCGCGCGCCCGCAGATCGGACGCGGTTTTCTGCCCGATGAAGACGAAACGCCGGGCGCGAAGCTGGTGACGGTGTTGGGCTACGGCGAGTGGCAGAAGCGCTACGGCGGCGATCCGTCGATCGTCGGCCGCACAATCACATTGAACGGGGCGAGCTTTCACCGTCGTCGGCGTGATGCCGAAGGGATTCAAAGGGACCAATGCGATCGGTGCGCCGGCGCTGTGGGTGCCATACATGACCTACCCGCAGACGACGACCGGCTTCTTCCGCGAGCTGGCGCAGCCGAACAGCCGGCGCGGGCTGATATTCAACGTGACCGGCCGGCTCAAGCCAGGCGTGTCCGTGCAGCAGGCCGAGGCGAACCTCAAGACGATCGCCCGACAGCTCGAGCAGGAATACCCCAATGACAACAAGGGTCGCAGCGTCACGCTGGTGCCGCTCGCGCAGGCGACGATCAACCCCGGGTTCCGCGGCAACATCGTCAGGACCGGCGGCCTCTTGATGACCATCGTCGGCCTCGTCCTGCTGATCGCGTGCGCGAACGTCGCGAACCTGCTGCTGGCGCGCGCGGCGGTGCGGCAGAAGGAGATCGCGGTACGGTTGTCACTTGGCGCCGGACGGTGGCAGCTGATCAGGCAGTTGCTGACCGAAGGCACGCTGCTCGCGCTGATCGGCGGCGCGGCCGGCCTGCTGCTGACGTTCTGGGCACAGAGTCTCCTGTGGTCGTTCCGCCCGCCCTTCCTCGCCGTCGATGCCATCGATCTCCAGCCGGATATGCGGGTGCTGCTGTTCACGCTTGCGGTATCAGTGGCGACCGGCGTGGTCTTCGGGCTGGCGCCGGCGATTCAGGCCTCGCGGCCCGACCTGGTTGGCGAGCTGAAGGAAAAGACCGGCGCTCCCACTGGATCGAATCGACTGTTCAGCCTGCGCAACCTGCTGGTGTCGTCGCAGGTCGCGCTCTCGCTCGTCGCGCTCGTCGGCGCCGGCCTGTTCCTGCGCAGCCTCCAGAACGCGCAGCGCATCAGTCCGGGATTCGACACGGAACACCTCTCCGTGCTGTCGTTCGATCTCGGCGCGCAGGGTTACACGGAGGAGCGCGGCCGTCAGTTCCAGCAGCGGGTGCTCGAGCGGGTGGCCTCGGTGCCAGGCGTTCAAGCGGCGTCGGTCGCGAGCGTCGTCCCGTTGTTTGCCGGCGGCTTCGCCCGCACGGTGTTTCTCGAAGGACAGGACGCGTCCGATCGTCGCGCCGGCCGCCTCGTGCAGATCAGCGTGGTCGGGCCGAAGTACCTGGAAACGACCGGCATTCCGCTCTTGCGAGGCCGGACCGTGAACGAGACGGACCAGCCGAACACGCCAATCGCGGTCGTCATCAACGAGACGATGGCGAAGCGGTTCTGGCCCGATCAGGAGGCGATCGGCAAACGCTTCAAGTTCTTCGGCCAGGACTTTTTCACGATGGTGGTCGGCATCGCGAAGGACAGCAAATACAACTTCATCGGCGAGGAGCCGACGCCGTTCATCTATCAGTCGACGACGCAGGTGTACCAGCCGCAGCTGTCGCTGTTCGTCAAGGCGCCGGCGCCGCAGGCGGTGCTCGGCACCGTGCGCGGCGAAGTGCAGCAGCTCGATCGCAATCTGCCGTTGACCGGCGTGTTCACGCTGACCGAGATCTTCGACCAGGCGCTGTGGGCGCCGCGGATGGCGGCGTCGCTGCTGCTGGTGTTCGCGGCGTTATCGCTCGTGCTGTCGGTGATCGGCATCTACGGCGTGATGGCCTATGCCGTGAGCCAGCGGACGCGCGAGCTGGGCATCCGGATGGCGCTCGGCGCGAGCCGCACGCGACGTGCTGCGCCTGGTCGTCGCGCAGGGTCTGCGGTTGACGCTGATGGGCGTCGTCTTCGGCCTCGTGGCGTCGTTCGCCGTGACGCGGCTGGTCACGAGTCTGCTCTACAGCGTCAGTCCGACCGACGTCGTGACATTTACAGTCGTGCCGCTGGTGCTCGCCGTCGCGGCGCTGGCCGCGAGCTATCTGCCGGCGCTGCGCGCCACGCGCATCGACCCGATGACCGCCCTTCGATACGACTGATGCCGATTTGTGATTCGCCAGCCGTTCTGTGTCTGCGGTGGAGGCAGGAATGTTTGCGACTCTGACCGCCTCGCGGCGTTGTGTTTCGCGATCGGTGGTTACTTCACGAAGCTCTCGCAGGGCTTGAGCGCATGGCGCGAGACACGAAAAAGACCCAAGGGTTTCGTGATTTCGTGTTTTCGTGGCAGGCCACAATGGTCCCATTCAGCGTGGACGCTCCACTAGTTGTCGTCGGTCGCACGATTCTCTGGTAGCATCCGCACGCGATGGTCGAGAAGGTCACCCGCCGTCAGGCGCTCGCTCTCGCTGTCGGTCAATCGGCGGCGAGTCGCCCGCCGCGCCTCGCGCCTCGCGAGCAACTCGTCAACGTGCTCGAGTACGAAGCGCCGGCCCGCCTCAAGCTCGGTGCGGACACGGCGGCAGAACTCGCCGACGGCGATCGCTCGGAGTTCGATCGGATCACACTGCGACCGCGGATGCTGGTGCCGACGCTCGATCTGGACCTGAGCGTGACCCTGCTCGGCGACCGCTTGGTGGCGCCGATCCTCGTCGCGCCGATCGCGAACCAGAACCGGTTTCATCCCGACGGTGAGCGTGCAACCGTGAAAGGCGCGTCCGCTGCCAGAGCCGCGGTGATCGTCAGCAGCAGCAGCTCGGTTTCGATCGGGACGCTGGTTGCGGAATCGGCCACACCGATCTGGTGTCAGGTGCACGCCGCCGATCCGGCCGCGCCACGTCAGATCGCGACCGCGGTCGAGGCCGGCTGCAAGGCGATCTGCCTATCCGTCGGGGTCACGCCGTTTGCGAACGGAACGCGTCCCAGGCCCGCACGGATCGACTGGAAGATCATCGACGCGCTGACCAGGGACAACCGTCTCCCGATTGTGGTGAAAGGCATCTCGACACCGGACGCCGCCGCGGCCGCGCTTCATCACAACGTGCACGCGCTGATCGTGTCCAACTACGGCGGCGCCGCCGGTCCGGTCAAGGAGCCCCTGCTGATCACGCTGCCGGCCATCGTGAACGCCGTGGCCGGCAAGGTCCCCGTAATTGTCGATGGAAGTTTTCGCCGCGGCACCGACATTCTGAAAGCGCTGGCCTTCGGCGCCACGGCCGTTGCCGTCGGCCGTCCGGTGATGTGGGGATTGGCGGCGTACGGAGCGGACGGCGTCCAGGGCGTCATCGAGATGCTGCAGACCGAGCTCGCCCGTTATATGGCGATGTGCGGCAGGTCGACCATCAGCAAGCTCGATCGCACCGTCCTGCAGGTGCACGGCGTGCCGTCGACGCGATCGACGTCCAACGATTAGCCATGGGACCTATAGAGAGGCGCTGGCTCCACAGTCGATCGCGGCGCAAAGCGCTGGCGGCGCTCGCCGGCCTCGCCGCTGGCTCGCCGCTCGTCAGGTCCGGCGCGGCCGCCCAACTCGATCCGCGGCCGCTGAAGGAGCACCGCCGGCTGCCCGGACTCGACGAGATGGCGACCGCGTTCGATTTCGAGCCGGTGATGTTCGCGAATATTCCGCTGTCGGTCTACGACTACACCGCACACGGCGATGGTTCGGAATTCACGCTTCGCCGCAATCGCCAGGCGTTCGACTGGGTCGATCTCGTGCCAGGCGCGGCCGTCGATCCGGGGCAGGTCGACCTCTCGTGCGAGATCCTCGGCATCAAGATGCAGTTCCCCATCATGGTGGCGCCAACCGCGACGATGGTTCCGCTGCACCCCGATGGCGAGATCGGCATGTACCGCGCGGCCACCGAGGCGTCGAACACGCCGATGATCGTCAGCCACAACACCAGCACCGCCGTCGACCGCATTGCGGCCGGCGCGAAAGGTCCGTTGTGGTGGCAGTTCTATCCGTCACAGAGCCTCGAGGCGACGAAGGAGATTCTCGACTCGGCGCTACGGCCGGTTGCCGTGCCGTCGTCGTCACCGTCGATCAGCAGGCCTCGTACTACGAGCGATCCGCGCAGGATCGCAACCTCGGCGGACGCGGCGCGGGCCGGGGGCGCGGCGGTGCGCTCGCCGCGCGCCGCCACGTCGACAGCCGCCGCAGCCGGTCCCGCGCGGTACCGCCTGCAGCCGGGACGGCTCTGGTACACGTGGCAGTACCTCGACGAGGTTCGCCGCATGCTGAAAGTGCCGCTGCTCGTCAAAGGCATTCTCACCGCGGAGGACGCGGTGATGTGCGTGGAGCACGGAGTCGACGGCATCATCGTCTCGAATCACGGCGGACGCTCGATGGACTACGGCCCGTCGACGCTCGAAGTCCTGCCGGAAATCGTTGCGGCCGTGAACCGGCGCGTCCCGATTCTCACTGATAGCGGCTACCGGCGCGGCACCGACATTTTGAAGGCGCTCGCCCTCGGCGCCGACGCCGTGCTGCTGGGACGCACGACCCGCTGGGCGCTTGGCGCGTTCGGCGCGCCGGGCGCGCAACGGCTGCTCGAGATGATGCAGCAGGAGCTCGTCGCCGCGGCTGCCGCCGCCGGCCGCAAGACACACGCGTCCATCGACAAGACCGCCATCAGAACGCACTTCGTCTGATACTCACGACGCCCGGAATCGCGACGCGAGCCTGCCGATCGTCGATGAAGCCTCGGGAATGCCGAGCGCGAAGGTCACCGCGAAGAAGATGCAGCCGTACGGACCGAGCACGGCGATGGCCGCGACGATGGGGTGGGACACGGGCAGCGCGAGCTTGATGCCCCACGCGACGACGGCAGCGGCGGCCGCCGCTGCCCAGAGCCGTGCGACGTAAGCCGCCGGCAATCCTGTTCGACCGATGCGCGCGTTGAGCGTCGAACGCAGGAGCAGCATCTCGACCCATCCGGCGATGCCCGCCGACGCGGTCAGTCCGGCGGCGCCATACAGCATCGGAATGCCCAGGAGCCGCGGGAGCGGAAACGCGAACAGATACCCGAGGACCGTCGTCAGCGCGACGCGGACGATCGCGTACCGCAAAGGAGTCCGGGTATCGCGGAGCGCGTAGTATGTCGAGGAGTACAGCCGGCCCAGCGTCGAGGCCAGCAGCCCTACCGCCGATCCCGCGAGAATCGCCCACACCCGGATGGCATCGTCGTGCGTGAAGCGGCCCGTCTGCAGCAGCGCGGCGGCCACCACATCCCCGAGAGCGAGAAACGCCACCGCGGACGGCACGACGAAGAACGCGATCTGGCGAAGGCCGCCGTCGAGCCGCGCCCGCAAGGCGGCCGTGCCGCCAGCGTCCGATGACGCGACGCCGGACATCGTCGGCAGCTCCGCCGCTGCGACCGACATCCCGAACAGGCTGACCGGCAGCGTATACAAGAGAGAGGCGTTCTGCAGGCCGGTGACGGCGCCGGTCGGCAGGAAGCTCGCCAGAATCTGATCGATATACGCGCTCACCTGGACGACGCCGCGGCTGATGAACACCGGAACGAAGTTCGCGATGACGGCGCGCACGTGCGGCGAGGCGGTGTCGAGCGATAGACGCAGACCGTTCGCGACGCGGAGAACGGCTGGCAGCTGGACGGCACATTGCAGCGCGCTGCCGACCACGGAGCCCCACGCCAGCTTCATGGCCAGATCCGGCAGCGGCGCGCCCCCGCCGAACACGACGAGCGTCACGATCATCGCCACATTCCACGTCACCGGCGCGAGGTACGACAGCAGGAACCGGTTGTGGCTGTTGAGCACGCCGAGACACCAGGCCGACAGGACCAGCAGCCCGGCGCCCGGAAACAGCACGCGGACAATCGCCATCGTGAGATCGCGTTTCTCGCCGGTGAAGCCCGGCGCGATCACGGCGCTCAGCGCGGGCGTGGCGACGACGCCGGCCAGGACGACCACCGAGACGACCAGTCGCGAGCAGGGCGCCGACGGCACCCGCCACGCGGTCGGCTTCGCGCGGCTCGCTTCGCGCGAGCAGCGACGCGTACACCGGAATGAACGACGCGGACAGCGCACCTTCGCCGAACAGGTTCTGGAGGAAGTTGGGGATGCGGAAACCGGCGGTGAAGGCGTCGGCAGCGTCGCTCTGCAGGCCGAAATAGTGCGCGAAGACCCGTTGCCGGACGAGGCCGGCAACCCGGCTGACGAAAATGCCGGCGGCGACGAAGAGCGCCCCGCCACCGCTCGCCCGAAGCGCCGGCGCGCTTCGGCGAGGCCCGCCTTCGCTCGCCGGCGATTCCGGCGAGCTCTGGCGAGGCAGGTTGTCAGTCAAGATCTTCGTCTGCCGAGGCCTGGCCGAGCGTGCCGCTCGACTTCTTCATCAAGTAGGCCTTGATGAAAAAGTCGATGTCGCCGTCCAGGACGCGGTTCACGTCGCCCACCTGCTCTTTGGTCCGGTGATCCTTCACCATCTGATAGGGGTGCAGGACGTAGCTGCGAATCTGGCTGCCGAACCCGATCTCCTTCTTGGCGCCGCCAATCTGTTCGAGCTTCGCCTGGTTCTCCTTGATCTTGATGTCGTAGAGGCGCGCCTTCAACACCCTCATCGCCGAGTCCTTGTTGCGATGCTGGGAGCGCTCGTTCTGACACGACACCACGAGCCCCGTCGGCAGATGGGTGATGCGGATCGCCGAGTCGGTGACGTTGACGTGCTGGCCGCCGGCGCCGCTCGATCGGAAGGTGTCGATGCGGATGTCCTTGTCGTCGATCTCAATCTCGACGTCCTCGGGCAGCTCGGGCCACACGTACACGGAGGCGAACGACGTGTGCCGCCGCGCCGCGGAGTCGAACGGCGAGATCCGCACGAGTCGATGCACGCCGGCCTCTGCGGACAACAGGCCGTAGGCGTAATCGCCGGTGACGGTCAGGGTGGCGCTTTTGAGCCCCGCTTCTTCGCCCGGCTGATAGTCGATCAGCTCGCGCTTGAATCCGCGCCGCTCCATCCACCGCATGTACATCCGCAGCAGCATTTCGGCCCAGTCCTGCGACTCGGTTCCGCCCGCGCCCGGATGAATGGTGATGATGGCGTTCTTGGCGTCGTGGGGACCGCCCAGCATCTTCTTGATTTCGCCGGCCTGGACCTCCTGGTCGAGCGCCTCGAGGCCCTGGGCGAATTCGGCATCGACCGGCTCGCCCGCCTCGGCCCATTCGACGAGCACCGTCAGGTCGTCGCTGCGCTTCTTGAGCGACAGCATCAGGTCGCGATCCTGCTCGAGCCGGCGGCGGCGCTGCATGGTTTTCTGCGCCTCGACCTGGTCCTTCCAGAAGTCGGGCGCGGCGGCGCGGGATTCGAGACGGGTCAGCTCTTCGTCCAGGCGGGCGGCTTCAAAGATAGCTCCGCAGATCCGCAGCGCGCTTGCTGAGATCCTCGTAACGGCGCATCAAGTTCGTCGACGGTCGGGCATGGCGGTCCTAGTCGTTCATCGTGTCTTACACGGCGGCTGGCGACGACCAACAGCACCAGCGTCGCGACGACGGACGCATATGCGAGCACGTCACCGTGGCGGCTGAAGAAGGTCGACGTCCGGAGGAAGCGGGCGTCGCCGAGCAGGACGGCGCTCTCGAAGATCGGCGTCTGGGCGAGCACACGGCCGTACGGATCGACGATGCCGCTGATGCCGGTGTTGGCGGATCGCACCAGGTAACGTCCGTTTTCGATCGCCCGCATCGCGGCCTGCTGAAAATGCTGAACCGGCGCCGACGTCTGTCCGAACCACGCGTCGTTGGTGATCGTCGTCAGCAGCTCGCTGCCGCCGGCGACGAACTGGCGGACCAGATCGGGATAGACCACTTCGTAACAGATGGCGACGCTGATGCGATGACCATCGACGGGCAGCAGTTCCGGGTCGAGCCCGGGTGAAAACGTCCCCGCCTGCTCGGTGAGAGGAGCCGCGAAAAACAGCAGACGCTGGAACGGCACGTACTCGCCGAACGGCACCAGGTGCATCTTGCGATAGACGCCACCGGTCGTCCCGTCGGCGCGGACCAGGAACGCGGAGTTGAAGAACCGGTCCGGACGGCCGCGCTCGATCTGATCGCTGCCGAAGACGATCGGCACCCGTGCCTGCTGCGCCAGCGTCCGGACCACGGCTGCCGCCGGGAGATCCTCTTCGAACAGAAACGGCGTCGACGACTCGGGCCACAACACGAGCTGGGCCCCTTCGCGTATGGCCTGCCGCGTCATGTTCACGTAGTCCTGAAAGATCGCCGACGCGCGTTTGACGTCCCACTTCTGGGCTTGATCCACGTTGCCCTGGATCATGCCGATGCGGATCGGCTCGCCGGCGCGCGTCCACTCGCTTGCGGCCACTCGGCGACTCCCCCAGCCGGCGATCGCCAGGACAATCATCAAGGCGCCGGCGACCGGCAGGTACCGGACCCGACCCTGTCGCGGACCTGCAGCCGCAAACGCCAGCGCCGCGCTCACGGCCGCGACCAGCATCGACAAGCCGTACACACCGAAGAGGCTCGCCAGCTGCGCAATGGGCAGGACCGTCACCTGGCTGTAACCAAGCAGCACCCACGGAAAGCTGGTGATGTCAGCTTCGCCCGAGCTCCGTCGCCACCCACACGACCGGCGCCGCCAACAGCGCAGCTCGCCCGTACGCCATCACGATGCGCCGCATGAACAACGCGAAGAGCGCCGGGAACAATGCGAGGTACGCGATCAGCGCGCCGTTGATCAGAACGGCGACCCACGTCTGCAGGCCTCCGTATACGGCCATCACACGCGTGATCCAGTAGAGCGTGCCGGTGAAGTAGATGACGCCGGTGATGAGGCCGAGCAGAAAGGCGCGGCGAAGGGCCGCGCCCTGGAGGGCGACGAGCAGCGGCGTCAGCGCGATCCAGCCGAACGCCGGGTGGCCGAACTTGGGGAAACTGAGAACGAACAGCGCGCCCGACACCATGGCGAGCGCAACATCCGCGCGGCTCGTCGAGCAAGACGTCGAGTACTAGACCTGCGCCGCCGTGGTGCTAGCGTGCTGGTGATAGGTGCTGGGTACGTGGACTGCATGGTGCTGCGCCAGTGTAGCTAGGACGCGCGGTCAGCGGGTCACCCAGGGCTTGAACTGCTCTTCCTTCTGAAGTTTGCTGGCGATGTTTTCGGCCTCGCGCCGCGTCGTGAACTTGCCGATGCGGACGCGGAAGACGGTGGGCGCTCCGGCCGGCGGTGACATCACGTAAGCCGCGTAGCCCTTGGAGCTCAAACGCTTCGCAATCGCTTCGGCGTCGCCGCGCACGTTGAGGGCCGCGATTTGCACGGCGAAGCCGGCACCGGCCGGTTCGGCGACTTCCGGCGCCGCCGCGGGCGATTCGGCTGGCGCGCGCGCCGGCTGTGCCGTTCGCTGCGGTGGCGCTGGCGCAACCTTCGGGGCGGGCGGCTCGGCTTTCTCCGTCGCCGCCTTCAGGTGTTCCGGGGCCGGCGCAGGCTTCTCGAGGCGGCTGAAGTACGTGAGATCGTCAGCAGGCGGTGCGGCCTTGGTCGGATCCGAACCCGCTGGCGTTGTCACCGGCGGTGGTGCGGCGGCTGGCGCCGGCGGGGCTGTCTCGACATTCGAAGCGGTCGGCGTCCCATCCGAGATCGTGCCGCGCTCGACCCTGACGCCGCGGCCCACGAGAACGCCGCACAGGAAAATCACGACCGACACGACCGTCGCGGCCATGAAGAGAAACACCAGTTGTTTCCCGTTCAGTTGGATTTCGTGGAAGGCGTCGTCTTGACTTTGAGCCATAACCGCTGTGATTTTAGCACGTTAGCGGCCTTCGAGCTTTTCGATCAGCTGCCGGGCCTCCTTCGACGCCGGGTCGAGCGCCAGTGCGCGCTCGGCTTCGGCACGTGCCGCGACGGAATCCTTCGCCTGTCGGTACGCTTCGCCGAGCAGCGCGTGCGCCTCCGCGGTTTCGGCGCTCCAGGCCGCGACCTTGAACGCGGCAATCGCTTCGCTCACCCTTCCGTTGCGCAGGTGTATCCGCCCGAGCAGCAGGTGTCCCTCGGCCAGATACGGCGAGATGTACAGCGCGTGGTTCAGTTCGACGACGGCCTCGCGATCGTTCTCGCGCTGATACAGCCGGCGGCCGCGATCGAGGTAGAACGTGGCGAGCTGTTCCTGATCGCGCTGCTCGTTCGCCGCCAGCCTCGTCTCGATCCGCGCATGCGGCAGCTCGACCTCGTTTTTGACGCGTTCGAGACCCTTTGGCACGGCGTCGCCGCCAGGACGCCGGGCCATCGCGTCATACGTCGACGACAGCCGCCGCGCCAGTTCGCGCTCGCGCGTCGATTCCGCGGTCTCTCCCTGCGCGGCGAGCGCGGCGGCGAGCACGAAGTGCGCGTCGCCGTCGGCCGGATTGCGCCGCACGGCTTCGCGCAGCCAATACACGGCGCCAGGGGGATCGCGGTTTTCCCAGTAGGCGTAGCCCAGGTTGAACACATAGTCCTGGTCGCCCGGATCGGCCTCGGCCGCTTTTGAGAAGTAGTAGGTCGGAACGCCGGTTTGCGGCGTTGCGCCGCGGCGAAGCTGGACGACGCCCAGGTTGTTCAGCACCGTCGGCGTCGGCTGCGCCTCCGCGAGCGCGTTGAACGTGGCAAACGCGTCGTCGTACTTCTTCAGCTGCAGCTGCGACACGCCTGCGAGAAAACGCGCTTGCCTTCCCCAATGAGAGATCGACGTGACGGATGCCGCCGCCGCGAGCGCTTTCTGGTGGTCCCCCTGCTCGGTGAACACCTCCCACAGCGCCAGGCGCGCCCGATCGAACGATGGCTGCTGCTTCAAGGCCGAGTTCAAGTAATTGATCGCGGTCGCCGGCGTCTCCGCGAGCAGGCCCTTGATGAAATCCTCGAAGACCGCGACGGGCGGCTGCTGACGGGCGATCTCCTCCGAGCTGACCGACGATGGCGCGATACGCCGCGCGATCCGCTCGAAGATCTTGAACAGGTCCGGCAGCGGTCCCCGCTCCGTCACGTCGACCTGCACGCGCCCGGTGTCGAGCGTGATACTCCTCGCCCGGACGACGAGCACGTCGTTCTCCATCTGCAGCGACCCGACGACGACCCGCGCCGCGCCCACCAGCTGGCCGATGCGGATGACCGTCGCGTCGGTGAGGGCGGCCACCGGCGGCACCTGCAGCCGCTCGAACGCCTGCAGCCGTTCCTGTCGCGTGATCGCGTCGGTGCCGACGGCATTCAGATCGTCGGTGAGCAGCACCGCCGACGCTTCGCCCAGCCAGAAGATGCGGCCCTCGCGTTTGAGGTTGTCGAATGGGACGACGAGGGTCCGCGGCGCGGCGGACAGCGGTGACAGCCGGGTCGGGGCCGGCCGTGCCTGCGCCGCACTCTCGGCCGCCCAGCCGCAACACAGCATCGCGGCGATCGAGCACACGAGCCGATTCACGGCACCTCTGGCGGCTGACCGTTGCGCAGCGCGACATTCAGGACGCAGCTCGTTTTTCCGGTTCCGCGGCAGGCGACCACTTCGATGTGCGCGCCGACGTCGAAGAGCACCATCAGCCGCGTGAAGGCGGCGGCATAGTAGCCACACAGCGGCGACGGGACCGGTTCGCGCACCGTACAGAAGATCGACGCGCGCACGTCGACGCTGGCCGTGCCGCGGCGCAGGCGCGAGATGGCGCGGCTTCCCTGATAACTGTCCCGCACCAGCGCCCGCCCCATCCGGAGCAGCACGCGGTGCCGCAACCACGCGGGCGACGCCTTGACGAGCGAGCGCCTGAATGGACGCATGGATTGGACGGTCCACTCGGCCGCGTATTCGCCGGCCCGGGTGGTGATCAACCCGTAGGCGTCGCCTTCCTGGCGCAGGAAGCTGAGGACGGCATAGAGCGGCGCCAGGCCGATCGTCCCTTCACGCAGACCCTCGGCGTTCAGCCAGTTTTCGTAGAAGGACAGACGAGTCGGCAGGATGTCTGCGATGGCCTGATGCAGACTTGCGACGAGCACGCGACCAACGCCAGCTTCTCGCATTCAGGATAGGATCGAGGCTAGGGAGCCTAGATGCAGTCGGTAGCCATTCTGGCGGGCGGCGATGCGCGGCGCTTCGGCGGACGCGACAAGGGCGCCCTCGTCGTCGACGGACGTACGATTCTGGAACGGCAGATCTCCGAGCTGTCGACGGTCACACCGGACGTGCGCGTGATCCGCCGCGAGGACGATCTGGTGCCGGGCTGCGGGCCGCTCGGCGGCCTGCACGCGGCGTTGAACGCGGCCCGCGGCGACGCGCTCTTCCTCGTCGCCTGCGACATGCCGTTCGTCACCGCGGCGCTGGCCGCTTACCTGCTGACGCTGGCCGGCGATGCCGACGCCGTGGTGCCGCGGACGGAGCGCGGCTATCATCCGCTCTGTGCTGTGTATGGGCGCGCCTGCCTTCCTGCGGTCGAGCGGCGGCTCGCGGAGCGGCGGCTCAAGATGCTCGACCTGCTGCACGACCTGCGGGTCCGCGACGTGACAGCCGACGATCTCGGCCGATTCGGCAATTGCGATCGGCTGCTCGCCAACGTGAACACGCCGGCCGAGTACGCGAGCCTCGAGGCGCTTCAAGGTCACAAAAAGTAATCGTAGCACGAGCGTAGCGGCAGCTTACCGCCAGCCCGACGGACTCAACGCATCGATGATTCTCACCGTTCAACGACACGTCCACGACGCCATCGCGGCCGCGATCCGCCGGCAGTACGGCCTGGAAGAGATTCCTGACTTTGCCGTCGAAGTGCCGCCCAACCGCGCCCTCGGCGATCTCGCGGTGACGGTCGCCTTTCAGCTGGCGCGATCGCTGCGGAAGGCGCCGCGCGCGATCGCCCAGGAACTGGCGCAGGCGGTCGGCGAGATTCCGGGGGTGGCGCGCATTGTTTCGGCGCCCAACGGCTATCTGAATCTGTATCTCGATCGCTACGCCTTCTTCCTGCCGCGCGTGCGGCAGCAGGTGCCGCCGGAGACGGTCGCTGCGGAAAAGACGATCGTCGAGCACACGGCCATCAATCCCAACAAGGCGGCGCACATCGGTCACCTGCGGAACGCGGCACTGGGCGACACGATTGCGCGCGTGCTGCGCTTCCGCGGGCTGCAGGTCGAGGTGCAGAACTACATCGACGACCTGGGCGTGCAGGTCGCCGACATCCTCGTCGGCTTCATGGAGCTCGAACATCGCACGCCTCGCCGAGGTCCGCGAGATTGCGGACACGACGCGGTTCGACTACTACTGCTGGGATCTGTATTCGCGCGTCACGGAATGGTACGGCGAGGACGCCGCGCGTCTCCAGGTGCGGGCGCGCGCGCTGCACGATCTGGAGCACGGCGGCAACGACGCGGCCGCGATGGCGTCGTTGATCGTCGAGCGCATCGTGCGCGCCCATCTGGCGACGATGGCGCGGTTGAACATCGGCTACGACCTGCTCACCTACGAGGGCGACATCATCCGGCTGCAATTCTGGGCGCGGGCGTTCGAAATCCTCAAGGCGCAAGGCGCCGTGTTCCTTCAGACGGAAGGCAAGCTCGCCGGCTGCTGGGTGATGAAGATCGAAGAGGACACTCCTCCCGCGTCGGTCGAGGCAGACACCGAATCTCGCCTGTCCCGCCGAAGCGCGGAACGCGCGCAGGCGGAGGCCGACGAGGAGGACACCCGTGAGAAGGTCATCGTCCGCTCGAACGGCGTCGTGACCTACATCGGCAAGGATCTCGCGAATCAGTTCTGGAAGCTCGGTCTTCTGGGCCGCGACTTCCGGTATCGCCTGTTCGCGACGCAGGCCGGCGGGCGGCCGCTCTGGTCGACGACATCGGGCGACGGCGATCCGAACGCTCCGCGGTTTGGCCGTGCGGCGCGCATCTACAACGTCATCGACTCGCGCCAGATGTACCTGCAGGCGCTGCTGAGTCAGGCGCTGCGGGCGCTCGGTCACCCGCGGGAGGCGGAGAATTCGATCCATTTCTCGTACGAGATGGTCGCGCTGTCTCACGCGACCGCGCGCCAGCTCGGCTATGAGACCGCCGACAGCGATGAGGCTCGAAAACCCTTCGTCGAGGTTTCGGGACGCAAAGGGCTTGGGGTCAAGATCGACGATCTGCTGGACCTCCTGGTCCAGAACGCCACGACGGAAGTGCAAAAGCGTAATCCCGGCTTCTCGGAAGCGGATTGCGAGCACGTTGGCCGGCAGATCGGCGTCGCCGCGATTCGCTACTTCATGCTGAAGTTCTCGCGCGGCAAACTCATCGTGTTCGATATGGCCGAGGCGCTCAGCTTCGAAGGGGAGACTGGTCCGTATCTGCAGTATGCTGTCGTGCGAGCCAACAACATCTTCCATAAGTTGCGCGAGCGGGAGGGGCTCTCCGAAGCCGACATCGTGGGCGCTCTCGACGGCATCGGCACGCAGGAACTGGCGGACGAGGGCGACCATAGTCTCTGGGCCGTCGTGTTCGAGGCATCGCGCCTCGACGATATCGTCGAACAGGTGGTGCGGACGCTCGAGTTTTCGGTGCTGGCGAAGTACACCTTCGGGCTCGCGCAGCTGTTCAATGCGTTCTACCATCGCGCGCCGATCCTGGGGGAAGAGGACCTCGATCGAAAGCGGTGGCGCGCGGCCGGCGTCGCGTACGTGCGGAGCCAGCTCACGCGCGCGCTCGATTTGATGGGGATTGACGTGCCGACGCGAATGTAACGATGCCGCTCATTGCGATCAGCGCCTGCCGGAAAATCGAGGACTACAAACAGGCCATCCTCCATGTCGGGGGCGACGTCCGCATTGTCGATGCGGCGATGCGGGTCGAGGACGCGCTCGCGGATGTCGAGGGGCTGCTGCTCACGGGCGGAGACGACGTCGCGCCTTCGCGCTACGGCGAATCGCCGCATCCGGCCGTCGTCGAAGCCGAATCGGGCCGCGACGAGTTCGAGATCGATCTGATTGCCGCGGCACGCAAACGCAGTCTGCCGATCTTCGCCATCTGCCGTGGCATCCAGGTGCTGAACGTGGCCGCCGGCGGTACGCTGGTCCAGGACATCCCGTCACAGATTCACGGCGCGCTCCCACACAGCCTGCCGGCGCCGCCGCACGAAGCGTACGAGCTCGCGCACGAAGTCTGGCTCGACAAGGACACGCTGCTGACGCGCCTGATGCGCGAGCGCCTCAGCGACGCCGACTCGTGCGAAGTGAACAGCAGGCATCATCAGGCGGTGAAAGATCTGGCGGCCGGGTTGCGCGTCTCGGCCACGGCGCCCGACGGCGTCATCGAAGCGATCGAGGATCCCGAGACGCGCTTCTGCCTCGGCGTTCAGTGGCACCCGGAAAACTTCTGGCGCACCGGCGAGTTCCGCCCCCTCTTCGAGGGCTTCCTCGAGGCGGCCCAGAACGCCAAGAAATGACGTAGCGCCTGCGCTACCAGACGGCCGCCGTCGGCGATTTCGTTCCTCAACCTTGATCGAGCACTAGCACTGTTTCCACATGCGGCGTGTTCGGGAAAAGATCGAACGCGTCTGCCCGCGCAATCGTGTAGCCGGCGTCGACGAGGCGGCGCGCATCGCGCGCGAGGGTGGCGACGTCGCAGGACACATACACGATCTGGCGGGCGTGGACGGAGAGTACGCCGTCCAACGCCTCGCGCGACATCCCGGTGCGCGGCGGGTCCACGACGACGGTGTCGATCGCCGGGCACCCCGGCAGCTGAGCCGCCGCGCTCGGAAGCCATGCAGCGGAGTTCTCGACCGGCTGGTGCGTGGTCGTCAGCCGCCCACCGGCTGCCTCGGCGTTGGCGCGTAGATCCTCAGCCGCCAGACGATCGCCTTCCACGGCGACGACCCAGTTTCCTCGCGTCAATGCGGCGGACACCGCAAACAGGCCCGCGCCCGCGTACAGGTCGGCTACCGCGGCGCCGGTGGGCAGACACTCGACGACGTGCGTCACGAGGTCGCGCAGAAGGAAACGGTTTCCCTGGAAGAACGAGAGCGCGTGGCGGCGCAGCGTGAAGGTCGACTCGCCAATCGTCAGCGTGTCAGTGACGAACGGGGGCGGCGTCAACCCAGGCGTCGATCGAACGATCTCGAGCAGCCTGGCATCCGGCGGGCGCGACGTGTCCAGGTGGACCACGCGTTGGTCCGCGGCCACGTTCTCGGACAGCTCGAGACCATGGACCGTGTCGGTGCCGATCGACTGGATCCCCGACGCCAATCGCTCGAGCGCATCGCATGTCTCCGGCAACAACTGATGCGTCGCGCGCGCGTCGCAGAGATCGTGGGTGCCTTCGCGGAAGAATCCGAAGCGGCCGCCGCGAACGTGGAGACGCGCGCGCATGCGGTAGCCGCGCTCCGGCGACGCCTTCACGGTGACGGCGGACGGCAGCGTCAGACGGCCGATGCGCGCGAAGGCGTCCGCGATCACCTGGCCTTTGATCTCGAGCTGTCGCGGATAGGCGACGTGCGAGTAGGTGCAGCCGCCGCACGACGGATCCACAAACCCCGCGCGCCGGTCGGCTGACGGCTCGTCCACGCCGACGGTCTCGGCGAACGCGACCCCTTTGCTGACACGATCGATCCGCGCCTGCACCCGTTCGCCCGGGATCGCCCCGCCGACGAGCACGACCTGCCCGTCGACGCGGCCGATCATGCGTCCGCCAGCCGCCGGTTTCTCGGCAGTCAGCGCCACGGTCTGTCCCGGTTTCAGCATGTGGTGGTCATGAGCAGACCTGAACGTCTGCACGACGCTGGTCGTGCAGGCATTCAGGTCTGCTGGTACGCGATCTGAGGCAACTGGAGTCGCTCACGCACCAGCGCGTCCAGCGCCTGTTCGTGTGCGAGCGCCAGTGATTCTGGCGCCATGCCGGCGCGAAACGGGGCCAGCGATTCTTCCACCTCGTTCGACAGGGCCGTACGGGTGGGCGAATCGAGCAACGCTCGCGCCTGTTGCAGCAGCTCCGCGTCGAGCGCCGCCAGTCGGGCAATCAGCTCCTGTCGCGCCTCGCCGCGAACGCCAGCCGTCTTGGTGCGCGCCGCCTCGAGCTCCGCGGCAGCACGATCGATGAGCGGATCGAACGCGGAGCCCAGCGTTCCCCGGGCTCGCGCCTCGCTCAGCCGCAAGACGACTCGCTCGAGGTGGGCCGGCAGCGACTGTCGGGCGACTGGGGACTGGGGGACTGGGGACTGGGGACTGAAGACTGACGCCTGGCGACTGAAGACTGATGCCCACCGCCCGGCGCCATTCGTCGAACACGTCGAGAACGTCCGCCTCGCAGAAGTCGATCTTCACCGGACGGCGCCTCGGCCCCTTGCGATAGTAACGCTCGAAGCAGCGATCGATGCCGGCGCACGCGACTTTGAGCGGCACGCCTTGCGTCGCCCAGCCGGCGACGAGATCGAACGACGGCCCGGTGACGCGAATCAGATGCCCGTCGTTCTTGCGGCACAGATAGGTTTCGATCTCCCGGCAGTACTCCGCAATCCGAGATCCGAAATCCGCGATGTCTGCGGTTACTGGTTCCTTTCCCACACGAGCCTCAGGCCGTGGAGCGTCAAATCGGCGTCGACGTGCTCGATCAGCGAGGTTTCGGGCGCGATCACCTCAGCCAGGCCGCCGGTCGCGATGCACAGCGCTTGCCCGCCGAGTTCGTCGCTCATCCGGCGCACGAGTCCCTCCACCATACCCACGTATCCCCAGAACAGGCCGGCCTCCATCGCGCCGACGGTGGTCCGGCCGATCACGCGCGGCGGCTTCCGCACGTCGATGCGCGGCAGCCGCGCCGCGCGCTGAAACAGCGCGTCCGCCGAAATCTGCACGCCCGGGCAGATCGCGCCGCCCAGGTACTCCCCTTTCGCCGTAATCGCATCCAGCGTCGTCGCGGTCCCGAAATCGACGACCACCATCGGCCGCGAGGCGCTGCGCCCGAACCGCTCGAAAGCAGCAATGCCGTTCACGATGCGATCGGCGCCGACCTCCGCTGGATTCTCGTAGAGGATCGGCATGTTGGTGTTGACGCCGGGTTCGACGATCAGGGCGGTCACGCCGAAATAGCGCTGCGCCATGTCGCGGATGGTGCCAGTCAGAGGCGGCACCACCGAGCCGATGATCACGGCGCGAATCTGCACCCGTTCGATCCGGCTGTGCGCGAAGAGTCCGTCGACGAGCAGGCCGAGCTCGTCGGACGTCCGCTCGCGCACCGTCTGGAGGCGCCAGCTCTGAACCAGCTCGGCGCCGTCGAACACGCCGAGCACGATGTTCGTGTTCCCGACATCAATGGCTAGGAGCACAAGCCGCACCAAGGACACTGAGGTCAACTACGACGAACCGTTAGAGCCACTGCAGTTCTCCTGAGACAACCCGCTCGACGCGATCGCCCACGCGGACGAGGAGCGCACCCTGATCGTCCACGCCTGCCGTCAGTCCGGTCACCAGGCTGCCGTCGACCGAGCGCGCGACGCGCGCGCCGACAGCCGCCGGCGCACGGCGGCGCCAGGCGTCGAGAATAGCATCGAACCGGCCGAGCAGCAGATCGTGGTAGCGCGCGCGACAAGGCGGCGAGTGTCTCGACGAACACCGGATAGCGATCGACGCTGCGGCCCAATTCCGACTCGATCGAGGTCGACGCGCTCGTGGAGATCCGGCGGATACGACGCGACCGACGTGTTGATGCCGAATCCGAGCACCACGCGCTCCTCCGACGTCTCGGCGAGAATCCCGGCGAGTTTCCGGCGCGATACGTAGAGATCGTTGGGCCACTTGAGATCCACGCACAGCCCGCTCGCCGCGTCGACGCCTTCGGCGAGCGCGACACCCGCCGCGAGCGTCAGCAGCGACGTGGCGCGCCTCGGATCCGACGAGCGGCCGGGCGCCAGGACCACCGACGCGTACAACCCGCTGCCCGGCGGCGAAAACCAGCGTATGCCCCCGCCGTCCGCGCCCGGCGGTCTGACGGTCGGCGAGCACCACGGTCCCCTCGGGCAACGCCGCCGCGATGTCGTTGGTCGAGGCCACTTCGGAAAAGTAGTGGACCGTGTTGAACGGTCCGAGGCGCGCCCGCGATCGACCGAGCAGGTCGGCAAGCTCCGCCGGCAGATCAGAGGGGTTCGATTTCAAAGCTGATGTCGATTGCCGGCGCGGAGTGGGTCAACGCGCCGACGGATACGAAGTCCGCTCCGGTCGCGGCGAGTTCCGGCAGCCGCTCGAGTGTCACGCCGCCGGAGATTTCGGTTTTCGCGCGCCCGGCCGCCCGGGCGACGGCGATGCGGATGTCGGCGGTGGACATGTTGTCGAGCAGAATCACCTCGGCGCCTTCGGCCAGCGCGAGGTCCACGTCGTGCAGCGTCGCCGCTTCGATTTCGATCGGCATCCCGGGCCGGTGGCCGCGGGCACGGTCGATGGCGGCTTTCACGCCGCCGGCAAGCGCGATGTGATTGTCCTTGATCAGGATCGCGTCGAACAGGCCGCTGCGATGGTTCGCGCCGCCGCCGACACGCACCGCGTATTTCTCGAGCGCCCTCAGGGTCGGCGTCGTCTTGCGCGTATCGAGGATGGTGATCCGGCCGTTCGCCGCCTCGGCAAACCGGCGCGCGAGCGTCGCAATCCCCGACAGGCGCTGCAGGTAGTTGAGTGCGGTACGCTCGCCGACGAGCAGCGTTCGCGCGGGCGCGACGACGTCGGCGACCTCGGTGCCAGGCCGGCACCATTCGCCGTCGCGCACCCGAACGGCAAACGATCCGACGGGCCCCTTCTCGAGCTGCCTGAAGACCTCGAACGCCACCTCGAGCCCGGCGAGGACGCCCTCGCTCTTGACGAGAAACGTCCCGCGCGCCTGCACATCCGCCGGAACGATCGCTTCGGTGGTGACGTCGCCGTCGCGGACGTCTTCCTCGAGCGCGCGGCGCACGAGATCGCGATACACCCGCGGATCGAGCGGCTCCACCGTGGTTATCGTTCAGCCCTGCGGCGCCGCCGCCTCGTAGCCGGCCACGACCACCTCGCGGTCGCCGACCGAGAGGTCGAATGCTTTCACGCGGAGCGCGGCCTTCAAATCCGCCTCGACGATCGGCATCAGTGCGACCGCTTCGGCTTCTGCCTTCACGGTCACTCTCGCGATCGGCACCTTCAGCGGCTGCTTGGCTTCGGATCGCTGCTTCCGAACCTCGAAGAGGAGATCGGTGGCCCACTGATAGGCACGCTCGTCGGCCTGTCGCGTCGCCTCGCTGTGGTCAGCCAGTTGCGACAGCAGCTCTGCCGATGTCGGCCATGGCGCCTGATGGATCGATCCCGGCTGCCACCACGACCAGACCTCGTCGGTGACGAACACCAGAAACGGGGCGAACAGGCGCAACATGACCGACAGCGCGGCGGTCAGCGCGCGATTGGCCGAGCCGGCGGCTTCCGGCCCCTGTTCGCCGTAGCGCCGGCCTTTGACGAGCTCCAGGTAGTCGTCGCAGAAGCGCCAGAAGAACGATTCCGTTCTCTGCAGGACGCGCGCGTAGTCGTACTCCTCGAACGCGGCCGTCGCCTCGTCGACCAGCGCCGCCAGGTTGCGGATCATCGCGCGATCGACCGGCAGCGTCGATCGCGCGGGACACCTCGGTCAGCTCCGTGGACGCGGTCTGACTGTCCGACAGCGCGAACTTCGAAGCGTTCAGGATCTTGATCGCCAGGCGCCGGCCGACGCGCATCTGGTTGGTGTCGAACATCGTGTCGGTGCCCGGCCGTCCGCTCGCCGCCCAATAGCGCACGCCGTCCGACCCATGCTCCTCGAGCAGCGCCAGCGGGGTCACGACGTTGCCCTTCGACTTCGACATCTTCTTGCGATCCGGATCGGTGACGAAACCCGAGATCGCCGCGTTCCACCACGGCAGCGAATCGTGCTCGAGGTGCGCACGCAGCACCGACGAAAACAGCCAGGTGCGGATGATGTCGTGCGCCTGCGGACGCATGTCCATCGGAAACGTTCGCCGGAACAGGTCCTCGTCGTCGGGCCAGCCGCACACCAGCTGCGGCGACAGCGAGGACGTGGCCCAGGTGTCCATCACATCGGGATCGCCGACGAAGCCGCCCGGCACGCCTCGCTGATCGGGACGGTAGCCCGGAGGCACATCGGTCGATGGATCGATCGGCAGTCGATCTTCCGCGGCATCGGATCGGATGCTCGTAGTCCACACGTCCCAGATCCGAAATCGGATACCAGACCGGAAACGGCACGCCGAAGAAGCGCTGGCGGCTCACGCACCAGTCGCCGTTCAAACCGTTGACCCAGTTCTCGTAGCGCGCCCGCATGTATTCCGGATGCCACCGCAGCTCGCGACCGCGCGCCAGCAGCGCCTCGCGAAATTCGATCGTCTTGAAGAACCACTGGCGGCTCGTCACGATCTCCAGCGGACGATCGCCCTTCTCGTAGAACTTCACGGCGTGGGTGATCGGCCGCGGTTCGCCGACGAGATCCGCGCTCTCCTTCAATTGCTCGACGATTTTCGCCCGCGCCTTCGACGCCGAGAGGCCGGCGAGCGCGTCGTAGAGACGCTGCGCCCGCTCGGCATCGGTGGACTCCCAGCCGTCGACGCCCCAGGTCACTGGACGCAGCGTGCCGTCGGCCTGGATGATCGCGCGGACCGGCAGGCTGAGCTCGCGCCACCACGTGACGTCGGTGATGTCGCCGAACGTGCAGATCATCGCGATGCCGCTGCCCTTTTCAGGATCGGCCAGCGTGTGCGCCTTGACCGGCACGCGTACGCCAAACAGCGGCGTCACGACCTCTTTGCCGAAGAGCGGCTGGTACCGCTCGTCGTCCGGATGCGCGACCAGCGCGACACACGCCGGAATCAGTTCAGGACGGGTGGTTTCAATCTCGAGCCGCATCCGCCAAACCGGATCCGGTGAAAGGCGCCGGGCACCTCGCGATCCTCGAGTTCGGCCTGGGCGACGGCGGTCTTGAAGTCGACGTCCCACAACGTCGGCGCTTCCACCTGATAGGCCAGGCCTCGCTGCAGCAGGTGCAGAAACGCCAGCTGCGAGACGCGTTGCGCGCGCGTGCCGATGGTCGCGTAGGTCATCGACCAGTCGACGGACAGACCGAGATACTTCCAGAGCCGCTCGAAGGCCTTCTCGTCTTCCAGCGTGAGGCGCGCGCACAGCTCGATGAAGTTCGGGCGCGACACCGAGATCGGCGGCTTCGCCGGCTGCTCCGGCGGCGTAAACGACGGATCGTACGGCGAGCGACGGGTCGCAGCGGACACCGTAGTAGTTCTGCACGCGGCGTTCGGTCGGCAGGCCGTTGTCGTCCCATCCCATCGGATAGAACACCGCCTTGCCGCGCATCCGCTGGAAGCGCGCCACCAGGTCCGTGTGCGTGAACGAAAAGACGTGACCGACGTGGAGCGATCCGCTCACCGTCGGCGGCGGCGTGTCGATCGAGAACACCTCTTCACGAGGCCGCGATCGGTCGAACCGGTACACACCGGTCTCTTCCCATCGCGCGATCCACTTGGCTTCGAGCCCTTCCAGCGCAGGCTTCTCGGGCAGCGGCATGAATAGATCGTATACAGAAGTTGGTGAATTGGCGAATTCGTGACTTGGCGAATTCAATTCACCAAGTCACCAATTCACCAACTCGCCAACTTACTGGATTGCGGACTTGATTCGTTCGATCTCTTCCCGGATCATCCGTTCGGCAACGGTATTGACGACGTCAGCGACCGTTTCGCGAACAATGCGCTCCGAGAGCTGAGCGAGGATGCGCTTGGTGACCTGCTCGACGATATCGTCTGCGGGCCACGACGGGATGACCTCGCCTTTCTCCGCGGCGAGCAGCACCGCAAACGCATCGGCGAGCGTGGGGATCTGATGAACCGGCACCGGCGGCTGCGCCGCGGGCGCGGCGGTCATCACGCCAGGCTGGGCAACAGGGACGTCGGCGGACGGCGCCGGTCACTTCGGCGACAGGTGTCGGTGCGTCGGCGACAGGCGCAGGCGGTGCCGCTGTCTCGGAGATCGGCGCGTGAGGCGTTTCCGCGACGGGCGCCGGTGGCGCGTGGTGCTCTTGCGGCGCGATCGCCGTCGCGCCGGGAGCGTGTTCGGGCGCGGATGCCGTCGCCGCGAACGCCGAGAGGGGCAGGTCCGGCCGCTCGTCCATTGCCGGCGGCGCCGGCAGCTCCAGATCCGGTGGTGGTGCGGGGGTCACGGGCTTCGCCGCAGCGAACCAATCGATCTCGTCAGCCACGGGCGACGCCGCCGCCGGAGCGGGAGGCGGCGGGCCGGACGCCGCCGCGGGCGCCGCGGCGACATTCGTGAACGCGGCGTCGAGCCGATCGAAATACGAGTCGAGCGAAATCGGCGGTGTTTCCGCCGGCGCCGGCACGCTGGGCGAGGTCGCGGGAATCGGGGCCGGCGCCCACTGTTCCTGCGGAGGCGCCGAGGACGGCGCCGGCCGCCGTGCCAGGAGCTCCTTCACGCGACCGATCACGAGCTGCGGCTCGAACGGTTTTGCCAGCACGCCATCGCAGCCGGCTTCCGACGCGCGCGCCTGGTCCACCGGTTCGAACGCGCCGGTCAGCAGCACCACCGGAATGTGCGCCAGCCTCGGCGACTGCTTGATGAATCGCGCGACCTCGTAGCCGTTGCGCCCGGGCATCCCGATGTCGGCGAGCACGATGTCCGGCGGCGCCGTCTCGAGGCGCTGAATCGCCTGCTCGCCATCGCTGACCGCGGTCACCTGGATGTCCTCGTCGGCGAACGTCAGCTCGATGACGCGCTGAATCGTCACGCTGTCGTCGGCCAGAAGGAGGGTGTATGGCACCTTGGTCCTATCGGATGAATGAACCGTTCGCTGTAGATGTTAACTCTCAAGTCTCAAGTTTCAACTCTCAGCCGGTGTTTCGGCTGACAGCTGCGCTTGAGACTTGAACTGCACGCTTTCACACCCGAGCCCTCGCGTGCGTATTGATGAAGTCGACAATCTCCTGCATCGGCGTGCCCGGCAGGAAGATCCCTTTCACGCCAATCTCTTTGAGCTTCGGGATGTCGACGTCCGGAATGATGCCGCCGATGACCACCAGCACATCGTCCAGCCCCTTGGCGTGGAGCAGCTCCATGAGGCGAGGCGCAATGTGGTTGTGGGCGCCGGACAGAATCGACAACCCCACGACGTCCGCGTCTTCCTGCAGGGCGGCGCCGGCAATCATCTCGGGGGTCTGACGCAGGCCGGTGTAAATCACTTCCATACCCGCATCGCGCAACGCCCGTGCAATGACCTTGGCGCCGCGATCGTGCCCATCCAGTCCCGGCTTGGCGATAACGACTCGCAGACTTACGCACTCGGTGATCCTCAGTCCTAGTCCCGCGTAGCCCCAGCCCTGCCCCTATATCCGCGGCACCTCTTCGTACTCGCCCCAGACGTCGCGGAGCGCGTCGCACATCTCCCCGATCGTCGCGTACGCCCGCACCGCCTCGAGAATGCGCGGCATCAGGTTTTCGGTCGTTCGAGCCGCCGCGCTGAGGCCATCGAGACTCCGCTTCACCGCGTCGTTGTCCCGGCTGCGCTTCAGTTTCGCCAGCTTCTCCAGCTGCGTGTCGGCGGCGGAGTCGTCGATGTACAGAATCTCGATCGGCGGCTCATCGCTCTGCACGAATTCGTTGACCCCGACGATCACCTTCTCGCGGCGCTCGACGGCCTGCTGGAACCGGTAGGCGCTTTCGGCAATTTCCTGTTGCGGGAACCCGCGCTCGATGGCTTCCACCATCCCGCCCATGCGGTCGATCTGCGCGAAGTAGTCGAGGGCGCCGTTTTCCAGATCTCGGGTGAGCCGCTCGACGAAATAGGAGCCGCCGAGCGGATCGACGACGTTCGCCACACCGCTCTCGTGCGCGATGACCTGCTGGGTCCGCAGCGCCAGCGTCGCCGCCTCGGCGGTGGGCAGCGCCAGCGCCTCGTCGAGCGAGTTGGTGTGCAAGGAGTTGGTGCCGCCGAGCACGGCCGACAGCGCCTGGAGCGCCGTGCGCACGACGTTGTTGTAGGGCTGTTGCGCGGTCAGCGACACGCCGGCCGTCTGGCTGTGAAACCGCAGCTTCCAGGCGCGCTCGTTCTTCGCGCCGAACCGATCGCGCATGGTGCGCGCCCAGATCGCCCGCGCCGCCCGGTACTTGGCAATCTCCTCGAAGAAGTCGCTGTGGGCGTTGAAGAAGAACGACATCTGCGGCACGAAGGCGTCGACGTCCAGCCCGGCGTCCACGCCCCACTGCACGTACTCGACACCATCACGCAGCGTGAACGCCAGCTCCTGCAGCGCGGTCGCGCCGGCTTCGCGGATGTGATAGCCGCTCACCGAAATCGTGTTCCACTTCGGCGCTTCGCTGGCGCAGAACGCGAAGATGTCGGTGATGATCCGCATCGAGGGGCGGGGCGGAAAGATGTACTCCTTCTGCGCGATGAACTCTTTGAGAATGTCGTTCTGGATGGTTCCGGAAATCTTCTTCCAGTCGGCGCCCTGCTTCTCGGCGACGACGAGATACATCGCGAAGATCATCGCCGCCGGCGAGTTGATCGTCATCGAGGTCGTGATGTCGCCGAGGCGGATGCCGTCGAACAGCGTTTCCATGTCGGCGAGCGATGTCACGTTGACGCCGCACTTGCCAACCTCGCCGAGCGACAGCTCGTGGTCCGGATCGCGGCCCATCAGCGTCGGCAGATCGAACGCGACGCTCAGGCCGGTGCCGCCGGCGCGCAACAGCGTCTGGTAGCGCTGGTTGGTGTCCTCCGGCGTGCCGAAGCCCGCGAACTGCCGCATCGTCCAGAGCTTGCCGCGATAGCCAGTGGCGTGGATGCCGCGCGTATAGGGGAACACGCCAGGATCGTTGACGTCGCGCGCGTACTGAATGTCCGCGACGTCCGCCGCGGTGTACAGCCGCTCGATCGGACGGCCCGAGATCGTCGTGAAGCGACTCGTGGGCTCGCGGTCCGTCTCCGCAACGGTTTTCATACAAACGTCATTATACCCAATGAGTTACGGACGCCTCGCTTGACTCCCTCAGGCGGGCACGGTACGCTGCGCCGTTTTCCGCCTTCGTTCCAAGCGGGCGGCGACCTTTCCCTACGCGCGCCGCGCTTCGGCGGACCAGCCGGCGAGACTGCAGGACGGACATGGCGGCTACGAACGGATCGATCTTCGCGGCGATGCTTCAGGAGTTCGATGGCGCGGCCCGCATCCTCAACCTCGAACCCGGTATCTGGAAGATCCTCACTCACCCCAAGCGGCAAATCACCGTGTCCTGTCCGGTCCAGATGGACAACGGAGAGATCGAAGTCTTCACCGGTTTTCGCGTCCAGTACAACATCACGCTTGGCCCCGCCAAGGGCGGCATCCGCTACCACCCGGGCGTCTCACTCGACGAGGTGACCGCGCTGGCCGCGTGGATGACGTGGAAATGCGCCGTGGCGCACATCCCATTCGGCGGCGGCAAGGGCGGCGTGATCTGCGATCCGACGAAGATGTCCAAGCGCGAGATCGAAGCGTTGACGCGGCGCTACATCGCCGAAATCGTCGACGCGATCGGGCCGGAGAAGGACGTGCCGGCGCCGGACGTGAACACCAACGAGCAGATCATGGCCTGGGTGATGGACACCTACTCGATGCACGTCGGCCACACCACGACCTCCGTCGTGACCGGCAAGCCGATCGAGCTCGGCGGCTCGCTGGGGCGGCGCGAAGCCACCGGCCGCGGCGTCATGATCGTGACGCGCGAAGCGGTCAAGCACCTCGGCTTCTCGCTCAAGGGCGCGACGGTGGCGGTGCAGGGCTTCGGCAACGTCGGATCGGTCTCTGCCCAACTGCTCGCGGAACAGGGAGCGAAGATCGTCGCCGTCACCGACTGGAAGGGCGGCGTGTTCAACCAGAACGGCCTCGATATCACCAAGCTGCTCGCCCACGTGCAGCACACCAAGACCGTGGACGGATTCCCAGGCGGCGAACCACTGCCCGCGGCCAACCTCTTCTCGCTCGACGTCGACATCCTCATCCCGGCGGCGCTCGAGAATCAGATCACGATCGAGAACGCGCCGGCGATCAAGGCCAAGGTGGTGATCGAGGGCGCCAACGGCCCGACGACACCGGATGCGCATCGCCAACTGCACGAACGGGGCGTCTTCGTGGTGCCGGACATCCTCGCGAACAGCTCCGGCGTGACGACCTCGTACTTCGAGTGGGTGCAGGATCGCTACGGCTACTTCTGGACCGAGAAGGAAGTGAACGAGCGTCTCGAGGCCAAAATGTGCGAGGCGTTCAACGCCGTGCTGCAGACGTCGCTGAAGTACAAAGTCGACATGCGCACCGCCGCGTACATCGTCGCGATCAGCCGCGTCGCGACCGTGACGCGGATGCGCGGCATGTACGCGTAAAAAGATCAGTCGGGGCTAGGGGCTGGGGTAGCTGTTACGGGAGAGCAGGGCTCGGGGCTAGCTACACAGCCTGCCTCGCCGCAGCTCTGAGGTTTGTGCCTTGAGCGAAGGCGGGGGCTCGGGGCTAGCTGCACAGCCTGCCTCGCCGAAGCTCTGAGGTTTGTGTCTTGAGCGAAGGCGGGGGCTAGGCCAGCCTCTAAGGCGTCACTCGGAATCCCAGGCGGTCCTTGGCGTCAGCCGATCCACTGACCGCGGTCACTTCGATCGTGTAGTCGCCCACGGCGAAACCGGCGAGCGGCAGATCGATCGCGTTCTCGCCGCCCGGCAGCGACGCCCGCGATACCGTCAGCTCCCTCAGCGCGTGCCCCATCCGCCCGAGCAGCTTCGCTGACACATCCGGAGCGGCGTCGGATGGGCCATACGCGGGGAACCGAATCAGGAGACGCTCCGTTCGGCTGAACTCGCGCGCCACGACCGGCACCGCGGCCGCGACATCGAGCGAGCGAAATTCGCGGGCGTTTCGTGAGCGGAGCACCTCCGGCGTGCCGATCGCCACCCCGCCACGCAAGTCGCGAATCGACAACTCGCGCACATCGCGGTCGATCTCCTGCGCCGCGACATCCTGAATCGTCATCCGCAAGCGCAGGCGGCCCGGCGCGACGTCGAACACGGCGCGCACCGGCGTCGTTCCCGGTTCGTCGAGCGCCGCCGGTCCGGTGGGCGCCACGGCGCCCTCGAAGATGACCGAGCCGTCGGCGGCCAGCGCCGTGAGGACGAGCCGTCTTGCCGCGTGACGCACGCGCTCGCCTGGCACGCGCGCCGCCGGCTCCCAGACGAAGGTCACGCGCGTCTTGCCGTCGTCACCGCGCGACATGCCGAACCACGGACGGATGAGCGTGCTGGCGTGCGGCGCGGGTTCGATCGGCGCGGGAGCCTTGGGCTCGTTCAGCCGGGCGAGTATCTCGGCGCGTAGCGCTTCGTCCGGCGACGCGCCAAAGTAGCCTTTTCTGGCGCGCAGCGTGACGCCCTTGCGCGCGACCCGCACGTCCACGCCGCGAAACTTTCCGTCGTTGGGCTGCGACGACCGATACGTGATCAGGTAGTAGTCGGTGGCGTCGGCGACGGCGCGCTTCAAGCCGGCCGCGAGGTCGGCGGCGGTGCGACCGTCGGTCTCGCCGGCCAGCACCTGGAACGAATCACTTCGTGGATCGGCCGCGGCGGCGCGCGGGGTTTCTCCCGGGTCGATCGGATAGACCGAGACATTCGCTCGGTTCGCGGACCGGACGATCGTGTCGAGTGTCGGCAGGTCCTGTCCGCGGCGCCGTTCCGGCCGGCCGATCTCCTCTGTGACGACGACGAGCGTCTTCCGCCGATCGTCCATGCTCCCCAGCTGGAGCGTGAGCGCATTGATCGCTGACAGCGCCACCTGGATGCGTGCCGCCTCGATTCTCGGCGGCGTCCCCGCCATGAACTCGCGCTCGTAGGTGTTCCGCGGCTCGTAGCTGCCCTTCCGCCCCTCGAACGTCTCGATCGCGCGATGCGCGTCCGCGCGATCCGTCGTCAGGCGAATCGTCAGGATCGAGTCGAGCGGCTTCATCACCACGAGGAGATCGGTCGGTGCGAGGTCCTGATCGACGAAATGCGCGACCGCTTCACGAACGCGCGACGTCGCGCTGGCGTCGACGTGGTACTCGTCGAGAAAGACGGCGACGAGACGCGGCTCCCCGCGGACCAATCGCACGCCGTCGACGGCCTGTGCCGCGCCTTCCTCGCGGAGCTGGAAATCTCCCGGTTTGAGATCGAGCACGGTCTGGCCGCGCGCGTTGACCGCGCTGACGTCGATCTGGACGAGATGCCCCGCCGGCTCCGCATTCGACACCGCCAGGGCGACGAGGATCGCGACGACCGCGCGCATGGCAAGCTTGTTAGTGTCGCTAGCTGGTCACGCGGAAGCCGACATGTTCGGTGGCTTCGCCGCCCTCACCGGTGGCTTTGATCTCGACGACGTATTCACCGGGCGCCAGCGCGGCGAGCGGCAGTTCCACCTGCTGCATCCCGGCGGTCGGCGCCGGCGCCGCCGCGAGCTCGCTCATGGCGTTGCCGGCGCGGCCCAACAGATGGACGCTGAGGGCCGGCGTGGTTCCGCCGGGCCCGTAGGCGGGCACGCGAATGATCAAGCGATCGGTTCTGCTGAACTCGCGCGCCGGCGATCGGAATGCCGGCCGGATCGGACTTCAACTGCTGCAGTTCGCGCGCCGTGCGCGCGCGCAGGACTTCCGGCGTCCCGATCATGGTCTGCGTCGACGTCAGATCGGGAATCGCGATCTCTCGGGTTTCGCTGTCCAGCACCTGCGAGGCGGCGCCGGTGACGGACATCCGGAGCTGGATCTTCCCCGGGTTCACGTCGAACGTGATGCGCGAGGGAACCGGACCACGGAAATAGGGCGAGCCATCGGGAGCGACGGCCGTGATGTTGACGCCCGCCGGCTCTTCACGCGAGCCCGGCTTCTCGCCCAGCTGCTTGGGCAGCGGCTCCCACACGAACGTCACGCGCGTCTTCCCGTTCTCGCCGCGGGAGGTGCCGACCCAGGTCCGGACCACCGCCGCACGACCGGGCCGATTGACCGCCGCCAGCGCCACTTCAACCGCCTTTGGCGGCGCGGCCTTCGGCGGCGCGAGCGCGCGGGCCGTCTGCTCCTGGGTAAGCGCCCAGTAACCCTTGCGCGCGCGCACCTGCACACCCGGCCGCTTCACGCGTACCTTGATTTCGTGGAACTTGCCGTCCGACGGCGCCTGCGACGAGTTGTAGCCGATCAGGTAATAGGCGCTGGCGTCGCGCGTAATCTGCTTCATGCCGGCGACCAGGTCGTTGCGGTTGACGATCGCCCGGCCGTCGGTGTTCTCCGACAGCGTCCGCAGCGAGTCCATCGTGGAATTGAGGTACTTGCTGTCGCTCTGCAGGCCGATACCCTCGTTGATATCGAACTCGAAGGTCGCCAGCCCCCGCGGGTCGACGGAATAGATCGAGACGTTGTTCCTGTTCGCGGTGTCGTAGACCTCCCGGAGGTCGCTGTCCATGTCCATCCCGAGCGACCAGGCCGCGCGGTCTTCGTTGATGTCGTTGGTGCCGGCCATCGGATTGTGCGCGTTCGGGTTCCCGAGTCCGGGCTGCTGCGCGTTGGCGTTGCGCATCTGCGGCGGCACCATGTAGGTGTAGCCCTCGCTGACGACGATGAGCGACTTGCGCCCTTCCTTCAGCGATCCCATGTGCACGATCAACGATTTCAACGCCGACAACGACACCTGATTGCGAATGCGCTCGACCGTTTCGGTCGGATAGTTCGCGTACTGTTCCTCGGTACATGTTTCTCGGCGTGTAGTCGTACTTGCGACCCTCGAACTGCTGCAGACCGCGCATCACGGCAGAGTGATTGCGCGTCATCCGCACGGACGCCGTCGACTCGAGCGGATACATGACGCCGACCATGTCTGACGGCCCGAGCTGCGTCTCGATGAATCGCGAGAGCTGATTCCGCGAGGCGAGGCTTGCGCCCTTGCGCACGTGGTAGTCGTCGAGGAAGATTGCGAACAGCCGCACATCGTCGCGTGCCGCTTCCGCCTCTTCGTCGTAGTCCGTGCGGATCTCGCGTGGCGGGTCCTTGACCGCGTCGCCGCGTCCGCCGTCGAGTTTGACCAGCTTGAAGGTTTCGATTTTCTGCGGCTTGCCGTCTTCCGTCACGTCGAAGTCGGCCTGCGAGAGGTCCGCAACCGGGTTGCCGGCCTTGTCCGAGATGATCACGTCCACGCGGACGAAGTTGATGCCGGTGCGGAAGACAGGCGGCTGCGCGGGATCGGCGGGCGGCGGCGGTTGCGGCGGCGTTTGCTGCGCCGGCGGCGGTTGTTGTTGTTGTGCGCCGCCCTGCAGGCCCAGCGCGATTGTCAAAGCGGCGGCGGCGAATACGATGCGCATCCGGCTGGCCATACTCTCCTATTTTAGACGCTTTCGAGTCCTCGGTACGCCGTTGTCCGGCCGCCCCGAGTGATAAGATTTTCGACGTGACGATCGAGAACACCGAGCTCATCCCTCGCGCGCTGACCACACTGTCCGAAGACGAACGGTTGTTTCAGGCCAGCGTGTACGAGTTCGCGGATCGCGAGATCCGGCCGCTCGTGCGGGAGATGGACGAGCACGCCAAGATCCCGCGCGCCCTGATCGACAAGCTCTTCGAGCTGGGGATCATGGGCATCGAAATCCCGGAGAGCTACGGCGGCGGCGGTGCGACGTTCTTCCATTCCACCCTGGCGGTCGAGGCGGTGTCGAGGGTCGACCCTTCCATCGGCGTCGTCGTCGACGTCCAGAACACGCTCGTCATCAACGCATTGCTGCGCTGGGGCAGCGACGAGGTCAAGCGGCGCTACCTACCAACGATGGCAGCCAGCACCATCGGTGCCTATGCGCTTTCGGAAGCCGGATCGGGCAGCGACGCGTTCGCGATGACCACGCGCGCGGTCGAGCGCGGCGACGAATGGACGATCGCCGGAAGAAAGCTGTGGATTACCAACGGCAACGAGGCCGACCTCTTCATCGTGTTCGCGAACGTGAATCCCGACGCCGGCTACCGCGGCATCACGGCATTCCTGGTCGAACGCGGCACCCAGGGGTTTTCGGTCGGCAAGAAGGAAGACAAGCTCGGCATTCGCGCCAGCAGCACCTGCGAGCTGCTGTTCGACGACTGTCGCATCCCGCGCGCCAACGTCCTCGGCGAGGTCGGCAAGGGATACAAGGTCGCGATTGAAACGCTGAACGAGGGGCGCATCGGCATCGGCGCGCAGATGATCGGGCTCGCGCAAGGCGCGCTCGACCACACGATCCGCTATACGCGGGAACGGAAACAATTCGGCAAGGCGATCGCCGACTTCCAGGCGGTGAAGCACCAGCTGGCACGCGCCGCGACCGAGCTCGAAGCGGCGCGGCTGCTCGTGTACAACGCGGGACGCCTGCGCGACGCGAAGCAACCGTTCCTGGCGGAAGCGGCGATGTGCAAGATCTTCTCGTCCGAAGTGGCTGAGCGCGTCACCTCGCTGGCCGTCAACCTCCACGGCGGCAACGGCTTCGTCAAGGAATACCCGGTCGAGAAGCTGTACCGCGACGCGAAGATCGGTCAGATTTACGAAGGCACGTCCAACCTGCAGCTCGAGACGATCGCCAAACAGATCCTCGGATAGTCAGTCCGTCGGCTTGCCCTCGAACAGCGCGTCCGTCTTGAGCGTCTGCGGTCCGTTCTCCGTGCACACGGCGTAGGTCCCTTCGTACATCGCCACGCCGGCGTACTCGCCCTGCTTGTTCAGGCAATAGAAGCTCAATCCGAAGTTCGGCTGACCTTTGGCGTTGAGCAGGCGCTTCTCGATGGTGTTCTTCGCGACCCGCTTGAGCGCGGCGATCGCCGCGTCCTTCGGGTGCGCGCCGCGCCGCATTTCCTCGACGATGACGAACGAGCTGAGGTTGTAGAGATTCGCCTCTCCTCGACCGGTCGACCCGGCGGCGCCGACGTCGCCGTCGACGTAGAGGCCGGCGCCGAGAATCGGCGAATCGCCGGCGCGGCCCGGAATCTTCCACGCCAGACCGCTGGTCGTCGTCACACCGCAGACGTCGCCTTTGGCGTTGACGCCGTCGCAGTTGATGGTGCCCCAGTAGTGTTCGCCGTCGATCAGTCCTTCACGAACCATCTGGAGCCCGGCCTCGTACCAGGCCTGCGATCGCTTCTTCGGATCCAGGTAGTGCAGCGGGTCGGTGCGGCGCTTCCATTCCAGCCACTGCTTGCGCGCGGTCTCGTTGATGAGGCCTTCCTCGATCTTGATGCCCATCGAGCGCGCGAACTCCTGCGCGCCTTTACCGACCAGCAGGTGGTGATCCGTTTCGTCGGCGACGAGCTGCGCGACGCGCGCGGGCGCGCGGACGCCTTCGATGCCGGCGACGCCGCCGGCGCGCTTCTTCGGCCCGTGCATGCAGCACGCGTCGAGCTGGACGACACCGTCGGCGTTCGGCAGGCCGCTCCAGCCGACGCCGGTCTGATTCGGATCGAGCTCGACGATGCTGACGCCGGCAACCAGCGCATCGAGCACGTCGGCGCCATCCGTCATCATCTTGAAGGCGCGCTCGACGCAGGTGACGCCGTGCTCGTCCTTCGAGCGGTTGCCGTTCGAGGAGGCGACGACGCACGGCTTGACGCTGCCGGTCTTGACGGCAGGCGCTTGCCCGAAGAGCGGCTTCGAGGCTGCGGCCGCCGCAACACCCGCGGCCGTAGTCGTCCGAACGAAGTCGCGACGATTGATTTTACGAGCCATCGTCATTCCTCCCTTTTTGCGCCCCGGATGATATCCGAAATGGCGACCCCAGAATTGGTATGCTCTCGGTGCCCAACGTGCGCTGTCGCATCACTCTTTGGCTTTGCGCCCTGGCCGGCCTCGGAGTCGCCAACACTCCAGCGGCCGCCACGAATACGATCCGCGTGCTCATACAGCGGGGAGCACTACCGGGTGTGGACGCTGGACCGGGGACCTCGTTACCGCGCCGCAGATTCTCATGTTCATGAGGGGCCGACTGTCATCGTCTTCATGCGGAACGGAACCCTGCGGCTCCGAGATGGCCGGCGCGAGCGACACAGAATCGGAGACGTCCTTTATCACGAAGCTGGTGTCGTGCTGAATGACGGTGTCCTGCAGAGCGATGATGACTATCTGGAAGCGATGGTCCTGGAACTGGGCATCCACCGCCAGAAAGGTCGTGGGATGTCCCGGATTTCCCCGCCTTTCCGCGGGACGGAGCGCGACAAGTGCTGGACAATGCGCGCGTCACCGCGTGGGATGTTCGGTACAACCCCGACCAGCCGACTGGATTCCACCGCCACGAAAAGCTCGACCGTCTTCCTGTTCTGGTCCCCCGGGAAGTTCGAGTTCAGCTTCCGCAGCAACAGACCGGCGTGGCGGCTCGATTACTCAAACACTTTGGAACCACCGGCGCAATGCCGGGTGCTATCGATTCGGAACAGGCCGCAGGGGCATCCATGCGTTCCCGACAAGTCGAGATCAAGTGACGTGAAACTGATCGTCGGACTTCTGACGGCCCTCTGGGTCACGCAAGCAGCCGCCGACCGGCGGCGAACGACTCGTTTCACGATGCACGCCGACTATGACGAATTCAGGATGTGGACTCTCAACGTACCTCCCGGCGACACTGCGCCAACGCATCGTTTCGAGGGACCGGTCGTTGTATTGTTCTCCGCCGGCGTGATCGATGCAAACGGCGCTCGATGGACGTTCAATCGAACGCGTCAGGGAAATCGGAGATGTCGAGGACCCTTCGAGAAAGCCGACCTGACGGCATTGGGACAGCCACTGAATCGAGCGTTGTCGGCGGAAGTGATCGAACTGAGGGTCCCGCCTCGAACGAACGCCACGAACGGTCCCGCCGCCGCTCCCCGCGCGGACGCGGAGCACGTCTTTGAAAACGATCGCATCGCGGTGTGGAGCTGGACGATCGTCGCTGGCGGTAACAACATCGTCAGCCGGACGGGGTTGTCGTTCACGATGTGGCTCGATGACGGGACGTTGCTTCGTCGTGCCCCCGCACGAACACCGCCACGGCAAGTCCAGGTCTGGCGTGGAACGGTGTCTTATGGCAGCGGCGACAGCCCGATGGAAGAAAGCACGGCGGGGACGCCGATTCGGGCTCTCAATATTCAGATCAAATAGCGGTGGTGCTTCCTCACAGACTAGCGGCGATGATCATGCGCTGCGCTTCGGACGTTCCCTGATAAATTTCCGTCGCGCGCACGTCGCGGAACAGGCGCTCGACGACCGAGCCGCGGCGATAGCCGGCGGACGCCAGGATCTGCATCGCCTTGTCGGCGGCTTTGTGCGCCGGCCTCCGAGGCCGCGAGCTTCGCCATCGACGCCTCGACCGTGCTCTTCTCCTGCCGATCCTTGGCGGCGGCCGCCTTCAAGCGTCAGCATCCGCGCCGCTGCCAGCTCGGTGGCCATGTCGGCCAGCATCCACTGGATCGCCTGATAGTTGCCGATCGGCTGACCGAACTGCTCGCGCTGCTTCGCGTGGGCGAGCGCCTCGTCGAGCGCCGCTTCGCCGATGCCCAGCGCCTGCGCCGCAATCGCGACGCGGCCGCCCTGCAGCGCCCACATCGCCAGCGGAAACCCCTGATCGACGTGGCCGAGCACCTGGTCGTCGCCGACGGCGATGTCGAGATCGAGGTCCATGCAGCCGAGGCCGCGCACGCCGAGCGAGTCGGCGCGTGCGGTGCGCCGGATCCCCGGCGTATCCATCGGCACGAGAAACGCGGTGACACCCTGGCCGCGAAGCCCGGGCCGCGTGCAGGCAAACACGATGGCGACCGACGCTTCCTCGGCGTTGGCGACCCAGACCTTCCGGCCGGTGATCCGATAGCCGTCACCGGCACGTACCGCGCGGGTCTGCTGGTTCGCGGCGTCAGTGCCCGCCTCGGGCTCGGACAGCGCAAAGGCGCCGAGCGCCGCGCCGGTCGCCAGCGGCCGAAGCCAGCGCTCGCGCTGCTGATCGCGTCCCGCGTGGGCGATGACCTCGGCGACGAGCGAATTGGTCACCGACAGCGACACCGCCACCGTCGCGCTCGCCTTCGCGATCGCCTCGATCGCCAGCGCGTAGCTGACGTAGTCGCGGCCGGCGCCGCCCCACGCCTTCGGGATCGTCACGCCGAGCAGGCCGTAGCCGGCCGCGGCGTGCATCACGTCGCTCGGGAACTCCCCCGACTTGTCGATGCCGGCCGCGCGCTGCGCCACGATCTCGCGCGCGAACTGCTCGGCGGTGGACTGAAAGGCTTTCTGGTCGGCGGTGAGTTCGAGAATCATAAGATCAGGCAACCGCGGAGAACGCCGAGCACGCTGAGATCAACGTCTCTGCGGGCTTTGCGTGCTCTGCCCTTCGACAGCTCAGGGCATCCCGAGCCTGAGGCGCTCGAATGGTCGAGCGATGCGGTTAAGCGTTGTCTTTGTGAAGCCGCTCGAAGATTGGCCTGCAGCTTCGCCGCCGTCGACTGGAGATCCTCCGGCAGCACGCGCGTGTTCGCCGATCGCGGTCATGAAGTTGGTGTCGCCGTTCCACCGCGGCACGAGGTGGACGTGCAGGTGATCGAGCACGCCGGCGCCCGCCGGGCGGCCCAGGTTGATGCCGATGTTGATCCCCTGCGGCGAGTACGCCTCGGTCAACGCCATTTCCGCGTGCCGCGTCAGCCGCATCAGGTCCGTCTGTTCGGCGGCCGTGGTGACCGACAGGCTCGCGACATGGCGGTTCGGGACGACCATCAGGTGACCGTTGTTGTACGGGTACAGATTGAGGATGGCGTAACAGGCGGCCGTGCGGATGAGGACGAGATCGTCGCGGGAGGGTTCAGCGCTGGCGCAGAAGATACAGCTGTCGGCGCCGCCGCTCGTGCCGGTCACGTACTTCAGTCTCCAGGGGGCCCAGAGATGTTCCACGGAAAGTTGAGAAGTGCAAAAGTTAGAAGTGAAGAAGTCAAAGTTGAAAGCCACTGTCACTGCATTTCAACTTTTGCCTTTTGCCTTTTAACGTTCTAACTTTCTCAGACGGCGAGAGCGTCCGGCGGCGCGCTCGAAGGCGCCGCGCTCGGCGCGCCGGGCTCCTTGTTGATCAGTTCCTTCAGCTCCTTGCCCGGCTTGAAGTACGGGACCTTCTTCGGCGGCACGTCCACCTTGTCGCCGGTCTTCGGGTTGCGGCCTTTCCGCGGCTCCCGCTTCCGCAGACGGAAACTGCCGAACCCCCGCAGCTCGATCTTCTCGCCGCGGTGCAGCGCCTCGATGATGCTGCGGAACACCGTGTCGACGATCACCTCGGAGTGCTTCTTCGTGAGATCCGACACGCGCGAGACTTCCTCGACGAGCTCCGCCTTCGTCATGCTGCCGTTGGTCATAAGTGCCCCGTAGGGATTAGGGCGTAGGGATGAGGGACTAGCGCGACACGCCGTCCCGTAGCCCTATTCCCACTAATCCCTAATCCCTAACCCCTAATCCCTACCGGTTTCTGAAGTGATCGCCGAGAGTCGCCGTGCCGTCGCCCGCCGATTCCTGATAGCTCTCCCAGTCGGCCCGGAACTCGTCCGACTTGAGCGCGCGGATCGAGAGTCCGATCTTCCGCTCCGCCGGCGCGAGCTTGATGATCTTCATCGGATAGGTCTCGCCGACGACCAGCTCGATCTTCCCGTCCTTGCCGGCGTGCTGCGAGTCGTCGAACTCCGACACGTGAATCAGCCCTTCGATCCCTTCGTCGAGCTCGACGAAAGCGCCGAAGTTCGTCATGCGGACCACCTTGCCGTCGATGGTGTCGCCGACGTGGTGCCGCGAGAAGAAGTCGTCCCAGATGTCGGTGGCGAGCTGCTTCAGGCCGAGCGACAGCCGCTGGTTCTCGGCGTCGATGTTCAGCACCATCGCCTCGACGACGTCGCCCTTCTTGAGCACTTCGGACGGATGCTTGATCCGCTTGCTCCACGACATGTCGGAGATGTGGATGAGGCCGTCGATCTCCTCCTCGACCTCGACGAACGCGCCGAACTCGGTGAGGTTGCGTACTTTGCCGGTGATCTTGGAGCCGACCGGGTACTTCCCGGCGAGGTCGTGCCACGGATTGGTCTCGACCTGCTTGAGACCGAGCGAAATGCGGCGGGCCGTCGGATCCACGCCGAGGACCATCGCGTCCACGGTGTCGCCGACGTTCAGGATCTTCGACGGATGCTTGACGCGCTTGCTCCACGACATCTCGCTGACGTGGATCAGCCCTTCGACGCCCGCTTCGAGCTCCACGAAGGCGCCGTAGTCGGTCAGGCTGACGACCTTGCCGCCCATGCGCGCGCCGACCGGATAACGGTCCATCACGTTCGCCCACGGATCGGTGATCAGCTGCTTGTGGCCGAGCGAAACCCGCTCGGTCGCCGGATCGTACTTGAGCACGATCACATCGATTTCGTCGTTGACCTTGAACAGCTCGGACGGATGTCCGACGCGGCCCCACGACATGTCGGTGATGTGCAGCAGCCCGTCGATGCCGCCGAGATCGATGAACGCGCCGTAGTCCGTGATGTTCTTGACGACGCCCTTGAGGACCTTGCCTTCGGCGAGCGTCTCCAGCGTGTGCTTCTTCTTCTCGGCGTTCTCTTCCTCGAGCAGCGCCTTGCGCGACAGCACGATGTTGCCGCGCTTCTTGTTCACCTTGATGACGCGCATGCGGAGCTCCTGCCCGCGCAGCGCGTCGAGGTTCCTCACCGGCCGGACGTCGATTTGCGATCCCGGGAGGAACGCGCGAACGCCGATGTCGACGGCCAGGCCGCCTTTGATCCGCTCGATGACGCGGCCGATCACGACCTTGCGCTCGGCATAGGCCTTCTCGACCTCGTCCCAGATCTTCATCTTCTCCGCTTTTTCGCGGGAGAGGACGACGTAGCCTTCGCGATCTTCGGTTCGCTCGAGCAGGACGTCGACGATGTCGCCAGGCTGGACGGTGACCTCACCGTTCTCGTCGAGGAACTCGTCGACCTGGATGATGCCTTCGGATTTGTAGCCGACGTCGACGATCACTTCGGACGCGGTGACCTTGAGAACCGTCCCCTTGACGACCTCGCCTTCCGCGATGTTCCGGAAGCTGCTATCGTAGGAATCGAGCAGCTTTGCATATTCTTCCGGATCGATCTGCTCGTCGTCCTCGCGTGGTCGGGCTTTGAGCCCGCCGCGATCGCGGGTTTCACGGTCGCCTGTGCGCTCGGTACGTTCGATGGTGCCGGCGCTGCTACCGCGACCCGAACCGGGGGTGTTCTCGTCTTCTACGTTCGCCATGCCTTACGCGTCCTCCTGTGCCCGATCTTGAAATTCCGATAAGCAACAGAGCGTACGACACTTATCGCCAAACTGTCAAGGTTCCGAAAGGTTAGAAGCGATGGCGAAACGCAAGAGTATGAAGGCGAAAAAGGCGGCGAAACGGGCCAAACCGGCACGCCGCGCCGCCAAACGCCCGTCCGCGAGGCGATCGGCGAAGCGATCCGTCAAGAAACGGCCCCCGCGACGGCCGGTCGCGACCGCCAAGAAGCGGACGCCGCCCGCCCGCCGCGCGCGAAAAGCCCCGCTAAAACACACATCCGTGCCGAAGGCGGCGCAGGTGGCCGCCGCAAAGGTGCCACGGCTGGAGCGGGCGCGACGGACGCTCGAAGAAACCGTGCAAACCCCGCCCTCGTCCCTGAACATGGACCGTCACGGATCGGCCGCACGGACCGGCCGCGCCGAAATCGCCGAACAGTTGCGCGAACGCCACGGGATGGAAGATGTCACCGGCGGCGACCCGGACGTCGATTCGGTGGACGCGTTCTTCACCGGCGAGGAAGCGCCCGGCGGCGACAACCCGACGCCCGATCAGGACATCGTCGACGACATCGGCAAGGCGCTCGGCGTGCAATACGAGGACAACGAGGAGTTGAAATCCGCCGACAAACTGAGCGAGCGCGACAAGCACCGCTGGGAGTTGGATCCCGCCTCGTCTGACGACTACAAGGACAGGAAGTAGAACCCTGAGAAAGTTAAAAGCAGAAGAGTCAAAAGTTAAAACCAGGAAGACTGAGCCGCTGTCTTTGCCTTTTTGGTTCTTAGCCTTTTACCTTTTAAGTTTTAACTTTCTCGTCGATCACCGCCATCACCCCGCGGACAACCTCGTCGATGTTCTTGCCGGTCGTGTCGATGACGATGGCGTCGGGCGCGGCGTACAACGGCGACGCGGTGCGCGTGCGATCCTGCTCGTCGCGCTGCGAGAGCATCGACTGCACATCGGCCACCGCTGACGGCACACCGGTGTGGGCCGGATCGTTCGCGCGGCGCCGCGCGCGTTCGGCGGGCGCGGCATCGAGATACACCTTCACATCGGCCATGGGAAACACCACGGTGCCGATATCGCGTCCTTCCATGACGATGCCGCCGGCCGATCCCAGCGCGCGCTGACGCGCGACGAGCACGGCGCGCACGTGTGGCAGACGAGCCACCGCGGTGGCCGCCTTGTCGATTTCCGGCGTTCTGATGGCGCGCGTGACGTCGTGTCCGTCGATCGTCACCAGTGAGTCCGACACGTCGATGTCCGCTCGGTCGGCCAGCCTGGCAATCGCGTCTTCGTCGTCGAGCGGCACCTGGTCGTGCAGCGCCTTCCAACCCACGGCGCGGTACATCGCGCCGCTGTCCAGATGCCGATAGCCGAGCGCGCCCGCGATCGCTCGTGCGACCGTGCCCTTGCCGGCGCCTGACGGACCGTCGATGGCGATAACGAGCTTGCGCAGACGTGATTCGGACATCGGGTTTCGGGATTCGATTCCCGGCCGCGAATCCCGAATCCCGTCGGCGAGTGTAACATGCGCCTTGATGCGCTCTTTCCGTCTGGCCATTGCGCTGCTCGCGCTCGGCGCGCTGGTTTTCATCTCGCGTCCGTACGCGCACGGGCTGACGTTCGTCGTGCGCGTCGCCGAGATGCACGGCACCGCGAGAACCATCGCGGACCTCGACACGGTGCACGTGCAGGAGCGCGACATCACGATTCCGACGACGGGTGGAGCGATGCGCGCGCGAGCTGTACGAGCCGCCAGCGCCGCACCGCGCGGCCCTGCTGACGTCCGGACTGCATGCGTCTGGGATCGACGAGCCGCGGCTCGTTCGCCTGGCGCGGCAGCTCTCGGCGGGCGGCGTCACGGTCGTCACGCCGGATATTCCGGAGCTGTCGCGATTCGAGATTACGCCCGCGATCACCGACGCCATCGAGCGCGCCGCCGGGTGGCTGGCGATGGAGTCCGGCCTCGCGCAGCAAGGGCCGGTGGGCCTGATGGGCATCAGCTTCAGCGGGGGCCTGTCAATCGTCGCGGCCGGCCGGCCGTCGCTCGCCGGACACGTCGCCTACGTGTTCGCATTCGGCGGCCACGACGATCTCCCGCGTGTCTTGCGCTACCTGTGCACGGGATCGGAGCCGTACCCGGCCCACGAGCTCGGCATTCAGTCGGATCGTCCGTTCGTGCTGGCGCCGCACGATTATGGCGTCGCGGTCATCCTGATCGCCACCGCCGATCGACTGGTGCCGAAAGCGCAGGCGGCGCCGTTGCGCGCGGCCGTCAGGCGTTACCTGCTCGCCTCGGCGCTCGACAGCAACGTCGACAAGGCTGCGGCGGCGCGCGAGTTCGACGCGCTCAAACAGCTGGCGCGCACGATGCCGGAGCCGTCGGCGACGTTGCTGCGTTACGTCAACGAGCGCGATGTCGTTCACCTCGGCCCGCGGCTGCTGCCCTACATCGGCGTCAGCGCCGCCGACGCCGCGCTGTCCGTATCGAAGTCGCCCAAGCCATCGGTGCCGGTCTTTCTCCTCCACGGCACCGAGGACAATGTGATCCCGTCGCTCGAGTCCGAATATCTCGCGCAGGATCTTCGCGGCCACGCGCCGGTCCGGCTGCTGCTGAGCGGCCTGATCTCACACGCCGAAGCCGACCGACCGGTCCACGTCGGTGATGTGATGCAGCTCGCGGGCTTCTGGGGCGACCTGCTCGCTCGCTAACACGGTTCATCACGAAGACACGATGGCTCGAAGATCGCGAGTTTTCCTTGGATAAGAGCAAAAGATCTTCGCGGCCTTCGTGTTTCTTCGTGACTTCGTGATAAACCGTTGATGGTGGAGCGACTGCAGAAGATTCTGTCTCAGGCCGGCATCGCGTCGCGGCGCGCGTCAGAGCAGCTGATGCTCGATGGACGCGTGACGGTGAACGGGGCGACGGTCCGCGAGCTGGGCACCAAGGCCGACGCGTCTCGCGACGACATCCGCGTCGACGGGCGGCGGGTGAAGATCGTCACGGGTCACCGGTACCTGCTGCTGAACAAACCCCGCGGCTACGTGACGACGCGCGCCGACGAAAAGCACCGGCCGACCGTCATCGATCTGCTGCGCGGCGTGAGCGAATACGTGTATCCGGTCGGCCGGCTGGACTACGAGTCTGAGGGGTTGCTGCTCCTGACCAACGACGGCGATCTGGCCGCGCGCCTGACGCATCCGCGCCATGGTGTCGCGCGGGTGTACGAGGCCCGCGTGCTCGGCGTGCCCGACGAGCGCGATCTGGCCCGGCTCTCGCGCGGGCTCGTCATCGACGGCCGGCGCACGGAGCGGCCGACATCAGGCTGCTGCCGCACGGCGCGTGACGCCAAGGAGGCCACGCTCGTCGTCACGATCCGCGAGGGGCGCAACCGCCAGGTGCGAAAGATGTGCGAAGCGGTCGGCCATCCGGTCACACACCTGAGGCGCGTCGCGATCGGACCGATCAGGGATTCGACGCTGAAGGTCGGGCGCTGGCGGGAACTGCGCCCGCAGGAAGTGGAGCGCCTTCGTAAAGCCGCTGCTGACACGCCCAGCTCTGAATCACCACGAGAATCAACCTCGTGAATCGATTCGCCGGGCTCCTCGGGGTCGGGCTCGCTGAGCGGAAGCTCCTCTTCGCGCGGCGTCTGTTCCACGAGAATCGGCGCGTCGAGGCCGAGCGCCTCGGCCATGTCCTCGACTTTCGGGAGATCGGCCAGATCGTTCAGCCCGAAGCGGATGAGGAATTCCTTCGTCGTCGCGTAGAGAAACGGCCGGCCGACGACCTGCTTGCGGCCGACGATCTTGATCAGATGGCGTTCGAGCAGCGTGTTGAGCACGCCGGAGGTGTTGACGCCGCGGACTTCGGTAATCTCGGCGGCGGTAATCGGCTGCCGGTAGGCGATGACGGCCAGCGTCTCGAGCGCCTGCACCGTCAGCTTCTGCGTCGTGCGCTCGTTGAAGAGCCGCCGCACCCAGTCGTGCAGGTCCGGCCGCGTGACGATCTGGTAGCCGCCGGCGACTTCCACCAGCTGCAGCCCGCCAGGGCGCTCGTATTCCTGTTTCAACAGCGCGAGCGCGGCCTGGATGTCTTCCTTGGGTTCGGTCGCGAGCAGCTTGAAGATCGCTTTCGGCGTCAGCGGCTCGGGCGACGCAAAGATCAGCGCCTCGAGAATCGCCTTCAGCTCGGCGCTCGCGCGCCGCGGCATCTGGTCCTGCCCGTCCGGCCCTTCCTGCCCCTCCTGCCCTTCCGGTCCTTCCTGCCCTTCCTGCCAGTCTGCCATGCTGCCATCCTGCCTTGTACGTTCCTGATCAGCCATTGTGGTCTTCCGGATCGCCAATCGGATGCGGGGCATCCGCCGGCCGGGCCCGTTTGTAGACGCGAATCGGTCCGAAGCTGCCGGCCTGGAAGACGCGCACCAGCTTCAGCCGAATCATTTCGAGAAGCGCCAGAAACGTCACGATGAGGGCCGCGCGATCGTGAGCGTCGGCGAAGAGGTCCTCGAAGCCGCACGCCTCGGTCTCGGAGAGCCGCGCCAGCAACTGGTCGATCCGCAGCTCCAGCGAGATCTGTTCCGGCGGCAGCAGCACCTTCGGCCGCAGCTTCGCGCGCTCGACAACGGTCTGAAACGCGGTGATCAGGCTGAAGAGATCGACCTCGATCTCCGGTTCGTAGTCGTCGCCGGCGAGCGCGGCCACCGCCTCGTCGGGGCGAAGCCACTGCGCGGCGCGGAGCTGTTCGCGCTCGTGCAGCAGGCCGGCAGCCGCTTTGAACTTCTGGTGCTCGAGCAGGCGGCGGACGAGCGCGTCGCGCGGATCTTCTTCCTCGCCTTCGACAGCGGCGGCCGTCTCCGGGCGTGGCAGCAGCATCTTCGATTTGATGTGGATGAGCGTCGCCGCCATGACGAGATAGTCGCCGGCGACGTCCAGATCGAGCTCCTGCATCAGCGCAATCGCATCGAGATACTGCGCCGTGATCAGGGCGATCGGAATGTCGTGGATGTTCACCTCGTTCTTCTTGATGAGGTGAAGCAGCAGATCGAGCGGCCCCTCGAAGTTTTCGAGCTTGACCGGAAACGCGTCCGGGGCGGACTCGAAGTCCGAGTGCTGATCCATCAGCGGTATCGAATCTTCATGGCGTCACGCACGCGCTCCATGGTGCCGACGGCGACCGTGCGTGCGCGCTTCGATCCTTCGAACAGGATCTCTTTCAGGGCGTCGGGTTTCGACAGGACCGCCTCACGCCGCTGGCGGATCGGCTCCAGGTGAGCGTTCAAGGCGTTGGCCAGCTTGGTCTTGACCTCGACGTCGCCCACCTTTCCGGTCCGGTACCGCGCCTTCAGATCGTCGACCTCTGCCTTGTTCGGATTGAAGGCGTCGTGATACGTGAAAACCGGATTGCCTTCGACCGTGCCGGGGATGTCGGCCCGGACCCGCTTGGGGTCCGTGTACATGCGCATCACCTTCTTCTTCACCTCGTCGGGCGTGTCGGAGAGGTGAATCGTGTTGCCGAGGCTCTTGCTCATTTTCTTGTCGCCGTCGAGTCCCGGCAGCCGGCCGAAGGTGGTCAGGAGCGGCTGCGGTTCGACCAGCACCTCGCCGAAGAAGTTGTTGAAGCGCCGGACCGCTTCGCGCGCCAGCTCGAGGTGCGCCACCTGATCCTCGCCGACCGGGACGAACCGGCGCATCGTACATCGCGACGTCGGCGCGTCTGCAGCAGCGGGTATCCCAGAAACCCGATCGACGAGAGGTCCTTGTCCTTCAGGTTCTCCTGCTGCTCCTTGTAGGTCGGCACGCGCTCCAGCCACGGCACCGGCACGACCATCGAGAGCAGCAGGTAGAGCTCGGCATGCTCCGGCACCAGCGACTGCACGAAGAAGGTGCTCTTCTCGGGATCCAGGCCGGCGCCAATCCAGTCGGCGACGTTCTCGTAGGTGTACGACGTCAGCTGGCTGGTATCGGCGAAATCGCTCGTCAGCGCGTGCCAGTCGGCGACGAAGTAGAAGCAGTCGTACTGGTCCTGCAGCGGCACCCAGTTCCCGAGCGCGCCGACGAGATGGCCGAGGTGCAGGCGTCCAGTCGGCCGCATGCCTGAAACGACGCGCGCTTTCGACGTCACTGTGTGGGCAGCCAGGACAGGATGAAGCGATACGGGCGGAACGACCAGCGCGTCGAAGCCGCCGGTCAGAATCAAGCGCGTAGAGCAGGATGAATCCGTACGGCCGAATCTGGTTGAAGAGCGCCGCCAGCGATCAGCGGCAGCAGACCCGCGAGCACGTTGCCGCCGTCGAGCGGCGGAATCGGAATCATGTTGAACACCGCGAGCAGCACGTTGAGCGCGCATCGCCTGGCTGAGAAACGTCGCCAGCGGCGCCGACACGTTCGCCTCGTCCGAGCGTCTGCGGCGAAATCGGCAGCACCGCCAGCAGGCATCGCGGCGCGTCACGGCCATCACCAGATTGCTGGCCGGACCGGCCGCCGCGACGAGCACGTAGTCGCGCCGGTGATGGCGCAGCTGGCGGACGTTGACCGGCACCGGCTTCGCCCAGCCGATGAGCGGCGCGCCGGTCATCATCGCGATCAGCGGAAACAGCACGGTGCCGATCGGGATCGGCGTGCACGAGCGGGTTCAGCGACACGCGTCCCAGCAGACGCGCCGTCGGATCGCCAAGGCGATCCGCGGTCCACGCATGCGCCATCTCGTGCACGGTCAGCGAGAACAGCAGGACGATGAACGAGATGAAGATCTGGGCGACGTTGATATCCAAGCAAGGGCGGATTCAGGTTACGGCCGACTCGCGAAAAACGCAAGGACGGCATCGGCGATTTTCGGGCCCGACCACCGCCGCCAGTTCTTCGCGCGTCGCGCGCCGCACGCCCGCGAGGCTGCCGAACGTCGTCAGCAGCGTCTTGCGGCGGCGCGGCGCCGATGCCGGGCACGTGGTCGAGCTCCGATCGCAGGTCGCGGATCGCTCGCGCGCGGCGGTGAAACGTGACGGCGAACCGATGCGCTTCGTCGCGGATGCGCTGGATGAGCAGCAGCGCCGGATCGGTGGTCGCCAGCGCAATCGGCATCCTCGCGATCGCGCGTGTAGAGCAGCTCTTCCTTCTTCGCGATGCCGACCGCGACGAGATTCGCCAGCCCGAGCTCTTCGAGCGCGGCATAGGCCGCGGACAGCTGGCCCTTGCCGCCGTCGATCAGCGACCAGGTCCGGAAACGGCCCGCCCTGCTCGAGCAGCTTGCGGTATCGGCGCAACACGACTTCGTGCATCGCGGCGAAGTCGTCCTGGACTCGGGACTCGGGATTCGGGACTCGGAACTCGGCGTTCGGGAGCACTGGACGCGGTCTTCGAGCCCCGAGTCCCGACGCCCGAATCCCCCGGATCTGATACTTCCGATACTCCGCTCGCCGCATCCGCCCGTCCTCGCAGACCACCATCGACGCGACCGTCTCGCTGCCCTGGATGGTCGAGATGTCGAAGCATTCGATGCGCCGCGGCAGCGCCGGCAGCGCCAGCACGTGCTGCAGCGTTTCGAGCGCGTCGTACTGCGCGGCCTTCGTCTGGTTGAACCGCGTCTGGTAGGCGAGCGCGGCGTTCCGGTTCGCGAGGTCGACGAAGCCGCGCTTCTCGCCGCGCTGCGGCACGCTGATCCGCACGCGGCGGCCGACGCGCTCGGACAGCCACGCTTCGAGCGCTTCGCGTTCGTCGGGCTCCGCCGGCACGTGCACTTCCGGCGGCGCGCCGCGCACCTCGTAGAACTGCTGAATCGCCGCCGCGAGGACTTCGCCATCGCCCTGCCCGCCGCTCGAGAACGACCCGGCGATCGCCTCCTCGGTCCCCAGCTCGATCCGCTCGACGACGCGGCCGCTGCGCACCTGGAACACCTGGATGACGGCGCCGGCCGGGCCGAGCTTGAGGCCGAACACGTCGCGGTGCCCGAGCTCGGCCGTCGCCATTTTCTGCTGCCGATCGTGCAGCGTCTGCACGGTCCGCATCGCGTCGCGCAGCTGCGCCGCCTCCTCGAAGCGCTCGCCCGCGGCGGCCGCGAGCATCCGCGTCCGCAGCGTCTTCACGAGCTCGTCGTTCCGCCCTTCGAGGAACAGCTGCGTCAGGTCGACCGCGCGCCCGTACTCCTCCTGCGAGCAGAGCGTGTCGACGCACGGCGCGATGCAGCGCTTGATGTCGTACTCGAGGCACGGCCGCCCGCGCTTGCCGGTGATCACCTCGTTGCACGACCGGATGCCGAACAGCCGATGCGTCAGCGACATCGTCTTGCGCGCGAAGTGCGCCGGCAGGAACGGACCGGCGTAGAAGCTGCCGTCGCGCTCGACGCGGCGCGCGACCAGCACGCGCGGGAACGCCTCGTTCGTCGTCAGCTGCAGGTAGGGGTAGTTCTTGTCGTCGCGCAGCAGGATGTTGTATTTCGGCGTGCGCTGCTTGATCAGGTTGTTCTCGAGCGCGAGCGCCTCGACGACCGAATCGGTGACGATGACGTCGAGCCGGACGACCTCGTCCAGCAGCGCGTCGGTCTTCGGATCGCCGCCGTAGGCGCCGAGATAGTTGCGGACGCGATCGCGCAGCGCGCGCGCCTTGCCGACGTAAATCGTGTCGCCATCCGCGTTGAAGTACAGATAGACGCCGGGCTGCTCCGGCAACCGGGCGATCTGTTCCTTGAGTTCGTGGATGGGCATACGCTACTATGGCGCGTTTTCGAGCGACGCCTGAACCCTCCATTATAACATGAAGCGTCGACGACGCTTCTACGCGCGCCGCGGTGACCTTCACCGGCCATCGGCGATCTGCATGTTTCCGCTGCGCGCCATCATCAATCTGTGCGTGCGCTGCGGATTCATCCGAACACGCTGACGCTGATCGGCGTCATCGTCAACGTCGGCGGCGGCCTGGGCGCTCGGCTTCGGCCGCTTCATGCTGGCGTTCGTGATCATGCTCGTCGCCAACATCTTCGACTTCATCGACGGCAAGGTCGCCCACCTGCTGCAGCTGCAGTCGGAGTTCGGCGCGTTCTGGGACTCGACGCTCGACCGTTTCTCGGATCTCGCGCTGCTGACCGGGCTGATCTTCCTGTACTCGAAGCTGGGCCGCAGCGACTACGTGATGGTCGCGGCGCTGGCGCTGATCTTCTCGATCATGACGAGCTACGCGCGCGCCCGCGCCGAGTCGCTGGTCGAGAAATGCAAGGTCGGGTTCATGGAGCGGCCCGAGCGCATCGTGCTCTTCATGATCGGCGCGTTCACCAACCGGATGGCCGCGCGTGCTGTGGGTGATTCTGGTGCTTTCGATCCTCGCGGTCGCCAACCGGATCTACTACACCTATCTGGCGCTCAACCGGCTGCCGATGCCGTCGCGCGACGGGATCGCCGGCGTCTTCAACCGCGCGCTGTTCTGGACCGACGAGCGGGCGACGATGCCGTACGACGTCTGGGTGATCGCCATCCTGGCGTTCGTCTGGCTCGACGCCGCCCGACTGGCTCGGCGATCCCGACCGCCAGCGGCCCCGGGCTCATTGGTCTGCTGACCTCCAGTCGGTGACGAGACCGTGCTAGCGGCAAGCCTCCTGTTCGCCTGGCTCACCAGTGCGCCGGCCCTCGCGGCGCGCCGACCGGCGCACGTGCCGGCCGCCCCACCCAGGATTCTCAACATCGTCCGTCAGAAGCTGAAGCCGGGCACCTCGCAGAGCTACGAAGCGCTCGAGATGCGCGATCGTGGCCGCCTACGAACAGGCACACGTCCCGCTGTTCTGGATCATGCTTCAGTCGCGGAGCCGACGCGACGGACATCGTGTATCTGAACGTGGCGGAGTCGCTCGAGGAGTGGAACGAGCTGCCGGCGCGATACCGGAAGGCGGTCGCCGCGCATCCGGAGCTGGTGAAGATGCAGCCCGGCTGGCGACGTTCATCGCAGCGTACGACGAGCACGCTGACCACGCGGCGCGACGAGATTCCCTTCGGCCGCAGCGGCATCGATCTGCAGACGATGCGGCGCTGCGGCTGACGGTGTTCCAGGTCAGCCGGGGCACGAGGGGCGGTTCGTGGACGCCGCGCGCGGCGCCTCGGATCGCGCGGCGCCGTGGCTGTGTACGAAGCGAACGACGCGCCCACGTTCATGCTGGTCACGCCGCTGCGGACGGCGAAGCACGCCAACAAGGCGTCGACGCTGCCGCATCGGCTGCGGGGGTTGAAGGGAGATGGGACGCCGTCGGCAGACGGCGTGTACGCCGTCCGCCTGCACATGAGTCGACCCGCCGAAAGGCTGGATGGCGTAGCTGCTAGGCGCGCTTCCGCGCGACCGCTGAGCCTGGCGACCGGCCGCTGGGCGCGGCGGCTTTGGCGGGCTTCTTCTTCTGTCGCGCTCACCGCGTCGAGGCTCTTCTTGAGCGCCTCCATCAGGTTGACGACCTTCGGCGGCGCCTCGACGCTCGGGCGCGACGATCTCCTCGCCGGCGATCTTCGCGTCGATGATCCGCTGCAGCCCCTCGCGGTACTCGTCCTTGTAGTCGGCCAGGTTGAGCGGCGCCTCGAACGTCTCGATCACCTGCCTCGCGAGCTTGATCTCTTCGGGCTTGACCTTCGCCGGCACCGAGTTCAGTTCCTCGACCGCGTCGATGCTGCGGATCTCGGCGGCGTGGTGCAGCGTGTACATCGACGATGCCGCGCTCGCTGCGGCCGGACGGCGACGAGGTATTCGCGGCCGTAGAGCGCGAGCTTGCCGACGCCGACCTTGCCCTTCATGCCCGTCGCGCATCACGGCGAACGCGTCGGCCGCCATGCCGCCGTCGGGCGCCAGATAGTAGGTGCGATCGACGTACATCGGATCGATCGCCGACTCGTCGGCGAACTGCACGAGGTCGATGACGCGCGTCGACTCCGGCCGGACCTTGTCGAAGTCCTCCTCCGACAGGACGACGTAGCGGCCCTTCTCGAACTCGTAGCCCTTGACGATCTCGGAGTTGGGCACTTCGCGGTTGCAGTGCGGGCACCAGCGCTTCTGCTGGATGCGCGTCTGACACTCGCCGTGCAGCTGGTTGAACGAGATCGTCCCGCTCGATTCGGTCGCCGGGAACACCTTGATCGGGATGTTCACCAGGCTGATCTTGAGGAAGCCCTTCCAGGTCGCTCGTGCAGCCATAGCAGTCTCCAGTCGTAGTCGTCAGTCGTCAGTCGTAGTCGTCGAGTCGCAGTCGTCGATCGTCGATAGTCGGTCTCGGTCGTACGGTGTCACGTCGACGTCAGTCACGTCTATCGGCTCATCGGATGCTGACTGAAGACTACGACTCTGACTGACGACTGCGACTACGACTGACGACCGATGACTGACGACTGATCGACTACGCCTCGTCCCTCTCATCGTGCTCCCCGAGGTCCAGGCCGGTCCCCGTGAAGTGGATCGCGTGCTCGCCGATTTTGTCGCGCAGCAGGCGGCGCGCCGCGCTGTACTTGTCGTCGGGACCGTCAGACGGCGTGCAAGATTGCGCAGTCGCGAGATGATGACCAGCGTCACCTGATGCTCCGTCTCCCGCCAGCTGATGCCGCCGACCTCGTTGTACGGGATGAACGCCGAATCGGCCCAGATGCCGTCCTCGTAGAACCCGCGGCCGATGCGCCGGCTGAGCGGCGTCAGGTACGCGTAGTAGACGAACATCATCGTCTCGCCGAACGCCTGCCGGTGGACGAGCACGCTTCGCGAACGACCAGGATGCCGAGCGACGACGCCGATAGCGATCGCGCATGCCGTAGTACGGCGGCTTGGGCGGCTGCCAGATCAGCAGCGCGGCGCCGGCGCCGCTTGACGAACTGGATGTACTCGAAGCAGCAGCTTCGCGTTGGCGACGAGAAACCCGGCGCCGAGCGCCAGGAGCGTCCACGTGATGACCGAGCTGTGCCTGCTGCACGGCGCCGATCCTCTACGACCTTTTCGGCGGTCGGCGAGGTGGGGATCGAAACAGTGGCGGCAGCGCGCTTCGTAGAGCCCGGTCGCGCCGACCAGCACCCGATCGCTGCTCGCCACCAGCCGCTGCGTGTGGTTCGCCGGATCGCCGCAGACGACGCAGATCGCGAGCGTCTTGGTGATGTACTCGGCAATCGCCAGCAGCTGCGGCATCGGCTCGAACGGACGGCCGAGGTAGTCCTGATCGAGGCCCGCGACGATCACCCGCTTGCCGCGGTCCGCCAGCGTGTTGCACGCCGCCGGCAGATTCGCGTCGAAGAACTGCCCTTCGTCGATGCCGACGACTTCGGTGTCCTCGTCCACATGCTCGACCAGCTCGTCCGAGCTGCGAACGTTCTGCGACGGGATGCGCATGTCGCTGTGCGACACGATGTGGTCTTCGCTGAAGCGGTTGTCGATCAGCGGCTTGAAGATCTGCACCTTCTGCTTGGCGATTTGCGCGCGGCGCAGCCGGCGGATCAGCTCCTCGCTCTTGCCGCTGAACATGCTGCCGGTGACGACCTCGATCCAGCCCGAGTGCCGGAATCGTGAATTGGTGAGCTGATGATCTGGCGAATTGGCGAGTGCCATCTCAGACCCGCGACTGATATTCGCCGGTCTCGGTGTTGACGCGGACCTTGTCGCCTTCGTTGACGAACGACGGGACGTTGATGACCAGGCCGGTTTCGAGCGTCGCCGGCTTGATCTGCGCGCTGGCGGTCGCGCCCTTGATGCCGGGCACGGTTTCCTTGACGACGAGATCGACGGTCGGCGGCAGCTCGATGCCGACCGGCTCGACGTCGTAGAACTCGACGCGGATCAGCATCTCGGCGACCAGATAGTCCTTCGAGTCGCCGAGCGCCTCGGCGGTGATGTGGATCTGCTCGTAGCTCGACGTGTCCATGAAGTAGAACGCGTCGCCGTCGTTGTAGAGATACTGCATCTCGCGCTCGTCGAGAATCGCCCGTTCGACGTCTTCTTCCGCCCGGAACTTGTGGTCGGCGAGCGCCGAGCTCCGGATGTTCCGCATGCGGACCTGGATGTGCGCGCGCTTGTTTCCCGGCGTGAGATGGTGCAGCTCGAGAATCCGGAACAGGTCGTTGCCGACCTTGATGAGCATGCCTTTACGCAGTCGTGTCGCCTGAACGGAGGAGGCCATTCGTCACCTGTATATCCTTGAGATCGTAGCACATATGCTACGATGCGAGACGTGGCCATCACGCGGTGGGATCCGCTGCGCGACCTGCTCGCGCTGCACGAACAGCTCGGTCAACTGGTCGGCAGCGACGCGCCGGGCTGGACTCCGCCGGTCGATCTGTACGAGACGGCGAACGAGTTCGTGCTCAGCGCGGAACTGCCCGGCCTGACCCGCGACGACATCGACATCCACGCCGAGGACAGCCGCATCACGATTCGCGGTGCCCGGATCTCGACGCCCGGCCGCGATATTCCGTGCGAGCAGTATCACCGGGTCGAGCGCGGCCACGGCCGCTTTTCACGAGCCTTCGGACTGCCCGAGCGCATCGACGTCGGTCGCGTGACCGCCGATTTGAAGGATGGCGTGTTGACGGTGGTGATTCCGAAGGCCGGCGACCGTGCGGCACGGAGGATCGTCGTAGGTTCGGCTGACGCCGGATCTCACGAGGAATAGCCCGATGCGGCGCCTGCTGCTTTCGATCGTGCTCGTCGCCGCCGGATTCGTCGGCGGCCTGGTGGTCACAGGTTTTGTGCGGGCCGCCGAAGAGCTCCGCGCGACCGAGCCATCGCCACCCGCCGCAACTCCGGCACTCGAGCAGCGGCCTGGCGCGGTCGCACAGCCCGCAGCGCCGCCCAGCTACGCTGCCAGCAGCGGGCCGGATTTCACTCGCGTCGCAGGCCAGACGGTCAAGGGCGTCGCCAACATCTCGTCGCTGCAGGTCGTCCGCCGGCCGAACTCTCCGTTCGTCAACGATCCGTTCTTCCGCTATTTCTTCGGCGACGATGATGCGTTCGGATCGCGCGATCGGCGATCGCTCAGCCTCGGGTCGGGCGTCATCATCTCGCCCGACGGCTACGTCGTCACGAACAACCACGTCGTCGGCGAGAACGTGCGCGAGATCACGATTGCGCTGCCCGACAAGCGCGAAATCAAGGGCAAGGTGATCGGCACCGATCCGACGACCGACATCGCGCTCCTGAAGATTCAAGTCTCCGGCCTGCCGGTTGTGCCGTGGGGCGATTCGAACCAGCTCAAGGTCGGCGAGTGGGTGCTGGCGATCGGCAGCCCCTTTCAGTTGAGCCAGACGGTGACCGCCGGCATCGTCAGCGCGACCGGGCGCGCCAACATGGGCTTCGCGCAATACGAGGATTTCATTCAGACCGACGCCGCCATCAATCCGGGAAATTCGGGCGGCGCCCTGGTCAACACGCGGGGCGAGCTGGTTGGCATCAACACCGGGATCTACAGCGAGAGCGGCGGCTACCAGGGAATCGGCTTCGCGGTTCCCAGCAATCTGGCGCGCCGGATCGTCGACGATCTGATGAAGTTCGGCGAGGTGCGCCGGGGAACGATCGGATACATCGGCGTCGAGAAGCTGACGCCGCAGTTGGCGGAAGAAGTCGGCGCCACGAGCCTCAACGGCGCGCTGGTGTCAACGATGCGGCGTGTCTCGGAGGCTTACGACGCCGGGCTGCGGCCGGGCGACGTCATCGTGGCGTTCAACGGGCATCAGATCGACGACCCGTCGCAGTTCTCGCGCCTCGTTTCCGACGCGCCCATTGGATCGACGGCCACCGTCAAAGTGTTGCGCAACGGCCGGACGATGGAGTTCAAGCTGCCGATCGTCTCGAGCTCGCGCGCCGCCGCACGACGATAAACCAGATGATCGCGAGCGAGCTTCGGCTTAGCAGCGCAAAGATGTGCGACCACGGCCAATCGTCGCTGCATAGATTGCGATCTCGGCGGTTAACGTGGACGCGTATCAGACCTGCAAGGCTGCCTTCGCCGGACCCCGGGCCGATTCCCACCACGCTTCGAAGTCCTTGAACGACCGGCTCAGGCGAACCGGCGCCGTCAGCGTTCCGGCCACCGCCTCCGTCGTCTTGTAGCCGTTGCCGGTGACGCATACGACAATCGATTCGTCGCGCGGAATCACGCCCCGGTTGACGAGGTCGATGGCCGCGGCGAGCGTCGTGCCGCCCGCCGGTTCGGTGAAGATGCCTTCGGTCTCGGCGAGCAGCCGAATCGCGTCCACGATCTGGGTATCGGACACCGCGGCGCCCGTGCCTCCAGTGGCGCGAATGCTCTGGATGACCTGATAGCCGTCGGCCGGATTGCCAATCGCGATCGACTTCGCAATCGTGTCGGGGCGGACCGGCTCGGGATACTCGAGGCCGGCCTCGATGGCGCGCACGACAGGTGCGCACCCGGCAGCCTGCGCGGCATACACACGTGGCAGCTCGCCGGACACGAGGCCGACCGTCCGGAGTTCCTTGAGCCCGCGCACGATCCGCGGCAGGAGCGTTCCACCCGCCACCGGCGACACCAGATGCCTGGGATAGCGCCAGCCGAGCTGCTCGACGATTTCGAAGCCCATCGTCTTGGCGCCTTCGGCGTAGTACGAGCGCAGGTTGATGTTGACGAAGCCCCAGCCGTACCGATCCGCCACCTGCGTGCAGAGGCGATTCACATCGTCGTAGTTCCCCGCAATCGCCAGAATCGTCGGGTTGAAGATCGCGGATCCGAGCAGCTTGCCAGCCTCGAGATTGTCGGGAATGACCACGCAGCAATCGATGCCGAGGCGAGCGGCGTGTGCCGACACGCTGTTCGCCAGGTTGCCGGTTGACGCGCACGCGAGGACATCGAATCCGAGTTCGACGGCACGCGTGGCGGCGACCGAGACGACGCGGTCCTTGTACGACAGGGTCGGATGGTTCACCGAGTCGTCCTTGACGTACAGCTCGGCGACCCCCAATCGGCTGGCCAGGCGATCGCATCGCACCAGCGGTGTGAAGCCTGAATTGAAACCCGTGCGAGGCTCGCCCATGATCGGCAGCAATTCGCGATAGCGCCACAGATTTTTCGGCCGCGCCTCGATTGTCTCTCGAGTCAGCCGCACGGCGTCGTAGTCGTACACCGGTTCGAGGGGCCCAAGGCAGCGGTCGCACACATAGATCGCTTCCGCCGGAAATGGCGTCTTGCACAGATGACACTGAAGTCCAAGCAACGCGGTCACACGGCCTCCGCTAACGAAGTCTGAAGCTGAGTCTGAAGCTGAAGCTGAAGGCTGAAGGTTGAAGTCCGAAGACAGTCTCGGTGGCGGCACGATTGCGGCGCGATCCCTGGCGATGGCGGCGAGGTCGCTGAGGATCGCGACTGCCGTCGCCTCGCCGCCGGCGCCGGCGCCAAATACGCCGACGTCGCCCGCATGGACACCGGTGATGAGCGCGGCATTCTGCGCGCCCGTCGTGCGGCCAAAGATCGAATCGCGCGCGACGGCGACCGGCGCAACCCAGGCTGTGAGCGTGGACGGCGCGCGGTTGTACTCGGCGTACGCGAGCTGACGGATGGTGCGATCGGCGCGCCGCGCTCGCGCGAAGTCCGCCACGGTCACACCCGCGACGGAGCGAGCCGGGATAGCCTTCGGCTCCACGCGCAGCCCGAAGGCGATCGCGCACAGGATGGCCAGCTTCGCGCGGGCATCGTCTCCATCGAGGTCGGTGGAAGGGTCGGCTTCCGCATAACCTCGGGCACGAGCGTCGGCCAGCGCGTCCCCGAGCGAGCACCCGCTGGAATCCATCCGCGACAGGACGGCGTTGGTGGTGCCGTTGAGGATGCCGACAACGCGAGTGATGCGGTCGCCGGCCAGACCGTCGCTGACTGCGCGGACAATCGGCATCGCCCCGCCGACGGCTGCTTCGAATCGCAGCTGACGTCCCTGGCGCGCCGCGAGCGTCCAGAGTGCCGCGCCATGGTGAGCCATCACCTGTTTGTTGGCGGTGACCACCGACTTGCCCGCCTCCAAGGCGCGCCGAATCCAGTCGGTCGCCGTGTCGAGCCCTCCGATCGCCTCGACCACGATGTCGATGTCGCGCTCCAGGATCTCATCGAGACTCGATGCCCAGACGACGCGGGCGTCGCCGAACTCGAGGCGCTTGCGGTCGGCGCGGCAATCGACGATGTGCGTCAGTTCGAGGCTGCAGACCGCGTCGGGTCCGGTCAGACGTCGAGCGACCGCCGAACCGACGGTGCCGAAGCCAAGCAGGGCGATCTTGTTGGCGCGATTGTGAGAGGCGGGCGGTACGACGTGAAATGAATCGAGGCTCACTGGCTCCCTCATCTCCCCCCGCGGACTCGCGAGGTAGGAATTGGCACCTGAACCGCGGCGCTCCGCTTTTGAAGCGGATGCCCGCGTGGTTGCCGTGGCGTCACAGGGCCTGTCCCTCAGCCACTCTTGATGAAGCGCGTATTCGGTTGTCCTGCGGACTATACCAAAGCGGGCCGCTGGGAAAGCAACAGACAGCCTCTATGTATCCACATAGGTAGATGGAGTGCTGTGCAGTGCTGAGTGCTGGGTGCTTGTGCCTTGTGCTGGGTGCTGACTGCACCGCACAGCACTCGCGAGCACTCAGCACTAGCACCCAGCACCCGCTTTGGCGCACTCCCCTTCCATCACTTCCGGCGCGAACTCCGCGGCTTCGCCGAGGTCGATGTAGTCGGCCGGCACGGCGTCGCCGGGCTGCAGGCGCTCGAGATCCGCCAGCGTTTTCTTGACGACGCCGAGCTCCACGCGGCCGAAGTAGGCGGTCGCCGATTCGTCCGGCTGGCGTTCGCGGGCGTACAGATCGATCAGGCGTTCGACGACTTGCGGGATGCGGCGCGCGGGCACCTTCGCCGCCAGCCGCGCGAACGTCGCGCCGCGATCGTGTGCTCCACCGCCGACCATCACGAAGTACTGCGGCACGGCCCGGGATCCGAGGCGCCGGACGCTTCCCTGGAATCCGAGGGTGGCGATGTGATGCTGTCCGCAGCCATTCGGGCAGCCGCTGATCTTGATGCGCGCCCCGTCGGCGGCCGCAATCAGATCCGGACGCGCGCGCAGGTGATCCTCGAGCAGCCGTCCCAGCCCTCGAGATTGGGTAACCGCCAACCGGCAGGTTTCCGCTCCGGGGCAACTCGCCACGTCAGCGACGGTGCTCGCTTCGGCCAAGCCAAGGCCTGCCGCCGCAAAACGCCGGTACAGTTGCCGCACGTCGCACGAGTTCACCCACCGAAGCACGAGATCCTGATCCGGCGTGACCCGCACGGACCCGTCGCCGTAGGCGCGTGCCAGTTCGCCGAGCACGCGCAGCTGCTCGCTGGTCAGGTCGCCCAACGGCACGCTGGCGATCACCAGCACGAACCCGAACTGCTTCTGCGGCAGTACGTTCGTGACGCGCCATCGCGCATACTCGTCGTCGCCGGTCTGATAGACCGGGACGATGGCGGGCGTCAGGCCGGGGCCGGTCACGCGTCCGGCGGAGACGCGCGTCGCGATGTATCCGACCGACGGCGACGATTCCTTCACCCATTCCGGTTTGGCCTCGCTGGCCGGCGGATCGATCTCGAGCGTGGGCACGTCGCCACGGAGCCGGCAGGCTGTGAGCTCGCGCTCGTATTCTTCACGCCACCGCGTCCAGCCCAGCTCGCGGATCATGAATTTCATCCGATTCCGCTGCTTGTGCTGGTAGTCGCCAAAATGTTTGAACACCCGCAACACGGCTTCGGCGACGCGAAACACCTCGGAGGCCGGAAGGAACTCGTGCAGCAGGCCGGCCGAGGTCACCATGATTGCCGTCCCGCCGCCCGCGGTGACGCGGAATCCGCGGCCACCGTCGGGACCCACGACTGCACGGAAGCCGAGATCGTTGATGCCGATGCCGACGTGATCGGTCTCGCAACCTTCGAACGCGATCTTGAACTTGCGCGGCAGCGTCGAACTGAGCGGATGACGCAGCAGATACCGCGTCAGCGCTTCCGCGTAAGGCGTGACGTCGAAACGCTCTTCGGCGCTGACGCCGGCGTAAGGGCAGGCCGTGATGTTCCGTACCGAATTCCCGCAGGCTTCACGCGTCGTCAGGCCCGCCTCGGCGAGCCGGCGCATCGCTGGTTCGACGTCGTGCAGCTTGACGAAATGAAACTGCACGTTCTGCCGGGTCGTGATGTGGCCGAACCCGCGGGAGTACTGATCTGCGACGTCGGCGAGCGCCTCGAGCTGATCGCTCGTGAGCGCGCCCTGCGGAATCTTGACGCGAAGCATCTGCGCGTCTTCGGCCTGCCGCTGTCCGTAGGTGCCGCGAACCAGCCGGAACGCGCGCCATTGATCGGGAGTCAGCTCACCGCGTTCGTACCGCTCGAGCGTCGTCACGAATTCGTCGATGTCCGCTTCGCTCGCGAATGACAGCCGCGCGCGCCCGTACGTTTTGGGATCGTCCACTACCGACATGTCAGCCCCTCACTCTTCGCGACCCTGAAGGGGTCGCGCTACGTCTGCTTGCCGCAGCTTCAATCGCCTCGGTCTTGCCGATCCGCATGCCGATCGCCACGACGTCGCCGATGACCAGCGTTCCCGGCCCGTCGCCGTCGAAATCCGCCGTTTCCCGCGCCAGATCGTCCAGCGTGCCCCGCCACACCTGTTGTTGCGGCCGCGTCGCGTCCGCGACGATCGCTGTAGGCGTGCCGCGCGACCAGCCGCGATCGATCAGCTGACTCGCAATGGCCTCGGAGCGGCCGAGGCCCATCAGCACCACGACGGTGACGCCGTTCGGCTGGAGTTGGTGAATCGCCGATGAGAAGGCTTGCTGGTCGTGGCCAGAGACGACGAGGAACGCGGAGGCGACGCCGCGGTGCGTGACAGGAATGCCGGCCGCCGCGGGTGCCGCGACAGCGCTGGTGATCCCTGGAACGACGTCGTACGGAATGCCGGCCTGCTGCAGCGCCAGGGCTTCCTCACCGCCGCGGCCGAACACGAACGGATCGCCGCCCTTCAGCCGCACGACCTTTCGCCCGCGTCGCGCCGCCCGAATCATCAACGCGTGGATCGCTTCCTGCGACATCGCGTGACGGCCGGCGCGTTTGCCGACGAAGAACCGCTGCGCCTTCCGCGCGTACTTGAGGATCCCCTCGCCGATCAACGCGTCGTACAGCACGAGGTCCGCCGCGCGCAGCCGCGCGACCGCGGTCCGCGTCAGCAGCCCGGGATCGCCCGGTCCCGCGCCGACCAGCGACACATGCCCTTTTACAACCACGAGTCCTCCGGTCCATAAACCACTACCGGGCGGGTCTCGTGCTCTGCCGCTCCGAGCGCGCCCAGGCCATCGACCGCGCGGTGTTCCCCGGCCTGCAGGGCGGCCCGCTCGAGCACGTCATCGCCGCGAAGGCGACCTGCTTCAAGATCGCCGCCACGGAAGGCTTCCGCGCGTACCAGCAACAGGTGCGCACGAACGCCGACGTCCTCGCCGAGACCCTGCTCGCCGGCGGGATCGACCTGCTCGCGGGCGGGACGGACACCCACCTGCTGCAGCTCGACCTGCGCAGCACGGACTGGACGGGAAAGGATGCCGAGGAGCGCCTCGACGAGGTCGGCCTCACGACGAACCGGAACACGGTGCCGTTCGACGAGCGCCCGCCGACGATCGCGTCCGGTGTCCGGATCGGGACGCCGGCGGCGACGATGCGCGGCTTCGACGACGACGACTTCCGAGAGGTCGGGAAGATCATCGTGGAAGCGCTCGGCCCCGACGCCGACCTCGCAGCGCTCGGCGCGCGCACCGCCGCGCTCTGCGAGCGGCGCCCGCTCTACCCCGGCTTCCGCGGCTACACCGCCTTTCTCGCCTCCGGCGAGAAGGAGGCTAGGAGGACGGCTCGATGATCGAGAAGACGTCACCCAGCGTCGGTTCCGTGACCGGGACGGTCACGGAGGTGACGCATCCGCTCGTACTCCACAAGCTCGGGCTGCTGCGGGACGTCACCACGCCGACGCAGATGTTCCGCCAGCTCGTCAACGAGCTGACGCTGCTCCTGACGTACGAGGCGACGAAGGGCCTCGCCGACGAAGAGATCGAGATCGAGACCCCGCTCGAGCAGACGACCGCGCGCCGGATCTCGGGGAAGAAGGTCGCGATCTGCCCGATCCTGCGCGCCGGCATCGGGATGCTGGATGCCGTCCTCTCGCTCATCCCGGGCGCCCGTGTCGGGTTCATCGGGCTGTACCGCGACGAGGAGACCCTCGAGGCCGTCGAGTACTTCGTCAAGCTCCCGGGCGACATCGCCGACCGCGACGTGATCCTGCTCGACCCGATGCTGGCGACGGGCAACTCGACGGCGGCAGCGGTCGAGACGGTGAAGGGAGCGGGGGCGACGTCCATCCGGCTGATCGCGCTGATCGCCGCGCCGGAGGGGATCGAGCGGATCCACCGGGATCATCCCGACGTCTCGATCGTGGTCGCGGCGATCGACCGCGCGCTCAACGAGAAGGGCTTCATCGTGCCCGGTCTGGGCGATGCAGGCGATCGCCTGTACGGCACGAAGTAGGGCCCCGACCGATGCTCGACGACCTCAGGTCGAACCCCGAAGTCCTCTGGGGCGCGCTGATCGCCTTCGCGGTCGTCGTCGTGCTGACGCCTGCGGTCGGGGGGATGGCGCGCCTACTCGGGGTGGTCGACAAGCCCGACGAGCGGCGGTTGAACAAGCGGCCGATCCCGCGCCTCGGCGGGCTGGCGATCTTCCTCGGGATCCTGGTGCCCTCCCTCGCGTTCCTCGACCTCTCGGGCGAGATGCGCGGGATCATGCTGGGCGCAGCGGTCGCCTGCGTCGTGGGCGCCGTCGACGACTTCCGGGGGCTCGATCCGCTTCCGAAGCTCGCAGGCCAGGTCGCCGCCGCGGCAATCCCGTGCGCGTTTGGCGTCTGGATCGACCACTTCACCTTCCCGTTCGTCGGCGTGGTCGACCTCCCGGCCTGGGTCGGGATGCCGCTCACGGTCGTCTGGATCGTCGCCGTGATGAACATGGTCAACTTCCTCGACGGCATGGACGGGCTCGCCTCGGGCGTCTGCGCGATCGCCGGCCTGACGTTCGCAACGCTCGCGCTGTCGCTCGGGAAGATCGACGCCGCCGTCCTCTCGGCCGTGGTGGCCGGCGCGTGCGTCGGCTTCCTCCGCCACAACTTCTTCCCGGCGCGCATCTTCATGGGGGACTCGGGTGCGCTGGTGCTCGGGTTCACGCTCGCGACGGTGTCGGTCGCGGGCCTCCTCAAGACGGCGTCCACGGTGGTGCTCGTCCTCCCGCTCCTCGTGCTCGCGGTGCCGATCCTCGACACGTCGTTCGTGGTGGCCAAGCGGATGAAGTACCGCCGGCCGATCTCGTCACCGGACCGCTCCCACCTGCACCACCGCTTCATGGACATCGGCTTCTCCCAGCGTCGCGCGGCTGTGACGATGTGGGCGTGGACCGCAAGCCTCGGCGCGGCCGCGCTCGCCACGCGGTTCATCCCCTTCCGCGCCGAGGGGCAGTGGCACCTCTGGGAGACGGTCGCCGTCGTCCTCATCGCGCTCGCCGCGCTCGCGTTCTCGGTCTACGTCGTGTACCTGCTCGAGATCGTCAAGCTCGCCAACCCGCGCGTACGCCGCCGGAGGGCGGGGCTCGCCGAGGACGAGCGGCTGTCCGCCTGAGCGGAGCCGGCGGGCCGACAGGGAGGGTCGGGAAGCCGTCGAGCCGGTGTGCGCTCTCGTCCACCTCCGACGGGAGACCACGCTTCCCCCAGGGAATCCCGGCGGGGCTTCGTCCGAGTCGCGCTCCGGCTCGACGGACGTCAGCGTCGCCCACGCGAGCACATGCTCCATCCGAGAATCCACTGATTCGCAGAGAGGCCCCGGTGTCCGCTCCGGGCCCTCAGTACTTCCCCGAACAGGCATGCGCGGATCGTCCGATGCGACGCCCACCCGTGAGGATGATCCTGAGGACGACTGGGAGGCTCGATGTCCGTACCGCAATCTCGACGAGCGTCTGCAGCTCCGGATCCCCGTCGGGCCCGGCCTGGTCGGCGATCTCTCGGTTCCCGAGGGCGCAACGGGCGTCACCGTCTTCGCGCACGGGAGCGGCTCGAGCCGGCTCAGCCCGCGCAACCGCCTCGTCGCCGGCGAGCTCCAGCGGCGAGGGATCGCGACCCTCCTGTTCGACCTCCTGACACCGGCTGAGGAGGAGAACCGCGCGAACGTCTTCGACGTCGAGCTCCTCGGCGACCGCCTGCTGCAGACCACCAACTGGCTCATGGAGCAGCCGGCCGCGCACGGGCTGCAGCCGTGCTTCTTCGGGGCCAGCACCGGGGCAGCGGCGGCCCTTGCGGCGGCCGCGCAGCTCGGCTCGTTGGTGCGCGCCGTCGTGTCGCGCGGCGGCCGCCCGGACCTCGCAGAGCCGCATCTCGCGCGGGTCTCGTCTCCCACCCTGCTGATCGTGGGAGGCCGCGACGACGTGGTGCTCGAGCTCAACCGGCGGGCGCTCTCCGCCCTCACCTGCGAGCGACGGCTCGCGATCGTCCGCGGGGCGACCCACCTCTTCCCGGAGGCGGGAGCGCTCGAGGCCGTGTCGGCACTCGCCGGCGAGTGGCTTGCGGGTCACCTCGGCGACCGCACGGCAGGAGCGGCCCGGAGTGGCGAGGTCGTGGCCGTCGACCCGGTCTTCCTGACGTGAACCCCGGACTGACACTCGGGCGCATCGCCGGCGTTCGCATCAGCGTCCACTGGAGCTGGCTGATCGTCTTCGCGCTCATCACCTGGACGCTCACAGCGGCGATCTTCCCCCCGATCAGAACCCCGGCCTCTCGGACGCGGCCTATGCCGCCATGGCGGTGGTCGCCTCGGTGACGTTCTACTTCGCGTCGCTCCTCCTCCACGAGCTCGGCCACGCGATGCAGGCACGCAGGGAGCGGATGGAGATCGACGGCATCACGCTGTGGCTGTTCGGCGGCGTCGCGGCCTTCCGCGGCGACTTTCCCTCAGCGCTCGGGGAGTTGCGGATCGCACTGGCAGGGCCGGCCGTGACCGCCGTTCTGTCCGCCGCCTTCTGGCTTCTTTCCGGGGTGGGGCTGCCGGAGGCTGCGGACGGCGTCGTGACGTGGCTGGCCGTCATCAACCTCGTCCTCCTCGGGTTCAACATGCTGCCTGCCCTCCCGCTCGACGGGGGCCGCGTGCTTCACGCACTCGTGTGGCGCTGGACGGACGATCGACGCGTCGCGACGAGCGTCGGAGCGGGTGCTGGCCGGGCTCTCGCAATCGTGATGATCGTGGCGGCCTCGGTCTCACCTTCGCCGGGGCCGGGGCGGGCGGGATCTGGTTCGCGTTCCTCGGCTGGTTCCTGCTCCAGGCGGCGACGGCGGAGCAACGACAGGGCGTCCTGCGAGGCGCGCTCGGCGATCTGCGCGTGGACGACCTCATGGTGCACCGGCCGGTGACGGTGCCGGCCGACGCGACCCTGAGCGGCTTCATGGACGAGGTCGCGCACGTCCACCGGTACACGACCTACCCTGTCGTCGACGACGGGCATCTCGTCGGGCTGCTCCCGTTCGCGCGCGTGGCCGCCACGCCGCGCGCCGGCTGGGACGAGCACCGTGTCCGCGATTGCATGATGCTCCTGGAGGACGCCCCGGTCGTCCAGACGGGGACGCCCTTGCTGGAGGCCCTTCAGGACATGCAGCGGCAGGGAGGAGACCGCGCGCTCGTGCTCGATCACGGCGAGCTGGTGGGGCTCTCTCGATCACCGACGTCGGACGCGTCGTCTCGGAGTCGGCGGCGACGCCTCACGGGCGGCGGCCGTGACCGGCCGGCGCCCGCACAGGATCGTCCACCGGTCGACGACGGAGCTGATG
>CAWBVG010000022.1:0-34175 GCA_963792175.1 uncultured Acidobacteriota bacterium
TGTCGGGGTCGGTGACGCGATCGTCCAACGGCAGGAGCTCACGAATCGTCACGTGAGGACCGCCGCCACGTTCGCGACGCTGATGGGGATTGGCCGTCGCGGGCATCCTCGTCGTGCTGGCGCCGGTGTTCGCTTCGATGATGCGCGACGCGCGAGTCGTTCCGGTCTTGCGAGTGCTGTCCGTCGCGTTAGCCATTCGCAGCACCGCGATTGTCGCTGAAGCGCTGCTGCGGAGACAACTCGACTTCCGGCGGCAGTTTCTGATCGAAATCGTGGAGCTACTTGTGCGGCTACGGCGTCCGTGGCAGTCAGCCTCGCGTCGCTCGGATATGGCGTCTGGAGCCTGGTCTGGGGCGGGCTCGTGCAGACGCTGATGGCATCGATCGCCCAGCTGGCAGCGGTCCGACATCCAATTCGTCCGCTGCTCGAGCGGTCCGCGAGCTCGACGAGCTGCTCCGCTTCGGCTCTCGGCGCCGCGTTGAGCGGCTGCGTCAACTACGTGGCGCTCAATGGAGACTACTTCCTGGTTGGACGCCTGATGGGAACTGCCAACCTGGGGTATATACCCGCGCCTATGGGCTGATGAACCTGCCGCAAACCTACGCTGCGGGCGTCATGTCGAGCGTGATGTTTCCAGCGTTCGCCCAGGTCCAGAAAGAGCCTGCTCGTGTGCGATCGGGGGTTCCTAGTGGTGACGCGGGCTGGACGGCGATGGTCGCAGCGCCGGCGATGACGACCATGGCGATTGCGGCTCCACATTTCGTGCGCGGCCTTTACGGACCCCAATGGATTGGCGTCGTGGCCCCGCTGCAGGTACTCTCATTCGCCGGTTACTTTCGCGCGCTATACCACCTCGGAGGAATCACCGCACAAAGCCTTGGACGGATCTACGGTGAGCTGTGGCGCCAGGTCGTCTATGCAGCCTTGGTCATCGGAGGGGTATTGGTCGGATCGCGCTACGGCCTTACGGGCGTGGCCATAGGCGTCAGCTCTCGCGATTCTGTACATGTTCGCGGCGACGGGTCACCTCGCGTTGCGGGCCACGGCCACGCCCTGGCGCGCGTACTGGAACGCCCAGGTCGAGTGCCATCGTGACGGCAGCGTTCACAGGAGCGCTGGCGCTCTCTGACACGGCTAGTGGCTCGAGAGCACACACGTCTCGTCCGGGTGCGATCACGCTCGGCGTTTTGACGGCGGCGGCGGTCCCGTGGAGCGTGGGAATGCTGTGGATTCTGGGCGAACCCAGATTTCGGGGCCGGTGCGGGCTCGCCTGCCTCGTTCCAGCCGACGGCTGGTCGAGACGGCACGGCGACTGACGACAGGCACGTCAACTTGAATGGCGGAGAGGCGGAAGTGGGGGGTCGAGTTCGCGGTCACGTCCTCGTTCGAAAACGAGCGATCCTCGGCAGAGCGTCCCTGGAGAGATTCGCGCGTTCGCGAAATGCCGGAACGAGCGCCTTCGCCTACCGGCTTTTCTGACACACTATCGCGCTCTCGGCGTAGACCGGTTCTTCATTGTCGACAACGACTCGTCCGATGGAACCACAGAGTACCTGGCTGCGCCAACCGGATGTTTGTGTGTTCCGGACGACAAATCGGTTGAGCGAGTCGGGCGCTCGACGCTGATGGCTGAACCCGCTCCTGTCAGAGATTCGGCGTCGGTGCATGGTGCGTCACTGTAGACATCGATGAGTTGCTCGTCTATCCCGGAAGTGAGCAGGCGTCGCTGCGAGACCTTACGGCACACTCGATCGAACAGGATGCGAAGCGCTCTCTTGCTTGCTGCTGGACCTTTACCCTGCCAGGACCATTGGCGGAATCTCGGTACCAGTCCCGGAGATGACCTGCTCGCGGCCGCGCCCTATTTCGACGCGGGTCCGTACGAAAAGTCGCCGGTCGAAACCTGCCCTGGAGTGTTCATCACCGGCGGCATGCGCGAGCGAGTGTTTTACCCGAAATTCAGAGCACGCGGCAGCGGCGCGAAGGCCTGCGACGCACTGCTCAATGCCGTGGCGTACCACTTCCCGATTCTTGGCGATACGCCTTGGGTGCGCGCGAGGTGGCGACGCCGACCACCCCTGCTGACAAAGGTACCGCTCGTCCGCTGGGACGCCAAATCAATGTACATCAATAGCTCACATTGGGTTTCTCCGCAAGATCGTGGCGCCGGAAACGGGAGCCCTTTTCCATTTCAAGTTCCTCCACGACTTTCATCGACGGGCTGTTCAGGAGGCAGCACGGGGTCAAGTCCTACGACGATGCAATCGAGTATCAGCAATATGTCGAACGGCTCAACCTGAATCCAGACATGACACTCATGGGTGCACAGGTCGACACGTTTCGAGGGAACGTCTCAGCTGGTCGGCCTTGGCCTGATGGAAGATACCGATAGCCGTGGGGCCGCATGCGCGAGCACACGAACGGATCCCATGACGACGTCGACTCGATTGTCACGTTCTCGTCGAACGAACCACAAATCGTCAATCGTCCCGCCCCTGGTGGACATTCGTGCTTCTCCGATGTGCAGGAACGAGCGTCTTCGTTTGCCGGCGTTCCTCAGCCACTATCGCAGCCTCGGAGTCGATCGAGTTCATGGTCATCGACAACGATTCTTCGGACGGAATCAATGAGGTATTTGGCTGATCAGGCCGATGTTCGAGGTATTTCGAACGTCGGATCGTTTCCGCGAGGCGAAAGCAAGGCACCCATTGGTTGAATGCTCTGCTGGCCGAATTCGGTGTCGGGTTCTGGTGCGTGACCGTTGATCTCGACGAACTGCTCGTATACCCCGGGAGCGAACAGGCGTCGCTGCGCGGCGCTGACGGCCTATCTCGATCGACGCGGTTACGAAGCGCTTGCCTGCATGCTGCTCGACCTTTATCCCACTGGCCCGCTCAAATCGTGCTGGTCCAGGTCAGGCGACGACCTGCTCGCCGCGGCACCCTGTTTCGATATCGGCCCCTACCCAAAGTCGCCGTTCACCTTGTGTCCGGGCGTCCTCAGCCAGAGGCGGGATGCGGGAGCGAGTCTTTTACCCGGAGTTCCGGACGCGTGGCCTGGGGGCGAAGATTTGGGACACGATGCTCTATCGCGTCGCGCTTCGCACACCACTGTTACGCGACAAGGCGTGGCTTCGCGCATGGCGGCGCCCCGACGCCGCCGTGCCTGACGAAGGTTCCTCTTATCCGGTGGGACAGACATTCCAGGTATCCTCAACTGCACTCATTGGGTGTCACTGACAGAATCGTTGCGCCGGAGACGGGATTACTGCTGCATTTCAAGTTCCTGCAGGACTTTCATGCTCGAGCAAAAGAGGAGGCAGCGAGGGACGAGCACTACGATGGGGCGACCGAGTATCGGACGGTATGCTGAGCGGCTCGGCGAAAACCCGGACATGACGCTCATGTACGAGGGCTCGACCCGCTTCGAAGGGACGACACAGCTCGTTCGCATGGGATTGATGCAGGATACCGACGCCTGGGCAGATGTCCGAGCGAGCGCAGGATCGAGATGACAGTGCGCGATGGTTCCTGTCACGTTCTAACCGAAGGCGCCGTCATCGATCGCCCAGTCGCACCGCTGGGGCAGATTCGTGCGTTCGCGACGTGCCGGGACGAACGCCTTCGGCTCCCGGCCTTCTTGAAACATTATCGCGATCTGGGGATCGACCGATTCTTCATCGTCGACAACGACTCGAACGATGGGACCGCGGACTACCTGGTTGACCAGCCCGATGTTCATCTGTTCCGAACAGCAAACGGTACAGCGAATCGGGAATGGGCACGGACTGGCTGAACGCCCTCCTGGCACAGTTCGGGGTCGGCTTCTGGTGCGTCACAGTTGACATCGACGAGTTGCTCGTTTACCCCGGCAGCGAGCACGCCTCGTTGCGCACATTGACCGAGTATCTCGATCGGCACGGCTATCAGGCGTTCGCCTGCCTGCTATTGGATATGTACCCAGGTGGGCGTCTCGATGACTGCGCGTATCAGCCTGGCGATGACCTCGTCGCGGCCTCTCCCTATTTTGATGTTGGCCCATATACGAAATCGCCATTTGACCTCTGCCCGGGAGTCCTCATCTGCGGAGGCATGCGAGAGCGCGTCTTTCACAGCGACTTCCGAGCGCGCGGCCTCGCCGCGAAGCTCTACGAGGCCTTGCACTATCGTGTGCTCCGCCACTGGTCGTGGCTAGCCGCTCCCGAACCTCACAGGCCGCCTCTGCTCACGAAGGTTCCCCTCGTCCGGTGGGATCTGAAGACTCGCTACTTGAAGGGCAATCATGGGGTGACGCCCAAGACCGTCGCACCGGAGACCGGTGCACTCCTGCACTTCAAGTTCCTGCACGACTTTCACGCTCGTGTGGTTCAGGAGGCTGGTCGAGGCGAACACTACGACCACGCATCCGAGTATCGACGCTATGCAAGACGGCTCGAGAAGAATCCCGATCTGACGCTCCTCTGCGAGCAGTCGGCGCGCTTCGAGGACACCGCCCAGCTGGTTCGAATGGGACTGATACGCGACACAAAACCTTGGACGGATGTTCGAGCAGGAGAATGAAGCGCGACGAGGATCTCCGGCGTCGCATTCAGGACACGCTTTGCCTGGATAAGGAAACACTCGCTCAACTGCTTCACCCCGACTTCAATCGCTACTTTCGACATCTCCTTCGCGACTCGAAGGCCATCACGCGTTACGTCGAAGAGGTCGATTATCTTGTGCAGCGTGGTGAGTTGCGCGGGCAGGTGTTGGATCTGGCGGCAGGTTTTGGCTTGACGGCGGCATGCCTGAAGATGCTTGGTGTTAACAGTGTCACCTGCCTGGATATCTCGGATACCAAAGTGACGACGGGCCGGAAACTTTTTCAGCTGCTGCAGGCCGATGGCTGCGTGTTTCATGTGGGCGATGGTCGCACGCTGCCGTTTGCGGACAAGAGCTTTGACAGCGTCGTGATCAAGGACGCAGTCTCCCATTTCAGCGATCCGACCCGTATCTGGGTGGAAGTCATGCGCGTGCTCAGACCAGGCGGTCGGCTGTTGGTCTTCGATGACCGCAACGCACGCAACCGTCACGTCGCCACGGCAACCCAAAAGATCTGGGAGATGAGCGAAAGAGGTTCGCCGACAGAATTGAGCAGCCTCGGGATGGATGTGTCATTTACGCAAATGCGCCGCGATTACCTCGCACGGCGTTTCCCACAGCTCGATGAACCAGAGCTCGCGGCTATCGCTGACACCACAACGGGCTACACATTTGAGATGCTGGATCGTGCTGTGCCTTCGAGACTCGAAGGAAAGCTGGTGGAGCTGACGCCATTAGCCCCGTGCGTCAATCCGGAGAGTGGCATCGTGCAAGAGCGTCTTGTTGATCCGATCGCTCTGACACGCGAGCTCGAAGGCCTGGGTTTCAGAACACATCTGGTGCCGCCCATGCAATGGGATCCCAAGACCTGGCTTCACGGCGGAGGTAGCTGGAAAGGATTCTGGGCGCGCGTCGTCGTCCGGATGATCTGGCCGACTCGCGCGCTACGGACGGTGCTGCTTCAGCGGATGGATCATTTCATCGTTGTCGGTCTCACGCGGTAAGGCCCGGTCATCTTGCGATAGGAACGACGTGAAGGAATTCCCGATTGCTGAGCGACGGGAATTCCAGGTCCACGGTCGACACCGGCGAGACGACCGACATCACCCGGTAGAGATCGACTCGGCGGTCTCCCTGCGCCCGTCGATCGGAAACGAACGCGCCAACTCGAATTCGGGCCTGACGACGGCCTGTCGCAGCAACCGCTGGCCCTCCACCCAGATCGGTCTGTCGTCGACCTCGATGGCGACCCAGCGACAGCCGCATCGCGTCCGCAGAAGTGTCACGACATCATCGGTGGACGCGACGTTCGACTTCTGGACCCACTTGAACGTCGTCGTGGGTCCGGCTTCGAACAGCAGCCGGTTGGCCAGAACGATCCGGCTGGCGAAGCGCGGATCCGACGCGCGCACATAAAACCCGAACAGGCCGTCGTAGGCGCCGTCGTAGAGGACCGCGTCCGCGGGCCCTTGCTGGTGCAAGTACTCCGTCAGCTCGCCAAACCCCGACACCTGCGGAATCTGAATCCGCGACGCCGACCATCCGCCGGCGATCAGGGTCGCGACAAGAACGGCGACCTGCCACGCCGGCGCGATCGCGACTCGCCGCGCTGTCCATGCGATGGCGAGAGCGGCCGCGAGCACGAAGGCCGGAGCCGCAAGCAGCACATAACGCGGATCCCGTGCCGGTAGAAGGGACAGGACAAGAACCGGCGCCAGGATCCAACTGCCAACGTAGACGGCCTCCGTTCGCCACGCCCTTGTCCATGCGGCCGCCGCCATCCCCACCGCGCCGGCGGCGAGCGCCGGCATGCCGACGACAGTCGGGAAGGACCCGCCAGTAAAACGTCCACGTGACGCGCTTCGTGAGGAGCGCGATCGTCGGCAGCTGTCTCGAGGTGTGCACCGGCGCGAGCGCGAGCGCCGCGACCAGCGGAAGGAGTGCGACGAGGGCCGCCGCCGCGATCCACAGCAGCCGGCGATCGAAACGAAGCGAACGGCCGCCGACGAGCGCCCACGTCCCGAGCACACATAACACGATGCCGCCCGGGTAGTACGTCAGCAGCGCGGCGATCGCGAAGCCGGAGGCGGCAAGCCCTTGTGTCGTCCGTCCTGTTTCCAGCCAGCGGCGGAAGTGGTACAGCGATCCAAGTCCCAGCGCGGTTGCCGGCACGTTCAGCATCACGGTGTTGGACCACAGCACCATGCCCGGGATGAACGCGAGAAATGCACCCGCCCATCCGGCAGGTTCGCCAATCCAGCGCCTCGCCCAGGTCATCGTGTACAGCCCGGCCACCATCGCGAACATCAGCACCAGCGATTTCGCGACGTACGGCGAGGAACCGAACGCCGCGAACGCGAGCCCTTCGACGAGATAGAACAGCGGCGGATACGTCACCGGAGCAATCACCGGATAGCGCGCGTAGTAGCGCAGCGCATACGCGACGGGGTCGCGCGGCAGCGCGTGCACCAGGTCCCACCAGAAGAGACCGTTGACGGCGTGTCTTGGAGCGTCGCCTTGAAACCACAGCCCGTCGCTGTGCCGATGCAAGGCCGCGACGGCCAGGAATGTCACCATCACCGCCGCGATCTGACACGCGCGGGAACGCAGGACCAGAGTCATCGCGCGGCCGGCGGCGCGCCCCCGGGATCGCGACGCTGTCTGGTAAATGCGGTCGTAGGGAATGAGCGGTTGCGGGAGGTCCCACGTGCTGAAACGCACCCCCGCCGAGATGGCGCGCGGATGGACGGAGCGGCTTCCGAACTGTCTGGAGAACAATCGCATCAGCAACGGCAACACCCGGAACGCGAAAGGCGATCGCAGCGCGCGCACGCCCCAGCCCACAGCCTCCCAATAGGCGCCGGACCAATAGGCTACGCCGGCGAGGTACAACGCAAATTGATCCTGCGAACGTCTGACGACCGCTCGTGAAAGGTCCGGTCGGCGTGCCCGCGCCGCCTCCATCACCAGGCGGTGCGATCGCCACATCCGATCGCTTCGCCGAGACATGCTCTGACGGCGCTTCCGATACGCGACCAGCCGCTCCGGGGCGACGACCACCCGCGATCGCTCGGCGACCTTCAGGGCGAGGTCCCAATCCTCCGAGCCCTCGGCGTCGCGTTCACGGAGCGTCACATCGTATCCGCCGACTTGCTCGAGAATCTGACGCCGGTACAGCGGCACGCTGGCGTTGCCGGTGTAATTCACCTGCACGAGCGTGTCGGCACCGTGCCCTTCGATGCGCCAGGCCGGGGACGAATCGAGCAGCACGCCGGCATCGTCGATCGTCACCCACCAGCAGTAGACCAACCCCGTGCCGTCGCCGGCTTCGAACAGTCGCCGGACCTGTCGCTCGATCTTGGTCGGATCCCATAAGTCGTCCGCGTCGAGCGGCGCGATCAACTCGCCGCGCGCGGCCTCGACGGCGCGATTGCGCGCGGCTGCCACGCCGCGATTCGCCTGTGCGAGGAGCCGGACTCTCGGATCGCGCGCAACCCACGACTCGACGATGGCTCGCGTACCGTCGCGCGATCCGTCGTCGACGACAACGATTTCCGTATTGCGGTAGGTTTGCCCCACGGCCGATTCGAGCGTCGCGGCAATCGAGGATTCGCCATCGTGGACCGGCAGAACGATCGACACGAGAGGCTGCTTGTCAGCCATTCGACATACTTTAGTCACCAGACTGGACCGACACCGAGTCCGTTGATGCGACGTTGTCGACACTCATCGGCGATCTTCGAGCGGCACATCGCTTGTTTAGCTGAGGCGGCTTCGCGTCTCCCACGCACACCTCATCTATATTTCACGACGCACGACCACGATGCCATGATCGCTCGAAGCGACGCGACAGTATTTGAGTCGACCTCGACTGCTCCGGTCGTGGTGATCGGCGCCGGACCCGCCGGGCTGACGGCCGCCCTCGAGCTCGCGCAGCTTGGCGTGCCGGTGCTGGTCGTCGAGGCCAACACGCGGGTCGGCGGACTCGCTCAGACAGTCGAGTACAAAGGGTTCCGGTTCGACATCGGCGGGCATCGCTTCTTTACCAAGGTGCCGGCGGTCCGTGCGCTGTGGCGATCGATGCTCGGCGCCGACTTCCTGCACCCGGCCACGGCTGTCGCGCATTCTCTTCGACGGGAAATTCTTCGACTATCCGTTGAAACCGGCGGACGCCTTGTTCAACCTGGGGGTCTTCCGCAGCATCGCGATCCTCGCCAGCTACCTGCGGGTCAAGGTACGGCCCGTCGATCCGGAAATCAGCTTCGAGGACTGGGTCACGAACCGCTTCGGACGAAAGCTGTTCCGGCTGTTCTTCAAGACCTACACCGAGAAAGTGTGGGGCATTCCGTGCCGCACCATCAGCGCGCGGTGGGCCGCCCAGCGGATCCAGGGCCTGTCGCTGAAGATTGCCGTCATCAACATGCTGGCGCCGTGGCTGAACCGCCGGCCGGGCCGCGAGGTCAAGACGCTGGTTGACGAATTCGAATATCCGCGTCTGGGTCCCGGGATGATGTGGGAAGCGTTTGCGGCACGGATCGAGGAGCTCGGCGGATCGGTCCTCTTGAACGCGCGCGTCACCGCCGTCTCGCACGACGGCCACGCCGTTCGCGGCGTCGAGATCGAGGACGCCGACGGTGGCCGCCTGTTCCAGCCGGCCTCGAACGTCGTCTCGACGATGCCGCTGACGCATCTGGTGAGGAGCCTGGGCCGCAGCGCGCCGGCCGCCGTGCAGCAGGCGACGCGCGATCTCAAGTATCGGGACTTCATCACCGTGGCGGTGGTCGTCGATCGCGCCGAGCTGTTCCCGGACAACTGGATCTACATTCACGATCCGTCCGTCAAGGTCGGCCGCATCCAGAACTTCAAGAACTGGAGCGCCGACATGGTGCCGGATCAGGTCGAAGACCTGCCTGGGCCTCGAGTACTTCTGCTCGGCCGGCGACGACATCTCGTCGCTCTCGAACACGCAACTCGTCGAGCTGGCCACCTCCGAACTGGAAGCGATCGGCCTCGTCGAGCGGCAGTGGATCGTCGACGCGACCGTCGTGCGTGTGCCGAAGGCGTATCCGGTCTACGACGAGGACTACGAGCAGGCGTTGAGCACCATCCGCGCGTACGTGTCGGGATTCGCCAACCTGCAGACCATCGGCCGCAACGGCACGCATACCTACAACAACCAGGACCACTCGATGGTGATGGGGATGCTGGCGGTGCGGAACCTGTTCGGTGACCAGCACGACGTCTGGACCATCGATCACCCCGACGAGTATCTGGAGGAACTGCACGAGGCGAGCACGCCGTCGCTCCGCATCGGCGGCCGTTCGCTCGCGTCCACGCAGCCGCTCATCCCGACGCTGGTCCGCGCGCGAGAGGCATTCGAACCGCGGTAGCGCACCCGCGCGAGTGATGAACGCGATGCCGCTCCGCTTTTCGTTCATCGTCCCATTCCATCGCGGCCTTCTCCCGCTTGCGCGGTGCCTCCAGGCACTCGACGCGCGGCCGCCGGACAGCGAACTGATCATTGCCGCGGATGGCACGGGTGACGATTGCCGGCGACTCGCCGCCGAACATGGCGCGCAGGTCGTCGCGGTGGCTGGGCCGTCTGGTCCGGCGGTCAAGCGCAATGCGGCCGTCGCCGCGGCCTCCGGCGACGTCATGGTCTTCGTCGATGCCGACGTCACCGTGTCGAAGGCCGGGCTGACGCGGATGGCGCGTACCTTCCACGAACGGCCACAGACCGCGGCCGTGTTCGGCGCGTACGACGACCGGCCGGCGGATCCCGGGTTCATGTCGCAGTACAAGAACCTTTCCCATTCCTTCATCCATCACACGTCCGCGGCGAGGGCGACCACATTCTGGGCGGGGTTTGGCGCGGTGCGCCGCGAGGCCTTTCAACGCGTCGGCGGCTTCGACGAGCGCTTCGTTCAAGGGTCCGTCGAAGACATCGATCTGGGCTATCGCCTGACCGCGTGCGGCGATGAGGTCCTGCTCGATCCCACGCTGTCGGCGACGCATCTCAAGCGTTGGACGATCCGTACGTCGATCGTGTGCGACGTCCGCGACCGTGGCATCCCGTGGACGCAGCTGATCTGGCGATACGGCGCCCTCGGAAACGACCTGAACCTGCGCACGGAGTACCGGCTGTCGGTGTTGCTGGCCTACCTGGCGCTGGGATCCGCGCTGCTGGCGCCTTACGACCTGCGCTCACTGATCGTCTGCGCGGTCGCGGTGGCGGGGCTGACGGCTGCGAACCGGCGCTATCTCCGGTTCTTTTACGCCAAGCGCGGCGCCTGGTTCGTCGCGAGGGCGTGGGTGATGCATCTCGTCCACAACCTGTGCAACGGGTTGTCGTTCGCGGTCGGCACGGTTCTGTTCTTCGCGGCCAGTCTCGGTGTCCGCCTGCCAGGCAGCTTGCCGACGGTCCCCTGGAGCGCGAGCGTCACCGCACCGGATCGCGGACCCGCCCGCCAACAGGCCTGAAGGGGTCGGGTGGCAGAATCTTCACACCCCTCGCTCGCCTGAGATCGCACCTCGGGGTCAGACACCACTCTGACCCCACTCTGACCCCGGGTCTGACCCCGAGGTGGATTCGAGCGATCGATCAGGAGCACAATCGGGAGTGGAGAGCGTTCATGAGGACCACTGCCCTTTTCACCATCGCGATCGGTCTGCTGACGGCGCCGCTGGCGGCGCAGGAACCCAAGCCGGTGCCGAAGGATTCCGCGCGAGTCTCGATTACCGGATGCACGAAAGGCTACGTCTTCACCGTCGGCCCCCGCAGCGTCGAGCACCCCGGCAGCGTTGACGTTCCCGAAGGGATGCACCTCCGGATGAACGGGCCAAAGTCGGTGATCGCGGACATCAAGGCGCACGAAGGCTCGGCGATCGAGATCACCGGCATCATGAAAAAGGGCCAGTACGGACCGGACGGCGTCGCCGTTGGCGGCGGCGTCCGGGTCGGGCCCGGACCAGCGCCCAACGGCGGCCTCGGCATCAGCGTCGCGCCGCGACAGAGTTTCATCGACGTGGAAGCCTGGCGCCCGATCGCGGGTGAATGCCGGGCGCGTTAGCTGGATTGTCAGGAGGACATATGCGAGCAGCGGCGATTGCGTTGACGACCAGTCTGGTTCTCGCCTCGGGATCGTTCGGACCAGCGAATGCCGATTCGGAAAAGGCGCCGCTGGTGCCAGGTTACGAGGCCGCGCGCGATCTGCCCGGCGCGCGCGAGCTGCCGGACCCGAAGACCGACTACAAGGTGGTGTTTGCCGACGGCCAGGACGCCAAGAACCCCGGCGACGTCAACCCGATGCTGCCGACCATCGCCACCTACGTCAATACGCTCGGGAAATACGGCGTGCCCGCCGAGCATCGCCACCTCGTGATCATGTTCCACCAGCGCACGCCCGACATCGACATCGTGATGAGCAACGAGGCGTACAAGGAGCGCTACAACCGCGACAACCCCAACATCGCGATCATCCATGCGCTCCGCCAGGCCGGCGTCGACATCCGCGTCTGCGGGCAGGGACTGCTCGCCAGGAAAATCGACGCGAAGCAGGTGAATCCGGACGTCCAGATCGATCTCTGGGCGATGACGACGCTGGTCAATCTGCAGTTGAAGGGATACGTTCGCGTCGGCTGACGCGGCGAGCAGGCTGCTGAAACACGCAGCGCTGCTACGCGCGCAGCGTCTCGCCGCTGGTGCGCGGCGTCGACGCGTGGGCCGCGGCGGCGGCCACCGGCCGCACCGGGATGTGCGCCGGCCATTCGAACGGCGTCGACGAGTGCACCGGGACCGCGTCGCCGGCGGTGGCAACCACATTGGGTTCGGCCCGCTTCGGCCCGAGCGGCTGGTTGGCAACCAGCAACGCTTCGATCGCGCGTGTCGACAGCGGCTTCGAGAACAGATAACCCTGCGCGTGCGTGCAGCCGAGCCGCTCGAGCTCGCGCCACTGCACTTCGCTCTCGATGCCTTCGGCCACCACGCTCGTGTTCATCGTCCGCGCCAGCGCCAGGATACTTTCGACGATCGCGGGACGATCCGGCATCAGCAGGCTTTTGACGAACGACCGATCGATCTTGAGCGCATCGACCGGCAGCTTGTGCAGGTGGCTGAGCGACGAGTAGCCGGTACCGAAGTCATCCAGGTAGATCTTGACGCCGAAGTCCCGCAATTCCTGGAGCAGCGCCGCGGCGGTGGCGGGATTGTCCATCAAGGCGGTCTCCGTGATTTCGAGACGGAGATCGCACGGTTTCAGCCCCGCGGTCTGCAGCGCCTGCTCGACGATGCCGAGGAAGTTCTGCTGCGCCAGCTGGCGACTCGACACGTTGACGGTGATGTAGTCGAGGCTGCCGTCCGGGAAACGCCGCTGCCATTCGGCAAACGTCGAGCACGCCTGCTGAAGGACGAACGTGCCGACCGATTCGATCAGCCCGAGCTCTTCGGCGATCGGGATGAACGTCGCCGGCGAGATCGATTGACCGTTGCGTGTCCAGCGGATGAGCGATTCGAAGCCGACGCAGCGTCCGGAATCGAGCAACACGATCGGCTGGTAGTGCACCTCGAAGTCGTTCTGGTTCACGGCGTGCCGCAAGTCGCTTTCGAGCCCGAGCCGGTCGAGCGCGCGCGCGTGCATGTCGGCGTCGAACACCTCGTGCCGCGCCTTGCCGCCGGACTTGGCGTGATACATCGCGACGTCCGCGTCGCGCATGATCTCCTCGGGGTTGGTGTACTGGGCGCGGCCGAACGCGATGCCGATGCTCGCCGAGGTGAACACTTCGCGCCCACCGATCGAGAACGGCGCGCTCAGCGATTTCTGGATCCGGAACGCCACCGCGTTCGCCTGCGCTTCGTCGCCGAGTGCGTTCAGGAGGATCACGAACTCGTCGCCGCCGAGCCTGGCGAGCACGTCCCCTTGACGCAGACACGACTCGAGACGACGCGCCACCGCCGTCAGCAGCTCGTCGCCCACCAGGTGTCCGAGGCTGTCGTTGACCACCTTGAATCGATCGAGGTCGAGGTAGAGCACGGCGAATCGACTTCCTCCGAGCTGTCCCTTGAACTCGGTGAGCCGCCGTCCCAGCCCCTCGACGAAGACCGCGCGGTTGCAGAGGCCCGTGAGCGGATCGAGGAACCCGGCATTGCGCAGCCGTTCCTGCGCGATCGCCTGCTCCGTCGTGTCGGTCAACGAGCCGGCGATGCGGATGGAGCGGCGGCCGGCGCCGCGCACCGCCACACCGCGGCACAGGAATCGCCGGTAGGTGCCGTCCTCGTGACGGATGCGGTGCTCGTGCTGAAAGTGATCGGCGGTGCCGGCGAAGGGCGCCTCGAGCGCCGCCTTGAGGGCGGCCGCGTCTTCAGGATGCACGCGCTCAGTCCACTCGTTGGGACGGCCGACGCCGGCAGTCGGCGGCAGACCGAGCATCTCGCGCCAGCGGCCCGAAAAATAGAACTCCTGGGTCCGAAGGTCCCATTCCCACAGTCCGTCGTTCGCTCCTTCGGCCGCCAGCGCCAGCCGCTCTTCGCTGCGCTTGAGCGCCTGCTCCGAGCGTGCCCGTTCGGTCACGTCAAGCCACAGCAGCGTGACGCCGTCAGCCACCGGCAGGATCCTGACCTGCAGCATCCGCACACCCGATGCGGACGCCATGCCGACCTGCGAGAGCGTTCGTGGCGTTCCGCGAAGCCAGGACCTCCGCGATCGCCTTCGGAAGCTCCGTCTTCCCGAGCGCGGGCACAGCCGCAGCGACCATCTGGTTCAGCGCTCGATGGCGGGGACACTCGAGGATGCGCTCGAGCGTATCGTTCCAGAGCGTGACGACGCCGTTGCCATCGAGGACCGACATGCCCTGATCCAGTGCGTCGATGACTTCACGGCGCCGCTGCTGTTCTTCCAGTTGATTCAGCTGCGCGCAGTACGCGCGATACGCGAAGAACAGCGGGACGATGGCGACCGGCAACACCTCCCACACTTGATGGTCGATCACTTCCACGAGGCCAACCGCGAGGCTCGCGCCGATGAAGTAGCTCGGACCGCTTTGCACGAGGCTGTTCGCCCACGATCGGTTCACCGGCTGCCGTGCACAGAGCGGGACCACCACTTCCGCCAGGGCGCTCTTCACCAGGCAATACGCGACGAGCGCCGCGCCGATTGGCACGCCCTGCATCGGCCATACGAAATGGCCCATCGTGCCGCCGAGCGCCTGATGCGCAAGGCCCGCGGCCTGGGTCGACGCCATCACGATGGCGGCGGTCATCAGCATCCGGAAGTACTGCTGCGGCCGCTGCGCCTCGGAAAGTCCCCGCGTACCGGTGCCAGCGGCCGCGACCAGCAGCGTCGCGTTCGGCCCCAGCAGCAACAACGAGGTGAAATCGACGACGAACGACAGCGGCATCGTGCCCCAGCCGGTCGCCGACTTTGGCATCGGCAGAGACGACGCCAGAATCGCGGCGAGAATCAGGCCGCCGAATTCGGATGTCCGGTCAGGTTGCGGCCAGCCGGCGAGTCCAAGAAGCAGACCCGAGCCGATCGCAATCGCCCCGAACACGAGCACGCGCGCACGCGGAAGAAGGTTCCGCATTCAGGCGACCCGGGCGTGATGTGACACACGTCGATGCACTCAGGCAGACAGAGCAATGCCAGGACCACTTTCGTGAGTGACGGACAACTGGCTGCTGAAGAACATCTTAGAGACGATCGCGGCGAGCGACGCCAAACGCGCGATTGTGCCGTTTCGTCACACGCACTGACCGTCAGGAGGGTGACAACGCGCAGAATCTGGCGAATTCTCTCGGGAAAACCGGTGGTGCTGCACAGATAGACACACCAGCGGGTAGCGATGAGGATAGTTGGAACACGACTGATCTATTGAGAGACACAAAGAACGCTCCTGCGCCAGGACTGCGCAGAAGCGCACCATAGTAAACTGCGCCCCCATGAAGGCGAACCGCTCGAGCCGCGACGACGATCGGACAGTCTCCCGCCGCCGGGTCCTGAGAACGCTGGGGGCCGCTGCGGCCGGCGCGCCGCTGGCCGCGCTCGCGCAGGGACGCTGCATGCTGACGTTCGGAGCGCCGGCATGCAATACCGCCGACATCCCGCCGCTGTTCGAGCCGACGGGGTGGAAAACCGTGGCGCTCGACCATCTCGTCTTTCGGGCCGCGGAGTACCAGAAGGAGGCCGCCTTCTACATCGCGCTCATGGGATGGACACTGCGGAGCGACGATGGCCGGCAAGCCGTGCTCGACATGGGCGACTGGGGATCCGCGATTTTCAAGCAGGCGGCTCCGGGCGCATTCGATGATGCGGCATCGGGCTCTGCGCGCGGCGCCAGCGCGCGTGTCGTCGTCGAATCGTTCTCCTTCGCCATCGATCGATGGAACGCGAAGCAGGTGGAAGCGGAGCTCCGGAAGCGCGGCCTGACGCCGGTCGCGGACAACGACCGGGAGTTCGAGAGTTTCCACGTGAAGGATCCCGATGGGTGGGACGTGCAAATCAGCAACGGTCGCGGCCTGACGAAACGCCGCCAGTCGACACCGGCGGCCGCGAAGCTGTCGGTGCCGGCGCCGTTCCAGTCGACCGGCTGGAAGACCGTGTGGCTCGATCACTTCTCGTTCAACGCGACCAACTACAAGGAGAGCGCATCCTTCTACGCCAATCTGCTGGGATGGAAGCCGACCTACGACGAGGGCAGCCAGAACGAGCTGATGATCGGCGAGGTCGGCGACATCATCATCCGCGGCGGCAATCCGCTCGATCCGGATTTCGGCCGGGGCGGCGGCCGGCGCGGCGCGCCGGCGTCAGGACCGCGCCGCGCGCGCATCGATCACATCTCGTTCGGCATCTCGCCGTGGGATACCGACGGCGTGAAGGCGGAGCTCGAGCAGCGCGGCCTCCGGGCGCAGATCGACACGTCGAGCCGGCACCTCGGGCCTGACGGCACGTACGTGCCCGACGACATCCACACCGCGGCGTTCAAGAGCTACCACACGGCGACGCCCAACGGGTTCAACCTGCAAATCAGCTACGTCACGCACGACAACCGGCTGGCGCTGCCGAACGCGGTGAGGCCCAAACCGACGGGCGACTCCGCCCTCCGCCAGTTCGCGACCTCCGCTCCGCACGGGCTAGTGCGCCTCCGTTCGCGCCGCCGAGAAGGGACGGGCTAGCCGTCCCCGCGGCGGCTGGCACCGCGTTCGCAGTGACCCGAGACAGACGATCGTCGTTTCCCCCACAGCGCGCCTCTCACGGTTTTGTCGGTCGACACGTCACATGCGCCATCTCGTAGGCCGCGTGTGACTTCGTGCCTCTCGCCGGCGGTGTAGCGAGGCAGGCCGCCGGCTCGGCGCGATCCGCGACCGCCGACGCCGAACACGGATCGTGTGCAACGACCGACGTTTCTGTGAAGGACGTGCAGGTGTCCTGGCCGACGCTGGTGGTGCGTGTCTCCGACCACGACGAACCAAAGGCGATCTTCGCGTTCACCGGTTTATTGGAGGATCGATGAATCGCACGATCGTCCGTCTGACGGTTCTGTTGGCGGCGCTCGCGGCCGTTCTTGCGCTGGGAACGACGACCATCGCCCAGCGCGGGCGGGCGCGCGTCGAGTGGGTCGAACGGACGCGAGGCCGCGCCCGGCGAAGTGCTCGTCAAGTTCCGGCGCGCGCCGCACATCGACGAACTGTCTGCGATCGGCGAGCAGACCGGCGCCGATGCGATCCAGACCATCGGCCGCGCGGGTCTGCGCAGAATCCGCGCGAGAGCGCTCGACGTGCCGGCGCTCATCCGATTGCTCGCCAATCACCCCGACGTGTTGTACGTCGAGCCGAACTACCTGGTGCAGGCGTTCACCGAACCCAACGATCCGAGCTTTCCGCAGCTGTGGGGCCTCGAAAACATCGGCCAGGTCGTGAACGGATCGGCCGGCGTCGCGGGCGCCGACATTCACGCGGCGCAGGCGTGGGACGTGTCGTTCGGTTCGACGGCACAGGTCGTCGCTGTCGTCGACACCGGCATCGACTACACGCATCCGGATCTCGGCGGCGAACGTCTGGTCGGCGCCGGCAGCCTTCACGGTGACGATCGGCGGGACGACCATCACGTGTCCCGCCGGGTCCCACGGATTCAACGTCATCACGCTGACGTGCAATCCGATGGACGACCACAATCACGGCACCCACGTCTCCGGAACGATCGGCGCGGCCGGCGGCAACGGCGTCGGCGTCGTCGGCGTCAACTGGACCACGCAGCTGATGGGCATCAAGTTCCTCGATGCGAACGGCAGCGGCTCGCTGGCCGACGCGATCAAGGGAATCGACTTCGCCATCCAGGCCAAGCGCGCGTTTGCGGCAACCGGCGGCGCGAACGTGCGCGTCCTGTCGAACAGCTGGGGCGGCGGCGGCTTCTCGCAGGCCATGCTCGACGAAATCAACGCCGCCAACGCCGAGGACATGCTCTTCGTCGCGGCGGCCGGCAACAACGGGTTCAACAACGACGCGCTGCCGGCCTATCCGGCCAGCTACCACGCGCCGAATGTGATCTCGGTTGCGGCCACCACGAACACCGACGCCCGCGCCTACTTCTCGAACTACGGCGCCACGTCGGTGCACCTCGGCGCGCCCGGTCTCGACATTCTGTCGACCACCATCGGCAACACCTACACCTCGTTCAGCGGGACGTCGATGGCGACGCCGCATGTCTCGGGCGCCGCCGCGCTGGTCCTGTCGCATTGCGCCTTCAGCACGGACGCGTTGAAGGACGCGCTGCTGAGCACGGTGGACCCAGTCCCCGCGCTGGCGACGATCACGATCACTGGAGGCCGTCTCAACGTGAATGGCGCCATCCGATCGTGCGATGCGGCGCTCGCGCCGCCGGCGCTGACGGCGCTTGCCGGTGACACGCGCGTCACCCTCACATGGTCCGGAGCCTCCGGCGCAACCTCGTTCAGCGTCAAGCGCAGCGCAACCGCCGGCGGGCCGTACATCCCGATCGCGGCGGACATCAAGCCGCGCACCTACGTCGACACGAATGTCACCAACGGAACGGCGTACTACTACGTGGTCTCGGCAACCAATGGCGCGGGCGCGAGCGGCGACTCGAATGAAGTGACCGCGACACCCAAGACGCCTTCCGATCTCGGTGGTCTCGTCGTTTTCGGTTCCTCAAAAAGGCGGAGCCGGCCTGCCGCTGACGCTATCCGTGGGCGTGAAGAATCAGGGGCCGGGAGCCGCCGCGCCCACCAGCACGCGCTTCTACGTAACGACGAGCGGCACGCTGGGCCCAGGCGCCATCGCGCTGGACGGCGCCTACAACGTCCCCGCGCTTGCATCGGGCGCGACCAGCACGGGACCGGTGACGACCGGCGTGCCGGCGAGCGTGACGCCTGGCTACTACTTCGTGTTCGTCAAGGTGGACGCCGACGGTGTCGAAACGGAAACCTCGGAGTCGAACAATACGTATCTCGGCGGGCTGATCACGATCGGTCCCGACTTGAGCATCACGTCACTCGGCGCTCCGTCGGCCACCGAAGCCGGCGCCGCGATTCTCGTGACGGACGCGGTGATCAACCTGGGCGGCGGCGGCACGGCCGCGACGATGACACGCTTCTATCTCTCGACGAACTCCTCCCTCGACGCCGGCGATATCCTCCTCCCGGGCGGTCGAACCGTGCCGGCGCTCGCTCCCGGCGGCAGCAGCACGGGGTCGGTCTCTCGTGACGATCCCCTCCACGACGCAAACCGGCAGCTACTACCTGATCGCCAAGGCCGACGGCGATAACACCCAACCCGAAACTTCGGAAGCGAACAACACCGCCTCAAGGGTTCTGTTGATTGGCGGCGACCTCGTCGTCTCAGCGCTGACAGCGCCGTCCGCAGCGGCGCCCGGCGCGACGATTCAGATCGGCGAGACGACAACCAACCAGCGCTCCGGTGTCATCGCGGCCTCGACGACTCGGATCTATCTGTCGGCCAACGCGGTCCTCGACGCGTCGGACCAGTTGCTCACCAGTCATCAGGTTCCGGCGCTCGCGGGTGGTGCATCGAGCGCCCTGACGACCAGCGTGGATCTGCCACCGGCGAGCGGTATCGGCGTGTACTACCTGATTGCGAAAGCCGATGCGGACAACGCCGTGCCGGAAACCGACGAAACGAACAACACGACGACACGCGCCATACAGATCGGCGGCGACCTCACTGTCTCCGCGCTCACCGTGCAAGTCCAGGGCACGGGCGGCGCGCTGATCATCAACGACACGACGATCAACAGCGGCGGTTCAACGGTCGCGCCGTCGGTGACTCGCTTCTACCTCTCGACAGACTCGATCCTCGATGCTCGGACACCATGCTTGGTGAGCGGCCGGTGCCGTCGCTCGACGGCGGTGTCTCCAGTGGCGGAACGACGACGGTGGCGGCGGTCGGCGCCGGCGTCTACTACATCATCGCCAAGGCCGACGCCGACAACGTCGTCACCGAAACACAGGAGACGAACAACACCACCGTCCGCCAGCTGACGATCGGCGCCGACCTGCTGGTTGCGGGCTTGTCCGTGCCGTCGGTGATCGCCGCGGGTGGGACCGTGACGGCCATCGACATCGCTCAGAATGCCGGCGGCAACGCCTCGGCGCCGTCGACGACCAGATTCTATTTGTCCGTCAACCCGTCTTTCGAAAGCGGGGACGTGCAGCTGGCCGGCAGCCGTGCCGTGCCTTCGCTGGCACCAGGGGCCTTGAACCTCGGCACGACGGCGATCACGGTTCCCGCCGGGACGCCGGCGGGCTTCTACTACGTGATTGCTGTCGCCGACGCGGACGGCGTGGTCATCGAGATCCAGGAGAACAACAACACGAGAGGACAGCTGATTCAGGTCGTCGCCGGGTCGTAACGCCCGCGAGCGGGGGAATCCAGCCGCGATCTGCTGCGATAATGCTCTGGCGGTGCGCGCGTTTGACTCAGGACGATCGCCGACGGCCGGGCTGCTCGCGGGGATGGTCATCACCCTCGCCGCGGTTTCGGCCGACTCGGTCCTACCTCACGCGGCAGATCTCGCGGCTTCGGGCGCTGCAGACGGACCTCGCCGACCGGAGCCGCAGAGACTCGCTGCAGCTGCTCCGCATTCAGAACAACCTGAATACCATCGGCCTCGCGATGCGCGACATGCTGGACAACAGCGAACCGTATCCGCTGACCGCCTGGTCCGGCCAGTTTCAGCGCGTGCGGCTCGATCTCGAGGATGCGCTGCGGCGTCAGGATCAACTGGCGGTTGGCGCGCGGACGCCCGAGCAGCGGCAGTACCTCGCCGATTCGCTGGCGCAGTTCTGGGATGCGGCCGATCGCATTTTTGCGCTGGCGGGCAACGGGCACGAGACCGAGGCGCGCGCGCAAATCAGGATTTCGCTCCAGGCCAGGCAGGCCGCGCTCGGCACCGCGGTCGCGCGGCTGCTGGTCGAGAACAACGAAAGCGAGCAGGAAACGGCAGGTCGGGTGCAGGGCATCTACGATCAGGTGGAGCGCCAGGTCTACACGTTCCTCGCCGTCACCCTCGCCGCGATCGTGATGACGAGCCTCTACCTGATTCAATCCAACCGGCGTCTCTTCGCGAGGCTGGCATCGCTCTCGGAAGAGCGCCGCGACGTCGCGCAACAGCTCATCACGGCGCGCGAAACGACGCTTCATCATCTGGCCCGCGAGCTGCACGACGAATTCGGGCAGATGCTGACAGCCATGGGATCGATGCTCGGCCGCGCGAGCAACCATGCCCCCGAGCATTCGCCGCTCAAGTCGGACCTGCGCGAAGTGTCCGAAGTCGCGCAAGGCATGCTGGAACGGGTGCGCGGGTTGTCGCAGACGCTGCATCCCTCGCTGCTCGAGGAGATCGGATTCGAGGGGACACTGGACTGGTACCTTTCGACCGTCGAGCGGCAGACCGGCGTGGCGGTCTCGTACGAGCGCGCCGGACCATCCGCGCCCGTCGATCTCACGATCGCGATTCACGTCTATCGCATCCTTCAGGAAGCGTTGACCAATGTCGCGCGGCACGCCGGGGTCACCCAGGCCTGGGTGCGCCTTCGCGTCACCGGATTCGCTGCTCGAGCTCGACATCGAAGATCACGGCACCGGCACCCTCCTGTCGGCGCCGCGGCGCGGTCTCGGCATCGTGACGATGCGCGAGCGGGCGGCGCTGGTCGGCGGCACGATTGAATTCACGCGACCGCGAGAAGGGGGCACCCTGGTGCGCGTGCGGGTGCCGCTGCCGCACGCCGAGGGGGCGGACGCGCGTGTCTGACCGCATCACGGTCCTGCTCGCCGACGATCACAGCCTGGTCCGCCGCGGCTTTCGTCGCCTGCTCGAAGACGACCCCTCCATCACGGTCGTCGGCGAAGCCAGCGATGGCAGCCGAGGCCGTCGAGCTCGCCTGCCGGCTCAGGCCGCAGCGTCGTCGTCATGGACTGCGCCATGCCGAAAACGATCGGACTCGAGGCGACGCGTCAAATTCTGACCGAGGCGCCAGACACCGCGGTGCTGATGCTCAGCATGCATTCGGAGGAAACGCTCGTCCGCCAGGCGCTCGCGGCGGGGGCGCGCGGCTACATCCTCAAGAGCGCGATCGATCTCGACCTCGTCGCCGCCGTCAAGCGCGTCGCCGCCGGCGAGATGGTCGTCGATCCGGCGCTCGATCGGCCGGCCGCGCTGAAGGGCGAGCGGAACCACGGCCTGACGGCACGCGAGCTCGAAGTCCTGCAGTTGATCTGCGATGGGTTGTCGAACCGGGAGATTGCCGCGACGCTCAATCTCAGCGTCAACACCGTGTCGGTGCATCGGGCGAACATCATGAACGCGCTCGGCCTGCACAAGACCGCCGAGCTGGTGGTGTACGCACTGCAGCACGGCCTGGTCACCGTGCGATGAACCGGCGCGAGTTCCTGATCACGGCGGCGGGCGCCGCGGCGGCCACAGCGGCGTGGCCGGACGCCATCGGCGCACAGGCGCAGCCGTCGTTTCGGCTGGTCGACGTGACCGCGGGCTCGGGGCTCCTGTTCCAGCATCACAGCGGCGGATTCGGTCAGAAACTCCTGCCCGAGACGCTGGGCTCTGGATGCGCCTTTCTCGACTACGACGGCGATGGCTGGCAGGACATTCTTGTCGTCAACGGCATGGACTGGCCCGGGCATGCACGTCGCCGATCGACGCTCGGCCTGTTCCGCAACAACCGCAACGGCACGTTCACGGACGTGACCCGCAGCGCCGGCCTCGACGTCGAGATGTACGGCATGGGCGTGGCCGTCGGCGACTTCAACAACGACGGGTTCCCCGATCTGCTGATTACGTGCGTCGGACAGAACCGGTTGTTCCGCAACACCGGCAAGGGGACGTTCGTCGACGCCACGCGTGCCAGCGGCCTGGCCGGTCGAACCGCCTTCAGCACGTCGGCGCTGTGGTTCGATTACGACCGCGATGGCTTTCTCGACCTGTTCGTCTGCAACTACGTCAAGTGGTCGGCGGAGCACGATGTCTTCTGCAGCATGGACGGCAAACAGAAGTCGTACTGCACGCCCGAGGCCTACCGCGGCGACACCTGCTGGCTGTTTCACAATCGCGGCAACGGCACCTTCGAAGACGTCACGGCGACGAGCGGCGTCTTCGATACGAGCTCGAAATCGCTCGGCGTCGCCATGCTGGACGACGACCAGGACGGCTGGCCGGATCTGTTCGTCGCCAACGACACGCAGCCCAACAAGCTGTACCGCAACCAGCGAAACGGCACGTTCAAGGAGGTCGCGATTGGCGCAGGTCTCGCCTTCAGCGCCGACGGCAAGGCGCGCGCGGGCATGGGCGTCGACGCCGGCGTGCTCGACGCCTCGAACCAGCCGACGCTGGCGATCACGAACTTCGACAACGAGATGATCGGCCTGTACCGCCCGCTCGGGCGCGGGCTCTACGAGGACGTCGCGATGCGGGCCGGCATCGGCGCCGCGTCGCGGACCACGCTCGGCTTCGGCTGCGCGTTTGCCGACTTCGATCTCGACGGCGCGCTCGATCTCGTCGTCGCCAACGGCCACATCGACGAGACCGTTCGCCCGATTCGCGGCCATGTCGGCTCCGCGCAGGCGCCGCACTTGTTTCTCAATCAAGGCAACGGTGTCTTTCGCGACGTGGCGGCGGCGGTCGGCGCCGACTTCTCCAAGCCGAAAGTCGGGCGCGGGCTCGCTGTCGGGGACTTCGATCGCGATGGCGACGTCGATCTGCTCATCACGACGAACAACGGACCGGCGTATCTGTATCGCAACGACCAGTCGAGCGGCAATCGCAGCCTTCGCTTCCGACTCGCCGGTACGAAGTCGAACCGCGACGCGATCGGCGCGACCGTTCGCATCTTCCACGGCGGATCGTCGCAGTCGAGGCTCGTGAAGAGCGGCTCGAGCTACCTCTCGCAGTCCGAGCTGCCGGTCACCTTTGGCGTCGGCCCCCGCGATCGCGTCGATCGCGTCGTCATCACGTGGCCGAGCGGAGCGACGCAGGAATTCACCAACGTGGCGACCGGCCGCGCGTACGACTGCGTGGAGGGCAAAGGGTTGACGTGAGAGATAGCTGACAGCCGAGAGCCGCTGAGCACTATCCTGCTTCGAGCACGTCGCGGTAGCACTGCTCGTACTGCGACACGATCAGATCGGTGCAGAACCGGGTTCTGACGTCTTCGGCCGCCGCCCGGCCGACGCGCCCCCGAAGCTCCGGATCGGACAGCACGGCGACGCCGCGCGCGGCCATGCCATCGATATCGTCGGGTGCGCACAGGAAGCCGGTGCGGCCGTCGTCGATGATTTCGGGCAGCCCGCCCACGCGCGACGCCACGACCGGCACCTCGCACGCCATCGCCTCGAGCGCCGCCAGGCCGAAGCTTTCCTGCTCGGACGGGAGCAGGAACAGATCCGCCGCCGACAGCCACGGCACGAGATCGTGCTGCTCGCCGGCGAACTCGACGACGTCCCGCAGACCCGCCTCGGCGAGGTGCTGCTCGAGCGGTCGGCGATCGGGTCCATCCCCAATCATGACGAGGCGCGCCGGCAGCCGCGCGCGGATGCGCTGAAAAATCTCGAATACCGCCCCGATGCGCTTGACCGGACGGAAGTTGGAGGCGTGCACGACGACGTGCTCGACGCCGCCGGCGAGCAGCCGACTCTCGAAGCTCCGGCACCGGCCGCCGGCGATAGACCTCGCAGTCCAGGAAGTTCGGGATGACGCGAATGTTTCGAGTGATACCCAGCGCCGCAATCGTGTCCGCACGCAGGCTGTTCGAGACCGCGGTGACGCCGTGCGACTGCTCGATCGAAAACGCCACGACGCGCGCGTACGACGGATCGCTGCCGACGAGCGTGATGTCGGTTCCATGCAGCGTGGTCAACATGCGCGGCGGCGCCGGCACGCCGTCGGCCGCCAGGATCTGTCCTGCCAGATAGGCCGCGGTCGCGTGAGGCACGGCGTAGTGCGCGTGCACGATGTCGAGCCGATGGTCGCGCGACAGGCGGACGAGGGCGGTGGCGAGCGCAAGCAGGTACTGAGGTTCGCGGAACAACGGATACGCCGGCGTCTCGACCCGCTCGAACGAGAGGCGTGGAACACCCGCCCGCCATCTGAACGGCTCGTCGCTGCTGATCAGATGGACCTCGTGGCCGCGGCGCGCGAGCGCATGGGCGAGTTCCGTGGCGACGACGCCGCTGCCGCCGAGCGAGGCGTAGCAGACGATCCCGATGTTCATGGGACCGGTTTCAGGAGCGTCGTCCGCACCAGCGGTTCCTTGACGACCACCCCTTCCGCGAAGCGAACGCCCGCGAGCGCCCCGAATTGCGCGTCACGGCTCTCGATCAGCTGGCTGAACGTCGGCGCGGTCAGTCGCGTCTGCACCGCGCGGGCGTCTTCCGGCGCGAACTGGCTGGCTATAGCAGGCCAGCGCCTGGCGCTTGCGCTCGTAAAAGTCGGAGACGTCGATGACGAACGACGGCGGCGCGCCGTCGTTGATGAAGTAGTAGCAGACCCAGTCGGGCCGCCACGCGGCGGCGGCGCTCTCATAACGGCGGAGGGCGCTCCTGAACACCGCCACGCTCAGCACGTCGCTCGCCGCCCGGTGATCCGGATGCCGATCGTCCCAATACGGAACGGCGACCGTCCGCGGACGATGGCGGCGGATCAGGTCAACGGCCGAGCGGATCAACTCCGGCGTCCGCGTGATGCCACCGTCCGGCCAGCCGAGGTTTTCCCGCCACGCCGCGCCCAGCACAGCGGCAGCGGCATGCGCTTCCTGTTCGCGCTGTTCTGGCGACCCGTTCGAGGACAGCTCGGCGCGGGTCAAATCGCACAGACCGACGGCGTGGCCGGCCGCCGTGTGACGCGCAACCGTCGCGCCGAGACCGATTTCGATGTCGTCCGGGTGGGGACCAAACACGAGGAGGTCGACCGCCATGCGCTCGACTGTACTCCGGCGCGCGCGGAACGTGAACGATCTCTCTGTGAAGCGTCACCTTGACGGCCGGCGCCCTGTCGTCATAAATCGATAGTCATGGACGATTCGGCGCCACACGATGGCGGCAGGCCGATAGTTCTGACCGCGCCGCTCACTGAAATCATCGACCACGCCGGCTACTTCATTCAGATGAGCATGGCGTCGCTGCCGATCTGGCTCGAAGGCATTCTCAACGGAAGTATCCGAAATGGCGCGACGTCGAGTACAACGCCGACGGCTCGGCGCGATACATGCCCGCCGGCCTGCGGGTCGCTCGAGGCCTCGCTGCTCCGGCGGTTACCTCCGGAGGACATCGTCTGCTGCTATCCGGCCGATCTGCACAAGTTCGTCGGGCCGCGCACGCGCGTCGTGGCGGTGTCGACCCACAATCCGCTGGGCGTGACGTTTGCGGCCGGCGTCTACACGTCGATCTTCGGCTCGTCCCGGGAGCCGATCAACTCGCACTACGCGCGCGAGCTGTTCGCGACGATCAAGGCGAAGCGCATTCCGCGATCGGTTCAAGGTGATCGTCGGCGGATCGGGCGGATGGCAGATCGTCCAGACCGACAGCTACGACGAGCTCGGGGTCGATTGTGTGGTCGAGGGCCGAAGCGAATCGACGACACGCTGGAGCTGTTCGAGAAAGCGCTTCGCGGCGAGCCGCTGCCGCGACAGATCGAGGTGCAAGCATCCGAAGGATCGCGAACGAGATCCTGTTCCCGGACAAGCGGACGACATTCGGCGTCGTCGAAATGACGACCGGTTGCGGCCGGCGCTGCCAGTTCTGCGTGCCCGATCTGAACCCGCAGATCGATCTGCCGAAGGACAAGATCATGCGCGCCGTCCGCGCGAACGTGCGCGAGGGCAACAAGCAGATCTCGCTCGCGACCGAGGACATGTTCATCTGGGGCCAGGTCCACACGGACACGCCGTTCTACTTTCCGAACCGCGAAGCGCTGCTCGATCTGTACTCGGACATCGTCGAACACGCCGGGCGTCGAGCAGCACGTGCTCAGTCACGCGACGATCGCGCCGGCGGTCGTGGACCCGGTGCTGATTCGAGAAGCTCTCGGACATGCTGCTCGACAAGAGCCCGATCCAGCTGCCGACCCTGAGCACGCATCCGAGAGCAGAGGGCGCTGGTGCCGCTGATCGGTCTCGAGACCGGATCGGTGCGGATGGCGAAGAAGATCATGCCGAGCAAGGGCGTGCCGTTCCCGATCGAGGAGTGGCCGAGCGTCGTCGTGCAGGGGCTGACGATCCTCAACGCGCAACAACTGGTTTCCGGCGATGACGTTGATCGTCGGCAATCCCGGCGAGACCGACGACGACTGCCGGGCCACGCTGGACCTGATTTACGAAGTGGAGCGCCGCGGCCTGTTCGCGTTCTTCATTCCGTCGATCTTCACGCCGCTGCACGACACGCGGATGGAGAAGCCGAAGGGCGTCACCGAGACGCGCGAGCTCACGCCGCTGCAGTGGCAGCTGATCATGAAGTGCTGGAAGATGAACCTCCGGCCCGGCCAGAAAGCTGGTGGGCGCCGACGGCGTGGCGCGTCGGCGCGCTCGGCCTCTGGGCCGCGAGGCTGCGAAAGCTGAACGGCCCGGCGTTCACGTGGCCGCTGTTGATGTTTGCGGGCGGTGCCGGAAGCGCTGATGAAGCGCATGGGCAAGATTCATGTCGGCAGGCCAATGAAGATCAAGAGCCGAAAGGAACTGCTCGCGACGATCAAACCGCATCCAGTGGCGTCATCTGCGCGCTGACACCGGCGATCTGCCGGACGAGTTCACCGCGCCGCCGCCCGAGCGCGGCGGCAAGTCATCCGTCTGACACCGCAGCAGGTCGATAAGGCAAAGGACTGAACGATCGTGTTCTGACCAGCTTGAAATCCGGCGGCCGCGTGCACATATTGGAGCAATCCACACGCGAACGAGAAGGAGGTCACTGATGGCGAGTGCGAAGAAGGCCGTCCCCGAGGGTTACCACACAATCACTCCGCAACTGACGGTCGACGACGCGGCGCGCGCGATCGAGCTGGTACAAGAAAGCGCTCGGCGCCGAAGAGCTCGGTCGCAGCAACGGTCCCGACGGCAAGGTCATGCATGCCGAGCTGAAGATCGGCGGCTCACGAATCTTCGTCAACGATCCGGTGATGGACAACAAGGGCCCGAAGGCCTACGGCGGTTCGCCGGCGTCACTGTGGCTGTATGTCGAGGATTGCGACGCCTTGTTCAAGCGCGCTGTCACAGCCGGCGCTCAGGTCCGCATGCCGGTCGACAATCAGTTCTGGGGCGATCGCATGGGCGCGTTCGTCGATCCGCACGGATACAGCTGGTCGGTCGCCACGCGGAAAGAGGACCTGACCAAGGAGGAAATGGATCGCCGCGCTCAGGAATTCTTCAAGGCGTTCGCCAAGAATCAGCCACAGCCGGCCCACACCTAAACGCCACGTCGTCGAGTTGCACCGTCGCGTCGGCGCAGTCGGGGTCAGATCTTGATTTGATGCATCGCGGCCAGACGACATGTCGCGATGCATCAAATCAAGATCTGACCCCGTTTTCGCGGCACGCCTCCGGACCCCTGATTGACACCTCAGCCGGCGCGACATACATTCAATCATCGGCCGCATCCTGAGCATTTCCTAATGGTTGGCAGAACCATCGGCAAGTATCGTGTCGTCGCAAAGCTCGGCCGCGGCGGCATGGGCACGGTTTATCGTGCCGTCGACGAAACCCTCGATCGCGACGTCGCGATCAAGATCCTCAATCCCGAGTTCGCCGACAGCGATGTGATGAAACGCTTCCGCGCGGAAGCGAGCATGCTGGCGAAGCTCAATCATCCGGCGATTGCCACCATCTACGAGCTTCATCGGTCCGACGAAGACCTGCTGATGGTGATGGAGTTCGTGCCCGGCGAATCGCTCGATCAATTCGTGCAGCGAAACGGGCCGGTCGAACCCGAACGCGCCGCGTACCTGCTGGCTCAGGTACTCGACGCCATCGGGCACGCGCACGCCGCGGGCATCATCCACCGCGACCTCAAGCCGTCCAATGTGATGGTCACGGAGCGAGGCGCCGTGAAGATCATGGACTTCGGCATCGCGCGCGTGCGCGGCGCCGAGCACATGACGACAGATGGCTACATGATGGGCACGCCGGCCTATATGTCGCCCGAGCAGGTGCTCTGTCAGGACGTGGACGGACGATCCGATCTCTACTCCGTCGGCGTCATGTTCTACCGGCTGTTGACCGGCAAGCTGCCATTCGAAGCCGACACGGCGATCGGCATGGTGCAGAAACAGATCTCCGACATGCCGACCCCGGCCCGGCTGCATCGCGCCGACTTGCCGACATGGGCTGTGGCGATCGTGGATCGCGCGCTCGCGAAGTCGCCGGCCGATCGCTATCAGACGGCCGAAGAGCTGCGTAAGGCGTTGCTCGACGCGATCCACGACGGGGCCGTGGAAGCGAAGACGCTGATGCTGCCGTCCCTGGAGGGGCGCGCGCGATGGGCCGCTGCGCGGGGCCCCGATCCCAACGCAGAGACCTCGATCGCCGCGGCGCCGCCTCGTCCGGCGCCAACGGAATTCGTCGTGGTGCCGCGACGCGTCGCACCCGCCGCCACACCAGGTCCGACCCCGAGTCCGACGCCGTCGGCAACTCCGATCGCTGCGAAAGCCCCCGACACCGCGGCCACGCCGACCGCGATACCGTCCGACATCGTCCCGCCGGTGGCGACTGCCCAGCCGGCACCTGCACCGAAGCCTGTGCCCGTCGCTCGGACGAGCGGATCGAGTCATGCCGCGACGCGCGCGGCCGTGGCCCTGATCGCCGTTGCCAGTCTCGTGATTGCGATCGTGGCCTGGAGGCGATCGCAGACACCCGCACCAACGACTTCCGCGTCGGCGGAAACAGCGGTGTCTTCGCCGGCCGCTGCGCCACCTGCAACGACGGTTGACGCCACGCCTGCGCCCGCGGCTGCGGAACCCACTTCGCCGCCAGCGACTCCGGCGCTCGCGCCAACGCCGTCGACGCCGGTCAGTCGATACCACAGGCCGTACCAGCAGCACCACGCCACCTGGAACGACTGCCACCAGCCGGAACACGGCCACCTCGCGCGGCACGCGGAACCGCTCCACCACCGCCGGAACCGCCACCCGCGCCGGCGCCGGTAGAGCCGCCACCGCCCGTCGTCGTCGCCACGACTCCACCGAAGCCGGTGGTCGCGCCGGTCCAATTCCGCGCGAAGATCCTCGTCAAAGAGGACGATAGGTCGCGCGAGCGGGACGCGACCGTGCGCCTCGCGGAAGGGCAGGTCACCGTCACAGGGTCTGACCGCGCGATCGTGGGTGCGCTGCCGTACGAGGCGGTGCTGAGCGTGATCTACTCCAAGTCGAAGCAGCCGCTGTGGGACGGACCCGCCGGCGCCACGCCCATCCAGCAAGTCGACGGCGGCGCGTTCGGCTTCTTCAAGGGCGGACGGCACTGGGTGTCGCTGCGCACGAAGGAACGGTTCATCGTCCTGCGCGTCGAGGAAAATCAGGTCGCCAGCGTGCTCTCGCTGATCGAGGAGCGAACGGGCAAGACGACGGTGCGCGTCGCGGAGCCCAAAGGTAATCAGTAGCAGTGTTCGCGCTCGCGTACGTCGACGGCGGCATGCCTCACGTGCACGTGCTGCGGGTCGGCGAAACCCTCATCGGCCGCACGCCGGCCTGCGACCTGATCATCAACGCCCCGTCAGTCTCGCGCCGGCACGCGCGGCTACGCGTGGTCGGCGGGCGCGTGTTCGTGCGCGACGCCGACAGCACGCACGGCACCGCGGTGAACGGGGTGCCGGTCGTCGAGGAACAGGAAATCACGTCCGGCGACACGCTGCTCGTCGGCGAGGTCGCGATCACGCTGATTCAGGACCTCCCCGAATCCGAGCCGCTTTCGGAGTCGCACCAGGAGCTGGGCGACACCGGCAATCTGGTCCGGCGGGTCGACGACGACCGCGCCGTGACGCGCGCGGCGGCAGAGGATCTGAATGCCGCCGTCGAGGCCGCCGCGCTCGCGCCGCCGCGGTCCGAGCGGCGCGGCGGCGGCGATCGGCGCAGAGTGGATCTCGGACGTCTGTCGCGCGTGGCGCAAAAGCTGATGCAGGAGACGTGGCGGCGCGAGCGGCTGCAGCGGCACCACTCGCCTGGCGTGATCGAGCGAGTCCTGCGGGGCACTGACGCCGACCTGCGGTTCATGCCGCAGGAACGCGACGTCACCGTCATGTTCTGCGACATCGTCGGCTTCACGACACTCTGCGAGCAGATGGAACCGGCGGTGATCGGGGAACTGCTCAACAGCTTCTTCGGCCGGATGGCCGACGTCATCTTCGACCACGAGGGGACGCTCGACAAGTTCATCGGCGACGCGATTCTCGCGGTCTTCGGCGCGCCGTTCGATCAGCCCGACCACGCCGCGCGGTGCGTGGCGGCGGCGCTGGCGATGCGGAAGCAGTTGGCGCGCTTCAACCTCGAGCAGCCGCGCCCGATCCGGATGCGGACGGCGATCAACACCGGCCGCGCCCTGACCGGCGACATCGGATCGCCGAAACGGCGCGAGTTCACCGTGCTGGGCGACGTGGTCAACATCGCGGCCCGGCTCGAAGCGTCGGTGGCGCAGCCCGACCAGATTGTCATCTCGGATCAGACGCGGGAGCGGCTGGGCGAGGCCTTCCAGCTGCGCCCGCTCGGTGTCGTGTCACTCCGCGGCCGGGAGTCGAATCTGGCGACATTCGAAGTGATCGGGTGAAAGGCGCAAACGACACAAAGGAAACAAAGGACGCACACCAGAGATCGTGGTTGTGCCCAGGACTTCACACGCCACGGTGTCCCATCGGCCCCCAAGACCTGTTAGGATCGCGGGTGACAATCTGATCCATGCGTCGCAGCCTGATCCTGATCATCGCGGCCGTGTCACTGTCGGCAACCGTGCTCGTGCACGCCGCCGACGACCTGGTCCTCTCCCGGTTCAGCGACTTTCTCGACGCGCTGCGCGAGCAGTCCGGCATCCCGGGCCTCGCGGCCACGATTGTCTCGACCAACGACATCATGTGGGAGCACGCGAACGGGTTGCGGGACGTCGAACGCAACCTGCCGGTGCGAACCGACACGCCGTTTCAGATCGACGGGTCCGCGCAGCTCCTGGTGGCCGCTCAAGTGCTGCGTTGCGCGGAGGAAGGGCGGCTCCTCCTCGACGGGCGTGCGGATTCGAACGGCGGCGACGGCGCGACCGTGCGTCAGCTCCTGACGCATACGACCTCGTCCGCCGACGGGTTGCGCTTCTCCTATCGCCTGGACCGTCTGGCGCCGCTCGCGGCGGCCATCGCCACGTGCACGGGCGACACGTTCAGCGGCGCGACGATCTCGATGCTCGAGCGCTTGAACATGACGGACACGGTGCCGGGCTCGGATGGCACGTCGTGGCTGCCCGCATCGGCCGATCCGGGCGGCGGCGTCGCGCAACGCTACTCGAGCGTGCTGGGACGTCTGGCAACGCCCTACACCGTGGATGGCAAGAGCAAGCCCACGCCGTCGCGCTACTCCGCGACAACGCTGACGCCATCGAGCGGCCTCATCTCGACCGTGCGCGATCTCGCCAAGTTCGATCTCGCGATCCGGAGGGGCGTCCAGCTGCGTGCGGAAACGCTCGCGCTGGCGTGGACGGCACCGAACGGCGCCGGCGGCCAGCGTCTTCCGCATGGGATGGGCTGGTTCGTGCAGAGCTACAACGGGGAACCGATCGTCTGGCAGTTCGGCGTCTCGGACAACGGATCTTCGTCTATGATTCTCACCGCGCCGTTTCGCGGCTTGACGTTGATCCTGCTCGCGAACAGTTCGGGGCTGGCTCGACCGTTCTCGCTCGAGGCAGGCGATGTGACGGTGTCCCCGTTCGCGCGCCTGTTTCTGGGAATCTTCGTGCGTTGAACGGTAGATGGAGGATCACCGGGCGCGTCGTGCTGGCGGCCGTGCTGCTGTCAGCACCGTCGCAGGCGGTGGCAGGCGAGCGGCAAATCCGGCCGTTCGTCGGAACCACGTTCGAAGGCAGCACGACCTTCATCGACTCCGAGAACGCGGTCGGAAAGGCTCACGGGCTCATCGGGGTGAGCGCGATGTGGCTGCGGGAAATCTTCGGGGTCGAGGCCGATCTGGCGCACGTGAACGGGTTCTTTCAGGCGGGCGATCGACGCCTGGTGCTCGACAGCCGCGTGACCACGCTGATGGGCAACGTCGTGGTCGCGGCGCCGGCGCGAAAAACCCAATACGGGTTGCGGCCGTACCTGTCGGGCGGCGCGGGTCTCATGTGGACCCACATCGGGTACGCCTTCGGGGTGTTTCAGGTGGCCGAGACGATGGGCGCCCTGGACCTCGGCGGCGGGGCGCAGGGATACCTTACGAACCGGATCGGCGTCGGCTGGGACGTGCGGCGGTTCAACAGTCTGTCGAAGACGGGCGAGCCGGGCGCCACCACGACCGGGAAAGAACAATTGTCCTTCTGGCGCGCCAGCATGGCCCTGGTGATTGGGTCCTAAGATGAGATCGACGATGACCTGTGCGCGCACAATCGCGCTGATGCTGCTGGTGGCGGGCGTTGCGGTTCTGCAGGCCGCCGACGCCGAACTGCGGATCACGCCGACCGTCAGCCACGATCGCCTCCTCGTCACCTGCGAGCTCGAGGGCGCCGACGTCACCGCCGTGCGCGAGGCGATCGCCAGCGGTCTTCGCACGACCTTCACCTACGAGCTGGAACTTCGGACCATCGTCCCCGGCTGGTTCGATCGCACCATCATGACCACGGTCGTGGCCATGAGCGATCAGTACGACAACCTGACGCGCCGCCACACGCTGTCGCGATCGATCGATGGCCGCATCGAAGACATGACGGTGACGGAAGACGAGGCCATCGTTCAGACCTGGCTGACGAAGCTGAATCGTGTGCCGGTCTACGACACATCCCGCCTCGACGCGACCCGCGACTACTACGTGCGCATCACCAGCCGCGCGCGGCCGTTTGGCGGCTCGCTGCTCGGCCTGACGCGGACGGTCACTGCCAGCGCCAAATTCACCATCGTAC